>NZ_JAZHSB010000001.1:5845000-7154877 GCF_036924715.1 Bradyrhizobium sp. AZCC 1721 | reverse complement strand
GCCGTGCGCAACCGGCAGCTCTCATCACCGGCCGGCGAGGCAAACCTCCCCGGCGGGAGCCGGCGCAGCCGCGCGCTGCACCGGCTGCCTCCGCTCAATCCTTCAGGTAGGTGGCTTTCATCGTCTGCGAGTCGCCCCAAACCTTGAACTTCTTGCGGTAGTCCAGGTAGTGGTCGGCGACCTTCTTGAAAAGCGGGTCCTTGGCCGATTCCTCCGCCAGCACTTCCAGCCAGGCCTTCTCCAGCGTGGCCAGGTCCTGGTCGCTCCAGCGCTTGACCTGAACATTATACTTGTCGCGCATCTCAGCCATCGCCGCGAACTGGGCGTGGTCGCTCTCGGCGTAGTTGCGCATGATGTTTTCGCCGAGGGCGATCTCGATGATCGCCTTGTTCTGATCCGACAGCGCATCCCAGGCCGCCTTGTTCATCAGAAGCTCGCCCACCGAGACCTGCTGGTGCCAGCCCGGGAAATAGTTGAACTTGGCGATCTGATGGAAGCCCAACTTGGTGTCCATCGTCGGCATTGAGAACTCGGTCGCCTCGATCACGCCGCGCTCCAGCGCAGGATAGATGTCAGCCGCTGCCAACAACTGAGTGGAGACGCCGAGCTTCTGCATCACCTGTGCGCCAAGGCCGAAGAACCGCATCTTCAGCCCCTTCAACTCCTCGACCGACTTGATCTCTCTGCGGAACCAGCCGGAGGTCTCGGGTGCGATGGCGCTGGAGTCGATCGCAATCAGGCCGTGCTTGGCGTAGATCTCATCGCGCAACTGGTTGCCGCCGCCGAACCACTTCCAGCCAAAGAACTCGCCGACGGGCGGGCCGAACGGCACGGTGGTGAAGAAGGCGAGCGCGGGGTACTTGCCCGTGTGGTAGCCCGGCGTCGTCCAGCACGCTTCGATCGAGCCCTTCGATACCGCGTCGAAGCACTCCAGCGGCGGGATCAGCGCGCCGGGCTCGTAGAACTTGATCTCCAATTTTCCGCCCGACAACCGTTCGACATTCTTCGAGAAGCGCACGCCCGGGGGCCCCAGGTGTGGCAGTTGGCTGCCAAACGCGCTCTGCATCTTCCAGCGGACTTTTTCCTGCGCGTTTGCATCTGTAGACACCGCGGTGAGCGCCAAGGCGGATAGCCCCGCGAGTCCCATTAACAGTGTGGATTTCATCATGTTGCAGCTCCTCCCTTCGTTGCGCGCAATGCCCACTCCCGCAGCCCACACGGCCGCAATGGTTGCTCGACGGTACGTTCGTTAAGGTGGTTGCGTGCCGCTCCCTCGTCGCAGTCAAAGCAAGCATTTCGCGTGCCCGTGCGGCACGGCGAGTGCTCGATACCGGCACAAAAGGACTGTCGGTTCTATTGAGAGTGCGATGCCTGCCGACGGCATTCCCCGCTGCCAATTCGCCTCGAACGAAGACGTCGGCACGTCCCGTCTCGAAGAGCAGCTCTAAACAAGACTACACGATCCCACGCCCATCCAAAAGAGCTCACATTGGCCAGGGTGCCGCACAAACAACTAGTACAAGCCAGTGCCCCGATGTCCGACTCGGGTCCAAAAGCAGCCGCGAAGAGAGCGCGGACCGATCTTCGCTCTGCCGCAGACAACCGATGCGACGACAGGCTGGTTTCGGCCAAAGGCCCAATCCAAACTGGAGCCGAGAACGACTACGCGGCTGCCATGCCCATTCGTCGGCAGAAGCAGGATGGCTCGATCGGAATCTCCGCCAGCGCCTGCGCGAGGTCGCGCCCTTGAGGCGCGCAGGCCTTTGTCACTTCAGATCGCCCTTAGTGCGCCCTCAGCGCGTGACCTCAGGACGATCCAGCCTCTTGATGCAGCTCGCCACCCCGCATCAAGCGGCGGGCGATGTCGGCTGTCTGCAGAGAGGCGCGTTCTGTCGGTGAATGGGCCGCCAGATAGCGGGCAACCGCGATCAGGATGTGCCGGCCCTCGTCCGTGTCGCGCCACGCGCCGAACTGCCGGACTCCCGCCTCCAGCATCTGATACGCATGGAAGCCTGCATCTTCTCGCAGCACCGCATGCGCGAGCGTAGCGATCAACGCCTGCGGCGAATGGCCGAGCGTGAGATGCCGTGCCACCAGGCGTGCGGCGAGATCGACCTGTCTCTGCCGGTCGAAGGCGTCGAGCAAGGCGGCGCTGATCGTCTCTGGATCCGCGGGCAGATCATCGAGCTGCTCGCCGCCGTCGCCCGGGATGCGCGCCGGCGGCACATTGAGATAGCGAGCAAGGTAGAGCGCCATCGCTCCGTGCAATATGCCGCGCACGGCCGTGACGTGAGTGTCGATGCTGGCAGTCCCGATGCGGATCAGCAACTGGTGGACTGCGTTGGCGTAGGTGAAAACGTGATGCGCCGTCTCCCAGTCGGCGTGCTCGTTGGCATTGCCGAAGCGCGCCACCCTGAGCGCTGCCGCGTAGGCGAGGGATTGGCCAAGGTCGGCAGGAGCGGCACCGGCGCGAATCGCCCCCTTGAGCGCGTCAACGATCCTGGCCGGATCGTCACCGAGCAGCTCTTGAGCCAGTGCGGCGTGGCCCGACCAGTCGCGCGAGCCGCGTCCGGCAGCGAACAGGTCCGCGAGTTCGCTGGTTGATTTCTCACACAACGCAACAAGGTCAAGGGGCTGGCGCCAGGCAGTCGATTCCTCGGCGCCACGGGCCGCTACCATCTGACCGACGATAGTCGGCAGCAGAGCTGACGCGTGTTGCCAGCCGATCAGGTCGAGGCACTCAAATGCCTTGTTGATGAAGTCGAGCGAGTGTCCGGTGTCGGCGAAGGCCCGCTCGGTCTCGGCGGTGAACAGAACATCGGCGAGTTCAGCCGGGGAGAAGCCGGCAGCAATCGCCGTGAGCAGGGTGCGCTCGGCCGCCTCGCGATGGCGCACGTTTGTCCAACGCCGCAGCCAGCGTTTGAGCGCGGCCGGATCTGGTCGGCTTCCAAGCGGCGCGCGTTCCCGCCGCGGCGCCTCGCCGTCGCAGTCCGCCGCCACGCGGCGCGCGCCGTGGAATAGAGCGAGATAGGCTTCATCCTCCGGCAGCAAAGGCAGGATATTGGCGAGTGCCGTAAGGATCGTAAGACCGACGCTCCATCCGTCGCGATTTTGCGCCCCGAACAGCGCCACCTCCCGTACGATTTCGGTCTGCGGTACGCCGGCCGCGAGCTGACCATGTATGGCCTTGGCAATGACGAGGCCGAGGTCGTGGGCGAGGCCGTTCGCAAGCCGCTGATGCCAGTGCGCGGCGAGATCGGCATGCGTGAACGTGGTCTTCACCCAGACGTCACCATTGCGCACCTCGACCGGGCAGATCGGCACGTCGTCCGCCCACAGGTCGAAGGTGCAGCCGCTTTCGAGATCGAAGCGCGCGTGGTGCCAGTGACAGGTCAGGATACCGTCCTCGACGCTGCCGCGATCGAGCGGGAAGCCCATATGCGGGCACCGATTGTCGAGGGCGAAGGCACGTCCGCGGTCGTAGATGACAAGGATCGGACGATGGTCACCGCGCACAACGAGCCGCCCCTTGAGCTTCAGCTCCTCAAGGCTGCCCGCCAGCGCAAATTCCTTGCTCGGCGCGTCCATGAGCATACCTCCCATTGTCGCTTTGGGGGCGCTGCAGGTACTCCGCAACATAGGCATCCTCTCGCGCAAAGGCGAGAGGATGCGGTGGTGTTGGGGCTGCGCGAAAGTAACCGCACTGGATCACGCCGCTGCCGTTCTGAGCGTTACCTCAACGCGCACTGAAGGTGAGGCCGGCGCGCTCCGTCAGACGCTTGCGCAACGCCGGACCCATCAGCGCGCCCGGCGTCCATATGCCGCCCTCGCCCTGCACGTCGCGCACGAGGCAGAGAGCGCTCTCGGCGATCATCTTGCTGGTCGAGCCGTAGCCCGGATCGCGGTCGCCCTTGACGACCGTCTCGACCCGTCCGCCATCCGGCAACTCGCCCAGGAAAAGGATGTCGTAGAAGCCCTTCTCGCGCTCTTCCCGGGACGGGCCCGCGCCGGGTTTGAGACCGCCGGTCCTGAACAAGGAAAACACCGTGGCAAACGTCTCCGTCGTCACGCCGGCGATTTCCCCCAATCCCGGCGCGACCATCATCTCGTCGTAGACGAAATCCCTGCCGTAGAGATGACCCAACAGGAAATTCGTGCGGTGCACGTTCTTGGTGTTGACCGGCGCCATGGGGAACGGCACGAGCCATGCGTTCATGTGCGGGTCGTACTCGGGGATGAGGCCCGACGGCTGAGACGGCCCGGTGAACCCCGGCGTCAACGCGAAGGGGTCGGTCAGCAGCCCGATCAGGGCCGGGTCGCGCGCGGCGGCGGCCAATGTCGCCTGGGCGCTCGCCGCGGTGCCGCCAGACATGCCGCCTTTCACCTTGCGCAGGCGGGCTTTGACCCGCCGCGCCGGGCGTCCGAATTTCTCGCGCGCCTTCTCTTGCAGCGTGAGCACGCCGAGGTCGAACGGGATGGAATCGAAGCCGCAGGAGAAGACGATGCGCGCGCCGGTCCGTTTCGCCTCTTCGTGATAGGCGTCGATCATGCGCCGCATCCAAACCGGCTCGCCGCAGAGATCAACATAGGCCGTTCCCGCGGCTGCGCAGGCCGCCACCAGCCCGGGACCGTGGAGCTGATAGGGCCCGACAGTCGTGATGATCACGGCCGCACGCTCGCACATCGAACGCAGGCTGGCCGGCTCGTCGGCATCCGCCTTGAGCAATGGCAAATCATCCGGTGCGCCGATGTCGACACGCACCTTCTGGAGCTTGTCGGTCGAGCGTCCCGCGATCGCCCAGGACGGAGCATCGTCGCCGCGATAGGACGTCGCCAGATATTCGGCGATGAGACGGCCGGTGTAACCCGTTGCGCCATAGACGATGAGGTCGAGGTCCCGCTTCACGACGTTGGTCCTCCTCGAGTTCCCGCTGCCGAGCAGACACCTTACCATCAGGCGACGTCACTTTATGGCGCAAACTGCCACACTCCCGTCGTCCCTGCGAACGCAGGGACCCATACCGCGGGATCTGAATATTGGAAAAGGCTGGAGGAACAGCTTCCATAACCACGAAATCCTGTGGTTATGGGTCCCTGCGTTCGCACTAGGGCATGCACACATCTAGTTCAGGTGCGGCGGATTGACTCAGGCCTGCTGCAAGGATTCCAGAATCGGGAAGTCGTGTGATTCCTATTTCGGCACTTCGGCTTTGGCAGAGGTGTCGGCATGTTGTCACAGATTAATTGGACGCTGGGTCGGTTCGGGGATCTCCGCCTTGATAAAGGGGGGCGGCGCTGCTCGAATGCATGGTCGCGGGCAAAGATGTGTGTTTGCGGCGACTTTCGAAGGGCGATCGGGCGCTCGAGGTGCGGTTCAACCGCTTCCTGCGCAATCCCAAGGTGACAACGGAGCAGATCATCGAAAGCTGGAGTGAAAGCACAGTCGCAGCGGTCGAAGGCCGCCACGTATTGGCGATCCAGGACACCAGCGAGATCAACTTCCATCCCACGGCGCGGCGCCGCCGCGGTCTCGGAGAGACCGCCAAGGGCAACGTCCACGGCGTGCTACTCCATCCCCTGCTGGCAGTGGATGCCGACGACGGCACCTGCCTTGGCCTGTTGAGCGGCCAGGCGTGGACGCGCAAGGGCCGCCGCACCGTCTCACACGACCGGCGCGACTTGTCGGACAAGGAATCGCAGCGCTGGATCAGCACCGCCCTTGCAGCCAAGCCGTTACTGGCCGGCGCTGCCATGGTCACCGTGATTGGCGATCGCGAGAGCGACATCTTCGCGCTTTATGCGAGCGCGGCTGAGGAACACTTCCATGTGATCGTCCGCAGCATGCATGATCGCAAGCTCGCGGACGACACCAGTTTGTACGCAGCCATTGAGCGCAGAGCTGTGACAGACCGACGTGCCGTCTGGCTGCCCGCGCGAGTGCAACGGCCGGAGCGTGTCGCAAATCTCGAACTGCGCTTTGGTGTGATCGAACTGGCTCGACCGCAGACCAAGTTCCTGCGCCATCTGCCTAAGAGCTTGCCGCTATATGTGGTCGACGTCCGTGAACCCAATCCCGAAGCTGGCGTCGAGCCCCTTCATTGGCGGCTTCTCACCACCCACCCGGTAACCGGCAAAGAAGAGGCCTGGCGCATCGTCGAATGGTACAAGCGGCGCTGGCTGATCGAACAGTTCTTCCGCGTCCTCAAGACGCAAGGCTTCAAACTCGAAGACAGTCAGATCGGCTCAGCCGAGCGTCTCCTCAAGCTGGTCGCCATCGCCGCCAAGGCGGCGGTCATCACCGTCCAACTCTTGCAGGCGCGCGATGGCCGCGGCAAGCAACCCGTCAGCCTCGCCTTCAATGCCGATGAAGTTGCGGCGCTCACTGCCCTTAACGCACAGCTTGAGGCCAAAACCATACGCCTGAGCAACCCGCATCCATCCGATAGCCTTGCCTGGGCTGCCTGGATCATCGGTCGGCTCGGCGGCTGGGACGGCTACCCGTCATCCAAACCGCCCGGTCCAATTACCTTCAAACACGGCCTGGAATACTTCCACGCCGTCGCTGCCGGATGGAGCCTCAGAAATGTGTGCATGCCCTAGTGCGAACGCAGGGACGACCCGCGGATGGAGAACGCATCACGTCGAGGGTTTCTGCACTACCTTCTTCTGAAACGCCGAGAGCACCGCCCCCAGCGCCAGCATCGCCGCGGAAACATTCAGCGCAAACGACAGGCTGCCCAGCGCATCCGTGATCGCGCCGACCACGATCGGACCTAGCGTCTGACCGATGCCGAATGAAATCGTCATCGCCGCGATCGCGGTGGGCCAGGCTTGCGGCGGGTAGTTGAAGCGGACGAAGGCAGTGGTGGATCCGACCACGGCGAAGAAGGCCACGCCGAACACCAGCGCTGATATCGCCAATAGCCACACCGAGTGTCCGAAGATCGGCATCGCCGCGCCGATGGCATTGACACCGAGAATGATCGTGGTGGCGAGGCCGCCGCGATCGAGCGCCAGTACGCGGCGCCATACCCAGGGCGTGATAAAAGCGCTGACACCGATCAGGCTCCAGAACGCGCTCTGCGCCGCGGCACTACCACCGGCGTCGCGGACATAGGCGATCATGAAGGTCATGTAGGCGATGTAGCCGGCGCCAAACAGAAAGTAGCCGGCGAGATAGATCACGACCGGCGCGACGGCGAATTTGGCTGCCGTCGTTTCGGTCAGGGCTGCACCGGCATGAAACGGTGCGAGCAGGACCGGGATCGTCATGACGACCGCCAGCGCGGTCATCGCCCACCAGACCATCCACCACGAGCCCGGCCCAAAGCCCTGCAGCACGAACGGCGCCACCAGTCCCGACGCCAGGATGCCAATCCCGGGGCCGGCATAGAACAGGCTGAGCAGAAAATTCGCCCGCTCGGGGCGCGACTGCGCAATCGTCGCCGCCAGCGCGCCGCCGCCGACGAATCCGGCCGCGGCGCCGACCCCCGCCAGAAGCCGCGCGAAACTCAGGACGTAGAAATCGCCTGTGGTGGCGCAGAGCGCCAGCGACAGCACGCAGGCCAGCGTGCCCCATCGAACCGAAGCGGCCAGTCCAAAACGCCGGATCATGCGCGAGGCGAGCAGGGCGCCTGCGAGATAGCCGGCGGCGTTGATGGTGTTCATGAAACCGGCCGCGGAATAGCTCCAGGCCAGGGTGTCGCGCATGTCAGGCAGCACCAGCGCATAGGCAAAGCGGCCGATGCCGAGACCGACGGTCGGCGCCAGCGACAGAATGAGGATCAGCCGTGCGGCATGCGCGTAACTCGCGGGACGGTCGGGGGCGTGCAAAGGAATTTGCTCCGGCGGAACGGCATTGTGGCAGGCCGGCAGGGGGATGCACAGGCTCTGCGGCCGCAATGGTGTCTTGCCAATCGCGCAATGCCGCTCTAGCACTCCGCGCGGATTTCTTTCGCTCGTCAAGCCCGGCAATGACGACCAAAACACCAGTCTTGAGGTAAACGACATGGCGACCCATAAACTGCTGCTTCTCCCCGGCGACGGTATCGGCCCCGAAGTGATGGGGGAGGTGCAGCGCCTGATCGACTGGCTGAACGCGGCAGGCATCGCGTCATTCGAGACCGAGCAGGGGCTGGTCGGCGGCTCCGCCTATGACGCGCACAAGGTGTCGATCTCGGAAGGCGACATGGACAAAGCCAAGTCGGCCGATGCCATCATCTTCGGCGCGGTCGGTGGTCCCAAGTGGGACAGCGTGCCCTACGAGGTGCGCCCTGAGGCAGGTCTCCTGCGCCTGCGCAAGGATCTCGGCCTGTTCGCCAATCTGCGCCCCGCCGTGTGCTACCCGGCGCTCGCCGATGCTTCCAGCCTGAAGCGCGAGGCGGTCGAAGGCCTCAACATCATGATCGTGCGCGAACTGACCGGCGGCGTCTATTTCGGCGAGCCGAAAACCATCACCGATCTCGGCAACGGCCAGAAGCGCGCCATCGATACCCAAGTCTACGACACCTATGAGATCGAGCGCATCGGCCGCGTCGCCTTCGATTTGGCGCGCAAGCGCCGCAACAAGGTGACGTCGATGGAAAAGCGCAACGTCATGAAGTCGGGCGTGCTCTGGAACGAGGTCATGACGGCCGTCCATGCGCGCGAATACAACGACGTGACGCTGGAGCATCAGCTCGCCGATTCCGGCGGCATGATGCTGGTGAAGGCGCCGAAGCAATTCGACGTCATCGTGACCGACAATCTGTTCGGCGACATGCTGTCCGATATCGCGGCGATGCTCACGGGATCGCTCGGCATGCTGCCCTCGGCTTCGCTCGGCGAGATCGACGCCAAGACCAAAAAGCGCCGCTCGCTGTTCGAGCCGGTGCACGGCTCGGCGCCCGACATCGCCGGCAAGGGGCTGGCCAATCCGATCGCGATGATTTCGTCGTTCGGGATGGCGCTGCGCTATTCCTTCGATTTGGGCGCGCTGGCCGACAAGGTCGACGCGGCGATCGCAGCGGTGCTGGCGAGTGGATTGCGTACGGCGGATATCAGGTCCGAGGGCACGACGGCAGCCTCAACCACGCAGATGGGCGAAGCGATTTTGAAGGAATTGCAGAAGCTGCACGCGTAGGTGCAACAAATTCGGTGTCGTCCCTGCGAACGCAGGGACCCATATCCACAGCCGTTGGTCATGAAGCGAAAGCCGTCGACCAGCGTCCCTGAATCGAGAAGCCGCGGCGTATGGGCCCCTGCGTTCGCAGGGGCGACGGCGTGGTTATTCGATCTAAATCAATACAGCGGGAACTGGGTCGGCTGGCCGCCCAAATCTGAAGGCGGGTTGAGCGGCTGGCGGTCGATCGGGCGGTTGAGGTTTTCGCGCGCGAACGTTGGGTACCCGTACGGCGACGGGAAGGCGTAGTCCATGAACTTGCGGTCGCCGGGCAAGACTTCGGTGCCGGCATCGAGCCAGGAGCGCGTGGTGACGTAGACGCGGGTGCGCGGGCCCTGTTGGTACACCCGGTTGGGACCGTTTGCGCCGTAATAGGGACGGCCGTCCCGGTCATATCGCTGCTGCTTGGACTGAGCGCTGGCGGCGGTCACACCGATGGCGACGAGGGCGGCCGCGGCAAGCAACATCGCGAGCTTGCTCGCAGCAGGGAATTTTCGGGTCATTGCATCCTCGTCATTGTCCGCCCGTGACGGGCCGGCGGATCGTCAAATCTGGTTGCGTGCATTGTAGCCGCGGCAAGACCGTCGTCGCTAGGTCAATTGCGCCACACCGCGCCGGAATAATGCGGTGCGAAGCGAAAAAGTTTCATGAAAACAACTGTCTTGGCCGCTTGTTGCCACAATCGTGAGGTGCGGCGGAATTTGACGCCGCCAACGTGGGGCCTAAAGGGTGCCGCGCAGCCGCGGGTTATCGGCGTCCATCACCCAATCGGCAGACAGCGCCGGCGCGCCTGACGCCGCGCAATCGCTGCGCCTGACTTCGTCGCGGGCGAACAATTCCGTAAGTTTCGTATCGTTGCCGGCCGAAAGCAGGATCAGCCGGTTCAGCATGCAGCCGATCGCGGCGCGGCGGGCCGGCACACCCTCGCCCAGGCATGACCAGCCCGAGAGACGGAATTTCGGCTCATCGATGTGTTTGAAAAATCGGAGGCATGCGCTTGCGGCCTCCGTGCCGCCGATCCGGCGAAACAGCCTCACGGGGCCGAACTTGCTGTCGATGATCCCGGCAGCCTCCAGCTCGCGCGGGCCAGCCGGGTCCATCCTTGCGGCAAGGTAGCCGGCCGCCGAGCCGACCTGATCGATTTCTTCGCCCGGACGATAGATTTCGAGGTCGGCGACCGGCGTGACGCCGGGCCCGCTCCAGCGGAACACGTCCTTGCGGCCCCCCTCGGGATGCCGAAAAACCTCGTAAGTCTCTATCTTGCCTGGAAAAATGAACTGGCTTACGGCGAACGCCGGAGCCATGCGCCCGGCCTGGCTCCAGGCCTTCGGCGGCGCCTCCATCGTTGTGATATCGGGCAAATGCTGCCATAGCGCGATACCGCCAATGGCCATCAGCGCCAGCGTCATCAGATAGGCGCAGAGCCGTGCCAGCGTGCCGTAGACCTCGTCCACGAAGCTTACCAGCGCCGGGTGAATTGTCGTCCTATAATGGGAATCGGCCGAACCGGCCGGAAACGAATGCATCAAACGCCCAAACGCAACCGCCAAACGTTGTCATATCGGCGTTTCTCGCATAGAAGCGCTGCCTTCTCCCTTTCCGCTTGACGCGGCAGGGCGGCATTTTTCCTCGGAGAGTGAATGATGGGTTACAAAGTCGCTGTCGTCGGTGCGACCGGCAATGTCGGGCGCGAAATGCTCAATATTCTCGACGAGCGCAAATTCCCCGCCGACGAGGTCGTGGTGCTGGCCTCGCGCCGCAGCGTCGGCGTCGAAGTGTCCTATGGCGACCGCACCCTGAAGGTCAAAGCGCTCGAGCACTACGACTTCTCCGACGTCGACATCTGCCTGATGTCGGCAGGCGGTTCGGTGTCGAAGGAATGGTCGCCCAAGATCGGCGCGGCGGGTGCGGTCGTGATCGACAATTCGTCAGCCTGGCGGATGGACCCGGACGTGCCGCTGATTGTGCCGGAAGTGAACGCCGATGCGGCCGCGGGCTTTGCCAAGAAGAACATCATCGCCAACCCGAACTGCTCGACCGCGCAGCTCGTGGTGGCGCTGAAGCCGCTGCACGACAAGGCCACCATCAAGCGGGTCGTGGTCGCGACCTATCAATCGGTCTCGGGCGCCGGCAAGGATGCGATGGACGAACTGTTCTCGCAGACCAAGGCCGTCTACACCAATGACGAGCTGATCAACAAGAAATTCCCCAAGCGTATCGCCTTCAACGTCATCCCCGAGATCGACGTGTTCATGGAGGACGGCTACACCAAGGAAGAATGGAAGATGATGGCGGAGACCAAGAAGATTCTTGATCCCAAGATCAGGCTTTCCGCCACCTGCGTGCGGGTGCCGGTGTTCGTCGGCCATTCGGAGGCCGTCAACATCGAATTCGAGAATCCGATCACGGCCGATGAAGCGCGCAACATCCTGCGCAACGCGCCGGGCTGCCTCGTGATCGACAAGCACGAGCCCGGCGGCTACGTCACGCCCTACGAAGCAGCCGGCGAGGACGCCACCTATATCAGCCGCATCCGCGAGGACGCGACGGTGGAGAACGGCCTCGTCCTGTGGTGCGTCTCCGACAATCTGCGCAAGGGCGCCGCCCTGAACGCGGTGCAGATCGCCGAATGCCTGATCAACCGCAAGCTGATCACCGCGAAAAAGAAGGCGGCGTGAGCCCAGCGAATGGGGAGTGGCGCATGGCGAATGGAATTCATTCTATTCGCTACTCGCCATTCGCTATTCGCCCTCCCGCACGCTGCGAAACTCCTTCGCCTTCTGATCGAGCACGAATAGCGAACCCTCGGCGACGCCGAAATAGGCGCCGTGCAATTCCATCTCGCCGCGATCGACGCGGGCGCGCACGAACGGGAACGTCATCAGATTTTCCATTGAGCGGAAGATCGCGGCCTTCTCGATCCTGATCGTGAACTCCTGCATCGTCTCGCGCTCGCGCTGTTCGACGACCTCGCCCGGCTTGATGAACATAGCCATCCAGCGGCCGATGAAGTCGCCCGGCGACAGCGGGTCGATCTTGTCGATGAAGGCGCGAATGCCGCCGCACTGGGCATGGCCGAGCACGACGATGTGTTTGACGCGCAGCACGTTGACCGCATATTCCAACGCCGCGGAGACGCCATGGGCGCCGCCGTCCGGCTGGTAGACCGGCACCAGGTTGGCGACGTTGCGCACCACGAACAACTCGCCAGGGCCCGCGTCGAAAATCACTTCCGGCGAGACGCGGGAATCGCAGCAGCCGATCACCATCACGGCGGGCGACTGGCCGCGCTCGGAGAGTTCCCGGTAGCGCGTCTGTTCGGTCGGCAGCCGTTGCGAGGTGAAGGACCTGTAACCGTCGAGCAGATGTTGCGGGAAAGAGGTCATGGTGCCATGCCTAACCATAAGCCGATGACGGGAACAAGGCTTTCAGGCCGCCGCGCGAGATGATATCGCGGAGGCCTCAAGGTCACCAAGGAAACCAGCCCATGATCCGTCCGCGCCGCAGCCTGTTGTTCATGCCCGGATCCAACGCGCGGGCGCTGGAAAAGGCGCGCAACCTGCCGGCCGACGGGATCATCCTCGACCTCGAGGATTCGGTGGCGCCGGACGCCAAGGCAATGGCCCGCGACCAGATCGCCAAGGCGATCGCGGCGGGCGGGTTCGGCAAGCGCGAGGTGCTGATCCGGGTCAACAGTCTCGATACGCCCTGGTGGGTCGAGGACGTCACCATGGCCGGCAAGGCGCGGCCCGACGGCATTCTGGTTCCCAAGATCTCCACCGTCGGCGATCTCAACGCGATCGCCAATCGCCTCAGCGACATCAACGCGCCCACCTCGATCCGGGTCTGGGCCATGATCGAAACCGCGCGCGCGGTGCTGGACGCCGACAAGCTCGCCGCGGCATCGCGGGATTCCGAAACCAGGCTTGCGGGATTCGTGTTCGGGCCGAACGACATTTCGCGGGAAACGCGGATCCGCATGCAGCCGGGCCGCGCCACGATGATTCCGATGATCACGCACTGCATCCTGGCGACGCGCGCGCACGGGCTGGAAATTCTCGACGGTCCCTATAGCGACATCAGCAATATCGACGGCTTTGCGACCGAATGCGCGCAAGGCCGCGATCTCGGCTTCGACGGCAAGACGCTGATCCATCCGAGCCACATCGAGGCCTGCAACGCGATCTTCACGCCGCCGGCCGAGGAGGTCGAGCAGGCGCGCAAAATCATTGCGGCATTCGAAAAGCCGGAAAACGCCTCGCGCGGGGCGATCCAGCTCGACGGGCGGATGGTGGAACGGCTGCACGCCGACATGGCACGGCGGACGATAGCGATTGCGGATGCGATCGCGGCGATGGGGCATTGATCTTACCCTCCCCTGGAGGGGGAGGGCGCCGCTCATGAAATGAGCGGCGGGGTGGGGTGACGGTCTCTCCACATCCAGCAGTGCCCGAGCGGAGAGATCACCCCACCCCGTCTCGCACTCGCTGCGCTCATGCGAGCCGACCCTCCCCCTCCAGGGGAGGGTGGAGTGCGGAGCCGAACCTCTCCGCCGCCCAGGCATAGAGGCTGCCGGGAATCGGCTTTTCACCGCCGCGGCCTTTGGGCGAGATGTGCAGGCCGATGAGTTGCGGATCGGCAAGCAGGCCTGAAAAATCCGAAGGCTCGAAGAACAGCTTTGGCTCGGCGTGCACCGCATAGAACGACTGCTTCGGCAGCGCGTGCTGCAATTCGTTCGCGCGGCGCGCCAGCGCGGTGAGCGCGGCGGGGCCGTAGATCGCGACGCGGATGTCGGAGAGACGGCTCGATCGGCGACGCAACTGACGCAGCATGAAGGTGAGGCGATGACGCAGCGCCAGCCAGTCCGGCGTCAGGTCCTCCTGCTCCATCAGATCCTCGAACGCCCGTACGATCGGATCGTTTGCCGGCAGGTACAACACCGAGTTGCCGAGTTGGCGCCGGCGCTCCCACGCGAAGTAAGGCTTTGCCGGATCGACCTCGATCGGTTTGAGCAGCAGCACGTCGGCGTCGAGCCACAGTCCGGCGTTTTCTGCCATCAGCCGCATGCGGAAGAAATCGCTGAACTGCAGGATGGTCCAGTCGCGCCAGCTTCCATCAGCCTCGGGCGGGCGCAGCCGCTCGGAAAAGGAATGCGGCAGGATCGCTTCGGCTTCGGCGTTGCCGATGCCGTCGGGCAGGCCGGGCAGTGGATCGAAACTGTAGACGGTGACCTTGTGGCCGGCGGCAACCTGCGATCTGAGGCAGGTCAGTCGCAGCCCGTCGAGGCGGCCGTGCCAGAAGGTGACGACGTCAGGCCGCATCCGCGCCGCCTCCCTAACAAAAGAGCCCCGATTTTCGCCGGGGCTCTCGTAGCACAATCAGGCCCAGGCGCGCTCTTTCTTAAGCTTGGCCTCGTAGTCGTCGATCGAGGATTTCTTTTCCATGGTCAGGCCGATGTCGTCGAGGCCGTTCATCAGGCAGTGCTTGCGGAACGGATCGATCTCGAACTTGACCTTGCCGCCGTCGGGGCCGCGGATCTCCTGGTTGGCGAGATCGATGGTCAGCGTTGCATTCGCCCCGCGCTCGGCGTCGTCGAACAGTTTGTCGAGGTCTTCCTGTGAGACGCGGATCGGCAGAATGCCGTTCTTGAAGCAGTTGTTGTAAAAGATGTCGCCGAATGAGGTCGAGATCACGCAGCGGATGCCGAAATCGAGCAGCGCCCACGGCGCGTGCTCGCGGCTCGAGCCGCAGCCGAAATTGTCGCCGGCGACCAGCACCTTGGCGTTGCGATAGGCCGGCTGGTTGAGGACGAAATCCGGGTTTTCGCTGCCGTCGTCCCTGTAGCGCTGTTCGGAGAAAAGACCCTTGCCAAGGCCGGTGCGCTTGATGGTCTTCAGATACTGCTTCGGAATGATCATGTCGGTGTCGACATTGATGATCTTCAAGGGCGCCGCGACGCCTTCCAGTGTGGTGAACTTTTCCATCGATCGCACTTCCCGGTTGAAAAGGTGGGACGGGCCAGTGATTTATCGCGAATGTGGCCCCGGCAAAAGGCCAATTTGCGCATAGGCCGCCTGTTTTGGCGCGAACCGGCCTAGTCTGCGGCGGCCTCGATCGCCTCCATATCGGCGTCCGACAGCCCGAAATGATGCCCGATTTCGTGGATCAGGACGTGGCGGACGATATGGCCCAGCGTTTCCTCATGCTCGGCCCAGTAGTCGAGGATCGGGCGGCGGTAGAGCCAAATCATGTTGGGAAGGCGGGCTATGTCCTGGTTGCTCTGTTGCGGCAGGCCGATGCCCTGGAACAGGCCGAGCAGGTCGAACTCGCTCTGCGCCTGCATCTCGTCCAGGACCTCGTCGGTCGGGAAATCGTCCACGCGGATGATCACGCCCTCGCACAGGGTACGAAATCCCTTGGGCAGGCGCTCGAACACCTCATGCGCCATGGCTTCCATTTCGGCGAGCGAGGGCGCTTTTGCTTCGGTCCACATCACGTCGTATTTAGCGTGTGTTGTGCCCAGGCGCATACTAGTTTTGCGAGTTGATTTTGACGCGCCAATCGGTGACCGTACCGGGGGATCAGTTTTGGGTGGACTTCAATGAAGCGGATTGTGACGGTCGCCATATCGGCTGCCTTGGCCGGGCTTTTGCTCCCTGACGTGGCGGCTGCGCAGGCGCAGACGGCGTCATCAGTGCTGCGGACCGCGCAGGCGCCGCAGCCGATCGTCACGGATGTTTCCGCCCAGCGCCGGCGCCCGCTGCGGCGCGTGCCGATCTATCGCAGCGAGCCGTGGGCTCCCAGTGTCTATCCGCGCTACAACCCAGGGCCGAACGCCGTGCGCGATTGCACCGCACATTACGTGCAGGAGTACCGGCCGAGCGGCACGGTAATCACCCCGCGCATGAACTGCTGGTGGCGGCCGGGCTAGATTCGTCCCCTCTCTATTTTTCTGTCGAGCATTTTTCCGACAGGCGCCGAGTAGGGCCCTGTGGACAAACGCTGTTGATGTTGCTGACGGCGGTCTGCGCAAACCGTGCGCGCGAGATCGCGGCAAGCAGCATCCGTTCATGTTCGTGGCGCATTCTTCATGTTCATGGCGCACTCATTCACACCGCATTCAAGTCACTTGCTTCAGTCTGTGCACGTGTCGCGGCGATGCCGTTAGTTGATGCAAGCCATTCGGCGCAGACGTGCATCCGACGACCCGAGGAGACTGGATATGCAGGTAGTGAAGGTTTTTGGGCTTGCCGCCGTTGGTGCCTTGCTGGCGTTTGCCGCTCCGGCCGAGCGTGCCAATGCGCTGTCGCTCAGCAATCCCGGCGCCGCCGCGGCGGTTCAGGAGGATGCCAGGTTGGCGACGACAGAAGTGCATTGGCGACATCACGGCTACCATCACGGCTACCATCACCATCATCATCGGTGGCATCGCTGGCACCACCACCATCATCGCCATCACCACCATCATCATCGTCACTGGCACCGCTGGTGATTGCGGCAACTTGGCGCAGATGCCAACAGGCCCGCTTCATCGCGGGCCTGTTTCGATTTCAGCGATCGCCTTGAAACTGGCGAGATTACCGCCCGTTATCTCTGACATCAGCTTCAGCAAGAGGAGTCCATCATGAGGAGCTTGATCTCTGCAGCCCTTGTCGTCGGCGCGCTCGCGATCGCCGGGCCGGCGGCGATTGATAGGGCCGCCGCGGCGCCGCAGGCGAAGGCGCAAAGCGCCGGCACATCCGACGCCACCGATTTGAGCGCGCAACGGCGCTACTATCGTCACTATGGCTATTATCGTCCGTACTACCGTCCGTATTATCGCCCTTATTACTACCGGCCCTATTATTACGCGCGGCCGGTCTACTATCGGCCGTATCCCTATTACGCGCCCGCGCCGTTCACCTTCGGCATCGGGTTTGGACCGTTCTGGTAGTGAGCGTGCATAACTTCTGTCAGCCGCAGAAATCTCTTCAACGCACTTTCCTGCGCATTCATCGCTGAGGTCGGCGCATTCATGGCGCGTTCACGTGTCTGTCTCTAACGTCACGTTGGGAGCGATCGCAGAGGACGCGACGCGAGCAGCCGCAGAGCAGCGCGCGTCGCCGGTTAGGGAGGATAATCCATGACAACATCCGAACCCGGACGCGGCCTGGTCCGCCGTCTGGGCGTTACGGCTGCGGCAGTATTCGCGCTCGCAGCGGCATCACAACAGCGCGCCGAGGCGCTTTCGCTAGCAACCCCCGGAACGGCGCCGTCAGCGAAATATGCAACCGACGGACTGACGACCGAGATTCAACACCGCAGCCCGACGATCGGCGGTGGCTTCCGCGGCGGCGGCGGTGGCGGTTTCGCCGGCGGCGGCTTTCGCGGTGGTGGCGGCGGCGGTTTCCATGGCGGCGGCTTCCGCGGCGGCGGAGCGGCCTTTCACGGCGGCGGGTTCAGAGGCGGTGGGTTGGCGATCCACCGTGGCGGCTTTCGTCCGGCACCCGTCTTCCATGGCGGCGGACCCCGCTTCGTACATCGTCACGCCTTTCATCGCCCACACTTCCACCACCGGCGTCACTTCCACAGCCGCTTCTACTTCGCGCCGGCCTACTATACGTATCCGGCCTACTATTATCCGCTGCGCTGCCGCGTGATCTGGACCTATTATGGGCCGCGCAGGATCTGCAGGCCGCCCTGGTGGTGGCGCCACCGCTACTACGCCTATTGGTGAGACAGGTTGAAATGAAACAGGCGCCCGAAAGGGCGCCTGTTTTCAGGTAACGCTCCTGTTTTCAGGTAACACTACTGGCTCAATCCCAATCCTTGCCCCGCCACGGCTTGAGCTTCCAAGGCGTCAGCGTCTCCATCCGCCATTGCTGCCAGTGCTCCGGTGGCCAGTGGCTGAGGCGCGAGGCTTCCTTGGTGGCGACAGGCTGGAGGTCGACGATGCGCGGCGTCGTGCGGCGCCGCACCTGCCGCGTCGCCTCGCTGATCATATCGACAAATTCAGACTTGTCGGTCACGGCCAAGAGTCCCTCGCGAAAGCGCTCCGCAAGGGACCAGTGTGCGCTTTGCCTGTTAACGGGCCGTTTCCGGAATGTCTCGCTATCGAGACAAAGGAAAGCGTTAGCGCCAGTCCCGGACGTCGACGAAGTGTCCGGCGATCGCCGCCGCAGCAGCCATCGCGGGCGACACCAGGTGGGTGCGGCCCTTGAAACCCTGGCGGCCCTCGAAATTGCGGTTCGAGGTCGAGGCGCAGCGCTCTTCCGGCCTCAGCTTGTCCGGGTTCATCGCAAGGCACATCGAGCAGCCCGGCTCGCGCCATTCGAAGCCGGCCTTGATGAAGATCTTGTCGAGGCCTTCGGCTTCTGCCTGCTCCTTCACGATGCCTGAGCCCGGCACGATCATCGCATTGACGTTGGCGCTGACGGTCTTGCCCTCGGCGATCTTTGCGGCGGCGCGCAGATCCTCGATGCGGCCGTTGGTGCAGGAGCCGATGAAGACGCGATCGAGCTTGATGTCGGTGATCTTCGTTCCCGCCGTCAGGCCCATATACTTCAGCGCGCGGTGCTTTGAGAGCCGCTTGGCCTCGTCCTCGATCTTGTCGGGATCGGGCACGAAGCCCGAGATCGACACCACGTCCTCGGGCGAGGTACCCCAGGTCACGATCGGCGGCAGCTTTGCCGCGTCCAGCCGGATCTCGTGGTCGAAATGGGCGCCCTCATCGGAACGCAGCTTTTCCCAATAACGCATCGCGGCGTCCCAATCGGCGCCCTTCGGCGACTTCGGGCGGCCTTTCAGGAATTCGAACGCCTTTTCGTCCGGCGCGACCAGGCCGGCGCGGGCGCCGCCTTCGATCGACATGTTGCAGACCGTCATGCGGCCTTCCATCGTCAGCGCACGGATCGCATCGCCGGCATATTCCAGCACGTAGCCGGTGCCGCCCGCGGTGCCGATCTCGCCGATGATCGCGAGGATGATGTCCTTGCCGGTGACGCCGTCGGGCAACTTGCCGTCGACCACCGCGCGCATGTTCTTCGCCTTCTTCTGGATCAGCGTCTGCGTCGCCAGCACGTGCTCGACTTCGGACGTACCGATGCCATGCGCCAGCGCGCCGAACGCGCCATGGGTGGAGGTGTGGCTGTCACCGCAGACGATGGTGGTGCCGGGCAGGGTAAAGCCCTGCTCGGGACCGATCACGTGCACGATGCCCTGGCGCTTGTCGAACTCGTTGTAATATTCGATGCCGAATTCCTTCGCGTTCTCCGCCAGCGCCTTGATCTGCTCGGCGCTCTCAGGGTCGGGATTGGGCTTTGTGCGATCGGTCGTCGGCACGTTGTGGTCGACGACGGCGAGCGTCTTCTCCGGCGCGCGAACCTTGCGCCCCGTCGCGCGCAGGCCTTCGAACGCCTGCGGCGAAGTCACTTCATGCACCAGATGGCGGTCGATATAGAGCAGACAGGTGCCGTCTTCGGCTTCGTGCACCAGATGGTCGTTCCAGATCTTGTCGTACAGCGTAGTCGGTTTAGACATGAGCGTAAGCTCCAAAGGAAATTCTGTGTGAGCGGTTAAGCGCGAAAGGCGCAAGCTACAGACGTCGCAGCGTCAAGGTGCTCGCGTAAGCTCGGACGTGGCCGACGTCGTGAACCGCCCGAAGAAGCGGCCAGGCAGCCGCGAGCGGTCGTCGATGACGACGAGCTGAGCGGTGCCGAAGGCGGCGCTGGTGCGATCTAGAACCATTCCAGCCTCATATCACATGGCACATCCAAGTGCGATATGCGTTTGTTGCCACCGTCATTGCGAGGAGTGGGTCCGGCCTTGGTCTCTCCCCGTCATTGCGAGCGGAGCGAAGCAATCCATTTCTCGGAACGGGGATAGATGGATTGCTTCGCTGCGCTCGCAATGACGTGGAGGCGCAACAAAAAAGCGCGGGGCAAAACCCCGCGCTTTTGTCGCATCCCGTTCGGGAAAAGTTACTCGCCGACGGCGGCGGCGCGGTCCTGCTTCTCGACGATGCGGGCCGACTTGCCGCGCAGGCTGCGCAGGTAATACAGCTTGGCGCGGCGCACCTTGCCGCGGCGCACCACCTTGATCGAGTCGATCATCGGCGACATCACCGGGAACACGCGCTCCACGCCTTCGCCGTAGGAAATCTTGCGGACGGTGAAGCTCTCGTTGAGCCCGCCGCCGGAACGGCCGATGCAGACGCCTTCATAGGCCTGCACGCGGGTGCGCTCGCCTTCGACCACCTTGACGTTGACGATCACGGTATCGCCGGGGCCGAATTCGGGGATCGACTTGGTCGCCGACAGTTTTTCGAATTGCTCTTTTTCGAGCTGTTGAATGAGGTTCATTGAAATCTCCATCGGCGGCGCGCCCAGCCTTTCGGGGGCTGCGCAAACGTCCATCTATCCTGCGCGTGTGCGGATTTGGCGCTCGTATAAGGCATAGGCGGCCGCTTGTCACCCGTCTGTCGTGCTTTTTGTGCCTTTTTGGCCGCCCCTCGCCGCCCATAAATCCGGCCGCCGCGCCCGGGTCAGCGCCTCGGCCTCGGCCCTCCGCCATGCCGCCACCTTGGCATGATCGCCGGAGGTCAGGATTTCGGGGATGCCGCGGCCCTCGAACTCCTGCGGCCGCGTAAACTGGGGGTATTCCAGTAGTCCCTCGGAGAAGCTTTCGTCTACTCCCGAGGTCTGCTTGCCCATCACCCCCGGCAAAAGCCGGACGCAGGCGTCGATCAGGGCCATCGCGGCGATTTCGCCTCCTGACAGAACGTAGTCACCGACCGAGACCTCTTCGAGGTTCCGTGCCTCGATGACCCGCTGATCGACCCCCTCGAACCGGCCGCAGACGATCAGGGGCCCGGGTCCTGTGGCAAATTCGGCAACCATGGGCTGGGTCAATGGCCGACCCCGCGGGCTCATCAGGAGGCGCGGTCGGTCGGGAGAGATATCCGCGGCGTCGATCGCCGCGGCCAGAATGTCCGCCCGCAGCACCATGCCGGGACCGCCGCCGGCCGGCGTGTCGTCGACGCTGCGGTGACGGTCCGTGGCGGAGTCCCTGATGTCGCGCGCCTCCAACTCCCACAGCCCGGAGGCCAGCGCCTTGCCGGCCAGGCTGACGCCGAGCGGCCCGGGAAACATCTCGGGGAAGAGGGTGAGAATGGTGGCGCGCCAGGTCATACAAAACCCATCACGTAAGCGTCGGAGCGTCGTCGCCTTCGATTTCCTGCGGCAGCTCGATCACCACGCGGCCATTCGCCAGATCGACCGTCGGCACGACTGCATTGGTGAACGGCAGCAGCATAGTGGCGCCTTGCGGAGGCGCGATCTCGATAATGTCGCCGGCCCCGAAATTGTGAATCGCAATCACGCGGCCGAGCGGCTCGCCCGCGGCGTTGACGGCGGCAAGTCCGATCAGGTCGGCGTGGTAATACTCGCCCTCGTCGGTCTCAGGCAATTTGTCGCGGGCGACATAGAGTTCGAGGCCATTGAGCCGCTCGGCGTCGTCGCGGGTGGCGATGCCCTTCAGCGTCGCCACTAGATGGTCTTTGGCCTCGCGGACATGCGTCACCTCGAACTGGCGCGCGCCGTCTTTGGTCATCAGCGGGCCGTATTGCTTTACGGCCAGCGGATCCTCGGTGAACGTCCACAGTTTCACCGCGCCGCGCACGCCATGCGCGGCGCCGATACGGGCGACGCAAATCGGTGTTTTCACCGTCGCGCGCCGCTAAGCCTTACGCCTTCGCGGCGGCTTCGGCGCGAGCCTTGCGCTCCTTGCGCGGCACGGCCTTTTCCGGGTTGTTGCGGGCGGCGCGCTTGACGACACCGGCCGCATCCAGGAAGCGCGTCACGCGATCCGACGGCTGCGCGCCCTTGGCGAGCCAGGACTTCACCTTGTCCATGTCGAGCTTCAGCCGCGATTCATTGTCCTTCGGCAGCAGCGGATTGAAGTGGCCGAGACGCTCGATGAAGCGGCCGTCGCGGGGAAAGCGCGAGTCGGCGACGACGACGTGATAGACCGGACGCTTCTTGGTGCCTGCGCGAGCGAGGCGGATAACGACTGACATTTAGTTCTCCTGTTAAATGTAAAACTCGATGATCTGAACGGTGTGAATTGGCGTCATTGCGAGGAGCGAAGAGACGAAGCAATCCACTCTTTCTTTCCGCGGATCGATGGATTGCTTCGCTTCGCTCGCAATGACGGTGTCCTCATTTCTTCTTCCCCGGAAAGCCGCCGAGGCCCGGCAGGTTCGGCTTGCCGCTCAGCCCGGTAAGCCCCGGCAGATTCGGCAATCCCTGGCGCAGGCCGGTGGGAAGATCCTTGGGCAAATTCGGCAGGCCGCCTGGACCGGCGCCGCCCTGCATCTTGTCCGCCAGCGCCTTCATCTCTTCCGGCGAAGGCGGCTTCATGCCGCCGCCAAAACCCATCGCCTGCGCGATGCCGGCGAGCGGGCCGCGCTTGCCCGAACCCATCGCCTTCATCACGTCGGCCATGTTCCGGTGCATCTTCAGGAGCTTATTGACCTGCTCGACATTCTGGCCGGCGCCGGCGGCGATGCGCTTCTTGCGGCTGGCCTTCAAAATGTCCGGGTTCTTGCGCTCAGCCCGTGTCATCGAATCGATGATCGCGACCTGGCGCTTCAAAATCTTGTCGTCGATGCCGGCTGCCGCAATCTGGTTCTTCATCTTGGCAATGCCCGGCATCATGCCCATCAAGCCGCTGATGCCGCCCATATTCGCCATCTGCAGCAACTGCTCGCGCATGTCGTTGAGGTCGAACTGGCCCTTGCGCATCCGCTCGGCGGTGCGCGCGGCCTTTTCGGCGTCGATATTCGCCGCCGCGCGTTCGACCAGCGACACCACGTCGCCCATTCCGAGGATGCGGCCGGCAATGCGGCTGGGGTGAAAGTCTTCCAGCGCGTCCGTCTTTTCGCCGGTGCCGATCAGCTTGATCGGTTTTCCCGTGACCGCGCGCATCGACAGCGCGGCGCCGCCGCGGCCGTCGCCGTCAACGCGCGTCAGCACGATGCCGGTGAGGCCGACGCGCTGATCGAAGGCGCGCGCGAGGTTGACCGCGTCCTGGCCGGTCAGGGAGTCCGCGACCAGCAGCACTTCATGCGGATTGGCCGTGGCTTTGATCTCGGCCGCCTCGCTCATCATCTCTTCGTCGAGCGTGGTGCGGCCGGCGGTGTCGAGCAGCACCACGTCGTAGCCGCCGAGCTTGCCGGCTTCGAGTGCGCGTTTTGCAATTTGCGCCGGCTTTTGCCCCGTCACGATCGGCAGCGTCGGGATGTCGAGGTCGCGCCCCAGCACGGCCAGTTGCTCCATCGCCGCCGGGCGGTAGATGTCGAGCGAGGCCATCAGCACCTTGCGCTTGTCGCGCTGGGTCATGCGGCGGGCGAGCTTTGCGGTGGTGGTGGTCTTGCCGGAGCCTTGGAGACCGACCATCATGATGGCGACCGGCGGCACCGCGTTGAGATCGATGGTCTGTCCGTCCGCGCCGAGGGTGGCGATCAGCTCGTCATGGACGATCTTGACCACCATCTGGCCTGGCGTGACCGACTTGACGACGGTGGCGCCGACCGCCTGCTCGCGGACGCGCTCGGTGAAGCTTCGGACCACCTCAAGCGCAACGTCGGCTTCCAGCAGCGCGCGGCGCACCTCGCGCATCGCGGCGTCGACGTCGGCCTCCGACAGCGAGCCGCGGCCCGTCAGCCGATCGAGTATCCCACCAAGCTTTTCCGACAGATTGTCGAACAATGCCGTTGTCCTTTGTCCTGCACGCGGCAGGCGCTGCCTAACCCACCGCCGTCATACTCCGCGAAAGCGGGGTATCCAGTACGCCGCAGCCTCTCGGTTTAAACGAGCTGCTCTGGGATACTGGATCACCCGCCTGCGCGGGTGACGACGTATGCGCTCTGGCGCCAAACGCCAAAACGATATTCCAAACACTTTCGCGCCCGAGGGCGCATCGCGCTGTCGGGCGTTGGCCTCCGGTCTCATGGGCCGGGCGGCGGGTCGAAAAGAACGTCTTTCCGAGAAAGTGGGCGGGTTAAACCCTCGGATGGGGTGAAAGTCAAGGAGAAACTAGGGCATAATGCCCTGCGATTGAGGCGTAAGGCTTTGACATGGTTGCATTATCCAAGATGAAGGCGGTGGGCGATCAGGCTTCTTTCGTCGCATGTTCCAAGTTGAACCCGCACACGCCATATAAGGCCCCATGTCTCTTGTTCTGTCCCGCCTGTCGTGATGTCCATTACTCGCCGCCGCGTCTTTGCAGTGCTCGCCGGAGCCGCCACGGCCATCGGCGTGCCGTCTGTCTGGATCAGCAATATGAAAACCTATGAGGGTCCTGTCTCCGATCATTTCGACGGCATGCGCTTCTTCGATCCCGACGGCGTGCCGCCAAAATCATTGGCGGAGGTGCTGCGCTGGCAGTTCGGCACCGACCGCAAGCGCGCGAGCTGGCCGGATTGGGTGCCGAATGCGCAGAGCGATACGCCGCCGCCGCGCGTTTCCGGCGACAAGGTGCGGCTATCCTTTGTCGGCCATGTCTCCTGGCTGATCCAGACGCGGGATCTCAATATTCTCGTCGATCCCGTGTGGTCGCCGCGGGCTTCGCCGCTTTCATGGGCCGGGCCGCACCGGCACAATGATCCCGGCATTGCATTCGACGCGCTGCCCAAGATCGACGTGGTGCTGGTCTCACACGGCCATTACGACCATCTCGATATCGCGACGCTGTCAAAACTCGCCGAAAAGTTTTCGCCGCGCGTGATCACGCCGCTCGGTAACGACGTCACCATGCGCGATGCGGACGCATCGATCAAAGCCGAGGCGTTCGACTGGCAGGATCGGGTGGAGCTCGGCAATGGCATCGCTGTGACGCTGGTGCCGACGCGGCACTGGTCGGCGCGCGGCCTGTTCGACCGCAACAAGGCGCTGTGGGCGAGTTTTGTGCTGGAGACGCCGGCCGGCAAACTCTACATCGTCTGCGATTCCGGCTATGGCGACGGCAAGCATTTCCGCCGCGTGGCCGAGCAGCACGGCCCGCTGCGGCTGGCGATACTACCGATCGGTGCCTATGAGCCGCGCTGGTTCATGAAGGATCAGCACATGAATCCAGATGATGCGGTGAAGGCGCTGGCCGATTGCGGCGCTAAGGAAGCGCTGGCGCATCATCACGGCACGTTCCAGCTCACCGATGAGGCGATCGACGCGCCGGTCAATGCATTGGCCGATGCGCTGAAGGAAGCGAAGATTCCGCCGGAGCGGTTCTGCGCGCTGAAGCCGGGGCAGGTGGTGGAGATCTAACTCTTGTCGTCCCTGCGAACGCACTAGGGCATGCACACTTGTTGCGCCGCAAATACTCATGAAAAGCCAAGGGTTTTTGCACTTCTCAAGTGTTGCGACGTAGTTTTGCTGCGCGCGCTCTCCACCCCACCGAAGCGCTGGATTCCGATCTTGCGCGAAAACGCCAGCCTCGATTCCAAAATTTCGATGAGCTCGCATCTTCGATTCTAAAATTGCATATGAAGCCTGAATCGCACTGCAACATGTGTGCATCCACTAGTGCGAACGCAGGGACCCATAGCCACCGTTGCTGGTTTTGAAAAAGGCTGGAGCCACAGCTCAGCATAACCACATCTTCCTGTGGTTATGGGTCCCTGCGTTCGCAGGGACGACAGCAATTTTCGCAGGGACGGCGGGAATTACTATTCTTTTCCCTTGATCGCCCAGGACACGAGCACCGTCACCGAGAGCGTCTCCTCGCCTTGCGCCACCGGTGCGCCGGTGGCCATGGGGGCTGCCATCTTGCCGCGATGTAGCGGCACGGGTGCACCTTCCTCGGTAATGCTGATGGGTTCGCCGAGCGTCACGCCGGCAGTCTTGGCGTAAATCTCGGCCTTGCGGCGGGCGTCCGCGACCGCCTTCTCGCGGGCCTCGTCGAGATATTTGGATGCCTGCGTCACGCTGAAGTGGATGCCGCCGATGTCATTGGCGCCGGCGGCGACCAGCACGTCGATCACGTTCGCAACTTTGGTCACGTCGCGGATCTTTACCGTGACACGGTTGCTGGCGCGATAGCCGACGATGGGCGAGGGGCCGGCGCGATTTGGCGCAAATTGCGGCTGCAGCGACAACCGCGAGGTCTGGTAGTCCTTCTCTTCGACGCCGGCGCCTTTCAGCGCCAGCAGCACCTTGCCCATCGCCGCGTTGTTGGCGTCCGACGCCTCGCGCGCGGTCTTGGCGTCCGACGTCACGCCGCCGTCGATCTGGGCCTGGTCAGGCGCCACCGATACGTTCGCCTCGCCGGTCACGGAGATCGCGGGCGGCGGCACCGTCTGCGCCAATGCCGGCGCGGCGAGCCACGTAGCGGCAACGACGGCAAGGGCAAGCGGGTGTTTCATCCCGATCACCTCAGCGGCACATAGACGTTGATCACCAGCTTGTCCTCTGCCGTCTTCAGGGGGTCGGTGATGTATTCCTCGATGAAGGTGTCTTTGGCTTCCAGTTTCTTGTCGTCCAGGTGGTTGGTGATCGCCTCATAGGTGTTGTCCATGTTGTCGTAGGAGCCGCGATGGACGAACTTCAGCGCCTTGCCCTCGGGCGACTTGCCCATGCTGATGTCCTTGGTCAGGTTCTTGACGTCCTGGTCGACCGGAATCTGTGCCAGATACGTAAAACCGGTATCGTCGGTCGAGGTGTAGACGATCATCGAATTGCCCGTGGCCTTGATGCCCTGCTTGTCGAGCAACGCGGTCAGCGCCTTGAACGAATCGATCAGGGTGTCGAACGCCGCATCCCAGTTGGCGGTGCCCTTCATCACCAAGACTTTCTTGGGCTCCAGCGTGAACTCCTCGCCGAAGGGGTCGGCGTTCTGGACGCTGGCGGCGGGCGGCGGGGGTACGGGCGTCGGGGCTTTCTCTGCGGTTGGGACGTCCGCCGGAGACTTGGTTTCGGCCGGCGGCGGGACCGGCACCGCCGATGGTGCCGGGCTGGGCGTCGCCGCCGGGTTTGTGGCCGGAGGGGCTGCGGGCGCCGGCGACTGCGCCAGTGCGGCCCCGCCAAGCGCAACCATGGCGAGCGCGGCCACGGCCGCACGGAAAGTGCTGATACGGTTCATTCAGGTATTCTCCATCCACCCCACCTGGCGGCGGCATGTCCCGGGTCCGCGCCCGCCAGGATGGGCGTATTCCTAACACGCGAGGGCCGTTTTCGTCCCATGACAGATGCGTCATAGGCCCTTGCACTGGTCAACGCGCCACCATTCGCCATATAAGGCAGGCATAAATTGGGAAATTCCATGAGCGCGCTGGCCAACCACGCATTTGCCAAAATGAACGGCATCGGCAACGAAATCGTCGTGGTCGACCTGCGCGATTCCAAGGCAGCCGTGACGGCCGAAGAGGCGCGTGCGGTCGCTTCGCCCGCGGGCGTGCCCTATGACCAGTTGATGGTATTGCAGCCGCCGCGGCTGCCGGGCACCGAGGCCTTCATCCGCATCTACAACAGTGACGGCTCGGAGGCCGGCGCCTGCGGCAACGGCATGCGTTGCGTGGTGCGCCGCCTGTTCGAGAAGACCGGCCAAACCGCCGTGACCTTCGAGACCCGTGCCGGGCTCTTGAATTGCTGGCAGGGACCGGCGCCCGACCTCTACACCGTCGACATGGGGGCGCCGAAGTTCGGCTGGCAGGACATTCCGCTGGCGGAAGAATTTCGCGACACCCGCTACATCGAATTGCAGGTCGGGCCGATCGATGCGCCGGTGCTGCATTCGCCGTCGGTGGTCTCGATGGGCAATCCGCATGCGATCTTCTGGGTCGACGACGTCAACGCCCATGATCTCGAGCGCTTCGGGCCGCTATTGGAAAATCACCCGATCTTTCCGGAGCGCGCCAACATCACGCTCGCCCATATCGTCGATCGCGATCACATCACGATCCGCACCTGGGAGCGTGGCGTCGGCTTGACCAAGGCCTGCGGCTCGGCCGCTTGCGCGACCGCGGTCGCCGCCGCCCGGCTGAAGCGCGTCAATCGCTCGGTCGAGGTCACGCTTCCCGGTGGCAAGCTTGCGATCGAATGGCGCGAGCGCGACGACCACGTGCTGATGACGGGGACGGCCGATTTCGAATATGAAGGCCGCTTCGATCCCGCGCTGTTCGCCAACGTCGCCTGAGCGCCATGAGCGTCGACGTCCTCACGTTTGGCTGCCGCCTCAACGCCTTCGAATCCGAGGTGATCGCCCGCGAGGCGGAACGCGCCGGACTTTGCGATACCGTCGTCATCAATAGCTGCGCGGTCACCAATGAGGCCGTGGCGCAGGCGCGGCAATCGATCCGCCGGCTGAAGCGCGAACGGCCGGATGTACGCATCGTCGTCACCGGCTGCGCGGCGCAGACGCAAGCGGAAATGTTTGCCGAAATGGCCGAGGTCGATCGCGTCGTCGGCAATGACGACAAGATGCGGGGCGATGCCTGGCGCGATGCGCGCGCGGCGTTCGACCTGGGCTTTGGCGTCGCGACAACCGAAAAGATCGCGGTCGCCGACATCATGGCGGTCAAGGAGATGGCGCCGCATCTGCTTGACGGGTTCAAGGCCGGCCTGCCGCGCGTCTTCGTGCAGGTGCAGAACGGCTGCGACCATCGCTGCACCTTCTGCATCATCCCCTATGGGCGCGGCAATTCGCGCTCGGTGCCGATGGGGGCGGTTGTGGATCAGGTGCGGGCGCTCGCCGAGCGCGGCCATGCCGAGATCGTGCTGACCGGTGTCGATCTGACGAGCTACGGCGCCGATCTGCCGGGGGCGCCGAAGCTCGGGCAACTGACAAAACAGATTTTGCGCCACGTGCCGGAGTTGAAGCGCCTGCGGATTTCGTCGATCGATTCCATCGAGGCCGACCGCGATCTGCTCGACGCCATTGCCGAGGATAAGCGGCTGATGCCGCATCTGCACCTATCGCTCCAATCCGGCGACGACCTCATTTTGAAGCGGATGAAGCGGCGGCATTTGCGGCAGGATGCGATCGAATTCTGCGCGCAGGTGCGGCGGCTGCGTCCGGACATGACGCTCGGCGCCGATATCATCGCGGGCTTCCCGACCGAGACGGAAGAAATGTTCGCGCGCTCGCTGGACTTGGTGGAGGCATGCGATCTCACCTTCCTGCACGTGTTTCCCTATTCCAAGCGCCCGGGTACGCCGGCCGCACGGATGCCGCAGGTGGCGGGTGAGGTGATCAAGGCGCGGGCAAAGCGGTTGCGCGCGATGGGCGAGGCCGCATTGCAGCGGCGGCTGTCGGCAGAGGTCGGCGCCACGCGTCAGGTCTTGATCGAAAGCGACAAACAGGGGCGCACCGAGCATTTTCTGCCGGTTGCGATATCAGGCGAAAAGCCGGGTGCCGTGATGCCGCTCGTGATCAAGTGCCACGATGGTGCGCGGCTATCGGTGTGAGCCGCCAATTCTGCTGTCGTCGCCCGGCTTGACCGGGCGACCCAGTACGCCGCGGCTTCTCAGTTCATCACAGATGTCTCTGGAATACTGGATCATCCGCTGGAACCTGTCATCTCGGGCGCGCATGCGCGCGACCCGTTGGCGTATGACGACAGCGGTAGTTGGGGCGCGTGCTCGGCACGAACCGCTACTCCCCGTTCCACCCACACTTCCGCAACCGCTCGCGCATATGCGCCGGTGCCGGCGCCA
Organism: Bradyrhizobium sp. AZCC 1721; assembly: GCF_036924715.1. NCBI lineage: Bacteria > Pseudomonadati > Pseudomonadota > Alphaproteobacteria > Hyphomicrobiales > Nitrobacteraceae > Bradyrhizobium > Bradyrhizobium sp. AZCC 1721. The sequence continues at coordinate 7,125,030 of NZ_JAZHSB010000001.1, read as the reverse complement.
CCACGCGCACCGGCTCCTTGTTCTTCGAAATCGGAACCACGATCTCACGGGAATGCAGATGCAGGATCGGTTCGCCGAAGCGCGGACCATTGCCGTAAATATTGTCGCCGACAATCGGCCAGCCCATCGCTGAGGTGTGCACGCGCAATTGGTGGGTGCGGCCAGTCACCGGTTCCAGCGCCAGCCAGGCAAGGCCGTCGCCGCGGCCGAGCACTTTCCAGGTGGTGACGGCCTTCTGGCCCTCCGGGTCCGGCTTCTGCCACCAGCCGCGCTCGGCGTTCAGCCGTCCGAGCGGCAAGTCGATGGTGCCTTCATCTTCGGCAGGTCCGCCTTCGACCACGGCCCAATAGGTCTTTCCGACCTTGCCGTGCTTGAACAAGAGGCCGAGCGAGGCGGTGGCCTTGCGGTGTCGTCCCAACACGAGACAGCCTGAGGTGTCCTTGTCGAGCCGGTGGGCCAGCACCGGCGGGCGCGGCAGGCCGAATCGCAAGGCATCGAACGATGCCTCCAGATTGGCGCCGCCCTTGGGGCCGCGATGCACCGGCAGGCCGGCCGGTTTGTCGATGACCAGCATCAGCCCGTCGCGATGGAGCACGCGGGCCAGGATTTCGTCCGCCGTTAATCCCTGGACGTCAATTGATGTCCTGGGAACATCAAAGGCCGCCCCGGGCACATCAAGGGATGGCCCGGGCACATCAAGAGATGGCCCGGGAACAGCAAAGGATTTGTTGTGACTTCCGCTCATGGCGCGAAACCGCTAACACGTCCCCGACATGAGCGATACCACTCCTGGAACCCCCAAACTGAGCTGGTGGCGGCGGCTTTCGAGCGGCCTGAAGCGGACTTCGAGTTCGCTTGGGTCGGCCGTCGCCGACCTCGTCACCAAGCGCAAGCTCGACCGCGCCATGCTCGACGATATCGAGGATGTGCTGCTGCGCGCCGATCTCGGCACCGCGGTTGCGGTGCGGATCGCGGATGCCGTCGGCGCCGGCCGCTATGACAAGGCGATTTCCGCCGACGAAGTGAAGACGGTTGTCGCGACTGAGGTCGAGAAGGTGTTGGCGCCGGTGGCGAAGCCGCTGGAGATCGACGCGGCGCAAAAGCCGTTCGTCATCCTCGTGGTCGGCGTCAACGGCTCCGGCAAGACCACCACCATCGGCAAGCTTGCCGCGAAACTGAGCGCCGAGGGCCGCAAGGTGATGCTGGCGGCGGGCGATACGTTTCGTGCCGCCGCAATCGAACAGCTCAAGGTGTGGGGCGAGCGCACCAAATCGCCGGTCGTTGCGGGTGCGCAGGGCTCTGATTCAGCGAGCCTCGCGTTCAACGCGCTGAGCGCGGCGAAGGAACAGAAGCTCGATGTGCTGCTGGTCGATACGGCGGGGCGGTTGCAGAACAAGGCCGAGCTGATGAACGAGCTGGAAAAGGTCGTTCGCGTCATCAAGAAGGTCGACGCGTCGGCGCCGCATGCAGTCCTGCTCGTGCTCGATGCGACGGTGGGACAAAATGCGCTGTCGCAGGTCGAAGCGTTTCATCGTACCGCTGGCGTCACCGGGCTTGTGATGACGAAGCTCGACGGCACCGCGCGCGGCGGCATTCTGGTGGCGCTCGCGGAGAAATTCAAACTTCCGGTGCACTTCATCGGCGTCGGCGAAGGCATCGATGATCTGGCGCCTTTCACCGCGCGGGACTTTGCGAACGCGATTGCAGGAATCGAGTAATGGACAAGAAAGTACCGCATCCGCTGTTCAAGCTTGCGACCGAACTCGGTCCCTTGCTCATCTTCTTCGTCGCCAATGCCAAGTCCAACTTGTTCGTCGCCACCGGCGTGTTCATGGTGGCGGTAGTGGCTGCGATGATCGCGTCTTACATGGTGACACGGCATGTGCCCATGATGGCGATCGTCACTGCGGTCGTCGTCGTGGTGTTCGGCGCGCTGACGCTGATCCTGCATGACGAGACCTTCATCAAGATGAAGCCGACGATCGTCTACACGCTGTTCGCCGCCATTCTCGGTGGCGGCTTGCTGTTCGGCCGCTCCTTCATCGCGATCATGTTCGACCAGATGTTCAATCTCACCCCGCACGGCTGGCGCATCCTGACCGCGCGCTGGGCGCTGTGGTTCTTCGCGATGGCGGTGCTGAACGAGATCATCTGGCGCACGCAGAGCACCGACTTCTGGGTTGCCTTCAAGGTCTTCGGCATGGTGCCGCTGACGATGCTGTTTGCCGTAACACAGATGCCGCTGATCAAGCGCTATCATCTGGAACCGGCTTCGCTGGAGGTCAGCGAAGCGGAAGCCGGGGATGTGAGCAAGGGCTAGGTAGCGTGTCCCGGACGCGGTGCAGCGTTCTTTACGATGCACCGCAGAGCCGGGACCCATATCTCCGCTCGAGCGTGGGCCCCGGCTCTGCAGCGCACCGCTACCGCGCTGCGCCGCGTCCGGGGCACGAGATCAGCTCTTCTGCTTGGCGATGATCTTGTCCTTGATCTTGTCGTAGGTCGCCTGCGGGACGATGCTCTTGTGCACGAGATCGTCTTTGCCCTTGTACGGGCGGCCCTTGATGATCTTCTCCGAATAGGCCTTCCCGACGCCCGGCAGCGCATCGAGCTGCTCAGCGGTCGCGGAATTGATGTCCAGCAGTTCGGCCTTCGGCGCCGGTGCCATCTTCGACTCCGAGGCCTTTGGCGCGGGAGCCATCTTGCTGTCGGACTTGGCCGGGGGCTGCGCGGTCTGGGCCATCGACGGCGTCGCCGTCAGCATGCCCAGCGTGAGCGCGGTGGCGAGAAGAGAAGCGAGGGTGAAATGACGCATATGGGTGTCCCTCCCAAGGACGGTTCAAGTAACGCGCCAAAGCTAGCTGCGAATTCATGGCGGCGCCATGGCCGCGAAATGAACGATAGATAAAAGCGGAAGAATATTTGGAGTCGGTTTCTCGTTCGTCATTCCGGAGCATCGCGCAGCGATGAATCCGAAATCTCGAGATTCTCAGGGCGCTAGGGCGCCCCATAGTTCGCATCTGCGATGCGCCCCGGAATGACAAGAGTGATTACGATCCCGCCTTCAGCGCCTTCTCGATTTCGACCTTCAGCACGCTATCGAGATTGGCTGGCGTTACCGGCCCGACCAGCTTGTAGCGGATAGTGCCGTCGCGCCCGACCACGAAGGTTTCGGGCACGCCATAGACGCCCCATTCGATCGAGCCGCGGCCGTTGCTGTCGGCGCCGACGGCGGTGAACGGATTGCCGTAGCGGCCGAGGAAGCGGCGGGCGTTATCAGGGGAATCCTTGTAGTTGATGCCGACGATCTGCAGCCGTGTGTCCTTCGCCAGCGCGGTCAACAGCGGCGCCTCGTCATGGCAGGGCACGCACCAGGAGGCCCAGACATTGACGACGGAGACCTTGCCCTTGAACACCGCGGGGTCGAGGCCGGGCACGGGCGTCCCGTTATGGACGAGACCCTCCAGCGCCGGCAGTGTGGTTTGCGGCGCCGGCCGGCCGATCAGGGCGGAAGGGATTTTTGAGGGATCGCCGCCGTAAAGCCGCAGCAGGAACAGTCCGGCGACCACCAGAAAGCCGATCAGCGGCAGCGCCACCAGCCAGCGCCGGCTGCGCGGTTGATCGGATGTTGCAGGCGCGCTCATCAAATCTCCGTCGCCTGGCGGCCGGAGCGCCGGGTCACGCCAGAGGCCTCGAGTTCGCGCAGGCGCTCCTTCTGATGACGATAGTCGAGCGCGATCCAGCCGATCAGGATCAGCACAATCGCCGCGACCAGCGCGTAGGAGGTCACGATAAACGAGGCATAGGGTCCGAGCGACGCCACGTCATGCCGCCTGCTGGCTGGCTTGCATCATCTGCAAGCTGCGCACGCGGCGGCGCAGGATCTCGTTGCGCATCGCCGCCAGGTGCAGCGTCATGAACAGCAGCGAGAAACCGACCGCCATCACGAGCAATGGAATCAGGAACGCCTTGTCGAGCGAAGGTCCGCCCATTCGCAGCACCGATGCCGGTTGATGCAGCGTGTTCCACCAGTCGACCGAGAACTTGATGATCGGCAGGTTGATCGCGCCGACCAGCGTCAGCACAGCGGCGGCCCGTGCCGCCCGCGACGGGTCCTCCACCGCGCGCCATAGCGCCATCAGGCCGAGATACATCAGGAACAGGATCAGCACCGATGTGAGTCGCGCGTCCCATTCCCAATAGGTGCCCCACATCGGCCGCCCCCACAGTGAACCCGTGACCAGCGCCAGAAACGTAAACGCCGCTCCGATCGGCGCGGCGGCCTTGGCCGCGACGTCGGCGAGCGGATGCCGCCATACCAGCGTGCCCAGCGCGGCAATGCTCATGACGCCCCAGACGAACATCGAAAGCCACGCGTTCGGCACGTGGATGAACATGATCTTCACGGTGGCGCCCTGCTGGTAATCGTCGGGGGCCACCGCCGCCTGATAGAGGCCCACCAGCAGCAGAATCGCGGTCGCACCTGCCAGCCATGGCAGCACGCGCGCCGTCAGCGCGAGAAATTTCGAGGGATTGGCGAGGTCGATCAGCGTCATGGCATCCTGATAGTCGTCAGCGGCGGGGCAGGCAATGCGGCATGGTTTGTTTCACATCCCCTCCGCCAGAGTTGATCGGTGTCAACATGTTCAGTCCAGACCGTGCCGCAGGCTGGCCGCAGCGGCAAACGGTCCGACCACGAAACTAACCAGCGAGAGCGCGCAAAGGATCGAAAAAGGAGTTCCAAACGACAGCGGGCCGGTAATGGCCGCCTGTGACGCCGCAACGCCGAAGATCAGCACCGGGATCGACAGCGGCAGCACCAGCACCGCGAGCAACAGGCCTCCGCGGTGCAATGTCACGGCGAGCGCCGCGCCGATCATGCCCGTGAACGTCAGCGCCGGCGTCCCCACCAGCAGGGTCAGCGCCACCGCCGAGGTCGCCGCGGCGTCGAGGTTGAGCAACAGCCCGAGCACGGGCGTCGCCGCGATCAGCGGCACGCCGGCCGCGAGCCAATGCGCCAGCGCTTTCGCGGCACACGCGAGTTCCAACGGTGTCCGGCCCATCACGATCAGGTCGAGCGAGCCGTCCTCATGATCGGCCGTGAACAGCCGGTCGAGCGTGAGCAGGCTGGCCAACAGCGCGCCGAGCCAGAGGATGGCGGGGCCGAGCCGGGCCAACAGTGGCAGATCGGGCCCGATGGCAAACGGCATCAGCACTGTGACGGTGAGGAAGAACAGCACGCCGATCAGCGCGCCGCCGCCGACGCGGAGCGCGATTTTGATGTCCCGGCGAATCAGTGCGGCGAGGGCGGTCATGCGGGGCGCAGCTTCGAATGGGTGCCTGGAGCCCGTGGCGATTGCCGCGAAGACGGTGCGCTCCCTCCCCCCTTGCCGGGGAGGGCTGGGGAGAGGGGTGGCCCCGTAAAAGGTGTTTGAGAGGTGCGGGCGTCGCGAGAAGCCAGGTCGAGAGAGCACGTCGTGTGGCACCCCTCTCCCTGTCCCTCCCCCGCAAGGGGGGAGGGAACGGACAGAGCTGCTGCACGCGGCTTCGAACCGCCCACATTCGCGAAGCGCTGCATCATCACTTCCCGCCCCCCATCCGCAGTTCCCGCGCCTCAATGCCGAGCGGAGTATGTGTCGCCGCAACAATGATGCCGCCGCTGGCCAGATGCTCGCGCATGACGCCCACGAATAGTGCCTGTCCGGCGGTATCGAGCGCCGAGGTCGGCTCGTCCAATAGCCAGACCGGCCGTCGCAGCACCAGCAACCGCGCGATCGACAGCCGCCGCCGCTGGCCGGCCGAGAGAAAGGCCGCCGGCAGATAGGTGGCGTGGCTGAGCCCCACAGCGGTGAGGCACTCTCTGACGTCGTCGGTCGCCCCACCCAGAAAATCCCGCCAGAACGACAGGTTTTCCGCAACGCTCAGCGCAGGCTTCAATGCATCGCGGTGGCCCAGATAGTGGGATTGCTCCGGCAAGGTCAGCTCGGCTTCGCCGCCTTCCAGGCCGATCGATCCGCCCCCCGGCACCAGGAGACCCGCGATCAGCCGCAGCAACGAGGTCTTGCCCGAGCCGTTCGGGCCGACCACGGCCAGCACTTCGCCGGAAGCGGCCTCGAAATCGAGGCCCGAGAACACCTCTCGGCCGCCTCTGACACAACTGATTTGGCGCCCCGAGAGCCGCATTTTGCTTCGTCACAGCCCTCTGAAATTGATGGGTACCGCGTCAGAATTTGTGGGTACCGCATTGCTGCAGCACGTTTGTCGCTGTGGCGGCGCTTCTAGAAAGATTCTATAAGCCCGGAACTTGATGCAGCACTCAATCGGCGGCTGCAAGCCAAGAAGCCAGCCTTCCGCTGACGGTGTTCAAATACCCTTGCCGGGTATAACTAGAATTTGGGATTCTCTGACATGACCTCGCTCGACAGCTTCAAATGCCGCAAGACCCTCAAGGTCGGCGGCAAGACCTATGTTTATTACAGCCTGCCCGCCGCCGAGAAGAACGGTCTGAAGGGAATTTCCAAGCTGCCTTATTCGATGAAGGTGCTGCTCGAAAACCTGCTGCGCAACGAGGACGACCGCACGGTCAAGAAGGCTGACATCGTCGCAGTTTCGAAGTGGCTCCGGAAGCGCAAGCTCGAGCACGAGGTCGCGTTCCGCCCGGCGCGCGTGTTGATGCAGGATTTCACCGGCGTGCCGGCGGTGGTCGATCTCGCCGCGATGCGTAACGCGATGCAGGCGCTCGGCGGCGATGCCGAGAAGATCAACCCGCTGGTGCCGGTCGATCTCGTCATCGACCACTCGGTCATCGTCAACTTCTTCGGTGACAACAAGGCGTTCGGCAAGAACGTCGTCGAGGAATACAAGCAGAACCAGGAACGCTACGAATTCCTGAAGTGGGGCCAGAAGGCGTTCTCGAATTTCTCCGTCGTGCCGCCCGGCACCGGCATCTGCCACCAGGTCAATCTCGAATATCTCGCGCAGACGGTGTGGACCAAGAAGGAGAAGATGACGGTCGGCAAGAAGACCGGCACCTTCGAGGTCGCCTACCCGGATTCGCTGGTTGGTACCGATTCGCACACCACCATGGTCAACGGCCTTGCCGTGCTCGGCTGGGGCGTCGGCGGCATCGAGGCGGAAGCCTGCATGCTCGGCCAGCCGCTGTCGATGCTGCTGCCGGAAGTCGTCGGCTTCAAACTCAAGGGTCAGCTCAAGGAAGGCGTCACCGCAACCGACCTCGTGCTGACGGTGACGCAGATGCTGCGCAAGCAGGGCGTGGTCGGCAAATTCGTCGAGTTCTTCGGCCCCGGCCTCGACTATCTCTCGGTGGCGGACAAGGCGACGATCGGCAATATGGCGCCGGAATATGGCGCCACCTGCGGCTTCTTCCCGGTCGATGCCGCGACCATCGATTATCTCAAGACCTCGGGCCGCAAGGCCGACCGCGTCGCGCTGGTGGCGGCCTACGCCAAGGCGCAGGGCCTGTTCCGCACGGCGAAGTCAACCGATCCGGTGTTCACGGAAACCCTGACGCTCGACCTCAAGGATGTCGTGCCGTCGATGGCGGGCCCGAAACGCCCCGAAGGCCGTGTTGCGCTGCCGGCGGTTTCCACTGGCTTCGCGACCGCGCTCACCAGCGAGTACAAGAAGCCCGACGCGGCTGCGAGCCGCTATCCGGTCGAGGGCCGGGATTTCGATCTCGGCCATGGCGACGTGGTGATCGCCGCGATCACTTCCTGCACCAACACCTCCAACCCGAGCGTGCTGATCGGCGCGGGCCTGCTGGCGCGCAACGCCGCCGCCAAGGGGCTGACGGCCAAGCCGTGGGTGAAGACCTCGCTCGCTCCCGGCAGCCAGGTGGTTGCGGAATATCTGGCCAATTCCGGCCTGCAGAAGGATCTCGACAAGGTCGGCTTCAACCTCGTCGGCTTCGGCTGCACCACCTGCATCGGCAATTCGGGTCCGCTGCCGGAGGACATTTCGAAGTCGATCAACGACCACGGCATCGTTGCCGCAGCCGTGCTGTCCGGTAACCGCAATTTTGAGGGCCGCGTCAGCCCGGATGTGCAGGCGAACTATCTGGCGTCACCGCCGCTGGTCGTCGCCTATGCGCTGGCGGGCACGGTGACCAAGGACCTTGCGGTCGAGCCGATCGGCACCGGCAAGGACGGCAAGCCGGTGTATCTGAAGGACATCTGGCCGACCACGAAGGAGATCAATGCTTTCATGAAGAAGTTCGTGACAGCCACGATCTTCAAGAAGCGCTACGCCGATGTGTTCAAGGGCGACACCAACTGGCGCAAGATCAAGACGGTCGAGAGCGAGACCTATCGCTGGAACATGAGCTCGACCTATGTGCAGAATCCGCCCTATTTCGAAGGCATGAAGAAGCAGCCCGATCCGATCTCAGACGTGGTCGACGCGCGGATCCTGGCGATGTTCGGCGACAAGATCACCACCGACCACATCTCGCCGGCCGGCTCGATCAAGCTGACTTCGCCGGCTGGAAAATTCCTCAGCGAGCACCAGGTGCGCCCCGCCGACTTCAACCAGTACGGCACGCGGCGTGGCAACCACGAGATCATGATGCGCGGCACCTTCGCCAACATCCGCATCAAGAACTTCATGCTGAAGGGCGCTGACGGCAATATTCCGGAGGGCGGACTAACCAAGCATTGGCCCGACGGCGAGCAGATGTCGATCTACGACGCGGCGATGAAGTATCAGCAGGAAAGCGTGCCGCTGGTGGTGTTCGCGGGCGCCGAATACGGCAACGGCTCCTCGCGCGACTGGGCGGCGAAGGGCACCCGTCTGCTCGGCGTCCGCGCCGTGATCTGCCAGAGCTTCGAGCGCATCCATCGCTCCAACCTGGTCGGCATGGGCGTGTTGCCGCTGACCTTCGAAGACGGCACGTCGTGGACATCGCTCGGCCTCAAGGGCGACGAGACGGTGACGATTCGCGGGCTCCAGGGTGATTTGAAGCCGCGCCAGACCCTGACGGCCGAGATCGTGTCCGGCGACGGTTCGCTGCAGCGCGTGCCGCTGCTCTGCCGCATCGATACCCTCGATGAGCTGGAGTATTACCGAAACGGCGGCATTCTGCATTACGTGCTGCGCAAACTCGCAGCTTAACGCGGATTTGTGATCGGTGCCTCACTTCGAAGTGAGTAGCGAGCAAGGAGAAGGCGGCCTATGACAGGGCCGCTTTCGTGCGTCTGGGGCACACCTTTGGGATAATAAATCATGCCCCGTACAATTACGGATGGAAAACGCTACGCCTGGTTCGCACGATGACAGCGATGATGGCCTACAACTGCATATCGCGATGGTCCGGTGCGCTCGGCGTCTGCGCGATCATCGCCATCATCCGTCCGGCTCATGCCGATCCGCGCACCGTGGTCGAATTGTTCACCTCGCAAGGCTGTTCGTCGTGTCCGCCGGCCGACCAGATCGTCGGCGAACTCGCCAAGGACCCGTCCATCATCGCGCTGAGCATGCCGATCGACTACTGGGACTATCTTGGCTGGAAGGACACGCTGGCGGACTCGCGTTTCAGCGCGCGCCAGAAGGCCTATTCGCATGTGCGTGGCGATCGTAACCTCTACACGCCGCAGATGATCGTCAACGGCTCGGCGCAGGTGATCGGCAGCGATCGCGCCGCCATCGAAGGCGCCATCAAGAATACCAGCAAGACTGAAGGCGTGATGTCTGTGCCGGTTAAGATGACGTTGTCGGGCAAGCTGCTCAATGTCTCGATAGAGGCGAGCAAGGTGCCGACGGCGGGCCGGGGCGAAGTCTGGATCTGCTCGGTCTCGAAGGCGGTGCCGATCTCGATCGGGCGCGGCGAGAATCGCGGCCAGCAGATCACCTACTACAACGTGGTGCGCAACCTCGTGAAGGTTGGCGACTGGAACGGAGGTTCGGGAAACTGGACCATTCCGCTTGAGAATATTTCCCGCGACGGCGTGGACGCCGCGGTCGTCTACGTCCAGGACGGCAGTCGCGAGAAGCCGGGCGCGATGCTCGGCGCCGCCATGACGGCGCTGCGCTAGTTATGTCTGCCAAGCCTGCGGCAAGCGCGGCGCGGACGTGCGGCCGGACTTCCATGATAGTTCTTCTTCCACGACGTCCATATCCATCGGGCGGCGCGCCGGCGTGCCCGCCGAGGCCGATTATCACTTCTGGCTGCTCACTCTGACTCCTCAGAGACAGTCGGGCCGTATTCCCCGAAAAGTGTTTCCCCGAAAGAGTGCCGCGTTGGTGGGGTCGACCCGCTCAACCATCGCTAGGGAACAAAATTCACGCCAGAATAGGTTTTATTGTCGAGTTCTCGGAAACCCACGTCGTGGTAGGGGTTAGTAGATGGTCCGTTGACGATAACAACGCCAAGACACGTGCATTTCTCGAATTTTGATTGCGTGACTTCGGCCACGTATGGACCGTTCCATACCGCCCCGTCCACGGCTTCCGCGTAGTAATAATACCACCGATTACTAGTCGGGTTCGCGCGGGTCTCCGTCTCGCCCGGATCTAGATTGATCCAGCCGAGAACGTCCCAGATGCCGCCGCACTGGTCCTGGCAGGCAAAATCGCGCCGCATGTAAGCGACGAACAACTTTTTCCCATACGAGTTGGTGAAGGTCACTTGAGAATGGCCGGTTCCCATCGTCAGCGTCCCTTTGTGGACTTGGCGATGCGTTCTGCAAGTGTGCCGCGCGGAATATCCTTTTTTTCGCTGCGTTGGAACCGATCGTTGCCGGCGCCTTCGTCTTTCACTTCGGCCGCGACATCCACGCCTGGCTTGTGCTGTGCGACGTTTTTGCTGATTCCGAAAGCTTCGTTTCCAGCATCACTTTCTCTTGTCGTCCTTGCCATCACATCTCTCCTCTTAAAATGGGAACGGAGGCGAGTGATCAATCGAGAGAAGAATTCCGGGCTGCGCCCCGAACCCGAGCGAGCTAATGCACAACTTTAATGTGTGTCAAATCAACGAGGTCGTCAATCAAATAGACCTTTCGCGGAAGCGTGACTGACGCGGAGCTCACTTACGCATAGCGAGCCGGATTTGCGGGAACGATTTGGCACTGGCGAGTTGAGGCGGCATTGTGAGTGGCGTGGAGTTTCGAAATGCGTAGGTCCAACTGGACGCCATCGATTGCCCCATGAGTTTGACGAAACAATCTACCTGATGGCAGATTATTCCGGCCGACTGGGACGGGCTTTGCGGGAAGCCGACTACGAAGCCACCGATCTCGAACGGTCATTCAGGATCTGATGAGCGGCCAATACAGCAATCCCTTGACGTCATTGCCTTCAATACTGCCGAGCGGTGGCCCGAAGATGTCGCCAGAGAATTACGCCGCCGGTGCGATCTGCAGATGCGCGAACTGCCCTCCTCGCTCTCAGATTCTGTCGAGCGCCATGATGGGCCTGATCGGCGGCAATTGACCTTACGGTTTGCTTAAATCGACTCCGCCGTAACCACAAGATCGCAGAAGGATAGGTCGGAGCACCAGTCGCGCCTGATTGATTTGTAACAGCGGCGCGGTCAAGCAAAGCGGCTTTAGCGAGTTCCAAGCCGGGGTTGAGGGGCCCATGGTCCTAACCTGTGGGTTGTCGCCCGCCAGCATTTGCCTTTTACTATGGCTTCGAAGGTGTCCGTCCGCGAGCGGAGGAGGCATCATCATGATCAACTTGGTGGTGATCAAGGCCATTCGCGCCTGCAACCTTCGCTGCAGCTATTGTTATTACATTAGTTAGCTCCGGACTACGCGGCCTAACTTTTTCTCCCACCTTGAATCAGCGTCGCATAATCGGCGAAGTCAGGGCCGCGCGTAACATCTGCGAGAACAGTCCCCCAAACGAAAAAGGACCAACTTTCGTTGGCCCAGTATCGGGATTAACTCCCTCTGCGAACAGGCCCGATCCCGACGGCCCCGGGGGGCTGGGGGCTGAGGAATCCGGAACCGAAAGGACCGGGCCAACGCAGGATTTTCTTTTCGCAATCTAGCGGGGCGGACGGTTGGCGGAAGTAGGGCAGCAATAAGATTCCGCTAACGATCCCGTGAATCGATATTTCCAGCGATATCGGGCCATCCGCCGCAGTTTCCTTCGTATTTGCACCCCCTTGCGGCGCCCCGCGGTTAGCGCGATCATGTAAATTGGATGACAGGAGGCGCTCCATGACCCTGATATCGGAGGACACCGATCCAAGCGATAGCCGCGCAGTGGCGCGCGTCGCCACTGCGAGCACGCCGCCGAATCGCGTCACGTTCAATCGTCTCGAACTCAACCGTATCCTCAATCTGTATGGGCGCATGGTCGCCGACGGCGAGTGGCGCGACTATGCCATCGACTTTCTGAAAGACCGCGCGGTGTTCTCCGTATTCCGCCGCGCTTCCGAAGTTCCGATCTATCGCATCGAGAAAGATCCGCGGCTCGCGCGCAAGCAGGGCATGTACAGCGTGATCTCGGCGACCGGACTGATCCTGCGCCGCGGCCACGAACTCGAGCGCGTGCTGCTGGTGATCGACCGCAAGCTGGCGGTGGTTTAATCGGCCGGGCTGCTGCGAGCCGGGGCCCATTCTACTTTGCATGGGGTTGTTTTCGCGATTTTGAGTCTGGGCCCTGCGGTGTACCGCCAAAGAGGTGCACGCGTGGCCAGACTACGAGGCGGGGACCGTCGTGCTGCCTTCGCCGAGCGCGCGCTGCATCATGACCGTGTCCAGCCAGCGGCCGAACTTGAGGCCGACGCTGGGATGCGTCCCGATCATCTGGAAGCCGCATTTGGTGTGAACGCCGATCGAGCCGGCGTTGGCGGAGTCGCCGATGACCGCGATCATCTGCCGGTAGCCGCGCGCCTCGCATTCGGCGATCAGCCGCTGCATCAGTTGCAGGCCGATACCGCGCCGGTGCGTGGCCGGCTTCAAATAGACCGAATTCTCCACCGTGAAGCGATAGGCCGGCCGTGGCCGGTAGGGGCCGGCATAGGCGTATCCGATCGCCTGGCCTTCGACGGCGGCGACCAAATAGGGAAAGCCGCCATCCGACAGCGCCCTGAATCGCCGGGTCATCTCGGCGAGGTCGGGCGGGATGAGTTCGAACGTGGCGGTGCCGTAGCGCACCGCGTGCTCGTAGATCTCGGTGATGGCGGGGAGGTCGGCCTCGGTGGCGGGCCGGATTTCGGCAGCGGACATGGGGAAAGGATATCAGGCGACAAATCTGGATCAACGCTCTTTCCGTCATGGCCGGGCATAGCCGTCTGAAGGACGGCGTCGCTTCCGCTCGCCTATGCCCGGCCATCCACGTCTTTGTCGCCACGGCGCAGGGCGTGGATGCCCGGGTCCCGTCTCCGCCGAGGCTTCTCCGCCAAGGCTTCGCCGGGCCCAAGCGCACCCGGTCGCCGAAGCTTTAGTGAAGGCGGCAAGCCGGGACTGACGGTGACTGAGCAAAACAAAAGCCCCGGCCGCGAGGCCGGGGCTTTAACCCTTGAACCTGATCGGCGGCGCTTAGTCGCGCTGGCCGAGGAGCTGCAGGAGCAGCGTGAACAGGTTGATGAAGTTCAGGTAGAGCGACAGTGCGCCGGTAATCGCCGCACGCTCTTCAACGTCAGCGCCTCCCGAAGCGTAGCCGTAGATGTACTCGTTCTTCAGCCGCTGGGTATCCCAGGCGGTGAGGCCCGCGAACACCAGCACGCCGACCACCGAGACGATGAACTGCAGCATCGAACTCGCCAGGAACAGGTTTACCAGGCTCGCGATGATGACGCCGATCAGACCCATGAACAGGAACGACCCCATGCCGCTCATGTCACGCTTGGTGGTGTAGCCATAAAGGCTGAGCGCACCGAAGGTCGCCGCGGTGATGAAGAACACCCGAACGATCGAGGTGTGCGTATACACCAGGAAGATCGACGACAGCGAAATGCCCATCAGCGCCGAGAACACCCAGAACAGCATCTGGGCGGTCGCGGGCCGCAGCCGGTTGATGCCCGCCGAGATCGCGAACACCATCGCCAGCGGCGCGAGGATGAACAGCCACTTCAGCGGGCTGACATACATCGCGTAGCCGAACTGCGTCAGGTAGGCGTTGCCGAACCTGGCGACGGCGCCGGCCTGGTCGGTGGTCACCGCGGCCATGTAGACGCCGAGCGCCGCAAGGCCGGTGATCGCCAGGCCGATGCTCATGTAGTTGTAGATGCGCAGCATGTAGGCGCGCAGACCGGCATCGACGGCCGCAGCGTCAACGCGTCCGGCAGCCCGGCCGAAAGGAGAAGCGTAGTTACGGTCTAGGTCCGACATGGTCGAATTCCCGTTGGTTGCCCGGCGGAGCGCAAGGGTTTGCGGCGCCGGTTAGATTTCTATCTCAGATGTCCCGATCTGCCGACGTTAATCTTACGTCATCAACCCGGCCACTGATCTTGGCTGGTATGTGGGAAACTAGCACATTCGATGCAAGCTTCCACGCGCGGCTGAATGTCGCTTCTCGCGACGATTTCCGGGTAAAAGCAGTATTAACCCCTGCCTTCCGCCGCTACAAATTGTCACAAATTCCGTAACACGCTGGCCGGCTTTTGGTTCAGGGCCAACAACGTTCCGGCGAGCCCCAGCCCCACCGTGACGATCAGGGCGGCTGCGACCACCCCGGCCGCGCTGCCGGCCTGCCAGATGAAGCTGAGCGTCATCAGCCTGGTCACGATCAGCCATGCCGCGATCGAGCCCGCGATCACGCCGAATATGGCCGTCGCGAGGCCGATCATGAGATACTCGAGCGCATAGGCCCCGAGCAGGCGCGCCCGGGTTGCGCCGAGCGTCTTCAGGATGACCGCGTCATAGACCCGGTGGCGATGGCCTGCGGCGAGCGCGCCGCCGAGCACCAGGATCGCCGAGATCAGCGTCACTGCACTGGCGCCGCGGATGGCGAGCACGAGGTTGGTGACGACGGTGCCGACGGTATCGAGCGCCTCGCGGACCCGAACGCTGGTCACCATCGGAAAGGCGTCCGCCACCTGCTTGATGATTCGGGCGTCGCCTGCCGGGTCGGGGTGGAGCTCCGATAGGGTCGCGACATGGCTGTGCGGCGCGCCCCTGAAGGCGTTGGGTGAGAACACCAGCACGAAATTGATGCCGAGCCCCTGCCAGTCGACGTTGCGCAGATTGCCGATTTTGGCCGCGATGTCGCGGCCGAGCACGTTGACGACGATCTCGTCGCCGATCTTGAGCTTCAGCCCGTCGGCGATCTTCTTCTCCAGCGAGACCAGCGGCGGCCCCTTGTAGTCCGCGCTCCACCATTCGCCTTCGACCACCTTCGAGCCTTTTGGAACTTCGCCGGTATAGGTCAGGCCGCGGTCACTCTGCAGCACCCATTCGGTATCCTGCGAGGGTTTGAGTTCGTCCGCCCTGACGCCGCGGGCGGCAACGATGCGCCCGCGCAGCATCGGCACGTCGTCGACGGTAGATTGCGGCGCGATCTGCTTGAGGAAGGCGCCGAAGCGGTCGGCGTCGGCGGTCGGAATGTCGATGAAGTAGAATGAGGGCGCCCGCTCCGGCAGCGCGGCCAGGAACTGCCGGCGCAGGTTGCCGTCGATCTGGGTAATGGTGACGAGGACCGCGAGCCCCAGCCCGAGCGACATCACAACCGACGGCGTCAGCGCGCCGGGCCGGTAGATATTGGCGATCGCCAGCCGCAGCATGGTGATGCTGGACCGCGGCAGGCGCCGCGCCAGCGCCATCAGGCCGGCAGCGACGCCGCGCAACAGTGCAAACACCGCAACCGAAGCGACGACGAACACGGCGGCGACCCGCTTGTCATAGGCCAGCCCGATCGCGACCGCGACCAGGAGCACGATCACCACGGCCATCAGCGCGAGATAGCTCCAGCGCGGACGGTGCCATTCGCGGGCGACCTCTTCGCGGAACAATGCCGCGACCGGGACATCATGGACCCGGCCGAGCGGCCACAGCCCGAAGGCGAGCGCGGTGAGCAGGCCGTAGAGGAACGACAGCGCCAGTTCGTCGGCGTGCAGGGCAGGGATCACCGGCAGCGGCAGCAGCTTGCCGAACAGGCCGACGATGACAAACGGCAAGGCCGCGCCGGCGGCAAGCCCGATCATCGAGCCGATCCCGGCGAGCACGATCACCTGCGTCAGGTAGATGGTGAAGACGTCGCGCCCGGTGGCGCCAAGCGCCTTGAACGAGGCGATGACGTCGCGTCGGCGATCGATATGGCTCTTGACGGCATTAGCGACGCCGACGCCGCCGACCAGAAGGGCCGCGAGGCCAACCAGCGTCAGGAATTGGGTGAAGCGGTTGATGGTGCGTTCGAGCTGCGGCGAGGCATTGTCGCGGCTGCGGATCCACCAGCCGGCTTCCGGCAAGGCGCTCCGGGCGCTGTTGACCAATTGGGCGGCGGCGCGTTCGTCGGCCGCATTGTCCGGCAATTTAACCCGGTACATCCAGCGCACCAGGCTACCCGGCTGCAGCAATCCGCTGGCGCGCAGGCTCTGCTCGCTGACCAGTACGCGCGGGCCCAGGCCGACATTGCCGGCGAGCTTGTCCGGCTCGGCGCCAACCACGCTGCGAATCTGGACCGTGGCATTGCCGATGCCGATGCGGTCGCCGAGCTTGAGATCGAGCCGCGCCAGCAGGGTGGAATCGACCGCCGCGCCGAACGCGCCATCGCGTTCAGCCAGCAGATCCGACGTCGGCATTTGGGGATCAAGCGTCAACTGTCCGAGCATCGGATAGTTGCCGTCGACCGCCTTGAGCTCGACCAGCGCCAGCTTGCCGTCGCTGGCGCGGGCCATCACCCGCAGCGCGGCCGCGACCGACACCTGGCCGCGCGCGCGCAGGAAAGCGAGTTCCTCCGGCTTGGCCTCACGCTGGATCAGCGAGAATGCGACGTCGCCGCCGAGCAATGTTCGGCCCTCGCGGGTCAGACCTTCGCTAAGGCTTGCCGCCACCGAGCCGACGCCGGCAATTGCCATGACGCCGAGCGCGATGCAGGCGATGAAGACGTAGAAGCCGCGCAAGCCGCCGCGCAATTCGCGAAGCGCGTAACGCGGCGCCAGCGAGGATGCGCGGCTCTTGTAGACCGGCTCGGAAATCGCGGTCATGAGTGCCCGTCGATCCGGCCTGAGCGCAGCCGCACCACGCGGTCGCAGCGCTGCGCCAGCGAGCTGTCGTGCGTCACCAGCACCAGCGTCATGCCGCGCTCGGCATGTTTGGTGAAGAGCATGTCGACGATCTGCTTGCCGGTGGTTTCATCGAGATTGCCCGTCGGCTCGTCCGCGACGAGAATGGCGGGATCGGGTGCCAGGGCGCGAGCCAGCGCCACGCGCTGCTGTTCGCCACCGGACAATTGGGTCGGGTAATGATGCAGGCGCTCGCCGAGGCCGACCGACGCCAATTCCTTCGCCGCGCGCTCCGCCGCGTCGGGGCTACCGGCAAGCTCCAGCGGCACGGCCACGTTTTCCAGCGCCGTCATGGTCGGGATCAGATGAAACGACTGGAACACGATGCCGACCTGGCGGCCGCGGAAGCGGGCGAGGGCGTCCTCGTCGAGGGCATTGAACGGCGTGCCGTTGACCACCACCTCTCCGCTGTCAGGACGTTCCAACCCCGCCATCACCATCAGCAAGGTCGATTTGCCCGAACCTGACGGCCCGATCAGGCCGATCGCCTCGCCGGATGCCACACGAAGGCTGATATCTTTCAGGATATGAACGCGTGCGGCGCCTGTGCCGAGCGAGAGGTTGACGTTGGAGATGGAAATGGTGTCCGGCCCGACGCCGGTCAGTGAAGAGGGTTCGATGAGACTGTCCATGGCTCGGTCATATGGCACTTCCACCGCTCGGGTCGAGGGCTTGAAACGGATGTTTGCGCACATACGCGTGTTGATTGTGGCTTTGATGACGGCCGGGCCGGTTTTGGCCCAGACTCAAGCCCCGGCCACTGCACCCGCCAAACCGGTCAAAATGGTCGTCCTCGGTGATTCCTTGAGCGCTGGCCTCGGCCTGTCTGCGCCGGCAGCGTTCCCCGCCCGCCTGCAAAAAGCGTTAAGCGACAAGGGGATAAAGGTCGATATGATCAACGCCGGAGTGTCCGGCGATACCACGTCCGGCGGTCGCGACCGGCTGGACTGGTCGATCCCGGAGGGAACTGAGGCTGTGATTCTCGAACTCGGCGCCAACGATGCGCTCCGCGGCATCGACCCCGCCGTCACCCGCGCGGCGCTGAGCGATATCCTGACCCGGCTGAAGGCGCGCAAGATCGCGGTTCTCTTGTGCGGGATGCTGGCGCCGCCCAATTACGGCAGCGAATATGCGGCGCGCTTCAACGCCATCTATCCGGAGCTATCCAAATCGTTCGGCGTGCCGCTCTACCCATTTTTCCTGGAGGGGGTTGCGAGCGAGGCCAAGCTCAACCAGGCCGACGGAATTCATCCGACCGCCGAGGGCATCGATGTCATCGTGAAGAATATTCTGCCCATGGTGGAGGCATTTATCGGCACGATCTCCGGGCAGCGGAGTTGAAAAAGCAGCAACGAATGAGGTTACCCCAAGGTTTTCCCGTAGCATTGCGGAGTGCTCGCCCCGCGTGCTTCGCAGAGTCACATAAGTCGGATAGAAAATAACTATCGGTGATTCGTCACCGGGCGCTGTTACAGGACATGGTCCTTTTTAAGGTCATGCCCAAGCATCGGGAGTCATGCGATGCCACGTTTGTTTGCTGGACTGGAAATTCCGGCCGAGATCGGCCAGAGCCTTTCCAATTTGCGTGGCGGCCTTCCCGGCGCACGCTGGATCGATCCCGAAAATTATCACGTCACCTTGCGCTTCATCGGCGATATCGACGGCATGTCGGCGAATGAAATCGCCTCGATGCTGTTTCGGGTCAACCGCAAGCCGTTCGAGGTCAAGGTGCAGGGCCTGCAGAGCTTTGGCGGCAAGAAACCGCGCGCAGTGGTCGCTTCCGTCGAGCCGAGCCGGCCGCTGATCGAGCTGCAGGCCGAACTCGAACGGCTGATGCAGCGGCTCGGGCTCGACCCGGAGGGGCGCAAATTCATTCCCCATGTGACGCTGGCGCGGCTGCACGACGCCTCCAGCCAGGACGTTGCCGATTATCTCTCGGTGCGCGGCTATTTCCCGAGCCGCACGTTCTGGGCTTCGCGCTTCGTGTTGTTCTCGTCCCGCGCGTCCACCGGCGGCGGGCCTTATGTGGTCGAGGATTCCTATGCGCTGAGTGCGTGAGGGCTTGGTGCGCGTCACGTCCACCGCTGTCATCATCCGCGAAAGCGGATGATCCAGTATACTAGAGACACCTGCGATAGAACCGAGGAGCCGCGGCGTACTGGATACCCGCTTTCGCGGGTATGACGAGTAGTGTTTGCATACCCCCAGCACCAATTCACGGCTTGCAATTTCCGCTCGCTTGAGGCCGAAAGGGGCCATGCTGTCGACTGACCCCACCTCGTTCCGCGCACAGTATCAGGCTCTGGTTTCCTCCGGCGCGATCGAGGCCGATCCCGCGCAGGCGGAAGCTGCCGAGGCGTTTGCCGCACTTGAGGAGCGGCTGTCGAGCTACAAGCCGGCGCGCAAGGTGAGCCTGCTCGGCCGATTGTTCGGCGACAAAAGCGAGCCGCCGCCGCGCGGGCTTTACATTCACGGCGAGGTCGGCCGCGGCAAGACCATGCTGATGGACCTGTTCTTTCAGCAGAGCCCGGTCCAGCGCAAGCGCCGCGCCCACTTCCACGAGTTCATGGCCGAGGCGCATGAGAAGATCTACGCCTACCGCCAGAACATCGCGCGCGGTGAAATCGAAGATAGCGACGTGATCGAGCTGACGGCCAACGCGATCTTCGACGAGGCGTGGCTGCTGTGCTTCGACGAATTCCACGTCACCGACATCGCCGACGCCATGATCCTGGGCCGGCTGTTCTCAAAACTATTCGAACTCGGCACCGTCGTGGTCGCGACTTCCAACGTCGCGCCCGAAGACCTCTACAAGGGCGGGCTCAACCGCGCGCTGTTCCTGCCGTTCATTTCGCAGATCGAAGACCGCATGGATGTGCTGCGGCTCGATGCCCGCACCGATTTCCGGCTGGAAAAACTGGCCGGTGTCAAGATGTGGCTGGTGCCGCCGGATGATGAAGCCGGCGCCGCCCTCGACCGCGCCTGGAGAAAGATGACCGGCAACGCGCCGTGCAAGCCGCGCGACATTGCGATCAAGGGCCGCGTCCTGCGGGTGCCGTGTTCGGCGCACGGCGTGGCGCGATTTTCCTTTGCCGATATCTGCGAAAAGCCGCTGGCCGCGTCGGACTATCTGCGGCTGGCGCACGACTATCACACCATCCTGATCGATCGCATTCCAGTGATGGATTACGCCGAGCGCAACGCCGCCAAGCGCTTTATCTCGCTGATCGACACGCTCTACGACAACGCGGTGAAGCTGATGGCCTCGGCCGAGGCCGATCCGGTGTCGCTGTATGTCGCTGCCGAGGGCGTTGAAGCCAACGAGTTCAAGCGGACCGCGTCGCGTCTGATCGAAATGAGTTCCGAATCCTATTTGGCGCTTCCACACGGAAGGAAGGATTCCGCGGCCAGCGGATCGAGCACCGGGCTGGTGGAGACGTAGTCTCTTCCGTCATTGGTCTTTCCCCGTCATAGCGAGGAGCAAAGCGGACGAAGCAATCCATCTATCCCCGAGTGGAGAGGTGGATTGCTTCGCTTCGCTCGCAATGACGGGGATGACGGTCGTGGCATACCTGACCGAATTCAAGGCGCGGCCTTAGAATCGGGCATGCCCCGGCTTGAACCGGCCATTCGAAAGGGATAACCAGCCATCCGACTGATTATCCACCCTCACTCTTCGTCTCAGAAGGACAAATTTCCCATGGCGCGCGACAAGATTGCTTTGATTGGCTCCGGTCAGATCGGCGGAACGCTGGCTCACCTCGTCGGCCTGAAGGAGCTTGGCGACGTCGTGATGTTCGACATCGCCGAGGGCGTCCCCCAGGGTAAAGCGCTCGACATCGCGCAATCTTCGCCGGTCGACGGTTTCGACGCCCATCTGACAGGCGCCAATTCCTATGAGGCGCTCGATGGCGCCAAGGTCTGCATCGTCACCGCTGGCGTGCCGCGCAAGCCCGGCATGAGCCGCGACGACCTTCTGAGCATCAATCTCAAGGTCATGGAGCAGGTCGGCGCCGGCATCAAGAAGTATGCGCCCGATGCGTTCGTCATCTGCATCACCAACCCGCTGGATGCGATGGTGTGGGCGCTGCAGAAGGCTTCCGGCCTGCCGCACAAGAAGGTGGTGGGCATGGCCGGCGTGCTCGACTCCGCGCGGTTCCGCTACTTCCTGGCCGACGAATTCCACGTCTCGGTCGAGGACGTCACCGCTTTCGTGCTCGGCGGCCATGGCGACACCATGGTGCCGTTGACGCGCTACTCCACGGTCGCCGGCATTCCGCTGCCCGACCTCGTCAAAATGGGCTGGACCTCGCAGACCCGCATCGACGAGATCGTCGACCGAACCCGCAACGGCGGCGCCGAGATCGTCAATCTCCTGAAGACCGGTTCGGCGTTCTACGCCCCGGCCGCTTCGGCGATCGCGATGGCCGAGAGCTATCTGAAGGACAAGAAGCGCGTGCTGCCCTGCGCCGCCTATCTCAACGGCGAGTACAGCGTGAAGGACATGTATGTCGGCGTCCCCGTCGTGATCGGCTCGAAGGGCGTCGAGCGCATCGTCGAGATCGAGCTGGCCGGCAAGGATCGCGAAGCCTTCGACAAGTCGGTCGGCGCGGTTCAGGGCCTGGTCGACGCCTGCAAGAAGATCGCGCCCGACCTGCTCGGTCGTTGATTTTGCTCAGCTTTCGCCCCTTGCCGGGGGCGAAAGCGTTTTCAGGGTTGCAGTTATCTTGGTATGTGGTATGCCAACTACCAATGCCGGTGAACTGTAGAACTCGCCGCTAAGGGTTTTGGGGAGCGTCCAAATGAATATCCACGAATACCAGGCCAAGGCTCTGCTGCATGAATTCGGCGTGCCGATTTCGCGTGGCGTGCCTGTCTTGAAGGCCTCGGATTCGGAAGCCGCCGCCAAACAGCTTCCCGGCCCGATCTGGGTGGTGAAGAGCCAGATCCATGCCGGCGGCCGCGGCAAGGGCAAATTCAAGGAAGCTTCCGCCGGCGACAAGGGCGGCGTCCGCATCGCGAAATCAGTCGCCGAGGTCAACGAATTCGCCAAGCAGATGCTGGGGGCGACGCTGGTCACGGTGCAGACCGGGCCGCAGGGCAAGCAGGTCAATCGCCTCTACATCGAGGAAGGCTCCGACATCGACAAGGAGTTTTATCTCTCAATCCTGGTCGACCGTGAAACTTCCGAAGTCGCGTTCGTGGTCTCGACCGAAGGCGGCGTCAATATCGAGGACGTCGCCCACAACACGCCTGAGAAGATCGTGACATTCTCCGTCGATCCGGCAACCGGCATCATGGCTCATCACGGCCGCACGGTCGCGAAAGCCCTGAAGCTCACCGGCGATCTCGCCAAGCAGGCGGAGAAGCTGGTGACGCAGCTCTACACGGCCTTCGTTGCCAAGGACATGGCGATGCTGGAGATCAATCCGCTCGTCGTCACCAAGCAGGGCGAACTGCGCGTGCTCGATGCCAAGGTGTCGTTCGATGACAACGCGCTGTTCCGCCATCCCGACGTGGCGGTGGCGTTGCGCGATTTGACCGAGGAAGATGCCAAGGAGGTCGAGGCGTCGAAGTACGACCTCAATTACGTCACGCTCGACGGCACCATCGGCTGCATGGTCAACGGCGCCGGCCTTGCGATGGCGACCATGGACATCATCAAGCTCTACGGCATGGAGCCCGCCAACTTCCTCGACGTCGGCGGCGGCGCCAGCAAGGAGAAGGTGGCGGCGGCGTTCAAGATCATAACCGCCGACCCGAACGTGAAGGGCATCCTGGTCAACATCTTCGGCGGCATCATGAAGTGCGACATCATCGCCGAAGGCGTGGTCGCCGCCGTGAAGGAAGTCGGCCTGAAAGTGCCGCTGGTGGTGCGGCTCGAAGGCACCAATGTCGACGCCGGCAAGCAGATCATCCGCGAATCCGGCCTCAACGTGGTACCTGCCGACAATCTCGACGATGCCGCACAGAAAATCGTGAAAGCCGTCAAGGGAGGCTAGCGATGGCTGACCATCTCGCCGCACCGACACCGCTGGAAGAACACCGCCGGCTCGCGGTTTTTGCGGGCGAGTGGGCGGGCGAGGAAATGGTCTATCCGTCGCGCTGGACCGCAGGCGGTCCGGCGACCTCGCATGTGGTCGCGCGCGTCGATCTCAACGGCTTTTACCTGATTCAGGACACCCGTCAGATGCGCGACGGCAAGGAGGCTTTCGCCACCCACGGCGTGTTCACCTATGACCGCGACGACCGGACCTACAAATTATTCTGGCACGATTCGCTCGGCTACTATTCGCCGGCACCAGCCTCCGGCGCCTGGGTCGGCAACAAGCTGACCCTGGTGCGCGGCTCGCTGCGCGGCAATGCGCGCCACGTCTATGAAGTCGTCGACGACAACAACTACACCATGAAGATCCAGTTCTCGCCTGATGCCGAAGGATGGGCCGACGTGCTCACCGGCACGTACCGTCGCATTCATTAACCCCCTCGTTCACGGTCACCGAAGAAAGCGTTCGCAATCATGTCCGTTCTGATCGACAGCAACACCAAAGTCATCTGCCAGGGTTTTACGGGCAAGAACGGCACGTTCCATTCGGAAGCCGCGATCGCGTATGGCACCAAGATGGTCGGCGGCACCTCGCCGGGTAAGGGCGGCTCGACGCATCTCGGCTTGCCCGTCTTCGACACCGTTCGTGAGGCGCGCGAGAAGACCGGCGCTGACGCCAGCGTGATCTATGTCCCGCCGCCGGGTGCGGCAGACGCGATCTGCGAAGCGATCGATGCGGAGATTCCGCTGATCGTCTGCATCACCGAGGGCATTCCGGTGCTGGACATGGTGCGCGTGAAGCGTTCGTTGTCGGGATCGAAATCCCGGCTGATCGGGCCGAACTGCCCGGGCGTGATGACGGCGGGCGAGTGCAAGATCGGCATCATGCCGGCCAATATCTTCAAGCCGGGCAGCGTCGGGATCGTTTCCCGTTCGGGCACGTTGACTTATGAGGCCGTGTTCCAGACCACCCAGGAGGGCCTCGGTCAGACCACCGCGGTCGGCATCGGCGGCGACCCGGTCAAGGGTACCGAATTCATCGACGTGCTGGAGATGTTCCTCAGGGACGAGAAAACCACCTCGATCATCATGATTGGTGAAATCGGCGGCTCGGCCGAGGAAGACGCCGCCCAATTCATCAAGGACGAAGCCAAGCGCGGCCGGAAAAAGCCGATGGTTGGCTTCATCGCGGGCGTCACCGCCCCTCCCGGCCGCCGCATGGGGCATGCCGGCGCCATCATTTCCGGCGGCAAGGGTGACGCAGGCTCCAAGACGGCGGCCATGGAGGCGGCCGGAATTACGGTGTCTCCGTCGCCGGCACGGCTCGGACATACCCTTGCCGAAAAGTTGAAATCTTAATTCAGTTCTTGGTCCTTTTAGGCGGGAATATCCGTCTTAAATAGGGTAAAGCTTCTTACCGAGCTGGTTCGGGCCTCCCGGACCGGCTACAGCGCCGTTTTCCACGCGCAAAGCGAAACTCACCAGGACGCCATCATGTCTCGCCAGGACGCGAACGCAGCATTTGCCCTTTCCTCATTTTTGCAAGGCACCAACGCCACCTATATCGACGAGCTCTACGCCCGCTACGAGCAGGACCCCGGCTCGGTCGACAACGACTGGCAGCAATTCTTCAAGAGCCTGAAAGACACCCCGGCCGACGTCCAGAAGAACGCCGAGGGGCCTTCCTGGGGCCGCGACAACTGGCCGATCACGCCGCAGGACGAACTGACCTCGGCGCTGGACGGTAACTGGGTCACCGTCGAGAGGGCCGTCGGCGCCAAGCTAGCCGCCAAGGCGCAGGCCAAGGGCGCCGAACTATCCCCTGCCGACGTCAACCAGGCGACGCGCGATTCGGTTCGCGCCCTGATGCTGATCCGCGCCTACCGCATGCGCGGTCATTTCCACGCCAAGCTCGATCCGCTCGGCATCGAAGCGCCGCGCGATCGCGAAGAGCTCGATCCGCGCACCTATGGCTTCACCGAGGCCGATTTCGACCGCAAGATCTTCCTCGATCATGTGCTCGGGCTCGAATACGGCTCGCTGCGCGAGATCGTCGCGATCTGTGAACGCACCTACTGCCAGACGCTCGGCGTCGAGTTCATGCACATCAGCAACGCGGCGCAGAAGGCCTGGATCCAGGAGCGCATCGAGGGGCCGGACAAGGAAATCAGTTTTACGCCGGAAGGGCGCCGCGCCATCCTCAACAAGCTGATCGAAGCCGAAGGTTTCGAAAAATTCTGCGATCTCAAATTCACCGGCACCAAGCGTTTCGGCCTCGACGGTGCCGAGTCGTTGATCCCCGCGCTGGAGCAGATCATCAAGCGCGGCGGCAATCTCGGCGTGAAGGAAATCGTTTTGGGCATGCCGCATCGCGGCCGCCTCAACGTGCTGACGCAGGTGATGGGCAAGTCGCACCGCGCGCTGTTCCATGAATTCAAGGGCGGCTCCGCCAATCCCGAGGACGTCGAAGGCTCGGGCGACGTGAAGTATCACCTCGGCGCGTCGTCCGACCGCGAGTTCGACGGCAACAAGATCCATCTGTCGCTGACCGCCAACCCGTCGCATCTGGAAATCGTCGACCCCGTCGTGCTCGGCAAGGTGCGCGCCAAGCAGGACCAGCACGGCGATCCGCCCGACATGCGCATCTCGGTGCTGCCGCTGCTGCTGCACGGCGACGCCGCGTTCGCCGGCCAGGGCGTGGTGGCGGAATGCTTCAGCCTCTCCGACCTGAAGGGCTACCGCACCGGCGGCTCGCTGCATTTCATCGTCAACAACCAGATCGGTTTCACCACCTATCCGCGCTATTCGCGCTCCTCGCCATATCCGTCCGACGTGGCGAAGATGATCGATGCGCCGATCTTCCACGTGAACGGCGACGATCCGGAAGCGGTGGTGTTCGCGGCGAAGGTCGCGATCGAGTTCCGGCAGAAATTCCACAAGCCGGTCGTGATCGACATGTTCTGCTATCGCAGGCACGGCCATAACGAGGGCGATGAGCCGGCGTTTACCCAGCCGGTGATGTACAAGCACATCGCCTCGCATCCGTCGACGCTCGAACTCTACGCCAAGCGCCTGGTCGCCGACGGCGTGCTGACCGAAGGCGAGGTCGGGAAGGCGAAGGCCGACTGGCGCGCGCGGCTCGATGCCGAGCTCGAGGCAGGCTCCGGCTACAAGCCCAACAAGGCCGACTGGCTCGACGGCAAATGGGCCGGCTTCAAATCCGCCGACCAGGAAGAAGACGCTCGCCGCGGCGTCACCGGCGTCGATGTCGGTATCCTCAAGGATATCGGGCGCAAGATCACCAAGGTGCCGGACGGTTTCCGGGTTCACCGCACGATCCAGCGTTTCCTGGAAAACCGCGCCAAGGCCATCGACAACGGTGTCGGCATCGACTGGGCGACCGGCGAAGCGCTGGCGTTCTGCACGCTGATGCAGGAAGGCCACCACGTCCGGCTATCCGGCCAGGATTCCGAACGCGGCACCTTCTCGCAGCGCCATTCGGTGCTGATCGACCAGGAAGACGAGAGCCGCTACACGCCGTTCAACCACCTTGGCCACGATCAGGGCCACTACGAGGTCATCAACTCGCTGCTGTCCGAAGAGGCGGTGCTCGGCTTCGAGTACGGTTATTCGCTGGCCGAGCCGAAGGCGCTGGCGATGTGGGAAGCCCAGTTCGGCGACTTCGCCAATGGTGCGCAGGTGCTGTTCGACCAGTTCATCTCTTCCGGCGAACGCAAATGGCTGCGCATGTCCGGCCTCGTCTGCTTGCTGCCACATGGCTATGAAGGGCAGGGACCGGAGCACTCCTCGGCGCGGCTTGAGCGTTTCCTGCAGATGTGCGCCGAAGACAACATGCAGGTGGTGTATCCGACCACGCCGGCGAATTACTTCCACGTGCTACGGCGCCAGTTACATCGCGAGATCCGCAAGCCCCTGATCGTGATGACGCCGAAGTCGCTGTTGCGCCACAAGCGCGCGGTCTCGCGGCTCGATGAGCTAGGCAAGGACACGACGTTCCACCGCATTCTGTACGATGACGCGCAGATGCTGCCCGACGAGAAGATCAAGCTGGCGCCTGACGACAAGATCCGCCGCGTCCTGCTGTGCTCGGGCAAGGTCTATTACGATCTTTACGAGGAGCGCGAGAAGCGCGGCATCGACGACATCTACATCCTGCGCGTCGAGCAGCTCTATCCGGTGCCGCTGAAGGCGCTGGTGCAGGAGCTCGTCCGCTTCAAGAACGCCGAAGTGGTGTGGTGCCAGGAAGAGCCGCGCAACATGGGCGCATGGCATTTCATCGAGCCCTACCTCGAATGGGTGCTGAACCAGATCCACGCGCCGAACCGGCGTCCGCGTTACGCCGGCCGCGCCGCCTCGGCGGCAACCGCCACCGGTTTGATGTCGAAGCATCTGGCGCAACTCAAGGCCATGCTGGATGAGGCGCTGAACTAGCAATTGCCCCAAGTCGTCATGCCCGGGGCAAAGGCGCGCAGTGCCGTCTTCGCCCCAATGTCCCGGGCATCCACGTCTTGCTTGTCAAAATTGTCTTAGGGCGTGGATGGCTGGGACGAGCCCGGCCATGACGCAAAGAGGAAAAATACCATGACTGAAATTCGTGTTCCGACGCTCGGCGAGTCCGTGACGGAAGCCACCATCGGCCGCTGGTTCAAGAAGGCCGGCGAGGCGGTGGCGGTGGATGAGCCGCTGGTCGAGCTCGAGACCGACAAGGTCACCATCGAAGTGCCGGCGCCATCCGCCGGCGTGCTCGGCGAGATCGCGGCCAAGGACGGCGAGACCGTCGCCGTCGGCGCGCTGCTCGGGCAGATCAATGAAGGTGCCGCCAGCGCCGCCAAGCCGGCCGCGGCCGCACCCGCCAAGACCACCGCTCCGGCTGCAGCGCCCGCCGCGGCACCTGCTGCGGCTCCGAAGGCTGCGGCAGCAGATGCGCCGCTGGCGCCGTCGGTTCGCAAACTTTCCGCCGAGAGCGGCATCGATGCGGCGACTGTGCCCGGCTCCGGCAAGGACGGCCGCGTCACCAAGGGCGACATGCTGGCCGCGATCGAGAAGGCGGCGTCGGCGCCGACCCCGGTCAATCAGCCGGCCGCTTCCGTGCAGGTCCGCGCGCCGTCGCCGGCCGATGATGCCGCGCGCGAAGAGCGCGTGAAGATGACGCGGCTGCGCCAGACCATCGCGCGGCGGCTGAAGGACGTGCAGAACACGGCCGCGATGCTCACGACCTTCAACGAGGTCGACATGAGCCACATCATGGCGATGCGCGCGCAGTACAAGGACGTGTTCGAGAAGAAGCATGGCAGCAAGCTCGGCTTCATGGGCTTCTTCACCAAGGCAGTGGTGCAGGCGCTGAAGGACATCCCGGCCGTCAATGCCGAGATCGACGGCACCGATTTGATCTACAAGAACTATTACCACATCGGCGTCGCCGTCGGCACCGACAAGGGTTTGGTCGTGCCTGTGGTGCGCGACTGCGACCACAGGTCGATCTCCGACATCGAAAAATCGATCGCCGATTTCGGCCGCCGCGCCCGCGACGGCCAGCTCAAGATCGACGAGATGCAGGGCGGCACCTTCACCATCACCAATGGCGGCATCTACGGTTCGCTGATGTCGACGCCGATCCTCAACGCCCCGCAATCCGGCATCTTGGGCATGCACAAGATCCAGGAGCGGCCGATGGTGGTCGGCGGCAAGATCGAGGTGCGCCCGATGATGTATCTGGCGCTGTCCTATGATCACCGCGTGATCGACGGCAAGGAGGCGGTGACGTTCCTGGTGCGCGTCAAGGAGAGCCTGGAGGATCCCGCGCGGCTGGTGCTGGATCTCTGACACAACACGCTTGCCGGCGTCGGCGCTCATGCCTGCGCCGCAAGCCGTGGATCATGCACGTTGATTTGTGGGGCCTGATGTGACGGACAAGGTTGTTGTGATCACCGGCGGCAGCCGCGGCATCGGCCGTGCGGCCGCCATCGCCGCCGCCGCGCGCGGCTTTCGCGTCGTGGTCGGCTACGCCAGCAACAAGGCGGCGGCCGATGAGGTCGTCTCGCTGATCGAACGCAAGAACGGCAAGGCGATCGCCGTGAAGTGCGACGTTGGCAGCGAGGCGGACATTCTCGCGCTGTTCAAGGCCGCCGATGACTTCGGGACGCTTGGGGCGCTCGTCAACAATGCCGGCATTGTCGGCCCGACGATACGTGTCGAGGAGATGTCGGCCGAGCGCATCCAGCGCATGATGGCAGTCAACGTCACCGGCAGCATTTTATGCGCGCGCGAAGCCGTGAAGCGGATGTCGACCCGCAACGGCGGCGCGGGCGGCGTCATCGTCAATCTTTCCTCGGTCGCGGCGAAACTCGGCTCGCCCAATACGTATGTGGATTATGCGGCGTCCAAGGGCGCGGTTGATTCCTTCACCATCGGCCTTGGCTATGAGGTTGCCGGAGAGGGCATTCGGGTCGCCGCGATCCGGCCTGGACTGATCGATACGGATATTCATGCTTCCGGCGGCGAGCCCGACCGCGCGCATCGGCTCGCGCATATGGTGCCGATGAAGCGCGTCGGCACCGCCGAAGAAATCGCCAATGCCATCGTCTGGTTGATTTCGGACGAGGCTTCCTACGTCACCAGCGCCATCCTGGATGTATCGGGCGGCCGGTAATACCTGACACCTTATCTCAGCTACAGGACTTCATCATGGCTTCCTACGATCTCGTCGTCATCGGCACCGGTCCGGGCGGATATGTCTGCGCGGTGCGCGCGGCGCAACTCGGCATGAAGGTGGCCGTGGTCGAGAAAAACGCGACGCTGGGCGGCACCTGCCTCAACGTCGGCTGCATGCCGTCGAAGGCGCTGCTGCATGCCTCCGAAATGTTCGAAGAGGCCGGGCACTCCTTTGCCAAAATGGGCGTCAGCATTTCCGCGCCGAAGCTCGATCTGCCGGCGATGATGAATTTCAAGCAGCAGGGCATCGACGGCAACGTCAAGGGCGTCGAGTTCCTGATGAAGAAAAACAAGATCGACGTCCTCTACGGCGCCGGCAAGATTCTTGGCGCAGGCAAGGTCGAGGTCAGCGGTAATGGCAAGTCGCAGACGGTCGAGACCAAGAACATCGTCATCGCCACTGGCTCCGACATCGCGCGGCTGAAGGGCATCGAGATCGACGAGAAGCGCGTGGTGTCGTCGACCGGCGCGCTGTCGCTCGCGAAAGTGCCGGAGAAGCTTCTGATCATTGGCGCAGGCGTGATCGGGCTGGAGCTCGGCTCGGTCTGGAAACGGCTTGGTGCCGAGGTCATGGTGGTCGAATTCCTCGATCGCATCCTGCCCGGTATGGATGGGGAAGTCGCCAAGCAATTCCAGCGCATCCTCGAAAAGCAGGGCTTTGTATTCAAGCTCGGCGCCAAGGTGACGGCGGTCGACGCTTCCGGCAAGACGTTGAAGGCAACGGTGGAGCCGGCGGCGGGCGGCGCAGCGGAAACGATTGAGACCGACGTGGTGCTGGTCTGCATCGGCCGCGTGCCCTACACCGAAGGGCTCGGCTGCAAGGAAGCCGGCATTGCACTCGACAATCGCGGCCGCGTGCAGATCGACGCGCATTTCGCTACCAGCCTGAAAGGCGTCTATGCGATCGGCGACGTCGTGGCGGGGCCGATGCTCGCGCACAAGGCCGAGGATGAAGGCGTTGCCTGCGCCGAGATCATTGCGGGGCAGGCGGGCCACGTGAACTACGATGTTATCCCGGGCGTCGTGTATACGACGCCGGAAGTGTCATCGGTCGGCAAGACCGAGGAAGAGCTGAAGCAGGCCGGCGTTGCCTACACCTCAGGCAAATTCCCGTTCACCGCCAACGGCCGCTCCAAGGTCAACCAGACCACTGACGGTTTTGTGAAGGTTCTCGCGGATGCGAAGACCGATCGCGTGCTCGGCGTGCACATTGTCGGCCGCGAGGCCGGCGAAATGATTCAGGAAGCTGCTGTTCTCATGGAGTTTGGCGGTTCTGCCGAGGATCTGGCGCGGACGTGTCACGCGCATCCGACCCGCTCGGAAGCGATCAAGGAAGCCGCGCTTGCGGTCGGCAAACGCGCCATCCATATGTGATCGACGTCCGGCAGAGCATGATTGAAGAAGCGGCTATCCATTCTCGAAAAGACCATGCTTTGAACGTAGAGATAGAGCGGAGCGACGAATCAAGAATGTCATTCCTCTCTAAAGATCACGATCGATGATGCGCCGCCTACTTCAGCCGTTCTGGGTCCTGCTTGCGGTCATCTTCCTGATCGAAGCCTGGCTGTGGGATCATCTCGAGCCGATCGTCGAGCGCATCGTTGCGCTGATTCCGCTTCGCGCCTTCAAGCGATGGCTGTCCGACCGGGTCGATGCGCTGTCGCCGGCGATGACGCTGATCGTGTTTGCCGTGCCTGTCATCCCGCTGTTTCCGCTCAAGCTGGCCGGGCTCTGGCTACTGGCGCACCAATACTGGTTCAGCGCGGCGGTCGTGATCGTGTTCGGCAAATTGCTCGGCGTCGGCGTCACCGCGTTCATCTTCGACGTGACGCGGCCGAAGCTGCTGCAGATGGCGTGGTTCAAGAAGACCTATGAATTCGTCATGGCGATGCGCGCCAAGGCAGCCGCCCTGGTCCATCCAATCAAGCAGCGCATCCGGGAAATTTTGCGCGGCGACGGTGATAGCTGGTCATCGCGCATGCTGCGCACGATCGCGCGCTTCCGCAGGAGCGTGCACGAAGCGCGGTAGCTTCTTGCTGTCGTCGCCCGGCTTGACCGGCGCCCAGTATTCCAGAGGCGCCGGTGATTGAGTCGAGAAGCCGCGGCGTACTGGATGCCCCGCCTTCGCGGGGCATGACCACTCAATGCAAATGCAAAAGATGCGGGGCGTAGAGGCCGAGCGCGGTGATGCCGATGCCGGCGATCGCCAATATGCCGGAGACCCAGGCCAGCACGATCATGCCGGTGATGATGGTGGCGGACGCCAGCACGATGCCGATCTGGAAGGCGGCTGAAGCGATTTCGTAGTGGTGATATTTTGCGGTCGCCTCGTCGCGCTCGTGCTCGGCGTGCTTGGCGCGTTTTGCCAACTCTTCCGAACCTTCGCCGGTGTCCGGCTCCGAGCGATAGCGCTGCGCAGTCTTGTTCCAGTCGTCGATCTGCTTCTGCAGCGCCGCCTTTGCGCCATCGTCCCCGACGGTGCCGAGGCTGAGCTTGGCGTGTTCGGCGGTGGCCTGCACCACGGTGCGGCGGATGCTCTTGGCCTGGAAGAATGCCCAGAGATTCGAAGCCTCGACATTCTTGCTGATGGCTTCGGTCTGTGCGCCCTTGCCCAGCGTTTCCGACAGCGCCAGAAACAGGGCGATCACCGCGATCAGCAACGCGATCTTCTTGTTCGACCCCGAAGCGTGCTCGGCATGCTCCGCATGCTCCATGCTTTCATGTGCGCCCATTTATACTCCCCTCCTGTCGGTTGACGCGCGCACGATTGCCGGAACCGCAACGCGAGCGCAAGAGGTCAGCTAAGGAAGCCACCGATGTGACGGGAGTATGTCGACGCCGAGCGCCGAGATTCAGCCGCGCGGATGCGCACTCTTGTACACTTCCAAGAGCCGCTCGCTGTCGATCCCGGTGTAGATCTGGGTGGTCGAGAGCGAGGCGTGGCCGAGCAGTTCCTGGATCGCGCGCAGATCGCCGCCGCGGCTGAGCAGATGGGTTGCGAAAGAATGCCGCAGCGCGTGCGGGGTGGCGCTGTCGGGTAGCCCCAGCGCGCCGCGCAGTCGCTCCATGGTGAGCTGGATGATCCGTGGGGAAAGCGGTCCGCCGCGCGCGCCGACGAAGATCGGGCCGGCCGGCGGCAATGAATGCGGGCACATCGCAACGTAATCGGCGATCAGCGCCAGCACGTTTTGCAGCACCGGCACCATGCGGGTCTTGTTGCCCTTGCCGGTGACGATAATGACGTCGCCTTCGCCCGGTTTGGGCACGTCCTGGCGTTTCAGTCCCAGCGCTTCGGAGATACGCAAGCCAGATCCATAGAGCAGCGCCATCACCGCGGCGTCGCGCGCGAGAATCCAGGGATCACGTTCCTCGCCGGCGCGCTCGTCGGCATCGGCAAAGCGCCTGGCGGCGGCCATCTGGATCGGCTTCGGCAGGCTTTTTGCAATTTTCGGCGCGCGGATCGCGGACAGAGCTCCGACCTTGCCCTTGCCCTCCCGTTCGAGGTAGCGGCCGAACGACCGCAACCCCGCCAGCGCCCGCATCAGCGAGCGCCCGGCGATGTCGTCGGCACGGCGCATCGCCATGAAAGCCCTGACGTCGGTGGCCTCCAGCGCTGCAAATCGTTTCAGCGTGACCTTCTCACCCCAGTGTTCGGCAAGGAAAGTGAGGCATTGGCGGAGGTCGCGGGCGTAGGCTTCGAGCGTCTTTTGCGATAGCCGCCGTTCGGCGCGCAGATGCGTCAGCCAGCGGGTCATCTCCCGCGCGAGACCTTCGTCGGCGCATTCGAGCTCGATCGCTTGCAGTGCCGGAACTTCCCTGGCCATCATCCTTGCCTTCGAGAGCCTGTCTTGAGAGCTTGTCTTGGAGACGGTGATTCAGCGCATTATATCGCACCTCTTTCGTTTACCGTTCGCTAACTCACCGGCGCCGCGCTAGCGTCGCTCCAGATACCGCAAGCCTGATTCCCCCGATGGACCACGCCACCCGCCAAATCAGCTCATCGGCCTCGTCGACCCGCGTCGTCGACGTGCTGGTGCCGGTCGCGCTCAATCAGAACTATTCCTACCGCGTGCCGCGCGGCATGGAGCTGAGGGCAGGCGATGTCGTTTGCGTGCCGCTCGGGCCGCGCGAGGTGGTGGCGGTGGTGTGGGCGGAGAACGCCAATCCCGATCCGCGCCTGCACAACCGCCTGAAGGACGTCGGCGAAAAGCTCGACGTGCCGCCGCTGAAGGAGGAATTGCGCAGCCTGGTCGATTGGGTCGCCAACTATACGCTGTCCGCGCGCGGCATGGTGCTGCGCATGGCCTTGCGGATGGGCGAAAACCTCGGGCCCGAACGGATGCGCCTCGGCGTGCGGCTGGTAGGCGAGCCGCCACAGCGCCTGACACCGGCGCGACGGCGGCTGATCGAGGTGCTGTCGGACGGCCTGCTGCACGGCAAGTCGGATGCGGCGCGGGAGGCGGGCGTCAGCTCAGGCGTGGTCGACGGCCTTGTCGATGAGGGAACCCTTGCCGTCGAGGCGATGCCGCCGCCGCTGGCGCCGCCGGCGCCCGATCCGTCCTTTGCGCAGCCGGAATTTTCCTACCAGCAGCGCGCGGCAGTCGACATGATGCGCGCGCTTGCCGCCAACGGCACGTTTCACGTCGCGCTGCTCGACGGCGTCACCGGATCGGGCAAGACGGAAGTCTATTTCGAGGCGATTGCGGAAGTCGTCCGGCGCGGCAAGCAGACGCTGATCCTGATGCCGGAGATCGCGCTGACCGGGCAATTCCTCGACCGCTTCGCCCAGCGTTTCGGCGTGCGTCCATTGGAATGGCACTCCGAACTGACGCCGCGCACACGGCAGCGCAATTGGGCGGCGATATCGGCGGGTGAAGCGCCGGTCGTGGTCGGCGCGCGCTCGGCGCTGTTTCTGCCCTATGCGGATCTGGGTCTCATCATTGTCGACGAGGAGCACGACCAGGCCTACAAGCAGGACGACGGCGCGCATTACCATGCCCGCGACATGGCAGTGGTGCGCGCGCATATCGCCAAAATCCCGATCGTGCTGGCGTCCGCGACGCCGTCGGTCGAATCGGAAGTCAATGCACGCAAGGGGCGCTATCAGCGCGTCGCGCTGCCGTCGCGTTTCGGTGGCCAGCACATGCCGCATATCGAGGCGATCGATTTGCGCCGTGCACCACCGCCACGCGGCCGCTTCATCTCGCCGCCGCTCGCCGAGCAGATTCGGTTCGCCATCGAGAAGCGCGAGCAGGCGCTGCTGTTTCTCAACCGCCGCGGCTACGCGCCGCTGACGCTATGCCGCGCGTGCGGCCATCGCTTTGCCTGCACCGTCTGCGACGCCTGGCTGGTGGATCACCGGTTTCGCCAGCGGCTGGTCTGCCACCATTGCGGCTTCTCGATGCCGCGCCCGAATATCTGCCCGCATTGCCAGGCTGAGGAATCGCTGGTCGCGGTCGGCCCCGGTGTCGAGCGCCTGCAGGAGGAGGCGGCTGCGCTGTTTCCGGAAGCGCGCACCATGGTGCTGTCGAGCGATCTCATCACCTCGATCGAGACCATGCGCAGCGAGCTGAACGAAATCGCCGAAGGTCGCGTCGACATCATCATCGGCACGCAACTGGTCGCGAAGGGCCATAATTTCCCGCGGCTCAATCTGGTCGGCGTGGTCGATGCGGATCTGGGCCTCGGCAATGGTGATCCGCGCGCTGCTGAGCGCACGTTCCAACTGCTCAATCAGGTGATCGGGCGTGCGGGGCGCGATCAGGGCCGCGGCGTCGGGTACCTGCAGACCCATCAGCCCGAACATCCCGTGATGAAGGCCTTGGTCGCCAACGACCGTGAGGCGTTTTACGCCAGCGAAATCGACTCCCGCGAGCGCACCGGCTATCCGCCGTTCGGCCGGCTCGCCAGCCTGATCATTTCCGCAGGCGACCGGCCGACCGCGGAAGGCTTTGCGCGCCGCCTTGCCGCTGTGGCGCCGATCGACGAGCGCATCCAGGTGCTGGGACCTGCCGAAGCGCCGCTTGCGGTGATCAAGGGCCGCTATCGGTTCCGGATTCTGGTGAAGTCGCTGCGCAATGTCGACCTCTCGGAATATTTGCGCGAGTGGCTCGCCGCGGGTCCGAAGACCAAGGGCAATCTCAAACTCGAAGTCGACGTCGATCCGCAGAGCTTTTTGTAACACCCTCCCCTGGAGGGGTCTGAGACGAGCAAAGCTCGCTCGTGGGTCGACGCGAAGCGGCGGGGTGGGATGTCGGTCCATCCTTTCGATCAGTGCCCGAGTGGAGAGATCACCCCACCCCGTCTCACATTCGCTGTGCTCATGTGAGCCGACCCTCTCCCTCCAGGGGAGGGTAAACAAAAAAGCCTGCCGTCATTTGCGACGGCAGGCCTTTGTTGCCGCGGAAAGTTCCGCAGGCAGTTACGCAACGCAACGCTTACGCGATCTGATGGACCGGAAAACGGCGCGCGATCGCGCGCCTTAGATGACCTCGGCGGTGACGTGGCCGACGCCGGCGCCGGTCAGGCCGATGGCCCGGGCAGCACCCGTGGACAGGTCGAGCACGCGTCCCTTGATGAAGGGACCACGGTCGTTGATCGTGACGATTACGCTCTGGCCGCGATGGGTGACGCGGAGCTTGGTGCCGAATGGCAGCGAGCGGTGGGCCGCGGTCATGGCGTTCTGATTGAAGCGCTGTCCAGAGGCGGTCTTGCTGCCGGATTCATTGCCGTAAAACGAGGCCTTTCCCGAGAAGCCGCGCCCGGTGCTCTGGCCGATCGAGGCGTTGGCGTTCAGCCAGTTGCCGGCGGCCTTGGCCTTGCTGGCGTGATGGTGGTGATGACGATGATGCCTGGATTTTGCAGAAGCTTCGGTGACGGCGCCACCGACCAGGAGAGTTGCGGCGATCAAGGCGAGCGCCGTACGCGACCGGGTTAGAGTTCCCGGCACCACATTATTGGTATGCAACATTAAACTAGTCCCTCAGATAGTATTTGCCACATACGTGACAAATGGAACCCCCGTCCCAACTTCAGGGGGCCGTTTGATGAGGCAATGAGGCATGAATTGGGCAGTAAATCGGGAATGTATCGCGCTGACATATCTTGTTACCGTCGAGCGATATCCCGTAATCTTGCGCGTTAATAGACTTTTAACAAAATCAATACTCATTATTACTTAACAATACAGTCATCACACATCGAGTAAAGATTTGCGCAAGTAATGATCGAATGGAGGCGAGCCGCGCGATTCGTTCCGAACGCTAGCGGTCATAGCGGCCATGCAAATATGGGTGGAACAAATTGGCTGGTCGGGGACACTCCAGATCGCCTGCAACCGCGGGAGTCGAAATTCCGGCGCGCTGATCCCATCCAGCTGCATTCGACCGGGCCTGAAAATTGACGTGCGACAAGGCATCGCCCGCATGCGGCGTCATGTTGCACCTGCGCGCTTGCTATGTTAGCAAAGCCGCGATTTTAACGATCCCGGCACCTCTCGTGCCGGTCGAAAATCGAAGTCCCGCTTGAATTCCAAGGGCTTGGATCGCTAGGCGCCGCTACCCGTGGCGACGGTTTTTCCCTTGCGAGTTTGACATCTGAAAAGAGCGTCTCTGTGGCTGCTGAAGATCCGTCCGTTTCGGGAGTGTCCGGCCGTTATGCTACGGCCTTGTTCGAGTTGGCGCGCGAGGAGAAGTCCGTCGACGCGGTAAGGGCCGATCTCGATAAATTCGAGGCCATGCTGAACGAAAGCGCCGATCTCAAGCGCCTCGTCCGCAGCCCGGTCTTCTCGGCAGATGCGCAGGCCAAGGCGCTCACTGCCCTGCTCGACAAGGCCGGAATTACCGGCATCTCCGCCAAATTCCTTAAAGTGTTGACCGCCAACCGCCGGCTGTTCGCCGTGGCCGATGTGATCCGCGCCTTCCGCGCGCTGGTGGCCAAGTTCAAAGGCGAGGCGACCGCCGACGTCACCGTCGCCGAACAGCTCAGTGACAAGAATCTCGACGCGCTGAAGACCGCACTGAAATCGGTGACGGGCAAGGACGTCGCGCTCAACGTGAAAGTCGATCCCTCCATCATTGGCGGCCTTGTGGTCAAGCTCGGCAGCCGCATGGTGGATAGCTCGCTTCGCACCAAACTCAATTCGATCAAGCACGCGATGAAAGAGGCAGGCTGATGGACATCCGCGCCGCGGAAATTTCCGCGATCCTCAAGGACCAGATCAAGAATTTCGGCCAGGAGGCTGAGGTTACCGAAGTCGGGCAGGTGCTGTCCGTCGGTGACGGTATCGCCCGCGTCTACGGTCTGGACAATGTCCAGGCCGGTGAAATGGTCGAGTTCGAGAACGGCACCCGCGGCATGGCGCTGAACCTCGAAACCGACAACGTCGGTATCGTGATCTTCGGCGCCGACCGCGAGATCAAGGAAGGCCAGACCGTCAAGCGTACCCGCGCCATCGTCGACACGCCGGTCGGCAAGGGTCTGCTCGGCCGCGTCGTCGACGCGCTCGGCAACCCGATCGACGGCAAGGGCCCGATCCAGGCTGCCGAACGCAAGCGCGTCGACGTCAAGGCACCCGGCATCATTCCGCGCAAATCGGTGAGCGAGCCGATGGCGACCGGCCTCAAGGCGATCGATGCGCTGATCCCGGTCGGCCGCGGCCAGCGCGAGCTGATCATCGGCGACCGTCAGACCGGCAAGACCGCAATCGCGCTCGACACCATCCTGAACCAGAAGCCGCTCAACGCGCAGCCGGACGAGAACATCAAGCTGTATTGCGTCTACGTCGCGATCGGCCAGAAGCGCTCGACCGTTGCCCAGTTCGTCAAGGTGCTGGAAGAGCAGGGCGCGCTGGAATATTCGATCGTCGTCGCCGCCACCGCGTCCGACCCGGCGCCGATGCAGTACATCGCACCGTTCACCGGCTGCACGATGGGCGAGTACTTCCGCGACAACGGCATGCACGCGGTCATCATCTATGACGACTTGTCCAAGCAGGCCGTCGCCTACCGCCAGATGTCGCTGCTGCTGCGCCGCCCGCCGGGCCGCGAAGCCTATCCGGGCGACGTGTTCTACCTGCACTCCCGCCTGCTCGAGCGCGCGGCGAAGCTCAACAAGGACCAGGGCTCGGGCTCGCTGACGGCGCTGCCGGTCATCGAAACCCAGGCCAACGACGTGTCGGCCTACATCCCGACCAACGTGATTTCGATTACCGACGGTCAGATCTTTCTGGAAACCGACCTGTTCTTCCAGGGCATCCGTCCCGCGGTGAACGTCGGTCTGTCGGTGTCGCGCGTGGGCTCCTCGGCGCAGACCAAGGCGATGAAGAAGGTCGCCGGCAAGATCAAGGGTGAGCTGGCGCAGTACCGCGAAATGGCGGCCTTCGCGCAGTTCGGCTCCGACCTCGACGCTTCGACCCAGCGCCTGCTCAACCGCGGCTCGCGCCTGACTGAACTGTTGAAGCAGCCGCAGTTCTCGCCGCTGAAGATGGAAGAGCAGGTCTGCGTGATCTGGGCCGGCACCAACGGCTATCTCGACCCGCTTCCGCTCAACAAGGTGCGCGCCTTCGAGGACGGCCTGTTGTCGCTGCTGCGCGGCAAGAACGTCGAGATCCTCAACGGCATCCGCGACAGCCGGGATCTCTCTGACGATCTCGCCGGCAAGCTGAAGACCGTGGTCGAAGGTTACGCCAAGACATTTTCTTGACGATTTTGCCGTTGAGGCCCGGCTGCTAGCCGGGTCCGACGAAAGAGTGGCTTGCGGTCGGATCCTCAAGGTCTGATCGCCGGGGTGAACTGAGAATGGCTTCACTTAAAGATATGCGTGTCCGCATCGCCTCGACCAAGGCGACGCAGAAGATCACCAAGGCCATGCAAATGGTCGCGGCGTCGAAGCTGCGGCGCGCGCAGAGCGCCGCCGAAGCGGCCCGGCCCTACGCCGAAAAGATGGATGCGGTGATTTCCAACATCGCCGCTGCTGCCGCCGCCTCGCCCGGCGCTCCGCCGCTGTTGGCCGGCACTGGCAGGGACCAGGTGCATCTGCTGCTCGTCTGCACCGGCGAACGCGGCCTGTGTGGTGCGTTCAATTCGGCGATCGTGCGTCTGGTCCGTGAGCGCGCGCTCTCCCTGATCAACCAGGGCAAGGACGTCAAGATTTTCTGCGTCGGCCGCAAAGGCTACGACCAGCTTCGCCGCACCTTCGATAAGCAGATCGTCGAGCACGTCGATCTGCGCGGGGTTCGCCAGCTCGGCTTCGTCAACGCCGAGGATATCGCCAAGAGGATCCTGACACGGTTCGAAGCCGGCGAGTTTGACGTCTGCACGCTATTCTACTCGCGCTTCAAGTCCGTCATCGCGCAGATCCCGACCGCCCAGCAGGTCATTCCGTTGGTGGTCGAAGAGCCGGCCGCCAATGCCCGTCCGTCGACCGCTTACGAATATGAGCCGGAAGAAGACGAGATTCTGGCCCGGCTGTTGCCGCGCAATCTTGCGGTACAGATCTTCCGCGCGCTCCTGGAAAACAACGCCTCTTTCTACGGCGCGCAGATGAGCGCGATGGATAACGCCACCCGCAACGCCGGCGAAATGATCCGCAAGCAAACCCTGGTCTACAACCGAACCCGTCAAGCCCAGATCACCAAGGAGCTGATCGAGATCATCTCCGGCGCCGAGGCGGTCTAGCGCACGAACCCAACCGACGGTCGTTCAAGTACAGAATTTCGAAGGAGAGCAATTCATGGCCACAGCAGCTAACCAGATCGGTCGGGTCACCCAAGTCATGGGCGCCGTTGTCGACGTGCAGTTCGAAGGTCACCTGCCGGCCATTCTCAATTCGCTGGAGACCAAGAACGGGGGCAACCGTCTGGTGCTGGAAGTCGCGCAGCACCTTGGTGAGTCCACCGTGCGCACGATTGCGATGGACGCTACCGAAGGCCTGGTGCGCGGTCAGGAAGTGACCGACACCGGCGAGCCCATCGCAATTCCGGTCGGCGATGGCACACTCGGGCGCATCATGAACGTCATCGGCGAACCGATCGACGAAGCCGGTCCGATCAAGTCCGAAGGCAAGCGCGCCATCCATCAGGAAGCGCCGACCTACACTGACCAGTCCACTGAAGCCGAAATTCTTGTGACCGGCATCAAGGTCGTCGACCTGCTCGCTCCCTACGCCAAGGGCGGCAAGATCGGCCTGTTCGGCGGCGCCGGCGTCGGCAAGACCGTGCTGATTCAGGAATTGATCAACAACGTCGCCAAGGCCCATGGCGGCTACTCGGTGTTCGCCGGCGTCGGCGAGCGTACCCGCGAAGGCAACGACCTCTATCACGAGTTCATCGAGTCCAAGGTCAACGCCGATCCACGCAATCCCGATCCGAGCGTGAAGTCAAAATGCGCGCTGGTGTTCGGCCAGATGAACGAACCGCCGGGCGCCCGCGCCCGCGTTGGCCTCACGGGTCTGACGGTCGCTGAGCACTTCCGCGACCAGGGCCAGGACGTGCTGTTCTTCGTCGACAACATCTTCCGCTTCACGCAGGCAGGCTCCGAAGTGTCGGCGCTGCTCGGCCGCATCCCCTCGGCGGTGGGCTATCAGCCGACGCTCGCCACCGACATGGGTGCGCTGCAGGAGCGCATCACGACCACGCACAAGGGGTCGATCACCTCAGTGCAGGCGATCTATGTGCCGGCCGACGACTTGACCGACCCGGCGCCCGCCACCTCGTTCGCCCATCTGGACGCGACCACGGTGCTGAGCCGCGCGATTTCGGAAAAGGGCATCTACCCGGCGGTGGACCCGCTCGACTCCACCTCGCGCATGCTCTCCCCGCTCGTCGTCGGAGACGAGCACTATCAGACCGCGCGCATGGTTCAGCAGGTGCTGCAGAAGTACAAGTCGCTGCAGGACATCATCGCCATTCTCGGCATGGACGAGCTGTCGGAAGAGGACAAGATCGCGGTGGCCCGTGCCCGCAAGATCGAGCGCTTTCTGTCGCAGCCGTTCCACGTCGCCGAAGTCTTCACCGGCTCGCCGGGCAAGTTCGTCGATCTCGCCGACACCATCAAGGGCTTCCGCGGCCTCTGCGAAGGCAAGTACGACCATCTGCCGGAAGCGGCGTTCTACATGGTCGGCACCATCGAGGAAGCCGTCGAGAAGGGCAAGAAGCTGGCTGCCGAGGCAGCCTAAGTTTGATGCCGTCATTGCCGGGCTTGACCCGGCAGTCCATCGGCCCAAGAAAACTTTCGTCTGATGGACCCGCTGGTCACTGCCAGCGGGTGACAGCAGAAAAGAACGGAAAGACCATGGCTACCTTCCATTTCGATCTCGTCTCCCCCGAAAAGCTCGCCTTCTCCGGCGAGGTCGATCAGGTTGACGTTCCCGGCGTGGAAGGCGATTTCGGCGTGCTGGCCGGCCACGCGCCGGTCGTGGCGGCGATCCGCCCGGGTATCCTGACCATCACGTCAGGCGACGCACATCAGAAGATCATCGTGCTCGGCGGCCTTGCCGAAATGTCGGAAGACGGACTGACCGTGCTGGCCGATGTCGCTACCTCGATGGCCGAGGTCGACCGCGCGCAGTTCGCCGAGACCATCGCCGAGATGGAAGCCAAGCTTGCCGAGAAGGAAGGCACCGAGCTCGATCACGCCATCGAGCGGCTGGACCACTTCAAGAGCATCCAGATCGAGCTCAACGCCACCGCTATGCACTAAGCCCCGGGGCACCGCTCCGGGGCTTAGTGAAGGCCCTGAAACGCCAGCGCTCGTCACACCGTGACGGGCGCTGAGCTTCTTGTGGCAGTATTTCTCTCGTAACGCTGCTGCCCGGGCACGGCTCGGCATCGCTCCAGCTAACGTCGCTGAACCGAGCCGCTGCTGTGGCTGCTGCTTGCTTCGGTGGCCGGTCCAACCGCAACGGTAACGGTTTGCGGCGCGCCGGAACGCTCGACGGTCAATCGCACCTGTTCGCCGATCCGCGCGAGTCCGATCCGGTTTCTCAACTGCGCGGCAGAGTGAATGGGGCGGTCGTCCGCCTTCAGCACGATGTCGCCCTTACGCAGGCCTGCCAATTCGGCCGGCGAGCCCGGGCTGACTTCGGCAATCCGCGCTCCCGCGCTGCGTCCGCCGTCGGTCGCGGGATTTAGTTCGCGCAGGGAGATGCCGATCCGGCCACGCTCGACGCGGCCGTTCTCGACAATCTGTTCCATTACGCGACGCGCCATATTGACGGGGATCGCAAAGCCGATGCCGACATTGCCGCCGGCCGGCGAAATGATCGCTGAATTGATGCCGACGAGCTCGCCCTTCAGATTGACCAGCGCGCCACCCGAATTGCCGGGATTGATCGCCGCATCCGTCTGGATGAAATCCTCATAGCCCTGTTTGCCGAGCCCGGTGCGGCCAAGCGCGCTGACAAGGCCCGAGGTCACGGTCTGGCCAAGGCCAAAGGGGTTGCCGATGGCGAGGACGAAATCGCCGACTTCGAGCGCGTCACTGTCGCCGAATGCGATCGCCTTCAGCGCGGCCGGCGATTGAATCCGCAACACTGCAATGTCCGTGCCGGGATCGCGCCCGAGCACCTTGGCCGAGAGTTGCCGACCGTCCTTGGTCTTGATCTGAACCGTGGCGACCTGGTCGACAACATGGTTGTTGGTCAGGACATAGCCCTTCTGCGCATCGACGATGACGCCAGAGCCGGTGGCGTTGATTTCCTTCTCGAGCTGTTTCGGGACGTCGAAAAACTCCCGGAACAGCGGATCGCGATAGAGCGGATTGTCCTGGCGGATCTTGCCGTGCACGGCGATGTTGACTACAGCCGGCGTGACATCGCGCACCAAGGGCGCCAGCGTCGGTACTGTGCCGCCGGTTCGCAGGTTCGGAATTTGTCCCGAGGCCGGAGCTGCAATAGTCGCGGCGCCGACCAGGCCCGCCAGCACAATCGCGAAAAGTCGGTTCACGTGGGTTCTCGTCCGCGGATTGAGAAGGGTTCGGATCAGGAGCCGGCATGCGGTGCCGCGCCGTGCTGCGAGGCAAGCCATGGCGCCGCCCACAAGGCGGCTGCGTGGTTGATCCATGCAATGGCCAGAATAGCGGGTGTTAGCATGAT
This sequence comes from Bradyrhizobium sp. AZCC 1721, assembly GCF_036924715.1. Taxonomy (NCBI): domain Bacteria; kingdom Pseudomonadati; phylum Pseudomonadota; class Alphaproteobacteria; order Hyphomicrobiales; family Nitrobacteraceae; genus Bradyrhizobium; species Bradyrhizobium sp. AZCC 1721. The sequence goes on along the minus strand of NZ_JAZHSB010000001.1, from coordinate 7,080,976 downwards.
GAGAGCCCCTGCAATTTCCAACGCGGCCGCCGTCGCGTGCTGATTTCGGCACGCGGCCGGAGTTCTTCATCGCCGTCAAGCTGGCGCAGAGCGGCGAGGATGTCGGCGAGGCGGATGGTGTGACCCATGCCCGGAATCTCGCGCAGGCTCGGGCAGGATTCGACCGCGAAGATGTCGGATGCCCACGACGACAAAATCACCCGCTTCTCGGCGTCGGAAAGCTGCTGGTCGTTCAATACTTCATTTGGGGAGCCGTAATGTGCGGCGGGATGAAATAACGCAAATTCAGTGGTGCTCAGATCGGCCTTGCTCATCGACGCGTCTCCTTGCTCTCCTTTCGATCGAGACGTTGGTGGTGGTGGCGACGGCGCACTGCGCCGCCGCCATTCTCGTTACTGATTGACGATGGGGATACGCTTGATGGCCGAACGGGCTTGTTCGGATTTCGGCAGCGTGATGGTCAAGACACCGTCATGGAATTTGGCTTCAGCCTTATCCTCGACGACGCCATCGAGCGGGATCTGCCGCTCGAACGCACCGTAATAGCGCTCGGTGAAGTACCTTCCGCCATTATCGGTCCGTTCGGATTTCTTCTCGCCGCGCAGCGTCAGAACGCCGTTGGCGATCTCGACCTGGACGTCCTTTTCGGTCAGTCCGGGCAGCTCAGCCGATACCTTCAGCTCCTTGTCGGTTTCGTTGAGCTCGATGCTTGGCCATCCGAAGCGACCTTCCATCAGCGGCGTGCCGAAACGGGCAGGCGTCGCGAAGCCACGGAAAACGTCATCGAACAGCCGATTCATCTCCCGGTGCAGGGTGAAGAAAGGATCGAAGCTGTCGCGCGTAGGCACAAGCTCCTGGTTTCTCGACCAGGGGATCAAATCACGAAAAGCCATAATATCCTCCTCACAGAGATTGCTATGTTGCTTTGCATTGGCTCGCGGCGCGGCCGGTTATCCGCGCACCGAGCCGGCATTGCCGAAGCGGCTCAGGCCGCCTTCTGCTCGATCTGGTGGGAAGCGCCGGCGTTGCCGATCGGGATGCGCCGCGGCTTCATCGCGTCGGGCACTTCGCGAACGAGATCGACGATCAACAGCCCGTCCTTGAACGAGGCCTGCTTGACCTGCACATAGTCGGCGAGATTGAACACCCGCCGGAACGGCCGGGCCGCGATGCCGTGATAGAGGTATTCGCGTTGCTCGGCGTCGGGCTTCTTGCCCTCGATGATCAGTGTGTCGCGTTCTGCGGTTACGGCAATATCGTCCATGCCGAAACCGGCAACCGCGAGCGAAATCCGGTAGGCGTCTTCGCCGCAGCGTTCGACATTATAGGGCGGGTAATTGTCGTCGGCCGAGTGCCGCAAGCTGCTGTCGAGCAGGTCGGCCAGGTGATCGAAGCCGATCGTGGAACGCCACAGGGGCGAGAAGTCAAAGGTCCTCATAACCAAGTCCTCCTAAGAGCAAGATGGATACGAAGGAGCGTCGGACACCGTCCGGCGCCCGCTCAACTCGCCGGACCCAGGCTGGCATCCGGCACCGCTGTCGGCGGCAGAAATCGAATTAGAAATCGATCGAAAAGTTTCAAGACCGGCGGGCCAAAATTTTGCACCGTCACGCGGTCGTCGGATGCTTAGTCGGGCGTTAAGCCGCCCGACCCCGGTCCTGCCGATGTCGAAGGCGCCGTTCGCACAACCGGGTGAGGCCGGGCGCGCGCAGCCATTTGCCCGATATTGCGGCCCGCGGGCTGGGCCTGCATTTCACCCGGCCTTTGGCCGACGGCGAGCAGCATGAACAAGGCTCGGTAGCCCTGATAGCGGGCAGCCGGCCGGCTGCGTTCTCGGCCGCTCATGATCAGCCTGCCGCTCTCGTCTGTTACCCGCCATTCCCAACTCCGGCGGCGCTTGGTTACGGTCACGTCCTTCATGTCAGGCAAACATCGCATCACGCTCGCCATTCCCGGCCGTGGCCGGATCGGCTGACAAGCGCCGCGCCGCAACGGGCATCTCAGGCCGCCGACGAGATCGGCGGCTCCGGTCGGTGAGAATGCTGTTCCGGGGCCTGGAAGGTGAGCGGAAACGTAGAGGCAGCGAGTCTTTCCAGAGCCGACTGTTCTTCGGAGAGCCGCTTTTCGATGTACTGTTGTTCAAGCTCTGTCAGCCTGGTTTTAAGAAGACGGCGATAACGGTCGATATTGTTGCGATGTGTACGCAAACGGGCCAGTTTTTCGTCGATCATCTTCGTCATCCCTTGACGGTCGCTCTATCGTTTCCTCTGAGTGGGTTACGGCGGAGAATCCGCTTTGCGTAAAAAATATTCAGCGACAAACCACTGTCAAGCGCCTCGCATCCACCGTGTGGTTAGACGCAGTCTAGAGCCTTTCGGTTCGATAGAATCTAGCGGGCGAATTCCGCGAACTGCTGCACCACCAACCGGTACACGTCGCGCCGGAATGGCACCACGAGGTCCGCGACACGGTCGAGCCGTTCCCAGCGCCAAGAATCGAATTCGGCCGGCTGGCCGTTGCGCTGCGTCAGTGGGTCGATCTCTTCATCGCGGCCAGTGAACCGCAATGCGAACCATTTCTGCCGCTGGCCGCGGAATTTCGCCAAGCGATGGTCGACCGGCCCATCATACGGTGGAAATTCGTAATTCATCCAATCGGTCTCGCCGAGGTATTCGGCGCTGACCGCCCCGGTCTCTTCCCAGAGTTCGCGCATGACAGCATCGCGCGGGTTCTCGTCGGCGTCGATGCCGCCCTGGGGCATCTGCCATTCCAGACCCGGCAAGATGATTTCCGGCCCGTCGTCACGGAAGCGGCGGCCGATCAGCACCTGACCCGAGGTATTGAACAGCGCGATTCCCACGTTGGGGCGATAGGGCTTGTCGGACATGTCCTGATAAGTGCCGGTTCGCGTCACGATAGACGCGTCACAAAGAAAGTGGCTAGCCGCCCGCTAGGCTGGCGAATTCCTTGACCACACGCTCATAGACTGGCCGTTTGAACGGAACGATCAGGTTCGGGAGATTCTTCATCGGCTCCCAGCGCCAGCTAACGAATTCGGCCTTGTGCCCGCCGCCGGGGCTGGCGACGTTGATCTCGTTATCCTTGCCGGTGAAACGCACCGCGTACCATTTCTGCCGTTGCCCGCGATAACGGCCCTTCCAGGCGCGGCCGGCCACCGTACGTGGAATGTCGTAGATCAGCCAATCCGGGACTTCACCAAGCTTCTCCACCGAGCGAACGCTGGTTTCCTCGTAAAGCTCGCGCTTGGCGGCCTCCCAAGTATCCTCGCCGGGATCGACCCCGCCCTGCGGCATCTGCCAGACGTGGGATTCGTCGACATGTTCGATGCCGCCAGCGCGCCGGCCAATGAAAACCAGCCCGGCTGCATTGATCAGCATCATGCCGACGCAGGTCCGGTAGGGCAGGTCCTCGTAGCGCGCCATTTCCGTCAGGACTCCTATAGCTGCAGCAAGTCACCCGCAAACCGGCCGGGGCGGCGCAATCCGAGGGAGCCCGGATTGCTGCCATCAGGTTGATCTCTAGCCTGATTTTGATTTCAGCATCGCCGTTGTCAATGGCACAAGCATGATGCCGCGGGCCTCGAGAGTCTTGATCCAGGCGGCAATCCGCTCGATCGAAACCGGTAGCGCCGAGGCGACGCCCACAGCCAGTCCGCGCTCCTTGGCGAGCGTTTCCAGTTTCACCAGCGTCCGGTCGATTTCGGCCGAGGTCGGCACGGCATCGATGGTGAAATCGGCCGTGGCGAAGGGCATCGATTGGGCTGCCGTCAGGGACGGCGCGGCGCTCCGCGGCGAGGAGCCGTCATCGAGATAGCCGAGGCCGCGCTTGGCTGCCTCCCGGATAATCGGCTGCATCACTGCGTCAGTGGCCGTGAAACGCGCCCCCATGAAATTGGCGATCCCGGCATAGCCCTGGAACCGGCTGAGGTGCCAGTACAGCCGGTCGATGTTCTGCTCTGACGTCAGCGTCGTGAGCAGGGTCTGCGGGCCGGGATCGTTATCGGGATAATCGAACGGCTCCATTGGAACCTGCAGCAGGATCTCGTGGCGCTGCGCGCGGGCCCGCTCGGCCAACTTGGCGGGATCTGCCCCATACGGCGTAAACGCCAGGGTCACGGCCGGTGGCAGTTTCATGATGGCATCGGTCGTCTTGGCAGCGCCGACGCCGAGGCCACCGATGACGATGGCGACCACCGGCATCTTCGCGGCCTTGGTGCGGTCGGCGTCGGCCGCATAGACAGTGAAGGGTTTCAGACCGTCGGCAACCGCCGGGATCATGCCGTAGCGCGACTTTTCGAGGAGTCGCTGATCGATGCCGGCCATCGCGGTTGCCGGCGCGGAGTCCGAGCCGGGCTTGTCGGCGGCATCGCTGCCGATCACGACGTCCTGGCGCTTGCCGCTGGAGCCATCGATGATGGTGACGGTCTTGTTATCGCCCCTATTGTCGGCGGCCGGGGATGGCCTTTTTGCGGCCTGTTCGGTGTGGCCGGAAGCCGCCGGCTGCTTGTCCTCCCCCGCAGGCCCGCGCAATGCGACGTGGGCGACGGGCTCGCCACCCAACGGATGGTCGGTAAACAGAGCGATCGTCAGGAAGGCGATCAGGAACAGGCCGAGCAGCATGGCCAGCGCCTGCACCGCGGTGAACGGCAGCCGAAACCGCCGCTTCTGGCGCTCCGTCTTCTGTCCAAGCGGCGTGCTCAGTTCGTCGGCCGTTTCCGTCATAGACCTCCCCGAATCAACCGCGCTGACGATACCACGAGGAGTCGGATTCGAGCGCTGCGCCGCGCGCAAAAGCGCCTCGCCTGGCCCTCGCCAGGGCAAGCGAACGGCCCGAAGCGCAACAAAAAGGCGGCCCGGAGGCCGCCTTTTCTTCAAGGAAATTTACGGGGCTATGATCAGTTCGCCGCCTTGGCGGGCTTGTCGACTGCCGCCTTGTCGCCGGGCGCCGGTGCGCTGCTTGCCGTCGACTTGATGCCGTGCAGCAGGTCGGCGGCGGTCTTCAGCGCCTTGTCGTCCTTGGCGTCGGGCGGCACGTAGGATTGCGAGCCGGTCTTCTCGTCGCCGTCGGTCTTCAGATGGCCACGCAGCGAGGCCTCGCCCTTGGTGTCGGTGCGCGCCTTCAATTCGTCCGGCACGTCCTGCAGCACCTCGATATCGGGCACGATGCCCTTGGCCTGGATCGACTTGCCCGACGGCGTGAAGTAGCGCGCGGTGGTGAGGCGCAGCGCGCCGTTGCCGCTGCCGAGCGGGATGATGGTCTGCACCGAGCCCTTGCCGAATGAGCGCGTGCCGACAAGCGTCGCGCGCTTGTGGTCCTGCAGCGCGCCGGCGACGATTTCGGAAGCCGAAGCCGAGCCGCCGTTGACCAGCACGATGATCGGCTTGCCCTTGGTCAGGTCACCTGCATGGGCGGCGCGGCGCTGGGTCTCCTCGGCATTGCGGCCGCGGGTCGAGACGATCTCGCCGCGCTCCAGGAAGGTGTCGGAAACGGTGACCGCTTCCTCCAGCAAGCCGCCGGGATTATTGCGCAGGTCGATGATGTAGCCCTTCAGCTTGTCGCCGATCTGGTTCGAGAGGTTGCCGATCTCGCGCTTCAGGCCTTCGGTGGTCTGCTCGTTGAAGGTGGTGACGCGGATATAGGCGATGTCGTCCTGTTCGATGCGCGCGCGTACGGAGCGGACGCGGATGTTGTCGCGCACCAGCGTCACTTCGATCGGATTTTCCTGGCCCTTGCGGATGATCTTGAGACGGATCTTGGTGTTGACCGGTCCGCGCATCTTCTCGACCGCCTGGTTGAGGGTGAGACCCTGCACGGCTTCGTCGTCGAGATTGGTGATGATATCGTTGGCCATGATGCCGGCCTTCGACGCTGGCGTGTCGTCGATCGGCGAGACGACCTTGATCAGCCCGTCTTCCATCGTGACCTCGATGCCGAGCCCGCCGAACTCACCGCGGGTCTGTACCTGCATGTCACGGAAGCTCTTGGCGTCCATGTAGCTGGAATGCGGATCGAGGCCGGTCAGCATGCCCGAGATCGCCGATTCGACCAGCTTGGAGTCGTCGGGCTTCTCGACATAGTCGCTGCGCACGCGCTCGAACACGTCGCCGAACAGATTGAGCTGGCGGTAGGTGTCCGACGTTGCAGCACGCGCACTCGATCCCATCAGCACGGAACGAGGCTGCGTGACGAAGAGCGTCAAAGCCGCACCGGTGGCGGCGCTGAGAAGAATTACAGAAGTCTTGCGCATCATCCGCGAACCTTTTCGCCTTCACTTGCGGCCCACCATGGGCCTGAGTCGATTGGAGTGCCGTCTTTGCGGAACTCGACGTAGAGCACCGGCTGGCTCGCGGTCGTCGCGAGGATGGATGCGACTTGGGACGTTGTTCCCATGGTCGCGACCGGCTCTCCCGTAAGTACAAACTGGCCGATGTTTACCGAAATGCGCTCCATCCCGGCGATCAGGACATGATACCCGCCCCCGGCATTGAGGATCAAGAGTTGTCCGTAGCTGCGGAAGGGTCCGGCATAAACAACCCAGCCGTCACACGGTGTTGTGACCTGGGCCCCGGCGCGCGTCGCCAAAGAAATGCCTTTTTCCACGCCGCCCGCGCCGTCGGAACCGCCAAAATTGCGAATCTTGCGGCCATTGACCGGAAAGGCGAACAGCCCCTTGGCGGAGGCAAAGGCGATCGCCGGGCTCAGCCGGGCGGGATCTTTCAATGCTCCCAAATTGGGCTTGCCGCCCGGGGCAGCCGGGGCGCCCTGCAGGCTGGCGGTCGCGGCCGCCTTGGCGGCGCTCTTCAGATCTTGTTCCATTTTCCCGATCAGACCCTGCAGGCTGTCGACCTGCCTGGACAGGTTGATGGCGCGTGCGCCTTCGGCCTCCATGTCCTTTTCGATCGCGCTCTGCTTGCGCTGTCGTTCTTCCACCAGCGCCGCCAGTCGGATGGAATCATCCTTCAGCCTGTCGCGGTCCCGCGCAAGTATGTCGCGCTCGGTGGCGATGTTCTTGCGCAGGGTCACGAGCTCGCCGAGGTCGGCGGCAAGCTTCTCCGCGCGGCCGCGCAGCTCGGGGACGACCGCGCCGAGCAGCATGGCGGTGCGCAGCGACTGCAGTGCGTCCTCAGGCCGGACCAGCAGCGCCGGCGGCGTGCGCCGGCCGGCGCGCTGCAAGGCCGCCAGCACCTCGATGATTTCAGCGCGGCGTGAATCGAGCGAAGCGCGGGCCTGCTGCTCTCGGCTGTCGAGCGGACGCAATCGTCCCTCGGTCTCGCCGATGCGGGTTTCGATGTTGCGCACCTGGGTAGCGATGTCGATCAGTTGCTGGTTGAGCTTGGAGCGGTCCTGCCCGATCGCGGCGATGTCGGCCTTTAGCTTCTGTTGCAATTCGGCCGCCTTGCGCTGCTCCTCGCGCGCGGCTTCCAGCTCCTGCTCACGCTGCTTGATGGCATCAGGCGAAACGGCAGTTGCTTGCTGCGCGGTTGCGGCGGGTTGCGCCGCCGCCGGCAAAAGCGACGTCATGGCAAAGCTTGCGGACAGCAGAATCAGGGGAAGCGAGACGGCTGACATCAGCGGTACGCCGCGATGGCCGGTGTCAGGGTATGAATGAATGTGCTGCGTTGAATGCATCCGGCCTATTCAGCGTTCTCTGTATTCACGTCACCGTGCCTTACGCGCGGTGGTAGGGGTGGCCGGCCAGAATGGTGGCGGCCCGATAAATCTGTTCAAGAAGCATGACGCGAACCATTTGATGCGGCCAGGTCGCCGAGCCGAACGCAATGCGTAATTTAGCCTTGCGCTGCAAATCGGGCGAAAGTCCGTCCGCGCCACCGATGGCGAAAATTGTGTTGGCGACCCCTTCATCCCGCCAATCGCCGAGCTGTCGGGCGAAGGTCGCGCTATCGATGTTCTTGCCGTGCTCGTCCAGCGCCACCAGCATGGATTTCTCCGGTATCGCCGCCGCGATCGCGGCGGCCTCCTCCGATATCCGGGTCGCAGTATCGCGTGCGCGGCTTTCGGGAATTTCATGGATCGAAAGACCGCGAAAACCGAGCTTGCGGCCGATGTCCTCGAAGCGCTCGCGGTAGCGTTCGGCCAGCTCCTGCTCCGGGCCCTGCTTCAGCCGGCCTATTGAAACCACGACGAGGCGCATGAATGCTGTTTCTGGCGTGCACTTTCCGGCACGCGTTTCGGCGCGCGCGCTTTTCGCGCGCGCTGGCAAACTACGTGCGCCTTAGCCGATTCGCATCGGCCGAGGTTTCAGATCGCTGCCGCCGCCGGGTTTTGCGTCCACAACCTTTCAAGATTGTAGAATTCGCGCACCTCGGGTCTGAACACGTGCACGACCACATCGCCGGAATCGATCAGCACCCAGTCGCAATTGGGCAAGCCCTCGACATGGATGTTCCTGATGCCGGTTTCCTTCAGGGCTTTCGTGACGTTTTCCGCAATCGCGCCGACATGCCGGTTGGCCCGGCCTGACGTGACGATCATGTAGTCGGAAAAGGCGGATTTGCCGCGAAGGTCGATGGTGATCGTTTCTTCCGCCTTCATATCGTCGAGGCGGGAGAGGATCATATTCAGCGTCTTGTCGGCGTCGGGTTGCGCCTTCAAGGCTGCAGCTTGTGTCGATGTTTTACCCGTGTTCTTGGCGGACTTGCCAGAAGTCTTGCTAGTTGCCTTGGGTAAAACAGACTTGGACTTGGACAATACAGATGTGGCCAGGGACCATTCCTTTCACTGTATCGCGAACGCCGAATCCCGACGTCCGCGGACCATATTAGGCATGTGGGGTTAATGGTTTCAATATTCCAGTGACCCCACCCGCCGGTTCAGACCGAACTGTCACTTCTTTTTTGCCTTCCAGCTCCCGTCGGAGTTCCGCAGGCCCGTCGACGACAGGTTCAGTTTCATGCCGGGGAGGAAAACCCAGGCCGGCGCCTGCTGATCGGCTAGCCGGGCCGCCTGATTCTCGGGCAACCTATACCGCGCCAGCGCCTGGGCAGCCGGCGCGGCGAGCGCCCGGAAACTCTGCGGCGGACGATCGATCACGGCGAGCGGCACCTCGGCAGCGATACGCCGCCAATCCTTCCAGCGATGGAACTGCGCGAGATTGTCGGCGCCCATGATCCAGACGAAGCGCACGCCGGAAACGCGGCGACGCAAATGAATGATCGTGTCGACAGTGTACTTGGTGCCGATGACAGCTTCGAGACAACTGATATCGATGCGCGGATCGTCGGCGACGTCGCGCGCGGCACTCGCCCGTTCGCCAAGGCCGTGCAGCCGGCCGGTATCCTTGAGCGGATTGCCGGGGGTCAGCAGCCACCAAACGCGATCGAGCTTCAAGCGCTTCAGCGCAAACAGGCTGATGGCGCGATGCGCCGCGTGTGGCGGATTGAATGAGCCGCCGAGCAGGCCGACGCGCATGCCATTGGTATGGAAGGGAATGGCTTGCGCGGCGGATTGCAACTTCATCGGACGGGTCACCGCGGGCGCGGGCTTGCGGTCACGGCCGCGTCTGCCCGGTGCCGTGAACGCGGTATTTGAAGCTGGTCAGTTGCTCGGCTCCGACCGGCCCGCGGGCGTGGAATTTGCCGGTGGCAATCCCGATCTCGGCGCCGAAGCCGAACTCGCCGCCATCGGCGAACTGTGTCGACGCGTTATGCAGCACGATCGCCGAATCGACCTCTCTGAGGAATTTCTCGGCCGCTTTGGCATCCTCGGCCACGATCGCATCGGTGTGGCGCGAGCCGTGGTTCCGGATGTGCGTGATGGCCCCGTCAACGCCGTCGACGACACGCGCGGCGATGATGGCATCGAGATACTCGGTATCCCAGTCATCGTCGGACGCCGGCTTCACCCGCGCGTCGACCTTCTGCACGGCGTCGTCGCCGCGTACCTCGCAGCCGGATGCGATCAGCATTTCGATCAGCGGCTTCAGATTGGCGGCGGCGCCCGCGCGATCGACCAGCAGCGTCTCGGCGGCGCCGCAGACGCCGGTCCGTCGCATCTTGGCGTTCAACACGATCGACTTGGCCATATCGAGATTGGCGGTGCCGTCGACATAGACGTGGTTGACGCCTTCGAGATGCGCAAACACCGGCACGCGCGCTTCCGTTTCAACCCGCGCCACCAGGCTCTTGCCGCCGCGCGGCACGATGACGTCGATGCCGCCGTTCAGGCCTGACAGCATCAGCCCGACCGCCGCGCGGTCGCGCGTCGGCACCAGCGTGATCGCGGCTTCCGGCAGACCGGCCTCGCGCAGGCCCTGTACCAAGGCTTCGTGAATCGCCCGGCAGGAGCGGAAGCTGTCTGAGCCGCCGCGCAGGATCACCGCATTGCCGGACTTCAGGCACAGCACGCCGGCGTCGGCCGCGACATTGGGGCGGCTCTCGAAGATCACGCCGATCACGCCGAGCGGCACGCGCACGCGCTCGATGGTCATGCCGTTCGGCCGCTGCCAGCTTTCGGTGACGGCGCCGACCGGATCGGGGATGCCGCGCACAGTCGCAACGCCATCGGCCATCGCGTCGATGCGCGCCGGTGTCAGCGTCAGGCGGTCGATGAAGGCCGAGGTCGCGCCTGTGGCGCGGACTTCCGCGACATCCTCGGCATTGGCCGCAAGAATGTTTGCCGCGTTGGCGCGGATCGCCCGCTCGATCGCCTCCAGCGCCCGGTCCTTCTGCTCCGGCGGCGCCAGCGCCAGCATCCGCGCGGCGTCGCGCGCTTGGGAGGCGAGGTCGGTCATCAAAGCGGGCAAATCGGCGTTACCGTCGATAGCCTTGAGCGGCGCGGTCATCGGAGGTCTCAGGGTCAAGAGTAAGGTTATGTGCTAGCACGGAAATCCCGCTTTTGCGAGGTCCGGAACCGGCATGGCTGGCTGCCGGTACCACTCGGCCATTGGCCTACTTGGCTGGAATGGCTCCACTAGGGCCCACCACCAGATCGTCGCGGTGGATCATCTCTGCCCGGCCGCTGATGCCAAGGATTGCCATCACGTCCGGCGAGGAGCGGCCTTTGATCTTCTCCGCATCCTCGGCGTCGTAGGCGACGAGGCCGCGGCCGATCTCGTGGGTATCGGGGCCGCGCACCACCACCGCATCGCCGCGGGCGAACTGGCCGTCGATCCGGATCACGCCGGCCGGCAGCAGGCTTTTTCCCGCGCGGAGCGCTGCGACCGCACCTGCATCGATGGTCAGCGTGCCCTTCGGCTCCAGCGAGCCCGCGATCCATCGCTTGCGCGCGGTGACGGGATTGGCCGGCGTCAGGAACCAGGTGCAGCGTCCGCCGTCTGATATCGCCTGCAGCGGATGTTCGATCTTGCCCGACGCGATCAGCATATGCGTGCCTGATGTCGTCGCGATTTTCGCCGCCTCGATCTTGGTGAACATGCCGCCGCGCGACAGTTCGGATTCGGCGGCGCCCGCCATGCCTTCGATCTCCGAGGTGACGGACTCGACGATCGGAATCAGCTTTGCGTTGGGATTGGCGCCGGGCGGCGCGTCATAGAGCCCGTCGATATCGGACAACAGAATCAGCAGATCGGCGCTCGTCATGGTGGCGACGCGCGCGGCAAGACGATCATTGTCGCCGTAGCGGATCTCGTTGGTGGCGACCGTGTCGTTCTCGTTGATCACGGGTACTGCGCGCCACTCCAGCAGCTTGGCGATGGTCGAGCGCGCGTTGAGATAGCGGCGGCGCTCCTCGGTGTCCTGCAGCGTTACCAGGATCTGCCCGGCGCCGATGCCATGAGCGGCGAGCACCTCCGACCAGATCCGTGCCAGCGCGATCTGCCCGACGGCGGCGGCGCCCTGGCTTTCTTCCAGCTTCAGCGGGCCACGCGGCAGTTTCAACCGGCTGCGTCCGAGCGCGATCGAGCCTGACGAGACGACGAGAACATCGCGGCCCTCGCCGTGCAGCTTGGCAATATCGGCGGCCAGCGCCGACAGCCATGCCGAACGGACTTCGCCAGCATTGGAGTCGATCAGCAGCGAGGAGCCGACCTTGACGACGATGCGGCGGAAGTTTTTGAGCGCGGGGCGTTTCATGATGCGGTCGGCTGATGCGGATGGTCGGAAGCAATACGCGCCAGTCCCCTGATTTGGAAGTGGCGCGGCCGCGGGAAGGCTAACTTTGTATCAGCCCTGCGGCGGCGGGGCCGGCGCCCACGGGTCCTGACCGCCCTTGGCCTTCAGAGAAACCGGGGCCTCGCCGATGACTTCGACCAGCGCTTTCAGCGCTTCCGGCACGCCTTCGCCGGTGGCGGCGGAGAGCAACAGCGGCGCCTTCTTCGCCGCGCGTTTCAGCCGGTCTTTCTGCTTCTTCAGTTCATCCGGCGCGACTGCATCGATCTTGTTGAGCGCGACGATCTCGATCTTCTCGGCGAGATGCCCCTCATAGGCTTCGAGCTCGGTCCGCACCGTCTTGTACGCTTTTCCGGCGTGTTCGCAGGTTGCATCGATCAAATGCAGCAGCACGCGGCACCGCTCGACATGGCCCAAAAACCGATCGCCGAGGCCGGCGCCTTCATGCGCGCCTTCGATCAGGCCGGGAATGTCGGCGAGCACGAACTCGCGGCCCTGCGCGTTCACGACGCCGAGCTGCGGATGCAGCGTGGTGAAGGGGTAGTCGGCGATCTTCGGCTTGGCCGCGCTGACGACGGAAAGGAAAGTCGACTTGCCGGCATTGGGCAGGCCGACGAGGCCGGCGTCCGCGATCAGCTTCAGCCGCAGCCAGATCCAGCGCTCCTCGCCTTCCTGCCCGGGATTGGCATTGCGTGGTGCGCGGTTCGTGGAGGATTTGAAATGCGCGTTGCCAAAACCGCCATTGCCGCCTTCGGCGAGCACGAATTTTTCGCCGAGTTCGGTGAAGTCGTGGATCAACGTCTCGCGGTCCTCGTCGAATATCTGCGTGCCGACCGGCACCTTGAGAACGATCGGTTTGCCGTTGGCGCCATGGCGGTCCTTGCCCATGCCATTGGTGCCTTTCTGCGCCTTGAAGTGCTGCTGGTAGCGATAGTCGATCAGCGTGTTCAGCCCATCGACCACCTCGACGATGACGTCGCCGCCGCGACCGCCATTGCCGCCGGAGGGCCCGCCGAACTCGATGAACTTCTCGCGGCGGAACGCCACGCAGCCGTTGCCGCCGTCGCCGGAGCGGATATAGACCTTTGCCTCGTCAAGGAATTTCATGATTTCTACTATAGCGTTTTCGAGCGAAGTGGACACCGGTTCGCGTCAAGAAAACGCGTCAAAACAAAGACTTTACAGACTGGTTCAATCAGAACCAGTCTGTAGTTAGGGCAGGGGCTCCCGCGCGGCAACCCTCAAGCACCGCAACATTGGCGAAAAGCCTTAATTTTCGGGCCTTTTTCGGAACCGGAAGCCACGGCCTCCTATGAGGGCGGTCGCCGGCGAACCAGGAATTTCTGCATTCCTTCCAGCACGAGCTCCTTGCGCTGATTGAACACCGTCGAGCGCAGCGTCACGACGCCGGTGGTGCGACCGGGGACGAGTTCGATCACCTCGAGCGCGGGGTAGATGGTGTCACCGGCATAGACCGGTTTCAGGAACCTGCTCGATTGCTCGAGGAAGCCGACCAGCGAGTCCTCGACGAGATAGGGGAACAGGCCTGCACCCGGCGCGGTGTGGACCAGCGTTTGGAAGCCATGGGCGAGCAGGTCAGGCATGCCGCGGGCGCGGCAATATTCGACATCGTAATGGATCGGATGGGTATCGCCGCTCGCGGTCTGGAACGCGGCGAACACCGCCGAGGTCTGGGTCCGGCTAGGAATGACGAAACGTTCGCCGAGCACGAAATCCTCGAACCAGCGCTGTTCGCTCACCATGCGATGCTGGGCGGGGTCGAACTCGGTCATCTCGGATTTCCTGCCGTTTTTGGAGCGATACCGGTATCGCAGCGCTGTAGCTGCGGCAAATCGATCCATCTCAATTGGTCATACCCGGGCAATAGCGCGAAGCGCGTCTTCGCGCTAAATGTCCCCGGGCATCCGCGTCTCGACAACGTGGCTAGCACAAAAAAAGTGGATGGCCGGACGCGCTGGCCATGACGAAGAGCAACAAGCAGGAAACGTCATGAGCCTGTTCGGCAAAATCTCGACCTATGACGAGCGCTCCGCGCGCTTGGCCGGCATTGGATTGATGCTGCTGTCAATCTTCATGTTCTCGTTCGGCGATGCGCTTGGGAAATTCATGGTCGCGACCTATTCGGTCGGGCAGTTGCTGTGGCTGCGCGCCTGCGCGGCGCTGCTGGTGCTGTTGCCGGTGATCTGGAAGCAGCGCGCCGAGTTCTCGCGCCTCGAGCGGCCGTGGCTGCAGCTATTGCGCGTGACGCTCTCGACGCTCGAGGTTGCGGCGTTCTTTCTCGCCACCGTCTATCTGCCGCTCGCCGACGTCATCACCTATTATCTGGCCTCGCCGATTTTCGTCACCGCGCTCTCCGGCATCGTGCTCGGCGAGCGGGTCGGCTGGCGGCGCTGGACCGCGATCCTGGTCGGATTCTGCGGCGTCCTGATTGCGCTGCGCCCGTCCACGCAAACGGTAAGCTGGCCGGCAATGATCGCGCTCGGCGGCAGCCTGTCGTTCGCGTTCCTGATGCTGATCACGCGCTCGCTGCGGGACACGCCGGATATCGTGCTGACGACCACGCAGTTCGGCGGCACGTTCCTGCTCGGCGCGCTGATGTCGCCGATCGGCTGGGTGACGCCGAGCGCCGGCAGTCTCGGCCTGTTTGCCGCGGCGGGCGTGGTTTCCGTCGTTGCACTCTTGTGCATCAACCGGTCGCTGAAACTTGCGCCGGCCAGCGTCGTGGTGCCGTATCAATATTCGATGATCGTGTGGGCAGTGATCTTCGGCTTCGTCGTGTTCGGCGACGTGCCGTCAATCTCGACCCTCGTCGGCGCCGCCATCATCATCGGCGCGGGCATTTATATCTTCCTGCGAGAACAGAAGCTCGGGCGTGAAGAAGCGGTGGTCAATCCGCCGGCGTGAGATCCACCACAGCCGCCGTCCCGGCCAAGCGAAGCGCGAGCCGGGACCCATACCCACCATCATCAATTGTAGAAGCGAGCCGGAGCGACAGCTTGATTCAACAGCTTGATTCAACAACGTGGTCCTGTGGTTATGGGTCCCTGCGTTCGCACTAGTGGATGCACACATGTTGCAGTGCGATTCAGGCTTCATATGCAATTTTAGAATCGAAGATGCGAGCTCATCGAAATTTTGGAATCGAGGCTGGCGTTTTCGCGCAAGATCGGAATCCAGCGCTTCGGTGGGGTGGAGAGCGCGCGCAGCAAAACTACGTCGCAACACTTGAGAAGTGCAAAAACCCTTGGCTTTTCATGAGTATTTGCGGCGCAACAAGTGTGCATGCCCTAGTGCGTTCGCAGGGACGACGGTGTTGTTGTCGAGCGAGCCTATCGCTCCCTTCGCGTCGAACTTCCCCAGTTCTTCAGTGATGCCCACACGCTGCGTGTCAGGCGGAAGCGGTCGACCGGGGTCGAGCATCCCAGCGCTTCGAAGCGGTGCAACTCGACACCGCTCCACTGGAAGCCGCATTTCTCCAGGATGTTTCGCGACCCCGGGTTGGCGCAGCGGGCGCCCGAAATCAGATGTTCGGCGTCGAACTCCTCGAAGAAAAAATCGATCACGGCGCGTGCGGCTTCGGTGCCGAAACCCTGGCCCCAATGCGCGACGCCGAGCCAATAGCCGAGTTCCGGTGCATCCGGGTCAGCGCGGTCGATGCCGACCATGCCGATCGGCGAATAGTTGTGTTCGATCAGAAACACCGTCTCGCTGTTATCGGTGGCGTTCGCCCGCACGAATTCGACCGCGTGGTCCTGCAGGTAGGGATGCGGCAGGCGGCGGGTGTTTTCCGCAATGCGGCGATCATTGGCGAGATGCGCAATCGCTTTTACGTCCGCGAGCGTCGGCCGGCGCAGTGTCAGCCGTTCGGTCTCGAGGACGCAACTACTCGTCTGACGCAGCGTCGGGGTCTGGATCGGGATGTCCTGCAACATGTCGGGCTCCTGATTGCGAATATGCGCAAATTAAAAAGGGGAGGCCGGTTTCCCGCCTCCCCTGGAGCCCATTTCGACTCCGCCGGTTCAACAGGATCCGGCAGACTCGAATTTTGTCCACCGTCTATTCGGCCGCCTCCGTCATCGGAACTACCGATACGAAGGTGCGGCCATTGGCTTTTGCACGGAATTCGACATGACCTTCGACTTTGGCAAAGAGAGTATGGTCGGTGCCCATGCCGACATTAAGGCCGGGATGCCAGGTGGTGCCGCGTTGACGCGCGATAATGTTGCCGGGAATCACGTGTTCGCCGCCATACGCCTTGATACCAAGGCGCTTGCCCGCTGAATCGCGTCCGTTTCGCGATGAACCGCCTGCTTTTTTGTGAGCCATGGCCCGTCTCCGATCTCTCGAATATTTCTAGATCAATTCCTTGACGGAATCATTTCACTTTTTCTCACGCCTCAACTTTCGTCGAGGCGCATTACTTCCGATCGCTCTAGCCGTTCGCGGCGGCTTTCCTGGCCGCTACTTCTTGGCGGCCTTCGCCGCCTAGTCGTCCTTGGCAGCCGGTGCGGCGACCTTTTCCCTCTTCGGCCGCGGGCCGATCGAAGGCTTGGCGTTATCGGTCAGGATCTCGGTGACGCGAAGCACCGTGATCTCGTCGCGATAGCCGCGCTTGCGGCGCGAATTCTTGCGGCGACGCTTCTTGAACGCGATCACCTTGGGGCCGCGCTTGTGGTCCAGCACTTCGGCCGCAACGGAAGCGCCTGCCACCGTCGGCGCGCCCAGCATCGGCGTGTCACCGCCGACCACCAGAACTTCACCAAGCTGCACGATCGTGCCGACTTCGCCGGCGATCTTGCCTATCTCGAGCACATCATCCGGAACGACGCGGTACTGCCGGCCGCCGGTTTTGATGACTGCGAACATCGTTTTTTTCCTTCGTGTTCGATCCCGGCCTCGGACGTATTCCCGAAAGGGCTGTCCGGGTCGGCTTTTTGGTCAGTCGTTATGGGTACGATTTTCGCGCGGCCGGGGAGCAAACCCCTTAAGATTTCGCGCAAAACAAGCGGCGCGAGAAATCCCGCGCCGGATGCGGGGACTTATAGCCGCAGAATGCCGTGAGTCAAGGCAAAGAGGCCCCAAAACCGGCCAACAATGAAGGATTTGGGCCAAAAAAGCGCGAATGGCTACTCGCCCTTCCATGAAACCAATGGGTTCCCCGCCCGTTGTCGCCAGCGAAGATCCGGCAGGGGCTCGGCACATGGCAGACGACAGCATAACGACCACGGGGATTGCCCGCCACGGGGCCACCCGCCTGCCGTCGGTCGAGGTCGACAGTTTCAACATCGAGTTGAAGGACGATGAGGGCTTTCTCGGCGACCGCGCCAGCAAGGGAGCCTTCCGCAAGATCCTGGACAGCTTGCGCAAGCCGCTCAGGAAGAACGGCGACGATCCCTTGGGCAAGAAGTCCGCCGGCGAGATTCCCAAGGACGATCTCGATGAGGCGTTGGTCGGCGCCGATGTCGGCGCCGCCGCGCTGGTGCATAGCGCGATCGAGGAATTCGCCCAGGAACTGGCCTATGTGACGCGGCGGTTCCTCAAGACCAAAGCGTGGGCCGATACCGAGCGCATAGTGGTGGGCGGTGGCTTCAGGCAGAGCCGGGTAGGCGAGCTCGCGATCGCCCGCACCGACATCATCCTCAAGGCGGAGGGGCTTGAGGTCGATGTGGTGCCGATCCGCTTTCATCCCGACGATGCCGGCCTGATCGGCACGCTGCATCTGGCGCCGTCCTGGATTTTCGAGGCCCATGACAGCATCCTCAGCGTCGATATCGGCGGCACCAACATCCGTTGCGGCGTGGTCGAGACGCGCTGGAAGAAAGCACCCGATCTTTCCAGGGCTGAAGTGTGGACGTCCGAACTGTGGCGGCATGCCGACGATGAGCCGACGCGCGAAGGTGCGGTGAAGCGGCTGGTCAAGATGCTGAAGGACCTGATCGCGGCCACAGAGGCCGAAGGCCTGAAGCTTGCGCCCTTCATCGGCATCGCTTGTCCCGGCGTGATCGACGAGGACGGCTCGATCGAGAAGGGCGCGCAGAACCTGCCCGGCAATTGGGAGAGCAGCACGTTCAACCTGCCGACAAGCCTGGTGGAAGCGATCCCGCAGATCGGCGATCACGACACCGCCGTGGTGATGCACAATGACGGCGTGGTGCAGGGCCTCTCCGAAGTTCCCTTCATGCAGGATGTCGAGCACTGGGGCGTGTTGACCATCGGCACCGGCCTCGGCAATGCGCGCTTCACCAACCGGCGAAAGGACAATGGCAAGGATGAGAAGAAGGCCAAGAAGGGCCGGGATTAGTAGCTTTTACGCGGGTAGTAAGGTTGACTGGTTAGGTTAAAACCGGGTTCGCGTTGCCGTTTCGCGCCGCCTTGCTACCGTCATTTCGTCGCTCCGGCTGACCGGCGAAGCCGCACTTCCCGGCCAGGATTTCAAAGCAGCGGCACGGGACCGTCAGTTTTTGTCGCGTCTGGCGGTCCCACCTCTTTTCCAACAGCCGACTGGGGCCGCTTTTGGCGAATTTCTCCACCCTGCGCCTTGTCTGCCCCGGCTTCCTCGCCTAGAACACGCCCCGACCGCAGGGCCGAATCCGGCCCGCCTTGGCGCCTGGAGAGGTGGCAGAGTGGTTGAATGCACCGCACTCGAAATGCGGCATAGGTGCAAGCCTATCGGGGGTTCGAATCCCTCCCTCTCCGCCAAACTGGACAAAAACTCCTTTATATTCCAAGGCTTTCGAGATTGGGCTTTCATGGCGCCCATACTTCAGCCCATACCAAGTACGATCGACGATGCGCCTAGGAGCCAGAGAAGGCCACGCGGTTTTGGAAGCGCAAGCTTAGCGTTTCGGAAGTTTGACGCTCCACATTACGGTAGAGTAGTTGCGGATCAGGTCTTTGGGGAGCCCTTGCGCACGGCCGATCGACTGGCCCAAGAGCGCTGACTGCTGAGACCCAGGGGTCGAATATTCAGCAAACGTACGTTTGGAGCTCGGAACCGCGGGCCTAAGGGAGTTGATGGTCTCCTACCACGAGCAGCGAGGAAACGGGGCGTAAGGCAAACGACTGGGTCCCTCCGCCGAAAAGGACGGGCGTGAGCGCCTGCGCAAAGCCAATAAGAAAGAAGTGGCTCGGGAAACGAAGGGCGAAAAAGAAACCACCCTCACGGGCCTAAACGTTCCTCAATGGCCCCGGTATGGCACCTGGGATATCCGAACGTCGCGCGAGAACTACAGAGATGTTGTCTACGGCGCCCGCGCTGAACGCCTTTGCGGCAAGTTCACGCGTAGATCGAAGAGGGTCATGGATCGCCCTTAGGATGTTGGCGATGACATGATCGCCGACCATATCCGTCAGACCGTCGCTGCACAGGAGAAGGGTTTCTCCGGATTCAAGCGGAGCGTCGACGGTGATGTGTGGTCTTGTAGCGACGCGAAGCCAAGACCCTCCTAATGCCTGAGTGATCGCGTGGGACGTGCGGGGACCTGGTTGCTTGTCTTTAGCTTTAGGCACATCGTCCTTGCTGAGTTGCACTAGCTCGCCTGCGCTGAAAAGGTAGCAGCGGCTATCGCCAACGTTGAAAGTGAGCAGTCTGGTGGGGCTCAGAACGGCTCCCACTACCGTCGTGCCCATACCTAGCGTTGCCTCATCTTCCTGCATCAGTGCAAAGAGATTTTGATTCGCCGCCTCAATCACGTCCCCGCAGCAGCGGGGAATCGCGAGCCGATCGGCAGCCGCAACCAGGTAATCGAGAGCCGCTCGGCTGGCTATCGCGCCATGCGCGTGGCCACCCATGCCGTCCGCGATCATTAGAAGGCAGCTGTCGTTCGGCGCCGTCATGACCAACGGCGCGTCCATATCGCCAGCGAGGATACGGGTACCAATAGCGATGGCGTCCTCATTGTCCGGACGCACGCGACCACGATGGGTGAATGCAGCTATCGTCCAGTCCAGCATGCGACGTCTCTGTCTTTGCGGAGGAACTCACAACAATGAAGCTGCGCTCGGCGCCGCCTAATTGCGAAATTCAGAAAACTGGTAGTGAAGTTAATAGTGCATTTGCATCGCAATGCGCGAATGGCCGGGTCGCGCCCCGGACTTGTCCTACCAACCCTGACGCATCCAGGCGTCGAGATCGCGTGACGATAGAACCCGTTCCGTATACTCCCAGTCGAGCCCGTGATCGTCCATGTCCTGATTGTAGCGAAGCTCCATCGGCGGCTTTGTCATCTGAACTCGTTGTGAAAAATTCACAACGGCAGATCGGTCCTGGAGGATCGCCGCGATCCAATCGTCCTCGAAGGCGTCCGGGAGCTGGCCCAGAACCGAGAAGATATCTCCAAACCGGTTCGACAGTGCGGTGTAGACATCGTCCTCCACCGTGCCGGCATAGCGCAGGTTCAGAACGTGCACGTTGTCGCGGATTTGGCCGATCCGCTGTACGCGCCCCTTGCGCTGTTCTAGCCGCGATGGATTCCATGGCATATCGACATTCACCTGGGCGCCAAGACGTTGAAGGTTTAAACCCTCGCAAGCGGCATCGGTCGCGCAGACAAGCCTGATTTCTCCGTCCTGAATGCGCCGTTTGATTTGCTCGCGTGTCGCCGTCCTGCGCTCTCCACCGCGGGCGACAAACGATGCCGCACCGCCGGCATAGAGGGCGACGGGCTCGTCGGGAAAGGCGTCGCAGAGCGCGTCTAGTACCCACTCAGCAGTGGTCCGATACTGGCTGAAGATAATCGCACCATTGTCCTCAAGCCACCGACGCTCCCGGAGGAAGTGCAGTATCACCTGTACTTTCGGATCGACATCCGACCCCTCGATCACTGCGGTGAGATTGCGCTCGACCTCGCGGAGGTAATGGATCTCCTGCGGGTCAGGAGGCGCACTCTCACGGGGCTCACCCTCGTCGCCAATTTCGTCTTCCGACAGGAGCGGTTCATCGATTCGACCAAGCAAGCGTTTGGCGGTCTCTAGCCCCGCTAAGGCCGACGAACCGATCCGCCGTAGCAGAATTGTCCTCAGAAAGCCTGCACTGGGGTATCTTTGCGCGTAAAGTTGACTGAACGCCTCCGCCGCCTCGTAGGCGGCTTGAAAGGCGAAGCTCATCTGCAGCCCATTGCCATTGAACAGCGCAGCCGGCAATCCATCGTCCCCTCGCGGGTGGACGATCACCCCAACGCGCTTCAACAGTCCCTCGGCTTCCAGCATCGGTCTGGTACGACGTACGACGCGGCGGACGATCGGATTGTGCCGCTCGGCGAGGGTGCGGAAGTCGTTCAAGAACTCTGTGCGAATATCGGCGCTCAACTCGTCATAACGGGGCCCAAGCACCTCACGCGATGCAAGGCCTGAGTCACTGCGGATGTCGCGAAAAACCGTATGCTCGGCTGCAGGCGGCAAAGGATTGCGGAAGAGGCTCCACCTGTTGGTATCGTTCGTCGGCCACGCTCGATCGCCGGTGAGGAAGCGGATGGACTCTTCGCGAACCCATTCTCCGCCATCGAATGGCGCGCCGAGCACCTGCGGTGCTCCTTGCCCCAAACCCATCAGCAAATCCCAGAGTTCGACGGCATTGAGTTGGATCGGAGTCGCTGTGCCGAGGATCACGTTCGTCGCTTCGCGCGAGACCGTCCGCAGAAACGTTAGCAGGTTGTTCGGCTTCGGCGCATCGCGGCCGTTCTGCCCTCGCGAGGCTCGTGCCTTGTGCGCCTCGTCGAGAATGACGACACCGAACCGCTTCCGCGCCAGAGCGCCGCGTTCGGCTTCATCGTCGCCGTTGACGATGAGGCCGGTCGAGATGATGCCGACGCGCCAAGGGCACTTCGCCGCAAAGCTCGGATCACCTTTCTGAGTCAGCGGTCGGCGCTCGCTGTCGAGCCAGCATTTCTTTGTAGTCGACCAGACCGCCGCCGGCACGCCAAGCTTATCTTCAAGCTCTTCTTGCCATTGCCAGATCAGGGTCGCCGGCGCGAGGATCAGCACAGGCTTGTCGTCGAGCAGTGAGAGCACCAGTGCCGCCGCCGCCATGGACAAAGTCTTGCCGAGGCCCACGTCATCGGCGATCAGGTACCGTGCCTTGCCATGCAGACGCCAATCCTCGACGCATGTCTGGACGAAGCGCTTTTGCCAGGGACGCAATATCTGTCCGCCCTTGTAGATCGGCCGTTCGGCCAGCACCGCTTCAACTGGAACGCTGCCGTCCGCAACGCGGGCGGCCTCGATCGAGCGATACTCAATCCGGCTCGCCATCGCAGCAACGTGCTTAACCACGGCATCGGGCAGATCGACGCCCTGCCGCCAAAAATGCTCGAATTCGTCGCGCACCCAATGGGCGGCGGCGGCGTCTTCATCGCCCCAAAGGATCTCGTAGGCGTGGCGGAAGCCGGAGGCGCTGTCGTTGACGCTGCCGACGAAGGAATAGACGCGCCCATCGGCGTGTTCGATCACTCCGGCCTTGCCGTGAACGAAAACGTTGTTCGTATCGCGGGGCACGACGCGCACCTTCATGCGTCCGGAGCCGAGAAGATCGTGCAGGCGTCGGTAACGTTCGCGAGCAAGCAGCAGGTCTAATCCGTCCTCGGTCGATTGCCAGGATGAAACGAGCGTGCGAGCCAGCGCCTCCTGCCCGTCGCGCGCGGCCTTTGCGACCTTCACGTCGAACGGGTCGAGATCGCCGTTGCAGACGACGCGGATCTCGCCAACCGTCTCCAGCGCCTCGCCCACAACTTCGAGCAAGGACGAGCGGAAGTAGCCGGCGATGCGGAGGTAGCGTGACGCGCCCGCGAGCCGCGCGGTCAGAACCGGGCCGAGCGCTTCGCGGCGTGAGGAATAGCGCTCGATCGCCATCGCTTACACCCGATCGAGCTTCAGTGCTTCGGCGAGCTCGTGGGCGGCGTCGCTTTCCGCCGACCTAGCGCGCTTGGTCTTCAGCGCGACGTAGCTTGCAAGCGAGATCAGTTTCTGTCGCCGCTGCCAGTAGTCGGCAGCATATTCGGTCTTGAGAATGGTGACGCCGCGCTTCGGTTCGAGCACGCCACCCTCCATCGTCTTCCAAATCGCGAACAGCACTTGCCGTAGCTGCGAGGCGGCGAAGCCTTCGCGCGAATCTCCATGGTCGGCGAGCATTCGGCCTTTTAGGTCGGCGGCGCCGGCTAGCGCGGCGGCGTTGGCGGCGGTCGATGCCATCAGTTCGGCATAGTTACCGAAGGCGAAGCTCTTTGCGAAGTTTTGGAAGTCCGCAACCTTGGCGGAGCCCTTCGCCTCCATGTCAAGCATACGCACATAGAAGCGCTCGGGCGTCTTCAGGTCGCGCCACATCTCGCGCGGGAAACCTTCGGGGACGAGCAGGTTGTTGGCGACGCTCTCAGCATAGCCTATAAGCTCGCGCAACATCGTCGTCTCGCCCTTGGTGAGCTTGCGGTAAAGGTCGCGGTCGAGCGGCTGGCGGTCGATGGTGGAATAGGCGGTCACGACCTGAAGCGCCGCCGCATAGGCCGCGAGAGTCAGGTCACCATCGGTGTAGAGGGTCTCGGCGTTGGCGCGTTCGTGCCAGCTATCGTCGAGGGCGGTGAGGCGGGCGAGCTGGTCGGCGACGGCCTCCTCGATTTCTGCCTCGATCTCCATGCGCCGGGCATTCGCTTCGCCGAGCCGCTTGCGCAGCACAAGGCAGACGGTGCCCTGGACGTAGTTACCCTCCTTAAGGGCGCTCTCGGTTTCAGTCACCACGTTCCAGGCGGCGGTGACCGAGAGCCCCGCGGCCCAGAGGATGGCGCCGAGATCGGCCCAGACGCCAGCGTCCTGATGTGTAAACATGACCACCTGTAGGCCGTTGTCGGGCATGTGGCGGGTCATGGAGGCATAAGCGGCAACCATGTCGCGGCGGAATTGCTCGTCTTTGCCTTTGATTGCGAGGTTGCGCCGCGAATCCCAGATCCATTGATCGAAGGGCGGCGGCGGGTTCTTGCGCAGCCAAGCGATGAAGAACTCGGTGATCTCGTGGTAGTTGACGGCGTCTGCGTATGGGGGGTCAGTGACAAAGATGTTCGCAGAATGATCCGTGTCAACGGCTGGCGAGGTTTCCACCTTCGAGTCTACCGAAAGCGGAAAGCTAGCAGTCTCATAGCGATCGAGAAAGGCAACGATCTCGTTGGCGCTCCGTATAGCGTAATTGATTTGCGTGTTTAGAGCTTGATTATCGAATGTCTCGCCAGGCTTTTCCGCTGTAACCGCAACGCCCGGCCGTCCCGGATGGCCAGGGTTCCACCTGCAGAGTTTGGTCATGCGGTCGAGCGCTTTGGACGTTTGCAACTCAGCGGAGGCCGTGCCAACAGATGAGCGGATCAACGCTCCAAGAAGAAGAGAACGCGCTCCGAACAGATGATGCCAATGCGTCCATCCGCGGGTGCGGATTGGCTCGTCAGTCTTTTCGCCCGGCTCGATTGGCATGTCGGGCACAAGGCCCTCGTGCTGCCAGCGCGCGAGGCTTTCGCGGACGATTGCATCGACCTTGCGCTCGCGACCCAGATCGTCCTCCGTAACGGGGGCAAAGAAGGTCTCCTGTCGACCCTTTCCGAGGGTCTCCTTCGAGATCCACTGGATGCAATACAGTCGCTCCTGAAAAATGTCCTCCGACCGCGGCACAAAATCTGACTTCTCCCAGAGGCGTAACCGGTTTCGTGTGGCGCCGTCGACATCGCGATAATCGCCACGAATCGTCTTGATCTCGACGCCCGAGCGCTCCGGATTCAGCGGGTGGACGAGCCGTCCGTCGCGCACCGTGCCTTGCTCGGCTACGGCCATTTCCGCCGCCGATGCGCCGGAGTGGACCTCGATCTTGTACCGCTTCGCCGCATGGTCCGGCACAAGCTTCGCTACAACATTGCGCGTCTTGGAAATGACCCACGACGGCGCCATCGGGACCATCCAACCGGTGCGCGGGCAGCGCGTCTCCAGGCAGTAGAGATAGGCTTTCGCCCTGTTGCCCTCGGCGTCATGCTCGATGCCAAGCCGGGCGACCTCAGCGTCCACTGCAGCCGCAGCCTCACGCTGCGCGGCGTCGATCTCCGCCCTCCGCTCGTTCGACGCGCCGATGATATTAAAGGCGCCCCAGGTGAGCATGCAGGCGATGGGATTGAGGTCGGATGCGTAAACGTCACAGCCCATGCGCGCCGCTTCGAAGGGAATCGACCCGCCGCCGCAGAACGTATCCGCCAGCTTGGGGCGCTGCCCGAAGCGCGATACGCCCAACTGCTCGACAAGCTCGGGAATGCTTTGCGCGGTCGTTCCGAGATGGCGATTGATCGAGGGCCAAACGGGGCTGAGCAGATCCGACTCGTCGCACTCCTCCGGGCGGCGGACGTGTTTCAATCGTTCGGCGTACGGGAGGCTCGCGAACGCCTCCGCCACCCGCGCCTGCCGATCAACTTCGTCTAGGTCGGCGCGCCAACGCCAACCTGTTTCGACCTCCTCCGTCAATTCGTCTGCCAAGGTGGGAAAGAGCTCGGCAAACTCAACGGCGCTCGCGGACGGTTTTGTTGCTCGACCGCTCTTGGCGAAAGTCGCAAGGGCTTTGAGCAAACGCTCTCGCGGGTCGCCCGGCTCAATTGGAGTCCGAACGGAGGCCGCTCTAGTTCTTAGCTCCTCTACTCGAAGATCGCTTCGCCAAGCTCGCGTGCGATTGAAGGCGACCGTCTCCGCATGTTCAGGAAACAGACGAGCAAACTCGGAGGCGCTGCCGTTGAAGCGTCGTCCGAACGCCCCGTCGTCCATTGCCATCAGCTTCAGGAAGATTTCGAGATCGGCCGCCGCGTCACTTGCCGGTAGCAGGGAGCCGAGCACCACAGCCCGCACGAGGATGAGAGGCTTGCGCCCTTTCCAATAGGAGCCGAGCGCCGTTAGCGTCTGTCCCGCGCCGGCCTTGCGCTCTTTATAGGCCTCTGCTGAGAGGCGCCCGACCGGAAGCTGTCGTTCAATTAAGGACGGAGCATCCTTCAGGGAGAACGGTGCAAGACCTGAAGTTGGCGAGGCGATAGCGGCGGCGACCTTCATAAAGACTCACTCGGCTGGAACGGGCGCGAACAGGAAGCCCGGCCCCTCATTCTTCTTCGGCTTCGATTTTTTCTTTGGCTGCACGAAGCCGGTATTAACCCGCGGCTCCAGCGTGCCGCGCCCTGCGACCGCGCCGAGGTGGAAGGTGTCTGAGCGCGTGCCGAAGCAGAGCGCCTGCCGCAGTGCGCCGCGCCAGCCCATGCCGGCTTGATGAGCGAGGCCAGTCGCCGCTGCCGTCATGGTGTAGAGCCACCATCGCTCCTCGGGCTTCAGCCCGTGCCAGTTACGGATGGCGACCGCGATCTCCTCGGGCTTCACATCTGGCGCCTCGATCGCCCAAAGCAGTACGAGCAGTTCCTTGCCGAACAGCCTCTGCACAGCAGTCTCATCCGCGCCCCAACGTCCGGCGGGCTTGCCTTCGAGCTTGAGGCGGCGGTTGAACTCGGTGCGCGCCTCGGGCGAGACCACATCCCAAACGTCGCGCGCGGCCTCGCAGCGGAACACCGTCTCTGGCGCCCATTGCGGTTCGCGGTCGCTTGGCGGGCGGCCGAATACCTCGAACACCTGCACCTTTGCGTCGCGCCCTTTCGTGAGGCGCACGAGATAACCGTGCTCCTGATAGATGTCGGCGCAGTCGAAATTCGCAGGTGCAGTGCTCATACTTTCACTCCTGCTTCCATTCAACACGATCGAAATCAAGCTCGAACGCATCGCAGAACGTCATCAGATCGCGTCCGGACGAAAAGGCAATGCCGTCCAGACGAAGCTTCACTGTCGGTGCGGATGCAGCGAGAAGGGCGGCCAGCTCCTTGACCTTTTGGTCGAGCGCCGCCACAGGCACGGCGACATCGCGCCCGAGGCGGAGCGTCAGGAAATCGCCTTCCGAGCGCGTGCCGTTGAGATCGACAGTGCCTCCGAACACCTTCGCGTCCGACAGTTTGGCCAGCCGGTCAAGCGCCGAGAAGGCGGCCGCCGTGTCCTTTGGTTCGAAACGCGAGGTCATGATGGCGGCGGTGTCCGGCTTCAACGCAGCTTTTGGCTGGAAGCGCGTACCGCCGGTATCGTCCATACCTGACGCAAGCGGCGCCGTCTCCTCCTGACTGAACAGGCCGTTCACCTCGGCCACGACGCGAAGCTGCTTTGCCCCCGTAGGCGCATCCATGTCGCCATGGGGTACTTCGGGGCCGCTCTTCGGGTCGGACCCGTCGAAGGTCGCGCGAATGGCCGCCGCCCGCGGAATCGCTACGAGCGATACGCGATAACCTGTGGAGGTGCGTTTCACGTCCGGTTTGACACGGATCGGCGCGCGCCACTCGCAGGGGTCACCCATCTTGGCTACACCCTTCGAGTCGACGCCGAGAAACCATACTGCCGGTGCCATTGTCTCGTACACGCGGCCGTCGAGTTTTTGCGCCCGTGCCGGATCGGGCGGACCGCTCTCCGAGACATAAACGATGTCCGCATCTTCCGGTGAGACGTTCACCTGAAAACGGCCCGTTACCATTGGGTCTTGCGCGAAATCATCCTGCCGGGCTGTGACTCGTGTGACGCGCTCCCATTTCTTCGCAACGAGGCCGTCTTTTTCGCGCCAGAAGCCGCGCTGAACGGCTGCTCGTGTCAACTGCTCTAGGCCGCCTTTCGGTAGCCAGAACCAGCCGGAGCGGACGGCTGCGTTGCGCCGGAGCGAAGCGTGTTGGACCGCGTCCGCGTCGAACAGGATTTCTTCGGCATCTAGACGCAGAGTCTCGAACTCGGCGTCAAATTTGTCGCTGGATATGAATTTGCCGCGCTTCGCCAGAGTATCGATGATCTGTTGCTCGCCGGAATAATCGTTGCGGTCGAACTCCATGCGGAAATCATCAATTGAGCGCAGATAACTTTTCTTGGTTCGATCCCGCATCGGGAAGACGATACTTTTGAACGTTTCGCGCAACGCGCTCGTAAAGGCTGCGGCCTCGCGTGCGCGAACACCATCAAGCTCGGCCATCTGCGGCGAGCCTTGGCCATGCTGCGCCTTGATTCGCTCTTCTACTTTCGCGATAGCCCGTTGACGTCGCGCGCTGGTCCTGAGCGTTGCGACGGCGTTGCGGTCAGCCGTGAGCACAAGGACACGATTTTGCAATTCCTGTTTGTTCCACCAGTTGACGAACTCATCGGGAAGTTTGTCGGCGGGCTGCTCGAGTATGATCAGCGTCGGGCGCTCGTCGTCGAGCTTGATGTCATCGAGGGCTGGCAGTATGGCGATGTTCTCGGAGTAGAGCGCGCCGCTGCGCGGCTTGAATACCTCCTTGAGCTTCTCGCGGAGGGTCTGGTCGACCTGCTCGGTTGCGATATTTCCGGCAATCTCGGTGATCTCCGCCGTTACGTTGGCGGTCTGGCCGAAGAAGACGCGGTTGTCGACGCCCTTGAAGAGATACCACGCTTGGCCTTCAAGGCGACTCAGACTCCCCTTGATCTCGGACACGTCGAGCAGTGGATCGACGAGCGTCTCGATCAGCTCGCCGTCGGTGAGGCCTCGCAAGGGCGATTCGGCTGCCGAAAGGGACGACATCAGCAACACCTTGGCGACCGCTGAAGCCGTCGGGTTGCCATCGGCTGCATCAATCTTCTCGGCGAGCGCGTTACCCCGGTCGGCCACGTCGCGGGAGATGGCATTGGAGTAGCCTGGATTGATCTTTCGGATTTCCTCAATGGTCGCCTGGTCATTGAAATCGAGGTGTTGCAGCCCGATCAGGAACGCATTGCTGTTGCCGGCCATCGCGCCGCGAACTGCCAAGCGCATCAGGCGAATGAGCGCGCGGGTCTTCTGATAGCCGCGATTCTCGGCGAAGCGCGCAACGATGTCCCGAATGGAAGGGTGAAACGGATAGGTCTCGCGTATGCGCTCGATGAACGTCTCGGGCGTCGTCGGGATCGTGTCGACGCGCTTCGCCTTCTGAAGCGCTGAAACATAGGCCTGCGCGACCTCATCGATCTTGTCGGCCGAGGGCAAGGCGTCGAACAGCCGCTTCCGAACGATGGCGAAGACCTCGCCCGTGTTCTGCTGGACGGGGGTGATTGCCTGCGCGTTGCGATCGTAGTGCTTCGTCAGGCTTTCGATCAGCGTGCGCAGCTGGCCCGAGCCGTCGAGATAAACGTCGTCTTTCAGGTTCGTGACCACGACGCAGGCGCGCGGGCACCGTGGAAGGGCATTGAAGAGGCGCTCCAACGCCCCGATCGTGAGATCGCCAAGGGTCGTGTTCCCCACCGCTTCGCCCTGCGCCATCTGGAGATAGCTTGGCAATTCGTCCAGGAGGATCAGGACAGGCTCCTCGCCAAGGATGGAAACCCATTCGTCGACGCCAGGCGTCCTCGCCCCATTGCGCCAGAACGGGGCCATGACGTCGCCGCGGCCAAGCTGTTCGGCGATATAGCCCCAGAGCAGGGTGTCGGGGTTCTGGTGTCCGTTGAAAATCACGACCTTCGCCGCGCCGAAATCATTGCCGTGTGCGATCTTCGGAACTACCTCGCGGCGAAGCCCTGGATCGGAGGCGAGGAGGCCGAACGCGATCAGGCTGTGCGTCTTGCCGCCGCCCATAGCTTGGGTCAGATAGAAGGCGCCATCTTCGGACCTGCCAGCCAAGCGATCGAAGCCGCGCTTGACCAGCAGCTCAAGGCCAGCAGTGAAATGGTTCCGCTTGAAGAAGTCCCGACCGTCTATCTTGCTGGCCGCGAAATCCTCGATCTGAGCGACCTGTTCGACCAGGCTGTCCGTTGAAACGACTGCGTTCGGAACGCAAAGTTGTTTTATTGTTGCGATTGACATGGCCCCGCCCACTAGATCGGGCGGCTTGGTTTTTCGGGCCGCCCGTCGGTGACGCGCGGCAATGGCCGAAAGATTGGAACTTCTCCTGCCCGAGAAGTCCTCCCATACCGCATTCGGGGAGGGTTGTCCGCGTAAACTTCCGACCAATTTGGCCTGGCCCCCATTGTTAACAAGTAACCGCGCTCTCCCGGGGCGCAGAACCCGAAGATCGCCGCCGATGACGGCCCAGAGCTGCTCCCGGCTCGCCATCGGGCGTTATATCCGTGACGAAAGTCATGTCGATTACGGTCGGTCTGGTTCCTAGGCCACGATGCGGCCGTTAGTCCGCGCTTCTTCAGCATAGGCAGACAGGGGCTTGTCCGCGACGAAAGTGCGATCGCGTTCGATCGGCAGACCGAGCGGACCTTTTACTGCCGTGATCTCAGCCAGGCTGAGATAACCGAGTTCTGGATAGCCGAGACCGAGATCGCAGAGGCCGAACAACCGATCCGGATCGTCAGGATCAACTTCGCTGATGAGCCACGTAGCTCCAGCATCCGGTGTGAACAGCTTCACCACTGGAAAATGGTCGCCTCCGTTGAGTGCGTTCACGAGCAATTGGACTTGATCGGCGACGGTGAACAGGGTGCGATCTGCTTTCAAGAGGCACCTCCACGGCTGGCTTTCGACGAACGTGGGTGGACCTTTGACCGCCCGGTAGCACTGGCGGGGACCGGGTTCGCGATCTTGCCAACCGCCTTGGGAGCATCGCCCTCCCGACCGGGCCGTCCTTCTGAATTGTTCGAGGAGGTGAGATTGGTCGCGGCAAACTCATGTAGCGCGAAGTCATAGACACGCTCGAAGTCGCAATAACGCCGCCAAAGCGCAGTTGCGATCTCCGATGCTCCGGCGTCGGCCAAGACCGCGATAACAGCTTCCAGTGTCAATGCCTTGAACCCGACGCGGGTGCTGTCGCGGTCCTCTTCGCCGATCAGTTCGCTTTCGTAGATGCGAAAAGCGGCGTTGACGCGCCGATTGAGGCGAGGACCGACAGCAACAAATAGTGCGCGTGTGGTGATACCCTGGTCCACTGTGAGCTGTGCCAGCATGTGTTCGCGCCACAATTGCTCAAGCGCCAAGGCACGCAGCCTGTGGCTCTGCGGATCCTTGAACAAGCGCACTTCGCGGGACGCTTCGTCATAGCGAGGGCGCATCCGAGCGGCCGGACCAGCCATGTCTTCGGAATACTTGATCTCGAAGAATACGGTCGCCTCTTCGCCATCCGGCGTGACGACACGCATGGCCAGATCGAAAGCAGTGCCATCGGCGAGGAATCGGTCCTCATGGCGGCCCGGGGAGTGCTCGAAAGTGATACCTTCGACAGTGTGAACGAAGTCGGGCAGGAGACGCCGGAATACGCTTGTCGCGAGACGCGGGTCGATGACCATTGGCCCGAACAAATTGAAGACCAGCGGCATCGAACTCAGCGCATTTCTGAACAGCCGATCCTCATCGATCATGGCGCCTTCTTCGCGCATCACCAGCTCACGCCGGACCAGTCCATGAATGGCAGGAGACAGGAAATTCCTCCCAGCATCGGCTGCTTCTGGACTTAGACAAGAGCCGAGCTCCATCGTGATCGCGGCATCGGCTGTTCCCTGGACGTGAATGCCAGTCGGGATGCCCTGCTCGCAAAGCCAGAGGTACTGGAGCAACCGGGCCGCGCGGCGGAAGCGAGTGTCGATACTGAAGTGAACATTGTGGCGACGGAGGACGTTTTCTGGAACGAGCGGAACGCGCGTCATGGGAGTGTAGAGGTGACATTCGATTGTCGAAACGTGAGATTTCATTGCGATTCCTGTGCGCCTGGTTGGCAACAGGAATTCGGACGGAGCGTTCAGAAGTTGCTGCTCTGATCGGATCCATTGTGAGTGGCCACTCAATTAACGGTTGAAGCAGCGGTCCGGTGGACGCGAGCCGGCGCCGGGCGGGATACCGGTGCGGCGTGATCTACATATTGTGACAACTTGGGTTGATCGCGCTGCATGTAGAGCGGTTGCGGGCCAAGGGGCCGCCAACTGCGTTTTTTGCCTCCTGAACACTATATTACTCAGCAGTGCGTCATCGATGACGGCTTCAGCCTGAAGCCGTCGGGGCTCTCTGCAACCTGTGAGAGCAGATGAACGCGCTCCCAAAGCGAGACGAAATGCGGTCCATGCGGCTGGTAAACGGCTCGAGCTTCGGCTCGACCGTCTGCTTTGCTGTCGCGACTTTCGGAAGCACGTGCACGCTTTTGGAAGCGTTGATTGTCCACTTTGGAATTTGGGCTCGGGGATCAACGAAGAAATCTAGCTCTCACAGCAGGTTATCTGTCCTCAGACTCAACAAAACCTTCTGGAGAAATGCAGATGAATGAGACGAAAAGTGAACTGGTAACGTATCTGGAAAGCGTAGACGGCCCGGATCGCGCGCGCGTCCTCTGGGAAGCTGGATTGGCCGGCTTGTATGACACCACCGATCCCGATCTGACGCGGCTTTGCAACGCGGCTGCAGGAAGCGGCAATGAATGGTCGAGACGATTGAGCGCGATAATGCCTCAGCCGCCTCGGCGGACGCGAGAGCAGTTCGAGCACGACCGGCGATGGCAGCGGGTGCGTCACCACTATCCCCTGACCAAACCGTGCCCTTGGGTGATGGCGGCGGCGCTGGCGCAGGACGAGGAATCCGCGGAGAAGGAGTATGGAACGACGCTGCCGGCTGAAAAGGGGAGCGCAAGCGCCAAAGTAATCCAGTTCGATCCGGATCCATTGGCGGCGGCTTTAGGCCGGCACCTTTACGAACACGCTCGGGAGATGTGGCCGCACTTCATTGGGCCTCTGCCGTATGCACCGCCGCCCCGATATCAGCGTCCTGGGGCGATGGTCAACCCTTTTAGGGTCACATCGGTGCCGCGACAGATGAAGTCCTCCTTCCTCACGTCAAAGGATGTTCAGAAGGTCTACGATGCGATGGCCTACGGCATGTGGAAGGACGGCACCGTGCTGAATGCTCACGCGGTCATCATTTGGTCAATGATGGGACTCAGCGAGCTCGAAGGGTGCGACATCTTGGGGCGTTATCTTAACGAAGCACGGAAATGGGTGAATGTCGGCGGCGGATTTCGCGGTCGGCGGCTGTCTGCTCGAAGCCCCCTGACGAAAGTCGAGTTGAAGTATGTCTATGTTCATGAAAATGCACCCGGCCGTGGCTTTCATTCGCATGTGCTGATGAATTTGCCCCCCGTGCTGCGCAACGAGTTTGATGCTTGGTCCCGCTCATGTCTGGTCAGGCTAACGGGGCGCAACATTCACCGCGATGCATACCGCCTGGTGCGCAGCTATGGGAAGACCAAAGCCGAAGAGGTGCGTACCGCGTGGCGATGGTTCCGCTACGTCGTCAAACAACTTCACCCGAATGAGCAATTTGCATGGAAGGATCATGCTGCGCGGGAAATTGTGCAGATGAACGGCCGCGATATTCTCAATCCGTGGTCCGTACGAACGGCTATCGACGTGCAGCAGATCAAATTGACTGGCGCGTCACACAATATCGGTAAGAAGGCTCGAGATCAGGATGGGTTCAGATCCAGACTCTATCGATCCGATATCGACAATCTGTACGCTGGACTGGAACTGGAAGAGGGCAAGAGCTACCGAGAGCAAGAGGCTGAGCAAGAAGAACTGCTGAAGACTTTACAGATTTGATCGTCGCAACGTGGCTAGCTTCCCCTTTTGACGAAAATTCCGAAAAAGGTGAAGACTGGCCGGTTTCTAAAATCGCGCCGAGAAGAGTGTTTCAGCGGTCCGCCGCTGAAAGCTTTCGCAGGCCGGTACGGAGGTCGCCACATCAGAAGCTCGCGAGCGGAGCCACGAAAGTTTGTTCTTCAACCTGAAAAGATTTCGTCAACAGTATCGGCGCAAAGCGGACAGGCGGCGACGGATCGGGCGCTGCTTAGTCTCGGCGCCGACTGAGCTGTTCAGCCAGATCGAAGTTTGGGCTGTCGCGCCGCATTCGTGTCGAAAGAATCACTCGCGGGCGCTTCAGCTCCTTTCTGTCCTTTTTCGTCACTTGCCCCTCGATCGCGCGCCGGATGTCCTCGGGAATACCGTCGACCGGCTTGATGGGGGGCGGGGTAGGCGCGTCCGGCGCCGCAGCTACTGCAGTTCGCGCCCTCTGCTCTCCGAGCCGACGGGCGACCACGTCAGGATGGAAAGCGCCCGTCAGACCGGGCAGAACCGCTCGCTCTAGCCCGACCATGAACTGCGTTGTGCCGGCAGCGGCGGGGTCGCGCTGCTCCGTCACAGCGGCCGGCCAACACAGGATCTCGGAGAGCGGCATGAAGCGGTCGCGCCAATAGTCCACCTTCTTCTGCGTCCTTGCGCAACCACCGAAGACAACCGGTGCTACGTGATGCGCGAAAACCAAGTTCACGCCCTCGATCGCGGGGCGATTGTGCGTGGCGGGAGCGAGGGCGGAGGTCGGGTGGTAAAGGATATAAAGCGGTAGTGTGGCCATACCGGCCGGCGTGGTGGACGCGTATGCAATGAGCGTTTGGGCCTGCTGACCAGAAGGGGAACCGTGGTCGAGGTGGTGGTAGTACCAGTAGCCGCCGCTCTTTAGCTTCGCGAACTGCGCGCGCTTGGCCTGAAGAATCAGGCGGAGGTAGCGGCCTCCGTTGAGCTCGAGTGGGGCGGCATAGATCCAGTCCATGTCGCCGCCCGTGGTTGGTTCGTCTGGAAAGTCGACCCGAACGCCAAAGGCTTCGAGCCCGACGAGGCTGGCCATGAACAGATCGGTAACAGTCTCCTCGCGGAAGTTGCGAGTGAGGCCTCGGTCACGCTCCAGCAGTTCGGCGATCCGGGGTGAGAAGGAATGGGCTAGTTCGCAAAGCATCGACCAATTACCGGCAGCTCCCCCTGCCTAGAGCCTGTGGATGCCGGTAGCACCTTAGCGATGCTGACGGTCTGATGCAAATTAGATCGGATGGACGTCGAAGTGCTGATCTAATTGCCAGCTGGATGACGCAGTACGCTATTTTCTGAAAGAAAGACGTAAATCGCGAGCTCCACTCTGCAGCCTATGATGTTGCGCCCTACCGGCAGTGATTTCCGCCGCAGTGTCGCGCTGCTTCCGACTCTTGAGTCCCGACTTTATGCTGAAAGCCTTGTCGATATCAGAAATCAGCAAAGACCGAGCCCCCCGGCCGTAGTGAGGAATGGAGATGGGGCGTTCCTCAGATCCGTGCGATCAATGCCGTAAAGCAAGTACCGCTTCGCGCGCGTGATTCCAACGTAAAAGAGCCGTCGCGCTTCTTCGATTTGCTCTTGCGTTTCGGCACGGAAGAACGGGATGCGTCCATTGTGCAGGTCTATCATTGCGATAGCATCGAACTCACGACCTTTGGCATTATGAAGCGTCGAGAGCTTCAAGGCAGCACCATGACTTGCGTATAGACCGAGATCGGCCAAGGTCAAGTTCGCGACATCCACCCTGTTTGAGCGTATATCGCCTAGGATTTCGTCAACTGAGGAGGTTAGGCGTGAGGTCGCGGGCGCAGTTAGAAGCCCGCCTTCACGGAGAATTATACCAAAGGTCTCGACAGCGGCCTTGAGCCAATCCTCCGCGCCTGTATGGAGTTTTTCCAGACGTCGAGCCTCAGCGAGCAGTCGAAATACGACCGCCCGCCCGTCATAAGAAAAGATATCAAACCGCGGCTGTGCTGTTGCGTTCAACACGGTCTCGAAAAGGCGGCGTTCGATGCCGACTAGCGCGTCGGGCTTCGGCTCGATGAGATAGCCGCAGATCTGCTCAGCCAAAGGCGCAAAAAGCCGGTTGCGTTTGTACGGTCTAGCGCCGGGCCCGACCACGGCTATGCCGTACTCACGTAGCTTGCGTCCGAGCGGGAATAGGCTGAACCAGGTCGGAGCAAGGATGGCAGCTTGACCAAGTGGGATTTTTAGCTCGTCAAGCGCAGGGAGAAAATAGTCCGTCAAAAGTTCGAATGGCGTCGCTGTCTTCTGAAGCTTTGGCGTTTCCGTATAGACCTTAGCCTTGCCGACTGCCGTCATTGGGGGTGCACGAGGGATCAACGTTTCGGCATGGGCGATGACCTGTGGGCTACAGCGGAAGTTTCCGGACAGCGACAGGTCGGTCCTGGCGTTGATCCGTTTGGCGAAGACATCGGCAAGATCGGGGCGCGCCCCGGCGAAGCTGAAGATCGATTGGTTTGGATCGCCGACCAAGAAGAAGCGGGTTCGTTGGCGCGAGGCGATCAGCGTCAGGATCTCGACTTGGAGATCGCTCGTATCCTGGAACTCGTCAATGAGGATAAACGCGAAGCGCGAGGCAAGATGATCGGCTATTTCTGGGAATTTTTTCAGTAGCAG
Source organism: Bradyrhizobium sp. AZCC 1721 (assembly GCF_036924715.1). Classification (NCBI taxonomy): domain Bacteria; kingdom Pseudomonadati; phylum Pseudomonadota; class Alphaproteobacteria; order Hyphomicrobiales; family Nitrobacteraceae; genus Bradyrhizobium; species Bradyrhizobium sp. AZCC 1721. The sequence goes on along the minus strand of NZ_JAZHSB010000001.1, from coordinate 7,044,593 downwards.
CAGCGAGAAGTAGACGATAAGCGCAAAGTCCGCGTACCCTGCTTCGCGGACCATCTGCCAATAGCGCTTTGCCTCTCGGGTAGAGATGGCGCCGTTGGTGAGCGCAGAGCCAATGGGGGTGCCGGTCTCGTTGATCTGGATCTGGGCGAACTCGTCGTAATCGGTTTGACGAAGGTTGTAACGGCCACTTTCCCGCGTTGTCGCCTCGACGAATTTAGCGAATGCCGGATTATCCTGGCTCAGAACTTCGAAGCCCTTCGCATAGCCCTTTACTCGATAGGCATATGGCCGGAACACGTACTGCAGACAAAATGCGTGGATGGTGCTGATCTCGAAATGCGTTTCATCGCCGACTTGCAGCTGCCGACGCAGTCGCGCCTCGATTTCCAACACTGCCGCGTTTGTGTACGTGATGCAGGCCGCTGCGCGCGGAGTGCCCCGCAATGTGTCGACCGCGCGTAGGAGCTTGGAGACAATTACGTGCGTCTTGCCGCTGCCTGGGCAGGCTGAGAGCATAACATGACCATCGTGGTCGATGGCGGTGCGCTGTTCCGCGGTGAGACTCATGCTTCACCTAGCCAGGCGACGGCGTCCTTAAGATATTTGGGAAGCGCCGTAGCCTTCTCGGTATGACGGGCGGCGATCTGCGCGAAACGGGCCTTTCCGACGCGCTTAGCGGTGCTGAGGACCGTCGCGCGAAGCGGGTCAAGGATTTCAAACTTGGCTTCCTGGCCAAGCCCATCGGCCTGGAGCGCCTTGAGGCCCTTCTTGAGCTTAGACTTAACCCCCGGAAGCCCGAGCTCCTCGGCCGCTGCGATGAACATCGGCAGTGTGCCCGTCATCGTGATCGCCCGCTCGAATGTGGTCTGGCAGACGAACGCCCTGACGTGATCGCTCTCCAAAGACTTCAAATCGGGCGGGGGCGGAAGATCATCTTCGCCATCGTCCCCCGAGAGGACTGCGTCGCTGGGTTTCAAGTCACCGTCACCAACGATAGCGCATTTCTTCGGCAAGCAGCTTTCGCAGAAAAGCTTGCTGTAGACATCGAAATGTACGCCATAGATTGGAATCACCGAGATGCCCGCTCGGTCGAGATCGAGACCCAGCACTGTCTTGACTAACGGCGGTATCAGAAAGAGCTCGGCCGGTCCTTCGACGAGCATCACTTTGCGCGCGAACAGCAGGTTCGACTTGGTGGCGTCTAGGAAACGCTCCAGATCATGCACATCTGTCGGTGAGAGCGATGGATTGAGAGCCGGCACACCTGACGCGGTCGCCGGATCGCCAGTGTGAGTCAGCACCACGAATGTGTTGAGCCCCGCCTGTGCGGTGATGTGCGTACTGTGGGTCGTGAGGATCGACTGGAAGGGAAGCGCACTTAGCGCGTTGTAAAGCGCGAGCTGCAGCTGTGGATGAAGATGTGCTTCCGGCTCCTCGAAGAGGATGATCTGTCCGGCCGACTTCTGCTGGGCCAGCCGCTTGTGGAAATACTCGATCAGGATAGAGATGTAGAGGATGTTGTTGAGGCCGAGCCCATTGTTGGCGGGGTCAAAGTTCTCAACTGCGATGTTCGTCAGCAGGATACGTAGGGCGCGGACGATGATTGGGAACGAGGGTTCGGCAAGACCGAGCCCCACGTCCATCTCGAAGGCCGGCCCGCTAACGGCCTTGAACGACTTGTCAATAGCCTCTGCCAAGCTGGCGATGGTGGGGGAGGCTGCGATCGCCGCGTTCGCTTTTCGTAGAGCGTCGATCAATGTCTCCTGCTCGGCCGACCCGATGTCGCTCACGTCGATTAGGCGCGCCAGTGGCGACGTCCGAGTCTGACGTAGGTCGCTTTCGACGTCGCGCAGAGCTGGCAGGAAGACGACTAGGAAAGACTGGAGGTCGGGGAATCGTATAGACATGCCAATGTCGTCGCGCCAATCGGCCTCCGCCATATCCAACTTGGGATCGCCGCCGCCTGTGATCTCCCATTGGTAATCGTCGAGTGTCAGGTCGCCGGCGTGGCGCTCCTCCGCCTCCAGGTCTTCGCGGACCCCATGTTTGGGCCTGAACCGATAGATGAGGCGAGCGAGGTCGGGTTTAATCTGCCACGCGCCTGCTAGTGCCTCTTCGTTGATCTTGCCTTGATAGTCGGTGATCTCCACCCCGATCAGGACCTGCGTCGGCTCGCTGATGTCGGCGTCCGAGTGTATATCCTTCAGCGCCAGAGCCCGGTAGGAAGATGGCAGGTTCACGTCCAAGCACAGGCGCAGTGCATGGAGGAGGTTCGACTTTCCCGCGTTGTTCTCGCCGATGACGCAGGTCGTGTTCTGACTGAGGCTGACATCCAAGTGCTCGAACGATCTGAAGTTACGGATGACGATACGGCTGATGCGCATGAAGATACCTATGGCCACTAACTAGATGTACTGTCTCTTGAGTCGGAGAGATAGTGCAACTTGTATGATTACACGTTTGGCCGATGATCGATCAATCTGGGTGAGGCCGGCCACTCCGCCGCGCCCAACTGAATGGCCGCCTGGTGGCAAAGCGGACTCTCACCGATCACGGGCTCACTCGAGTAGTTCTCTGTAGAAACGGTCCTGGCGGCCGCCTAGGGACACCCAATCTGGCTCGGACCCTGGCGGGGGTCAGGAAGTCGTTTTCGATTGCCGTCGTGCCCCGCGTCATCCGTGCGCTGTAGGAAGTTACCCTGCGGTCTTCAAAGTCGACCGGATCAAAGACGCCGCATCGTCCATTCCAATGATTCGACGTCCCGCCGAAAACCTGAGCCAGCCACTCTCGTCGTACCAGTATCGTCGACCGACGCTTGCTCCATCGTAGAGATTCAATGCCGATTCCCTGATGGGCCTGAAAGGGATCCGCGATGATTTGATGGCATACCTGTGGGGGCCCTCTATGCGTTTCGAGTAGCCTGACTTGCCGAAGCTGATGCGCAGCTGTTCCGGCTGGTTTCGGTGGAAAAGCTCATGGGCATGCTGACCGGCTTCGACCCGGATGTGGAAATCGCGGTAAAGCCTTATCACAAGCGCGATGAGACTGGCCGGATCACCTTTGTTCCGGCAGCCTAGAACGCGCGAATCAAAGGAGGGCTCATGAATATTAAAGCGACCGCGGCGGGATCGGCACATGAGCCCACTCTACACTGCCCGAACTGCCATCACCCTATCAAACTAACCGAGTCTCTTGCGGCTCCGCTCATTGATGCTATGCAGCGGAGACATCAGGAGCAACTTGCGGCCAAGGACGCCGAGGTTTCGAAGAAGGAGGAAGCGCTTCGTCAGCAGCAAGAAGAGATTGCGCGAGCCCGCGAGACGATTGAGGACCAGGTGAACGGTCGACTAAAGACCGAACGCAGCCAGATCGTGGCGATTGAGGCAAAGAAGGCTCGCGAAGCGACGGCGGCTGAACTGGAAACTAAAAGCAAGGAGCTGAACGAACTTCAGCAGACGCTAGCCCAAAACAACCAGAAGCTCGCTGAGGCTCAGCAGGCCCAGGCGGAACTGCTCCGCAAACAGCGCGCACTTGACGATGAAAGGCGCGAGTTGGAGCTTACGATCGAGAAGCGCGTCCAGGCGACCCAGACTGAAATTCTAGCCAAGGCCAAGCTGGAGGCCGAGGACTCGCTCAAACTCAAGCTCTCCGAGAAAGACCAGCAGCTGCTAGCCATGACCAAGCAGATCGAGGAACTCAAGCGCAGGGCCGAACAGGGCTCGCAGCAGGCGCAGGGCGAAGTCCTTGAGCTTGAGCTTGAGGCTTTGCTCAAGAACAAATTCCCAGCCGACATTATCGAGCCGGTTGGCAAGGGCGAGTTTGGCGGCGATATCGTGCAGCGTGTCAATGCCGCCCTTGGTGACACTGCCGGCGTCATCCTGTGGGAATTCAAACGGACCAAAAACTGGAGCGATGGCTGGCTTGCTAAGCTAAGAGAGGACCAGCGCGCAGCGAAGGCCGACGTCGCGCTCATCATCTCGCAAGCCCTTCCCAGGGATGTCGAAACGTTTGACCTAGTCGACGGCGTATGGGTCGCTCACACTCGCTGCGCCATTCCCGTGGCAGTCTCGCTTCGCCAAACTCTCATCGGCGTTGCCGCCTCGCGCACCGCCCAGCAGGGCCAGCAAACCAAGATGGAGCAGGTCTACCAGTATCTGACCGGCCCGCGCTTCCGCCAACGAATCGAGGCGGCGATCGAGAAATTCGGCGACATGAAGGACGATCTCGACAAAGAGCGCAAATTCATGACCAAGCAGTGGGCGAAGCGCGAAGGGCAGATCATCAGCGTGATCGAGACGACCGCAGGCATGTATGGCGACCTGCAGGGCATTGCTGGCAAGGCACTGCCGGAAATCGCGAGTTTGGATACACCGCTGCTTGAGGCGCCTGGGGAAATCGCAGGCATGAGTTTAGAATTGACTCAGAGAGATGGACATCATTCTAAGGTGAGCCAATGACTGCGGCTACGCGAATAGCCACTTCTGTATTGATGGAGCCCTTCGTAGATCAGCTGCGAAGCGTCCCATTCCTTTTGGCTTCAGAAAAGAGCGGCCAGCTTGCAAGATTGGTGTTTAATGGCCAGGAGTGGACGTTTGAAGCGTTGAAAAGTTCACCTGCTTCGCAAGTTCAGCATTTCGGTTCGAACCCGCCCAAGAAATACTTGTGGGTGACCTATGCTGGCTTAACGTCGGTTTGGTGCGTGAGCCTTTATGCCGCCTGTCTCATCCGCATCGTCAGTACACTTAGCGGGACGCACGAAGGCCCGGTTGATCTAGGCCGCGCTCTTGCTGAGGCTCAGGAGTACATCGAGTTCGTACGGAAGCTTCGTCTGAACGATCTAGATTGGCCTTCCAATCTCGCTGTTCGTCCCTCTTTGAGCGATCCTTTACTGGCAGATGTGAACAACATATTCTTTGGCGCAATGGGGCTAATCTTGCTTCATGAGATCGCGCACATGAGCAAGCGACACCAGATCCATCTTCCGGAGAACCTGAAGATTGGTCAAGAGAACGAGGCGGACGACTTCGCCGGATCCTGGATCTTCGCCGACGTGGCTGATCCGCGTCAGCGTGAGTTTCGGATCCTTGTCGCGGGCATTGCCCTAGCATGGTTATTACTGATGGAGCCACCCGGCGGAGCGCCCGAGCACCCGCCAGCGCATGTAAGGGTGCAGCGCATTTCTCAATACTTCGGCGCCTCAGCGGACAGTCCTGCCCTTGAAGTGGTGTCCCATCTGCTCAAGGCCGTTCTTTTTCCCAGCGAGCAGCCGCCGCCATCTTTTTCGAGGTCCACCGATCTGTTCGATTGGACTATAGATCGTTTACGCGAGCGGCAGCTATGAAGCGATAGGGGCCGGACTTTACCCGAGGTGCTGCAATAAATGGTTCCCCGGGGCCGCATTGCCTTATTTGAGGGGCGAGACTGCGTGCCAGAAGGCGCGGTCCTTTCGGTTTCGGAAGGAAAAAGTTGTGTTTTTGGAAGTGCTGGCCCGGTGCGCAAAGAATTATGATTGAAAATGAAGCGGTTAGAGTGCGTCCGACGAGAAGAAAGCGGCTGGCGATTTCGGGCCAAAGGCCGGATCAGTCGTTCGCTCCAGATCTGCCGCGTGAGCGGGCAGCTCTAAAGGAGACGCCGAACTGCCGCATCAAAGCTAGCTGACCGAAAGTCCCGTTCTGTTCGCAGGGCCCCCCGCCAAGGAATCCGTTTCGGGGCTGCAGTCCGTCACCCCCATTTCACTCTGCCTGACAGGCAAGAATTGCTCTGCAGGGATACCTCTCTTCATCGAGAGGTGTAGGAGCAGCGCTGCAGAGGAGCGATCAATCGAACCTTGGTGAACGCTTGAGGGGCTGTTCTTGACCGAAGGGCAAGGCTTCGCCTGCGAGGGCGAAGCCTTCTTACCTTTGTATCCGAACCTCGGAGCCACGCCGTCGGTAAGCTGTTTGATTGAACGCAACCCTTCTACGGGGAGGCCGGGGTCAGGCGGTCGGCCTTTATGCGCTGCTTCATTCTGACGCGGATGGACAATCTCGCACAATCAATCAGCGAACTTGTCATCTGTGGGTCGGGGCGTCCCGGAGCCCGCTCCTGCTCAACAATGTTGAGCTTCTGCTGATGCCACTCAAGATCGACCGGCTACCCCCGCTCCGCCTGGTTAGCGCCGAGGACCGGTGCCCATAGGGGGCCGGCTATGTAGGTAGTGAAGAACAATTAGATCTCGGCCAAATTGGAATTGTCCCGGGATCGTTCAGAGTGAAGGGCGTATGGACGAGCTTCGGAAGTTGCTCGGATCTTCGTGGCTCACTCCCGTTACGGGCATGGCCACTCACCGTCTTACGGCAGCTCGCCGGAATCGAGGTCGACGCAAACGATTGTTTCGTCCTGATCAGTGGGCACGTCACTTAGCAATGCAGCCGAGAAAGGATTGAGTGCATGCGGCCTATCAATCGGCGGGGCGATCAGTTCGCCTCGATTTTTCTTGTTCGGGCGGCGAGGGTACGTCTTGAGCACGATATGAAGGAATCCGAGCCAATCGCCGTGCTCGACAGCTTCGCGGCCATCCAACGTGATCGTGCCTTTAGCCGGCCAAAAATTGATCTTGGAGATTTTGATGTGATGTTCGCTGCATCTTTTCACATAGTAACCGAGCTCAACCCTCAGGATGGAAATCCACCTACGCCACTCCGGCGGATCTTTTTCAAAGAAAAGGGGGCCAATGCGTTTGTTCATCGAGACTATCCTGCTGGGTGTTGAATGATGGGCTTTTCTGGCCCCTGCCTATCAGCGCTTCGATCGTTCAGGTCGGCTTTGCAGCGGCGGTCGGGATGCGAGCCAACTGCTTGCGTCCTCAAATCTTACGATTGTTCGGGCGCTGACCTTGACCGCTCGGAGGTTGCCGTCGCGGATTTCTTTCCATGCCGTGGTGCGGCCGATGCCTGCCCATATGGCGAACGCGTTGACGGACATCGCGCCGACCGGTGGCTGTAGTTGTTGGGACATTTGACGCTCCTTATTGAAGGCCTTAATTGGCTCCGGAAGGATATAAATTGCGGTACGCACGAGAGCGGACGCCTGCGGATTGGTTTGACGCGCCTAGCTGCCAGCGTTTCCGGACCGAAATCCGGTGTCAGAGATCGGAAGCCTTGCCTGTGGTCCCGCTGCAAAAGGAGGCCCAGGCTTCTGCGAGCTGTCGTCGCTTGTTGAACAGGTCGCCACGCCGGTAGGCGGCCTCGACCTTGTTGCCAATGGTATGTGCAAGTGCCATCTCGACCACTTCGTTCGGAAATGCGGTTCGCTCGGCTGCCCAATCGCGGAACGTCGAACGAAACCCGTGCGCAGTGATGTCCGTGCGGTTGAGGCGCCGGAGCATCATGAGAAACGCCATGCTACTTAGAGGCTTATGCGCGCGACCGCCGGGGAATACGAATTCGCTCGTTCGGATTTCCCTCATCTCAGCGAGGATCACTTGCGATTCGGGCGCCAGTGGAACGCGGTGATTCCGATTGGCTTTCATACGGGCGGCCGGAACGGTCCATAGCTGGGCACTTTCGTCGACCTCGTCCCACCGCATGCCGAGGGTCTCGCTGGTTCGAGTCGCCGTCAGGATGCAGAACTCAAACGCTCGGGCGGTGACAGTTGCTTCTCGGCGGAGGATTTGGATAAATGCGGGCGTCTCATCGATGGGCAAAGCCGCGTGGTGGATGATGGCTGCCACCTTCGACCGCTTTGGCAAAAGGTGGTCGAGATGTCCGCGCCAGCGGGCCGGATTGTCGCCGGTGCGGTATTTCATGACGCGAGCCCAATCGAGAATGCGCTCGATGCGGCCTCGGATGCGGGAGGCTGTCTCGGTCTTTTCCTTCCAGATTGGCTGCAAAACCTTCAGAACCAGATCGTCATCGATAGCGGCGACTGGCAGGTCCTTGAAGATGGGATAGACATACGTCTGGAGGGTCGTCGTCCACTGATCTGCATGCTTGCTGTTCTTCCAGCCGTCCTTGTGGGTGGCGAGATAAGTCTCGGCGCACTTCTCGAAGGTGATGGCGTCAGTCGCTTCGGTGATTTTGGCTTGCTTCTCCTTGAGGCGTTCCTCCAGCGGATCGAGGCCTTTGAGGCGCATAGCCCTGCAGACCTCCGCCTTCTCGCGGGCCTCGGCAAGCGACACCGTATGAAGCGGGCCAAGGCCCATATCCCGCAGCTTGCCACCGATGCGATATCGGTAAATCCAGCTTTTGGAGTTGCCGGGGCGGATCTTCATGTAAAGACCAAGCCCATCGGCATACATGCCCGGTTTGAGATTCTGTCTAATTTTGAGTGCGGTGAGCACTCGTATGCGAGCCATTCCAAAACTTCCGCCTCTTGTCCGAGCCCATATAGGAGGCTGGATTCAGTCGAGGGCCGAGGAAGTTTCGAGCCTGGTGGCTTGGAGGACGCTAGTGGTAGATTCTGTTTACGACGCTGGAGGCCTCTGCCAATCACCTTCAGCCACGGCGTAGTGATACAGCCATCTGCATGGTAGCGGAGCTGTCGATGAATGCTGCCCTAGTTTGGGACGGCGTCATGTGTTTCGGCGCGGAGTCTCAATCCTGATCGGCGCAGGGTACCCCTTAACTTGGAAACAATAAAATCAATGGCCTGGCGGGCTTGCCATGATCCCGATGGGACCATTTTTCGATCAGCATTTACATCAATCGCTTCCGCGGCGGCGATCTGCACCGGCGCAAAACGTGGTTCAACCTTTGAGCTGCAAATGTCATCAAGCAGCGCGCGGCGGCGGGTGGTAATTTGATCGGTTGGCGGCACGGATGGTTGCTAGCTCTCGAAGGCGGCAAGCCAGGAGTCGTCGCCGGACTCAATGATCGTATCAGGAGCCTGATGCAGCGAGACGGCGACCTGCGCTAGCCTCTCCGGAACAGCTTGCCGGAGCAAGCGGGAGAGCGACCGGCTAGTGACGACCTGCCGGCCGTCGTGCTCTGTTAGCACAGACGACTCGTTTCCCGACAATGCCGACAGCAGAACGCTTGTGAACACCGACTCGCCTTCGACCTCGTATGCCAGCTGCGCCACCCTGGCGGCAAAGAAGCGATCGACTACGCACCGGACGCTTGTGGTCCGATGCTCAGGAACGTTCGGGAAGATGAGAGAGCCCATCGGGCTTACTAACGCTTTCGCACCTGCTTCGGCCGTGCGTGATGTGTCCGAAATAAAGACGACGTGTGGGATACCCGAGTAGCGTGCCAGTTGTACGTTCTGCTCGACGCCGACGGCCTCATTGAGATCCTGCGACGCGTCAGAGAGCAGCCACAAGTCTTGCTGCGCGATGTTGGTACCGTGACCGGAGAAGTACACAATGATTTGGTCAAGGTCGCCACCCAGAACGCAGGTTGTGACGGCTTTGCGGATCTCGTTGACGCCGACGGGTTTATCCTCGTCGGTGAACAGCCACACTCTCTCGGAGGGTATCTTCTGGTTCTCGCGCGACCATCGAGCGAATTGCCGCGCGCCCGAGGCCGCAGCTCTAAGAGTGGGTAAGCTCGCGACCCGATCGACTCCGATCGCGATCACGGCCCGCCGGTTGCCGTGCGGAGGAGCCGGACGCTGAGGTGTCGGCGTCGCGCGTGACGATTCAGGCGCTCCTACGTTATCGTCACGCTGAACGAACACGTCGTCGATCCTTGAGGCGGGTGGCCCCTGACGTAACCGAGGTTCCAACTGATCGAGCTGCACGGCGGGACCAGTCACTATCACACGGATGCGGCCGTCGCTCAGGTTCTCGGCGATGCCCGCGAGTCCCAGCGCTGCAAGTTGCTTCTTGACGAAAGCACGAAATCCGACGCCCTGTACGCGACCGCTGATTAGATACTCCCGGCGCTCCGGCTGGTCCGAGACCCGAGGCTGCGTCGCGTGATGGAGAGCCTCGTGCACGTCCGCTACATAGGTGCTGTTCTCTCTACGCTCGAGTGCCATCTCCATTTGTTGGATGATGCGCTGCAACGTCTCGACATCCATCGGGGTGAACGCGGCGCGCCGTCGGTCCTCCACAGATAGAATCCAAACAATTCGGCCGAACTGACGGATCGGATTGCATAGTACCGATCGCACTTCAGACGCGACTCGCACATAGTGTTTGGCATCCTCACTGTCATCATCCACATCGTCGAGAATGACCGGCTCGCCGCGCCGATAAGCCAGGCCGAGCAACCCCAGATCCAGCCGTTGCGTATAGCCATGCTTAACTACAAACGCGCCATCGAAGGCGGCCTGGGCAAGAAGTTCGAACCGCCCAAGCGACTCATCTACTCTAAAAATTGAGGTGTTCTCGAAGGAATAGAAGTCTCCAATATCCTTTACAGCGGTTTGAGCTGCATCCAGTAGACTGCTTGCCTCCATTTTTTTCAACAGATTGGCGACGAACAGGTTCTCCGCGCGCTCCGCCGCATAGATCACCGCTCCGAGCGCCTCATTGGGCACGAGTTGTTGCAGTGTCCTCAAAGTCTCGCTGTTGTAGATCCCCGGCTTTCGCGACAGCAGGCAGAGCCATCCCCTCGTTTCACTCCCCTGGTGCACGGGTAGCGCAATCAACGCGCGATATCCGGCATCGATCGCAGCCGTCGCATCTGGTGCATCGAGCATCTGCGGCGCGGCGCTGAGGACATCTCCGAAATCCGCCACCCAGGTTTGCGGCTGCTTAATCCAGTTGACAAACTCTGGGCTCATTCGCAACCGGCGCGCCGTATGGCGCTTAGGCGCACCGAGTACACAGATTACACGTGAATGCTCTTGGTCCGACGAAAGGATGCTTACATTGGCTTCGTCAAAGTCGACAAAGGGCTTTACTATCGCCATCAATCCTTTGAAGAGCTTATCGAGGTCAGGCTCCTCTGCCACTAAGCGGGCGATATCGCCGCGACCCTCACTGAGGCCGCCGCCGTCGATCATTGGCGACTCATGGGCCGAATTCGTCGACCGTGTGGACCTGCTTGGGCTGCTAGAAGCCTCTCCCGAGAGATAGTCGATTAAGGTGGCGGCGAATGCCATAAGCCATTGTGATTGATGGCCGGAAAATGCTGAAAGGCGTGGCGACTCGATATTGATGACGCCGATCGCCCTGCCATTGATCCCGATGATCGGAATTGCGAGTTCAGACCGCGTCGACGACTCTGCTGGGATGTATCCCGGATCCTCGGTGACGTCAGGAAGGTGAATCGTTGTGCCCGTGCGTGCAGCCCGGCCGATCACACCTTCCCAGGAAGCCTCGCTGTACTCCGCCTTGGGCGTCGCGATACGGCTTGCCGTCAAGACGATCCGGTCGTTCCTCACTCTGAAGAGCTGACAATAACCGGTGTTTGCGACCGCATCGACGACCGCTACCGCAAGCGCCGCGATGCGATCGTACGGCTCCATAGTCTGCCAGACCGACACCCAGTGGTCTGCAGCGCCAATCAGTCCGTGCTGATCAGGCCAGGATGCTGTGTCGTAGAGCTTCAGGAGTTCGCGAAGCCGCGCTGACTGCGTTTCGGACAACATTGCGTGCGACACGCCAGAACCGAGGGCGTCACTCAGCGCTTCCGTTATTGACTCGAAATGATCGGTTGAAATCGTCGCCCCGAGCCGCTTGGCTTCCTCGGCAAGCTGCACGCCGCGGGCACCCGCATAGATGGCGAAAGGCAGATTGGATCTCTGGCGCACACGCCGTAACAAGTCGAGGCCGGCGCGGTTCCCCTCCGGGCGACCGAGATCCGAGATAATCGCGTCGAATCGGTGCTCTGAGATGGCTTGTAATGCATCATTGGTCGAGAGCGCCAACGTCACAAAAACGCCGCTGCGAGCCAGAAATGCGCGTTCCGTGACATTATTGTCTGGACGATCATCGACCCACAGGATCGCGGCGTCACGCAAGGGTGTCGATGTTCGCGGTGACGCGGGTGGCGCCTTGATACCTTTGGCCGCCTGTGCTTCGTCGTCGACCCGGGTTTTAGACGTAGAGGCGTCCGTTTTGCGGGGAAGCGTTGCGCTTCGCGCTGCCTGCTTTATTAACTGAAGAAGTGTATCGGTGCCATTAGTGCCGCCGAATGCGCCAGCGGCGACAGCGCGTGCGCGAAGTTCCTCAGTGTTCATCGTGCTGGCGGCGAAGATCAGTGGGGTCGTGAGTCCGCTCGCGCGCAGCTCCCGCAAGAGTTCGTAGCCCGCATCGTGGTCGTCATTGCGCGTCATATCGCTCAGGATCACATCAAACTGATCAAGGGCAGGGTGTTGCAAGGCCTGTTCCGTTGTGAGCGCATACTGGATCGGCTCTGCACCTCCCTGTTCGAGCATTGCAGCCGGGCCGGCGGTGTTGCTGGGATTGTCGTCTACCCAGAGTAGGCGCAACCCAAGGAAGGGCTTTTCGTTCAACCGATCCGCAAGATAGGCGGCGACCGCCGGTCGGAACTTGAGCCCGATGGGCGTCGCCGCAACGAAGCGAGGGTCCTTGACGAGGGGCCAAAGGTCCGGCCGGACATTGTCAGCGGCGAAAGAAGCGTCCGTGGCGGCGAGGCGTGCAAGCTGACCGAGCAACGGTCTGCTCAGTTGGTCGAGCACCTCAAGCGCTTCTTGGAGGCTCCAATCGGAAAGGGGCTTGCGACGTCCTTGCAGGGCGGTGGTCAGGTGCGCAAATGCGCGGGCCCAAACTGGCAGCCTGGTATCGCCTTGTTCGTCCACAAGGAGGGCGGAGAACTGAAGGTTGCGACCTGCGATCGCGCTGAGGTGTGCTGAGACGCGCTGATCGAGCGCGACTGCCAGCGCGACGGCGTCAGCATTGCGGAGCGATCGAAGAAGATGCGGGCGTACCGCGCCGCTTATTTCGAAGTAGGTCGTCTCGCTGGTTCTCCGACTGGCCTCCTCGCTGCCGCAGGCAACCACAACTCCGCTGAGCATAAGCTCGGCCAAAACCGAGAAATCAGTTCGCCCTCCCTGAGTCACCTCCTGAACCAGCCGCGCGACCGGCAATGTAAAAGGCGCGCTGGCAAGCATGACTGCGAGGTCAAAAGCAGCGACCGATCTTTCACGCAAATTGGTGAGCGCGCGGGCGGGCTCGAGCTTTTCCGGCAGGAGTTTGGCGAGTTCAGTATCCGTCAACGCCTCGGCCGGATCGATCAGGAACGCTTCGCTGCCCTGGCCCAATCCCATCTGCATCCGCGACCAGGCACGAAGGGCCTGCGGCACGATCGGCACCGCAGGCAAACGAAGTATTCGAGGCTGCGAGGGATCCGGACTGAGCCGCCACCAGAACGTCTCTACGTCCAGAGCTTCTGCCGCACTGCCCGGACGGCTTGCGCGCGCGAGCGCCTGTGGCTCACCCAATAGCGTGTATGTCCAGCGATGCCGAGGCAGCAGATGCAGCAACACGAGGCTTGCCGCCGACCAGGACTTCAGGAGACTGGCATAGGTTCCGTCGACCCAATGCAGGGAGTCGCCGTGACTGGCAAAAAGTACTAGGCGCCGCTCGTCGCCAGCGAGAATTCGCGGCGAAATCAGAGCACCGGCGGGAGTTTCGAGCCGCGCCTTTTGTGGATCGCGAGGCTTGGCCTGATCCAATCGAAGCCGCCAAATGCGCACGAGCCGGAAAGCCCCGGTTTGACGCAGCAGATCGGTAAACTCGCGCAGTGGCGCGCCCCAGACTTCGACCGCCGGCTCGTCCTCCAACACAAGGTGAGCTTCGTACCAACGCTCCTGCTGCGGACGCAGCGCCGCGAAGAGCCCTTCACCGAGCACTAGCCGCAGTTCGGCGGTGAGTTCCGCCGTACGTGCTTCATCCAGTTCGAGTCGTACGTCCGACTGTCGACGTTGTCGAAATGGCCTCAGCGCACGCGCAACGGCAAGCCGGTCCGGAAGTGTTCGCGCTGCCGGTAACAGGATCGGGGAAGCCGTTACGGTCCGATCTTCCGACGTGACGTCTCCATGGGCATAAAGGCCGGCGTGGGCGCGAGCCTCATCTCCGTCTGTTTTGTCATTTGCGCGCTCCTCCCGCTGCCGACCCCGCTCGCGGTTCTTTCGCGCATCTGCCTTCTGGCTGAAGGAAGGTCCGCTGTGCGAACCGGGGCCGTCACGCAGAGCGGCGCCCCCAGGTTTGATCGCCGAAGACGCACCGCCAAGATCAAGTTTGCGGCCGAGGCTCGCGAGCCAGAGCGCGTCGAGCACATTCTCCCAGCTCGCATCAAAGTCGGCATCACGCAGGATCGTGATGAACTCCGTGAGCCTTTGGTCAGCTTTGACCCTCACGCGGTCGCGCCACTCAACGGTCGGGCGAGGGCTGTTCGGACGGCCACCAGCTCTTCGTGGCTGAAACTGCGGGCATCTCTGTTCCGCATCGCGACCGTCAGGAAAATCGAGTTGAGCAACTGGTCCGTCGAGACATCGCTCTGCTGACGATCCTCCAGAAATTTGTCAATCAACGCGGTCATCTCCTCTCGCTTCTCCATCGAAATGAATTTCTCCAGGTGTGCATAGATAATCGCAGTGAGTTCGTCTTTTGTTGGCGGATCGATCGTCAATCGCACGCAACGCCGGAGAAATGGCGCGGGAAACTCGCGTTCGCCATTCGAGGTCATGACGACGAACGGGAACTGCTGACTGATCAAGCGGCCTTTCTCGATCTGGACGCTCCGCCCGGACGCGTCTTTGATAGTGACCAACGGCCGCCCTCCAAGGCGCTGAAGCTCCGGAATATCATACTCGCCATCCTCGATTACATTCAGGAGGTCATTTGCAAAGTCGAAGTCCGACTTGTCGATCTCATCAATCAATAGCGCACGAGGGCGGCTGTGAGCCATAAGCGCGGCGCCAAGCGGACCCAGTGTCAAATATTCCTCCACCGGCGGGTCGATACCCTTGCCGGCCTGCAGCCGTCCAACCGCGTCATACTCATAGACGCCGCCTCGCACCGTGGAGCGCGAGCTGACCGACCACTTCAGGACCGGCCCAAGCTTGAGTTCGTAGGCAACCTTGCTGATCAGCGTCGATTTCCCTGTCCCTGGCCTGCCAGTGAGGAGCAAAGGCCTTCGCAGATAGAGAGCGGTGTTGACCGCAATGATCATCGCTTCACTCGGCAGAAAGGTCGTCGCCTTGGAAGCCGGTGCCTTCAAGTCGAGGTCGGCGTCCGGCGGGCCGATAGCCGCCATCGCGCGCGCAAATCGCCAGGGTGGTGGATCGGGAAGGCCGTCGAGTCCATCATGCGGCTCTCCGCGTCCGCGAAAAATCTTCCAATCCTGGTCACTCATCCACTTTCTCCGAATGCTTGGCGAACGGTTGGAATGTCGGCTGATCCCATAGCAGCGATCCCGATCGCACAACTCCGGCATCGGCAATCCGCTTTTGCGAAATGGCCTGCGGCATCTCGGCTAGTGTTTTCAAGCCACGAACGAGTTCCGTAAGGGGCTGTTCGGCATCTGGCTCATCGTCATCGTGCGGCCAATAGAGATATGGCGCTCCGAGTTGGATCAGGCCGTTCAGCACCTTTTTGCCTGAAGACCCCACTGGACCTCGTTTGATCGCCGTAGCCGCGAGGCACAGCGTGGGTTGCCGAGGTAGCGACTGCCCCGGCCGGCATAGTGTCCAGCACAGCTCTGACACAGACAGTTTGCTTATGTCATTGAACCGCTCGACCCACGCGCGTTTTGCGGCGGTCGGCGTCGGCTTTACCCGTGGGCCATGGTGCAGGATGACCGCGTGCTCCTCACCAAGCTCATAACCTTGTTTGAGCCCAGGAAGTCGATGAAAGGGCCAATCGAACGCGACCGGCTCGAGGACAAAATGAATTTCCAGATCGTTGGCAAGTTGTTCGGCGCTGAGTCTCTCCAGTAGCGAAAGGACCGCACGCCCGGTGTCGTCCCAAGACTGAACCGGAATTGGGTCGAAGACGCGACCTTGCACTTCGGTCAGGTCGAGATTTCGCAGGAATGGCTGCAAATTTCTGAGCTCCCCGTTCGAGTCGGCCTGCACGTCGAAGATCAGCAACTTGCGACTCCTCTCAATCGCAAGCTCATGCCCTGCGTCAGCGATCACGGCTTTCCTGGCATTGAGCTCCAGCCAGTTTTTCAGCGCGGATTTGTTGTTTGCGACGGACGGATCGTCACAGAGCCGAAGCACGAACTGCACAGTCGCATAGGTGGCGCGCGGCGCACGATCGCCCACGCCGTTAAGTTCGCGAATCATGCCAGCGATACCCTGCGCCAGCAGGAGGCGATCGTTCTTCATGGCCCTGGCCGTTGCACGGAATTGACGTTCCAGTGCACTGCGAGAAATGCCCAGTTTAATGACCAACTCGGTCAGATCGTCGGCTATCTGGTCATCGCTACGGCGTGCGATGCCAACGAATTTCTCGTGCTGGCCTTCTTCGGTGTCGACCGACAGAAGGAAGCGATCGAGCTGAGAGCCGTCCAACTCGGCGTCGAGTCGCGTCTTGAAAGTCTTCAGGTTCGGAAAGCCGGAGAACGTCTTCAGCGCCTGTAGCGCGCAGTAGGTGAAGGCGCCCTGGCCGGTAGCGGCGATCGCGAAGCCGCCCTCGGGCGTCGCAAAGAAGATGTGATGATGGCGCGGAAATACCTGGTCGATCTCGTAAGATGCGGGTTCCACCGGCAACCTGCTGTTTGTGCCGCACACGTCGAGGAGCGCTAGCATCCGCCGTAGACCGGGATATTGATCGGTCCGCAATTTGCGGAAGAAAAGCGAGGCGTTGAACACACGGTCGCGCAGGGTTTCAGTGTAATCGGAGCAAAACAGCAGCCGCTGCCCCTTGTTGTCGGTCATGCCGTGGCCTGACCAGTAAAAGAGCAATGCTGATCCGTCTTCCGCGCTAGGCAGTTCCTCGCGCAAGACGGTATCGATGTCGCGCAAGGTCGTACCCCTGACCTCGACGCCGGCCTTCTCAATTTCCGTCGTCGCTTCTGCGCCAAGCGCTGTTGCGAAGAAATAGATGTCCTTGGGCTCAACGCCCGTCGTGAGTGCCCAGTTCGCGACCGCAACGGCATTCGCTGCAGGGGCCGACACTTTCATGTCGTCGATCTTGTACTGTTCGATACCGACGATCACCGCTCTGATGGTCATGCCAGACTCTCTTCAACGCGCCGACGACGGAACCCCACCGCTTCCGAGACGGCCTCCCATATTTCGGTTATGTCGGCACCGACGAAACCAGCAGTTCCTCTTGATCCGCAATCTGGTCGTCGCTGGACAGGAGCTCGAACACATACTTCCCGCGCTTCAGCGGCGGTCCCTGGATCGAGAGCCGTTCGAGCCCGTTCGCCCGAGCTTCAAGCGGAATGTCCGTGACGGCCTCCATCTGGTTGCCTCCAATATCTCTCTGCACGCGGATGCGCGCTCGCAACTCGGGCTGGGGCAGCATAGTAACGACAATCTCGTAGTGCGCGTCCTCCTCGATCGTGCGTTCGCTTAGCGAAAGATTCAGGGCGGCGTCCTCGACGCCGAACGTCGCGATGACCGCTTCGACGGGTATCGCGCCAAGCAGCATTCCGACGATCTTGTGCGTAAGCGACTTCTGCGCCACACCAAGATGATTGGCCTCTACATAGGCTGTCTGCACGCGAAGGGCACATGCGCTTTGGATGGGCACGGTACCATCGCCCGAGCTCTTGACCGTGACCGCGGCCGCCACATTGTGGTCCTGATCGAGTCGCGTGACGGTCTCGTGAGCGGCGCTGGCCACCGCAAAATATCGGCAGCTGGGTGGGCGCCGTGTCGGATCCAGGCGCGCCTGGAATGTCGTCGCTGCCGCCAAATGGTCCGAGTTCAGCCGGTAGTTGGCGACGACCGCAGGATCGAAGACGCTGATCGCCTTGAATGGCGAAGGATCGTCGAGCTTCCAGATCGGCAGGAGGGCTGCGGAGGGGAAGAGCTGAAAGCACGCCGGGAAGCCGGTTGCGGCTGCAATTCGGCTGAGCTGCTCCGCGGAAAGACCCATGGTGGAGCCTCCAACACCAACAGCCCTCGCGAAGGCGAGTGGCGCGCCCTCATGCGGCGTCGCCAGAAACACGGCCATCTTGACCGCGGCTGCCCACGGCTCGGCAGCCGTGCCGGGCTTTTCGAGACAGCCGCGCGCCACCAAGCCGCCCATCGAATGACAGATTAGCTTGATCTCGACGTCGGCGCCATGCTGTTTCACAAGGTCGGCCAGCATCTGACCGAACTGGTCGGAGAGCTGATTCAAATCGCGCCGCCAGTCGTAGTCGAATTTCGCGAAGCGCCGCCGCGCGTGGGTCTCGGAATATCCAAACCGCTCGATCGCCTTGACGATCGAGCCGTAGACGTCGATGCAGACGTTTTCGACCACACCGGCCGCCTGAAGATTCGTCTGCAGAAGCTTTTCGATACGCCGGTAGCCACTCATCGCCTCGATGGGGGTCGGCGGCCAAACCTCCTCTCCGTCAGGCGCTCTTAACTTGGAGCCGAAGATTCCCGGTACGAATATCACGATTTCCATGATCGCCCCTTTCGAGTTTGACGGCGATGGTCAGACGGTCTCATCAGGCATTCGACGCAGAGAGACAGTCGGATCGCCCAGAACCACCAGATTCTGGCGATCCATTGCAGCTAGCCGACGATAGACCTGCAATGTGTTACGATCATCGGCGTCAGGCGGAGGCTGAAACAGGCCGAAGAAACTGCCCGACTCCTTGAAGATGTCCGCCAGCGCCCAACCGATCGTCGGCACTGGTCGAACGGCTGCGTAGAGGCTGTCGTAGAGGCAGCGCACGATTGTGTGAGCTAGCTCCTGCTTGGTCAGCGGGTCCCGTAGCGTCCAATCGAAGGTCGGCTCGACGTGGCCAATGAATGCGCGTAGGGGGTTGGGTCTCCCGAGCAAATTGCGCGGAAGCGGCGCAACACGCGCCCCAGCGACCGTCGCCACGCCACGCGTCAGCGCAGCATTCTTCTCGTTTGGCGTGAACAGATCCAGGTAGCGCGTGACGCCGTCGGAGCCGGCCGAGCAGCAGGCGTGCGAATACCAGATCGCCCCCCCGGGCGACCAAGCATCGAGCGCTCCTGCTGCCAGGCACTGTCGGAACGCGTCCACCGGCGACCCGAGATTGGCAATGGTCGCGGCACTGTCCTTTAACGGACCCGTCATGCCATGGCTGGTCGTGCAGATGAACCCCGGTTTGCGCTCCTGAAGAGCATTCACAAGTGCCTCGCAAGTCGCGCTCCTGCCGGTGATCCAGGTGCGGCCTTGGGTCTCGTCATCTTGCGCAAACCGGCCTTCGAGCTCGGCGCCGATAATGCGTGCCATTAGAAAGGTGATGTCGGGCACTCCCCAGTTGGTGCTCCAGACGACCGGCCGGGCGAGGTCGGTGGTGCCGGCGGCCTTCCAATCGTCGATAAGCGCGTCGACATAGTTGCCCAGTCCCTCTTCGACAGAGAGGTCGAGTCGGCCGACAAATGCCGAGAGATTAAGCCCGTATTGTACGGCCCAGGGGATTTCCGCGGGCGCGCCATAGAGCAGTAGATACTGAGGAATTTGTCCCGCGCGCACGCCGCGATCGGGGGCCGCTGTCGACAGTGGCTCGCACTCTCCGTCTTTGTAGTAGCGATACAAGAGACCGGGCGGCTTGTTGGCACGGTACCGCAGGACCGGCGCAGTTTCCGCAGGCGCGTGTGCCCGTGCACCAAGCAAGCGGCGCAATGGTTCCGGCGCATCTGCGCCAACGGCCTTGTCCTTGGCCGGAATGCTATCGTTGTCACGGAGCACTAATCCCCAGCCCACATCCCGCGATCGCCAATCGCGCATCTCGGCGACGCGAGCTGGCGCGAGCGTGGGAAGTCTCAACACTTCTTTCGAGGCGTCGCCCGGAGTCCGGTCAGGAAATTCGAGCGTTGGGCTTTGAGATCCGTCCCACGCGTTAATGCGAAGCTCTGTAGGCCGATCAATCTCCATGTGGCGCCGCCCCATTTGCGCTACCGACATCGGGTTCCGGCCAGGGTAGCGCGCCGGCACTAATAAGTGCACACCGAGCTATCGAAATGTCCCCTGTTAATCCCTTCGCTGCTCGGGGCTCCGCGCGCGGCGAACACATGCCGCAAACGCGCACAATGCAGCTGAGAGTTGCTGTGGAGAACAACAAGGGTTGCTACTCCCAACTTCGTTGATTGCAGTCGGAGGTTGTAGCTATAGCGGGCAACTTGCAACGTATTTGCGAGCTAGTTCACACAGGCCACAGAATTGAATCGAGAGAAGGGCTTTCTTGGCGAATGGCCCCACTCGCCAGAGGTAATTAGGTGCGGCGACGCCCCTGTTGCTTTCTTGGCCTCCATAAATTGGCCCGTTACTAGCTCTCGCGTATTGCAACTGAAGATCGCGGATACGTGGCGCTTTCTACCTCTTCTACCATGATCCCGTCGCCGCTCAATCTGGCAGGGGAGCACAGGCCGAAGAGCTGAAGTCGGCAATTCAGTGACTAGATTATTTCCAACCAATCCAAACCTTCCGTCGAACGGTCTTGCCCATACTCCAGGCCATATTTGCGCTGGGATTGCAAACGAATTGGAACGAACGCGCGCGACGGTTGACGTACATCAAATGCCTGTCACGCAGGAGTTTCGTGAATTTCGGCGAACGTGAGCGAATGAGGGTGATATGTATTAAGTTTGTCTCCCTCTCCGCCAGCGCGCTGGTTCTTTCCAAGCAAATTGTCCGAGCCGAATGCACGGAGCGGCAATGAAGATTGGACCGCAGCCGGACAAATGGCTCCGAAAGAAAGCCAAGCAAGGCATGCGCGGCTATCCCGTCGGCACGATCGCCTTCTATGGTCCTGACAACCAGCGCGCTTCGAAAGTTGCCGTTTCTGTCATTCCGCAGGAAGGAGCCGAGCCCAAACTGCACCGGTGGTTTTCGGAAGCCGGCGATGTGCGGACGGACAAGACTATTCTCGCCGAGATCACCGCGTATTTGCGCCAGCATTCGGCGCGGTCGGTAGCGATGGCGGATGGAATCATGGGCTGTCCTCACGAAGAAGGGATCGATTATCCGATGGGCGAATCTTGCCCCCGATGCCCGTATTGGAAGGGACGAG
This sequence comes from Bradyrhizobium sp. AZCC 1721, assembly GCF_036924715.1. NCBI lineage: Bacteria > Pseudomonadati > Pseudomonadota > Alphaproteobacteria > Hyphomicrobiales > Nitrobacteraceae > Bradyrhizobium > Bradyrhizobium sp. AZCC 1721. Next base: position 7,023,540 of record NZ_JAZHSB010000001.1, on the reverse strand, counting down.
ATCGGTGGACCGGGGAATTGGATCAAGGTTGATGGTCGCAGGCACTATCTCCGCCTGGACGTGCAACGACTCGATAGCGAGCGTTTCATCCGAAGAGGAGCTTGAGAATCCCTCGGTCCGCTACCCTCCTTCGCTTGCTCTTCGGCGCAACGAGCCAGGCTGAAGCTGGCCGTACCATGGCGACGGAGCCGCGACGGTGGGCTGCCTCCGACTAACTCGCCATCTCGCACACCCGCCCGCCTTCACCCCGTCCGATGATCTCCGCAACCTTGCCGTCGACGATGTGGATGCGGCGGTCGGCGCGGGCGGCGAGCGCTGGATCGTGGGTTACCACAACCACGGTCTGGCCCTGGTCGGCGATGTCGCGGAGGATCGAAAACACCTGTTCCGTCGATGCCGTGTCGAGGGCGCCTGTCGGCTCGTCGGCGACGATGATATCGGGGCGGTTGGCAAGCGCGCGGGCGATCGCGACGCGCTGGCGCTGGCCGCCGGAGAGCTGGTTGGGACGCTTGTTGGCGTGCTCGCCAAGCCCAAGCGAGCCCAGCAGCGCAAGGCCGCGCTCGCGCATCTCGCCTTCGGTCATCCTGCCGGCTGCGCGCATCGGCAGCAGCACATTGTCGAGCGAGGTGAACTCCGGCAGCAGGAAATGAAACTGGAACACAAAACCGCATTTGGTTAGGCGAACGTCGGCTCGCTCCGTCTCCGACAATTTCGAGGTCGGTTGGCCGCAGATCATGATCTCGCCTTCGCTGGGAGCATCGAGCAGGCCCAGGAGATAGAGCAGCGACGATTTGCCCGATCCCGACGGCCCGGTAATGGCGACGAATTCGCCTTTGTTCACCGCAAGATCAATGCCGTTGACGAGGGTTTGCAAAACGACGCCTTCGATGCGGCGAACCAGCTCCACTGCTTGCAAAGCGACTTCGGTCATGATGCCCCCCGGATGATGTCGACTGGATGCACGCGCGTTGCCTTGCGTGCGGGGAAATAGGCCGCGCCTGCGCAGCAGAGCAGCGATATGCCGCCGGCGACCACATAGTGCATCGCAGAGTAATAGATTTGCAGCGGAACGGTCGTGCCGGTCAGCGGATTGAAGATCGTGATCTTCGACCAGCCGTAGCAGAGCAGGTAACCGAGGATCCACCCGAACAGGATGCCGACCACGCCGATAATGATGGATTCGATGATGAAGATCCGCCGCACTGCATACTCGCGCATGCCCAGCGATTTCATGATTGCGATGTCTTGACGCTTCTCGTGCGTGATCGTCGAGATGATGTTGTAGGTGGCAAAGGACGATGTCAGCAGCATCGCTGCCATCACCGTGAGCACGATGAAATCACGCACGGTAAAGGTCGACAGCAAGTCGGCATTGGCTTCCTGCCAGGACACCGACTTGTAACCGGTTTGCGCTTCGACCTGGGCGGCAACCTTTTGCGCCGACATCGGATCGTTCAACCGCAGCCGCAACTGGTTGACGACCCCGCTTTGCCCCATCATGAGCTGCGCCGTCCCGGCCAGCGAATAGATCTGGCTCTCATCGACGCGCTTCAAGCCGGAGCGAAACAGCCCGGCCACCGTCGAATTCAGCCGGGTGCCCTGGCCGCCGACCAGGAGGACAGTGTTGCCGGTTTTCACGCCGAGTTTTTCGGCGAGCGCCTCGCCGACGATGATGCCGTTCGGCGCGCGTGAAAGATCGTCGAGCTTTCCCTCGCGCATCTGCGAGCCGAGTTTCGAGACCTGGATCTCACGGCGGGGGTCGATGCCGGTCAAGGTGATCCCGATGCGGGCGCCGCCATGATCGATGATCGCGCTGGTCGCCACCGAGGGCGTCACGTCGCCGGGTATCCAGGAGCGCAGCGAGCTCATCACCGATTCCGGATATTTGATGCCGGGACGCTTGCCGACATTGGCGATGTCGGCCATTTGGACCGCTGCATATTCCTGCTCTGCGGGTTGCGTGGGCACGGAGCGCCGTTCATCATCGACCGTGATGTGCGGCATGGTGTCGACGAGCTGCCGCAGGAAATCGATCTGCGAGCCCTGCATCAGGCCGGCCATCATGATGGTGAAGCCGACCCCCATGGCGACGCCGGCCATACCCACCAGAGTCTGGCGTACCCGGGCGCTGACATGGGTCCATGCGATGTTGAACAGAAGCTTCACGGCACTTACCGGCTGTTGCTGATGAGGTTGCGACGGGCGTCGTTGACGACGGAATCGATGTGGGCGGTCATGGCTGCCGAGATCACCGCATCATCGGGATCCGAAGGAGCTGTGGTGGCCGAAGCTACCGCGACAGATTCGGGTGTCCCGGCTGGCTGATCGGTCGGTTCACTCGTGGGCGCCGGCTCCACAACTTTGGCCGAGTTGCTGTCGATGCGAATCCTGGCGCCCTCGGCGAGATCCGTGCGGGCGGGCGAAAGCACCGCGGTGCCCTTGGATATGTCGCCGAGGATCTCGATATTGCGGTTGCCACGGATGCCGACCGTCACCGGCACACGTTTGATCCGGCCGTCATCGACCATCTGAACCGAACCGGCTGCGACGGCCTCCGCCGGTACGACAATGGCCGCCTGCTTCTCGCGGAAGATGATATTGACCTCGGCCGACATGCCAATTCGCAGCGGCGTGTCCTGCGGCAGCCGCAGATAGACGCGGAAGGTTTTGCGGGTCGGGTCGCCCTTTGGCGTGATCTGGGAGACCGTGGCTCGCAGGGCCCTTCCGGGGAAAGCTTCGCTTCGCAGAAAAGCCTTCTGGCCGGTCGCGATGCGGTTGATTTCCTCCTCATTGATTTCGGCAACGACCTGCATCGGCGCAGGCGGTCCAACCCAGAACAAGACATCGGTGGGGCCGGCGATCTCGCCGACCTCGCCGTCGCGCCGCAGCACCATGCCGTCGAGCGGAGCTCTCAGCAGCAGCGAGTCGAGCCGTACCTTCTGCGCGGCGATCCGCGATTTTGTTTCCTCGAGCTTGGTCCAGCGCTGCTCGTAGTCGGTGCGCGCGGCGTCGCTCTTGTCGCGATCCTTCTCGGCGCGCGCCAGATCGCGTTCGAGCTGGCCGCGATTGATTTCCATCTGATCCAGCGCGCTGCGCTCCTCGGCGTCGTCCTGGCGACCGAGGACCTGGCCGGCCTTCACCACCTGTCCCTCGCATCTGCAAAGCTCGACCAGCCGGCGGCGCTGCAGCGGCACTACTTTGGCCCAGCGCTCGGGCTCGACGGTGCCGGTTCCGTAAACCGCTTCGGAAACCGGCGCGAGGCCCGCAATGCTGGTGGTCACCAACGGTGCACGAAGCAAGTGGGGATAGGCGTAATAGCCAACCCCTGCCGTGGCGACGGCCAGAATGCCGGTTGCGATCAGATGCTGCAACTTCATGGTGCCTCCCCTGACTCAGAAACCAAACCGCTTGCGCAGGCCCGATGGAACCTGGTCGAGCAGATCACGAACGTCTTCTTTCTTTGCATTCTTCATTGGAGCTGCCGACGTGGCCTTGGGAGATGCCTGCAATACCGTGGTGTTGGATGGCGCCGGCTGCGGGATAGCAGGCGACGGCGTGGCGGCGGGCGCTGGCTGCACGACGGCGGGCGCAGGTGGGGGCGCGGCCGGCGCGGGTTGGTCCGGGCTGTCTAGTGCTCTTTCGATTTTCGACGCCTTGTCGGAAGCCTTGACGGAGTCCTTTGGCGCGCCAGCAACCCGAACGGCGCGCCATTCTCTTGCGGCCACCACGGCACGGCCGATCTCGTCGCTCGTCATCTTCTTCATGAGAAGGGACATCAGTTGCCGCGCACCGTTGCGGTCCTCGTCGAGCTTGCTGGCGGAAGCGACGATGTGGGCCCAGGAATAGGCCTTCACATTTTCCTTCGCTACGCCGCGCCCGCTCGCGTAGAGGCCGGCAACGATCAGCATGGCGTGGGCATGCCCCTGATCGGCCGCGCGCAAGAACCAGCGAAATGCCTCCTGGTCGCTGCGCGGACGACCGACGCCTGACGAATAGAGCGCCCCGAGATAGAACTGGGCCTCATCATCGCCCGCTTGCGCCGCCTGCTCGTAGCGAGTGGCCATGTCCCGATCGGACGCGGCGTCGGCAAGTGCGGCGTGGGGGGCCGTCAGCACAGCGAGGCAGCAAGCCATAACGACGACGGCTCGCTTCATGGGCCTCGAAATCGCGTCACGAACGCCCGGCCGACATGAGCGGGTTGAGACTGGATTGATCGATGGGAAATTCAGAATGCGCCACATTGCGTACACGCCTTCAGCTTGTGTCTTTCGCCCCAGAAGCGCCCAAGCCGCGCCTGGCACAGCACCTCTCGCGACCAAAAGCCTAGCCCATTCGCGCGCTGACAAATGTGCGACCCATCACATATCCAGCTAGCCGCGGCTGGAACCTAAGGCGTGGTCCCTAACGTGACTGCGTTGGTGCAATTGCGACCAAGATGGTCGACTTCAGGACGCAGTATTGGCAGGATTGCTCTTGGAGCTGCCAGCATGCCCATCGGCGAACTCTTCATTCTCGGCTTCTTCGGCAAGATCGTTCCCAATTGGCTGAAGGAATTTGCGGCCCGCTACGGTCTCGGCGGGGTGATCCTGTTCGATTATTCCTGCCGGACGCGAGAATACGACAACAACATTGAATCGCCTGAACAGGTGCAACGCCTTTGCGCGGAGATTTCCGCGCTGCCGTCGCGGCCGATGGTGTTCATCGACCAGGAAGGTGGATTGGTACGGCGGCTGAAGGAAAACCGCGGGTTTGCGCCGCTTCCCAGTGCGAGGGAATTCAATCTCCTCGCATCGGATCAAAAGCACGCGATCCTCACCACGAGCTTTGCCGAGATGCGGCGGCTCGGCATCCACTATGATTTCGCGCCGGTCATCGACGTCGACTACAATCCCGACAGCCCCAATATCGGCAGGATCGAGCGTTCCTACTCCGCCGACATCGCCGAGGTGGAAGCCAATGCGTTGCTGGCAAGCGAGGTGGCGCGGACGCAGCGCATCGGCCTGTGCCTGAAGCATTTCCCCGGCATCGGCGGCGCGGTGGTGGATTCGCATCAGGAATTCATGGATATCTCCGAGGCCCTTCGCGGGGAGCAGGAAGAGCTGTTCTATTCGCTTGCACCAGCAATGTTCGGCGATGCGGTGCTGGTCAGCCACGCCATCGTCAGACAATGGGACGAACATTGCCCGATGACGCTGTCCGCGGCGGGGCTTGGCCGCTTGCGCAAGCGCCTTCCGGATACGCTCTTGATCACCGACGATATGCAGATGCAGGGATTGCAGAAGGCGTTGGGCACGCGGGAAGCCAGCCTGCAATCGCTCAAAGCCGGCATGGACATGCTCTGCATCGGCAACAATTTGTTCGATCAGGAACAGCAGATGGCCGGGATTGCCGAATACATCGCAGACAGCCTGCGCGAGGGAACCTTGTCCGGTTCGGCGATCGAGAAATCGATCGCGCGCGTCGGCAAGCGAAAGGCGCTCCTGACGGCCTGACGCGGTGGACCCCGAAATCCGAAGCACATCAGGCGCACAAGGTGTTGCGTTGCCAGGCCGTTGAGACTACAAGCGCTTTTTCAGCGGAAAGACCGACGATGGCCCATAATTTCGCGATCAACGACGACGTTCATCACCAGCAGCAGGGGCCGCAGGGCCGCGCCGTGGCGAAGGAACGAAGCGTCTACACCATCGTTTCCTGCCTGCCGATCGAAGCCGACGGCCGCCCGCGCTATCGCATCAGGAGCAAATCCGAGAATGTCGAGCGCGTCGTGACCGAGGAGCAGATCTCCAGGCTCGGCTGACCTCAAGCCTACTGCGCCTTCTCGTGCGCTGCGGTGCCGATCGCCTTGTAATCGTAGGTCGGATAGAACTCGGTGCGGTAACTGCCCCAGGCCGTGTTCTCGAGGATGCGGTTGACCTCGCGCAATCGCGACGCCGGCAGCCGCAGCGTGACCACCTGTCCGATCCCCATCATGACATACCAGCTCACGACTTCGACGCCGTCAGGCGGGAAAGCCTTGTAGTATCCCTGCCGCTGAAGCTGCGCGTTGAGTTCGCTCAGGGGCCGCGACTGGTCATGTTTGAGGAATACGGTGAGCATCACGGCGTTGTCGGCCGTCGGCGGGGCGTTCTCCGCCGCTGCCGGTGGGTTTTGCGCCGCCACGCCCGAGCTGAACGTCAGGACGCCGGCCAGCACGGCCATCGCCATCCATAATCCCTTTGCCTGCGACATCGCGGTCTCCCTTTTTGGATTCGTTGCGGGATGATTTGGGCCTCGATCATTGCGGGGCTGCCGGCGCATGTAATCAGGGCGATGCCGCGAGCAAGCCGTCGCGCGCAACGGGCGTCGAGGGGGAAGGGAGACGCCGGCTTGGGGCGCCGACAGGAAATCACACCGAGAACCGGCGGAGGTCTATTAACAAAGCAAATGCGCTCACCGTTAAAATACGGGGCTGGCGTGCAACGGCTTTTATGTTCGGAGCATGTATTTCGGCTGAAGACACCTGATTTCGAATGATTTTAGCCCGATTTAGTCCGGCGGCGAGACGGGCTGGCGGACTTCTCCGTATTCTTACCGGTTAAGAAGTTAACCATGAAAGAGGGTGGAACCGATAAAATAGTTATATGTCGGGACAAGATCATCGCGCCGCTGATTCGCACTTCACGAAGTGGATGGAAAACGTCACACCTCTCGAAGAGAATCCTGAGATCGTGCAGCTATCCGCCGCGCGCTCGCGTGCCGCGGAAGAGGCGGGAGCGGCGATCGCCCGGCAATTGAACGGACCGCTGACAGCGCTGCTGCTCTACATGAATGAGATCAAGCAGCACAGCCACCAGCTTTCGCAGGGATCCGGCAACCGGCTCTACCTGCAACAGGTGGTGGAGAACGCGCTTCAGCAAACCGAGCGCGTCTGCGCTCTGGTGAAGCAGATGTCGGACAATCATCCGGTGTCCGACGCCGTTCGCAAGCAGGCGGGCGAGGGCCAGCCCGGCCGCTCCGCGGATGGCGCCCGCAGGCCGGGCCTGATGTTGGCCCCGGGGTCAGGCCAGAAGCCTCTGACCAGGCGCGAGCGCGAGGTGCTGAGCCTGATCAGCGAAGGTTGCTCCAACAAGCAAGGCGCCTTGCGGATGAATATCAGCCCAAGAACATTCGAGAGCCATCGCGCCGAGGCCATGCGCAAGCTTGGCGCCCGCAACACCGCGGATCTGGTTCGCAAGGCGCTGCTGCAGCCCGCCTGATCTATCCCGAAGCGAAGCTTGCGATGCGCGGCTGAGCGGCGCGGTTTTGCGCTGCCGGAATCGGGGCTTGCGATTCTGCGCGATCGGGCCGTTCTGCCGTTCAGCAAAAATCTTCCATCAAGGAGCGGCTGCGCGCCGCGGGGCGCGGCGAGCGCGTCGGCTTGGGCTCTTCCGGGATGATCGTGATGGTCCACGCCGCCGGAACGCTCGACTTGCTTGCCACGATCGATCGAACGTGGCCGGTGACCGCCGATCCGGCCGAATGCACGGTTGCAGTCCTGCCATTGAACTGGGCGATACGGAGACGCCGCACTTCTTTCTGATCGCTCGTTTCAAACGTGAACATGAGGGCACTCCCTTGGTCCACGCAACTATCCTCAGTCAACGTTATCCGGAGGTGAAAATCTCAAACCGTAGAAGTACGGCTAACTGCGCGTCTGCGGTGTGCAGCGCGCTCTTCCGGGATGGTGTCAGCCGGCTGCGTCGGGAAACACCGCTTCCATCTTGGTCTTCAGCGTTGCGGCGTTGAACGGCTTGACGATGTAATTGTTGACGCCGGCCTTCTTCGCGGCGATCACGTTTTCGGTCTTGGATTCAGCGGTGATCATGATGAAGGGCGTCTTGGAGAATTCCGGGCTGGCGCGGACTTCCCTGAGCAGGTCGTAACCGGTCATCGGCTCCATGTTCCAGTCGGAGATCACGAGGCCGTATCGCTTGGTCTGCATCTTGGCGAGCGCAGCCGATCCATCGCTGGCCTCGTCGACATTCTCGAATCCGAGCTGCTTGAGAAGGTTGCGGATGATGCGGATCATGGTGCTGTAGTCATCGACCACCAGGATCGGCATCGACAGATCAAAAGCCATGTTCGTACTCCGCGCAAACAAGCAAACAATATGCCGCCGAACACAGGTGAATGCGCGTTGCACGCGAAAGAGTCTCGAACCCGCACCCGTCAGCACCGTGACAACTATCAGGGCTCGTTGAACAGCGCGTTAATCCCCTGCGGGACCGAAACGCCGCAGAAGTCGCGATTGGCCGTAGTAATACGGTGAGGCAGGGGGGGGTCGCAATCTTCGCGCGCAACGGCGATGCGAGGCGTACCGCAGATCGGGCTGCGGCCGTGGTCGATCGCAGCAAAGCGATTACGCGGCCGCGCTGTGGATGCGCGGATGCAGCAGCCTCGTGTACTGCGCCCTGACCGTCGCGTAGCATTCGCAGGACGTCTTGATCAGGCCGTCCACGTTGGTGATTTCGATATGCCCGCGGCTGTAGTGGATGAAGTCCGCTTGCTGCAGCGTATGGGCCACCAGCGAAACGCTGTTGCGGCGTGCGCCGATCATCTGGGCCATCGCTTCCTGGGTCAGGACCAGCTTGTCGCTGCCGGAGAGGTCGCGTGTATGCAACAGGCATCGCGCCAGCCGGGATTCCACCGTGTGCGAGGCATTGCAGCCGGCGGTCTGCTGGATCTGCGCATAGACGGCGAGGCCATGCCGCGTCAGCGCGGTGCGCAACGTCGCGCTCTGGTCGGCGGCAGCACGAAGCTGGTCGAGATCGATCGTCGAGGCCGCGCCCGGCACCAGCACCACGGCGGTGTTCAACGCCACGGCGTCGCCGAGGGCAGCGAATGCACCGAAGATGCTGTCGCGGCCGATCATCGCGATCTGGACGTGCTCGCCGCGCGCGAGCTTCACGACCAGCGAGATGACGCCCTTGTGCGGAAGGTACGCACGCTTGAGCGTTTCGTCGACTTCGACCAGCACCATCTCCTGGCTGAGATCGGCGGCGCGCAGATGCGGGCGGATCAATTCGAAATCGTCCGTGGTCAGCGAGGACAAGAATCCATTTGGAGAACGAGGGGCTGAATCCAAAGCAGTCTCCTGCCTTACGGCCAAGCCGGTCTCTGGCGTCTGCTGCGTACAGTCCGAACTGCAGGATGATCCTCGCACATTATATTGGCAAGAAAAACTGGCAAACGTAGGTTGGTGGCACCGGGCATCGGGTCGGCCAGGTGGGCCTTAACCGCTGCGACGCTTTGCTATGTCGGCACAGCGATGCGAACTCGCCGCCGGCAACCTTGCGAACATCTTCGGAGCAGCGACCGCGCGAGTTGCCACGTGGCTGGCGAGCTACAAATTCGCAATCCGGATCAGCCCAGGTTGTGGAACCGGCCTTATACACTGTAGAGGGCAGACAGAGTGGCCTGTTTTTAGCGGAAATGCGGTAGTGCACTGATTCGCAAGATAAAACTGCCGCACGATCAGCCGAGAGGTTCCCTTTGTGGAACCGCCGGTGGACGGAGCGCGTCCTACGCCGCGAGGGAGATGGGTCATGCGTCGCATCTTGGTGGTCGATGACGATCCCATGGTCTGCTCGGCCATCGAGGTCTATCTCGAACGTCACGGCTTTGAGGTGACCATCGCCGATGGCGGCGAAGCTGGGCTGCGTGCGCTGGAAGATTCCGGCTTCGACCTGATGCTCGTCGATATCTTCATGCCGCACATGCGCGGCTTCGAATCGATCAGGATTTTTCACGAGCGTGCGCCGACGATTCCCCTGGTTGCGATGTCGGGATACGCCTTTGCCAATCTCGATTCGCCGGCGCCGGACTTCCTGCGCATGGCGCTCGAGCTCGGTGCCACGCGCTGCCTGCGCAAGCCGTTCACGCCGGGCGCGCTGCTGGCGGTCGTCAACGAATGTCTCGCCGAAGCCCGCTCCCGTATCAGCGGCATCGCCCAGTCGAACTAGCGGCCGGCGAATTTCTCTCCGCAGCAATCGCCAGAATTTTTGCAAGCCGCGGTCACGGCCACTTAACCGTACTTTTACGGTTTGCTGCTTAGCTCAGCTTTAACCATCGGCAGTTCAGTGTCCGATTGCTGCAAATCAGAGCCGTCAAGTTGAGGCATTGTTAAATCTCGCTCTGTATTGCTGGCATGGCCAAAGAAATGGCTTCGAAACCAGAAGGAAATAGACATGTCAGGCATTGTCCTCTCCGCGTCGGTTCGCCAGAACCTCCTCTCCCTCCAGTCGACCGCTGATCTGCTCGCCACCACGCAGAACCGCCTTGCCACCGGCAAGAAGGTCAACACGGCCCTCGACAACCCCACGAACTTCTTCACCGCGCAGTCGCTCGATTCGCGCGCCGGTGACATCAACAACCTCCTCGACGGCATCGGCAACGGCGTGCAGGTGCTGCAGGCCGCCAACACCGGCATTACCTCGCTGCAGAAGCTGGTCGATACCGCAAAGTCGATCGCCAACCAGGCGCTGCAGAGCGCGGTCGGCTACTCGACCAAGTCGAACGTCTCCGCGACGATCGCCGGCGCCACCGCCACCGACCTGCGCGGCACCAACAGCTACACCAATGCGACCGCGAGCAGCAACGTGCTGTACACCGGTGCCGCGGGTGGCACCACTGCAGCCGGCTCTACAGCTCTGATCGGCGGTGTCGGCGGATCGACTGCGTTCGGTGTTAAGCTGAACAACAACACGTCGCCGAGCGCGATCACCTCCGCGACCGTGATTGCTGCGACTTCCGCCGCTGCGTCGGACGCCCTTGCTGATACCGTTGCGGCGACCGGCCTGGCCGGCAAGAGCATCACCGTTAATGGCAAGACGATTACGTTCTCGGCAACGGCTACCCCCGCTGCCGCCACTCTCCCCGCCGGTTCGGGTGTGCTCGGCAACGTCGTGAACGACGGCAACGGCAATTCGACCGTTCATCTCGGCACCGCCGCGACCAGCGCCACGACCGTTGGCGACATCCTGAACGCGATCGACCTTGCCAGTGGCGTCAAGACCTCAGTCAACACCGCCGGTGTGGCGGCATATACGACGGCTTCGAACACCCAGGCCAGCAGCGTCACCGCGGCAGGCGAACTGGCGATCTCGTCCACAGGCGGCGGCACCACCACTATCACCGGCGCCAACGACATTCTGAAGTTCTTCGGCTTGACCAGCGCGACCGGTTCCAGCACCGGCACCGTCACGGTGGGCAGCGTGACCAGCTCGAACACGACGGCCAACCTGGTGCAGGACGGCTCGACGCTCAACGTCAACGGCAGGACCATCACCTTTACGTCGGCGAAGGCGCCTGCCGCAGCGGCCGTCCCGGCCGGCTCCGGCGTCAGCGGCAACATCGTGACCGATGGCGCCGGTAACTCGACCGTCTACCTGCAGGGCGCGGCGATCTCTGACGTGCTAAACGCCATCGACCTGGCGACCGGCGTCAAGACGACCGTCAACGCAGGCGGCACCGCGACGCTGTCGACCGCACAAGGTGTGACAGCCTCCTCGATCGCCGCCAACGGCCAGCTGCAGATCAGCACCGGCACTGCCTCGGACCTCAACATCACCGGCACGGGCAATGCGCTCTCCGCGCTCGGCCTCGGCGGCAACCAGGGCACGGCTACGAGCTTCGAGGCCACCCGTACTGCTCTCGCTGGCGGCGTCGCCGGGAAGACCTTGTCCTTCACCTCCTTCAATGGCGGCACGGCGGTCAACGTCACCTTCGGCGACGGCTCCAACGGCACGGTCAAGACGCTCGACCAGCTCAACGCCGCGCTGCTGGCTAACAACCTCAGTGCGACGCTGGACTCGACCGGCAAGCTGACGATCTCGGCCACCAACGACTATGCGTCGACCACCATCGGTTCGGCGACATCGGGTGGTGCTATCGGCGGCACGCTCACCAGCGCGATCAGCTTCACCACCGCGTCGGCTCCCGTCGTCGATAATGCGGCGCAGACGGTTCGCAGCGGTCTGGTCAACCAGTTCAATGGCATCCTGGCCCAGATCACCACCACCGCAGCGGACGCGTCGTTCAACGGCGTCAACCTGCTCGGCGGCGATCAGCTCAAGCTGACGTTCAACGAAACCGGCAAGTCGACCCTGAGCATCACCGGCGTCAACTTCGATGCCGCCGGTCTCGGTCTGGCGAACCTGACGAGCGGCGTCGACTTCATCGACAACTCCGCCACCAACAAGGTCATTGCCAACCTGAGTTCGGCCTCGACCCTGCTGCGCTCCCAGGCTTCTGCCCTGGGTTCGAACCTCTCGATCGTGCAGATCCGTCAGGACTTCTCGAAGAACCTGATCAACGTGCTGCAGACCGGCTCGTCCAACCTGACGCTGGCCGACACCAACGAGGAAGCGGCGAACAGCCAGGCGCTGTCGACCCGCCAGTCGATCGCGGTGTCCGCGCTGGCGCTGGCCAACCAGAGCCAGCAGAGCGTGCTGCAGTTGCTCCGCTAATAAGCGGCAAATACAAGATCAAAACGGCGGGGATCTCCCCGCCGTTTTTTTATGAGCGTTCAATATTGTCATCCCGCACGGGATGCGCGTCGTCGATCGTCTCTCGATCGCGCAGTCGCATCACCGCAAACGCACAGCTCACGAAATTATTCACCATATCCGTATTAGCACGGACGGTGAAATTAACGCAGCCGTGAAAACCGAAGGGTTATTTCTACAGAAGGCCAGTATCTGATTTAGAGGGCGTGCTCATATGGATGATCTGTTGCGGGAGTTCCTGACGGAGACCAGCGAGAGCCTGGATACGGTCGACAATCAGTTGGTGCGGTTCGAGCAGGACCCGAGCGACGCGAAGATCCTGGATAACATCTTCCGCCTGGTCCACACCATCAAGGGCACCTGCGGCTTCCTGGGCCTGCCGCGGCTGGAAGCACTCGCCCATGCCGGCGAGACCTTGATGGGCAAATTCCGCGACGGCATGCCGGTCAAGGCCGAAGCCGTGACGCTGATCCTGTCGAGCATCGACCGCATCAAGGAAATCCTCGCAGGTCTGGAAGCCACCGAGACCGAGCCCGAGGGCACCGACGAAGACCTGATCGAGAAGCTGCACGCGATGGCCGAAGGCGGTCACCATGCGGCGGCAGCGCCGCCCGAGCCCGCGCCCGCGCCCGTCGTGGCGGCGCCGCCGGTTGCGCCCGCGATGACCAAGGGCACGCTGGTCGAGCAGGTGCTGGAACGCCCGTTGCGTCCGGGCGAAGTCTCGCTCGACGACCTCGAGCGCGCCTTCCGCGAGACCGCGACCGAAGCCGCGCCGGCACCCGTCGCCAAGGCTGCGCCGGCGCCGGAGGTTAAGGAAGTAAAGGCAAAACCGGCCAAGCGCGCCGCCGCCGCCGAAGTCGACGGCGAGGTCGCCGACAAGATCGCCAACCAGTCGATCCGCGTCAACGTCGACACCCTCGAACATCTGATGACGATGGTCTCCGAGCTGGTCTTGACCCGCAACCAGCTCCTGGAAATCTCCCGCCGCAACGAGGACACCGAGTTCAAGGTGCCGCTGCAGCGGCTCTCCAACGTCACCGCCGAGCTGCAGGAAGGCGTCATGAAGACGCGGATGCAGCCGATCGGCAATGCCTGGCAGAAGCTGCCGCGCATCGTGCGCGACCTCTCCGGCGAACTCGGCAAGCAGATCGAACTGGAGATGCACGGCGCCGACACCGAGCTCGACCGCCAGGTGCTCGATCTGATCAAGGATCCGTTGACGCACATGGTGCGCAACTCCGCCGACCACGGCCTGGAGACCCCGGCCGAGCGGCTCGCGGCCGGCAAGGGCGAGCAGGGCACGATCCGGCTCTCCGCCTATCACGAGGGCGGCCACATCATCATCTGCATCGCCGACAATGGCCGCGGGCTGAACACCGAGCGGATCAAGGCCAAAGCGCTGCAGAACGGTCTCGTCACCGAGGCCGAACTGGAGAAGATGACCGAAGCCCAGATCCACAAGTTCATCTTCGCGCCGGGCTTCTCCACCGCCGCCGCCGTCACCTCGGTCTCCGGCCGCGGGGTCGGCATGGACGTGGTGCGCACCAATATCGACCAGATCGGCGGCACCATCGACATCAAGAGCGTGGCCGGCGAAGGTTCTTCCGTCACCATCAAGATCCCGCTGACCCTGGCGATCGTCTCGGCCCTGATCGTGGAAGCCGCCGGCGACCGCTTTGCGATCCCGCAATTGTCGGTGGTCGAGCTGGTGCGCGCCCGCGCCAACTCCGAACACCGCATCGAGCGCATCAAGGACACCGCGGTCTTGCGGTTGCGCAACAAGCTGTTGCCGCTGATGCACCTGAAGAAGCTGTTGAAGATCGACGACGGCTCGTCCAGCGACCCCGAGAACGGCTTCATCGTGGTGACGCAGGTCGGCAGCCAGACCTTCGGCATCGTGGTCGACGGCGTGTTCCACACCGAAGAAATCGTGGTCAAGCCGATGTCGACCAAGCTGCGGCACATCGACATGTTCTCCGGCAACACCATTCTGGGCGATGGCGCCGTGATCATGATCATCGACCCCAACGGCATTGCCAAGGCGCTCGGCGCCTCCGGCGCCTCGGCCCATGAGATGGCCGACGAAGCCTCCGCGGCGCATGCCATGTCCGGCGAACAGCTCACCTCGCTGCTCGTGTTCCGCGCCGGCTCCTCGCAGCCCAAGGCGGTGCCGCTCGGCCTCGTCACCCGGCTGGAAGAGATCGCCACCGACAAGATCGAGCTCTCCAACGGCCGCTACATGGTGCAGTACCGCGACCAGCTCATGCCGCTGGTGCAGATGGCCGGCGTCACGGTCCAGAGCACCGGCTCGCAGCCGATCCTGGTGTTCGCCGACGACGGCCGCTCGATGGGGCTCGTGGTCGACGAGATCATCGACATCGTCGAGGAGCGGCTGCACATCGAGGTCGCCGGCCAGCAGGACGGCATTCTGGGTTCCGCCGTGATCAAGGGCCAGGCCACCGAGGTGATCGACGTCGGCCACTTCCTGCCGATGGCGTTTGCCGACTGGTTCTCGCGCAAGGAGATGCGGGCCTCCTCGACCGCGCAATCGGTGCTGCTGGTCGACGACTCCGCCTTCTTCCGCAACATGCTGGCGCCGGTCTTGAAGGCCGCCGGCTACAAGGTGCGGGTCGCCGTCAACGCCCAGGAGGGGCTCTCGGCGCTGCGCTCGGGCCAGACCTTCGACGTGGTGCTGACCGACATCGAGATGCCCGACATGAACGGCTTCGAGTTCGCGGAAGTCATCCGCGCCGACAACAATCTGGGCACGCTGCCGATCATCGCGCTGTCCTCGCTGGTGTCGCCGGCGGCGATCGAGCGCGGCCGGCAGGCCGGCTTCCACGACTACGTCGCCAAGTTCGACCGCCCCGGCCTGATCGCGGCGCTGAAGGAACAGACCGCCGAGACCCGGCGCGCGGCCTAGAGCATGATCCGGAAAAGTGGGAACCGGTTTTCCGAAATGATCATGCTCAAAACGAGAGAACGGTAACAGACCATGACAACCAAGACCGAGACCATCGAGGGCACCGTGGCCGAATACGTCACCGCCGTGATCGGCGGGCAATTGTTCGGCCTGCCGATCTCCCGCGTCCAGGACGTGTTCATGCCGGAACGGCTGACGCGGGTGCCGCTGTCCTCCGCCGAGATCGCCGGCGTGCTCAATCTGCGCGGCCGCATCGTCACCGTGGTCGACATGCGCGCCCGGCTCGGCTTGCCGAAGAACGACGACGGCAAGCCGCCGATGGCGGTCGGCGTCGACTTGCGCGGCGAGTCCTACGGCCTCTTGATCGACCAGATCGGCGAGGTGCTGCGGCTGCCCGACAATGGCCGCGAGGAAAACCCCGTCAACCTCGACCCCCGCTTCGCCAAGCTCGCCGGCGGCGTGCACCGCCTCGACGGCCAGCTCATGGTCGTCCTCGACGTCGATCGCGTTCTCGAAATCATACCGAAAACAACCCTCGCAGCGTAGCGCTCGTCAAGCAAGGAGGCCGAGATGAAAACCTGTCTTGTCGTCGATGACTCCAGCGTCGTGCGAAAGATCGCGCGCCGCATCCTGGAAGAGCTGGACTTCCAAATTACTGAAGCCGAGGACGGCGAGCAGGCGCTTGAAGCCTGCAAGAGTGCCATGCCCACGGCAGTTCTGCTCGACTGGAACATGCCGGTCATGGACGGTTACGAATTCCTCGGCCATCTGCGCCGCCTGCCCGGCGGCGACGCGCCCAAGGTGGTGTTCTGCACCACCGAGAACGGCATGGATCATATTTCTCGCGCGCTGCATGCCGGCGCCAATGAATACATCATGAAGCCGTTCGACAAGGACATCGTCGCGGCAAAATTCCAGGAAGTCGGCCTCGTCGCGCTCCCGGAACAGAGCCCGATCTAAATCTTATCGCTTGTCCTTGAGAGGCTCCCGTGACCCCGCCAGACTATGAGTATCTGCGTAAGCTCCTGAAGGATCATTCCGGTCTCGACCTGTCCGCAGACAAGCAATACCTGATCGAAAGCCGCCTGCTTCCGCTCTCGCGCAAATGCGGTGTGTCGGGCATCGGCGAACTCGTGCAGAAAATGAAGGGCGGATCGTCATCGATCACCGTCCAGGTGGTCGAGGCCATGACCACCAACGAGACCTTCTTCTTTCGCGACAAGGTGCCATTCGAACACTTCCGCGATACGATCATGCCGGAGCTGTTGAAGGCGCGCGCCAGCCGCAGGAGCATCAGGATATGGTGTGCCGCCGGCTCGACCGGCCAGGAGCCGTATTCGCTTGCCATGTCGCTGAAGGAAATGGGCGCGGCGCTTGCCGGCTGGCGGATCGAGATCATCGCGACCGACCTGTCGCAGGAAGTGCTCGAAAAATCGAAGTCGGGCGTCTACAGCCAGTTCGAGGTCCAGCGCGGCCTTCCGATTCAGCTTCTCGTCAAATATTTCAAGCAGAACGGCGAACTGTGGCAGATCAGTCCGGAACTGCGCGGCATGGTGCAGCATCGCCAGCTCAATCTGCTGCACGATTTCTCCCAGCTCGGCACCTTCGACGTCATCTTCTGCCGGAACGTCCTGATCTATTTCGATCAGGAGACCAAGATCAATATCTTTGGCCGCCTCGCCAAGACAATGGAAGGCGATGGCTTCCTGGTGCTGGGCGCGGCGGAAACGGTCGTCGGCCTGACTGATGTCTTCAAGCCGTTCCCGGACAGGCGCGGCCTCTATCGGCCGAGCGGCGCGTGTGCCGCATCTCCGCAGGGCGCAGCGGCAATGCCAAAAATCGCGGCAATGGCGGGACGGTGAGCGATGACAGAGGACGGCAAAGGCACGGAGCGGGTTACATTCAGCCGCGGCTATGATGTCTGCATCATGGCGATCGACGGGACCTGGCGCAGGGACTGCCAGCTCAACGCGATCTCGGACACCGACGCCGAACTGACTGTGGAAGGCTCCATTCAAGGCCTCAATCTCAAGGAGTTCTTCCTGCTGCTGTCGTCGACCGGCCTCGCCTATCGCCGGTGCGAGCTCGTTCGTGTCAACGGCACGGAAATGGACATCCGCTTCCTGAGAGGCAAGCACAGCAAGAAAAAGTCAGGCGCGTCGTCAAAATCCGAAGAGGCGATGAGCTGAAGCGGATGGCTCTGCGGGGCCAAAGGCCCCCCGGAGAGCGCAGACGATTTGGTCAGCAGTTTCGATCCGTATTGTCCGAGGTCGCGATAGGCGGTGCCTGCCGCCTTTGTGTAGCGGGGAGATACGTCGTCAAGCACGATGACGTTGATGGAACTCTCGGGAGCGCCGGGCGAAACTTCCAATCATTTGTTCAATCAGTCGCAGGCTGTTCTGGACGTGTTCGACCAAGTTGATGCGTTGCTACTTGTGCGTTATGCCGCGGTCCCGTACAAATACGGTCCGGTATGAAGTTCAATACCGTTATCCGAGTGTGCGTCACATTCAACCACGCATGGACGATGGAACATGGCTGAAAAAGCCCCCTCCCGCGGGGAAATTTTCGTAGTCGATGACGATCCAGCCGTTCGCGACACGCTTTCGATGGTGCTGTCGGCAGCCGGCTATCAGGTCATCTGTTTCGCCGACGGCGCCGCGCTGCTGGCGATTGCACGAACACGGACGCCAGCCTGCATCCTGCTCGACGTGCATATCCCCGGTAAGTCCGGCCTCGATATTCTGAAAGAGCTTCATGGTGAGGACTACCCTGCACCGATCTTCATGGTCTCGGGGCAGGGCGATATCGCCATGGCGGTCAGCGCCATCAAGAACGGCGCGCTGGACTTCATCGAAAAGCCGTTTCGCGGCAGCGAAATCGTAGCAAGACTCGATGAGGCGATCGAGGCCTATGCTCGCCGGCAGGCGCAAAGTACGTCGTCGCGCATCGCGGCCCTGCATTTTCCGGGACGGGAACCGCTCACGCGACGCGAACGCGAGGTGCTGGAGCAGTTCACCGCCGGCGCTTCCAACAAGGAAGCAGGACGGCATCTCGGGATCAGCCCGCGCACGATTGAGGACCACCGCGCCAATATCATGAAGAAACTCGGCGCGCGGAATGCCGCCGATCTGGTTCGCATCGTGATGACCACCCAGCGACAGGGCCAGATCTGATCCAAGGCTGGTCAAGGCTGATCGCAGGCCGGATCCACCGTAGCCTTGCGCTGGATGCAGGTGCCACCGTTGCGATCAATCGGCGAGCGCTTTGCGGATCATCATCGCCATATCCGATTTCCGATAGGGCTTGGCGAGCAGCAATACGCCTTCGTCGAGTCGCCCGTGATGAATGATGGCATTCTCGGTATAGCCCGAGGTGAACAGTACCCTTAGTCCGGGCCTGGCCTTCGCTATCTCGTCGGCGAGCTGGCGGCCGTTCATGCCGGGCATGATCACGTCGGTGAACAGCAGATCAAACGGACGGCCGGTATGGACCAACGCGAGGGCTTCAGTGGCGTTCGCCGCATCCAGCGTGACGTAACCGAGTGAATGCAGTTGCGCCAGCACATAGTCGCGCACCAGCTTGTCGTCCTCCACTACCAGAATTGTTTCATGGCCGCCCTCGACAGCCGGCGCCAGTGTAGCCTCGGCCGCCGGCAATGCGCCCGTGGCCGGCGGCAGATACATCTTGATCGTCGTGCCATGGCCTTCTTCGCTGTAGATCATGACGTGGCCGGCCGATTGTTTGATGAAGCCGTACACCATGCTCAGCCCGAGGCCGGTACCTTTGCCGGGCCCCTTCGAGGTGAAGAACGGATTGAATACCTTGTCGAGCATCGCAGTCGGAATGCCGGTTCCGGTATCGCTCACCCCAATCATGGCGTAGCGACCGGGCCGGACGTCGCTGTGCATCCTCGCATAATTGTCGTCGAGCATGACGAAGCCGGTTTCGATGATGAGCTTGCCGCCATCGGGCATCGCGTCGCGGGCGTTTAGGGCCAGATTGAGGATCGCGGTGGCGAGTTGATTGGGATCGACGATCGCAGCGCACGTTTCGTCTTCGAACACGGATTCGATCTCGACATGCTCGCCGAGCGTCCGCTGTAGCAGTTTCGCCGTGTCGATGATCAGCGTGTTGACGTCGGTTACCTTCGGCTCCAGCGGCTGCTTGCGCGCGAAGGCGAGCAGGTGCTGGGTGAGGTCGGCGCCGCGTGAGGCCGCCTCGTCGATCATTCGCGTGATGGCGGCAAGCTGCGGTTCGCCCTTGACGGCGTCGGCCAGAATTTCGATCGTTCCGGTGATCACCGTCAGGATATTGTTGAAGTCGTGCGCGATGCCGCCGGTGAGCTGTCCCATCGCCTCCATCTTCTCGGCCTGCCGGATCCTGTCCTCGGCCGCGATCCTGTCGGTGAGATCGCGCATGAAGCCGTTGAACACGAATCCGTTGCGTCGCCGAAGCGCGGTAATGCTGAGCTCGACCTTGATTTCCTTTCCATCTCGCCGCATCGCCTCGATTTCGAAGCGGCGGCCGAGGATGGCGGCCTCGCCGGTGCGCAGAAACCGCTCCAGGCCGACCTTGTGGGCGGCGCGATGGACATCGGGAATGATCAGCTCGCTCAGTTTGGTGCCGATCGCCTCCGCGCGCGACCAGCCGAATATCTTCTCCGCCTGCGAGTTCCAGTCGGTGACGATGCCCTGATCGTCCATCTGCACGAAGGCATCGAGCGCGGTGTCGATGATGCCGCGCGCGAGCTGTTCGCTTTCGCGCAACGTCTCTTGCGCCAACCGGCCCTCGGTCATGTCACGGCCGACGAAGAAGAAGCGCTTGACCGGCTCGGACCATGTCCCGAGCCATGACAACCACACCTCTCGTCCGTCCTTGTGAATGCAGCGGGTATCGGACATCTTCGGGCGCAGCCCGCGCCGTGCTGCACGCATTTCCCGACGCGAGGTCTCGAGGTGGTCGGTGTGGATGAAATCCTCGCCGCTGCGTCCGATCATTTCTTCCGGCCGATAACCCAATATGGCCTCGCAGCTCGGGCTGATCTGAACCAGGAATCCTCGGGAATCCATCACCATGATCAGATCCTGCGAGGTCTCGAAGATGCGGCGAAGCTCTTCGGTCTGTTGCCGCAGCACCTGCCTGGTCTTGTTGGTTTCGGTGATGTCGCGTGCCACCTTCGAGATGCCGATGGTCGCGCCTGAGGGGGCCTTGATCGGGGAGACGCTGAGCGACACTTCGATCCGGCTGCCGTCTTTTTTCAGGCGGACGGTTTCATGTTGCTCGATGCGTTCGCCCGAGCCGATCCGGCGTAACGTGTCATGCAACTCGGGCAGCCGGTCCATCGGAACGACAAGGGTGATGCTCTTGCCCACAGTTTCCGCAGCCGTGTACCCGTACAGCCGCTCCGCGGCCGAATTCCAGCCGGTGATCGTGCCATTGAGCGACGTCGTGACGATGGCGTCACTGGAGGATTCGACCGCTGCGCTGAACAGCCGTTCCCGTTCCGCGTGATGATCGCGCGCAGCTACGGTGCGGCGATGCTCCTCGACCTCCTGTTGGAGCGCTGCGGTTTTTGCATTGATCTCCTCGATCGCGTGCGCAAACGCCCGCGCGAGCACGCCGGTCTCGCCGCGCGCATCGACCGGGATGGCCGCCTTCCCTTTGGCCACGCCCTGAACGGCTTCGGTCAGCCGGACGATCGGCCGGGCCAGCGACCTCGCGATCAGCAGCGCCAGCACTGCTGCGCACAACACCGCGATCGCCCCGACCAGAAACGAGGTATTTTGGATGCTTGCTGCCGGGGCCATGATCACGGCATTCGGGGCGGTCTCGATGACCCCAACCCATTCGGAACCGGCCAGGACGGCGGGAGCAAACGCGACACCGTTGGACCGCCCAGCCTGGTCCGCAACGATTTCGGCACTGCCTTGTTTTGCTCCGGCCTGCGACGCCAGATGCGGGAAGTCAGCTTTCCAGTCGTTGGGTTTGCCGAGCAACAAGCCGAATTCGCGCGACCGGTCGGGGTGAATGAGATAGTCGCCCTGCCGATTGACGACGTAGATCGTCTCGCCCGGCCACGCCGATGCTCTGATACGGTCGAACGCGCGCCGCATGTCGACATTGATCATGAAAATTCCGAACGGCTTGCCGTCGGTCGTGAAAATCGGCGTCGCGACGCGGACTGTCGGCCGGTGCACCTCTTCGATCAGACCGTTGAAGCGGCCGAGATCGAGCGGCGAGACGTAGAGCTGTTTAGGACCGAGCCGGATCGTTTCCTGGAAATAGCCGCGATCGCCTCGCTTCTGCAGGCCCGCTTCAGGGACGATCCGAACCGTGCCGTTCGGTCCATTGCGGTCGACGCGGACCAGCTCGCGGCCGTCGTCGTCGAGGCCGACAATTCGAAACATCGCGTATGTCGGCTTGGCTTCAAGTTCCGCAGCGAAACGTGACGCTATCCGGTCGCGCCAGATCTTTTCGGAGACGCCATCGACCGGATCGATGCCGCCCGCTTGGCGGGCGCGGACCAGTCCGTGCAACGCCACCGCCGAGCGAAAGCCAGCAACATCTCCGGTCGCGCTCGCCGCGTAATATTCCAGATCGGTCGCAAGCTGCCGTGAATGCGTCTCGATGCGGTCGCGGGCACGCTGCAGGAGCGCCTGTTCCAGGTTGTGATAGCTCAGCCATCCGACCGCGGTAACCGCGATCGCGACCAACGCAATCATCGCGATGGCTAGCCTGGTTGTGAGCGTCATGTCGGTGTTCGCTCGCCCTCCCGCTCCAATCCAGCAATCCACCGGACGAATCGGATGCTATGGCGCATTACGGGGAGGACGCAACACCGCGGGGCGTGGCGGCGAGCCACGTTCAACGGCTTCCAGGCAGCCCGTGACGGCAGCCAAAAGGTCGGCCGGCCGGAACGGCTTCTGCAGACTCGAAATCGCCCCGAGCTTGGTCGCCATGGTCAGGAAGTCGGGCGCCGATTCCGCTTCGGGCGAGATCGGCCGGCCGGAGATGACAATGATCGGCATGTGCGGCCGCTGCTGGCGAACCATCCGCATGGTTTCAAATCCGTCCATTCCAGGCATAAAAATGTCGAGGAACAGCAAATCGAAATCGCCACTCTGGCACAATGCGAGGCCGTGTCGCCCGTCACCGGCGGTGACCACGCTATGCCCGGCGCGCTCCAGCAGCAGGCGGACGGTCATCTGGACCGCCACATCGTCATCCACGACGAGAATCTTTGCCAAATTGAAAGGTTCTCCGGGCCCCGCTGGAATCAAGTCACGGCAGGCTGCGAGTTTTGCCGAATCCTCGTATTGCCGCAACTGCTCCCCCGGCAGGAACGTTCCGGGTGGGCGGTCAAAAAAGCCGGCGCAAAATGCCGGTATGGCAAGCAGATTCGGAACCTCGCGCCTGCGAGCGTGATTCCTGATGTCGCAGCAGTCAGTTGCTGAGATATTCCGGATAGCGCGAGCGAATTTGGTCGAGTTCGCTCAGTGTTCCCGACAAATGGGTACGCAGGTGCTTCTGCGCCTCTTCGGGTTGGCCGGCCTCGATCGCTTTTGCAATCAGCTTGTGATGGCGCAGGATATCCTGCGCCTTGCCGGGGGAGGGCAGATGCAGCCGGCGCAGCCGGTCGATATGTCCGCTGCGGCTGCGCACCAGCGACCAGATGTCCTGCTTGTCGGTGGCGGCGTAGAGCTGGGCATGGAACTCGTTGTCGGCGGCCATGAATTTTTCGAAGTCGCCGGCTTTCGCGAATTGCTGTTGGCGGACGATGGTCGCATGGAGCTCGGCCGCCAAGGCTTCGTCATGGCGCATTGCCAGCATGCGGACAATTTCGAGCTCGACCGCCTGCCGCAGGAAATGCGCCTGCTGCGCCAGCCGCACGTCGACCCGGCTGACCACCGTGGCATATTGCGGAAAGACGTCGACCAGCCCTTCCTCCTCGAGCCGCATCAGCGCATCGCGGATCGGTGTCGAACTCACCCCGAATTGCCCGGCCAGCGCAGCGCGCGATAGCGGCGATCCCGGCGGCAGCTCCAGCGAAATGATCATGCCGCGCAGGCGCTCGAACACCTGCGGCGCGGCCTGACGATCGCGATCGAGCCGATCGGCGGAGCGCGGCACGGTCCGGCGGGAAACGATCTGGGATGCAGCCATCGAACGAATCGGCCTCAGAAGGCGCTTGCTTCAAATGCACTAATACATTAGTGCATTTCCTTCGATGCGTCAATGAAACGCCGGAGGAGATGCACAATGAGAAACAGAATGTGGAGCGCCTGCGCGGGCGCCGTCGCGGCGCTTGCCATGGTGCTGCCGGGCTCTCAGGCCGCAGCCCAGCAGAAAACGGAGATTTCGCTGTCGCGGCAGCCGGGCATTTTCTACATGCCTTCGCACATCATGGAAAAACACAAGCTGATCGAGAAGCACGCAGCTTCGCTCGGCGTGCCCAGCGTCACCACCAAGTGGATCAACTTAAGCGGCGGCGGCGCGCAGACCGACGCGCTATTGGCAGGCAGCGTCGATATCCTCAACACCGGGACCGGCAATCTCTTGTTGCTGTGGGATCGCACCCGCGGCGGCGTCAAGGGCATCGTCGCCACCTCGGCGCAACCGATGACGCTGATCAGCCGCGATCCGAATATCATGTCGATCAAGGATTTCGGCCCGAACGACAAGATCGCGGTGCCGACGGTGAAGGTCTCGACGCAGGCGATCGTGCTGCAGATCGCGGCAAGCGAGATCTTCGGCGCCGACCAGTGGTCGAAGCTCGATGCCAGCACGGTACAGCTCGGCCATCCCGACGCCTATGTGGCGATGACCAATGCCCAGCACGAGGTCCGCAACCATTTTGCGATCCCGCCGTTCACCTTCCTCGAACTGAAGAACGTTCCCGGCGCGCATGTGGTGCTGTCGTCGTCGGACGTGATGGGCGGCCCGCTCAGCCAGGCGCAGTTCTTCACCACGACCAAATTCGCCGACGCCAATCCGAAGATCGTGCAGGCCGTGCGCGACGCCACCAAGGAAGCGCAGGATCTGATCCGCGGCGACACCAAGGCCGCGGTCGAGATCTACAAGGAAGTCACCGGCGACAAGACCAGCGTCGAGGACCTGCTGGCCTGGCTGAAGGAGCCCGGCATGATGGAATGGAACCTGCAGCCGCAGGGTACCATGAAGTTCGCCGCGCATCTGTTCAAGGTCGGCACGCTGAAGACCATGCCCAAGGCGTGGACCGATTATTACCTGCCGGTCGCGCACGACCTGAAGGGTAATTGATCGACATGGCCGCGCTTCTCGACGTCAGTGACGTAACACTGCGCTACAAGACCTCGAGCGCGGTCGTGACCGCGACCGAGCGGGTCAGCTTCACGGTCGATCGTTCCGATCGCTTCGTGCTGCTCGGCCCCTCCGGTTGCGGCAAGTCGACGCTGTTGAAAGCCGTCGGCGGCTACATGAGGCCGAGCGAGGGCAAGATGCGGATCTCGGGCCGCGAAATATCCGAGCCCGGCGCCGACCGCATGATGATTTTTCAGGAGTTCGACCAGCTTCTGCCGTGGAAAACGGTGCTGGAGAACGTGATGTTTCCGCTGCTGATGACACGGAAACTGCCGCGCAAGGAAGCGGAGATGCGGGCGCGCGCCTATATCGAAAAAGTCAGCCTCACCCGCGTCGTCGATGCCTATCCGCACACCCTATCCGGCGGCATGAAGCAGCGCGTCGCGATCGCGCGCGGCATGGCGATGGAGCCGGATATTTTGCTGATGGACGAGCCGTTCGCAGCCCTCGATGCGCTGACGCGGCGCACCTGCCAGGACGAACTGCTGCAGCTTTGGGCGGAGACCAAATTCACCGTGCTGTTCGTCACCCATTCGATCGCGGAGGCGATCAAGATCGGCAACCGCATCCTGCTGCTGTCGCCGCATCCCGGCCGGGTCAAGGCCGAGGTGATCGACGTCGACAAGGTTTCCGGCGAGGACGGCAGCGCGGCGCGGCTGGAAAAGCAGATCCATGATCTCTTGTTCGCCGACGCTGTCACGGCACACTAAAGGAGCGCGCGATGGGTGAGGCCAGAATTCTGTTGCGCGATGCCGCCGAACTGACGGCGGCGGTGCCGGCCGAGGTCGAGCGCAAGCTGACGGTGCTGGAGCTGTTGTGGAACGACGGCTTTGTACGCAAGGCCGTGATCATCATCTTCCTCGCCGCGGCCTGGGAGGCCTACGGCACCATCCTGAACAATCCGCTGCTGTTCCCGACCTTCCACGACACCATCGTCACCATGTTCGACAAGGTGCGCGACGGCACCATCCCCTTGCGTGCCTGGGCGTCGCTGAAGGTGCTGTTCATGGGCTATGCCGCAGGCATTGCGCTGGCCGCCATCTTCACGATTCTCGCGATCTCGACCCGGATCGGCACGGATTTCCTCGAAACCATCACGGCGATGTTCAATCCCTTGCCGGCAATCGCGCTGTTGCCGCTGGCCCTGATCTGGTTCGGTCTCGGCAACGGCAGCCTCGTGTTCGTGCTGATCCATTCGGTGCTGTGGCCGGTCGCGCTCAACACCCATTCCGGCTTCAAGAGCGTCTCGAACACGCTGCGCATGGTCGGCCGCAATTACGGCCTGCGCGGATTGCCCTACGTATTCCGCATCCTGATCCCCGCGGCATTCGCCTCGATTCTGACGGGCCTGAAGATCGGCTGGGCGTTTGCCTGGCGTACGCTGATCGCCGCCGAACTGGTGTTCGGCGTGTCGTCGGGGCAGGGCGGCCTCGGTTGGTTCATCTTCGAGAACCGCAACTTGCTGGATATCCCCGCCGTGTTCGCCGGCCTGTTGACCGTGATCGTCATTGGCCTGATCGTGGAGAACCTGATCTTCCGCACGATCGAGCGCAACACCGTCCAGAAATGGGGGACTCAGTCATGAGCAACAAGAAGAACCCCGCTGATCTCCGCAGCGCGCGCTGGTTCGCGCCTGATGATCTCCGCGCCTTCGGCCACCGCTCGCGCGCCATGCAGATGGGCTACGCGCCGGAGGAATGGAAGGGCCGGCCTGTCATAGCGATCCTCAACACCTGGTCGGATGCGCAGCCCTGTCACATGCATTTCAAGAGCCGCGTCGACGACGTCAAGCGCGGCATCCTGATGGCGGGCGGCTTCCCGATGGAACTGCCGGCGCTGTCGCTGTCGGAATCGTTCCTGAAGCCGACCACCATGCTCTACCGCAACATGCTGGCGATGGATGCCGAGGAATTGTTGCGCGGCCATCCGGTCGATGGCGTGGTGCTGATGGGCGGCTGCGACAAGACCACGCCCGGCCTGCTGCTCGGTGCCACCAGCATGAACCTGCCGACGATCTATCTGCCGGCCGGGCCGATGCTGCGCGGCAACTGGAAGGGCAAGACGCTGGGTTCGGGCTCGGATGCCTGGAAATACTGGGACGAGCGCCGTGCCGGAAAAATCTCCGACAAGGACTGGGTTGACGTCGAGGCCGGCATCGCCCGCAGCTACGGCACCTGCATGACGATGGGCACGGCGTCGACCATGACGGCGATTGCGGAATCGATCGGCATGACGCTGCCGGGCGCCTCCTCGATTCCCGCAGCCGATGCCGGCCACATCCGCATGGCCTCCGAATGCGGCCGCCGCATCGTCGAGATGGTGTGGGAGGACCTGACGCCGGAGAAGATTCAGACCCGAAAAGCCTTCGAGAACGCGATTACGGTCGCGATGGCGATGGGCTGCTCGACCAATGCGATCATCCATCTGATCGCGCAGGCGCGCCGTGCCGGCCAGGACATCGGGCTCGACGATTTCGAGAAGGCCAGCCGCAAGGTGCCTGTGATCGCCAATGTGCGGCCGAGCGGCGACAAATATCTGATGGAAGATTTCTTCTACGCCGGCGGCCTGCCGGGCCTGATGAGCCGCATCAAGGAGCATCTGCATCTCGACGTCATGACGGTCACTGGCCAGACGCTCGGCGAGAACATCGCGCGCGCCGAAGTCTATAATGACGACGTTATCCGCACCATCGAGAATCCCATCTACAAGGAAGGTGCGCTTGCGGTGCTCAAGGGCAATCTCGCGCCCGATGGCTGCGTGATCAAGCCGAGTGCCTGTGAGCCGCGCTTCCTCAGGCACACCGGGCCGGCGCTGGTGTTCGACGATTACCCTTCGCTGAAGAAAGCGATCGACGATCCCGATCTCGACGTCACGGCGGATCACGTGCTGATCCTGCGCAATGCCGGTCCGCAGGGAGGGCCGGGTATGCCGGAATGGGGCATGCTGCCGATCCCGACCAAACTGGTGAAGCAGGGCGTGCGCGACATGGTGCGGCTGTCGGATGCGCGCATGAGCGGCACCAGCTATGGCGCCTGCATCCTGCACGTCTCGCCGGAATCCTACATCGGCGGGCCGCTGGCGCTGGTGCGAACCGGCGACAAGATCACGCTCGACGTCAACGCCCGTACCATCAACCTCGATGTGCCGGAGGCGGAGCTCGCAATGCGCCGCGCCGAGTGGAAGGCGCCGGAGCCGCGTTACGAGCGCGGCTATGGCTGGATGTTCACCCGCCACATCAAGCAGGCCAATGAAGGCTGCGACTTCGATTTTCTGGAGACCGGATTTGGAGCACCGGTGAGTGAGCCGCCGATTTACTAGCCCTCCGTCATTGCGAGCGCAGCGAAGCAATCCATCTCACGACCCAAAGAAAGAATGGATTGCTTCGTCGCTTCGCTCCTCGCAATGACGGGATAGACGACACCAAACAAAAAGCATCACAGGGGAGGACGACAAATGAACATCACCCGACGCAACCTGCTCGCCGGCGCCGGCGCCGGCGCCGGCACCGCTGCCGCCACGACGCTGCTCGCGCGCACCGCCCTCGCGCAATCGTTCCCGTTCACGCCGAACCAGCGCTATCCCGATCCGGCGGTGCAGATCCTCGATCCGAGTTTTGCAAAGTATCGGATCTATTCCTCGACCATCGAACAGGTTGCGACCGGCATGCGCTGGGCCGAAGGGCCGGCGTATTTTCCGGAAGGAGGCTATCTCTTGTTCTCCGACATTCCCAACAACCGCATCATGAAGTTCGACGAGAAAACCAACCAGACCTCGGTCTTCCGCGCCAATGCCAACTACGCCAACGGCAACGCGCGCGATCGTCAGGGCCGCCTCGTCACCTGCGAGCATTCGGTCACTCGCCGCGTCACCCGCACGGAGAAGGACGGCAAGATCACCGTGCTGGCCGACAAGTTCGAGGGCAAGCGGTTGAACGCGCCGAACGATATCGTGGTGAAATCCGACGACACCATCTGGTTCACCGATCCCCTGTTCGGCATCAACGGCGAGTGGGAAGGCAAAAAGGAAAAGCCCGAGCAGGCGACTACCAACGTCTATCGCCTGACCAAGGACGGCAAGCTCACCGCCGTCATTACCGACATCGTCAATCCCAACGGGCTCGCCTTCTCGCCGGATGAGAAGAAGCTTTATGTCGTGGAATGGAAGGGCACGCCGAACCGCAGCATCTGGAGTTTTGACGTCAACGCCGACGGCACGGTGGGCGGCAAGACCAAGCTGATCGACGCCGCCGATCAAGGCGCACTCGACGGCTTCCGCGTTGACCGCGACGGCAATCTATGGTGCGGCTGGGGCTCCAACGGCGCGCTGCAGCCCGAGCCGACGGAGGTTGGCGGCCGCCGGGTGTATCAGCTCAAGGGCAAGCCGGAGGATCTCGACGGCGTTATGGTATTCAGCCCGGCCGGCAAGCCGCTAGCCCACATCCGCCTGCCGGAGCGGTGCGCCAATCTCACCTTCGGCGGCCCGAAGAACAACCGCCTCTACATGACGAGCTGCCACTCGGTCTATGCGCTGTATGTGGAGTCGCACGGGGCGGTGTGATTGATCCCGTCATTCCGGGATGGTCCGAAGGACCAGACCTCAGGTGCGCAATTGCGCACCGGGGAATCTCGAGATTCCGGATTCGCTCGCTGACGCGAGCGCTCCGGAATGACGACCAAGAAAGCGAGAACACAATGACAAAACTGAGCGACGCTACCCGCAACAAACTCAAGACCGTTTCCACTGCCACCGTCGCCACCGCGTTGTTCAAGCGCGGCTTCCGCATTCAGATGATCCAGGATGTGCACCCCTTGGGTCCCGATCAACCGGCGTTGGTCGGCGAGGCCTTTACCTTGCGCTACATGCCGGCGCGCGAGGACCTCAACAAGATCGACGTGTTTCGCGACCGCAGCCACCCGCAGCGCAAGGCGATCGAGGATTGCCCGCCCGGCGCAGTGCTGGTGATGGACAGCCGCAAGGACGCCCGCGCCGCGTCCGCCGGCGCCATCCTGGTGACGCGGCTGATGCAGCGTGGCTGCGCCGGCGTCATCACCGACGGCGGCTTTCGGGACTCCGCCGAGATCGCTAAGCTCGGCTTCCCTGCCTATCACCACCGCCCAAGCGCGCCGACCAATCTCACGCTGCATCAGGCGATCGAGATCAACGTGCCGATCGGTTGCGGCGACGCGCCGGTGTTTCCCGGCGACGTTATTCTTGGCGATGCCGACGGCGTGATCGTGATCCCCGCGCATCTGGCCGACGAAATCGCCGACGAGGCGGTCGAGATGACGGCGTTTGAGGATTTCGTGACAGAGCAGGTCCAGAACGGCCGCGGCATTTTCGGGCTCTATCCGGCGACCGATCCGCAGACGCTGACCGATTTCGCGGAGTGGCGAAAGAAGAACGGGCGTTAACTGCGTGCCCCGGACGCAGCGCAGCGCAAAGCGATGCGCTGCAGAGCCGGGGCCCATGCGTTGGTGGGTCCCGGCTCTGCGATGCAACGTTGCACGCCGCATCGCGTCCGGGACACGAGCGCCTCACGCCTCACCCTTCTCCGCCAGCCCCACCGCCCATAGCGCAAACGCATAAGCAATCGCCACTTCATCGAGCCGGTTGAAGCGGCCCGACGCGCCGCCGTGGCCGGCGCCCATGTTGGTGCGCAGCAGCACCGGCCCGCCACCGGTCATGGTCGCGCGCAACCGCGCGATCCATTTCGCCGGCTCCCAGTAGGTGACGCGCGGATCGGTCAGGCCGCCCATCGCGAGCACAGCGGGATATTCCTTCGCCGCGATATTGTCGTAGGGCGAGTACGACAAGATGGTGCGAAAATCCTTTTCGCTCTCGATAGGGTTGCCCCATTCCGGCCATTCCGGCGGCGTCAGCGGCAGCGTGTCGTCGAGCATGGTGTTGAGTACGTCGACGAACGGCACTTCGGCGACGATGCCGGCGAACAATTCGCCGGCGCGGTTGGCGCTAGCTCCCATCAGCATGCCGCCGGCGCTGCCGCCATGGCCGACGATGCGCTTGGCGCTGGTGTATTTTGCCTCGATCAAGGCGCGCCCGGCGGCAGCGAAATCGTCGAATGAATTCGTCTTCTTCTCGCGCTTGCCGTCGAGATACCAGCCCCAGCCTTTGTCCGCGCCGCCGCGGATATGCGCGATCGCATAGACAAAGCCGCGATCGACCAGCGACAGCCGGTTGGTTGAGAACGAGGCTGGCATCGCCATGCCGTAGGAGCCGTAGCCATAGAGCAGCAGCGGCGCGCTACCGTCGCGCGCGAGGTCCTTGCGGTGCAGGATCGAGACCGGCACTGACGCGCCGTCATGCGACCTCGCCATGATCCGCGTGGTGACATAGTCGGCCGGGTCATGGCCGGACGGAATCTCCTGCCGCTTGCGCAAGACGCGCGTTCGCTTCGCCATGTCGTAGTCATAGACTTCCGACGGCGTCGTCATTGACGAATAGGAAAACCGCAGATTGGTGGTCTCGAATTCGTAGCTGCCCATGGTGTCCAGCGAATACGCCGCCTCGTCAAAGGCGATGGCATGTTCCTCGCCGTTACCGAGATCGCGGATAATGATCGCGGGCAGCGCGTTGGCGCGCTCCAGCCGCACCATGTGGCCGGCATAGAGTTCGACATCGAGCACATAGATGCCGGCGCGATGCGGAATCAATTCGCGCCAGTTGGCGCGTTCGGGCGAGGCGAGCGGCGCGGTGACGACCTTGAAGTCGATCGCGTCATCCGCATTGGTTAGAATGAACAATTCATCGCCGCGGTCGGCGATCGAATACTGCACGCCTTCTTCGCGTTCCGCCACCAGCCGCGGCGGCACTTCGGGATTGGCGAGATCGATCAGCCGCTGTTCCGACGTCTCATGATCGCCGCCGGCGATCACGCAGAAACGGCCGGAAGAGCTCTCGTGCAGATGGGTGAACCAGCCGGAGTCTTGCTCCTCATAAACCAGCGTGTCGTCCGCCTGCCTGGTGCCGAGCCGATGGCGCCAGACCTGCATCGGGCGATGGTTGTCGTCGAGTTTGACATAGAAGAAGCTTTGGCAATCCTTGCTCCAGACGATGCCGCCGTCGGTCTCTTCGACAAGATCGTCGCGGTCGATCCCCGTCTCCCAGTCGCGCACGCGGATCGAGAAATATTCCGAGCCCTTGGTATCGGCGCTCCACGCGTGCAGTGTGTGGTCAGGCGAATGCCGCGCGCCGCCGAACTTGAAATACTCATGGTCCTTGGCGAGGGCGTCGCCGTCGAGCACGATTCTTACCGCGCCGCCATCACGCTGCGTGCGGCCGAACATTTCATGCTGCCCGCCTTCGCGGAATTTTCGCAAATAGGCGAACGGGCCGTCCGGTGACGGCACGCTGGAATCGTCTTCCTTGATCCGTCCGCGCATTTCCGCGACCAGCTTCTTCTGCAAGACGGCGGTGTGGCCGAGCAGGCTCTCGGTGTAATCGTTCTCGGCTTCCAGATATTTGCGGATGTCCGGGTCGAGGATCGAGGGGTCGCGCAGCACTTCCTGCCATTTCGGCTCCTTCAGCCAGGCATAGTCGTCCTGCACGGTGATGCCGTGCGTGGTGAAAGTATGCGGCCGGCGCGGGGCGACCGGCGGCGAGAGGGCGGGCTTTTTGGCGGCGGCTTGTGTCACGCGGTCCTCACATGGCTCAATGGTGCGCCTTATATCGGGGCAAATGTGGCGGATTACCAGATGTGCTAACCGTCGTCCCTGCGAACGCAGGGACCCATACGCCGCGGCCTGCGAAAGTGGCACAACGGGAGACGGTTTCTCTCACACCGCTGAGCGGTGGTTATGGGTCCCTGCTTTCGCAGGAACGACGAGCCGACAGAGCCGATCCTAACTATTCCGCAGCTTCGCCCCGGCGCCGCCGCCGAACATCGGGATCCGGTTCACCGCGAGCACCACCGCAAAGGTGATCACCAGCATCGCGATGCCGAGCACCGAGATCGCGGCGAGGTCGCCGCTTTCGTTGAGGTCGTAGATCAAAACCGACAGCACCTTGGTCTGCGAGGTGAACAGCACGATCGCCGCGGATAACTCCCGCATCACGCCGATGAAGATGAAGCACCAAGTCGCGATCACGCCGGTGCGCAACAAAGGCGCGGTGATCTGGCGCAGCGATTGCAGCCGGCTCGCCCCGAGAATGCGGCTGGCGTCCTCCAGTTCGGGATGAATGGTCGCGAACGCCGCCTGCAATTGCTGATAGGCCGAAGGGAGGGTGATGGTGAGAAACGCCAGCAGCAGGATCCACAGCGTGCCATAGAGCACGAAGGGCGGCCGCGTGTAGCTCAAGAACAATCCGACGCCGAGCACGATGCCGGGCACGGCCACCGGGGCGGTGGCGAGAAAGCCGAGCACCCGGTGGCTTGCGATGACGCGGCGGGTCGTGACATAGGCGACCACGAGCGCGAGCGTGGTGCCGATGGTCGCCGTCGATGCACCCAGGATCACCGTGTTCTTCAGCGCGAGCTGGGTCGACGACAATTCGGTGAACACGAAGACGATGTTGTGCAGCGTCGCCGTCGCCGGCGTCACCAGCGTGGTCGCGTTCGGCGAGAACGCTGCGTTGAGCAGCGCGAAATAGGGCAGGAACACCGGATTGAGCAGCACGAGGAGGCAGAATGCCAGCGCGGCCCAGCGCCATGCTCCCATTTCGATCGGCCGCGGCGGGCCATATTTGCCGCCGAGCACGGAGTAGCCGCGGCGGCCGAGCAAAACTTTCTGGCCCTGCAGCAGCAGGATCGTCAGCAGCAATAGCGGCACGGCGGCGGCAGCCGCCAGT
This sequence comes from Bradyrhizobium sp. AZCC 1721, assembly GCF_036924715.1. Lineage (NCBI taxonomy): Bacteria > Pseudomonadati > Pseudomonadota > Alphaproteobacteria > Hyphomicrobiales > Nitrobacteraceae > Bradyrhizobium > Bradyrhizobium sp. AZCC 1721. Next base: position 6,989,946 of record NZ_JAZHSB010000001.1, on the reverse strand, counting down.
TCGAGCTTTGGCGGATACTGGAACAGGCTCCAGATCTTCGTCGTCATGGTGTGGAAACCGGCCGGCAGCGCCAGGATCGCCGGCGATCCGAACAGCGTCATCGCCTGCAGGAACGCGATCAATGCGCCAGCGACCAGCGCCGGCATCGCAAGCGGAATGGTGACGCGCCGCGCCGTGGTCCAAGCCTTGCCGCCGAGAATGGCGGAGGCATCTTCCAGTTCGCCCGGCATGTTGTCGAGCGCATTGGCGACCAGCACGAACACAAATGGGAAGGTGTAGCAGGAGATCACAAAGATCAGCCCGGTCAGCGAATAGATGTCGAACAAGGGATCTTCGGCGCCGGTGAGGTAGCGATAGAGCTGGTTCAGCATGCCGCTGTTGGGCGCCGCCAGCAGTTCCCAGGCAACCGCGCCCAGAAACGGCGGTGTCACGAAGGAAGCCGTCACCAGCGCGCGGATGATCTGCCGCCCCGGCATGTCGGTGCGCGACACCAGCCAGCCGATCGGGGCGGCGACAAGGCAGCAGGCCACCGCGGAAGTGGTTGCGATGATCGCTGTCGTCAGCAATGGATCAAGGAAAGCGGGGTCGGTGAACAGCGTGACGAAATTCTGCAGCGTCGGATGCCGCGCCTTGTCGGTGAATGCAAAGACCGCCAGCCACGACAGCGGCAGCACGATCAGCACGATCATGAACGCTGCGAACAGCCACAGGATAGGGCGGGTGAGGTCGAGGCGGGATCTTGGGGTGTCGGTGGCGATGGTGGTCATGTTATTCCCACAGGCGCGGTGCAGCCCCCTCGCCCCGCGCTTGCGGGGAGAGGGTTGGGGTGAGGGGCTCTATCCGCGGATTCGGACTCGCGGAGAGCCCCCTCACCCGCCGCGCATCTGGCGATGCGCGTCGGCCTCTCCCCGCAAGCGGGGCGAGGCAAGACAGAGAGCGTCGCCACTTGCATCCTCAAACCCTGAACAGCCGCGCATAGCGCGTCTTGATTTCTTCCGTCATTTTCTCCACGCCCTCGGCATCCTCCTTCATCAGCTTGATGTCGGAAATCTTCCGCCGGCCCGGCTTCGACTGCACCTGTGCGTGAACCGAATATTGCGCGCTGAAGTCGATGAAGAATTGTTGCGTCTCGCGCGTATGCAGCCATGCCTGAAACAACTTCGCGGCATTGGGATGCTCCGCGCTCCTGAAGATGCCGGTCGGCCCCGAAATCGTCGGCGTGCCTTCGGTCGGGTACACCGGCTCGACCGGCTGGCCGGCTTCCTTCAACAGCACGATGCCGTATTCGTTGCCGTCGGCCATCACGGCGCGCTCGCCGAGCGACAGCTTCTTCGGCGGATCGGTCGACGACTGCACCTGCATCACGCGCTGCTTCGCCAGTCTTTCCATGTACTCCCAGCCGAGTTCGCGAACGAGCTGAAACGTCGCGGTCATGATGGTGCCGCTATAGGCCGGGTGGGCCTTGACCATCTTGCCCGCCCATTTGGCGTCGAGCAGGTCGGCAAAACTCTTCGGCGCGTCTTCCGCTTTGACGAGATTGGTGTTGTAGGCGATCGACGACAGCCACACCCGCGAGGTCGCAAACATGCCGTCGGGATCGCGATAGCTTTCCGGAAAATGTTTTGCGACGTCCTCCGGCACGAACGGCATCAGCCAGCCGTTCTTCTTCCAACTGATGAAGTGCGAGGCGTCGGAGGAGTTGACGATGTCGGCGGCGCGAATGTTGCTCGCAAATTCCTGGTCGATACGCTGAAACAGCCGCTCCGAACCGGAGCGCTCGATCTGGATGGTTACGCCCGGAAAGGCGGCCTCGAATGCCTTGCCGAGCTTTTCGCCGACCGGCAGGTCCATCGACGAATAAAAGATCAGCTTGCCTTCCTTCTTCGCCGCATCCACCAGCGCTGATGTGATCGCGACCGGCTCCGGCGCCTGGGCGCGAACAGGGGAGGCGAATACCGTGCCAACCGCCAGCGCCGCCGAGCCTTGCAGGATGTCGCGTCTTGAAAGCTTTCGTCCCCTCATCGCGTCCTCCCGTCTCGTTTCGTGGCTATCGGCTCAATGCCCGGCAGCGCTCGGGCGGCAGCGTCAGCCAGACCTCGCTGCCCTTTTGCACGCTGGTTTCGGTCGGCGTGGTGGCGCGCAAACTGGTGCCGTCGGCCACCTCGACCATGTAGTCCCGCACTGCGCCGAGATAGACCTGCCGCGTGACGACCGCCTTGACCGCATTCTCTGGTGAAGCCGGCGCCTGCGTCGAAAGCCTGATATCGTGCTGGCGGATCGCGACCACGGCGCCCTCACCTGCGGTGAGCGGTGCGCCGACCACCTTCAGCGTCGCGCCCGCGAAGGCAACATGGTTGGCATCGCGCGCGGTGCCCTTGATGACATTGCTGGCGCCGATGAAGCGGGCGACGAATTCGGACTCCGGCCGTGCGTAGATGTCTTCGGGCGTGCCGAGCTGGTCGATCCGGCCGCCGTTCATGACCGCGATCAGGTCGGCCGTGGTCATGGCCTCGGACTGGTCGTGGGTGACGTAGACGGTGGTGTAGCGATATTCGTCGTGCAGGCGGCGGATTTCGAACCGCATCTCCTCGCGCAAATTCGCGTCGAGGTTCGAAAGCGGCTCGTCGAGGAGCAGCGTCTCCGGTTCGACGATCAGAGCGCGCGCCAGCGCCACGCGCTGCTGCTGCCCGCCGGAGAGCTCGCCGGGATAGCGCTGCGCCAACGCCTCGAGTTTTGTCGTGGCCAGGATCGCCGCCAGTTTTTTCGCGATGGTGTCGCGGTCGAGCTTGCGCAGGCGCAGGCCGTAGACGATGTTTTCGGTCACCGTCATGTGCGGCCACAGCGCGTAGCTCTGAAAAATCATCGACATGTTGCGCTGTTCGGGCGGCAGCGTGCGCGCGCGTGACGACATCAGCCGCTCGCCGACATGGATCTCGCCGTCGGAAGGCTCCAGAAACCCCGCGATCAGCCGCAGCGTGGTGGTTTTGCCGCAGCCCGACGGCCCCAGCAGGCAGACCAGTTGTCCGTGATCGATTTTCAGGGAGACGTTATCGACCACCGCAAGCGAGCCAAATCGCTTGGTCAGGCCGCGCAAATCAACGGACGCCAATCGCCTCACTCCCACTCTTGTTCTTGCACGGATCAGCGCCCGGCTTGGTATGCCAGTATACGCACTAATGCGGCTTGGAAAAGAGAGTTGGCTTGGAGGACGACCAGCAATTTTTGTCGTCCCTGCGAACGCAGGGACCCATACGCCGCGGCCCGCGGAAATGGCACTACGCGAGACGGCTTCATCTCACAACAAACAGTCGTGGTTATGGGTCCCTGCGTTCGCAGGGACGACAGTTTCTACGCCTCGACGTTTTCGCCGAGATACTCGATTGCGGCCTCGGTTCCGCCCTTGCCGTGTGGAATGTTCAGCGCGTTGAGGCCGACCTCGACGACGCCGAGGGTGCCCAGGATCATCGGCGCATTGACATGGCCCATATGGGCGATGCGGAAAGCCTGGCCGGACAAATCGCCGATGCCGGTGCCGAGCACCACGCCGCATTTCTCCTTGCAGTAGCGCTGCAGCGCGGCTGGATCGTAGCCGTTCATGGTCACGGTCGTCACGGTGTTGGAGCGCTCATTGGCCTCCGCGATGTTGAAGCCAATCACCTGACCCTCGCTCCAGACCGCGACCGCGCGGCGCACCGCCTCGGCGAGCAAACGATGGCGCTGAAACGCGTTCTCCAGCCCTTCCGTCTGCAGCATGTCGATCGCCTTGCGCAGCGCGAACAATAGATGCACCGGGGCAGTGCCGGCATATTTGCGGTAATGCTCGCTGCCCTCGCGCTCGGTCCAGTCCCAATAGGGCGTGCGCAGGTTGGCCTTTTTATGCACCTCGCGGGCGCGGTCGTTGGCGGCGACAAAGCCTAGGCCGGGGGGCGTCATCAGGCCCTTCTGCGAGCCGGACATCGCGACGTCGATACCCCACGCGTCCATCTCGAACGGCATGCAGCCGAGCGAAGCCACGGTGTCGACCATGAACAGCGCGGGATGCCCGGTCGATTTGATCGCCTTGCCGATCGCCTCGATGTCGTTATAGGCGCCGGACGCGGTGTCGACCTGCACGGCGACGATGGCCTTGATGGTGCGGTCCTTGTCTTGCCGCAGCCGCGCCTGGACCTCGCTCGCGCGGATCGCGCGGCGCCAGTCGCCCCTGAGCACCTCGACCTCGGCGCCCATCGCCGCCGCCGCCTGGCCCCAGCCGATCGCAAACCGTCCGCTTTCCAGGACCAGCAGCTTGTCGCCACGCGACAGCACGTTGGAAAGCGTCGCTTCCCACGCGCCATGGCCGTTGGCGATGTAGATGTAGGATTTGCCTTTGGTGGCGAACAGCTTTGAGAGATCGCCGAGCAGGCCGTCGGTCAATTCCAGCATCTGGTCGGAATAGATGTCGAGCGCCGGGCGATGCATCGCCTGCAGCACTTCGTCGGGCATGGTGGTAGGTCCCGGGATGGCCAGAAATTCCCGGCCCGCACGAACGGTCATTTGTTGGTTTTCCTTAATCGGCAGATACGCGAAATGGAGGCGTTGGAGACGTGGCAACACAATATTGGATCGCAGCGGTCATTGCGAGCGCAGCGAAGCAATCCAGAGTCGCAAAAAGATCAAATTGCTCTGATTGCTCCGCGCCTGGCGGGCTATTTGCCGACGGCATTCGCGATCGCGCGCCAGATTTGATCCTTGAGTTCGGTCGCCCGCGGGCTCGGGATCGTCACCGCGGGCCCCTCGCGCTTTCGGCAGGCCTCGACCAGCCGCAGCACCCAGATTTCGCCGTCGGTGTAATAGGCGTCGCCGCCGCCGTTCCGCCCTGCGATCGTGGGGCCGATGCCGGTGACCTGGTATTTCGCGTCCACCATGCCGGCATTTTCCAGGTCAGTCGCAAGCAGCGCGCGCTCGGCGTCGAGATCGGGCGAGATGTGGTGCGTGACGGCGGCGGTGTATCGGCTGACGCCGACGCCGCGATCCTCCGTCGCAGCTCCGAGCCAGACCGGTCGCTTTTCCTCGCCGCTCTCCAGCACCTTCCAGTAGCGCACATGGTTGCGGCGGTCGGCGCTGCTCCCGATCGGCTTTTCATAGGCGAGATCCTCGCGGCGGCCGAGGTAATAGAGGTTGCTCACAGGTGCCTCCTTGTAGGGGCGATCGAGCAGTACGCTGCCGATAATCTCGATCGAGGATTTCAGCGTAATCCGGTCGGCCGGATACCAGCCCGCCGCGTGCATGGCGCAGACCACGTCGCGCTGGTCTCCGATAAGCCCGACATTCATGGGATCGCCGGGAATGCCCTGCGCGGTGCGCGTCACCATCGGCATGCTGGTCAGCCCGCGCTGATGCTCGTAATGCGTCCAGAAGCCCGGCAGCACCAGATAGGCGAGCAGGCCGTAACCGCCGAGGATGACGAGCGCGAGCAACATTGCCCGCCGCAAGCCGCGTCGTTGCCGCATTCGTTTTTCGATGCGTTGATCGGACACCGTAGATGCCGCTCCCTCTCCCCGCAAGCGGGGCCGCGGTTGAAGAGCACCGCTACCGCCGCGTCTCGCGACAACCGGCGGCTTCGGCCTCCTCGACCGAGCAGAACCAGCGCGTGCCTTTTGAGATCTTCATTTCGATCTTCGCATACCAGCGGCTTGTCGGCTGGTGATAGATGCACTCGCCGGAGCGATTGACGTTGCCCTTGATGGTGCAGTCGGGCGAGGGCGCCACCGGTCCGGATGCCGAGGCCAAGAGGACGGCCCGCGCATTCTCCGGCGGCTGGACGGCGCCGAGAACGGCGGTTTTCTTGTTGCGGATGCGCCAATCCCATGGCGCGATGAACGCGCCCTGCCACATGCCGGCCTTGGCCTCGCGCGCGGCCTTCTCGTCTGCCTCGTAGTCGCGCGAGAGGCGCGTCTGCGCCAGCGCCCAGCCGTTCGACACCAGCCATTTCTGGATGTCCTCGCCGTCCGCCTCGCAGCGCGCCACCGTGCGGCCGCGGCGATCCGCCACCGCCCGTGTGTGACAGGTCCAGCTCCTGGCTCCGAAACGCTTGATCAGCTCGTCGCGCGCGGCGGCGCCGCAGGTCCAGCGCTCAGCCCTCGTGTTGAGGCAGAGCTGATCGACGGCCGGCGCGTCGATGCCGCCGAGGCGAATGCGATGGTTGCCGATCTGGAGCTGATCGCCCTCGCGGATTTTTGGAATGCCGGTGATGTCGGCCGCGTGTGAGGTGACGGGCAGTGACAGCAGCAGGAACGCAGAAAGCAACGTCCGTAGTTTCATCGGCAATCCCGGTGGCAAAATGATATTGTGCGGACAATGGAGCCGTCTTGCCAGAGCAGGGGTGTCGCACCGCTTTCAACTTCCCGCGAGATATTCACCCTCCCCTGGAGGGGGAGGGTCGCCGCGAAGCGGCGGGGCGGGGTGACGGTCTCTCGTTTCGATCAGTGCCCGAGTGGAGAGATCACCCCACCCCGTCACCCATCTCGCTTCGCTCGATCCGTGCCGACCCACGAGCGAGCTTCGCTCGTCTCGGACCCCTCCAGGGGAGGGTAAGCACCGCGTGTCACGCATTGCCCTTCGTCATCGCCCGCCGCGCCAACGCCAGCCCCATCAGCACGAACGCCGACGTCACTTCCGGGCCGCCGACCAGAATCCGCGTCGGCGTCTTCATCTTGTTCCACTCGTACGCCCGGTACGGCCCGTGCCTGCCGCCCTCGCCGAGACTTGCGACGATGCAGTGCAGCGCCGGCGCGAATGTCGAAACGTCGGCGCCGAGATGCGCCAGCGCCATCAGCGCCAGCGCGGCGTCGAACGGGTTCATCTCGCGCGCGATCAGTTCACCCTCGACATAGGCCAGCACCTTCTCGCGGATCAACGCAAACGTGCCGTCCGGATCGATCGCCTGCCGCGCGGGCTCGGGCAATGCCATGAACGCGGCATGGCAGCGGCCGAAATAGGCGGAGTAGAGTTCCGGCAGGTAATAGATGTGCGAGCGCGGGTTCTTGAACGCGCCGCTTTCGGCGAGCCGCCGCTGGAAGCCCAGGATGCGATGCACCGTCTGCAGCCGCTGCGGCGTCTCCAAAATCTTCCAGCGCGAAAGGTTGCGGAAACTTACCTCGAGAATATCGAGGTTGAGCGTCGGATCTAGATCGTTGCCATAGGGCCGGTCGCCCGCGAGATTATCGATCCAGGTGACGACGCCGCCCTCGTAATCGATATTGTCGTTCAAGGGCACGGTGACGCGCGGCTCGTTGGCGCCCTCGCGCACCTGGTAGCCGCGATAGAAGTCGAGCAGCGGCTGGTCGAGGATCGGATCGGTGCAGCCGGCTTGTGTGGCGGCCGAGAACGAGCACGCCGTGGTGTCGCAGTCCGGCACGTAGATGCCGAAGCCCAAATCCTGCTTGATCTGCGAGAAGAATTTTGAAAAGCGCGGATGCGGCAGCGGCGCCAAGGCCGTGATCACGTTCACGGTGGTGCCGTCATGCGCGGGCACTTCCTCGGCTGAGGTCTTGAGACAAAAATCGACCATCTCCGAAATCGCGCGCCTTGAGGCCGCGGCCTCGTCCGAAGACGCCAGCCCGGTCTCGACGTAACTGAGCAGCGCCTCGGTGAAGAAGGCGTCGTAATAGGCCGAGCGGTGGCGGATCTGCATCGGCTGCCACATCGGCTCTGCAATCCCTCGCCAGGGCGGGTTGATGAGCGCGCGCGCTGGCGAATGCGCGATGAAGATCCGCGCCAGGCTGAACAGGAGCGTCGAGTTCTTGTAGCCGCGCGAGTTCAGCCCGGTCAGCGCCATCAGCATCTCGCGCCCGCCCATGTCGGCGTCGCCGATCAGGTTGAAGGCGGCATAGGTCGGGATGAAGCCGTTTTTGGCGAATGAGCCGAGCAGATGCGCGCCGCAGTGGCGGATCACCCGGTCGATCTCGGCATCATCGGGCACCCGCCCCCGCGCCGCCACCGGCCCGGGGGCGGGGTGGCGGACATTAATACCCGCCATCAGCTCGGCAATCGGCTGCCCCACCGCGGCCCAGTCCGGCTCGGCATCGTCGCGCGCCCTTCGCAGCGCCTCCTGCAAGGCGCCGAGCCGCTTCTGGTCGCGCAAGGCCGGGTGCCCGGTCCGCCGCAACAGCGGCCGCAGCGCCGGGTTGCCCAGCGCCGTGCGATAGAATTTTCCCAGATGGGGGTCGCCGCCGCGGTATTTCAGCAGCACGGGGTCGCAGACGTCGTAGAGCGACGGGCCGTCTTTCCGCGCGGTCAGCGCCCGAAATGCGGCGCCGGCGATGGTAGAAAAGCCCATGCAGTTTCTTTCCGCCGGAACGGTGAAGGGAGGGCCACGTTGAGCACGATCCGTAAAACCCCGGTAGTCCCGGGGTTTTGGAACGGGCTCGATGGGGAGTCCACGCAGCCACCGCCGGCCGGATGGGCCTGCAAGCCCTTGAGAACTAACCAAATCCGGCGGGGAACACAATGTGATATGGGTCACTTACCTGGCGTTAACCCTCTCCCATAATCGGCTGCAATTGGTTCCATGCGTCGAATGAGGTTGTCCGGATGGGCCCGACAGGCTAAAAGACCGTTGTTGCGGTGCCGCAAATTGAGCGCAATTAGACGGCACACATCCGGCAACCCCATCAAACCTGAACGGTCCGCACGCGACTAACTGGCGCGGTCTTGCTTGGCGCTATGGACAAACTTGGGAATGGAAACGCGATGAACCTTGGTCAGCTCTGCATTTCCCGCCGCACCGTCACCATTGCCGTTGCTTTTATCGGCCTGGTGTCGCTGGCGATCGGCGCCCATGCCGCGCTGAACAAGCGTTCGCTCGACGCCGCCAAGGCAATCGGCACCGAGCAGACCGGCGTGATCGGCACCTCCGCCCGCGTCGCCCTGGTGATCGGCAACGGCCATTATCCGGATGCCGCAGCGCCTTTGTCCCAGCCGATCAACGATGCCCGCGGCCTCACCGCCGCACTGCGCGCCAAGGGGTTCGATGTCGACGTGGTCGAAGACGCCACCAAGGACGACATGGCTCGCGCCGTCGCTCGCCTGAAAGACAAGATCAAGCCGGACACCGTCGCGCTGCTGTTCTTCGGCGGCTACGGCGTCCAGGTCGGACGCGAGAGCTTTATGATCCCGGTCGACGCCGCGATCTGGAAGGAAGCCGACGTCCGCCGCGACGGCGTCTCGATCGAGCAGGTGCTTGATGCGATGACCGAGAAGGGCGCCAGCGCCAAGCTCGTCGTCGTCGACGCCTCCCGCCGCAATCCTTACGAGCGCCGCTTCCGCTCCTATTCCCATGGGCTGGCCCCGATCTCCACGCCGGAGAACGCGCTGATCCTGACCTCGGCCACGCCGGGCAAGGTGGCCGACGACGGCAAGGGCCAGTACAGCGTGCTGGTCACCGAGCTGCTCAACAATCTGAATTCGCAGTCCGGCGTCGCCAGCGCATTCAACAAGACCCGCATCTCCATCTCCCGCGCCTCCGACGGCGAGCAGGTGCCGCAGGTGTCATCGTCCTTGCTGGAAGACGTCCGCCTCGGGGGGTAAGGCCAAGACCTCTCCACATCGTCGTCCCTGCGAACGCAGGGACCCATACGCCCCGGCCCGCGGAAATGGCACACGGCGAGACGGCTTTGCTTCAACGACGAAGTGCAGTGGTTATGGGGCCCCTGCGTTCGCACTAGGGCATGCACACTTGTTGCGCCGCAAATACTCATGAAAAGCCAAGGGTTTTTGCACTTCTCAAGTGTTGCGACGTAGTTTTGCTGCGCGCGCTCTCCACCCCACCGAAGCGCTGGAGATTCCGATCTTGCGCGAAAACGCCAGCCTTGATTCCAAAATTTCGATGAGCTCGCATCTTCGATTCTAAAATTGCATATGAAGCCTGAATCGCACTGCAACATGTGTGCATCCACTAGTGCGTTCGCAGGGGCGACGGATAGAGTGTCGGCCAATCTCCCGTCGTCCCTGCGAACGCACGGACCCATACGCCGCGGCCCGCGGAAATGGCACACGGCGAGACGGCTTTGCTTCAACGACGAAGTGCAGTGGTTATGGGCCCCTGCGTTCGCAGGGGCGACGGATAATGTGGTGATAGCGAGCCTTAAACAATCAAATCACTAAGATCCCGCCACTCCAGATTTTCCCGCTCGATCAGCTCAATCTTCCAATCGCGCTTCCAGCGCTTGAGCTGCTTTTCCCGCGCAATCGCTTCATCCGCTCGCTCGAACGCCTCGACATAAACCAGCCGGTAAACGCCGTAGGTTTTGACGAACGATGACCCCTCGCCGTTGCGATGCTGCTCCATCCGTTTCGCCAGCGAATTGGTCACCCCAATATACAGCGTCCCATGACGCCGGCTCGCGAGGATGTAGACGTAGTACATGCGCGGCTCTCGTCGTCCCTGCGAACGCAGGGACCTATACCGCGTGATCTACCGAGGAAGCGCGGTAGCAGACACCTTATCACACAACGAAAGCCGGTGGTTATGGGCCCCTGCGTTCGCAGGGGCGACGGTGAGAGTTGCTGCCGCCCAGCTACTTCGCGTCGGCGCTCGCCGTCACCGCGCGCACCGGATCGCCCTCGCGCAAGAGCGCGCCGGCGCGCGCCACCACGATGTCGCCTTCCTGCAGGCCCGAGGTGATCTCGACCTGGCCGGCCGACATCAGCCCGGTCTCCACCCGCCGCGTTTCGACGCGGGCGCGCCGCACCACCTGCACCACGGTGCCGGCGGTGCCGTAGAGGATCGCGGTCAGCGGCACCGCGACGCCGCAGCTCTGTCCGGTCCTGATCTGCGCGCGGCCACTCGAATTGATGAGCAGCCGCCGGTTGGTGGTGACGCCGACGAACACCTGCGCCAGCTGGCTGTTCGGCTCCACCGTGGTCGACAGCCGCCGCACCTTTCCATCGACCTCGCCGGCGCCGATCACCTTGATCCGCGCGGTCTGGTTGATCTGCAGTTTGGCGATATCGCGCGTTGGCACCATGCCGACCAGGTCGAACTCGCCGCGCGCGATGATCGAGAACAGCGCTTCGCCCTTGCCCGACGCCATCGCGCCGACCGACGCCGTCGTGGCCGAGATCACGCCGCCCACCGGCGCCTGCACCGAAATCTGCCCGCCTTCCGGCAAAGCTAGCCGCGCCAGCACCTGCCCCGCGGTGACGCTGTCGCCCGCATCCACCATCACCTCGGCCACCTTCAGCCCCATCCGCTCGGGCCGCACCTGCGTCTCCTCGCGCGCAATGATGGTGCCGGACACCTCGACGATATTGGCGAAGCAGGATTTTTGCGCCTTGAGCACGGTGACCGCGGCGCCCTTCGGGGCGGCGGGGTCGGTGTCCTCGGCGGCGCGGAGGGAGCTCGAAAGGCAGATCAAGCCTGCGGCAATCAGGGGGGCCAGCGTAAGTGAAAGGCCGCGCGTGCGGAAGATGGTCATCTGCATTTCGTTCCCGGTTTCGGCCTTAACCGATACCAGAAGGCCGGCGGGAGAGCCAAGCGCCAAGAATGTCACCCCTCCGCCCGGCTGCCGGCCTCTGCCAGCGCCGTTTCGAGCGCCAGCGGAACGCCGGCCAGTTCGTCCGCGCGGGCGATGTGTTTCGCGATCGCGGGATTGACTGACGAGGCATGGGTAAGCGGGAGCATATGGCCGGCAGCCGGCAAATGTTGCACCTCGGCGCAGTCCATGATCGCGCCGAGCCGCTGCACAATGCGTTGGGTGAGATAGGGCGACAGCCCTCCCGAAAACAATAGCGTCGGCACGCGAAGCGAGGCCGCCGCGGTGGCGACATTCGCTTCGGCGAACGCCGCCGTGAAATCGAATGCAAGCTTGTCGGCGCGCTCGATCATGCGCAGGCGCGCGCTGGCCGGCAGCGGATCCTGCGGGCCGGAGCCGTTCCAGAATTCGATGAACATGTCGATCGCTTCCAGCGCCGATCCATTCCAGAGGTCCTCGGAAACGTCACGCGCGACCTGGGCGAAACGCGCGTGAAGCCGCCGGTCCGCCTCGCTTTCGCACAGCAGTGTCGGCAGCACCGGCTCGATCAACGTCAGGCTGCGCAGGCGATGCGCGAACGGGGAGCAGGTCGCGATCTTGAACGCAATCGCGCCGCCGTAAGAATGGCCGACGAGATGGATGGGGCCGTCCGCATCGTGGAGCTGGCCGCTCAGGCATCGAACTTCCTCCGCGAGCGTCAGCGGCAGATCCGCCGCGCAGCAGCTATTGGTGCCATAGCCCGCGATGTCAGGGGCGAAGAATCGATGCGCGCGCCCGAGTTCATCGGCGAGCGTCTTCCATTGACGGCCCGAGCCCAGCGAGCAATGCAGCGCCACGACGCAAGCCTTTTCGCGCTCTGCGCGCGAGATTGGAATCACATTGGTCATTGAAATGCTGCTGATTTTTATGCGGGACGCCACCGGCGGAGCCACGCCAATGGCTCCGCTAAGATATTGCTGGCGCGACGTTTCACTGCTTGGTGATGACGACCTCGAGATATTCGCTGGGCACCACCATCGTGCCGTCGCCGGAGCGGTTCATGCGAACGATCAGGGCATGCAGGTCGTTATGCAGTTCTTCCTGTTTCGCCGGATCGAGGGCTGCGAACGCTTTCAGCACCGGGCCGTAATACGTCTTGAACACGTCGAGGAAGTGCGCCGGCGAGCGATAGCGAAACCTGAACAGGCGCGATTCCGCTCGGATCGAGCGCGCGTCAGCGTCGAACATTTCGGTCAGCCGCGCGCTCGTTCCCCACAGCGCCGGCGATTTGGTCCCGGCGGGCGGTGGCAGATATTTGCCGAGCGTCCTGAAGACCTGTCCGATAAAACCGTCCGGCGTCCAGTTCGCCAGGCCGATCCGGCCCTTGGGCTTGCAGACCCGCATCAGCTCGGCGGCCGCGCGGTCCTGGTTCGGTGTGAACATGACGCCGAAGGTGGAGAGCACCGTGTCAAAGCTGTTATCATCGAACGGCAGGTTTTCCGCGTCAGCTTCTCTGAATTCGATTGGCATGCCTTCCGCCGCGGCGCGTGCCCGACCGCGCTCCAGCAACGCCGGTACGTAGTCGGTCGAGGTGACGTCGCACCACCGCCGGGCCGCAGCGAGGCTCGCCATGCCGTTGCCGGCGGCGACATCGAGCACTTTTGAGCCGGCCTTGAGATCGAGCGCCTCGCAGAGTTCTTCGCCGACGATCTGCAGCGTCGAGCCGACAATGGCGTAATTGCCTGACGACCATGCGGCCTGTTGACGCGTCTTGAGGGCTGCAAGGTCGGGGGCAGGTTGGGCAGAATCGGCTTGGGCAGAATCGGCCTGGGTTTGGGTCGCTGCGATCGCGCTCTGGGCGGCCATCGATGTCTCCTTTTGGGATGCCGCGGCCACGGAAGAGGGCCGCGATGAACCAAACATGGTCTTGGGCGGACCTAAAGACTGTGATGCGGGGCTGATTTTGCCTTGAGGGGACCCTGATTTTTCAGTGAGGTGCCTGTTTCTGTGAGATTTTTCACAGCGTCCCGCCGGGAAATTCGCTCGACCTCTTCCGGGAGCATGATCCGGAAAAGTGGATACCGGTTTTCCCTCGGACAAGCGCGGAGGGTTTGCCCGGAGATCATGGTCAAACAAGAAGTGCGGGACAAAGTGACCGGAAATTTACGTGCCGATCCGAAATGACTTATGACGATTTAACCGGGATGACGCCGTGCAATTTCACTTTTCCAACCATGTCCTGGATGTCGACCTTCGCGAGCTGACCCGCGGCGGCCAGAGCGTGGCGGTCGAACCGCAGGTGTTCGATCTGTTGGTTCATCTGATCGAAAACCGCGACCGCGTCGTCACCAAGGACGATCTGATCGAGAAGGTGTGGGACGGCCGCATTATCTCCGAATCCACGCTGACGAGCCGGATCAACGCGGCGCGCAGGGCGGTCGGCGACAGCGGCAAGGATCAAATCATGATCCGCACGCTCGCGCGAAAGGGTTTTCGTTTCGTCGGCGACGTGCAGCCGAAAGCCGCGAACGGCCGCGAGGCGCGTGCCGGTGCGCCCCGGCCGCTCGACCTCACCGGCGAACCGCTGCACCCGCCCCTCCCGGCGCTCGATCGCACCGCGATTGCAGTGCTGCCGTTTGCCAATCTCTCTGGCGAGCCGGAGCAGGAGTATTTTTCGGAAGGCATCAGCGAGGACATCATCACCGCGCTGTCGAAGCTGCGCTGGTTCTATGTGATCGCGCGGAATTCCTCGTTCATCTACCGGGGGAAATCCGTCCACCACCAGCAGATCGGCGAGGAGCTCGGCGTCGGCTATGTCGTCGAAGGCAGCGTGCGCAAGGACGGCGACCATGTGCGCATCACGGCCCAGCTCGTCGACGTGGCGAGCGGCAGTCACCTCTGGGCGGAGCGCTACGACCGCAATCTTGCCGACGTGTTCGCCGTGCAGGACGAAATCACGCAGGCAGTCGTCGCGGCGATCGAGCCGCAACTCTACGCTGCCGAGGATTTCCGGGCCCGGCGCAAGGCGCCTGACAACATGGATGCCTGGGATCTGGTGATGCGGGCGCTATCGCATTATTGGCGCGTGACGCGGCAGGACAATCTGGTCGCGCAGGCGCTCTTGGAAAAGGCGATCAGCGTCGATCCTTCTTACGGCCAGGCGCTCAGCCTGCTGGCTGCCTGCCATACGTTCGGCGCCCATATGGGTTGGCAGGAAATGTCCAGGGCCGTACCAACGGCGGAGCGCGCGGCGCTGGCAGCGATCCGGGCCGACAGCGAGGACGCGTGGGCGCATTATGCGCTGGCCAGCGTCTATCTGTTCAACCGGCGCTTCGATGATTGCATCGCCGAATTCGAGCTGGCGCTGCGGCTCAATCCGAATTTTTCGCCCGCGCGCGGCATCTATGGTGTTGCGCTGTCCTATCGCGGGCGCTGGGAAGACGGTGATCGCGCGGCGCGCGAGGCGCTGAAACTCTCACCCCGCGATCCCTTTGCCGCGATCTATTGCGGCGTCGCCGCCTATTGCCAGTATGTCGGCAAAAATTACGCAGAGGCGATCCGCCTGTCGCGTGAAGCGCTGCGGCAGCGCGCCGACTTCGTCGGCGCCCACCGCGTGCTGACGGCCTCCCTCGGCATGGCCGGCGACACTGACGCCGCCAAAGCAGCCGTCGAGGGCCTCCGCGGCGCCCAGCCCAACTTCTCGCTCGCCTGGCTGGCCAGCGGACTGCCGTTCGAGCACGAGGCTGACAAGGCGCATTACCTGGAAGGGTTTCGGCGCGCGGGCCTGCGATAATTGAGATCTGCAATAGCTTCGCGGCGATATCTCAAGAGAGTCTGGACGGTAAATCAGAGCGGTCTGAAAGTCTTGGCCGGTCGCAACGGGCATGTTTGACGCTGCCCTCGCTGCCGCGAGGTCAGTGCTCCTCGCGCCTTCGGGCGTACGTACCGAAGCCTGCTGACACCATGCTGGCAGCAGGCCTTCGATAGAAAGGGTGCCCGGCAAGCTCACCGGGTTCCGGCTACCGTTTGAAAGAAAATAGCCATGACTATGCTGACCACCATTCCGACCTCCGCCATCAGGCCATTTGCCTGGCGAACTGCGATTTGGCTCGCGCGCCTGCGCCGTCTCGTCAACAGCTTCCTCGCAGCGGTCATTGCGCGCCACGAACGGCACGCCATGCGCGAGGCCCTGCGCAAGCTCGACGATCGCCATCTCGAGGATCTCGGCATGTACCGCACGCAGATCGACAGCAGCCTCGAAGAATTGGCGCAGACCCGCGCGCGAATGCAGCAGCCCGGTTGGCACTGACAGGCGGGCGCGTCCACGTGGCTTGTTGTCAGGCGGCCGCAACGGTTGCAAGCACCCGGTCGTTCCCAGCGCCCTCTGATTTTCATGGGGCGATTGATGAAGCAAATCCTCGGGCGCAACGGCGCTGCGGGAGGATTTCCGCGGTTTGAAATTTCGAAGCGAACGCGCGGCACATTCACTGTCGTCCCTGCGAAGGCAGGGACCCATACGCCGCGGCCGGTGTAAGGGGCACACGGGGAAACGGCTTTGCTTCAATAACTGGGAGCGGTGGTTATGGGTCTGCGTTCGCAGGGACGACGGAAACGTTCGCAGGGCGACAGGAGGGGACGGCGGCTACTGCATCTTCTTCCGTCGCGCCGCAGCGGCATCGACCACGTTGTCGACCGACTCGCGCCAGGCGGTGATCTCGGCCGCTAAAATCGGATGGTTGAATCCCTTCAAATTCAAATCGTCGATCGGCCGTCCCTCGACCCAAGGCTCGACCATGCCATAGACGCGGCGGCTCACCACGATCTGGTTGGCCTTGGCCTCGTCGCAGAGACGCGAGGCAAGATTGGTGACACTGCCGATCGCGGCGTATTCCAGGCGCTGCTCGAAACCGATCTGGCCGAGGGTGGCGTAGCCGAGGGCGATGCCGATGCCGAAGCCGAGATTGTGGCCGCGGTTGCGCCACTTCTCGGTCAGGCCGCCGATGGTGTCGCGCATCTCCACCGCCATCCGCACCGCGCGCGCGGTGTGGTCATCGAACTGGATCGGCGCGTTGAACAGGATCATCACGCCGTCGCCGGCATAGCGGTCGAGCGTACCCTCATACTTGAAGATCAGCTCGCCGAGCGCTGCGTGATATTCGCGCAGCACGTTCATCGCCTCTTCCGGCTCGGTGGTCTCGGTGAACGCGGTGAAGCCGCGCAAGTCGCAGAACGCCACCGTCACCTCGCGGCGGTGACTGTCGAGCAGGCCCTCATGGCCGTCGGAGGAGGCGATAAGCTGCGCCACCTGCGGCGCCAGGAAACGCTCCAGCCGCCGGATGCGCTCGATCTCGCCGAGCTGCGTCTCCACCCGCTCCTCCAGCGAGCGATTCCAGTCGCGGAGCTGGTCGGTCTGCTCCTGCAGCTTGCTCGCCTGTTCGCGCACGATGTCGTTGGCGGCGAGCAGCTCGCGGCTCTTGTGGTCCACTTCGGTGAAGAGGCGCGCATTGCGCATCGCCAGCACCGCCTGGTGCGCAAACGTCTTCATCAGGCCGATCAGGTTGGCGGAGAACTCGCCCTCGTTCCGCCGCAGCACCACCAGCGATCCCAAAATGCCGGTCTGGTCGACCAAGGGCACCACCAGCACCGAGTGGAAGCCGGCTTCCATCGCGACATCGCGCAAGGGATGTTCGGGCGTCGCGCCGAGCTGCGGGATCGCGATCGGCTCGCCGCTGGTCGCGGCCTCGCCGAGCGGCGAATGGTCGGCGTCGATGGCGCGATGGCGGCCTTCGGCAGCCTTGTCGATGCCGATGGCTTCGGTCAGGCTGAACTGGTGATTGCCGGCGTCATAGCCATAGATCAGCACGGCGTCGGCGTGGGTGATCTCGAGCGCGCGCGCGGCAACCGTGGGCAGCACGGCGTCGAGATCGAGCGAGGAGGCGACCGCGCGGCCGACCTCCTCGAGCACCTTGAGCTCGTTGATCGATTGCGCCAGGTCCCGCGTCCGCTCGTTCACCTTGGCTTCGAGGTTCGAATAGGTTTCGGCGAGCTGCCCGGCCATGCCGTTGAACTGGTTGGCGAGCTCCTCCAGTTCGTCTGATGTCTTCACCTCGATGCGGTGGCCGAAATCGCCGGCGCCGAGCCGCCGCGCGCCGGCCTGCAGCGCCGTGATCGGCACCAGCAGGCGCCGCGCCATGATGGTGCCGGCGATGATCGCGACCACGAGGCCAAGCGCGATCAGAAGCGCGATCCGCACCAATTGATCGCGGATCGGCGTCAGCGCCTGCGCCGTCGGCTGTTCGAAGAACACGCGCCAGCCGAGTTTCGGCACCAGGCTCGACGTCGTCAGCACGGCGTCGCCATTGGCATCCAGGCCTGACGCTGGCGCCACGCCGCCGGGTTTGCTGACAGCGGCGACCTGCGGCAGTGCCGACAGATTCTTGCCGACCTCGGGGCCGTTCGAGGACCTGGCCAGCACTTCGCCCTTGGCGTCAGTGACATAGGCGTACGCCACCTTGCCGACCTGGGCGTCGATCAGGAATTCGGAGAGGAAATCGAGATCGATTTCGGCAATCGTGATGCTGCCGTCGGCATGCGACAGCGCGATCGACATGAATGGCTGCTGGTCGCGCAGATAGGCCGGCGCAAAGCTGGTGCCGCGCGAGACGGTTTCGGTGAAGCGGACATCGCGGGAGAAATCGGCGTTGCTGCCGAGCGTGACGGTCTGTCGCGTCAGGCGGAGCTGCTCGCGGCCGTTGCTGCCAAGCAGCGAGAGCTGGCTGACCTGCGGCACCTGCCGCAGCAATTGGGAGTAGTCGGCGCGGCGATCCTCGATCGTCTTGGTGGAAGCGCGCGTCACCCAGGAGATCTGCCGCTCCAGCTCGGAGATCGACTGCGCGATCCGCTTCGCGGTCGCCTCCGCCTTGTCGGACATGCCGTCGTGGAGCGAGCTCTTGATGCCGCGATAGGTGATCCAGATTTCCATCGCGCCGTTGATGGCCAGCACGAACACGACAAGCCCGACCAGCGCGACGACGTATTTGGCAAACAGCCCCTCGCGCAGA
The DNA here is from genome assembly GCF_036924715.1 of Bradyrhizobium sp. AZCC 1721. NCBI lineage: Bacteria > Pseudomonadati > Pseudomonadota > Alphaproteobacteria > Hyphomicrobiales > Nitrobacteraceae > Bradyrhizobium > Bradyrhizobium sp. AZCC 1721. Next base: position 6,971,393 of record NZ_JAZHSB010000001.1, on the reverse strand, counting down.
AACTTTGCTCTATCGTTGCCCTCGCTCATCCGGACCCTCATGCGCCACGCCCTTAAGCATGCGCATCCGTTCGTCGCTTGCCACGGGGCGCTATTGGGGAGCCCCGGATGAGGCCTGTTTAGCACGAATTGAGGGGGCCGGCGGGGCCCTCCGCCAGCATGGTTAGCCCCGATTTTAGGCAGGAATCCGCAGATTCGTCGTCATGCGCAGGCCCCGCTTAACCTCCCCCCGCGAAGAGCGGGGCGAGGGAGTATCAAACTCACCGATTGAACAACTGCCGCAACACCTCGTTCATCGGCTGGCTGTCCTGCTGCGCGGTTGTATCGCTTGGCGGCGCGGGAGTTGCCGGTTCGGCCGGCGCGACTTGCGTCGGCGCCTCGGCGGGCGAGGTCGGCGTCAGGCTCCGTTGACCGCCCGGGCGTGCGCCGCCTTGAGGCTGATTCTGGCCCAATCCACCCAAGCCCTGAATGAGATTGCCGATGGTCTCACCAAGCTGTCCGCCGAGCGGATCATTCGGCTTGCCGCCCGTCTGGCCGCTGCCGGGCGCAGTGCCCTGTCCGCCGGCCGCACCCTGTTGTCCGCCGCCGAGCAGGTTGCCGATCGCAGCGCCAAGCCCGGCGCCGTTCGGTCCGAACAGGCCCTTGCCCATCTCCCTCAGCTTGGCATAGGCACCCTCCGGATTGTCGAGGATGCCTTGCATCTCCGGATAGATCCGTGGGCTCCCCCATGGGCCCTCGAGCATCACGGGAATGCCGAGCCCGACCGGATCGCTGACGCGGCCCTGGCCTTCGGTGGTCATCACCAGTTTCGGCTCGACACGGAAGCCGATCTGCTTGGTGCCGAGATCGACGGTGCCGACGCCGGTCATCTTCACCAGCGGGCCGACGAGGTTGAGATCGGTGGTCTGCGCCTGCCCCTTGTCGATCTTGAACGATGCCGACAATTGCGAAAGATCCGTCGCCTTCTCATCGCTCGCCTGCCAGCCGGACAAGGTGCTTGCTGTCAGCGAGCGGATCATCTGCGCGACATTGAGCCCCTTGATGGCGCCGTCCTGGAACACGACGAAGGCGGTGCCCGCCATGTTCGACATGATCGCGCGCTGGCTGGTGCCGGAGGAGCGCACGCTGATCTTCGCCTGCATCCTGCCGTCGATCCTGTCGAAATCAGCAAGACCATCCAGCAGCGGCAGCGCGCGCACGCCGGTGAGATCGGCCCGCATCGCATAAATGGGATTGGCGGTGGAGACATCGACGGTCAGGTCGCCATTGGCGTTGCCGTCATAGGCGCCAAGGTTGGAAACCTGCGTCTTCAAGATGCCGCTTGCGAGCGTGGCGTCGATCGCGGCAGGGGTGAAGCGCGCGTCGCCGATCTTGAGTTCGGCCGCGGAAATCCGCGCCTGCAGGTCGACGTAGTTGAGCCCATTGACGTCGATCGTCGCGTTGCTCCAGGGCTGGCCTGAGGAAGAATCGGTGCTGCGCGACATCGCGACCGTGAGCTTCTGGAAATCGAGGTCGAGCTTGACCAGCGGCTTGCTCGACAGATCGACCGAGGCCCAGCCGTTGAACGCGCCGTCGCCGAGGGCGCCGGTGACGCCGTTGATCATCACGACCGAGCCGTTGAGCCGGGCTTCGGCCTTGGCCATGAGCTGCGCGTGCAACAGGCCCGGCGCGTCGATCTTGATCTCGGCCGGAATATTCTGCCGTTCGAGCGGCGCGGCGGGCAGCGCCGCCTTGGCTTCGACTTTCAGCGGATGGCCGCCGCTGCGCGCGCTGCCGGTCAGCGTAACCTTGCGGTCGGCATCAATCGTGATGTCGGCGTTGACGGTCTCGATCCTGTTCTCGACGCGGTCGCGCAAATTGGAGAACACGATGGTGCCGCCGGTGACGCTGACATGCTCGATCGAAAAGGCATCCGCCGCCTTGCCGCCGGCGGGCTTCGAGGGAGGATTGGCCTCCCTCACGCGCTCGCGCTTCAGGGGCAAATTCACCACCGGGCGAATGATCACGAGCTCGGTGATCTGCGGCCGGCCGGCCCACAGGCTCGCCAGCGTCACGTCCGCCTCGATGCTCGAGGCGGTGAAACGATGGTTGATGTCGCGATCCTTCGGATCTTGCAGCGTGACATCGTTCAGCCGGATGTTGAGCTGTGGCCACAGGCCGATCTTGGCACCGCCATTGATGGCGAGCTTGTAGCCGGTCTCGCGCTCGATCCGCTCCTGGATCTCGGCCTTCAGGTAGCCCGAGGGGATGCCGATCACCAGCAGCAGCGCGATGACGACGATCACGGCGGCAATGATGGCGCCGGCAATTTTCAGTGCTCTCATATCGACATTCCAGACCGCACAAACGGCTCTTATTTCGGTGGCTCGACACGCCGTCGCAACCGGTCGGGCGAGCTTATCCCGGAAAGGGATAGCGCCCAAAGCAGCCAAAAATAACCGGGGGTACTGCAAAGTTATGTGACTTATGACACACTTGCCGGCAGGGGAATCCTGCTAACGGCGTTCGGGGGCGGTGGAGCCGATCTGGAAGGCGATACAATGACTAAACAGGCCGAATTTGCGGTCATTTTGAAAATGAACCCGATGTTTGCGGATTTGGGCGCCGACGAATTGCAGCGTATCTCCGGCCTTTGCCATACCCAGCAGCTCGGCGTCGGCGAAATGTTGTTCCAGAAGGGTGATCCCGGCGACGCCCTGTACGGCGTCCGCCGCGGCCAGATTCGGATCGAAACCGGCGCCTCCGACGGCAGCCGCCTGACGTTGAATTTCATGGGCTCCGGCGATCTCTTCGGCGAAGTCGCCGTGCTCGACGGCCAGAGCCGCACCGCGGACGCTACCGCCGGCGAGCCGTCGGAACTGTTCGTGCTGCGGCGCGAGGATTTCCTCGCCTTCCTGGAGCGCGAGCCCAAGGTCGCGATCAAGATCATCACGCTGTTGTGTCAGCGCATCCGCTGGCAGAGCGAACGGATGGAAGAATCCGTGCTGCAGCCGCTGCCGGTCCGGCTGGCGCGGAGGCTCGTTGCGCTCGCTTCCGATTTCGGTTCCGAAGTTCACATCTCGCAGGAGCAGCTAGGCGTCTTCGTCGGCGCCGCTCGCGAAAGCGTCAATCGGCAACTGCAGCTCTGGCGCAAGGACGGCATCCTGGACCTGCAGCGAGGGAGAATCCTGCTGCAGAATATGACCAAGCTGACGGCGGTGGCGAGGAACGAGTAGGTTCCCATCCATCGTCAGGCATTGCCTGCTGTGGTATGATGGAAGGGACTGACAGAAGCCGACCGCGCGGACAATAGGTAGCGGGAAGCGCTCGGATCGGCCAAGACTGCTTCTCACTCCGCCGCAGGCGACATCGCGGGTGGGCCCTTGGCCGGCGGCTTGCCGTGATCACCGTGCTCCGTCTCCGCGCTGGAGACGATCAGCTTCTTGCCGAGGCGCCAGCACAGGGCGCCGAAATCGTCCATCACCATGAACATCGCGGGCACGAACACCAGCGACAGAATGGTGGAGAAGATCAGGCCGCCGATCACCGCGAGCGCCATCGGCGAGCGGAATTCACCGCCGGCGCCGAACGCCAGCGCTGACGGCATCATGCCCGCCGCCATCGCAATCGTCGTCATCACGATCGGGCGCGCGCGCTTCATGCCGGCGTCGATCATGGCGTCTTCGCGCTTCTTGCCCTCGCGGATCGCCGTAGTCGCGAATTCGACCAGCATGATGGCGTTCTTGGTGACGATGCCCATCAGCATCAGGATGCCGATCCATACCGGCGTGGTGAGCTGCTTGCCGGTCAGCAGCAAGGCTGCGATCGCGCCGCCGATCGACAGCGGCAGCGAGAACAGGATGGTGATCGGTTGCAGGAAAGTGCCGAACAACAGCACCAGCACCGCATAGACCATCATCAGGCCGGCGGTGATCGCAGTCGCAAAGCCCTCCGACAATTCGTTGAGGCTTTCGGCGTCGCCCGACGGGCTCACCTTCACGCCCTTCGGCAGGCTCTTCATGACCGGAAGATCGTAGATCAACTTTGTGGCGTCGCCGAGTGCCGCAGTGCCGACGAGGTCGGCGGCGACGGTTGCCTGCCGTTCCCGATCATAGCGGTTGATGCTGGTCGGGCCCTGATCGAGCTGGATGTCGGCGACGACAGACAGCGGCACGCCGCCGCGTTCGCCGCGCTGGCCGAGCGGCACCCGCAATTGCTGCAGCATCTGCAGATCGCTGCGCGCACTGTCCTCGAGCTGGACCCGGATCGGCACCTGACGGTCGCCGGCGTCGAATTTTGCCAATGCCGGACCGACGTCGCCAATGGTGGCGACGCGAATCGTCTGCGACAGGCTCTCCGTCGAAACGCCAAGACGTGCCGCCAGTTCGGCCCGCGGCCGGATGCGAAGCTCGGGGCGATCGAGCGCGGTTTCCGAGATCACGTTGGCGATGATCGGGATCCGCTTCATCTGCGTCGCCAGCTCGCTGGCGACGTTGTTGACAATGTTGCTGTCGGTGCCGGTCACGACCAGCGAAATCGCGCGCAGGCCGTTTTCGTCGAGGAACCAGAAGCGGATATCGGGAACGTTTTCCAGCTCCTGGCCGATCTCGAGTTCGAGCTGCCGCTGGGTGATGTTGCGATCGGCCTTCGGCGTGTAGTTGATGATCAGCGCGGCGCGCCGGACTTCCTGCGTCCCCGGCGGCACCCGGCCGCCATCGACGAAGATGCTCTTCACCTCGGGACGCTTGCGCAGACGGGCGACGATTTCTTCCGTCACCTTCTCGGTATATGCAAGCTGCGAGCCCGGCGGCAGCTCCATCGCCAGCAGCGAGCGCGCGGTGTCCTGCGCGGGCAGGAAGCCCTGCGGCAGCAGCGTGATGCTCCAGATCGAAGCGGCGAAGACGCCGAAGCCGATCAACACCGTGATGAAGTAGTGCTTCACCGACCAGGTCACGAGTTTGGAGTAGGTCTGCAGGATGCGCCCAGGCGGCGGGTCTTCGTGCGGGTGATCCTTCAGGAAGTAAGCGGCGAGCACCGGCGTGACGAAGCGCGCGGCGAGCAGCGAGAAGAACACCTGCACCGACACGGTGATGCCGAACTGCTTGAAGAACTGTCCGGCGATACCGGACATGAAGCTGGCGGGAGCAAAGATCGCAATAATCGTCAGCGAAATCGCGATCACCGCGAGACCGATTTCGTCGGCAGCCTCGAGCGCCGCGCGATAGGGCGACTTGCCCATGCGCATGTGGCGCACGATGTTCTCGATTTCGACGATAGCGTCGTCGACCAGAATGCCCGTCGACAGCGTAATGGCGAGGAAGGAGACGAGGTTCAGCGAGAAGCCGAGCAGGTCCATCGCCCAGAACGCTGGGAAGATCGACAGCGGCAGCGAGATCGCGGCGATGATGGTGGCTCTGATATCGCGCAGGAACAGCAGCACGACGATCACCGCGAGGATCGCGCCCTCGAACAAGGTCGAGATCGCCGCATCGTAATTGCCCTTGGTGAAGTTGACCGAGGTGTCGATCAGTTTCAGGTCGACGTCGGGATAGGCGACCTTCAGCGCATCGATGCGCTTCTGCACGGCCTCCGCCACCACTACGTCGCTGGCGCCCTTGGAGCGCTTGATGCCGAGCGCCACCACCGGTTCGCCGTTGAAGCGGGCAAAGGTCCGGCGATCGGCAATGGTGTCGGTGACGGTGCCGAGGTCGTCGAGCCGGACTTCGCCGCCGCCGAACAGCGGGATCATCGTGCCGGCGAGATCGTTCAGCGTCTTGGCGCCGGCCAGCGTGCGGATCGCCTGGTCGTTCTTGCCGATTTCGGCGCGGCCGCCGGCGAGGTCCACATTGGTGCCGCGAAGGATCTGGCTGACATTGACGGCGGTGAGCCCCGCCGCCTGCAGCCGGTCGGGATCGAGCGAAACGAGAATTTCGCGCTCGACACCGCCGATGCGCTCGACCTGCGCAACGCCGCGGACGCCCTGCAGCGCGCGCTTGACGACGTCGTCGACGAAATAGGAAAGCTGCTCCGGCGTCTTGCCCGGCGATATCGCGGCATAGGTGACGATCGGCAGGCCGATCACGTCGACGCGCTGGATCAGCGGCTCGTTGACGTTCTGCGGCAGGTTGGCGCGTACACGGGTGACGGCATCCTTGACGTCGTTGAGCGCGCGATCGGTGTTGGTCTCGAGCGCGAACTGGATCGTCGTCACCGACAGGCCGTCGGTGATTGAGGACGAAATGTGCCGAACGCCTTCGACGCCGGATACGCCGTCCTCGATGGTCTTGGTGACCTGCGCTTCCAGTTCGGCGGGAGCAGCGCCGAATTGCGCGACAGCGACCGAGATCACGGGGATGTCGGCGCTCGGCAGCCGCGTCACCGCGAGCTTGGTGAAGCTGACCCAGCCCAAGACCAGGAGAATGATTGAAAAGACGATCGAAGGAAGCGGGTTCCGGATCGACCAAGCCGAGATGTTCAAAGCCATTAGCGTGCCCGCGTGCGCTCGAGTTCATCGGCGAACATGGTCTTGACCTGGTCGCCGTCATGCAGCGAGGTGCCAGCATCGGCCACGACGGTTTCGCCGACGTCGAGGCCTTCAAGAATTTCAGTTGAGGTTTCGGAGGTCAGGCCGACCCGCACCTTTCGCGTCTCGATGGTGTTGCCCTTCACGACCTGCAGGGTCAGGCGGTCGATGGCGGTGCGCGGGACAGCTACGCCGCAGGAGCGCTTGGCATCGATATTGGCGCGGGCAAACATGCCGACCTTGAGCGAGGGATTGTTGTTCAGCGAAATCCGGACCTTGCCGAGTTGGGTGGTGCGGTCGATCTGCGGCGAGATCTGCCGGACCTTGCCGACGACATCGGGCGCATCGTCACGGCTGATGCGTACCGTCGCACCCGGATTGAGCTTGAGCAGATGAACGCTCGGCACTTCGGCTTCGAGCTCGATTTCATTGTTCACGGAGACACGGAACATCGGGCCGGCCTGCGGCGAAGCCGGCGCGCCGACCGCAGTCCTGACTTCGGTAACGAGACCGGCAGCCGGCGCGCGAAGAGATATCGGTCCAGACCGGCCTCCCGGGGCTCCCGGCTGTTGCGGCGGCGGGGTGAGGCGCGCCATCTCCTGATTTTCGGTAACCGTATCGCCTTCCTTGATGAACAGATCAGTGACCCTCGAGCCCTCCTGATCGACGCCGATCTGGGCCTCGCGCCGCGGCACGATAAAGCCGGTGACGCGCACCATGTCGGAGAAACAGGCATTGGTGGATTTGGTCACGATCACCAACGCCTGGCCCGGCGTTTCCTTTTCTTCCGCGCGCGGACGGTGCTCGAACCAGTAATAGCCGACGGCCACAACGGCAACGAAGGCCACCCCGAGCGCGGGTTTGAAGTATTCGGAGAATTTCATCGCCGGATCAATCCAGACTGGAAGTCAAATCAAACAAGGCGCATTGGCTGGCCGAAGGCCTGCGATCTCGCCCAAAACGAATACGTCCCGCACGGGTGCTGCGGGACGTTATTGTAGCCGGAAACCAATGCTCGGCGCCACGCCCTTACTTGGATGCGTTCGACGCCGTGGCCTTGTTTTCCATGTTGACGACCTGAACGCGACGGTTCACTTCCGCCATCGGCTGGCTCGGGTCCTTGAGCTTGCTCTTGCCGTATCCGACGGTGACGAGATCGGTGCCGTTGATGCCGTATTTGTCGACGAGATAGCGCTTGATCGCGTCGGCGCGGCGCTCGGACAAATCCTGGTTGTAGGCTTCGCCGCCGGCCGCGTCGGTGTGGCCCGCGACCACGAAGGTCGAGCCCCTCAGATCATTGTTGGTGAGCGCGCGGCCGAGCGCCTGAACCGACGGCAGCGACTTCGCGCTGATGTCGGCCGAGTTGTAGTCGAAATTGATCTCCAGATCGATCTTCGGCTTGTCCTTGACGATGGTGGCGATTTCCTCGCGCTCGGCGGTCGAGAGCGACCGCGTGGAGCGGCCACGGATCTTCTGGACGAATTTGGTTTCGGTAGCGGCCGCGGTCGGATCGACGGTTTGGTGCGGGCCGACCGAAAGGCCGCGGGTGAGCGGCTTCTTCTCCGGCGCCAGCGCGCGGACGATCTGATCTTCGGTGACGTTCCTCTCCTGCGCGAGGGCAGTTCCCGCACTTAAGTCGATTGCGGCGCCCAGCGCCGCAACCGAGACGATTGCTGTAAGGATCTTCGTTGCTGAGAAATTTGCCATTGCCAGTCCCCTCCTGCGGGCACGCGGTTCTAAGGTCATCCAAATGAGCTGCCGCACCTTGGTTTGCGGCCGGCTGCTTTACTTTAGTCTGGGCGCCCGCCGCAGGGTTCGAGGCGCCGCCAGCCTTCATACCTAAAAAATCGTCACTGCACCCCGTAATCGGCGAATTCCTTGACGATATTGGGGTCCATCGCCTTCGCATTGTTAATATCGAGATCGCCTTCCGAAATCGAGCCGTTGCGCTTCTTGGCAAGACCGCGGCCGTACAGCGACGACGTCAATCTCGGGTTGATCCTGAGGGCGGCGTCGAAATCAGCAATTGCATTCTTGTTCTGGCCGCTTTTCAGGTTAACGAGGCCGCGGCTGTCGAGCGCGTCGACGAAATTCGGCCGCAGCCGCAACGCCTCGTTGCAATCCTTCAGTGCCGCCTGCAGGTCCCCGATCACCGTGCGGGCCCAGCAGCGGTTGTTGTAAGCTTCCACATCCTTCGGATTCAGCCGCAGCGAATTGTTGAAGTCCTTGATGGCGAGCTCGTAGGCGCCCTTGCTCGCATAGACCTGTCCGCGCCGGTACAGCGCGGCGGCATCGTCCGGATTGTCGTTGAGCCTGGTGGTCAGGTTCTTGATGGTCGGGTCGTCGGCCAGCGCAACCGCCGTCGGGCTGGGGCTCTCGGTTGGCTTGGCGGGCGGCGGAGGCGGAGGAATCGCGGCTTCAGCCGGCTTCGGCGGCGCCGGAGGAGGCGGTGGCGGAGCAGGCGCGGCCACCTGGGGCGCGGCAGCGGGAGCAGGGGAAGGAGCGGGTGCAGGCGCGGGAGTGGTTGGCGCTGCGGCCACCGGAGCTGGCGGCGGGCTCGCCGGCCGCGGGCCGCCGCTGGGAATAAAGGAGAAATCCTCGGCAAGCGACGACGAGATCCACGGCACCTGCTCCTGGCGCGAGGCGCGGGTGACACCGACGCGGGTGCGGTTCAGCGTTTCCTCCGCCATCAAATCGGGGGTGCGGATTTCCTTCAGCAGCTCTTTCACAAACAGGCTGCGGTCGCTGCCATTGTCGGAAACGACGGACGAGAGCGCGGCCGAATACATCACCAGCGTGCCGTTCGGGGCGATAACCGGCGCAAGGCCAGCGGAAAAGCTGCGGAACCGGCGCTCGAACGGATTGCGCCTGCTGGCGTCGATCAGCGCGATCTTGACGCCCGCGCCGCGACTGTTGATCTCCCCCAGCACGGTTTCGAGGCTGAAACCGTCGCGGCGAACGTCGGCCTCGGTCCAGATCTGCGCATCGACGGGGATCATGTAGCTCTGGCGGCTCGACTGCACGCCAAAGCCCGAAAAGAAGATCAGCGCGACCGAGCCGGGCTTGATTTTGCCGTAGAGCCGCTCGAATGCGCGGCGCATCTGCTCGCCGGTCAGGTTCTCGCCGATATCGACATTGAAGCCGTCGCGCTTGAGCTCTTCGGCGATGTCGCGCGCATCATTGATCGGTTCCTTCAGGGGCGCCTCGGCGTCCGGATATTTCGCGTTGCCGATCACCAGCGCATAACGTTCGCCGGCTGCGAGCGACGGGGCTACCGACGCGACCGCAAAAATCAGGGAAAGGAGCAATACAAGGCGGGTTTTCATATTGACGGCAATCCAGCCAAAATGGCGCCGATACCAGCTTGCGCCGCGGCGACCTTACTCTACGCACTCTGCATTATCAAACCGCGCGCACAGCTCGTCAACCGCTTGCGATCTCGGCACTAATTGCGGCAATTAACCGCGACCGCACCGCGTGGATGAAGGGGAATAAACAATGTTGACGGGCGGCAACACCTCGGCGCGCGGACCTGGTCCGCGCGATCGGTTCCCGATCTGCTCGACCATCCTTTCGTGATGCCCGGCTGCGTCCGAATATGCCGGTCATACCTGGGTCACCCGCGGTTGACGGCCACCATGGAAATGTGACTCTTCTCACATAATGCTCTGCAATGCCACGCGGTCGTCATTCGCGCACCGCGTTTGACCTTCGCAGATGACAATGGCTTGCTGCCGGGACCGGCCAAGTTCAGCAAAGAAAAGTTCAGCACAAAAGAAGAGCGACACCGATGGGAAACGCCTACGAGATCTACGCCCTGCGCTATGCGACGATGTCGCCCCGCACTCCTCATTTGAATTTTCTGATCCCCGATCCGCACGAAACCACGGCGCAGGATCTGGATTACTTCGTCTGGCTGATCCGAGGGGGCGGCCGCGACATCCTGGTCGACACCGGCTTCAACGCCGAGGAGGCGAAGGCGCGTTCGCGCAAACTCACGCTCAATCCGGTCGACGCACTGGCGGATTTCGGCGTTGCCGCCGATACGATTCGCGACGTGATCGTCACCCATCTGCATTACGATCACGCCGGCAATCTCGATCGCTTCCCGAACGCGCGGTTTCATCTGCAGGACCGCGAGATGAGCTACGCAACCGGGCGCTGCATGTGCAACGGCATGTTGCGGCATCCGTTTTCGGTCGAGCACGTCACCACCATGGTGCGCCACGTCTATGGCGAGCGCGTCACCTTCCATTCCGGCGACGGCGAGATCGTCCCCGGCGTGACGGTGCATCGCGTCGGCGGCCATTCCGATGGCCTGCAGGTCGTGCGCGTCGAAACTGCGCGGGGGCCGGTGGTGCTGGCGTCGGACGCTTCGCACTACTACGCCAATTTGCACAAGCGCAGCCCGTTTCCGATCGTCTACAATGTCGGCGACATGGCGCAGGGCTGGGAAATCGTCGAGCGCCTGGCCGGCCATCCCGATCGTTTCATTCCCGGCCACGATCCGATCGTGAGCGAGATCTACCCGCGCGCCAGCGACAAGGTCGATGCGTTCGCGCTGCACCTGGCGCCGTCGCGTTCTTTCGCGAAATAGCGGACGGTCATGATGCCAGCGTACAACACGATCGGCTTCATCGGCCTCGGCGTGATGGGCGAGCCGATCTGCCGCAATCTGGTGAAGAAGAGCGGTAAGCGCGTGATCGCGTTCGATCTTGCGGCCGAGCCGCTGGCGCGGCTGCAGGCCGAGGGCGCGGAGGCCGCAGGCTCCGTCGCCCACGTCGTCCGGCAAAGCGACTTGCTGTTCCTCTGCCTGCCCAGCGCCAAGCATGTGCGCGCGGTGTTCGAGGGCGACGGCATCCTGGCGAACATCCGCAGCGGCAAGGTCGTCGTCGATCTCGGTACGTCGTCAGTCGGCCAAACGCGGGAGTTTGCCAAGCTGCTGCAGGCCAAGGGTGCATCTTGGGCCGACGCGCCGATCGCGCGCACGCGCCAGGCGGCCCAGGACGGCACGCTGAGCGTGATGGTTGGCGCGGTGCCCGCGCTTTATGCCGATATCGAGCCACTGATCCGCTGCTTTGCCACTGACGTCACCCGTTGCGGCGACGTTGGTGCGGGGCAGGTGACGAAGATTCTCAACAACATGGTGCTGTTCGAAACCGTCAACGCGCTGGCCGAAGCGGTCGCTGTCGCGAAGCATAATGGTGTCGACCCAAAGCTGCTGCTCGATACGCTTTCCAAGGGCTCGGCCGACAGTTTTGCGCTGCGCAATCACGGCATGAAAGCGATCGTGCCGGGCAATTTTCCGGAGCGCGCGTTCTCGACCGAATATGCGCTGAAGGATCTTTCCTATGCGCTGGAGCTCGCGGCTGATGCGGGATTGAAAATCCGTGGTGCGGAGCTGGTCGGCACGATTCTGCAGGAAGCGATCGATGCCGGCTCAGGGGACAATTATTTCACTGTCATCGCGAAACATATTGGCGGCCGCTAATCGGAGAGACGATCATGATTCAACGCTTTGCCGGGCTTACACCAACCCGCAGCCGTGCCGTCGCTCACGACGATCTGGTATTCACGGTGGCTGTCGCGCCCGACCCGGTCACCCCGTCGATGTACGAGCAGAGCGTAAAGGCGCTCGCCCGGATCGACGAAAGCCTCGCGCTGTGCGGCACGGACAAGAGCAAGATTCTCTCGGCTATCGTCTACATCACCGATATCAAACGCAAAGGCGAGATGAACCGTGCCTGGGATGAATGGGTCGATACGAAAAATCCGCCAATGCGCGCCTGCATCGGCGTCGATCTCGAGCCGCCGCATATCGTGGAGATCGTGGTGACGGCCGTGAAGTGAGCCTCGGCACAGCGCTCAAGCGGGTCAGTAAGCCTCTTTCGCGTCCGCCTCTTCGCTGGTCTGCACCAGGTCGAGGCTCGCCTCGACCTTTCCGAGCAGCCTTGCGAAATCCTTGCGCTCCTGCGTGGATAGGCAGGAGAGAATCTCCTGTTCCCTGCGCAGCAGCCGTGGGATCAACTCCTCATAGAGCGCTTCGCCCTTGTGCGTCAGACGCAGGCGGAATTCGCGGCGGTCGTCCTCGTTCTCGACGCGCTCGATGATCTCTCGCTTCATCAGCGACGTGACTGCGCGGCTGATGGTGGATTTGTGGGTGCGGGTGCAGTGGGCGATGTATTGCGCGCTGCAGGCATCGTGGCGGAAGCCGAGCGTCGCCAGCACGCGCCATTCCGGAATATCGAGCCCATAGCGCGCCGCATACTCGGCCGAGAGTGCGGAGCTAACTTCGGCCGCCAGTCGGTTAAGCCGGAACGGCACGAACTTGAAGAGGTCCAGTCGTGCGGCCCTTTTCTGCGCGCTCTCTTCCCGCGGACCAGCCGCCATTTCGCCTGACATCGCTTTTGGCAAGAATCGCCTCGATTTGAGTTGACGCCGGACCCGGCCGGGGGTTTAAGATAGTTGCATGTGAGACTAATTAGCAGGGTTGCAGGCCGCTAGCCAGCGTTTTCGAGCGAAGTGGATACCGGTTCGCGTCGAGAAAACGCGTCAAAACAAGATCTCTAGTCACGGGTTGACCCGCATGGCGCTGACTAAGACCCAATTCGGCTATCGTCGCCACTCCGACCAGGATCGGGCGGGTGCGAACGTGGCCGAGCACCCGATCGTCATTGTGGGCGCTGGTCCAGTGGGGCTGTCGCTTGCGATCGGTATGGCGCAGCGCGGGCAAGCGGTCGTGCTGCTCGACGACGCTGACCGGATCGGCGAGGGCTCGCGGGCGATCTGCTTCTCGAAACGCTCGCTCGAATTCTGGGACCGGCTCGGCATCGGCCAGCGCATGGTCGACAAGGGCGTGGTGTGGAGCGTCGGCAAGATCTTTCACGGCGACTCCCAGCTCTATCAATTCAATTTGCTGCCCGAGGAGGGGCACAAGCGGCCGGCCTTCATCAACCTGCAGCAATTCTACGCGGAAGCCTATCTGGTCGATCGTGTCGAGGAACTCCCCGAGATCGACCTGCGCTGGCGCAACAAGGTGACCGGGCTCGAGCCGCACAACGACCATGTGGTGCTGTCGATCCAGACGCCGGACGGCCCCTATCGGCTGGCGGCGCAATACGTGATCGCCTGCGATGGCGCCCGATCCTCGCTGCGGCAAATGGTGGGAGCGGAGTTTGCGGGCCAGGTGTTCGAAGACCAGTTCCTGATCGCCGACGTCAAGATGACCGCGGCGTTTCCAACCGAGCGCTGGTTCTGGTTCGATCCGCCGTTCCACGCCGGGCGCTCCGCGCTATTGCATAAGCAGCCGGATGACATTTGGCGGATCGACCTGCAGCTTAATCGCTTCGCCGATCCGGCCATTGAAAAGCTGCCGGAGAACGTGCGGCCACGCATCGCCCGGATGCTCGGTCACGACAAGTTCGATTTCGAATGGATATCGCTGTACAAATTCCAGTGCCGGCGGATGAACAAGTTCATCCATGGCCGGGTAATCTTTGCCGGCGATGCCGCCCATCAGGTCTCGCCGTTCGGCGCGCGTGGCGCCAATTCCGGGCTCGAGGACGCCGAGAATCTGGCGTGGAAACTCGATCGCGTGCTGCGGGGTATCTCGCCCGAGGCGCTGCTCGAGAGCTACCACATCGAGCGCAGCGCCGCGGCCGACGAGAACATCCGCGAATCCACCCGCTCGACCGATTTCATGGCGCCCAACTCCCACCAGGAGGCGCGGCTGCGCAAGGCGGTGCTATCGCTCGCCCGGGAAACCGAGTTCGGCAAGCGGATGGTCAATGCGGGCCGTCTCTCGACGCCCTCGATCTACGAAACGCCGCTTTCGACCGCCGATAGCGATTCCTGGCGCGGCGGCCCGCGTCCCGGCGCCTCGATGCCGGACGCGCCGGTTGCAGGCCGGAGCGGCGAACCGATGTATCTCACCGATGCTTTCATCGGGGCGGGAACGGGGTTCACGCTGCTGGAGTTTAGCAATGGAGCTATGCCGGAGCCGCCTGAGGAAATAGCCACAATCCGGATTGGCGGCAAAGGCGGTCTGGCCGATTCTGCAGGTCTTGCTGCCACGCGTTACGACGCCGAGCCAGGCACGGCCTATCTGCTGCGTCCCGATGGCTACGTCGCGGCGCGCTTTCGGCATCCGACCCGGGGGGCACTCGATGCCGCGCTCGCGCGTGCCGCCGGCTACAACTGAGGTTTCGTCATGGCGCTATCGACCAGTTCGAACTTTGCCAAGCCTGATGACGCGTTCCGCGCCATCGTCGAGGCGCATCGTGGACTGAACGACGAGCAAAGCGCCGATCTCGATGCGGCACTGGTTCTCATCCTCGCCAATCACATCGGCGATCTCGATGTGCTGAAGGAGGCGATTGCGCTCGCCGCTCGGCGGATGCTCGATGCTGGCCACCAGCAACAGCAGCAGCAACAGCAATAATAACTCGCGTCTTAAAACGAAGTCAGGAATCGAATTGATGGCTAAAGGTTTCGCGTCCACCACCGATCTCGCGGAGAAGAAGATCACCTTCTCCGAAATCGGCACTGATCTCTACGCCTTCACCGCCGAGGGCGATCCGAACTCCGCGATCATCGTTGGCGACGATGGCTGCCTTGTGTTCGACGCGCAGGCGACGCCGGCGATGGCGAACAAGGTGATCGAGCGCGTCCGCACCGTCACCGATAAGCCGATCAAATATGTCGTGCTGTCGCATTATCACGCCGTGCGCGTGCTCGGCGCTTCCGCCTACAAGGCGCAGGGCATCGTGGCGTCGGCCGAAACCTATCGGTTGATCGCGGAGCGCGGCCAGCAGGATTGGGATTCCGAATACGGCCGCTTTCCCCGCCTGTTCCAGGATGCACAGAGCATTCCCGGGCTGACCTGGCCGACGCTGACCTTTGAAGGCGAGATGTCGATTTACTTAGGAAAACGCGAGGTGCGGTTGATGCAACTCGGTGCCGGGCATACGTCGGGCGATATCGTAGCCTGGGTGCCGGATGCCGAAGTGATGTTTTCCGGCGACCTCATCGAATATCACTCGGCCTGCTATTGCGGCGATGCGCATTTGCGCGAATGGCCGATGACGCTGAACGAAATCCGCGCCTTCAATCCGAAGGCGATCGCGCCGGGCCGCGGCGACGCGCTGAAAGGTCTGTCGACCGGGCGCGACGCGATCGCGATGACGCGCGACTTCGTCACGACGCTCTATGGCGCCGCGGAAAGCTCGGTTGCCAAGGGCCGCACGCTGAAAGAGACCTTTGCCGCGACGCGCGAGGTGATGGATCCAAAATTTTCCAGCTTCGCCATTTACGAGCACTGCCTGCCGTTCAACGTCTCGCGCGCGTTCGACGAGGCTTCGGGAATAGACGATCCCGTGATCTGGACCGACAAGCGCGACCAGGAAATGTGGGCCGCCCTGCAAGGAGGAGGATAGACCATGAAGATCAACACCTCGCCTGATCAGATCGTTCGCAGCAGCGCACAACTGACGCCGGGCTATATGTCCGGTTTCGGCAACAGTTTTGAAACCGAGGCCTTGCCCGGCGCGCTGCCGATGGGCCGCAATTCGCCGCAGCGCTGCGCCTACGGGCTCTACGCTGAACAGCTTTCCGGCTCGCCGTTCACCGCGCCACGCGGCAGCAATGAGCGCTCCTGGCTCTATCGCATCCGCCCGTCGGTGAAGCATTCGGGCCGCTTTGCGAAAGTTGATGCCGGGCTGTGGCGCACCGCGCCGTGCCACGAGTATGACTTGCCGATCTCGCAACTGCGCTGGGGTCCGGCGCCGATCCCGAAGGAAGACAAGACTTTCCTGCAGGGCGTGCAGACCATGACAACGGCGGGCGACGCCAATACGCAAGGAGGCATGGCCGCGCATGTCTATCTCATCACCAAGTCAATGGTCGATCAGCATTTCTACAATGCCGATGGCGAGATGATGTTTGTCGCGCAGCAGGGCAACCTGCGCCTTGTCACCGAATTCGGCCGCATCGATATCGAGCCGGGCGAGATCGCGGTGATTCCGCGCGGCGTGAAATTCCGGGTGGAGATTCCGAATGGACCTGCGCGCGGCTATCTCTGCGAGAATTACGGCGGCGCCTTCACGCTGCCGGAACGCGGGCCGATCGGCGCCAACTGCCTCGCCAATTCGCGCGACTTCCTCACGCCGGTCGCTAGCTATGAGGACAAGGACACGCCGACGGAACTGTACGTGAAATGGGGCGGCTCGCTGTTCAAGACGACGCTGCCGCATTCGCCGATCGACGTGGTGGCCTGGCACGGCAATTACGCGCCGTACAAATACGACCTGCGCACCTTCTCGCCGGTCGGCGCCATCAGCTTCGACCATCCCGATCCCTCGATCTTCACGGTGCTGACCTCGCCGTCGGAAACGGCCGGCACCGCGAACATCGATTTCGTGATTTTCCCGGAGCGCTGGGCGGTCGCCGAAAACACCTTCCGCCCGCCCTGGTATCACATGAACATCATGAGTGAGTTTATGGGGCTGATCTACGGCGTGTATGACGCCAAGCCGCAGGGTTTTGTTCCGGGCGGCATCAGCTTGCACAACTGCATGCTGCCGCACGGCCCCGACCGCGAGGCCTTCGACCATGCCAGCAACGGCGAGCTAAAGCCGGTAAAGCTGACGGGCACCATGGCCTTCATGTTCGAAACGCGTTTTCCGCAGCGGGTGACCCAGCACGCGGCGACGTCGGCGACCTTGCAGGACGACTACGCCGATTGCTGGAAGGGCCTCGAGAAGCGGTTCGATCCGAACAAGCCGTGATCGCTTACCCTCCCCTGGAGGGGGAGGGTCGGCTCGCATGAGCGCAGCGAAATGCGAGACGGGGTGGGGTGATCTCTCAACACGGGCACTGTTCGAGAGGAGAGACCGTCACCCCACCCCGCCGCTCATTTCATGAGCGTCGACCCACGAGCGAGCTTCGCTCGTCTCGGACCCCTCCAGGGGAGGGTGAAAGAACCAGCCCTAGTGATATTCGGGAAAACCATGCCCCACCCCAACGATCCCAAACTCCGCTCCTTCATCCCCGTCGATCCCACTTCCCATTTCCCGATCCAGAATCTCCCTTACGGCGTGTTCTCCGCCAAGGACGGGCTCGCCCCACGCATCGGTGTAGCGATCGGCGATTACGTGCTCGACCTCTGGCAGCTCGCGCAGGACTGCCGCTTCGATCTCGTTGAGCCGGCGGTATTCGCCGCGCCGCAGCTCAATGCGTTCATGGCGATGGGGCCAAAGGTCTGGTCGAGCGCGCGGGCGCGGATCAGCGAGCTTCTGCGGGATGATCATCCCGAACTTCGTGACAATGAGAAACTCCGCAAGCGCGCGCTGGTGCCGATGGCGGACGTGAAGCTGCACCTGCCGTTCGCGGTCTCCGGCTACACCGATTTCTATTCGTCCAAGGAGCACGCCACCAATGTCGGCGTGATGTTCCGCGGCAAGGACAATGCGCTGCAGCCGAACTGGCTGCACATGCCGATCGGCTATAACGGCCGCGCATCGACGGTTGTCGTCAGCGGCACGCCGGTGCGCCGGCCGCGCGGCCAATTGAAGCCGCCGACGGCCGACATGCCGAGTTTCGGCCCCTGCAAGCGGCTCGATTTCGAGTTGGAAATGGGCGTGGTGATCGGCCAGCCATCGGTGATGGGCGAAATGCTCACCGAGAAGCAGGCCGAAGAGATGATCTTCGGTTTCGTCATCCTCAACGACTGGAGCGCGCGCGACATCCAGCAGTGGGAATACGTCCCGCTCGGCCCGTTCCAGGCAAAAGTGTTCGCGACCTCGATCAGCCCGTGGGTGGTGACGCGCGAGGCACTGGAGCCGTTCCGTCTTCATGGCCCTGCGCAGGATCCGAAGCCGCTGCCGTACCTGCAGCAGACGCAGCCGAACAATTACGACATGGCGCTAGAGGTAGACTTGCGCGCCGCGCCGATGAACGCGCCGAAAAACATCAGCCGCACCAATTTCAAATACATGTACTGGTCGTCGGTGCAGCAGCTCGTGCACCATGCTTCATCCGGCTGCGCCATGAATGTCGGCGATCTCTTAGGCTCCGGCACCATCTCCGGTCCGGAGAAGGACCAGCGCGGCAGCCTGTTGGAGATAAGCTGGAACGGCACCGAGCCGGTCGAACTGGCCGAGGGCGTGAAGCGCTCGTTCCTGGAGGATGGCGACTCGCTCGTGATGCGCGGCTGGTGCCAGGGCGACGGCTATCGCGTCGGTTTTGGCGAGGTCGAGGGGACGATCTTGGCGGCGGGGTAACTCCCTCCCCGTCATTGCGAGGAGCGAAGCGACGAAGCAATCCATCTCTCCTCACGCGCGGTGGGATGGATTGCTTCGCTCCGCTCGCAATGACGTGGAGACTTCAGCGCTCCTGCGGCGGTATATCCCGCAGCCGCGCACAGTGCGCGGCAATATCCTCAAGGCTGTACTTCAAATGCACCCGCTTGTCCGACGGCGGGTGCTTGACGACGCACACGCCCGGCCGTCGCTCGGTCGCGGGCCGGATCGACCGCCGCTCAAAACCGCCGCCGCAGTTCGGGCAGACATTATGCAGCTTGGTCTCGACGCAATCCGCGCAGAACGTACATTCATACGAGCAGATGCGCGCATCCATCGCATTCGGCGGCAGGTCCTTGTCGCAATATTCGCAGTTCGGTCGGAGTTGCAGCGCCATGCGTGGTCTCGTGGGGTGATTCCTGCAGATCATCGCAAATGGGATCGGGAACGCGAATGACGAAATTCCCTCGATTTGGGCCATGCGGCCCCAGTGCCTCATCGAACCGCTTCACTTCAACGGCAGCCGTACGCTCTCCTTCAGCCGGTCCAGCACGACCGACGAGCGGACATGCGCGACACTCTGGTGCGGCATCAGCACGTTGTTGACGAGATCCGAGAGGTCCTTGAGGTCGCGCAGCACCACTTTCAGCACATAATCGGCGTCGCCCGTGAGCGAATAGGCCTCCTGGATGTCGTCGACGCGGTTGACCAGTGCGCGGAATTTCTTGGCGTTGTCGGGCGAATGCGTCGCCAGCGTAATGTGAATGAAGGCGATGAGGTTGAAGCCGAGCGCCTCGCCGGCGAGGTCGGCGTGGTAGCCGGCGATGACCTTTTCCTCCTCGAGCCGCATCCGCCGCCGCGAGCATTGCGAGGCGGACAGGCCGACGAGGTCGGCCAGTTGCTGGTTGGTCAGCCGGCCGTCATCCTGCAGCGCGGCCAGCATTTTGAGGTCGAAGGCGTCCACGGGGATCATGCGTCAATTGCCGGTTTCGTGCACGAATTGTGCGAGATGATAGCCTAACGCTCTTCGGTTTGCATGCACTTTGCGCCCGCTTCGCCCGATACTGATCTAGATCAATTTACGGGAGTTTAGCCATGGGTCCGTTTCCGCACGATGCCCCGGCCGCCACCATCAGCGCTGACAATCCAATGGGCACCGACGGCTTCGAGTTCGTCGAGTATGCGCATCCGAACCCGGAAGAACTGCACGCGCTGTTCAAGCTGATGGGCTATGCGCCTGTCGCCCGCCACAAGACCAAGAAGATCACGGTCTATCGCCAGGGCGACATCAATTATCTCGTCAACGAGGAGCCGGGCACCCATGGCCATGGCTTGGTTGCCGCGCATGGGCCTTGCGCGCCGTCGATGGCGTTCCGCGTGGTCGACGCCAAGCAAGCCTACGAGCGTGCGCTCTCGCTCGGCGCGGAGCCGGCTGATGTTTCGTCCGCTCAAAAGACGCTCGACGTTCCCGCCATCAAGGGCATCGGCGGCAGCCTACTCTATTTCACCGACCGTTACGGCGCCAAGGGATCGGCCTATGATCTCGAGTTCGAATGGCTTGATACCCGCGATCCTCGGCCCGCCGGCGCCGGGCTCTATTACATCGATCACCTCACCCACAACGTCCATCGCGGCCGCATGGACGTCTGGACCGGCTTCTACGAAAAGCTGTTCAACTTCCGCCAGATTCGCTTCTTCGACATCGAGGGCCGCGCGTCCGGCCTGTTCTCGCGTGCGCTGACCAGCCCGGACGGCAAGATCCGGATCCCGATCAACGAGGATGCCGGTGACTCCGGACAGATCGAGGAATATCTCAACATCTATCGCGGCGAGGGCATCCAGCACATCGCCTGCGGCGCGCGGGACATCTACCGCACCGTCGAGACGCTGCGCGAAGCCGGATTACCGTTCATGCCGTCGCCGCCGGACACCTATTTCGAGAAGATCGACGCGCGCCTGCCGCAGCACGGTGAGGATGTCGCCCGCCTGCAACGCGACGGCATTCTCATTGATGGCGAGGGCGTGGTCGATGGTGGCCACACCAAGGTGCTCTTGCAGATCTTTTCCGCGAACGCGATCGGGCCGATCTTCTTCGAATTCATCCAGCGCAAGGGCGATGACGGCTTTGGTGAGGGCAATTTCAAGGCGCTGTTCGAATCGATCGAGGAGGATCAGATCCGGCGAGGCGTGTTGAAGGTGGGGAATGCGGCGTAAGCTGTTGTCGTCCCGGCCTTGAGCCGGGACCCATACGCCGTGTCGCTTGTATTGAGAGCCGCCGTTCGACGGCTTTCGTCCAACAATCAAATCCTGTGGTTATGGGTCCCCGCGCCCCGTGCGCAATTGCGCACTAGGCGAGGACGACGAGAGAGTTACCTCCCCACCTTCCACGCGCTCGCCAATTCCGCCAGCTCCACCATCTCCGCATCCCTGATCGCCGACGGCGTGCGCGAGAAGCGCGGGGCAGGCGCGGGCTGCGTCACGCCGTGGCGCTCGACGAACACCTGACGCGCCGCCATGTGCGGATGCTTCGGCGCTTCCGTCATGGTCAGGATCGGCGCGAAGCAGATGTCGGTGCCTTCCATGATCTTGCACCAGTCCTCGCGCGTCTTGCTCTTGAAGACCTTGATCAGCTTTTCCTTCAGTGCCGGCCAGGCCTTGCGGTCCATCTGGGCGTCGAAATCGGCGTCGGTGAGGCCGGCATGCTGGCGCAGCAGCGCGTAGAACTGCGGTTCGATCGAGCCGATCGAAATGAAGTTGCCGCAGGAACATTCATAGATGCCGTAGAAATGCGCGCCGCCGTCGAGAAAATTCTGCTCGCGCCCTTCCACCCAGCGGCCGATCGCGGTCATGTCGAAGAACATCGACATCAGCGACGCCGCGCCGTCGCACATCGCCGCATCCACCACCTGGCCCTTGCCGGACTTCGACGCTTCCAATAGCGCCGCCAGCACGCCGACCACGAGATAGAGCGCGCCGCCGCCGAAATCGCCGACCAGATTGAGCGGCGGCACCGGCTTCTCCTTGGTGCCGATCGCCGCAAGCGCGCCGGTGACCGAGATGTAGTTGATGTCGTGGCCGGCCGCGTGCGCCAGCGGGCCTTCCTGGCCCCAGCCGGTCATCCGGCCGAACACCAGCCGCGGATTGCGCGCCATCACCACATCGGGTCCGAGGCCCAGCCGCTCCATCACGCCGGGGCGAAAGCCTTCGATCAGCGCGTCGGCATGGCTAAGCAGATCGAGCACCTGCGCGACCGTGGCCTTGTCCTTGAGGTCGAGCTCGACCACTTTCCGGCCGCGCCCCGCCACCGACTTCAAATTCTTCTTCGCGCCGATGCGGTCGAGCGTCACGACTTCCGCGCCCATGTCGGCCAGCATCATGCAGGCGAACGGGCCCGGGCCGATGCCGGCGAATTCGACGATGCGGAAGCCTGCGAGCGGGCCGGAGGTGCGGGTGGCGGATTGGGTGGCTGGTTGATCGAGCACGTTGTTTTCTCTCCCAAAGGAACGTCGAAGGGAACGTCTTAATTAGTTGATTAGCTAAATTGTCCCGCCGAAGCGAGGCCCTGGCAAGCTTCTTTTGCCGAAAATCGAGCCAAAATACGAAAGCGGCGCGCATCGCTGCGCGCCGCTCAATATCAACGTCGCGTCCAGGTGCTGATCAGCCCGCCGCGGTCACCGCGCGCTGCGCCATCACCTTAACCAGGTTGGCGCGATAGTCCGAGGTGCCGTGGATGTCGTTCATCAGGCCGTCGGCGGAAATGTTGATGCTATCGAGCGCGGCGGCGGACCAGTTGGCCTTCAGCGCCGCCTCGATCGCGGGCACCCGCATCACGCCGTTTTGCGATGCGCCGGTGGCTGCGGCGCGGACGTCACCCGCCGGGGTTCTTGCGACGAACACGCCGGTCAGCGCGAAGCGCGACGCCGGATGGTTGAACTTCGCGTAGCCCGCTTTGTCCTGAACCGGGAACGATACCGCAGTGATGATTTCGCCATCTTCCAGCGCCGTCGAGAACAGGCCCTTGAAGAAATCATCCGCCGATATCGAACGCTTGTTGGTCTTCACGGTGGCCCCGCACGCCAGCACCGCCGCCGGATAGTCGGCCGCGGGATCGTTGTTGGCGAGCGAGCCGCCGATGGTGCCGCGATGCCGCACCGCCGGGTCGCCGATCAGCGAGGCGAGGTAAGCCAATGCCGGGATCGCCTTTTGCACGGTTTCGCTTGAGGCCACGTCGGAATGGGTCGTCGCCGCCTTGATCATGATTCCGTCCCCGGTTGGCTCGATGCCGACCAGCTCCTTGATCTTGCAGAGATCAATCACGTCGGATGGCGAGGCTAGCCGTTGCTTCATCACCGGAATCAGCGTGTGGCCGCCCGCCAAATATTTCGCATCCGAACCCTTGGTGAACAGGCTTGCCGCTTCGTCGACCGAAGAGGGGCGGTGATAGGTTGTCTGGTACATGGCTGTGCTCCCTCTTACGCGTTGCCGTGGATCGCATGCCAGACGCGATCGGGCGTCGCCGGCATTTCGAGTTTGTTGTTGCCGATCGCATCCGTGATCGCGTTGATGACGGCAGCCGAAGCGCCGATCGCGCCCGCCTCGCCGCAGCCCTTGACGCCGAGCGGATTGCCCGGACATAGCGTCGTCGTGTGCGACAGCTTGAAGGACGGCAGGTCATCCGCGCGCGGCATGGTGTAATCCATGAACGACGCGGTCACGAGCTGGCCGGAAGCGTCGTACACCACGCCCTCCAGCAGCGCCTGGCCGATGCCCTGGGCGAGGCCGCCATGGACCTGGCCTTCGACGATCATCGGGTTGATCAGCCGGCCGAAATCATCCGCCGCCACGAAGTTGACGAAGGTGCTCTTGCCGGTGCCGGCATCGACTTCCATTTCGCAGATATAGGCGCCGGCCGGGAAGGTGAAGTTGGTCGGATCGTAGAACGCGCCCTCCTTCAGGCCCGGCTCCATGCCATCAGGCAGGTTGTGCGCGGTGTAGGCGGCGAGCGCGACCATCGGCAGCGCCAGCGACTTGTCGGTGCCGGCGACCTTGAACTCGCCGTTCTCGATGACGATGTCGTTCTCGGAGGCCTCGAGCTGGTGCGCTGCGATCTTCTTCGCTTTCGCCTCGACCTTTTCCATCGCCTTCAGGATCGCGGTGAGACCGACGGCCGCCGAGCGCGAGCCGTAGGTACCCATGCCGAACTGCACCTTGTCGGTATCGCCATGGACGATCTGGACCTGGCTGATGGGCACGCCGAGCCGCTCGGCAATGAGCTGGCAGAACGTCGTCTCGTGGCCCTGGCCGTGGCTGTGCGATCCCGTGAGGATCTCAATGGTCCCCACCGGATTGACGCGCACTTCCGCCGATTCCCACAGGCCCACGCCGGCGCCGAGGCTGCCGACCGCCTTTGACGGCGCAATGCCGCAGGCCTCGATGTAACAGGAGATGCCGATGCCGCGCAGCTTGCCCTCGGACTTCGCTTTCGCCTTGCGGCCTGCGAAGCCTGCATAGTCGATCGCCTTCATCGCCGCATCTAGCGAGGCGTGGAAGTCGCCGATGTCATAGGCCATGATCACAGGCGTCTGATGCGGAAACTGCGTGATGAAATTCTTCTTCCGCAACTCGGCCGGATCGACCTTCAACTGCCGCGCCGCCGTCTCCATCAGCCGTTCCACCACAAAACTTGCCTCGGGCCGGCCCGCGCCGCGATAGGCGTCGACCGGAACAGTGTTGGTGTAGACGCTGATCACCTCGGCGAAGATGTTGGGAATGTTGTACTGGCCCGACAGCAGCGTCGCATAGAGATAGGTCGGCACCGAGGAGGAGAACAGCGACATGTAGCCGCCGAGATTGGCGTAAGTCTTGACGCGCAAGCCGGTGACCTTGTTGTCCTTGTCGAACGCCATCTCCGCCTTGGTGAGGTGATCGCGGCCATGCGCGTCGGTCAGGAAGGCCTCGGTGCGGTCGCCGGTCCACTTCACCGGACGACCGACCTTCTTGGAGGCCCACAGCGCCACCATCTCCTCGGGGTAGATGAAGATTTTTGAGCCGAAACCGCCGCCGACGTCAGGCGCCACCACCCGCAGCTTGTGCTCCTGCGCGATATTGTAGAACGCCGACAGCACGAGGCGGGCGACATGCGGATTCTGCGAGGTCGTGTAGAGCGTAAAGTGCTCTTCGGGCTCGTTATATTCCGCGATCGCCGCGCGCGGCTCCATCGCGTTCGGCACCAGGCGGTTGTTGGTGATGTCGAGCGAGACGACATTCGCCGCCGATTTGAAGGCCGCATCGGTCGCGGCTTCATCGCCAATGGTCCAGTCGTAGATCACGTTGCCCGGCGCTTCCGGGTGCAGTTGCGGCGCGCCCGGCGCGATCGCGGCGCGAATGTCAGGAACGGCAGGCAATTCCTCATAGTTGACGACCACGGCCTCGGCCGCGTCGCGGGCCTGGTTCTTGGTCTCGGCGATCACCACCGCGACCGCCTGGCCGACGAAGCGCACGGTCTCCGGCGCCATCGCCGGCCATGCACCCATCTTCATGCCGGTGCCGTCCTTGGAGGTAATCGCCCAGCCGCAAATCAGATTGCCGATCTTGTCGTCGACGACCTGCTGGCCGGTCAGCACGCCGACCACGCCCGGCATCTCCATCGCCGCCGAGGTGTCGATGCTCTTGATCTTCGCATGTGCATGCGGGCTGCGGATGAAGTGTGCGTGGGTCATGCCCACCAGCTTGATATCGTCGACGTAACGGCCCTTGCCTGTGATGAAACGGCGGTCTTCCTTGCGCACGACGCTTGCGCCAATGCCTTCAACGCCCATTGTGTCCTCCCGACCGGAATTGTTGTTTCCGCGATTTCCAGCGAAACGCGTATTGAATTCGGAAAATGCTGGCCTGCGGCGGCTATTCTGCCGCCTGCGCGACCTTCATGCGTCCGGCCGCGTCGAGCACCGCCTTGACGATGTTGTGGTAGCCGGTGCAGCGGCAGATATTGCCTTCCAACTCGCGCCGGACGGTCGCCTCGTCGAGATTGCCGTTGTGGCGGTGCACAATATCGATCGCCGACATGATCATGCCCGGGGTGCAGTAACCGCACTGCAGGCCGTGATTGTCACGGAACGCCGCCTGCATCGGGTGTAGTTCGCCGCCCTTGGCGATGCCCTCGATGGTGGTGACGGTCGAGCCCGCGGCCTGGCCGGCCAGCACGGTGCAGGATTTCACCGCCCGGCCGTCGATATGGACGACGCAGGCGCCGCACTGGCTGGTGTCGCAGCCGACATGCGTGCCCGTCAGGTTCAAATGGTCGCGAAGGAGATGGACGAGAAGGGTCCGGTCTTCGACCTCGGCCGAGACGGCCTTGCCGTTTACCGTCAGCTTGACTGTAGACACGCGTGGTACCTCCCGATGTTTTATAATTATTCCAATTAGAAACAGCGGCGAAGGAACTTGCAACTAGGATTTTGGTCGGCGCTGTCATTGTGATGACATTGGCGCGGCGTGCTTCGTGCCGAAGAATCTCGACGCGAATTTCTTTACCCTCCCCTGGACGGGGAGGGTCGGTTCGCATGGAGCGCAGCGAAATGTGGGACGGGGTGGGGTGTCTCTCCACTCGGGTACTGCTCGCAGGAGAGACCGTCACCCCACCCCGCCGCTCATTACATGAGCGTCGACCCACGAGCGAGCTTTGCTCGCCTCGGACCCCTCCAGGGGAGGGTAGGCGACGGCGGCACCTTGCAAGTTTTACCCAGATTTACCCGCCCTTATCCATTCTGCCTTAACTTTGCGCACCGGATCGGGCTAGGGCCTCCGATGCCTGTTTTTCAGAACGAAAACGGGGGGTGACGTGCGATTTCTGAAGCGTGGCGGCTCGTCTTTCAAGCTCCCGACCCTGCGGTTCCGCGCCAAGATCATGCTCGGCTTTGCCGTCGTGCTGGCGATTTCGGCCGCCAGCATGGGGTTTGCCTATCTCGGGTTCGAGCGGGTTTCGGCCGGCGTGGAGTCCTACCGGCGCAGCGTGCTGGAGGCCGACCTGTCGCGCGACATCGACCGCGAGTTGATTTCGTACCGGTCTCTCGCCCGCTATTTCGTGGCGACCGGAAAGGAAGAGGACGGCAAGACGGCGCTAGCCGCCGAAGCCGGCCTGAAGGACGCAATCATTGCCTCGATGAAGGGGACCACCAATCCGACGCGGCTCGAGCAGGTCGCGAAACTGGAGCGGGAGTTCCGCGCCTTCACCAAGATTTTCGCCGACATCGTCAAGGTCAAGGACGAGAGTGCGCGCATCACGCAGAACCAGCTCACCCGCACCGGCAACTCGCTGCGCTACAAGCTGGACGATCTCCCGAGTAATGCCGACGATGACGAAATGCCGGTGATCACGCTCGGCACGAAGAAGGTGACCGAGCAGTTTCAGGCGGTCACTGCGCTTGCCAATACGTTCGTGGTCAATTCGGACAAGACGGTCGCTGCCAGTGCGATGGCGCGCCTGAAATTCGTCGAGAACGCGCTCAAGGCGATTTCGTCGAACAACGAAAAGATCCGCGAGGGGATCAAGGAAATCTCCGGCATGCTGGAGGAGTACCAGAAGTCGCTCGCCAAGCTGGTCGACAATTCCAAGGAGATCGACGAGCTGACGTTGGAAATGACGGAATCGGCCACCGCTATCAACAAGGGCTCGGGCGCCATGAAGTCGGACCTCCTGGCCGATCAGAAGAGGCTCGAAGCGGAGTCGGACGCGACCATCGGCGAGACCGAGCGGCTGATCCTGATCCTTGCCGCCGGCGGCTTTCTGCTCGGCTGTGTCTGGGCCTTCTTCCTCGGCAAAGGTATTTCCCGGCCGATGATTGCGATGTGCAACGCGATGCGCGAACTCGCCGCCGGCAATTTCGAAGTCGTGCTGCCCGGCCTCGGCCGCAAGGACGAACTTGGCGAGATGGCAAGCGCGGTCGAGGAGTTCAAGGTGCAGGCGATCGCCCGCGCCGAGCGCGACGCCGCCACCCAGGAAGCGCAGAACAAGGCGGCGAGTGCCGCGCGCCGCGCCGAACTCATTCGCTTCGCCGACGAATTCGAAGCCGCGGTCGGCGCCATCGTCTCCAACGTGTCGTCCTCGGCCGTGCAGCTCGAATCCGCTGCCGGCAAATTGACGCGGACGGCGGAAACCACCCAGAGCCTCGCGAGCCAGGTCGCCGGCGCCTCGGAAGAAGCCTCCACCAACATGCAGTCGGTGGCTTCCGCGACCGAGGAGCTGTCGACTTCCGTCGACGAGATCGGGCGGCGCGTCAAGGAATCCAGCCAGATTGCAGAGGCCGCCGTCCGTCAGGCCGAACAGACCGACGGGCGGATCGGCAAGCTGTCGCGTGCCGCGCAGGAGATCGGCGACGTGGTCAAGCTGATCACGGCGATTGCCGAGCAGACCAACCTTTTGGCGCTGAACGCCACCATCGAGGCCGCCCGCGCGGGCGATGCCGGCCGCGGCTTTGCCGTGGTTGCATCCGAAGTCAAATCGCTCGCCAGCCAGACCGCGAAGGCGACCGACGAGATTTCCAGTCACATCTCGGGCATGCAGGACGCGACGCAGGAATCGGTCGCCGCGATCAAGGAGATCGGCGGCACCATCGGCAGGATCTCCGACATCGCCGCGACGATCGCGAGCGCCGTCGAGCAGCAGAGCGCGGCAACGCAGGAAATTGCGCGCAGCGTCCAGAACGTCGCGGAAGGCACGCAGGAGGCCGCCGCCAACGTCATGCACGTCAACCGCGGCGCGACCGAAACCGGATCGGCGTCCGAGGAAGTGCTGAATTCGGCCCGCACGCTATCCGGCGAAAGCACGCGCCTTCGCGAAGAGCTCGACCGCTTCATGGCGAATATCAGGGCGGCGTAGCCGTCGCCACTCTCTATCGTCATCGTCGCCCCTGCGTAAGCAGGGGCCCATAACCACCGCTCGGAGTCGTTGAAGCAAAGCCGTCTCTCCGCGTGCCCCTTACGCCGGCCGCGGCGTATGGGTCCCCTGCGTTCGCAGGGACGACGCGAAACTACTCCCTGCCGAACTGGTGCTTCAGCTCCACCTTCGCGCGCTCCAGCCGCGCGCGCTGCGTTTTCGGCAAGGTCTTGCCGGCGCGGTTGATGTAGAAGGTCAGCATCGAGAGTGCCGAGCGATAGGCGCCTGACTTGCGACGCGTACTGTGCTCGGCGGAGCGTTTGAGCGATGCCGCGATCTTCTTCGCGCTGGTCTGCTTGAAGACGCCGCGCTTCAGATCGAGCGCGTCGCTTTCCTGTGTCACGCGTTGCGACCACCGTTTCGGCGTTGATTTCTTCGCCGTTGTCGTGCGGCTGCTCTTCCGGGCTGCGGTCTTCCGTGGTGTGGTTCTTCGTCGTTCCGCCATGTTCGACTCCATTGCTGTTTTGCCGAAAACGGCCGCCAGATTATTCGGTTCCCTTCAGTTGCGATGCCGCCGAGATCGCGAACCCATACTGGGTCGTCGTCACGCGCGAACGGGTCGCGCGAATGCGCGCCCGATGACAGGCTCCGGCGGGTGACCCCCAGAGACGGCAGTGATCGAATCGATAAGCCGCGGCGTACTGGATTGCATGATGGCGTCGCCATCCTGTTGGATGGGGCGCCGGCGGCCCCTCGAGTACTGGTCAGGTCCTGCAAGACCGTGGGAATCTTAGGACCGCCGGCGTTACGGTCTGACACGCGCACGGTAGAGAGGGCCTGAGCCCGCATTGCAATCCGGCGTGCCGACCAGATGCATATTCTGTCGGAGAACAGCCACATGGACAAGATGGTGATCGGGGTGGACGTTGCCAAGGAGTGGATCGACATTGCGATCGCGGGTGACAGTCGGGTCAAGCGGATCGCGAACAGTGAGCGAGCGATTGACGCTTGGTTTATGCAGATCGGGGCCGGCTCGATCGGCCTGGTCGCGTTCGAGCCGACGGGCGGCTATGAGCGGCTTCTGCGACGGTGTCTCCGCCGCGCGAAGGTCGCCTTCAAGCAGGTGCACCCGAACGAAGTCGTCGCCTATCGCAGGCGGCGTGGCATCAAGGCCAAGACGGACCGCATCGACGCCAAATTGTTGGCCGACTTTGCCGCCGAGGAGCTCGCTCGCCGCGACATCGAGTCGGTTCCAGAGGCCGATGAGGTCTTACGTGAACTCGCATCGCGGCGCCGGCAGTTACAGGCTCTGCTGCATGCCGAGACCTGCCGCTGCGACGTGGCAGACAGCGCCATTGTGCGCAAGAGCCTGCGGGCGGTCATTGCCGCCCTTGAGCGTTCACTCGCTACGGTCGACAAGGCCATCGCCGAACGCATCGCAAGCTCCGCGCATGCCGAGACCAGCCGGCGGCTGCAAACCTTCTGCGGTGTCGGCCCCGCCATCGCGGAAACATTGATCGCGGACCTGCCGGAACTCGGACATCTGTCAGGCAAGAAAATCGCGGCCCTTTGCGGCCTTGCCCCGCACACGCGCGACAGCGGCAAGCAGCACGGGCATGCGTCCATTGGTCATGGCCGCTCCAGCGTGCGCAAAGTGCTCTTCAACGGCGCCCGCAGCGCGATCCAGCACAATCCGGTCATGAAGGCCTTCTACCGACATCTGGTCGATGACAATCATCGCCTGGGCAAGGTCGCGCTCACCGCCGTCATGCGCAAAATGCTGGTGACGCTCAACGCCATGATCCGTGACCGATCAGATTGGAGACACGCAGCCAGGCCTGCGGCATGAGCCTTCGATCATGGCAAGCCAACGCGGCAGCGAGCGCAGCCGGTCAAGGCCGGCATCGCCGCCGCGCAGCGGTCGCCTTGACCGGCGAGCACGATGCCGCACTCTCGCCCATGATCGACCTCTTGACGAACATCACGGTAGATCCCCCGCTTTCGCGGAGGATGACAGCTTGTGGTGTTTCGGCACTCGTCGTCATTGCGAGCGCAGCGAAGCAATCCATGCCGCGGCATAAGGAAAGGTGGATTGCTTCGCTTCGCTCGCAATGACGTGGGTAGGCCGGCGTGAAACCCTCGCGCATGCACAGCACACGGCAACAGCTATGCAATTTCGCCATGTGAAAGTCTCCGGAACCGCACCCTCCGAAGGGCGTTATCTTTGCGGCGGGCATCATGTTTGCCGCAATTGAGCGTGAAAACCCTGGGGCTGGGGCGTTCCGGGGTGTTTTTTCATTGGCCAAATCCGATGGATGTGAAAGCGATACGGCGAGGGGCGGCGGTGGCTGAAAGCGCGTCCATTACGCAGCAGGATAATGCTCGCATCGTCGAGACCAGCATACCGGCGCGGCTCGATTGCCTGCGCTGGGGCGGCTTTCACACCCGCGTCGTGGCCGCACTCGGCATCACCTGGATTCTGGACGGGCTGGAAGTCACGTTGGCGGGCGCCCTGTCGGGCGCGCTGAAGGAAAGCCCGACGCTGCAATTTTCCAATTTCGATGTCGGTCTTGCCAACAGCGCCTATCTCGCCGGCGCCGTGCTCGGCGCGCTCGGCTTCGGTTGGCTGACGGACCGGATCGGGCGCAAGAAACTGTTCTTCATCACGCTCGCGGTCTATCTCAGCGCAACCGCGGCCACCGCGCTGTCGTGGAATGTCGCGAGTTACGCGCTGTTTCGTTTCCTGACCGGGGCCGGCATCGGCGGCGAATATACCGCGATCAATTCGACGATCCAGGAACTGGTGCCGGCGCGCTATCGCGGCTGGACCGATCTCGTGATCAACGGCAGTTTCTGGATCGGGGCTGCGATCGGCGCGGTCGCCGCCATCGTGCTGCTCGATCCCAACGTGCTCGCGCCGGATCTCGGCTGGCGGATGGCCTACTTCATCGGCGCCGCGCTCGGCCTGGTCATTTTCGTGATGCGGATGTGGATTCCGGAAAGCCCGCGTTGGCTGATGATCCATGGCCGTCCCGAGGAGGCGCACGCGATTGTCGACGGCATCGAGAGGTCGTCGAAGAGACATCCTGATCATGAGGCCGACGAAATATTCCCGAAGATCCGCTTACGGATGCGCAGCCACACGCCGCTTGGCGAGGTGGCGCAAACGCTGTTCACGACCTATCGGCAGCGTTCGCTGGTTGGACTGGTGCTGATGGCCTCGCAGGCGTTTTTCTACAATGCCATCTTCTTCACCTTCGCGCTGGTGCTGACCGATTTCTTCGGCATTCCGTCAAACGACGTCGGCTGGTACATCCTGCCCTTTGCGGCGGGCAATTTCCTCGGGCCGTTGTTGCTCGGCCGTCTCTTCGATACGCTCGGCCGCCGCGCGATGATTGCGGCGACCTATGGCATTTCCGGCCTGTTGCTAGCGCTATCGGGCTACCTGTTCTCGATTGGCGCCTTGAGCGCGCAGACCCAGACCATCGCCTGGATGGTGATCTTCTTCTTTGCCTCGCCAGCGGCGAGTGCGGCCTATCTGACCGTCAGCGAGACGTTTCCGCTGGAGGTGCGCGCGCTCGCGATTGCGCTGTTCTACGCGATTGGAACGGGCATCGGCGGCGTAGCGGGACCGGCGCTGTTCGGTGCGCTGGTCGATACCGGATCGCGCAACAGCGTTTTCGCCGGCTACCTGTTCGGGTCGGCATTGATGATCGTGGCCGCCGCTGTCGCGTGGCGGTATGCCGTTGCGGCCGAGCGCAAATCGCTCGAATCTGTCGCACGGCCGCTTGCATGTGTGGAGTAGGATGAGATGGACGACATGAATCAGGATCTGGCCGAAATGTCATTGGAAGACGATATCGCCCGCGAAGACGATGCCGCGCTGGAAACAGTTCCGGTGCCACGCTCGATGGTGCCGCACTTAAGCGAGTCCGCCATTCTGCTCGACATTGACGGCACGCTGCTCGATCTGATGCCGACGCCGCGCGAAGTGTGGGTGCCGCCGGGGCTGGCGAAGACATTGAACCGCCTGCTGGTCAGGACCAACGGCGCGCTGGCGCTGGTCAGCGGCCGTTCGCTCAACGATATCGACCTGATTTTCGCGCCCGATCAATTCCCTGCCGTCGGCGGCCACGGCGCCGAAATGCGGATCGAACCGGACAGCGAGGCGGTGGCCGCCCACGCTCCGCCGATGGACAAGGAGTTGAAGCGCCGGCTGGCGGCGATCGCAAAGCTGAGCCCGGGAATATTGCTGGAGGACAAGGGCTACTCGCTGGCGCTGCACTATCGCCTCGCGCCGCATGCCGAGAAGGCGATTTATGCCGCGGTGTCGCTGATCCGGGCCGATCTGCCCAATGCGCCGATCGAAGTGTTGCCCGGCAAATGTGTCTGCGAGATCAAGCACTCCGGCTTCACCAAGGCGAGCGGGGTGCGCGAATTGATGACGCGCGAGCCGTTCAAGGGGCGCCGTCCGTTCTTCATCGGCGACGACGTTACCGACGAGAGCGTCTTTGCGATCATGCCCGACCTGGATGGCCTCGCCTTCTCCGTCGGCCGCCGTGCCAAAGGCGTGGCCGGACACTTCGATGCGCCCAGCGACGTCAGGGAATTCCTTACACACCTGCTTGATGACGAAAGGGACGCATCTCTGCCATAATGTTTTTCGTCCCGTCGAGTTTCGAACATAGATTCTCGCGCTTGGCGCCGAGGTTCGCGGCAAATTTTATTTTTCGTGAGTTCCGGTGAGTTCCTGCACGCTGCAGCCCGAATTTGGTTTCAATTCGTTGAAAGGGTGATCAGGAACCATATTGATGAACGGTTGTTAACGCGAGCGTACCAACGGGAGGGGACCTGTGAACCTCGTCGTCGTTTCTAACCGCGTTTCGCGCGGAAAACCCAACGAACCCATGACGGGGGGACTCGCGGCGGCGTTGTTGCCGATCGTAGAGAAGTCGGGTGCTATCTGGGTTGGTTCCAGCGGACGGGTTCGCGACGGGAACCAGAAGGAACCATTTGCCGAGATCGAAGCGCTTGGCGCCGGCGCACTGGCGATGCTGGACCTGCCGGCCGCGCATTACGGCGGCTATTACGAAGGTTTTGCGAATTCCGCATTATGGCCGGCGCTGCATTCGCGCGCCGATCTGATCCGCGCGTCGCATGAGGACTATCTCAGCTATCGCGAAGTGAACGCCTTCATGGCGCGCGCGCTGTTGCGATTCCGAAAAGCGGATTCCGCGTTCTGGATTCAGGACTACCATTTCCTCGCGCTCGGCGCCGAACTGCGCGATCTCCGCGTCACCGAGCCGATCGGTTTCTTCCTCCATACGCCATGGCCGGCCCGTTCGGTGATCGGCGGCGTGCCGCACCATCGCGAGTTGGTCGAGGCGATGCTGGCCTATGATTTGATCGGCTTCCAGACCGAGGAAGACTGCGAGAATTTCCTGGCTTACGCGCAGTCCGACCTCGGCCTCGTCGTGCATGACGGCGTCATCATTTCGCGCTACGGCCGAACGCGCGCTGCGGTATTTCCGATCGGCATCGATCCCCAGCTATTCGCGCAGTTGGCAACGAAGGCGTCGACCCATCCCGATGTCTCGCGGCTGCGGCGCAGCCTGAATGGCGAGAAGCTCGCGATCGGGGTTGACCGGCTGGATTATTCCAAGGGTCTGATCAACCGCATCAAGGCATTCGACCGGATGTGGACCTTGCACCCGTCGCTGGCGCGCACGGTGTCGTTGCTGCAGATCGCAACGCCGTCGCGCGGTGCGATCGAGGCCTACGGCAATTTGCAGAGCGAGGTCGCAAGGTTGGTCAGCGACGTCAACGGTGTTCACGGTGAAGTCGACTGGACGCCGATCCGTTATCTCAACAAGGGCTTCGGCCAGGCCGTGCTCGCCGGCCTCTATCGCACTGCGCAGGTCGGCGTGGTCACGCCGCTGCAGGACGGCATGAATCTCGTCGCAAAGGAATATGTCGCCGCGCAAAACCCGGTCGACCCCGGCGTGCTCGTGCTGTCGAAATTCGCCGGCGCCTCCAACGAACTCGACACTGCGCTGTTGGTCAATCCGCACGACATCGACGGCATGGCGCGCACCATTGCGATCGCGCTGTCGATGCCGCTGACAGAACGGCGGATGCGCTGGGAGGCGATGATGGCGAAGCTGCGCGGCCATACCATCCAGCAATGGTTCGCCGACTTCACCGACGCGCTGCACGAAAGTCAGCTCGATCGCAGCGAACTGGCGCCTGTCCTGGCGGAGCCCTCGCTATGGCCGCTTCGTTCCGCCAGCAACAACACCGCGCGGTATCATTAGAGCGTTTTCCAGCGAAGTGGACACCGGTTCGCGTCAAGAAAACGCGTCAAAACAGGAATCTAGAGCCCGGCTCTGATTCAATCAGAACCGAAAAGGCTCTGGGACCCGGCTCAACCGAGCCAACGTCTCATCCTGAGGTCCGAAATGAAAGTGCCCGGCAACCCAAGCCGCACTTAATGGCAATATGACACGCCATCCAGCACCGGGCAGCGCGCCTTGTTCGGCGCGCTCGGATTTTCCATCGGCACCATGCCGCCGCCCTTGCCTGAGCCGGCGAACACGCCGGGGCCGATGACGACGGACGATTTGTTGCCGATGATGACGCTCGGATGCGGCGAGGCCAGCCTCGATCGCGAGCCGTCGGCCCACACGATGGCGTCGCCCGCGAAGATGCCGCGCCGGCCGTCATCGCAGCTTACATCCACGCCCTGACGCGTGCAGGCCTGTGCCATCGCCGGGCCCGCCGCGGCGCCCGCATACGCCGATAAAAGGATAGCGAACAGAAGCGCCCGCGCGATGATCATGCCGTCCTCCACCGATTGCGTTGCCACTGTGGTCGTCGATCGTGGCCGGATTCCGGTTCAAGGGCCCGGAAAGCACTGATCGTCCGACGCTGAACGTGCCAAATTGCCAAATAAATTCAAGGGATTGGGGAAATTTTGACGGCTGTGCCCAGCGTCCCTTGCAAAATCAGTGCTGCCCCTTCAAGAGAGGGCCTCCGGAGAGATGGCCGAGTGGCTTAAGGCGCACGCTTGGAAAGCGTGTGTGCGGGAAACCGTACCGTGGGTTCGAATCCCACTCTCTCCGCCATACAGGCCGAAAAGCTTTTATTTATCAGCGCTTCACGAGGTTGATTGTTTGGCAGCCCATATCCCGGCCCATACTTCTCATCGCACGACTAGCCGCTAGGTAGGCTTAAGTACGCAAACCCGGTTTCCCTGAAGAGCGAACTGATCTCTGTCGTTGGACGGCCGGCCGGCATACGGTTGGTGAGTTGAGGGAAGCGTCTCTGCTACGCCATCACCGCGACGAACTTTGCGGAGGGGCCGCCTGGTCCGATCGCAGCGCGGATGATTTGCTTTTGATTCAGTTGGTCGATGAATGCGGCGTTGTAGAACGTGATGAAGTCGCCATCGGTCATGGGCTCATAACGATCGATCAGGACCGCGGTCTTCGGTGCAAGCTGTTCGATGGTCAGCAAGGTAGGCGTCGTCGAGAGAGGGGCGGCGCCTCCGCTTGGCGTGCCTATCGGCATATGGGTGGTGATGCCAACCGTGTTGACTTTGATGTCGCGCATCGCCTGGTCGGTCTTTCCGTCCTACGTCCCCCAGCGCGGTTTCCTCCCTTGGAGGTTTTCGGACGCCGGCCCCGATGTGCGCGGCACCACCTGCATGGGGCCGGCATCCGAAACCCTTCACACAACCGGACTCATGCGTCGCAGCAGGAGAGCTCTATTCGATCACCTCGTCGAGCGCCGCACTGCAGCATTTCGCTCCCGCAAACCGACCGTCCCCTCGCGCCTTTTGATGATCAGGGCTATTCTTTCTCTCCGATCGTGGTTTCGGCGAAGCGCGTGAATGGCAAGAAATGAGCCGCACAGCTTTCGTTGGTGATCAAATGGCGCACAGCGGCCAAAAGGGCTTCGGCATGACCAAGCACGGCCGATCAGGGCACGCGACCCGATCGCCGCGTTTCCGCTTCCTGCAGAAGCTCGAAGCACAAAAGAACGATCGCAGGGACCGCTCTCGGATCAAGGACCCGAAACAGTCCGTCGAAGAGCTATTCCATCCCCGGAAGCCAACATGAACCTGACGAACTAGCTAAGTCCGGGTCTACGTCGGTTGCTGGAGGAAAAACGGACTACGTTTGCGCTGTTAGAGACTTCCGAGTCTGGACCCTGAGCGGACCGAGCGCCAGATCCGCGCCTCCCCGTACGGCGCGATGAAGCTACGCCACGATGCTCGCTGGTGTTTAATCGACGCTTCGACCTTGTCGTCATCACATGATTGGCCGTACTATGTCCGCGGCGGTACTGCATGCATTCGAGATCATTCGCTGCGATCCACGAATATGCGGAGCACGCAATGAAGCAAGGTTTTGGGTGTTGGCTCGCCGCGCTAAGCATTGCATTCGGCAGTCCCGTAGCCGCGCAACCCGTGGCGGGGCAGCAGGCGGAAAAGACCTATCGCGTCGGTATCCTGTGCGGTGGGTGCAGTGATCAGGAGGCCCCGTCGAGGCACGCACCAATTCGCCAGGCTCTGCGCGAACGCGGCTATGTCGAAGGCAGGAACATCGCCTTCGTGTACCGCTCGGCAGACGGAAGATATGAGAAGTTACCCGACCTTGCCGCCGATCTGGTCCGGGCCAAGGTCGACGTCATCATGGCCGGTGGGGGGTTGCCCGGAGCCTTGGCTGCAAAAAACGCGACCACGACGATTCCGATCATATTCGTAGGCATTGGCGAAGACCCGGTTCAGCATGGCCTCGTTTCCAGCTTCTCTCGGCCTGGCGGCAACGTCACCGGATTAGTTGATCGCTATGCTGATCTGATTCCGAAACAGCTGGCCTTACTGAAAGAGGCGGTGCCGAGCGTATCGCGCGTGGGCGTATTGTGGGATGCGCGCCTATGGCAAGCGCTCGAACCAAGCTTCCAG
This sequence comes from Bradyrhizobium sp. AZCC 1721, assembly GCF_036924715.1. Lineage (NCBI taxonomy): Bacteria > Pseudomonadati > Pseudomonadota > Alphaproteobacteria > Hyphomicrobiales > Nitrobacteraceae > Bradyrhizobium > Bradyrhizobium sp. AZCC 1721. The sequence goes on along the minus strand of NZ_JAZHSB010000001.1, from coordinate 6,933,754 downwards.
GCGATGCAGGTGGCGCTGCCGTCGCTCGGGTTGCAGCATTACGCTATTGCGGTGAATGGGCCTGACGATCTCCCCGACGCATTCCGGGCGGCGAGTCGTGCGCGGGTCGAGGCGCTCATCCTGTTCCCGTCGCCCATATTCAATGTCCATCTTGCGGAATTCGCACGGATGACGGCAGAGCAAAAAATTCCTGCGATTTCCGGTTTTACCGACTTCGCTCGGGCTGGTGGTTTTTTGTCGTACGGTCCGAACATCACGAAAACTTGGCGGTATGCCGCGATATCCGTCGACAAGATTTTCAAGGGAACGAGCCCGGCCGATATTCCCGTCGAGCAATCAGACAATATAGATCTCGTCGTCAACCTTCAGACCGCAAGGGCGCTGGGGCTGATCGTGCCGCAAGCACTTTTGGTGTCGGCGAACGAGGTCATCGATTAAGGGCAGGGGCGGCCTGTCGACGAAGTGTTTCGCCTCGTCGGTTGTGAGCATGTCCGCCTCTGACCCAAACTGGACGTCTGCGGATGCAATTACCGCTCCCCAGCAGTTTTGAGCCCCTATGGTATAGAGAGGTACGTTCAGCGGGAGCCGCGATGCAACGGCGCGAGTTCATGATCACAATGCTTGGTGGTATGGCTCTCGCCTCGCCGTTGGCGGCCCGCGCGCAGCAATCGTCAGTTCCAGTGATCGGCGTTCTCGGCCGCTGGCGTTCCGAGACAGAGCCATTGCTTAGCGCGTTCCGGCGCGGCCTCAAGGAAACGGGGTTTGTTGACGGCCAGAACGTAGCAATCCAGTACCTGTCCGAAGACGACCCTCCTCGCCTACCGGAGTTCGCGGCAGATATGGTTCGACGGGGCGTTTCGATAATCTTCACTGGTAATAATGTTGGGGCGCTGGCGGCCAAGGCAGCAACGTCGAGAATCCCGATCGTATTTGTCGTCGGTCTCGATCCGGTAGTCATGGGCTTGTATCATCGATAAATCGGCCGGGCGGCAACGCCACCGGCGTCTCATTCCGGGTCAGCGCACTAGAGCCGAAGCGGTTCGAGCTGCTGCGCAATCTCTTGCCTCAAGTGTCGTCGGTTGGCGCGCTGGTCAATCCAGATAATCCAAATGCCCAGAGCCATGTAAGAGATTTGAGAGCAGCAGCGTCGCCATCGGGGCTGCAACTCTACATTCTGGAGGCCCGAGGCGCGTCTGACTTTGATGCGGCGTTTGCAACGCTAGTCCAAAAACGCGGAGAGGCACTGCTCGTGACGTCCGATCCGCTTTTTAACCGCCAGCGCCATCAGCTTGCAGAGTTAGCCGCGCGAAATGCAATACCTGCAATATATCCGTGGCGTGATTTCGCAGACGCTGGTGGCTTGATGAGCTATGGCAACAGTCTCAGCGACGCTTTCCGACAGGGCGGCATCTATACTGGTCGTATCCTAAAGGGTGAAAAACCCGCTGATATTCCCATTTGGCAGCCGACAAAATTCGAGTTCGTGATTAACCTCAAAGCGGCAAGGACGCTTGGCCTAGAAATACCGCCCGCGCTGCTGACGTTTGCCGACGAGGTGATCGAATGAGCCGGCTTTCCTCTTCTGACCCATCAGCGAAGTGGCGACCCGCCTCATTGAGGTCCGCTCAGTGAGGCATGGCGGACTAGATTTGCTTACCTTCAGTTCGTCGCATTTTGACCCGTTCCGGAAGTCATGCCTATTGGATGTTATCGCCAATCGTCGATGATGTAGGCGCCGGGGCGGCAATAGCCGGGATCGTTCTGTCTGTGCATGGTCACGCCCAGAATTTCGGTGCGAAATCCGCGGGCGACGAGATGCCGATAGGCTTCGTGGCGTGCCATGTTCGCACCAGCCAACAAATTCGACATGCCGACAGCGACCGCCAACGCCTCGCACGCGTCGAGCAGCCGAAGATAATCGTGTTCGGCCGATCGTGCGTCGCGGACCGCGCCGAATTTAACGTAGCAAGTGTCTGTGCCGGCTTCGCTGCTTGGCCCGTAGTGACACACCGCGAACGCCGCGATGCCATGGGCACCTTCGACCAAGACTATATCACCCAAACCTTGCGCGTGTGTGGCGCCTATCTCGCCGGACAGGTCGAGACCTGGGTAAACTGTCTCAGCTACGTCCCGGCACGACTGGAGAGCTTCCTCTCGCTGCACTTGGCTCAACTCGCTGAAGCGCAGCCATCCGGCTGCCGTTTGCCGCACCGCTCTTGCCGACATGATTGCTGTGAGGAAACGCGCGTAAAAGCCGTACCTTTGATACAGGGCGATATGTTTCGCGCTGTCTGAGAATGTGAACAGCCCGACATGCTGCGTCTTCCAGATATCGAATTGCTGCATGGTGACCGCAAGCAGTGCTCGGGCGATACCTTGCTCCTGGAGATCAGGACGCACAGTCAATGGACCGAAGAAGCCGACGCTTCCCCAATTGGTGGCAAAGTTGGAGCCGACTAACTTTCCATCCAGCGTCGCGCCGAACGAGGCCACGTGAGCCGCCTGCTGGCGGCCATAGACGTAGTCCCGATCGGCCCAGAACATGTCCGGGTTGGGAGCCCCAAGGAAGGTACCAAAGGCAAGACGGAATATCCGCGCGGCTTCCGGCAAATCTTCTTCCTCGAGTTTGCCAACCACCGGGCGGCTCGCTTTCGGATCAGCGTTCGCGCTGGCAATATGATCTGACATGATCACCTCCCTTTTTGGAAGTGCCCACATTTAGCGACGATAGCAGCTCGGGTACTCGCAATCCAAACAAGCTAGGTTGATCAAGCGATCGATGTCGCCTGATGTGTAAGGATAGATGCCGTTGGGTATATGGACGTCAGCTCATGGCACATCAGCGAAGTGGCGACCCGCCTCATTGAGGTCCGCTCAGTGAGGCATGGCGGACATTTGCTTAGCTTGAGTTCTTAGCATTTTGACCCAATCCGGTCCTAAGCTGGGCCGGAATTCCGCAGCGCAGCAGTCTCTCACCGTACTGAGGTGTGCTATCGTTTTGGTCAGCGTGGGAGGCGATGGCAGTGAGGCGACGCGAGTTGATTACTCTGCTCGGCAGCGCGGCGGTGGTGTGGCCGCTGGCGGCGCGCGCGCAGCAAGCGGCGAGACCGCCGCGGCTGGCGATGTTCCATCCGGCAATCCCGCCCGCGCTCCTGACTGAAACCGGCGGGGGCAGCGCATGGCGCGCCTTTTTCGGCGAGCTGCGCCGTTTGGGTTACGTGGAAGGACAAAGTCTGATCATCGAACGCTACTGGGCCGAGGGACGTCATGACCGTTATGCCGAAGTGGCCCGTGAAATCGTGACCCGCAACCCGGATGTGATCGTCACCGGAACGAATCCCGTCGTGAGCGTGTTCAAGGCGGCAACCGGTACGATACCGATTGTTGCTTTCATGCTGGATCCGCTGCAGGCGGGGCTGGTGACCAACCTGCACCGGCCCGGCGGCAACCTCACCGGCATCACGCTCGATGCCGGCATCGAGATCTGGGGCAAGCGGCTGGAGTTCTTGAAAGAAGCCATTCCTTCGATGCAGAAGGCCGTATTCCTGGGGATGCGCGGCGGATGGGAAGGGTCTGTGGGGCAAGTCTTGCAGGATACCGCCGCGCGTTTGGGAATTTCGTTGGCTTTTGTCTTCCCGCAGGAGGGGAAGCCCGCGGAGATTGAGCGCGTCTTCGATGCGATAGCGGAGCAACGACCGGACGCGGTGCTGGTGAGCGGAGAGGGCGACCTTTACGCCAACCGCCAGCTCATCGCCGAGCTCGCAGTGAAAAAACGCTTGCCGACGATATGTCCGTACCGCGATTACGTCGAAGCCGGCGTGCTGATGGGTTATGCGCTCGATCTCACGGAGCTGTTCAGGCAGTTGGCCGATGACGTGCACAAAATCCTGAAAGGTGCCAAACCGGGTGACATTCCGATTTATCAGGCGACCAAATTTGAACTCCTAATCAACCTGAAGACGGCAAAAGCATTCGCCCTGACCCTGCCCCCGGCGCTGCTCGCCCGGGCCGACGAGGTGATTGAATGAAGTGGCACATTACTGCGACGCCTGAGTCCGCATCTGGCAGTGACTGAATGAAACGCCGCGATTTTATCACGTTTCTCGGCGGCGCGGTGGTAGCCTTGCCCCACGCAGCCCGCGCGCAGCGACCAGCCGTGCCACGGGTCGGCTACGTCTGGAGCGGCGCCCGCGGCACGGACGTGTACTATCAGACCGGATTCCGTCAGGGACTTGCGGACCGGGGGTACGTCGTCGGGCGCAACCTGATTTTAGAAGAACGCTACGCCGACGGAAAACCGGAGCACGTGCCTGCGCTGATCGCCGAACTTCTCACGCTCAATGTCGATGTTCTCGTGACTCCAGGCACACCCACTTCGCTGGCTGCGCAACGTGCAACATCCACGGTGCCGATTGTCTGCCTGAGCGGAGATCCCGTCAGAACCGGTCTCGTGGCCAGTCTTGCTCGACCGGGCGGCAACATCACCGGGCTGTCGCCACTCTCCGGTGAATATGGCGTCAAATGGCTGGAACTGCTGAAGGAGGCGGCACCGAAGGTGCATCGTGTCGCCGTGTTGTGGAATCCTGACAATCCGACGAATGCTAACCAAATCGAACTCGTGCAGAAAGCGGCACCCGCGCTCGGTCTTGAGCTGACAGCGCTCTCGGTGCGGCCGGCGGACATCGAGAACAGCTTCGCCGCTCTGGCAGAGACGGGCCTCGACGGCCTCATCGTCACCGACGATCCATCTCTGATAACCCTCATCCCCCGGCTGATCGCGCTCACCGCAGAGCGGCGCTTGCCGGCGATCTATCCATTCAGCGACTCGGTCCGGCGAGGGGGACTAATGTCGTACTCGACCAACCTTTTCAAGCTATGGCAACGCGCCGCGGGCTATGTTGATCGCATCCTCAAAGGGGCGCGTCCGGCGGAGCTTCCCGTCGAGCAGGCAACGGACATTACCCTGAATATCAACCTCAAGACCGCCAAGGCTCTCGGCCTCGACATTCCAATTGCGCTGCTCGGCCGGGCCGACGAGGTGATCGAATAGCGACGATAATAGCCGCGGTGCCTGAGTCCGTTCCTGGCAGAAATGCGAAGTGCTGACTGGCTATAAAATTGTCTGCTTATAAGGGGGTCGATCGGAAGTGATCGGCGCGGGCGTAAAGCGGCGCTTTTGACACATAGCAGTTTGCGCTACGCGCAGCGTTTGCGACGCAGCATTTGCACCCGCAATGAGTGCGACGACCATCGAGACGTGATACTGAGAGTCCCGTCGTCCTCAAGCTGCTGTGAGGATCGAATGAAGCGGCGGGAGTTCATAGCGGGTGCCGCGATGCTACTCGTTTCGCCAAGGCGTTCGTGGGCGCAGGGGACGCCTCGGCGAATTGGTTTCCTCGGTGCTTGGGCAGACGAGCCGGCTCGCGACCGAGTTCACGCCGCTTGGCTCAGCGGCTTGCGCGAAAAGGGTTGGATCGAGGGCAAGAACTTGCTTGTCGAATATCGTTATGCCCCGGATCGCCTGCCAGATTTAGCCGTCGAGTTGTTGGCCTTAACTCCCGAATTGATAATTGCCTCGGGACCGCAACCAGCCCTAGCCCTAAAAGCGGCAACCACCACCATTCCAATTGTGTTTGTGGCTGTGGCTGATCCTGTGGGGGCCGGTCTCGTGCGAAGCCTATCGCGGCCGGGTGGCAACTTTACCGGTCTTACCACCGTGGTGCCCGGGGATTTCTTCGGGAAGCAAATCGAAATCCTTCGGGAACTGGTGCCCAGTGCCTCGAAAATTGCGCTCTTCGTCAATCCCGAAAACCAAATGCAAAGACTGGCATTGGCGGACGAGTTGCCTCGCACGGCCGGGAAGCTGGGCATCGCTTTGCCGACGGTGGAGGCGACCAAGCCGGAGGAACTGAAAGTCGCCTTCGCCTCAGCAGCCGACCAACATGCCGATGCAATTGTCGTTCTGGGCGACTACCTGACCGTCTTCCAAGGTCCCCGGGTTGTCGCGCTGGCTGCCGAATATCATCTGCCCGCGATCTATTTTTTCCGGCAGTTTGCCCCCGGCGGATTAGTCGTCTATGGCCCCGATTTACCGGATCTGTTTCGGCGTGCAGGCACATATGTTGATAAGATACTCAAAGGAGCCACGCCCTCTGATCTGCCGGTAGAGCAGCCGACCAAATTCGAGTTAGTGATCAACATGAAGACTGCCAAAGCGCTCGGCCTCACCGTGCCGCCATCGTTGCTCGTTCGCGCCGACGAGGTGATCGAATAGAGCTTTCTTGCTGCGATGCATGAGTCCGTTTGTTGGCCCGACGAAATCCAGCATTCGTCCACTTGTCGGCTGTCAGGGGTAGACCGGAAATGTCTTGCGTTCGGCCAAATCGACGCAGATGACTCACTGCGGGCATGCGCCCCGCGCCCGCATTTGCGGCGCAACATTTGCACGCCCAGTGAGTGCGACGACCATCGAGACATGATACCGTGCAGCCGCCTCCTCAAGCTGCGATGAGGATTGAATGAAGCGGCGGGAGTTCATAGCGGGAACTGCGGCGCTGCTCGTTTCGCTACGGCGTTCGTGGGCGCAGGAGGCTCGCCGTCGACTTGGCTTTCTTGCCGTAGGTGATGGGAGCGGGCAGGCCCTCAATCAAGCCGAGCGAGCGATGTTTGCCCGGCTGCGAAACCACGGCTGGATAGATGGAAAAAACCTGATTATCGAGTCTCGTTTTTCCCACCCCCCGGATCGACTGCCAGCTTCAGTCGCCGACCTGATTGCTCTCAATCCCGATGTGCTCATAGCCGCGGCACCGGCGGCAGCCCTAGCCCTGAAATCGGCAACTGGCACCATTCCAATTGTATTCGTGGCTGTGGCCGATCCCGTGGGGCTCGGCCTCGTGCAAAGCCTGTCGCGACCAGGTAGCAACATAACGGGTCTTACGACCATGGTACCCGATGACTTCCTCGCGAAACGTCTCGAGATCCTTCGGGAATTCGTCCCCGGCGCCTCGAAAATCGCGCTCTTGGTCAATCCGGACAACCCAATGCAAATGCTGCACTTAGCGGAAGAGATACCCCGCATGGCCCGGAGGCTCGGTGTGGCTCTGCTGACAGTTGAGGCGAGCACGGCTGAGGAACTCGACACCGCCTTTGCTTCGGCCGCCGCCCAGCACGCTGATGGCATAGTTGATCTTGGCGATCCTCTGACCTTTGTCCAGGCTCCGCGAGTTATCGCACTTGCGGCGAAGTATCATCTGCCAGCAATCTACTTGTTCCGACACTACGCCAATGGCGGATTGTCAGTATATGGGGCCGATATAGCCGATCTGTTCCGGCGTGCGGGCGACTACGTGGACAAGATACTCAAAGGCGGCAAGCCTTCCGACTTGCCGGTAGAGCGGCCGACCAAATTCGAGCTGGTGATCAACATGAAGACGGCCAAGGCGCTCGGCCTCACCGTGCCGCCCTCGTTACTCGTCCGCGCCGACGAGGTGATCGAATAAGTTCGGCACTTCCGGGTTTGCGAAGGGTTTCGGATGCCGGCCCCATGATGGTGGTGCCGCACACACGGCGCCGGCGTCCGCAAACCTCCAAGGGACCCAGGGGAGGGCATGTAAATGGCGCGGCGTGGGCTATGGGGATTCAGATCGGCGTAGCGACACAATTGCGACCGGTCGGGAGATTCAGTCGACCAAATCTTGAAGTTCGTTTACCGGTCAAGCGCACACCTTCACATTGAAGGCTTGGATCGGACGGTGAAAGCCTTTGAGCACGAGCCCGCCGACAGGCTCGGTCTCTGCAAGCTCCTCGATCGCCGCGAACACCTTGCTGTCGATCAGGATCTGTCCGTTTTTCGCCTCGGCGCACAGTCGCGCGGCGAGATTGACGACCGAGCCGGTGGCCGAATAGTCGAACCGGCCCTCGCAACCGATGCGGCCGAGCGTGGCGTAGCCGTGGGCGATGCCGACCCCGAACCCGAGCTCGTGACCCAACTTGCGCCAGTTGGTCGCAAGCGCGGCAGCGTGGTCGCGCATCGCGACGGCGAGACGAACGGCGCGCAACGCAGGATCGACACATGGCAGCGGATCGTTGAATAAGACCATGATGCCATCGCCGGCAAAGCGGTGCAACGTGCCTTCGAACTCGTGGATGAGCCCACCGAGGTCCGCGTGGTACTCGCGCAGAACCGCTATTACCTCCTCCGGCTCGGCCGTCTCCGCAAAGGCCGTGAACCCCCGCAGATCACAGAACAACACGGTCACATCTCGGCGGTGGCTGTCCAAGAGCTCTTCGCCCGAGGACAGGACGATCTCGGCAATCTGCGGCGCCAGGAAGCTCTTGAGCCGGCCCATGCGTTCGATCTCGGCGACTTGCTCAGTGACGCGCTGCTCGAGCGTGCGGTTCCAGTTGGCGAGTTCGTGCGCCTGCCCCTGCACCTTGTCATGAAGCTCCTTGAGGCGCAGGACCGATTTCACACGCGCTACCAGCGCGGACTGATCGATCGGCTTGGTCAGATATTCGTCGGCCCCGGCCTCGAGCCCAGTGACGACATCCCTGGTATCGGCCCTGGCCGTCACCAGAATGATGGGCGTGAACGGCAACTCGGCGTCCTGCTTGAGTCGGCGGCAGACCTCGATGCCGTCGATCTTGGGCATCATGACGTCGAGCAGGATCAGATCCGGGACCCTTTCTCTCGCGGCAGCGAGCGCTTCCTCTCCGTCGGCCGCCTGCATGAGCTCATAGCCGTGTGGCGCCAGCCGCGCGCTGAGAATGTCGCGGTTCGCCTCGCTGTCGTCGACGATTAGAATGCGCGGAGGATGGTGCATCGGAGCTCGGCTCGTCAGGGCAGATATTCCCGGATCTTGGCGAGCAGCTCACGCGGACTAAAGGGCTTGGTGACATAGCCCTCGCAGCCCGCAGCCCGCGCCTTGTCCTCGTCTCCGCTCAGGGCGTAGGAGGTCACCGCGATAATGGGGATTGCGGAGAGTGCCGGTTGAGCCTTGATCCGGCGTGTCGCCTCGTAGCCGTCCAGAAGCGGCAGCTGTATATCCATCAGGATAAGATCGGGCCGATCCACGGCGGCGGCCGCAACGCCGTCCTCGCCATTTTCGGCTTCGATCAGCTCGTATCCGACGCTCGAAAGCAAATCCCGCAGAATTCGCCGGTTGTCCTCCTGATCTTCGATCACCAGGATGCGCTTGGTCATGGCTGCCTCGCCTGTCGCTCGACTCGCACCGGAACCGTAAAGGAAAATGTCGCGCCCTCGCCAGGGACCGATTCCACCCAAATCCGCCCGTGGTGCAGTTCGATGATCCGCTTGGCGATCGACAGGCCGAGCCCCGTTCCGCCCTTCTTGCGGGTCGAGGATGTGTCGGCCTGAGCAAACTCCTCGAAGATCTTCACTTGATGGTCTGCCGAAATTCCGGGCCCGGTATCACGAACGGCGACCGTAAATGTGCCATCCGCTGCCGAAGCCTTGATCGACACCGAGCCCCGGTCCGTAAACTTGATGGCATTGCCGACAAGGTTGAGCAGCACCTGCGCGAGGCGACGCTCATCGCCGCGGCCAATGGGCAGATCCGAGGCGACTTCAACATTGAGCGCCAGATCCTTTTCGGTCGCGAGCGATTCGACCGCGATGACCACGGCGTGTACGATGTCTCTAAGTGAGTAGTCGGTCAGCGACAGAGTGAGCTGACCCGCCTCGATCTTGGACAGATCAAGGACGTCGTTGATCAGACCAAGAAGGTGCTTGCCGTTGCTCTGAACGCGCTCGAGCACCGCTCGCATCTTGTCGGGCATGTCACCATAGATGTTGTCCAGGATCAGCTCGGTGTAGCCGAGGATGGCGTTGAGTGGGGTGCGCAGCTCGTGACTCATGTTGGCGAGGAACTGCGATTTGTGCTTGCTCGCAATCTCGAGCTGCCGGCTCTTGTCCTCGATCTCATGGAACAACCTGGCGTTCTGGATCGCCAGCACCGATTGGGCCGCGAAGGTCTGCAGGAGGTCGATCTTGCCGGCCGAGAACGTACCGGTGTCACGCCGCCGTACCACCAGGGCGCCGACGATGGTGTCGCGGCTGAGCAACGGCATAGCCAGCAGCGATCGATAGCCGGCGCGTAGGATGAGCTCCAGCGTCGGCGAGGAGGGCTCCTGACGCAGGTCGGGGACCTGCAGGGGTCCGCGAACCGAAACGGCCTGCTGCATCAGCCTCTCACCGGCGCCGATCCGTTGGTCGCGGATCGCTGCAATCAGCGCCTCGTCCATTCCGTAGGTGGCGCTCAGCCGGAATTGCTGTTGCGCCTCATCGAACACGTAGATAGCGCCGGCATCGGTACCCGAGAGCTGCACCGCGTTGGCGACGATGGTCGCAAGCACGGTTTCGAGATCAAGCGTCGAGTTCACCGCCTGCGTGACGTCGCCGAGCGCTTTCAGCTCCTGGACCGAGCGCCCGAGCTCCTCCGTTCGCGCCTGAAGCTCATCGAGCAGCCGAACATTCTCGATCGCGATCACGGCCTGGTCGGCGAAAGTCCGAACCAGCTCGATCTGCCTGTCAGTAAAGGGTTGCACCCGCTGTCGTCCGAGATTGATCGTACCGACCACGACCCCCTCGCGCAGTAGAGGCACGCCGAGCATGGTGTGAGTTTTTTCCAGCGTCACCGTCTCGGTTATGGAGTAATCCTCGTCGGAAGCGATGTCGGCGATGTGGACGACCTGTCCCTCAGATGCAACCCGTCCGGTCATGCTCCCACGGCCAACGGGCAAAACGCGACCTCGAATGAGCGCGTAGTATTCGGGCGCAAAGGAAAAGGCTGCTACCACCCGATAAGCTTCCCCCTCGAGGTTGGAGATAAGCGCGGAATCGGCTTCGCACAGCCGTACGGCAGATTCGACCAGCGTATCGAGCACCGTCTGCAGGTCAAAGGCCGACCGGCTGATTACCTTGAGCACTTCCGCGGTCGCCGTCTGCTGCTGCAGGGACTCCCGCAATTCTGCTGTCCGCTGCTCTACCTTGTTTTCCAGGTCGGCATAAGATTCCTGCAACCGCGCGCCCATTTCGTTGAACTGGTCAGCGAGGCTTTCCAGTTCGTCGCCGGTCTTGATTGAGATGCGCTGGCCGAGATCGCCGGCGCCGATGCGTGCGGCGCCCGCGCGCAGCGCCTGGATCGGGCCGACCATGCGTCGCGCCAGCAGGATCCCTGCAAGCACAGCAAACACTGATGCCGCAAGTAGCACGAACGCTAGCCGCTGCAAGGCGGTGTAAAGCGGGGCATAGGCTTCCTCGACCGGCAGTTCGACAAACATGGTCCAACCGAGCGGCAAGATCGGCGCGGATGCGGTCAACACCTCTTGCCCCTGGATGTTGCGCGCGCCCTGCAGCTCGTCGGCTGTGCCGCCCGCCTGCCCAGCTTGCGCCGCCTGCACCTGCGTGAGCTTGGACATGTCGGTGTTGCGTAGCACAAGGCTAATGTCGGGATGCGCAATCAGCCGGCCCTGCGCGGCAACAACATAAGCACGGCCGTGCTCGCCAACCTTGATCTGGGACACCACGTCCCAGATCAGCTTCAAGTTGACCTCGGCGATGCTGACGCCGGCATCCTTACGGGTGCCGGCCGCCGCCAACGTCATATAGGGCTCGGATTCCCTGCGGAAGTAGACCGGCCCGTAGTAGACCTTGTGGGCGACGGCCTCCGTGAATTTCGGCTCCTTTGAAAGGTCAAGGTCGCTGTCGATCACGTTCATGGCCAAGCGCGAGACGCGCAGCCGCTCCTTGCCGGCAGAATCTACCTGCGCGAGTTCGGTGATCGCTGGCACCTGACGCAGCAATCGCAGCGCGTCAATGCGGCGCTGTTCGATTGAACCCGCCGACCACGGTAATTGGGTGGTCCATCCGAGTTGGCTCTCGATTTCCTTGATGAACCGGCTGATCTTGGCCGCCGCAGCCACCGCCTGTTCGTGCTGAATCCGGATCAGCGAGGCCTTGTGCTCGCGGTAATAGAAGAAAACCTCGAAACTTCCGTTGGCTAGCAGCGCGACGCCAACCACGGCGACAAACAGCGCAACGTATTTGATGAAGAGCCCGCTGCGGTTCCTCGCGCCGGATGAAACCGCTCCCAACCCCGCGCTCGCTACCGGCGATCCCGCTAGCGTCCGACCCCGTGGCGTATCCGGGTGGAGGGAGATGCTCATTGCTCAAATCTAGCAGCAATGCTGCAGCTTGTCCCATCCTGCGGATCGGGCGCCGGCAGGCGGTGATGGAACCCGAGGTTGCTCGCCCAGCTGAGAGTTACCGAAAGCTACAACCCCTGGCGGCCAACCACCAAGCTGCTAAGCCTTTGTGCCATAGGCGTGGTCCTCGAGGGGAGGGCGCATGTGACGAAAGGAATTCATCTCATTCCTTGGCAGCACGGCGAGCGCTTGCCTGCGGCGAGTGCGGCAGCAATCCAATCTCGAAGCCAAACTCGGCCCGGACGTTTGGTAATTTGGAGACACTGACAGCGCTCCACCCAGAGCCTCCCGTCGCATGCGTTAGCCGCGCCGACGACGTGATCCAATGAGGGCGTAGTTCGGTGCATGAGTCCGGAGTTGGCACCCTTTGAGACATGCCGACCGGCTCAAGAATATCTGCTCTCAGGGGTAGACCGGAAGTGACTGGCGCATGGTCGGGATGACGAGATTGACCCGACTCGGACATCACGCAGGGTCCAATTGGATATACAGGTAGCTGTTAAGCGGCTAAAACAGGCACCGGAAACCACGTTGGGCTTCGGGCAGTTAAATGAATAGCCGCGCTTCATTGCTCTCAGGGACAAGGATGAAACGGCGTGAATTTCTCTTAAGCCTCGGCGGAGCCGTAATATGTCCCTTTGCTGCGTTTGGGCAGCAAATCAAAGTTCCGACAATCGGCGTACTCGTTTTGGGGAATCCTAATCCCGGTCCCTTTTTGAAAGCTCTTCGAGAAGCGCTGGGAAAAATTGGCTACATCGAAGGCCAGAGTTTTCGCCTAGAGCTGCGATCCGCGGGTGGCGATGCGGCAGCCCTTGGAGATTTGGCTAGTGAATTGGTTCGCCTCAAAGCCGACGTTATTGTCGCTTGGCAAACGCCATCTGCCATGGCGGCGAAGCAAGCCACGAACAGCATTCCCATCATCATGGCGGCAGTCGGCGATGCGGTTGCTACCGGACTTGTGAAGAACCTGGCACGGCCTGAAGGTAACATCACCGGAAATACGGCTATCGCTGCAGAAGTCATGGCTAAGAACGTCGAACTCATTCGTGAGACGTTGCCGGCCGCTCGCCGCGTTGCAGTTCTGGCGAACACGGTGGACCCCTTCAGCAAGCCCTTTCTCAGTCAGATCGAGCTCGCAGCACCGGCCCTTGGCATCGAGATCAATCGGGTAATGATGCATCCAACGGAGAATGCCGAGGGTCATTTTGAGGGAATGAGCCAAAGCAAGGTGGATGCAGTTATTATTCAACCAACCTTGGTACGGAGGGATGTCATCGAACTCACACTGAAGCATCAGATGCCTTCGTTCTCGATGGTTGGTTCGTTTCCTTCTTCGGGCGGTCTGATGTCGTACGGCGCCTCTGATCCCGACCAGTGGCGGGAAGTGGCCATATACGTGGACAAGATACTGAAGGGCTTACGCCCGGCCGATTTGCCAGTCGCGCAACCGACCCGGTTTGAGCTAATCGTGAATCTCAAGACCGCCAAAACGCTTGGCATCACCATTCCTCCGTCGCTGCTTACGCGCGCGGATGAGGTGATCGAATAGCGTTTTCTTGCTGTGGCGCATGAGTCCGGTTTTGGCACCTTTGAGACATGGCGTCCGGCCCTGACGATGTCCGTTTCCAGGGGAAGACCGGAAGTGGGCAACCCGCCGTCTAAACGGCGCTTTTGGCCCGAAGCGGCCGTCGCAGAAAGGTGCTAGGCTCTCGTCCACCCACACAGACGTGATCCTTGTAGGGAGGGACACATGCGACGGCGTGAGTTCATCGCGTTCATGGGGTCAGGAGTCATGCTGCCGCTTAGCGCACGAGCGCAGCAATCGACGAAGGCGTACCGGATCGCGATACTGCATCCATTGTGGCCGGTCGCCGAGCTGACCGCAAGTAGCAGCAACCGGTATTGGCGCGAGCTTTTCCTGGAAATTCGCCGGCTCGGCTACGTCGAGGGACAGAACCTGGTAATCGAGCGTTATTCCGGCGAGGGTCATGCGGAGATCTATCCTAAGCTCGCCCGCGATATCGTAGCCAGCAATCCCAATCTTGTTGTTGCGTTTACGAATAGGGTGGTGGTGCCTCTCAAAGAGGCAACGTCCACCATACCGATCGTTGCGATGACCGGTGATCCGGTCGATCTTGGCCTTATGCCGAGCATCGCACGGCCGGGCGGGAACATCACGGGCGTCAGCATCGATGCCGGATCCGAGATTTGGGGCAAACGGCTTGAGCTTTTCCGGGAAGTCGTCCCAAAAATATCGAAGCTCGCAATTCTGGGGCTGCGCCAAAGCCCGGAAGTAGCCTTAATGCAGAAGGCGGCAGAGAAAGCGGGCGTAGTAGTCGTTGGGCCCTCCTATCTCGAGGATGCAAGCGAAGCGGAATATCAGCGTGTCTTCGCCTTCATGTCGCAGGAAGGTGCCGACGCGCTCTTCGTCGACACGAGTCCGGAACTCATTACGAAGGCACAACTGATCGGCGAGTTGGCTAAGAAATACCGGTTGCCGGCCATTTATCCATTTCGTTCGTATATAGAAGACGGCGAGGGGCTCATGGCCTATGGCGTCGATTTTGTGGAGCTTTTTCACCAGGCCGCTCGTTCCATCGACAAAATCCTCAAGGGTGCGAAGCCCGGTGATATTCCCTACTATCGGCCGACGAAATTCGAACTCGTCATCAGTCAGAAGGCTGCCAAGGACCTTGGACTCGCGATTTCGGAGTCGTTGCTCGCCCGTGCCGACGACGTGATCGAATAGTATGCTGTTTTGTTGCGATGAATGAGTCCGGAAGTGGCCCATCGCGTCATTTCGGGCAACGCAGCATTTCGGTCATTCGGAGCGAAGCGGACATCGCGCGATGATTACGCTGCCAAATTTATGTCAGGCGCGTTTGTTGAGAAAGGAACAAACTTCTTTCGACTCCCCCAAAAGACCCGCTCTTGCGGTCGAAGCTCCAAGCATCAGAGTTTTTTGGAGCCGCAATAACCACTTTTTGGAAGGAGATCTGACCAACCCAGGCCCGGCTAAACATTCATGAGGCCACCTACAAACTTCTGCCCAACCTCGCGCATCAGATAGAGCCAATTTCGCGCCTCGCGCAAGATACGGAGGCACTGAACCAGCCGAACCCGATGGACACAATCATCGAACTGCTGCAGCAGGTGGTGAGCGGAGTCGGGCGGCTTCACGGCCGGCTGGAGAGGCTCGAGGCACGTTTGGACGAGCCGGCAGTGTTCAAGGCGATCAAAGCCGGGATTCACGGCTGAAAATCCTCTCGGTCAGCCTCGCTGGGCGCAGCGGCACGCTGATCAACCTCTTAGCAAAGGCGCGACGTGCGGCGTTGCCGCCGCTTGAGCGAACGATGGGCGATCTCAACGAGGTCATTCAACGAGAGAACGCGGCCTGTCAATTCACGGAACTCCTCGAGCCAACATCGTTGCCCGCCGCCCGGAGGAAGCTCCGAGAGGAGACCGCACGCCTAGGCGCCGCGGAGGCCGAGGCCGACGCCTCGGCACAGCAGCTAATGGACTACCCTAAGCAGTCCATGTGGCATCGGCTTTGGGGGCCGGCTAAGGATTCGGACCGGCAAGCGCTCGAAACTCGGCTGGAGCAATTGCAGCGCGCCAGGCCCTCTACGCCCGCGCGTATCACACCAGAGCGAAACATGCGCTTGAGAGCGAGGAGCGGAAATTCCAAGTCGAGCAGGCTCGGCATCAAGCCGCCCCGATCGAACGCAAGGCGCAGGCCGAGAGTCGGATCGCGATCGCGCAGGCGGCGCTGTGCTTCATGGCCCAAAATCCACGAGTAGCGTTTTGGGGCGCTGATCACCTTATGCGGGTTGCGATGAGCATCCAGGAGGCGCGCGCAGGGCGAGCTCTGGCCTTAGCCTCCGACGAACGCGATAATTGGACTTTGGTCGACATCCTCGACATCTGGGGCAAGCCGTACCTGCCGCCGCCCAAGGTTTTCTGACCCGGGCGATTGAGCTTCGGGACTGCGGTCGGTCCTGTGTCCCGCACCGGCGCTGTGCTGACACTCTTGCGGCTGCTTCTGTTAAGTCTGCTAATTGCCTGCTTCGCGTTCTGACCACGCACACCCATTTCCGACGCCGAGGCCTAATCGCCTCAGTTTTCCAGAACACCGGGGCTGGACGGCTTGCGAAAGTCGATCGAGCTGCGTGCAATGGCGGTCGGATGCCATGGCCTATGATGAGCTTTGGATCGAAATCGCGCGAGATCTGCTTCCGAATGGCGTCAGACACCGGCGATGGCTGCGCCAGTGAGACTTCCCTAGTGAGGGAGACCAAAGCGATATGGAGTAGCATGCAATAACGAGCCCCCCGAAATGCAGGTAGGCGGGCTATGCTTGCTATTCGCAAATATCCAGATGGTTGCAACGTGTTCGGATGCCAAATCTCGGTAGAATTTACTACCCCAGCGAAGCTCGCCTTTTTCGACAGTTTATGTTGGGTATTTCAATGATTTGCTCGGCTTCGGTGCCGCAAAGCCAAAAACCATTGCTGCGCACACGTGGGACAATTGATCAAGGATTATCTAATGCCCAGCGGTGCAGCTCCCAGTGTGAAGCCCTTCACATACTCGCTACCGAACTGTGCTATCATTGCGTGTGTGGGTTCATGACCTCGGAGCGAGCCATTAAGGCCGCCGAAGTTGTTGCATTGTGGCGACCGGCGCCAAAACGGGTCGGAAGGACAAACGCGCGATAAGAAACTCAACTCACACGATCCGCTGTCGGCCGCACACTCTCGGGAGGAGGACAGTTATGGCCGAAAACATCAAACTGCAAAACATCGCGGACGAAGGGCTTAGTCGACGCACCCTGATGGCCGGATTGGGCGCTCTGGCGCTCGGACCGAGCCCCAGCTCGGCGCAAGGCCGCCCGGCCAAAGCCAATCGCGGCGCACCCGCCAACGATTACCTGATCTGTCGCTCAAGCGAGGTCGACGACTACAGCGTCTGGTACGTCGACCTTGACGACGATGAGCAATTGTTGAAGCTCATGCCGGGACATGAAGGAGCCAAATTCGACCGAAACCACCAACTGATCCCGATAGGCGACTACGTTTTGGAATGGGGGCCACTCACTCTTCGAGATTACAAGCCCAGCTTTCCCTTTCGCCTGTTCAAGTTCGACCCGAGCATCAAGAATCCTCTAGGCGTCAGGGCCGTCAGCCCTGGTGAGCTCACTTCGGTGAAGACTGGCACGTGGGAAAAAAAGAAGTTCTGGGGATCGCGGCCAGATTTCGGCAATCCCGAGGGCCCCGCCAAGGAGTTCGACAAAGGTGAGAAGCTGATGCTCCTGCCGCTCAGCTCTTACATCCTCAATGTCATCCCGACCACGGGACGAGGCACGTTCAAGCTTTTTTACTTCGATCCGCAATCAGTCGACCCTTTGTACCAGTTCCCGACCTGGGTCGCTGGCGCATTCGAAACGATTAATTTCGGCCACGAACTGATTCCTATGGGCAACTACGTTCTCGATCGGCTGAATGCGAAAAGAAAAAAGGGCGGCAGCGATTATTGGCTATGGAGTTTCGATCCGATGAACGACACTCCACTGGCACGGCCGGCCAGACAGCAAGGTCACTGGAGTGACATTGACAACACCCATCAGCTAATTCCGATCGGCGAGTATTTGCTCGATTGGGATGTAGAGCAGGGTTCGTATCGACTGTGGGGATTTGATCCAGAACAACATAATCCTCTGACCGGTCCGGTGCGCAAAGGTTCGATGCCTAAGGAGTTTGGTTCAAAAACGACTCTGACCGCAATCCAAGGGCTGCGCCCGATCGACAAAACGAACAGGGAGGTCCCGGGCACGATCGATTTCATGCGCTCGAAGATCAAACATGTTGTTTACTACATGGTCGAGAACCGCTCGTTCGATCATGTCTGCGGTTGGCTCTATGAAAAGGGTGAAGGCAACATCAATTTCGTAGGGGCCGAAGGGCCCTTCGATGGCGCCAGTACCGACATGTTCAATCTCGACGTCGACGTTGATCCTCCCAAGAAGGTGCACCTCAAAAAGCACGAGGGAGGCGAGTTCATCATACCGTCCGATCCATATCATGACATGACCGACACGATGCGTCAGTTCTTTTTCGAAGATCGCGACGGCTATGCAAGGCGCGCAACGCCGGACATGGGCGGCTTCGTTTGGAACAACGGCACTTCTGCTATCATGTCAACCTTCACGCCCGAACAGCTCCCGGTGCTCAACGGATTGGCAAAGGCGTTCGCCATTTCCGACCGTTGGTTCTGCTCGATGCCAGGCGCCACCGACTCACAACGCGCTTTTGCGCTCACCGGCTCGGCGCTCGGCGAGCTCAACAACTTCATGAATGGACCCGAGTACACTTACTGGCCGGATCTGCCCCGCCGCGCATCGATTTGGAAGGTGCTGTGGGCCAATGGCTTCAAGAACTGGAAGATCTACAATTCGGTGGAATGGCAGAAGTTCGTTTTGACCTACCACCTGTTTCTTCAAGGTCAAATCCCGACCGTCGATAAAGACCAGAGCGCAAGGTACATTGCCGATATCGAGCAATTCAAGAAAGATGCCAGCGAAGGACGCCTGCCGGCGTTCAGTTTTCTAGAACCGATTTGGATCGCCTCGGACAAACCGGCCACGTCGTACCATCCCCATGGGGCGGGAGGCACGACGCCCGGCGAAAGGGCGCTCAACGAGATCTATGACTCGCTGAGAACCGGGCCAAACTGGAACGAGACGCTGCTTATCATTACGTTCGACGAGCACGGCGGCTTTTTCGATCATGTCCCGCCGCCCTACGCCCGGAACCCATGGCCGAATGACATGGTCGACGGCTTCCGATACGACATCATGGGCGTGCGGGTGCCCACGATACTCGTCTCACCCTGGATAAAGGAACGAACTGTCTTCCGTTCGCCTACGGAGGTTGCCTACGACTCAACGTCAATCCTGGCGACGCTGCTGACGTGGTACGGCATCCCCAAGGGGCGCTGGGGCTTGGGCGACCGCACGCAGCATGCTCCGACCTTTGAAGGCGTGTTTCAATGCCAATCGCCGAGGACAGATGCGCCGATATTGTCTCCACCGGAGGAGGCCCAGAGGGCGGCGGGTACTCCAGCCGAAGGGCTGAGCGATCTGCATCAGCTGATCGTGCCGCGACTAGTCGATTCGATTGTCGGAGGAAAGCGGACCGCTCGCGAGACGAGTGACGTCGCGAACAAAATCCTCGAGAGCGCAACCGACGAGAAGGTGCTGAATATGATGCTTAAAGACCTGGCAAGGCAAATGAAATAACGTTTTCCATTGTCGAGTCATGTGGAGATCGATCGTGCATTCGCTATGGACCGCATCGCCAGATCGATGAGCGTTCTCTACGGAGTGGTGTTAGTTGAACACATGTGGAGGAGGACATCATGCAGCGGTTTCTGCTCGGCATCTGTCTGGCGCTTTTGCCCGCGACGGCATCGTTTGCCCAAACACCGGTCACGATCGATCTTGGTCCCATCGGGGAGGTCGCGACCCTTTATTCCTATCCGAACTGCGCCGAGGTCTGCCCGGCTTACCGAACGCTTCCGCAAACCATCGAACACTACCTTAGCCACTCTTTGAAGCGGGACGGCTTTGACGCGACCACAGTTGATGTGTTCGGAATCTGCGGGACGCATCAGCGTCCGGCTAAACGGCGCTGGCGCTGCCGAATATGCCAAAGCGCTGCCAGAATATCTGAAGGCCGGCGCACTCGGCCTCAAGGGAGCGCGTGAGCTGCTCGACGCCCTTGGCCCCGACGGCCGCAAGCTCTGGCGCTATAACTGGCGTTTCTTCTTGCCCCATGGCGTGGCCATGGTCCGGCATCGCACCGTCCAGCTTCTCCACTTTCCGCCCGATTCCGTACTGTTGGACAAGCAGGATTATCTCGCCGCGAACACGACCAAGCGGTGGACGGAGCTGCTCATAGAGAATAACGCAGCCTCGGATGATATCGGCCTCTTTCAGAATATAATCGACATCGTGCCGATTGCGCTGCCAGACCGGGAATCCTGCTTCCTTGACCCTCGTCCCCCGAAATGCGCAACCGCAGATCCAACCACACCGCGGTCCGGCGTCTATCCCCATTTCGACGACTACGTGACCGCGCTTCTGAATCTCTGGCTGCCGCCATCTGGGCAAGCAGGCAGCCGGCCCATGATCGCGTTCGGCGCTCCAGCGCGAAACTGGCTTAAGGCCGTACACAATGTCGACCTTGCGCCGCTTAAACTGGGTGTGATGACGCTGGCATCGGGGATGAAGGTGCAGGTACTCGGCGCCAATCACCCTAGCGCGATCTGGCACGTCAAGGACGATCCCAACAGGCAACTCGCACGGGCAATGTTCATGATGCAGCAAGATCTCACCGCCGCATGCTGGCAAGTGAAAATGGGCATGGACGCGACAGCTGGCCCAGAGCCCACCTTGTCACTCTGCAAGCAAGTCTGGTCCGGACGTGATAAGGACATATGCGAGCTGTCCTATCGGCAGGTATTCAGTAAGACCACGGACGAGGCCAAATGTCTTTGCACGAATGTCGGACCTGACATGATTCGTTCCGTCAGCGGCGCGGAGCTCGACGTGCTGCACACTGCCTACTAGACTAGAAACGCCATACTCGACCCAAGCCCGCCCGACACGCTACGCGGGGTGGCCGGCATTGTCGGTTTTTGTAGCCTGTGAGTTGAAGCGGACCTGCCAGAGGAACAGCGTGGCGTCCTCTCGCTGAACGGCGACCGCGCCGTCCTGCCAGATTCCATTGTCGTCCCACCATTGAGATCCGGCAGGGTCGCCTTGGTTCTGATGGACGTCGTGCACGCCCTGGCCAGTGTCGAATCGTTCGCCGAAAAGATAGACTTTTCGGTTCCCGACCAATTCCGCTTCGAGTGCGGTCAAAGCGTTGTTGCCGTCGCTTCTAAGCCACGGTCGAATGTGCAACGGGATTGCCTTTGGCAGCCAATAGTCGAACCGGTGCATCGAGTTCAAGAATCTCTGCTGGAGAACCTCATGCGCCGGCGGTTTTGGCTTCATCGCCGTCGGAGGCGGCCATTTCGGCGGCAGCGGTTGTGGGGATCTCGGAAGGCCCACTGCGTTTGCCTTCAAGAACCACAGGAAATTGTCCTGCAGGAACGCGGATCGGAGATAGTCAATCGCGCCCGAGGCTGGTGACGATGGTAACAGATGAAAGCCGTCTGGCAGGCTTGCGACGGGACCGAGATCGGCCGGCGTCAGATTCCCGCTAAGCCGGTAACTGATCCCGAGCCCTGTGGGCGTATCGACGTCGAGCGCGCTCGTCCACATCCCGGAAGGCGTCGAGATCTCAACGTGCCCGTGAAACCATCGACCGAAGCTGTCCGGCGGATCGCGATAGAAGCGGATAAGGTCGCCTATCGCGACCCCGTAGTGGTCCAAGGGCATGGTTCACTCCCAGTCATGTCGTTGTATGCCAAAATTGAGATTAGGAAATGCTGGTACGCAATGGCGCGTGTTCTGTTGTCCTTGCCGAGACGAGGCGATAATGCAATCGGCTGATCGCAATGTGCCATCTCCCAATAATCTCAAACCGTTGCGCCATGGTTGCTGCGCAGATCCGAATAAGCCGCAAAGTGACCATTTGGGTCGGCCGCCAAACTTCAGCGGGATCTTCGCTCGATCCGAAATCAGTCTATAGAGAGTGCCCACTGTCGATGTTGACGTACCAGAGGCCATGGTTGTCGCTCTCGGTCGAATGGAAAATTAGACAGTCGCTGTCGGGCGCCCTGGGATATGACGGCAGACGAACCCGCGTTGCTGTCGCAACGCGGCCAATTGCTTTCCCTGCGCTCTCGGCCGCTTTTGGGCCGATTACCAAGAGCGTCGCAAGATGTTGAATAGTGTTGTACGATTATAGCATCGGCGACGGTTCGGAGGATGTGAAGGAAATCACAGGGGCGTTTTGCGCCGATATCGACCCATTTTGGCGTGCTACCCGATAGGCCCAAATGGGTGTGACGTCGGGGATCGGGTGAACTCACCGAATGGAATGTTGCGGTAATGTCGACGAGAACGATCGAGCGAAGCGTCGCTACGTAAACTGGGTGCGTGGAGGAGTGATATGGCCTGGTACTTCGGCTACGCCTCCAACATGGATTTGATCTCGCTCCGCGCCAAAGGCGTCGAGCCGCGTGCCTCCAAGCGTGCCGTTTTGCCCGGTTGGCGGTTGCGTTTCAACGTTCGTCATTTTTTTGACCACGAAGGCGGTGTCGCCAACATAGAGTGCTCCAACGATCGCACCGACGCCGTCTGGGGTGTGCTTCATCTATGCGAAGACGAGCATCTGGCGCTGCTCGACGCGGCAGAGGCAAGCGGCCATGGCTATCATAGGATTAAGATCCGGGTGTTCACCCAACGAGGGGAGCAGGAAGCCGTTACCTATGTCGGAGATCCGTCTTTCGTCCAAGAAGGATACCGTCCTTCCCGGCGATACCTGAACATCTTAGTAAGGGGGGCGACCCAAGCCGGAATTGATTCCGACTATGTAGATGCCTTGCGCCGGCATCCCGTGCATCAGCCGCCAATCGTTCCTGTTTTCGTGCCTCCTCCCGGCGAGTATCCCATATTCACGGCCGCGACGCTGATGCGACACCCGACGCTGACGGCGCTGGCCGGTGCCGTCTTCGATATGGCCGGGGCACGCCGGCAGCATCATTTCCTCCGCGGTCTGTTCGGCGGCAAGGACATGACGCTGTTTCACCTCAAGCGGCTCGATACTTCCGACGGCAGCGAGACCCTCGACGACATCAAGTATGATCGCCTGACGCCGACTCAGCGGCGATATCTCAATGAATATCTGCACGAATACAGTACCGAGTACGCCTATGCCGGCCGATACCTTTACGACTGACGAGGGTATGCGTTTCTCAGTTTGAGGTCCTGCGCTGGGCAATGTCACTTGCGGTAGTCACAGGATCAAAGTACTTTAGCCGCGCGTGTTGGAGGATAGGCCATGGACCAATTGCCGCCAGCCCTGCCCCACGGTTTGCTCGAGGAAGTTTTTCCCGACGTCTTTTTCGTCACCGGCATGATGAAGACGGTGCTAATGGACGTCCCATGGCAATTCAACCGCAACATGGTTGTGGTGCGCGACGGCGACGCACTGACCTTGATCAATTCGATCCGTCTCGACGAGACCGGCCTGACCCGACTTGAAGGGCTTGGCCGCGTAGCGAACGTGGTTAAGATCGGTTCGATGCATGGTAGAGACGATGCATTTTACCGGCAACGCTACGGCGCCAAACTTTGGGCCCTGGCTGGCATGACGCACGAACACGGTCTTGTGGCCGATCGGGAGCTCCGACCGGACGGCGAGATGCCCTTCGCGGGCTGCGGCGTGTTCGTTTTTCAAACAACCAAACGGCCGGAGTGCATCCTGAGCATCGACCGTGCCGGTGGCATTCTCGTTTCGTCTGATTCGCTGCAGAACTGGTTGGAGTCCGACGAATTCTTCTCTGACGAGTCGCGGCAGCTTATGACGGAGATGGGCTTCTTCCAGCCGGCCAATTTAGGTCCGCTGTGGATGCGGATCAACGAGCCGCAGCCGGATGACTTCGCCCGGCTCTGCAAATTGTCATTTCGGCACGCGCTGTGCGGACACGGCGCGCCATTGCGGGAGACCGCCAAGGAAGCGTACACGGCGCGGATTCAGGAAATGTTCGGCCACTGACGGTGGGGCATGGCCCCCGGACGAACGACACCATGGTGACGATAGCGGGGTATGAGATCCGTGCACCTGTCCATCGATCGCATGTGCGATCGATCTATTCCGCAGTTCGCGTTGCGGATCATTTGCCGGTCATCATCAAGACGCTTAATGCTGAGTATCCGAGCAAGCACGACGTCGCGAGGTTGCAGCGTGATTTTCAGATCACTCAACGGCTGCAGTCCATCGAAGGCGTCATTCGCGTGTATGCCCTAGAAACGTACGGGAACGGCAATATCGCACTTGTGCTCGAGCCGTTTGGTCATTCACTGGCGGAAGAGATCGCGGCGAGGAAAGAACGTTTTCCGCTCGACGGCTTTTTCAAGATCGCGATGTCGCTCGCCGAGACGCTCGCGGGCGTACACGAGCTTGACGTAGTGCATAAGAATATTGAGCCCCACAGCGTCCTAGTAGACGCCGCGGGTACCTTGCGATTAATCGATTTCGGCATTTCGTCGGAGCTCGCACTTGAGCGCCAGCAGTATGCTTTGCCCAAGCGGCGGGAAGGTAATTTGCCTTACATGTCGCCGGAGCAGACCGGTCGAATGAATCGTGAGCTCGATTACCGTTCGGACTACTACTCGCTCGGCGTCACTCTGTTCGAGCTGTTGACGGGCAGGTTGCCGTTCCAGGCCGATTCAGTCCTAGAGTGGGTCCATAGTCACATAAGCAAGTCACCTCCGTCCCCGAGCGAAATCGATCCGACTATCCCAGAGGCCGTGTCGGCAATCGTTTTGAAGCTGATGGCCAAGAACGCCGAGGAACGTTATCAGAGCAGCTACGGACTGCTCTCGGACCTCGGCCGTTGCCAACGCGAACTCGCGAATACTGGCGTCCTCCCGATGTTCGCGCTGGGCCAGCACGACGTGTCGCGCAAGTTTCAGATCCCACAAAAACTATATGGACGCGAGCCGGAAATCGCTGTCCTGCTGGCCCTCTTCGAACGCGTCGCTGCGGGAGGTACCGAATTCTGTATGGTCTCGGGATACCCGGGCGTCGGCAAGTCGGCCCTAGTCAACGAGATCAGCAAGCCACTCGTTGGCAGGCAGGGCTACCTGATTCAAGGAAAATTCGACCAGTTTCAGCGAAGCACGCCCTATTCCGCCATCGCGTTCGCATTCCGTGATCTCGTCCAGCAGTTGCTGGCCGAATCTAACGAGCGGCAGCAAGAATGGCGCCAAAAACTGCTGGCTTCCCTTACGCCGAACGCTCAGCTCCTAATTGATCTCATTCCGGATCTCGAACTAATCATCGGCCCGCAACCGCCGGTGCCCGAGCTGCCGCGGACGGAGGACCAGAATCGATTTCAGATCACCTTTCTCAACTTCGTCAAAGTGATTGCCAACGAACAGGCTTTGGTGATCTTCCTTGACGATCTGCAGTTCGGCGACATCTCAACGCTGAATGTGATCCGTTGGCTCGGTACTGCCCGCGACCTTACGCATCTCCTGGTCATTGGCGCTTTTCGCAGTAACGAGATCGACATGGGTCACCCGCTGCGGATAGCACTGAACGAGTTGCAGGAAACCCGCTCGATCCACGAGCTTCCGCTGCAGCCGCTGGACCTCGTGGCCGTTGACCAGCTGGTCGCAGAAACCCTGCGGAGCGACATCGCCTCATGTCAGGCCCTTAGCAAGCTGTTGTATGAGCGGACGTTGGGAAATGCGTTCTTCCTCACTGAGACGCTCAAGGCGCTCGAGCGGGAGCGGGCGATTGCATTCGCTCCGGAGAGGGGGCGCTGGTGCTGGGACATGGAAGCGGTTCGACGCAGTGGGCTTGCAAGCAATGTCATTGAGCTCATGGTGGTCAACTTGCGTCGGCTTCCACCAGCGACGCAGCGTGTCCTGCAGCTGGCTGCGTGCATCGGCAACACGTTCGATCTGCGGACCTTGGCCATCATTTATGAGAGCTCGATTGGTGTGGCCAGCGAGCATTTGTTGCCGGCACTACGGCAGCATGTGATCGTTCCTCTGCAAGAGGACTACAAACTCGTTGGCGAGGCGCCGACTACGACTGACCATATGGGATTAACGGATGGAGCAAATCCGACGTATCGCTTCCAGCACGATCACGTACAGCAGGCTGCCTATGCCCTGATCGACCAAGAGCATAAGCAGTCGGTTCACCTCAGGGTTGGACGGCTGATGCAGCGTCACGAGAGTCCGCAAGAGCGCGAGCAGCGGCTAATCGATATCGTAGGCCATCTGAACGAGGGTCGTCGGCTGATTGATGATCCGGTTGAGCGCAATGAGCTCGCCCGCTTGAACCTGGCTGCTGGCATTCGCTCACAGCGAGCCTCGGCTTACGAGACGGCGCTGTCATATCTATGCATCGGTCTTGAACTCTTACCGGCCGATAGGTGGGCTACCGAGTACAACCTCACCATGGCGCTAGCGACGGAGTACCAGCAGTGCGCCTACCTCACCAAGCGCTACGACGAGGCCGAGGCATGGATCGAGCAACTCCTCATGCAGGCGCGCACCAACCTTGAGAAGGCCGAACTCTTGTCGATGAGGACAAGGCAGTACTCCACCACCGGCAAGATGGAGGCTTCGATCCAAGCGGCGATAACTGGCTTGTCCTTGCTCGGCGTGCGCATCACCAAATCACCCGACCGCGCTGCGATTCGGCGCGAAAGGATGCGGGTCAAGCGCAATTTGGCCGGCCGGCGGATCGCCGACCTGATCAACGCGCCCGCGCTGTCGGATCCCGCCAAGATGGTTTCAATCCGACTCCTGATGGAGATATTTCCGGCTGCTTTCCTCTCCGGAAGCGGTGAACTGTTCCCGTTCCTGGTGCTGAAATCGGTCAATATCTCTTTGCGCTATGGGAACAGCCCGGAATCAGCTTTCGCCTATGCCGGCTACGGCATGCTACTTTGCGGCGCGCTGGAAGATCCCGCGCAAGGCTACGAGTTCGGCAAGCTCGCAGTGGCGATGAACGACCGCTTCGACGACATCGCGCTGAAGTCACGTGTGATCTACGTATACGCAATGTTCATTCATCACTGGAGCAACCACTGGTCGAGCATGACGCCATGGTTCCGCAGAGGCATCGAGTCCGGTTACCAATCGGGGGACCTGTTGTACCTCGCTTACAGCGCGCAGGATTGCATAATCTGGGACCCGAAGCTGGATCTCGAGACGGCTGTGAAAGAGCACGCCAACTACATGAGCGTCGTTCGCGATTGCGCATACCAGGACTCGTTTGATTCGGGTTCTCTGTTCCTGCAAATGCAGCGCAACTTCTTGGGTTGGACCAACGACCTCTGCTCGATGAGCGACGCCGACTTCGACGAAAAACGTTGTGTGGAGGGCATGCTGCAGCGGCAGTTCATGACTGGCGTCGCTAACTATCACATATACAAGGCCGAGATTTGCTTCCTTTACGGCAACTATGCCGAAGCACTAAGCCACGTACGCGAACAGGATAAGCTGATTGCATCAGCAATGTCGCTCCCCCAACTCGTGCGCTTCTACTTCGTGGCGTTCCTAACATTGGCGGTGTGTCTGCCCGCCATGAAGTCGGTTGAGAAAACCCAGACGCTTAAGCGGATGAAGGCCGATCTCAGGCGAATGACCCGCTGGGCGAACCACTGCCCAGCGAATTTCCTGCATCTGCAGTTGCTCATGGAAGCGGAGTTGACGCGGTTGGACGGCCGGGTTGAGCCGGCCTTGCGGCTGTACGAGCGGGCGATGGATGCCGCGCGCGCCAGTGCATTCCATCGTGACGAAGCGATGGCCAACGAGTTGGCGGCGCGGCATCTGCTTGCCGCGCAGCGTCCAAAAGCGGCCGAAGGGTATCTCCGGGCGGCGCGACATCTCTACGAGCGCTGGGGTGCGCAGCGCAAAATCGAGCACATGGACGAAGAATTTGCGCAGCTGCTGACGCCGCAGGCGGCGCGGAGCTCCGTCGAGGTGTCCGCGACGACCGCGGCGGGCTTCGATTCCGCCTCGCTTGACATGGCCTCGGTGATAAAGGCGTCGCAGGCGATTTCAAGCGAGATCGTGTTGGAGCGATTATGGGCGACGACGATGCGGGTCATGCTCGAGAACGCCGGCGGTCAGCGCGGCTGTTTTGTGGTTCGCAAAGGCGGGCAGTTTGTGATGGAGGGCTTGAGCGAAGTTGGGGGCGATGTTGCTGAAGCGGCGGGATCGATTCCCATCGACGGCGCCGCTGGCGCGCTCTCGCTGCCAATCTCGATCGTCTATCACGTGTTGCATACGAACAGCCCGGTCATAGTGCACGACGTGGCGCGCGCGGGCCGTTTTGCCAAAGACGCCTACCTGCTCGCACGAAAGGCGCGGTCGCTGCTGTGCATTCCTCTAATGCGTCAGGGAAAGCTCGAGGGCGCCATTTACATGGAAAATCGATTGGCTGCCGGCGCTTTCACAGAAGAACGCATAGAAGTCATCAAGTTGCTGGCTGCACAGGTTTTCATCTCGATCGAAAACGCAAAGCTGTACGCGGATCAGCAACGTTTGATCGAGGCCCAGCGAAGGTTCGTGCCAAGTGAATTTCTGGAAAGCTTGCACCGCCCCGATATAGCGCGCGTCGAAGCGGGCGAGTACGTGGCCAAGACGATGAGCATTCTATTCGCAGACTTGCGTAACTTCACTCCGCTCGCAGAGCGCCTCGACCCGCGGGCCGTGATTGAACTGCTCAATGGTTATTTCCTAAGTATGGAGCCAGAAATTTCGCAAGTCGGCGGCTTTATCGATTCGTTTGATGGGGATCGAATCAAGGCACTTTTCGACGCTCCTGCGGACGCTCCTGTGCGTGCCGGCGTCGGAATGTGGCGTGCGCTGGACCAGCTCAATCGACGTTCGGTGTATTTGAGCCAACCACAACTGCATATGGGGATCGGCCTAAACACAGGATTCATGGTCCTCGGCGTCATCGGCGGCCGCAACCGCATGCAATGTTCGTTCATCGGTGACACCGCAAACTTGGCGGCGCGCATCGAGCAGTTGACCAAGGTCTATCGGGCGCGTCTACTTATCAGCGAGCATACGCTCCAGGGACTCAAGGACCCGAATGCCTTTGCGATCCGTATGGTTGACCGTGTGTCGGTGAAGGGTAAAAACGAGGGGGTCGATATATATGAGGTTCTTGACGCCGAGACGCCTGAGCGACGTGCAATCAAGCTCAAGACGGTGGAGCTACTCCGGTCAGGGATGGAGAAGTACTTTTGCCGCGATTTCAACGCCGCCCGAATTGCATTCGAGCGAGCTCGCTCCGAAAGTCCCGAGGACGTTCTGCCCACCCTATTCCTAGAGCGTTGTGCACGCTACCGCCAGCAGCCTCCGCCGGACAATTGGGACGGCATTGAGAGACTGGGCCAACAATAGACTACAGTTGCGTGTTTCCAATGTGCTCGCGTGCACTTGATGCAAGAATGATCCCCCTTTGCCTCATCGTCTGAGAGGTTTTATCCGACTGCTCGGCCAAGTTGGCGTTGAGTCCGATATAGCTTCCGCCTCTCCTTGAGAGCGGATGCTGAGGTAGCCGATTGCTTTTTCCGAGCGCTCTCTGCTGCGCGATCCTCTCGCGCATCTGAGCAACATTCGATCGCGCTCTCAAAGTCAGCGTTGATACAATAGCAGAACTTGCTCGTCGTGCAGGCGATCACTGTCGGCGCATGATTGTGGGTTTGTGAACACTGAAAGTGTGGAATCAATATCCTCGAATATGCCATCGACTTTCAATTGCCGTCGTGAAAAGATGCAATCGTTTACGTTGGACAACGTTGCGGCTCCGCGTGCATACGTCGGAGCAGGCGGGAGGGGCATTCATGCGCAATCTCGTTAAGGGCGACGTATTGCACGTGCGTGCAATCGGAGGATTGCACGTCGTGACGCTGGCGTGGGACTTCGTGCCAGCGCAGGAAGCCAAACATGAGGGGCTGCTGGGCTTTGCGATCGAACGATCGGAGATCAAGGATGGCCAGGTCGTCGAGCGCTATTTCATTCGCGGCATCAAACGATTCAAGCACAAGGACGAGGGGCTGGCTCCTGGTACGCCAGTGCCCACCTCCGAACACCCGATCCAGACATTTCAGTGGGGTGACTACACAGCCAGGCCCTCTACCACGTACGAGTTCAAAGTTATACCGGTCTACGGGAAGCCAAAGCTCCTTGAACTCGATGAGGGTTCGGCTACTACCATAGAGATAACCACCGAAGCCGAGCAGGGCGGTGAAAACGTAGCCAAACCATCGCACGACATCTACTTTAACCGTGGCGCCGCGGGTTCTCAGGCCTTTGCTCGCAAGTTCGGCAAAGCCGAACTGGACGAAGACGATCCGGCTTCCGAGCCGATGGCTTGGCTCTCCCGCGGCCTGTTCGAGGCATTGATCAAATTCATTGGGGTCGCAGCCGGAGAAGACGCTGCCGACTACAAGCTGCGCGCGATGCTCTATGAATTTCGCTATAAGCCGGTCGGCCTGGCGTTCAAGGAAGCGAAGAACGCTGGCGCTGACGTCGATGTTCGCTATGAGGCGCAATCCTACAAGGAAGAAAACGAAGAGATGATAGCGGCGGCGCGCATCAAGAGCATTTGCAAGCCGCAGAAATCCCGCGAAGGCATACGGCACAACAAGTTCATCATCCTTATTCACAAAAACGTACCGGTCGCGGTGTGGACCGGATCAACGAATATTTCGGCAGGCGGCATTTTCGGCCACTCCAACGTTGGCCATGTGATTTGGGATCGTGATCTGGCTCGAAGCTATCTTGAGTATTGGGAGCGTCTTGCGAATCCGAAAGTAACGCTCGCTCCCCTAAAAAAAGCCAACCTTGCCGCAGAGCCGACACCAGCACCCCATACCCTGCCGCCGGATGATCGCATGCTCACGCTCTATTCGCCGCGGGACAACAAGGGGGACGAAAAGACGCTAGAGTGGTATGCGGGCCTGATCGCGGACGCCAAGCGCATCGCTTGTGTCACCTTTGCCTTCAATCTGGACCAGTACTTTCATGACGTTCTTGTCAGGAAAGACAGCACCTTGCGTTACGCGCTTTTCGACAAGGATCCGGGTGATGAGCTGGCAGACGAGATCAAGGTGATCGGGAATACCGTCATAGCCCCAGGCGCCAAGCTGTCGAAGGGAGATCTCGAGTTTTTCCTTGGCGAGAAGCTTACGGGCTTCAACCGGAATTATTACGTCCATGACAAGTTCATGCTGATTGATCCGCTCGGCAGGGATCCGATTGTGGTGACGGGCACCGCGAACTTCAGCAGGCCTTCCCAAAACGTTAACGACGAGAATATGCTGGTCATCCGTGGCAACCAACGTGTCGCGGATGTCTATTTTGGCGAGTTTATGCGTGTTTTCGATCACTTCTACTCACGATACGTGGTGAAGAGAATTAAGGAACAAGGTAGCCACGATCCCGATGCAGGCTTCCTGAAAGAGGACTGGACGAAGTGGGTGCCGGGTCATTTCAAGGAGGGTCCCAAGAAGCTTCGCCGCGAAGCTTTTATGAATCAGAACTGATGCGGAGGCTTCCTCGTTACGCTCCTCCCGATGGCTCGCCGATCGTCCCGCGTTCCGGCTGCCAATAGAGGGCGGCATTCGAAAGCGAAGGGGCTCTGGTTTTTCCACGTGTTCTCGCCGCCCTGTGCGCAACGGGAGTGCGCCAGGACTGTTAATCGGCGCGACAGGTGTTCCGTGTGACAGCGTTGACAAGCGAACACGCTTATGTGCACGATTTAAGCCGAGCGAGCCTAAAATCTTAAATAAATCAAAGGCAAGGTACGGGGCTGGGGTTCGTTCCCACTCTCTCCGCCAGCCCTCAAAATGTCCGGCCCATCTATTCGAACAGCTTCGCCGCTGCCCAGAGGGCCCTTTTTGCCACCGCAAGCGGCTGTCTAGCCTAATCACCAACCGGGGTGGCCGGACGGCTGTTTTAACGGCCCGCGGGTTCATCTTATTGGAGGCCAGCGAACTCCAGAGCGCCGCACTGGCTGACAGCTCCTTACCGCTGTAGGCTATTCGTGTGCTGGCCAGCCACTGAGCTCGCCCCCACACTCTGCCAAAAGGGAGAAAAGCAAAAGGGAGGGAGACGTCCGATGAAAATGAGTTCGCTTAGTCAATTCGCTCTGATCGCAGCAACCTCCGCCACGTTGGCGTTTGCGGGCACAGCGCTCGCCCAACAGCCACGAGTCCTCAAGATACAATCGGCGGTTCCGCCATCGTCCACCACGCACGATGCTCTCAAGTTTTTTGCCGACCGCGTCGACAAGTTGACCGGCGGCAACCTCAAGATCGAGGCGCTGCCGGGCGGCGCGGTCGTTCCGCCGTTTGAGATCCTCGATGCCACGCACAAGAAGGTGATCGACGGTGCCTATGGCATCTCCTACTGGTGGTACGGCAAGAGCGTCACCGCGACGCTGTTCGCCAATACACCGGCCGGCATCTTCGGCATGGATGCCGTCGACTTCATTGGATGGGTCTACGAGGGCGGTGGCCTCGATCTGTGGAACGAGTTCTACCAGAAGGAGCTCAAGCTCAATCTGGTGGCATTTCCGAGCATTCCGCCGAGCCCGCAGGCACTCGGCTGGTTCAAGCGTCCGATCAAGGACCTGCCCGACTTCAAGGGAATGAAGTGCCGCCAGACCGGCATCGTCTCCCAGCTCTACGCCAAAATGGGTATGGCGGTTGTCAACATGCCGGGTGGTGAGATCCTGCCCGCCGCAGAGCGCGGCACGATCGATTGTGCCGAGTGGGTCGGCGGAATTGAGGATCAGCGCCTCGGTCTGCATACGGTCTGGAAATACCACTACACTCCCGGCATGCATGAGAGCGCCTCTGTCGCTGAGATCGCGATCAACAAGGACGTGTGGGACAGCTTGCCGGATCAGAACAAGGAAGCCATCAAGTCGGCCACATCAGAGACGTTCCTGCGCTGGTGGGCCAGCTTCCAGAGACAAAACGCGGACGCGATCGCAGAGTTTAGGGAGAAGCACGGAGTTAAGCTCCTGACTACACCGCCCGAGGTCAATCAGGCCTTCCTCAAGGCCTGGGATGAGTTTGCCGCGGCGGAGGTCGCGAAGAACCCGTTCTTCAAGAAAGTCTACGAATCTCAGAAGGCTTATGCCGCCAAGGTCGTGCCCGCCAAGCGCTTCATGTTCCCGCCCTACGCTTTGCAGGCGGACCACTATTGGCCCGTTAAAGAATAAGACGGCCTTGAACGCGATGGCATTCTATTGAATCGCCATCGCGCTCCAGGTTGATTGAGCATGATCCGGGCAAACGCTTCGCGTTTGTCCCGAGGGAGAGCCGGTACCAACTATTCCGGATCATGTTCAGGCGAATGGAGGACATAGCTGGAAGGGCGGCCTCGGCCGCCCTTCTTGGTATGATAAGCAGCCGATCGCGCTTACCTGACAAGGTTCGGCAACCACAGTGCGATTTGCGGGAACAACAGCAGCAGCGCCAGAACTACGACCTGAATCACCATATAGTCGGACATGCCCCGGTAAATCGTGCTCAAGCTCCATTGCGGAACGACGTTCCGCAGGTAGTACGCCGACATTGCAACGGGCGGGCTCAAGTACGACGTCTGCATATTGACGGCGGTCAGTGCGCCAAACCAAATCAGCAGGTCGAGCTTGTTCAAGCCGAACTGAAGCTTTTCGACCACCGGCAAAACGATCGGAAGAAAGACCAGGATGATCACGGGCCATTCAAACGGCCAGCCGAGGACGAAAAAGATCACCATGATCAACGCCAGCTTCCACCAGTCACTCAACGGAAGGGCGAGCAGATAGTTGGTAATCAAGTTCGCCGTACCCAGCTTGGTGAAGACAGCGCCGAACACCGTCGAGGCCACCGCCAGAAACAGCACCATGGCCGAAGTCACCATCGTGCCGATGGCCGCATTGGTGATCGATTGCATGCTGAGCCGGCCGTAAAAGAGTGCAAGGAGGACAGCGCCGAAAGCTCCGCACGAGGCTGCCTCGGTCGGCGTGGCGATTCCACCGACGATGGTTCCCAGGGTAAATCCAATCAGCGCGCTCAAAGGCGCAACGCCGAGCATGACGGCGCGGAAGTAGGCGTTCCGGAAGTAGGGGTAAGCCGTCAGAATCGCTAACACCGAAGCGACGGCCGATAGGCTAAACGGTCCGATCGTAAACGCCAGACGCGGCACACGCACTTGGCTCAACAACAAATCGAGCAGCAAATACGCCAATGCGACCAAGCACACGAGGCCCAATCCGACTACAGGAGAGCCTACCTTTTCAGTGGTCATCGCGTCATAGGTGGCTGTGCGCTCCTCCATGGTCATGGCTGGACCGAGCTTCGGATTGATCAAGCTGCGGACGAGTGTATAGGTGATATAACAGCCAGCGAGCAGAAAGCCCGGGCCGAACGCCGCTGAATAGAGAAGATTGACGGGCACACCCATGACCGGGCCCATGACTACCAGCATTACGCTCGGAGGGACCAGAATGCCGAGCGTACCGCCGGCGGCGATTGCACCCGCTGACAGCCGCGCGTCATAACCGGTTTTGATCATCATCGATCCGGCCATGATGCCGAGCACGGTCACCGCGGCGCCCACGATGCCGGTCGCCATCGCAAAAATAGTCGCCGTCAGAATTACGGCCAAATAGAGCGATCCGCGCACCGGCGCGAGAACGCTGCGCAAAGCCACGAACAGCCGCTCCATGAGTCCGGCCTGTTCGGTCATGTAACCCATGAAGATGAACAGCGGCACGGCGGGAAAGATCTCGTCTTTCATCGTGCCCCAGATCTGCAGGTAGCCGAGATTGAAAGTCTGTTCCCACCCGAGGCCAATGCCACCAAAAACAAGGGCGAGAAACAGCAGCGTGAAGGAAATCGGGAAACCGATGAAAATGACGAAGACCATACCGACGAGCATGGCAAGTCCGAGAGCTTCGGCGGCGGTCATGGTTGTTCAGACCTCGATCTTCTCGTGTTTGGCCAGGAATGCGCCGGTTCGCCAAGCCCAGAGGCTCTTCATCAACTCCGAGATGCCCTGCAAGAACAGCATGAAGGCCGTCAGCGGAATAACCCCGCGCAGCGGCCACAGGACCGGCGTCCACGCGCCGGAGCTTCCGCGTTCGTTGATCGAGAGCGAGTAGAGGAAATCGTCTATCGAGAGAAAGAACAGCACGACCATTGTCGGCAGGAAGAACAGCAGGAACGCCAGGCTGTCGATCATGCCTTTCGTGCGATCCGAGAATGCTTCCCACAGTACATCGGTGCGGATGTGAGCGCCCTTCAGGAGCGCCAACGCCGAGCCCAGCATGAACAAGGTCGCGTAGGACATCGTCGTCACATCGAGGGCCCAGATCGTCGGATCCCCCAGGACGTAGCGGGCAAAAACCTCGACCACATTGGCGCAAATCAGGGGAATGATCGAGAGGACGAAGAGGTACCCGGTCAATTCCGTGAACTTGTCGATGCTACGGATGACGGCCAAATAGCCGCGCGGTGGCATGGGCTTTGGCGAAGCAGATATGTTGGCCATTGCAGTATGCCCAGACGGCGCCCGGCCTTGGACTTCCCTATAGGAGTGCGCGCCACCGCTCCATTCAAATGATCCCAATGCTAGCTTAGCGGCCGTCCGGGTGCCAGCGGATGAATGGCCGCGGCGATCGGTTCAGGATTGCGATGCACAATTAGGCAGAAAAGCAATTCCACGGCGACAAACAGATAGGCGCCCGGGACCGAATGTCTGGTGGGCACTTCTCAGACTCACACGTTTCGCCAGCGCGGTCTCTGCCGGGGGGATAAACGAGCGCCCGGGGGTGGAGAATATTGGATCGCAGGTCCTCTCCCTCGGCCAGCCTACGATTTTGGACGATTTCGCACGATTGCGCGCAACTGGTCTCGATTGGGGCGCGTTCAAGTCCGCTCCTGTCTCAACTTCTCGCCTCGAATGTTTGGATGAGGCTTCCTTCTTATCTCTGGCTTGCTTTGGGATTGTTGGCGTCACCGTTCGAAGTCTCTCCGCAACTTGGCTCTTCCTCAGGTCGGCAAACTCTTGCCTGAGCAGGTCCACGACGGTTCTGACCTTGGGGAGATCTGCCATGCGCTTGTGGCAAACGATCGTGAGTTCTGCGCGGAGCGAGGTTGGAAGCTCGAGCTTGAGTTCCACGAGCTCGCCCGGTCGCTTGAGCCGATGGGAAGTCTTCAGAAGGATCATCGCACCGGCACCGGCCTGGCAGGCTGCGACCTGCACGCTGTAATCGTCAGATGTGAAAGCAGGACGAAAGTCCGGGATCCGGGCCGCGAGTTCCGGATTCGGGCTCACCATCTCGCGCTCTCCCGCCCATGCGATCCAGTCGAGGTCGCGGAAATCGTATTTCGCGGGCAGTCTCCGTGCGTAGTCCCTGCTCGCGTAGGCGCCGATCGGAACGATAACTTCATCGACTGTGATCAGATCAGGATCATCGGACGGGTATTTCCTGAGCGCGATGTCCGCCTCGCCGCGCGAGAGATTGAGGCGCTCCGTGCTGGCCAGAACCTCGAGAGTGATCTGTGGATGCTTCCTCTTGAGCTTTTCCGCGATCGGCGCCAGGAAATCGAAGGCGAACGATGGTGCCGCCGTGATGCGCACGCGGCCGCTCACGGGCGAGTCCTTCGCGTCGAGTGAACGATTGGCTTCCGTCGCCCATTGCGCCATGCCTTGGGCGGCGGGGAGCAGCCTGCTTCCGGTCTTGGTCAAGGAGATGCCCTGGTTCTTGCGGACGAAGAGCGGCTGGCCCAGCCCGTACTCCATATCCGCGATCCTGCGGCTCAAGGTGGGCTGGCTCACTTTGAGGCGTCGCGCGGCGCCGCTCAGGCTGCCGGCATCCGCAACGGCGAGAAAAATCCGCAGGTCATCCCATTGGAGGTCCACGTTCACTCCTCCCAGCTAGCGGCCATTCATTTATGTATGGCTATATAGGAATTTAGACGATTGCTATTCTACCCGTCCAGGGCAAAAGCGGCAGCAGAAATGAGGAAAACATCATGCTCCGTAAGTCTGGACTGCTTTTCATTGGCGCCCTTGCCATCTCGGCGCTTTCGGCATGCACGCAGACGACCCATCCGGCGAAGCCCGCAGATATCGGCAAGCCAATCAGCTCGGCCGCCATGGAGGCTTTGATTGATCAGCCGGGACCAATTGAACTCAAGACGGTCGTCGGCGCGGATTGGGTTGCCGATCTTTCGGGACTGCTCAATCTGAAAGATCCAAAAGCCGTTGAAGCGGGGCTCAAGGATCGCGAGGAGCCGATCAAGATCTATGCGCATCTCTTGCGGCACCCGACGCAGGGATTGTTCCTGATCGACACAGGTGTTTCAAAGCGGTTGGTGGAGAATCCCGCGGGTGTCGGGGTCGGATGGGTGCTGAGAACGTTCGCTAAAATAGACAAGATGCAAGTCCGGCAAGACACTTTGTCGGTTATCAAATCGGCAGGTATGCCCCTCAAAGGTGTCTTCATGACCCATCTCCATTTCGACCATATCTCCGGGATGCCGGATATTCCCAAGGACGTTCCGATTTACACGGGACCCGGCGAACCTGAGTACTCGAACTTCGAGAACATGTTCGTCCAGGGGATGGAAGATCGCTTCCTTGAGGGAAGACCCGCACTTCAGGAATTCCAGTTCTCGAAAGACCCGGGCGGGAAGCTCGAAGGGGTGATCGACGTCTTCGGTGACGGTTCGTTCTTTGCGATCCAGAGTCCGGGACACACTCCGGGCCACATGGCGTTTGTCGCGCGCACCACGACAGGTCCGGTGCTCCTGACCGGCGACACTTGCCACACGCGCTGGGGTTGGGAGAACGGCGTTGAGCCGGGAAGCTTCATTGACGACCGGGAACGCAATCGGAAGAGTTTGCTCGCGTTGAAGGCCTTGAGCGAACGTCACCCGAAGATGATCGTGAAGTTGGGTCATCAGCCTTGAGTCTGGCCTAGTTGGATCGAGGCGATACGGGAGTCCTTTCGACGACTGACACTCTCTCCGTCAGCCCGCCGTCGCGTGCGCTTCGGCACGCGGCATGTCCGCGACGGAGGGCAAGCGACGGCGGGCGGGACCGACTCTCGCTAATCTACGCTACCTGTTGAACAGCCATGTCGTACGCCTCAATCGTCGCCTTGGCGCGTGTGGCTACCTCCGCCGCCGTCATGCCGGGCTTGTAGAGGCTGCTGCCGAGGCCGAACGCCAGAATGCCGGCCTTCGTGTAATCCGCGAAGTTCTTGTCGGAGACGCCGCCGACAGCGGCGATCATCAGGTCCGCGGGGAGAACGGCGCGGATCGCGGTGATGCCCGCCGCGCCAAGCACGCTCGCGGGAAAGAATTTGAGGCTTGAGGCGCCAGCCTTGGCGGCAAGCAGCGCCTCCGTTGGACTAAAGACGCCGGGCATCGTGACCATGCCGCGTGCCCGGGCGCCGGCTATGATTTCGGGATCGACGTTGGGAGTTACGAGAAGCCGGCCGCCAACATCGTGGAGCCGCTCGACAGCTTCCAGCGTCAAGACCGTGCCAGCCCCAACCAGGATTTCGGCGGGCGCCTTCCTGACGGCGATCTCGATGGAGCGGAACGGCTCCGGCGAGTTGAGCGGGATCTCAATCGCCGTCATGCCGCTGTCGATCAGCACGCTGACGATATCCGTTGCCTCCTCGGGCCTCACGCCGCGCAGGATCGCGACCAGCGGACGCTTCATCGGGGGAAATGGGACAACGTTCATTCGTCTGATCCTTCATACGTTCCAAATCGAGTGAGCGGCCATCGCAAGACCGCGACGGACCGCATCCTCGGCACCGATTGATCGGACGGGAACGGAAACCGTGTCAAACGCCAATTGGTAAAGCATCTGGAGCCTTCCTGACGCCACCAGCGTGATGCCCGCCTTGGGAGCTTCGCCGGCGAGCCCCGCCGCCAGTTCAAGACCAATCAAGGTGCCCGATATTTTTTCGCGGGCCGAGGATGGCTTGCCGCCGTAGAGGAGCTGACCCGATCGCACCTGAAACAGCAGATTGGCAGCGTGCGCAGGCGTCTCGAACGCGGCGGTGACCGCCGACTTGAATGCGTCGACATCTTCGGCTTCATCGGCGCCGGCCACCGCGTGGGACAGGATCGTCTCGCGCGACACGACGTCGAACAGCTCGCCCGTCATGAACGTGGCGAAGCGCTCGACGGTCCCGCAACTCGCCCTGACCCATTTCGAATGGGTGCCCGGCATGCAGACAAGCGCCTCGTCGGCCGCGTCCACGCCCAAGGCGCCGAGCAACTGTGTTTCCTCGCCCCGCATGACGTCCGGCGCCTTGGGGTCTCGTTGCGCTATTCCCGGGAGGATGCGGATGTCACGGTCCTGTCCCGGTACCGCCACGGCCTGCTTCAGGATCGATGCAAGCCGCGCCGGCGTCTCGACATAGCCGGCTTCGACCCAACCCTGCCGCGCGCCGGCCATCCCGCAGATGACAACGGGCACCCCATCCGCGGCGCCGACGGCTTCCAGATGCGATTGCAGCACGGTTGCGAAGCCAAGCTTGCCTGCCGCCATCATGCCCTCGTGGCTGCGCCGCTCCCCCAGCACGTTGCCGGTCCGCTCGACCAGCCAAAGTCGAAAACTGCTCGTGCCCCAATCGACCGCAACATATGCAGCCTCGCTCATTTCAGATCCGTCCCGATGCTATCTGCGCCTCGAGGACATCGTATCACGCCAATCCGCCGGCGAGCTACGCTCGCTTTCCATTTGCTTTGCGGAAGCGCAATCAGCATGATCCGAGGTCATGCGAAGCCAGGCAGTTGCTGCGGCGTGGCTTTGCCAACGAGCACACGTCCGCGACAACGCGGCATCACAACAAAAAGAATGACTTGAAAAAGAATGACTTGGGAGGACGCCGTCGTGATCAATTTCTCCTTCAGACGTGTAATCATGGGCCTTGGCCTGCTGATTGCGGCACTCTCGCCGCAGGCGCACGCGCAATCGTCCGCCAAGACGGTGACGCTGGTGGTGCCCTTTGCAGCCGGCGGCGGCACCGACACCGTCGCGCGTCTGATCGGCGAGCGGATGTCGCGCACGCTCGGCCAGTCCGTCATTATCGAGAACGTGGTCGGAGGCGGCAGCACGCTGGCCAATGATCGCGTGGCCCGATCGGCGCCTGACGGCACCACGATCCTCATCAATCACGTTGCGCTGCTTGCGGCTCCCAGCCTGTTCACCAACCTGCGCTATGATACCAAAACGGCGTTCGAGGCGGTCGGCCTCGTCAACAACGCGCCGATGGTTCTGATTGGCCGCAAGTCGATCCCCGGCGCGGAACCAAAGGACTTTGTGGACTGGATCAAGACGCAACGCGACAAGGCGAACTTCGCGCATGGCGGTCTCGGGACCAACAGTCATTTGTGCGCGGTGATGATGGGCAACGTGCTCGGCTTCAAGCCCACGCTCGCGGCCTATCGCGGATCGGCGCCGGCGATTTCCGATCTGCTGGCGGGGCAGATCGATCTTTTGTGGGATCAGGTGACCAACGCGCTGCCGCAGATTCAGGCCGGAACGCTTCACGGCATCGCCATTACCTCGCCGGAACGGCTCGAACAATTGAAGGACGTGCCGACCACCGCCGAGCTTGGCATGCCCGAGGTCAGCTACTCGATGTGGCATGGACTCTACGTCGCGAAGGGCACGCCCAGGGAAACCATCGGCGCGCTGAATTCAGCGCTCCGCGCAGCACTGGCCGACCCGACGCTGCTGGAAAAGCTGAAACAGCTCGGTACGCTGCCGTTTCCCGAGAACGAGCTGTCGCCCGAGGCGCACGCGCGCCTGTTCGCCAGCGATCTGACGCGGGTGGCCAAGCTCGTTGAAAGCTCGGGAATCAAGGCGAGCGAAGCGAAGTAGGGCGTGCGGCGTGGAACGGCTGCGCTAGAATCCGGCGCAGCTCCGTCACACGATCAGATCGTGCGGCGCTTGGGTAGTGACAGCGATACCCGGCTGGTTCCAACTGAAACCGTCGGACCATTGTGCAGACAGTTCGATCGTTTGGGCTGTCTCTGTCGTCGCCGGCGGTACACTGGCTCCTGAAGCGTCTTCGGGGGAACTGACAGACGATGAGATGTCCCCTGAAAGGTCGATGACGTCAGAAGTTTTGACGTCGGACATCTTGTCCTTGAAGTGGAACGTGTCGTCGGCGCCGTTGATCGTGATCGTCACTTCCTGTGCGGTGCCGTCGATGGTGGTTACCGTGAAGGTGTCGGTCAACGTGTCGCAGTCGTTCAGCGCCTCCACGTCGCAATTGGCGTTGTCGAGCGTGTAGGTCCAGACGCCATCCGCCGTCATTGTGAAGGTGCCATAGCCGCCATCGCTCGCCTTCGGCCTGCACACCTCCGTGAACGTATTGGGCGTGTTGTCGACGTCGGTGTCGGTGAGCGTGCCGGTCGCGATCGGCGTACCGTATGTGCAGGCGCCAGCTTCGGTTACTGAACCGGTCGTGGCGCCGCAAATGACGGCGTCGTCGTTGGCGCCGTTGATGGTGATCGTCACCACCTGCGGGGTGCCGTCGATGGTGGTCACCGTAAAGCAGTCGGTCAGCTTGTCGCAGACATTGAGTGCCTGCACTGTAGAGCTGGTGTTATCGAGCGTATAGGTCCAGACGCCATCCGTCGTCATGGTGAAAGTGCCATAGCCGCCATCGCTCGGCTTCGGCGAATCGATCGCCGTAAATGTGTTGGGAGCGTTGTCGACATCAGTGTCGGTGAGTGTGCCGGTCGCGGTTGGTTTGCAAGATACCGAATTGGCCACGCTGCCAGCCTCGATGACCGAGCCTTGCTTGGTTCCGCAAATGATGGCGGCGTCGTTGGTACCGTTTATGGTAACCGTCACCAGTTGCTCGGTGCCATCCAGGGCGGTCACCTTGAAAGTGTCGGTCAACGTGTCTCCGACATTAAGTGCCTGCACCGCGCAATTGCTGTCGTCGAGCATGTAGGTCCACACGCCGTCCGGCGTTATCGTGAAGGTGCCATAGCCGGCGTCGCTGGCCGTCGGGCAATTGACCGCCGTAAAACCGGACGCGTTGTCGACGTCGGTAGCGGTCAGCGTGCCGGTCGCGGTCGGCAGATCGCACTTGGTGCCGCCGTCCTCGGTCACGGAGCCGGTCGTGGTGCCGGAAATGACTGCTGCGTCGTTGGTGCCGTTGATGGTGACTGTCACGACCTGGGGGGTGCCGTCGATCGTGGTCACCGTGAAGGAGTCGGTCAGTTTATCGCCGACATTGAGTGCCTGCACCGCGCCGTTGGAGTCGTTGACCGTGTAAGTCCATACGCCGGCCGCCGTCATCGTGAAGGTGCCAAAGCCCTGCGCGCTCGCGGTCGGCGTGCCAACCGTCGTAAAAGTATTGGGCGCGTCATCGACGTCGGCGCTGGTGAGCGTCCCGGTGGCGCTCAGCGTGGCGAGCGCGACGTTGGCGACGCCGCTGGCCTCGATCGCCGTGCCATCGGTTGCGCCGGAGATGATGGCCGCGTCGTTGCTGCCGTTGATGGCGATCGTAAAGAGTTGATTGGCCGAGAGCGTGCCGTCGGATACGGTGACCATGAAGTCAGTGCTGGTGGGCTCGGTCAGCGCATTGATCGCGTTATTGTCCGGAACGAACGTATAGGCGCCGGTCGTGCTGTCGACGTAAAGCGTGCCGTAGGGACCAGGTTTCGATACATCGTACGTCACCCCGTCGATGACGGTGCTGCCGGGGGTTCCCCCGCTGATGCCGAAGGTCAGCGTAGCGTCGCTGTTGGGGCTACTGGCAAGGAAAGTGCCGCTTGTCGCGGTGAAGAGGTCAAAGACCGTGGTGTCGATTTCGGTCGGCCCGATCACCGCATTCAGCGTCGGTGGCGTCGGCTGCGGAGGCGGCAGTTGTCCGATAATCATCTCCGGGGCCGATGCGAGGATCACCGCGGGCAAAGCAGGCAGTTCCTGCTCCGGGGAAGAATCATCAATCTGAATGAAATTGATCGGTTGCACCGGTAGCTGCTCAAGGGGAGGAGGCGTGCTCGATCCCGTCGACCCCAGTCCCTTCTCGTAGATGGCGAGCGCCTCCTGCTGGGCCGCCTGCAGTTCAGCCATTCGCGCAGCGGAGTTTGTGCTCTGACTGACGCTGATCGTGGACCCTTGCGAACGCAGGATGATGGTCTGTCCGGGATCGTCAACGAGGATATGTCGAGGGATCACATCCTTGGTGACCAGCTCGAATGCGCCGTGCTCAAGGTCCTTGTATGTGATGTTGCCGTCGTCCAGGAGCGTGACGTTCGGATCGGCGGCCCGGGCCTCCTTCACAAGCGAGAAGGTCAGTGCCGTGAGCCACAGCATGCCGAACCTGCCGGCATGCGTTCGAGTTTGCGGATCGCCCGCCGCGGCTTGAGCGGCCGTGCAGGCCGCGCGCCTAACGGTGCCGAAGCCGGCCGCGGCCTGAACGTTGCCGATAATTTGGGGAAGCGGAGCTGCCGCGGCCTTACGTTCGTCCCCAGTCTCGGCGTGGGACCCGACAAGCATGGCTTCAACCCCGCCCCTCGTGCGAAATTTTCGTGGTCTGGCTTTGCCCAGCCCATGAGGTCAAAATATTCAGGTCAAAATAGCCTAGCGCGGCCAGCCGAAGGCTAGCCGCCAAGACTCCAAGCTACCCCAGTCCATGGGCGGTAGGCTTTAGGCTCAAAAGGAGTAATCCTTTTGAGCGGGTAATAGAATAATGCCTTCCCCCGACATCGGGTCTAATGTCGCCCTGGCCGACGGTTCAAAGCGACCGTGAGCGCTCTCTCGGACAAGATCTTCTCAGGAAGGGGGGATCATGTGCACGCATGCTATTGCTGCATTGGTGACAGGCTTCGTTCTGGCGACCGCCGGGCTTTTTGCTGGGCCGGCTCACGCGCAACGCGATTCCGCCAGGCCCGCCGTTCAGGATCTAGCGTCAAAACCAATTGGAAAAATTGTTGTCGCCACAGGTTCGGTCACGCTTGAACGCGCGAGTGCGATGGTCGTTCAGGCCAGCACCTCAGGTCAAGCCGGTCAGGCGAAGGTCGGTGATCTCGTCTATCAGGGCGATGCAGTTGCAACCGGCGCCGACGGCCGGGTCGGTATCAACTTCACCGATGGCACTTCCTTCAATCTGTCGAACAACGCGCGCATGGTTTTGAACGAGTTCGTGTACGATCCAAATAGTACGTCCAACGCGTCCTTGTTCAATCTGACAAAGGGCACCTTCACCTTTGTCGCAGGCAAAGTCGCGAAGACCGGCGACATGAAGGTCGACACCCCGGTCGCGACCATGGGCGTTCGAGGCACCACGCCACGCGTCGAAATTTCGGATGACGGGACAGTCAGATTTTCTACTCTCATTGAAGAAGGCAAGAGCAGAGTCGCAAGAAAGCCGACGGCACCAGCGGCGCAGCAACCCGATCAAAAGCCTTTCCCGAAGTCAAATCTGAATATCTGTCGGGGGTGCTAAGCGCCGCTCCGGTGCAAGCCGCTTGCGGTGCGAGAAATTCATCAGTTAACCAGTCCGGGCGTGCCACCATCACGTCAATGGGGCCCATTCGCTAGTTCCAACATCGGAAGGCCTGATATGGAATTTAGTGCAAGCAAGCGCATCGTCCACGGCTTCGCGCCCGCTTTTGCCTTGCTGCTGCTCGGCTCACTCGCTGCGGCGCAGAGTCCCAAGAAGAGCGACTATCTCGAGAACATCGCGCTGTGCAACGGCCCGGGACACACTTCGCTTGCAGCCCGGATCGGTGGTTGCACGGCGTTCATCGATTCCGGGCAAGGTACAAAGACCGCACTTGCTACTGCCTATAACAACCGCGGCAATGCCC
Organism: Bradyrhizobium sp. AZCC 1721; assembly: GCF_036924715.1. NCBI lineage: Bacteria > Pseudomonadati > Pseudomonadota > Alphaproteobacteria > Hyphomicrobiales > Nitrobacteraceae > Bradyrhizobium > Bradyrhizobium sp. AZCC 1721. The sequence continues at coordinate 6,888,946 of NZ_JAZHSB010000001.1, read as the reverse complement.
ATACGATAAACGGAGAAGTCGACCGCGCCCTCCTGGATTTCGATAAATCGATCAAGCTCGATCCAACTTACGCCAAGGCATTCAATAACCGCGGCGGGGCTTACCTACGGAAGGGTGAATACGACCTCGCCCTCCAAGCTCTTGACGAGGCGATCAGGCTGAAGCCGAACTATGGCCGGGCTTTCGTCAACCGGGCCGGGGTCTTCCTGAAAAAGCATGAGTACGATCGCGCGGCACGGGATTACGACGAGGCAATTCGTCTTGAGCCCAATCTGGAAGCCGCGTGGAGCGGGCGCTGCTGGACCCGGGCCATCCTCGGCTCGTTGCAGGCGGCGCTTGAGGACTGCAACAAGGTGCTTCAGTCATGGCCGAACGACGCCGCCACATATGACTCGCGCGGACTGATTCACTTGAAGATAGGGGAAGCTGCCGCGGCAATAGACGATTTCAGTGCCGCACTGCGGGTAGATCCGAAGCTGGCGAGTGCATTCTATGGGCGCGGGCTTGCCAAGCTCAGGAGCGGCGACAAGGCTGGCGGCGACGCCGACATTTCCGCAGCAAAGGCAATCCAGTCCGGTGTCGACGACGACTTCGTGCGCTATGGGGTGAGCGCTGATAACTGATCAGCGCGCTCGGCGCGGCGAACTCGCCATGAAAGCGGGTGCCGCGCCTGCGCTACTAGGCTAATCCAGCTTCACGTTCGCCTCGGTCACGACCTTACGCCAGCGCTCGATTTCCGATGAAACCATTTTCGCGAACGCAGGACCCGTGACATCGGGGACGTCGGAGCCGTTGCGCTCCCAGGCTTCCTTGATGGCGGCGGTCTGCATGGCCTTCTGCACTTCCTTGGCCATCTGCTGGACGATTGCCGGCGGCGTGTTCTTTGGTGCGAACAGGCCATACCAGGTCGATACTTCATAACCGGGCAGGCCTGCTTCCGCGGCGGTCGGAAGATCGGGGAATGCAGCCACGCGTTTCGGCGCGGCGACCGCAAGCGCGCGCAACTGTCCGGCCCTGACGGGCCCGGCTGACGAGCCGAGCCCGTCAAACACGACCGGCACGTGGCCGGCGATGAGGTCCTGCATCGCGGGCCCGGCCCCGCGATAGGGGACGTGCTGGATGTTGGTCTTGGTCAGGATTTTGAACAACTCACCCGCTAGGTGATGCGTGGTGCCGGCTCCGGCAGAACCGTAGTTCAATTTGCCCGGATTGGCCTTGGCGTAGGTGATGAATTCAGCCAGCGTTTTGGCAGCGACCTTCTCGGGATTGACGACGACGACCTGGGGCGGCCGCGCGACCAGGGCAACTGCAACGAAGTCCTTCTCGAAATTGTAGTCGAGATTGGGATAGAGCGACGGTGCAATGGCGTGATGCGCTGCGCCCATGAAGAAGGTGTAGCCATCCGGCGCGGCCTTCGACGCCAGCGATGCGCCAACCGTGCCGCCCGCGCCGGCGCGGTTTTCAATCAGCACGCGTTTTCCCAACTGGCTGTCGAGCTGGGCTGCGAGCGGGCGGGCAAAGGCGTCGGTGCCGCCGCCGGCCGCGAACGGCACGATGAAGGTGATCGGCTTCTCCGGCCATGACTGGGCTTGGGCCTGACCGGCCACGGCGGATACCGCCGCCAGAACTGTAAACAGGGCGTACCGGACAACTCTTGACTTCACGGTATTCTCCTCCGGGTATTGCAAATTGGCGTCCGCCCTCGGCGGCGCGATTGTCTTTTACGTCCCTGATTCCGGCTTTATTCCGGAGACGGCCAGGGCAACGAGCCCGCACCGTATGCAAGATGCCAGGCGCGATCCATCAAAATGAGCGGCCGGCCGGGGGAAAATGGTCGTAGTCCCTGGGGCGTATGGTCGTTCCCGCGGGCGCCGGCACCGCTCGTTTCCCGTACGGCCGCGCCAAAGGGTACCAAAATGGCCCGGACTGCCGCTATCGCGCCAGATCTCGGACGCCAAGGCCGAGGTGAAGACGGCCGAAATCGCCCGCAATGCGCGGGGGTTTACGTTTCTGATTTCCTGCAGGGCCAAGGCGAAGGAGAAAGAGACGGCGAAGAATTAGAAACGACTGCGCCCCCACTTCCTTCAACGCCTACCGCGAACTGCGGCCGCAGTCTGGGCGTTCCAGGCGCTCCAGCTCACACTGGCGAGGCTTCGCTGGTCGGTCGCTAGCGGCCGCCGGGTCTGCCGCTCATAGGCGGCGATGATGTGCTGCGACTGCCGGATTTTCTGCTCGAGCTCGGCAATGGTCTTCTGGGTCTTGCCGGTCCTGCTCGACTGTGCGGACTCGCCCACCGTGAACCTGGCGGTCTCGATGCCCCTCAACGTCTCGCGAAGCTTCTTGAGCTGGGCGCGGTGCCACGCAATGGCGCTGTCACTATCTACCGGCATGCAAACCCTCCTGATTCGTGGCCGAATCTAGCACGCATGGGGCAAGTTGGGCCAAGGGGGCCCCCGGCGGGGCATCGGGCCCACCGATTTCGCATGGCGGGAGGCGGCCGCTTCCCGATTTCGACCCTTTTTTGCCATCGAAGCGACCGCGGGCGAGCCTTCTAACAACAAACTTGCGTGGCGATCTGTGGTCAGCGCGGTCCCTCTTATCGTCCAGGCGGCAGAATGCCGGCCCGGAGCAATGGAGCGTGCGATGAGCGAAGTTGAGTTCGATCGAATTGTCGATGCTGTGCGGAAGGAAATCGCGCTGGCGCCGGCGGCGAATTCGCTGACGGAGCTGCGGGCCTCCGAGGGAAGAGCGAAGACCATGGGCGACAAGCCAGCGTCCCGACGCCACGCTCCCTTCGTCCGGATTCGCCGCGTCGGCGAGGGGCGGAAGCGATACAGGTGACGCGTATAGGAGGCCACATGGAGCGATCGGTGTTCGAAGTCGTGAAGGCGCCGCTGGGCTGGTCGGTGTTTGCCGACAACGTCAAGATCGGCGGCGTCTACGATTCGCGGGGCGCCGCCCTCGAGGCCGCCGTGCTGGCCGCCTCCTATACCGTCAGCGACGGCGGTGGCGTTCAGATCAACGTGCCCGGCGCGGAGGAAGAAAAGCCGAGATGGGCGATCGCGTTTGATATCGCAGCCGCCATTCTGCCGACGCGGAGCGGGCGCGAGCGAAGCAGGGCACGGTAAAGCCGGCGCAGTCGCGAGCCATGTGTGGATCGACACCGGCCGCCGGCGGTCTTCCGCCGCTGGCCTTTTCATTTAACATCGTCGAACGGCGACACCGCGGGACGGCCAATGCGCGTCCGCTTGATGCGGCGCACTGCCATCGGCGCGCCGTCGGACTGATACTGCAGCTCGTATTTCTTGCCGTTCTTGTCGCTCGCGGTGCAGGAAATGCTGGAGACTTCGAGCGTCACGAAGTTTCCGACCTGCTTGCAGAGGCCGGCCGTCAATTCAACTGATGGTATCGGTAGCCCGTCGGCCTTCGGCCTGTCCTTGGATTTCAGCAGCATCCGGTCAATCGGCAATTCGTACAGGTTGGCCTCCGGCCTTCGCCCGTTGTCACCGGAGAACGTGATGGTGTGACTGCCGTCGCTGGGATCGTCGAGAGCCACGGTAAAATTGGCGCGGCCTTCCTCGGTCTGGAAGAACGCCACGGCCCGGCAGGCAAAGTCCCGTCCGGCAACCTTCAGCGTGCTGCACTTGCCGGACATCAGTGCGAAGATGATGGTATCGGGCTCGTCCGAGGCGAGCGCCGGCGTTGTCGTGAGAAGGATGGCAAGGGCGAAAGCCCGACGGCCAGGGCGCGTGGTCATGTTCGGTTGATACGACATCGAGCGCCGTGTTGGCCAGACCGGCGGAGTCCGGACATCGGAAGAGGATAGCGCCGGTTTGGTGATACCTCAGGCCATCAGAAGTCGAGCGGCGCGTTGTCGACTACCTCCTTCATGACGAAGAAGGTCCGGGTCTGGCGAACGCCCGGCAGCGCGATCAATCGTTCGCCGTGGATGCGGTTGAAATCCTCCATGTCGCCGACGCGAATCTTGAGGAAATAGTCGAAATCGCCCGCCACCAGATGGCAATCGAGCACGAATTTGAGTTGCGCGATCGCCCGCTCGAAGGCGGCAAAGCTTTCCGGCGTCGAGCGGTCGAGCACGACACCGACCATGACGAGCGCACCCTTGCCGACCTTGCGCGGCGCCACCATCGCCCTGACCCCTGCTATGAATCCCTCGTCGAACAGGCGCTGGGTGCGGCGGTGACAGGTTGCGGCGCTGACACCGGCCGTTTCGGCCAGCTCGGCATTGGTCAGCCGGCCGCTATTTTGCAGCAATCGCAATATCTTAAGATCGATGCGGTCGAGCCTGCCTGACATGGAAGAATATTCCGCGCTTGCGCTGAGTGATGGCCGATAATGCATCGTAATCTCAAAATGATGCAATAATAACGCTAGCAGCGTATCGATTTTGAAAGCACCTGTCTGGTCCGTGGTGATAGAGGCATCCCCCGACATCAGACCATCAACGGGGATGACCATGTTGGAGAAATTCGAACGCTATCCGCTCACCTTCGGACCTACCCACGTCGAAAAGCTGGAGCGGCTGTCGCAGCATCTCGGCGGCCAGGTCGAGCTCTATGCCAAGCGCGAGGATTGCAATTCGGGGCTGGCCTTCGGCGGCAACAAGCTGCGCAAGCTCGAATACATCGTGCCCGACGCGATCGCCTCCAATGCTGATACGCTGGTCTCGATCGGCGGCGTGCAGTCCAACCACACCCGCATGGTTGCGGCGGTGGCGGCCAAGATCGGCATGAAGTGCCGCCTGGTGCAGGAAAGCTGGGTGCCGCATGAGGATGCGGTTTACGACCGGGTCGGCAACATCCTGCTCAGCCGCGTGATGGGCGCGGACGTGCGGCTGGTGGATGAAGGTTTCGACATCGGCATCCGCCAGAGCTGGGAAGAGGCGATCGCGGATGTGAAGGCCAAGGGCGGCAAGCCCTATGCGATTCCCGCCGGCGCCTCCGTGCACAAATATGGCGGGCTCGGCTATGTCGGTTTTGCGGAAGAAGTTCGCGCGCAGGAGAAAGAGCTGGGCTTTGCCTTCGATTACATCGTGGTCTGCACGGTCACCGGCTCGACCCATGCCGGCATGCTGGTGGGATTTGCCAAGGACGGCCGCGCGCGCAAGGTGATCGGCATCGACGCATCCTTCACCCCGGCCCAGACCAAGGCCCAGGTGCTCGACATCGCACGCAATACCGCAAGTCTCGTCGAACTGGGTAGGGAGCTCGTCGAGGACGACGTCGTCCTGATCGAGGACTACGCCTATCCGGCTTATGGCGTTCCGTCGGAAGAGACCAAGGAGGCCATCCGGCTCTGCGCGCGCCTCGAAGGCATGATCACTGATCCCGTCTACGAGGGAAAATCCATGCAGGGCATGATCGACCTCGTGAACAAGGGCTATTTCCCGAAGGGATCGAAGGTGCTCTACGCCCATCTTGGTGGCGCGCCCGCGATCAACGGATACGCTTACACCTTCCGCAACGGATGAGGTCGAGACTTACGCGTCGGCCGCCCGCACCACCGCCAGCAGTTCGTCGCCGTAATGTTCGAGCTTTTTGTCGCCGATGCCGGGAATATCGCGAAGCGCGTTCAGCGTCGCCGGCCGCGCGGCGGCGATGCCGTCGAGCGTGGAATCATGCAGCACGACATAGGCCGGCACACCTCGCTGGCGCGCGATCTCCGAGCGCCACGCGCGAAGCGCGGCCTGAAGAGGGGCGTCGGCGTGCCTCGCCTCGGCGCGTGGCGCGAGATCGCCACGCCTTGATTTGGCGCGGCTGGCGCGAATGCGCGTGCCCGGCGCCGCCTCGCGCAGCATGATTTCGGTCTCGCCCTTCAGGACGCCGCGCGCGCTCTCGGTCAGCTTCAGTGCGTTGAAGGCCTCGCTGTCGGCCCGCAGATGGCCCATGGCGACCAACTGGCGGATCACGGCACGCCATTGCTTCTCGTTGAGCTCACGGCCAATGCCGAACACGGACAGTTTGTCATGTCCGAATTGCGTGACGCGCTCGGTTAGCCGACCCACTAGCACGTCGATCAGATGCATGGCGCCAAAACGTTGCCCGGTGCGGTAGGCGCAGGACAACAGTTTTTGCGCGGCGACTTTGCCGTCGCGAAGCTGCGGCGGCAACAGGCAGTTGTCGCAATTGCCGCAATTGCTGCCGGTGACTTCCTCGCCGAAATAGCCGAGCAGGCGGCTGCGCCGGCAGCCCGCGGTTTCGGCCAGCGCAACCAGCGCGTCGAGCTTGCCGATCGAGACGCGCTTGAACGTATCGGAGCCGGTGGATTCGTCGATCATGCGGCGCTGCTGCACGATATCGGTCAGGCCATAGGCCATCCAGGCGCTGGACGGCTTGCCGTCGCGCCCGGCGCGGCCGGTTTCCTGATAGTAGGCCTCGATGCTTTTCGGCAGATCGAGATGGGCCACGAAACGCACGTCGGGCTTGTCGATCCCCATGCCGAACGCGATGGTGGCGACGATCACGACGCCATCCTCGTTGATGAAACGATCCTGGTTGCGGGCACGAACGCTGGCGTCGAGACCGGCGTGATAGGGCAGGGCCGGAATTCCGGCCTTGCTCAGCGCATCGGCGGTATCCTCGACCTTGGCACGCGACAGGCAGTACACGATGCCGGCGTCACCCGCGTGCCGCTCGCTGATGAAGGCTTTGAGTTGGGCCGGGGCGTTCTGCTTCTCGACGATCTCGTAGCGAATATTCGGGCGATCGAAACTCGAGATGAAGTTTGGCGCGCCTGATAGCCCCAGCCGGGTCACGATCTCCTTGCGCGTCATCTCGTCGGCGGTTGCCGTCAGAGCAATGCGCGGAACGTCGGGAAAGCGCTCGGCGATCGCGGACAGGCCGATATATTCGGGACGGAAGTCGTGTCCCCATTGCGACACGCAATGCGCCTCGTCGATCGCAAATAGCGCGATATTGGCCTGGCCGAGCAGGGAAAGGCAGCGCGGCGTCAAGAGCCGTTCCGGCGCGACATAGAGCAGGTCGAGGTCGCCGGCCAGTAGCCGCCGCTCGACCTCCGACGCCTCGTCGAATGACAGCGTCGAGTTCAGCACGGCCGCGTTGACGCCGGCCTCCAGAAGTCCCGCGACCTGGTCGCGCATCAGCGCGATCAGCGGCGACACCACGATGCCGCAGCCCTCGCGCAGCAGCGACGGCAACTGATAGCACAGCGACTTGCCGCCGCCGGTCGGCATCAGCACCAGGCAATTGCCGCCCTCGGTCACGTGCCGGATGATTTCTTCCTGCGCGCCGCGGAAGGCGGGCAGGCCGAACACGGAATTCAGGACGGACAGCGCGTCGGGCGCATTGCCGGATTCAGAGCGCCGGGCTGCAGGGGCAGGCATGAGAGTGAGGTCGTCCGGTTGAAGGCGTGTGGCGCCAGCCTTTGGGGCAGGCACCGCGGAATTGAGGGATCAATAGGCCAAAAACATCGTGGCAAGTCTATGCCTGATTTTGATGTTCCCGCGGCGTTTCGGCAATCGCAGTAAGGGGTCAACTGCCGGTGATCAGCGCGTCCGGGGGCGAACGACGCAGCGAGATTTGTGTTAGAAGGCAACCCAAGCAACAAAAACCCGAGGCGAGAGCATGCGGGCATCGACGCGGATCATCGCGGGCATCGTTGCCGCCGTGCTGATTGCTGCCGCGGTCGCAGCCTTTGCCATTGCGTGGCGCCCGGCAATCGCGGCAATCGATCCTCCCGACCCGCAATCCTTCGATGCCGCCCTCGTCAAGCGAGGCCGCGACCTGGCGGCGATCGGCAATTGCAGCGATTGCCATACGCCGCGTGGCGCTAAGAGCTTTGCCGGCGGTCTGCCGGTGCCGACCCCGTTCGGCACGATCTTTTCCACCAACATCACGCCGGATCCGGAGACGGGAATCGGCCGATGGTCGGAAGCGGCCTTCCGCCGCGCGATGCGGTCGGGCGTCAACCGTGAAGGCCAGCACCTTTATCCGACATTCCCATACGACCACTTCACCAACGTCAGCGATGAGGACGACCGGGCGCTCTATGCCTTCTTGATGACGCGGCAGCCGGTTCGCGCAGCGCCACGCGAAAACCAGCTCTCTTTCCCGTTCAACCAGCGGCTCGCCATCGCGGGATGGAAGTTGCTTTTCCTTCGCCACGACACCTATCGGCCTGATCCCAGGCAGAGCGCCGAGTGGAACCGCGGAGCCTATCTGGTCGAAGGGCTCGCCCATTGCGGGGCCTGCCATACGCCGCGAAATGCGCTGGGCGCGGAGCGCGTCAGCGCACGGTTTGCCGGCGGCGATGTCGACGATTGGCACGCCTATGCGATCAACGACCAGTCCCGCTCACCCATGCCCTGGACCGCCGATGCATTGTTCAGCTATTTGCGCGAAGGCTGGCATCCTGATCACGGCACCGCGCGCGGGCCGATGGCGAAGGTGGTCAGCAACCTGTCCTCGGTGCCGGCAAGCGACGTCCGCGCCATCGCGGTCTATATGGCCGGCGTTTCCGGTACACCGACGCCTGGCCGCGCGGGACCAGGCGAGGATGCCTTGGCGCGCGCCAAGGCGGCTTCGCAGACAAACCCGGTCGGCGCGTCGATCTACACTGCCGCCTGCGCGTCGTGCCACGAGGGTGGCAGGCCGCTTCCTTATGGCGGGGTCGATCTCGGCCTCAGCACCGCGATCTCAAGCCCCGACCCGCGTAATCTCGCCAACATCGTGCTGTCAGGCATTGACGCGGTGGAAGGCGAGCGCAGCCCGATCATGCCGGGCTTTGCCGCCAGCATGAATGATGATCAAGCTTCGGCCTTGCTCAACTATTTGCGGGCGCGGTTCAGCGACCAGCCGGCATGGGCCGACCTCAAGAAAACCATCGCGGAAGCGCGACGCACGCAGACCGTATTTCTCCAGACCTCGCCCGCGCCGCGCAATGCGCCTGCCGACCCTCAGCAGCGAGAAAAGCCATGATGACATTGAAGGTCAACGGCCGTGAGCATCAGGTCGACGCGGAGGCGGATACGCCGCTGCTGTACGTGCTGCGTGACGACCTCAAGCTCAACGCCGCCAAGTACGGTTGCGGACTGGGACAATGCGGCTCGTGCACGGTAATCGTGGACGGCAAGGCGGTGCTGTCCTGCGTCGTGCCGATGGTGCTGCTCGAAGGCAAGCAAGTAACGACGCTGGAGGGGCTCGGCACGATCGCCGAGCCCGCGCCGATCCAGCGGGCGTTCATGGAAGAGCAGGCGGCGCAATGCGGCTATTGCATTCCGGGAATGATGATGCGGGCGCAGGCCTTGCTGCAAAAGAATTCGAAACCGACCGACGAGCAAATTCGCGCTGAGCTCGAACCGCATCTGTGCCGCTGTGGCACCCATATGCGGATTCTGCGTGCGGTGCATAGGGCGGCGCGGCTGATGGACACGGCAGATGCGTCACCGGCAGCCAACAGGAGCGCCCGATGAACGCCCCCCTCATTATCGATCGCCGTCGCGTGCTGGCAGGCGGCGGCGCGCTGATCGTCAGCTTCTCGCTCGGCAGTGCTTCGGCCCAGCAACAAGATGCGCCCGCGGCTGCCGCACCGAGCCCGCCCGGCAGCTTGAAAACATCGCCCTATCTCGACGCGTGGATCCGCATCGATGCCAATGGCGTCGAGGTGTTTACCGGAAAGGCCGAACTCGGCCAGGGCTTCAAGACGGCGTTTCAGCAGATCGCGGCCGAGGAGCTCGATATTGCCTTTGAATCGCTCAAGGTGACGACGGCTGACACGCGCCTGACCGCGAACGAAGGCTATACCGCCGGCAGCAATTCGATGAAGGACAGCGGCACCGCGATCCAGAACGCGGCGGCGCAGGTCCGCGCGCTGCTGATCGCGGAAGCGGCGCGGCGACTTGGTCTGTCGGCCGAGAGCCTGCGCACGGCAGACGGCGCGGTGATCGCGCCGGATGGCAAGCGCCTGTCGTATGGTGAGCTCGTCGCAGGCGAGATGTTACATGTTCAGGCGCAGCCAACATCCAAACTGAAGGACCCCGCGACATTCAAGGTGATCGGCCGGCCGGTACCACGCGTCGACATCCCCGCAAAAGTGACCGGCGGAGAGGCCTATGTTCAGGACATGCGGCTGCCCGGGATGCTGCATGCCCGCGTCGTGCGGCCGCCGAGCTACGGCGCGGAACTGACCGAATGCGATACCGCTGCCGTCGAGAAGCTGCCCGGCGTCGTCAAGGTCGTGCGTGATGGCAATTTCCTGGCCGTGGTCGCGGAAAAGGAATTCCAGTCGATCAAGGCGATGAACGCGCTTGCCGCTGCCGCCAAATGGAAAGAAACCGCACGCCTGCCGAAACAGGATGATCTGCTCAACGTGTTGACCAGCCTGCCCGCGCAGGACACGACGATCTTCGAGCGCAGCAATGCCGCCGTCGCGGCCCACAAGACTATCGAGGCGACTTACACGCGGCCATATCAAGCGCATGGATCGATCGGTCCGTCCTGCGCGGTCGCACAATTCGTCGACGGTGCGATGACGGTATGGACGCATACGCAAGGCGTCTATCCCGATCGCCAGGGCATCGCCGACATGCTGCGCATGCCGCCGGCCAGCGTTCGCCTGATCCATGTCGAAGGCTCGGGCTGTTATGGTCATAACGGCGCCGACGATGCCGCGGCCGACGCCGCGCTGATCGCCCGCGCATTACCCGGCCGACCCGTTCGCGTGCACTGGACGCGCGAACAGGAGCATGCCTGGGAGCCGTTCGGCCCGGCGATGGTGACGAAACTCAAGGCCTCGCTCGACGGCAATGGCAGGATTACCGACTGGAATTTCGATGTCTGGAGCAATACGCATTCGATGCGGCCGGGCGGCGCCGGATCGATGCTGGCGGCGCAGCATATGGCGCAACCCTTTGCCGTGCCGGCTCCGAGGCCGTTGCCGCTGCCGGAAGGCGGCGGCGACCGCAACGCAATCCCGTTCTACAATTTTCCCAATGCGCGTGTGGTGCATCACTTCATTTCCGAGATGCCATTGCGGATTTCGGCGATGCGGGCGCTCGGCGCCTACCACAATGTGTTCTCGATCGAGAGCTTTATCGATGAGCTCGCCATTCTCGCCGGCGCCGATCCGGTCGAGTTCAGATTGAAACATCTCAACGATCAGCGCGGCCGCGACGTGATCGAAAAGGCCGCGCAAGCCTTCGGATGGAAACCTGATCAGAAGCCGCCGCCGGATCGCGGTTACGGCTTTGCCTTTGCGCGATACAAGAATCTGGCCGCCTATTGCGCCGTCGCTTCCGAAGTGGAGGTGAACCGCGAAACCGGTCGCCCGCGCCTGGTCCGCGCGGCGGCGGCGGTCGATAGCGGCCAGGTGGTCAATCCGGACGGATTGACCAACCAGATCGAAGGCGCAATCGTGCAGTCCATGAGTTGGACGCTGTATGAAAGCGTAACCTTTGACGAGACCAGGATCACCAGCATCGACTGGCAGACCTATCCGATCCTGCGTTTCAATTCAGTGCCCGAACGCATCGAGGTTCACATCATCGACCGGCCGGGGCAGCCGTTCCTCGGCAGCGGCGAAACCGGGCAGGGCCCGGCGGCGGCCTCGATTGCCAACGCCATCGCCAACGCCACGGGAAAGCGACTGCGGCACTTGCCGCTGACGCGCAAGCGCATCAAGGAAGCGATCGATGCGTGAAGGCGGCTACTGATAGCTCGCCACGATATCGGACACCGCGCGTTCAAGCTGCTTGGCAGTAGCGCATTGGCGGACCACCGTGCAAAAGGTCGAATAGCGCGGCATTTCGGAATCGCCCCAGCCCCAGGCCATGCGTCCCTCGGGATTGAGCCAGACCAGCCGTTTCGACCGTTCGGCAATTCGACGAAGGATATCCGCGCGCGGATCGAGATTGTTGCTGCGGGCATCGCCGAGCACGATCACGGTGGTCTGTGGCGTGATCGCGCTCATCCACTTATCCTCAAAGTCAGCAAGCGAACTGCCGTAGTCGGAGGAGCCGAAACCGACTTTGGACATGATCTCGGCCATCGCCTCTTCCGGCGATTTGGATTCCAGGATGTCGCTGACTTCGATGAGGTGTCCGGAGAACGCGAACGAGCGGACGTCGTCCACCACCTCGTGCAGGCTATGGATCAGCAGCAGGAAGAAATCCGAAACCCGCGCCACGGAGCCCGAAACGTCGCACAGCGCCACGATCTTCGGCTTGTCGCGATGCCGCCGCTTCCACGCGGTGAGGAAGGGCACGCCGCCCCAGGCGGCGTTGCGGCGGATGGTTCGGCGGACGTCGAGATGGCCGCGGCGCTGGCGCTTGCGCGGCTTGGAATAGCGCTCGCGCAGGCGGCGCGCGATCTGGCGGATCAGATGCCGCATCTGTTCGACCTGCCGAGGCTCGATCCGCGATAGCGGCGCATTGCGCAAAATTTCGTTGCGCAAGTTTTCCGCTTCCTCGCGGCCGTACAGCATCAGCGCCTGTGAGACGGTGTCGCGCACCGTGCCGCGCAGCCCGTCCAGCGCGTTGGTCAGCCGCTCCGCCAGCGCCGGGTTGGTCGCGGCGAGGTTATCGAGATCGTCGCGCAGGCGCTGGATGCCCATCTGGTCGAGGATGCGGCCGGAGAAGATGCCGCGCTGCGTGAAGTAGCGGATGTCGGACAGTGAGGCCGCGCTCGCCGCGTTGGCAATCGCAGCCGAAAGCTGGTTGCGATCCTGCGCCAGCAGCATCTGCGCGAGTTCGCCAAGCCCTTCCGCTTGCTCGTCCCCGCCGCCTGTCTCGCATGGTGAATCGGATGCCGCGTTGGAGCCCTGCCCATCCTGCTCGTTCGGCTTGCCATCTTCGGGTGGCGATAGCGGCTCGGGCTGATCGAAGAACAGGTCGAAGCAATCGCCGAGCGCCTTCTTCTCATCCTGCGTCTTGGCGAGCGTCAGCAGAAAAGTGTCGCGCAGGATCGCTCGGTCGGTAAAGCCGACCTTGGAGATGGCCCGCATTGCGTCGATGCTTTCCGCCGGCGAGAGCCTGACGCCTGCGCCCCGCGCCGCACGAAAGAAGCGATGCAGGTTCTCGCGCATTCGCGCCTCACCCGAAGACGTTTTGACGCGAGGCCTTGGCGATGAAGGTGGAGACCTGCGGCATGGTGGCCTCGATATCCGCCTCGTATTTCAGGAGAACGTTGAGCGTATCCTTGACCATCTCGTGGCCAAGCTCGGGCGCCTGCAGCAGCACCAGCACGCGCGCCCAGTCGATGGTTTCGCTGACCGACGGCAGCTTCTTCAGATCGAGCGTGCGCACCTCGTGGATGAAGCTCACCATCTGCTTACGCAGCGCCTGCGAGATTCCTGGCACCCGGCTTTCGACAATGCGCTCCTCCAGCTTCTGCTCGGGAAAGCCGATGTGCAGATGCAGACAGCGCCGCTTCAGCGCGTCGCCGAGGTCGCGCTCGCTGTTCGAGGTCAGGATCACGGTCGGCGGCGCGACCGCGACCACCGTCCCGAGTTCCGGAATCGTGACCTGGAAGTCGCTGAGGATTTCGAGCAGCAGCGATTCGAATTCGGCGTCGGATTTATCGATTTCGTCGATCAGCAGGACGCAGCCCGCGGGCTGCTCCAGCGCCTGCAACAACGGCCGCGGTTCGACGAACTCCTTGGAGAAGAACACGTCGCCGAAATCGTGAAGCTGGTTCAGCGCCGCTTCCAGCGTCGGCGCGCCGCCGAGCACTTCGCCGAGCTTGTCCTTCAGGATCTGCGTGTACAGAAGCTGCTTGGCGTATTTCCACTCGTAGAGCGCTTTCGCCTCGTCGAGCCCCTCATAGCATTGCAGGCGGATCATCTTCATGCCGCGCCAGGCGGCGATCGCTTTGGCCAGCTCGGTCTTGCCGACGCCGGCCGGACCTTCGACCAGAATGGGCTTTTCGATCTGCTGCGCCAGATAGACCGCGGTCGCGATCTGGCGGCTCGCAATATAGCCTTGCGCCGCAAGACCGCTTTCCACTGCCTCGATCGAGGTCGAAGGCCTGATATCAGCCACCGGGTTTCAACTCCGAATTCGATGATTTCGGAATGTTCTGCCTGCGTTCCCGGCAAAGAACAAGCGCCGTTTGGTCATAACGAGCGCGCAGTTCCGCTATTTTCCGCCTAGCGCAATGCCAGCCCGGTCGCTGCTTCCAGTTCATTAATCGCCTGCGCCGCATTGACCACCTTGATCGTGGTCATGCCCATCTCGCGCGCCGGCTTCAGATTGACGCCGAGGTCGTCGAGATAGACGCAGTTCTTGGGGTCGACCTTCAGCGTTTCAACCATCATCCGGTAGATGCGCGGGTCGGGCTTTCGAAGGCCGATTTTCGCGGATTCGATGACATGGTCGAACAGTGCCATCACTTCGGCGACATAGAGTGTGCGCCCGCTGTGGCTGCCGATGGCGTTGGCGGGCAAGTTGTTGGTGATGCAGCCGGTCTTGAACTTTGCTTTCACGCGCTTCAATGCCTCGACCATTTCGGACCGCAGATCGCCGGACAGTAGCGGCAGCACGTCCTTGCCGCGAACCGCCGCGCCCAGCGCCAGCGATTCGGCCGCAAACAATTCGTCGAAGGCTTCGATATCGACCTCAGCGCGCTCGAATTTTGCCCAGGCATTTTCCAAATGATTGGCGGCGTTGGTGCGCCGGATGATGTCGGCCGGCAGCCCGCGCTCGGTCTCAAACCGCGTGAACGCCTCGAATGGCGAGGTGGTGAGCACCCCGCCGAAATCCCAGATAACTGCCTCGATCATCATGTCCTGCCTGAAGTAGCGCTCCGGGGAGCGGCTAACACGGATTGACCGCCCGAACCAGCCCGATCGCCGCGCTTGGCGATGCGCGCCGCACAAGCTATTGCTGCGCCGATGAAGATCCTGCCTCGAATGATTACCGGCCTGGTGCTGCTGCTCCCTGTTCCTGCCCATGCCATCGTCGGCGGTGGTGCGCCGTCCACCGAAGGTGTGGCCCGCTCAATCATCACCATCGTCGGATCGCGCGGTAATTTCTGCACCGGGGCCTTGATTGCGCCAAGGCTGGTGTTGACGGCGGCGCACTGCGTGCAGCCCGGCGCAGAATACAAGATCGTCGAATATGGTACGGACAGGCAACCCTCGCTGCACGACGTGAAGAGCATCGCCATTCATCCTGGCTTCAACATGCAGGCGATATCAGGACATCGCGCAACGGCGGATGTCGCGTTGCTGCAATTGGCGGCGTCGCCCAAGGGAAAGACGACGGCCGCGCTCGGATTGCCTGATATCCCGATCAACGTCGGCAGCCGCTTTACGATCGCGGGCATCGGCGTAACCATCCGCGGCGACGGCAAGAGCGGCGGCACCATCCGCCTCGCCAGCCTGGTCGCGACCGGCAGGCCGGGAACGCTGCAGATCAGGCTGGTCGATCCGGTGGGGCAGGGCACGCGTGACGGGCTCGGCGCTTGCACGGGAGATTCCGGCGCGCCCGTATTTGAGGACAAGCCAAGCGGTCCCGTTATCGTTGGTGTCGTGAGCTGGCCGACCGGGCCTAACGGCAGCGCAGGTTGCGGCGGTATGACTGGGGTGACGCCGCTGACGCTGTATCGGGATTGGCTTTTGCAGACAATGCAAAAGTGGGGCGCGGCGTTGTAATCACTTCCGTCGTCCCTGCGTGCGAACGCAGGGACCCATAACCACCAGCCCACATTGTTGAAACGCAGCCGTCGCCCCGAGTGCCCATTCTGCCGGCCGCGGCGTATGGGCCCCTGCGTTCGCAGGGGCGACATGTTGAGAGGTTCTCGCCTCTATTCTGTCGTCCCTGCGAACGCAGGGATCCATACGCCGCGGCCTATCGGTAAGACGACAGGGCTAGTTATCTTCGTAACAATTAGCGCCGGTGGTTATGGGTCCCTGCGTTCGCAGGGACGACGAAAACTGCCGAACCAGTCACCTAATGCCCCGCCGCCTTGTTCGCGGCGGCGTTGTTCAGCACGATCAGGCCATCCACAGCCACGCCGAGCTTGTTGTTGATCAAAAACGGATTGACGTCGATCGAGGCGATGCGGTTGCCGGCATCCGCCATCAGGTTGGAGAGGCCGACCAGCGCCTTCACGGCGGAAGGCTCGTGCAGCGCCGGCTTGCCGCGATAGCCTTTCATCTTGATGCCGGCCTTGGTCTTGGCGATCAACTGTTTTGCTTCGGCCTCATCCAAGGGTGCGCCGGCAAGCGCGACATCCTTCATCAGTTCGATATCAACGCCGCCGGTGCCGAACAGCACCACGGGACCCATCTCGGCGTCGAGCGAGGCGCCGACCACGAGTTCGAGATCGGCCTTGACCTGCTGCGCGATCAGAATGCCCTCTAGCTTTGGCTTGCTCTTGATCTTCTTCACCCGCGCGGTGATTTCGGTGAATGCCTTCTTCACCTCGGCCGCGCTGTTGAGGTTCAGCACCACGCCGCCGATGTCCGACTTGTGCAGGATGTCGGCGCTGACCACCTTAGCCACCACGGGGAAGCCGATCTTCTTGGCGATCTTGACGGCTTCCGCCGCGGTCTGCGCAATCTCTTCCTTCGAAACCGGGATGCCGTAGGCTTTCAGCAGTTTCTTCGACGCGACCTCGTCCAGCGCGGCGGCGCCATTGGCGGCCTTGAGCGTCTTCTCCAGCATTGCGCGCGCGGAAGCTTTCGAGCTCGAGACGACGTCAGGCACCTCCTTGCGCAAGGACGCATATTCGATCAGCGACTTGATTGCCCCGACCGCACGGTCGAGGCCCTGCATCACAGCGACGTTCGGAAGCGACTTGCGCAGGGCCTTGGTGAACTCTGTGAACCCGATCGACATCGCGCTGATGTAGACCACGGGCTTATTGGCGGCGCCCGCCATCTCGTTGACGAGGCGCAGATTGCGCTCGCGCAATTCGTGCGGTGCTTTCGGCAATTCGGCGTCGATGATGACGATGTCGGTGTCGGGATCGTCGATCATGATCTTGATCGACTTGATGTAGACGGAGGGGTCGACCACGGCGGCAAAGCCGGCATCGAGCGGATTGCCGACGATGCTGCCGGGCCCGAGCATCTGCGTCAATTGTGCCGTCGCATTCGGGCTCAGCGGCGCGAAGTTCAGGCCGGCCGAATAGAACGCGTCGATCAACAGGCCGCGCTTGCCGCCGGAGAGGGATACCGCGGCGAGCCGGTTGCCCTTGGGCGGATCGGCATGGACGAAACACTCGGTGGTCTCGATCAGCTCGTCCAATCCGCGGACGCGGATCACGCCTTCGCGGGTCGAGATCGCGTCGAAGGTTTCGATCGAGCCCGCGAGTGCGCCGGTATGCGCCATTGCCGCAGCGCGGCCGCCTTCGGAGGCGCCTAGCTTGAGCGCGATGACCGGCTTGCCGGCAGCCCGCGCGGCCTTGCAGGCTTCGCGGAACACTTTCGTGTTCCGGACACCTTCGAGATAGACGACGATGACGCGGATCGAGGGATCGGCCGCGAAATAGGTCATCAGGTCCGGCGACTCGAGCCCGGTCTCGTTGCCGGTCGTCACCATATAGCCGACGCCGACGCCGCGATCCTCCAGCGTCTGCCGGATCGCCATCACGATCGCGCCGGATTGGCCGACAATTGCTACCGGTCCAGCCTCCATCGTGACGATACGGTCGTCGATGTTGGTGAACAGTTTTTCGCCCGCGCTCAAATTGCCGAGGCAGTTCGGCCCAGTGACCGCAAGGCCGGTTTCGCGCACCGCCTCTTTCAATTCGATCGCCAGCCGCTGGCTCTCCTCGTCCTGCAACTCGCTGAAGCCTGAGGTGACGATGGTGGCGGAGCGCGCGCCAGCCGCCGCGGCATCGCGGATCACCTGCACAGCGAAGCGCGCCGGCACCAGAACCAGCACGTGATCGGGCTTCTCCGGCAGGCTCACGAAATCCTTGTAGCAGGGCACGCCCCAGATCGTTTCGCGCTTGGCGTTGACTGGAAACAGTCCGCCTTCGTAACCGTATTTGATCAGATTGTTCCAGATGCGCTCGGCATAGTTGCCGGGCTTGTCGGTGGCGCCGACCAGCACGATGTTGCGCGGGTGCAGCATAGCATGGATGCTCTTGACGATGTCGCTGGCGTCAGGCGATGGCGACCATTTTTCGACCGTGTGCGATGCGGTGCTTGCCTGAGCGTCCATGGATATCCCTACCTCTGTTGTTCTTGGCCGCGGCGATCGAGAATGATCGTCCCGCCGTGATTTTCTTTTGATTGGGACCTTTTTATTGAGCCTTGGCGAGGGTGGCAACACGCGTTGCGCGATGAGCGCCATTCGCGCCGCGCAAGATTTCCCGGCTCACAGAATTCAGTGCGTATCTGATACGGGTCCGATCATCGTGGCGTGCACAAGATAGCGCTCCGGCCCCTGTGTCAGCGCGTCGAACGGCCAGCAGGTCGACAGCACCAGCTCATGCCCGCCTGCGAGCGGATCGATGCCGGAGGCATCGAAGCGCACGACCGAGGTCGTATCCACCCGATAGCGGAACGTCCGGCCGTCACGTCTGGTGACGTCGATTTCGTCACCGAGGGCAACGTTTTTCAGGAAAGCGAAATGCGTATCGCGATGCGCCGAATAGACGGCGACGCCGCGTTCGCCGGCGTCGGGTGTCTGTTCGACGTGACCCGGGCCGAAGGCGAGCGCCTGACCGCTGCTGCCTGCGAGCACGATAGCGCGGGCACCGAGCCGCTTTACCTCGATACGAGCAACCGGCCAGGTGTCGGCCCACGACCACGGCTTTGTCTCGCGCCCGGTTGCGACGGTTTCCTCGAAGGCGCGTTCGAGCAGGACCTGTGCGAGCAGCGCTTTGGCGTGGATGTACGCCCCTTGGCCGAACAGGATCAGGCCGATGAGTGCGAGAAGGAGAGGGAGGACGAATCGCATGGACACTCTCCCCGTCATTGCGAGCCAACGGGTCGCGCGAACGCGCGCCCGATGACAGGCTCCGTGAAGCAATCCACCTCTCCATGCGGGGATAGATGGATTGCTTCGTCGCTTTGCTCCTCGCAATGACGGTGGTTGGAGAAAAAGCGGCGCGCGCGGCTCTGGGGGGACGGATGGAAGCCGCGCGCGCTCTGGAAAGAGGAGGTCGGGGGTCCCTCCTCCTTTCAGCCGACGTCAACGCAGTGACATCTGACGTCGATTGAACACCAAGACGATCAGGCTGAACGTGAGCAGGATCACGCCCGCAATCATCTTCAGTTCGGCATCGGTCGCCGTCCTCGGCAGCGTAACCGTGCTGGGCGCTGCGGTGGCGACCGGCTGGGCGCGCTTCAGCGCCGCGATCTGGACCCGCGCCTCGTCCGTATCCGCGCGCCGTTCCATCGGCATTGCGGGGGCGCGTGGGCGCTCGCCGAACACTTTTTCAAAATCCCAACCCGCCGGCAGGTTGATCGGCAGTTCCGAGACCTTGAGCGGCTCCCCTTGCGGACGGCTCGGCGTCTTGTCGACTGCGACCAGGCTGGTCAGCCGCGTGACGAGTTGATGCTCGAGCGCCAGCGCCAGAATCGCCTTATCCGCATCTTCCGGGGTCGCCTGACGCGTGGTGCGCGCGACTTCGGCGTCCGCGATCTTGCGGCGCGCCCAAAGTTTCGAGAGCCCCTTGCCTTCGGCCGCATCTGCCAGCGGCAGGGTGACACTCCACGGGCGGTCGCCAATGCGGCCCCTGATTTCGACCGAGCCTG
This sequence comes from Bradyrhizobium sp. AZCC 1721, assembly GCF_036924715.1. Taxonomy (NCBI): domain Bacteria; kingdom Pseudomonadati; phylum Pseudomonadota; class Alphaproteobacteria; order Hyphomicrobiales; family Nitrobacteraceae; genus Bradyrhizobium; species Bradyrhizobium sp. AZCC 1721. Next base: position 6,869,257 of record NZ_JAZHSB010000001.1, on the reverse strand, counting down.
CGAGCTTGTCGAGCCTTGCCGCGAGCACCAGCGGCTCGTCGCGGTAGACGTCCGGAATCGCGGCCGGCGTCATGTCGGCACTGGCGTCGGAGAATTTCGCGACCAGATTGGTCACCGCGGGATTCTCCAGCTTGGCGAACAGCCCGCGCATGCGCTCTTCAACCTGCTCGACCGAGCCGATATGGGTGAAGGTGCCACGGCCGAGTTCGGTGGCGCGCGTCATCAGGTAGGTGTTCGGCGCCGAGCCGATGCCGACCATGAAGACACGCGAGCGGCCGCGTAGCGCGCTGATGGTTTCAAACAATTGCTGCTCGTTGCCGATCGCACCATCGGTCAGAAACACGACCTGCCGGACGTAGTTGGTATCGCCGGCCTTGTCGGACAGCGCCGCGCGCATCGCGGGCACCATTTCGGTGCCGCCATTGGCTTGCAGTGCGCCGACGAAAGAGGTGGCCCGGCCGATATGCTCGCTGTCGGCCGGCACGGCTGACGGAAACAGCAGATCCATGGTGTGGTCGAAGCGGATCACGTTGAAGCGGTCGTTCGGCTGCAGGCGGCCGAGCGCGTAGATGAGGCTCGCCTTGGCCTGGATGATCGAGACGCCGCCCATCGAGCCGGAATTGTCGATCACGAAGATGACTTCGCGCGGCATAGGTTTTTGCTGCGCCTGTTCGACCGACGGCGGCGTGACGAAGGCGAGCAGGTAATCGCTGTCGCCGACGCGCTCGCGGAACAATCCGACCGATGGCGCCGTCTCGGCCACGGGCTTCCAGGTCAGTTCGAAATCGCGATCCGCCGGCACCGGGCCTTCGGCCAATCGAAGAACGCTCGTATTCGCGTCCGGCTTCTCGGTTTTGATCGCGTGATGGTGGCTCTTGATTTCGCCGAGCGGGAAGCCGGCCTGCAGCCGCACGGTGATACGGGTCGGGTTGATCGGTGCGTTGGTCGCGGGGTCGAGCACTTCGGGTGAAATGCGATCGCGATCCGGAACGGGATCGGACTTGATCGCCCCCCAGCCGCCACCCGGCTTGAAATCGACGCTTTGCACGACGGGCGCGGGATTGTAGCGTGGGGCCACCACCATCGGCACCCGCAGCGAGAACACGTCGCCGGATTGTTGGATCGGCTCCTGATACTCGATCTGCACCAGCACGGTTTCGCCAGGACCGATATTTGCGACCGAGTTGGTGAAGATGTTCGGCCGCTCCTGTTCGGTCAGCGCCGCTTTCTGCCCGTTCTGCTTCGCCTGTTCGTAGATGGCCTTCGCCTGCTGTCGCTCCTTGATGTCGCCGACCACGACGCGGTCGCCGATCACCATCTTCAGCGAATCGACCGCGCCTCCGGCCGACAGCGGGTAGACATAAACCGCCTCGACCCAGTCTTTCGAAGGGTTGCGGAAAATCTGGGTGACGCGGGCACGAACGGTCGGACCCGACACGGTGAGATCGACGTCGACACCGAGCCGCGAAGCGTCGGCATATCCCTCGTCGATCTTGAGGAGTAGCGAGCCGGCGCGTGCGTCGCCGGGCTTGAGGAAATTGGATTGCAGGCGCTCCGCCGACCACACCGGCTCGAAGCTCAAAAATAATGCCGCAAATCCGACCAGGATTACGGCAACGCCTTGTATCACAAAGAACAGCACCAGCCTGACCAGGCTGGGCCGTTCGTTGCGTTTGTCGGCCTCGATGTCATCGCATGTCGTCATGTCGCTCTCTCCCGCACGGCGATTTTGCCGCGTGAGAGGGTGTGGAATTCAGCGATTTGGCGCGAGCGGAATGATCGGCCTTGTTCCGCCACCGGCCAGCGCGGCCCGCCACGGTCGAGGCGGCCTTGTGCGGGTTTGTGATGGATTGTGCGTCTGTTACACTGAGCATGATCCCGAAAGGTGGGCACCGGTTATCGGAAAAAGATCATGCCCAAAGGAGGCAAGCAGGGGTGACGATGCCAGCGCCGGACAAGCAGCTTTCCGCCGAACAAAGCCGGCAGATTGCCGACACGATTCGTGAGGAGATCGCCCGCCGCCGCATCTCCCGGCAGTCTCTGGCAGAGCTTGCAAAACTCAGCCTGTCGACGCTGGAAAAAGTGCTGGGTGGCCGCCGCCCGTTCACCCTCGCCACCACCGTCCGGCTCGAGCAGGCGCTCGGCGTTTCCCTGCGCAAGACGCCGGAGGCGGCAGCGCCTGTGGCAGCCATCAACGGCGAGGTCGCGCCCGATGGCTTGGGTGCCTACTCGCGCCGTGCGGTCGCCTGGATCGAGGGAACCTATGTCACGGTGCGTCCCTCGTTCGGCGACAAGGACGCGATCTTCGCCTACCGCACCGAGATCACCTGGGACGATGCGGCGTCTTCCCTGGTGTTTCACGAGAGCGAACGGCAGGACGCTGCCTTCACCCAGTTCGGCGAAGTGGCGGTGCCGAACCAGTCCGGCCACATCTACCTGGTCACCAACCGGCACGGCCAGCATCGCCTGATCACGGTGGCGCACCTGGCGATTTCGGGCGAGATGTACGGGATCATCACGACGCTGCTCGCGGGTCGCGGCTCGTTGCTGACGCCAATCGCGGCACCAATTGCCTATTTGCCGATCAAGATGGTAGCTCATCCGACCTTTGGCAGGGTTTCGTGCGACGATCCCAATTATTCGCTGTACCGCCAGCATTTGCGGCGGACGACAGATGAATCCTTCGCGCTGTTCCTGTCAGGGTAGTTACGAGGCAAGCTTGTCGGTGGCCTTCGGCGCGTTGAACTGCTGTCGCAGCGTCGGCTTGTGAATCTTGCCTGTCGCATTGCGTGGCAGCGCATCGACGAACTCGATCAACCTGGGACATTTGAACCGCGCCAGATTGGCCTCGCAGTGCGCGTGAATTTCGGCAGGCGTCAGCGTATGGCCCGGCTTGACCGCCACGATCGCCATGCCGACCTCGCCCCACTGCTCATCGGGAATGCCGATGACGGCAGCTTCGGCGATGCCTTCAAGCTGATGCAGCACGCTCTCGACTTCGGCCGGATAGACGTTTTCGCCGCCGGAAATGTACATGTCCTTCCAGCGGTCGACGATGTAGTAAAAACCTTCCTCATCGACGCGCGTGGCGTCACCGGTGTGCAGCCAGCCGTCGGTGAAGGACGACTGGTTGGCGTCCGGCCGGTTCCAGTAGCCGGGCGTGACGTTCGGCCCCTTGACCCAGAGCTCGCCGAGCTCGCCGACATCCGCGTCCGTCCCGTCGGGACGGACGATCCGCACTTCCGTATGCAGCACCGGCTTGCCGGACGAACCGGCCTTGCGCGCGGCGTCCTCGCGGTCGAGTGCCAGCACGGCCGGCGACGTCTCGGTCATGCCATAGCCCTGCTGCAGGGCGACGCCGCGCTCTTCCCATACTTTCAGGAGCGGAACCGGCATCGGCGCTCCGCCGACGCCGCCGATCACCAGGCGGCTGAAATCGGCGGTCGCGAACGAAGGATGCTGCGCCATGAACTGGTAGATCGCCGGCACGCCGAAGAATTGCGTAATGCCGTAGGATGGGTCGCTGATCAGTTGCAGCGCCTGGCCGGGATCGAACGCGCGCATGATTAGCACGGTGCCGCCGGCATGCAGCACGGGATTGGTGTAGCAATTGAGTCCACCGGTATGGAACAGCGGCAGCACCGTGAGCAGAACCGTCGACGGCGAGACATAGGCAGGGCCGCCGAGATTGACGCAGTTCCAAAAGGTCATGCCATGGGTGATGATCGCGCCCTTGGGCTGGCCCGTCGTGCCCGAGGTGTACATGATGGTCGAGATGTCGTCGTGCGTGACGCTTTCGAACCGGTCGAGCGGTTTGGATGCCGCGATCGCCGCTTCATAAGAGCCGCCGGGGCCAAGCAGCAGCGCGGATGAAACGTTGCAGAGCTTCGCGACGGTCAGCGCGACTTCCGCGAGATCCGTGTCATGGACCATCACCTTCGGCGAAGAATCGCCGACAATGAACTGCAATTCGGGAACCGTAAGCCGCGTATTCAAGGGCAGGAAGACCGCGCCTAACCGGCCGCAGGCGAACTGCACTTCGAGCGTATCGGTGGTGTTCAGTGCCAGCACGGCGACGCGGTCGCCACGCTTGACGCCGAGCGCATCGCGCAGATGCGTGGCAAGACGCGAAATGCGGCCGTCGAACTCTGCGTAGGAGAGGCGGCGGTCACTCGCGAGGTCGATGGCTGCGATCTTGCCCGGCGTGCGGCGGCCGAAATGGGCGATCCAGTCGTAATAGCGAACCGAGGGCATACTTCCTCCAGGGTGGAACGGTCTTGCGCCGCTCGATACCGGCGATCTTATCTCGTTTTATCTGATGAAGCCGGCATATCGGTGTAATGTCTTGCGTTGTGTGGCTGGCCGCATCGCCAAGTAGGCCGCAGCCGCTCAACGCAAGTTTGCGCGGGCCAAATCGGGGCATCGTAATCCTTGCGGAGGAAAGCCATGCTGGAGCGCACAAGGGTGCAAAGCCCGTTCTACACGGCGGATCACGAAGCGTTCCGCGACGTGATGCGCCGCTTCGTGGCGCGGGAGATCGAGCCCTATGCCCATGAATGGGACGAAGCCGGCGAATTTCCGCGCGAGCTCTATCGCAAGGCGTCCGATATCGGGCTGCTCGGGCTCGGCTTTCCAGAAGAGTATGGCGGTGTGGCCGCCGACCAGTTCATGAAGATCGTGGCGTCGCAGGAACTGGCGCGCGCCGGTGCGGGCGGGGTCAGCTCCAGCCTGATGAGCCACACCATCGGCTCGCCGCCGATTGCGCGCGCCGCGCGGCCCGAGGTCAAGGCGAGGGTGTTGCCGCAGGTGCTGTCGGGCGAGAAGATTTCGGCGCTCGCGATCACCGAGCCGAGCGGCGGCTCCGACGTCGCCAATCTGTGCACCAAGGCGCGGCGCGATGGCGACCATTATGTCGTCAGCGGGGAGAAGACCTTTATCACGTCGGGCATGCGGGCCGACTACCTGACGGTTGCGGTGCGCACCGGCGGCGAGGGACCGGGCGGCGTCAGCCTGCTGCTGATTGAAGGCGATACGCCGGGCCTGTCGCGGACGAAACTGAAGAAGATGGGCTGGTGGGCGTCGGATACCGCAACCCTGCATTTCGACGAGTGCCGCGTTCCGGCCGAGAACCTGATCGGCGAGGAGGGGCAGGGTTTCAAGCTCATCATGCAGAATTTCAACAGCGAGCGCATGGGCATGGCGGCGAGCTGCACGGCCTATGCCGGTGTCTGCGTCGAGGAGGCGATGGCCTATGCCAAGCAGCGCAAGACCTTCGGCAAGCCGATTGCGCAGCACCAGGTGATCCGTCACAAGATCGTCGACATGGCGCAGAAGGTCACGGCCTCGCAGGCGATGCTGGAAATGTTGGCGTGGCGGCTCGGGCAGGGCGAGAGCCCGGTCGCCGAAATCTGCATGATGAAGAACCAGGCGACCCAAACCATGGCGTTCTGTGCCTCCGAGGCTGTCCAGATTTTCGGCGGCGCCGGCTTCATGCGCGGCGTCAAGGTCGAGCGCATCTATCGCGAGGTCAAGGTCAACGCCATCGGCGGCGGCACCGAGGAGATCATGAAGGATCTCGCCTCGCGGCAAATGGGGCTGTGACAATTTCGCTCAGCCCGGAATCCATTGGGCCGCAAGTACTGTCGCGTAATGGATTCCGGGTTCAGCCCTTTGGGCTGCCCCGGAATGACGAAGGATAGATTAAAACATGCTCTTCATCGCCGACCACGACGAACCCCGCCGTATCTTGCAAAAATTCATCGCCGCCGAGATCAATCCCTTTGTTGACGAATGGGAGAAGAACGACATCTTCCCGGCGCATGAATTGTTCAAGAAGCTTGGCGACCTCGGCTTTCTCGGCCTCAACAAGCCGGTCGAATACGGCGGCCAAGGACTCGATTATTCCTACGCGCTGATGATGGCGGAAGAGCTTGGTGCCATCAAATGCGGCGGCGTGCCGATGGCGATCGGGGTGCAGACCGACATGGCGACGCCGGCGCTGGCGCGGTTCGGTTCTGATGAGGTGCGCCGTGAATTTCTCGCGCCGGCGATTGCCGGTGATGCGGTGGCCTGCGTCGGCGTCTCGGAGCCGGGCGCCGGTTCCGACGTCGCCTCGATCAAGACGCAGGCGCGCTCCGACGGCGACGATTACGTCATCAACGGCGGCAAGATGTGGATCACCAACGGCGTGCAGGCCGACTGGATCTGCCTGCTCGCCAATACCAGCGACGGCCAGGTCCATCGCAATAAGTCGCTGATCTGCGTGCCGATGAAGACCAAGGGCGTGCAGGTCGCGCGCAAGCTCGACAAGATGGGCATGCGCTCATCTGACACCGCGCAGATCTTCTTCGACAACGTCCGGGTGCCCAAGCGCAACCGGATCGGCGAGGAAGGCAAGGGCTTTACCTACCAGATGGTGCAGTTCCAGGAGGAACGGCTGTGGGGCGCGGCGGCCTGCCTGAAGGCGCATGAATTGATCATATCAGAGACGATCGAGTACACTCGCAACCGCAAGGCGTTCGGAAAGTCGATCCTCGACAACCAGACCGTCCATTTCAAGCTGGCGGAGATGCAGACCGAGGTCGAGCTGTTGCGCGCGCTGGTCTACCGCGCCGCTGAGGCGTTGATCGCGGGCGAGGACGTGACGCGGCTTGCTACCATGGCCAAGCTGAAGGCCGGGCGCTTGGGGCGCGAACTCACCGATGCCTGCCTGCAATTCTGGGGCGGCATGGGCTTTATGAACGAGACGCCGGTCAGCCGGGCCTATCGCGACAGCCGCCTGACCTCGATCGGCGGCGGCGCCGACGAGGTGATGCTGACGGTGCTATGCAAGATGATGGGCACGCTGCCCGGCATGAAACAGAAATAGCGGCGAAACGCGATTGGCCATTCAGGCACACGGCGGTGGTGGCACCAGCAATGACTTCGGCTTGGCCGCGGCCTACGCCACCGCGCGTCTGCTTCGGCTGGCTGATGGCCTGGACGAAGTCCACCGCAATCAGATTGCCCGCCTTGAACTGCGGAAACACAGCAACGCTTAAGACGGATGTCTGTTCGCGCTGCGCCTGCGTTCGGGTGTGCCATAGCGCTTCAGTAATCCGCGCGCCCAAGCTGCGACAGGGCAACCAGCGCTTAGACGCAAGACCCGGAACGTGGTCCTCCTACATTTTATCCAACGCCTGCGCAAAGCAGCCGAGATGCAACATAGTCTGGGAGGAAGGCATGACCTCGCTCAACCGTCGTACGCTACTTGCTGGTTCGGCGGCGGCAGGTGTTGTGGCGCTTGCGGGCCCCTCTCGTGCCGAAGACACTCCCGGCGTTACCGCGACCGAGATCAAGATCGGTTGCACCACTTCGCTGAGTGGTCCGGTGTCGGCGTTGGGAACGATCGCGAAATGCTCGGACGCTTATTTCCGCATGATAAACGATCAGGGCGACATCGCCGGCCGCAAGATCAACTTCATCTACTATGACGATGCATTCAATCCGGCGAAAACCGTCGAACAAACCAGAAAGCTGATCGAAAGCGACGATGTCGCCTTTCTGTTTTCGATGCTTGGCACGGCGCCGAACTCCGCCGTGGTCAAGTACGTCAACTCGAAGAAGGTGCCGCATCTGTTCCTGTCGGTGAACGGCGACAAATGGGGCGATTACCGGAACTATCCCTGGACCATGGGTTTTGCGCCGAGTTCACGAACCGAAGCGCAGATCTTTGCTAAATACGCGCTGAGCCAGAAGCCCGATGCGAAGTTTGCCTTGCTCTACCAGAACGACGACCTCGGCAAGGATTTCGTCAACGGCCTGCGCGACGTGCTGGGGCCGCGCTACGATTCCATGGTGAAGGCAGTGTCCTACGAAGTCACCGATCCGACGATCGATTCCCAAGTCGTCGCACTGCGCGCCAGCAACGCCGATGTTCTGATCTCGGGCGTCACGGCGAAGTTTGCGGCGCAGTCGATCCGGAAGGTCTTCGAACTCGACTGGAAACCGATGCATTTCGTCACCAGCGGCGCCGCCTCGGTGGCCTCGACCATCATGCCGGTCGGGCCCGAGCGCGCGGTCGGCGTCATCACCTCGGTGTATATCAAGGATCCGTCCGATCCGGCGTGGGCGGAAGATCCCGCGACCAAGGACTACTTGAAGTTCATGGCGAAGTATTACAGCGAAGGGAATCCGAAGGAGTTCCTCAACGCGTACGGGTATACGGTCACATCAGTGCTGCGCGTATTGCTGGAGCAGTGCAAGGGGAATTTCAGCCGCGACAGCATCATGCGCGAGGCGAACAACCTCAGGAACGTCGAGGTCCCGACCCTGTTGCCGGGCGTGCGTGTCAACACCAGCCCTACCAACCACCATCCGTTGCGTCAGATGCAGTTGCAGCGCTGGGACGGAAAAGGTTATGTCCGGTTCGGCAATATCATCGAGGGGGCAGATCTCTGATGCGGCACGCGCCGGACGTATAAGGATGTCGTTGCGGACGGCCTGCCGGCGTTCCAGACTGCCAATCAAGAAAAGAGGGAACGCCTGATGATCACGCTCTATCACTGCGACGGCGCGCGCTCGTTCCGCCCGCTCTGGATGCTGGAAGAGATGGGCTTGCCCTACGAGTTGAAGATGCTGCCGTTCCCGCCGCGCGTGCTCGCCAAGGAATATCTCGCGATCAACCCGCTCGGCACTATTCCGTTCATGATCGACGGCGAGACCAAAATGACGGAGTCCTCCGGCATCTGCTACTATCTCGGCACCAAATACGGACCGACGCCGCTGGTGGTAGGGCAGGATGATCCGGCCTATGGCGCCTTCCTGAATTGGATGTATTTCAGCGACGCCACGCTGACCTTTCCGCAAACGCTGGTGCTGAGATACAGCCAGCTCGAGCCGGAGGAACGGCGGAACCCGCAAGTTGCCGGCGATTACGCGAAATGGTTCCTGGGCCGGCTGCGCGCGGTCGAGGCAGCGACCGCCAATGCCGAAAACCTGTGCGCCGGCCGCTTCACCGCGGCCGATATCGTTAACGGCTATGCGCTGCGGCTGGCCGGCAATATCGGCCTGGACCAGGATTTCGGGCCGAATGTCAGGGCCTATTGGGCCCGGTTGCAGGAGCGCGAGGGTTACCAGCGCGCGGTTGCGGCGGAACGCAAGGCCGGCGTCGAGCAGAACGTGGCGCCGCGGGTACGGGCTTGAAATGGAGCCAATTCGGGCCGCGAATTAACCTTTGCCGATCGGTGACAGCCCACGAATTTCCGCTATGGTTGACCCATCGCAGCGGCCAAAGAGCCGCGCGAGGAGGACGAGCCATGGACGGTACCGGCCACAAATCCGGCCATCTGATGCTGATCACCCCGGAACGCGTGTTCTACGCCGGTCTGCTCGGTCGGCCCCGGCAACGCTGCTCGGGCGCCTTCAACATCTATGTTGCGATCGAGGGCGGTCTCTGGCTCACCACGGCCGATGGCCGCGAAACCCATGGCGACATGGTCGCTCTGTTGCCGAACGTCAGGCACACCATCGCCAGCGATCATCGCTCGGTGCTCAGCGTCGTCATCGAACCGGAGAGCGTTCGTCCCGGTGTGCTCGACGATCTCGCGACGCGCCTCGCGGGGCCTGAGGGCGCGGCATTCGCCAGCCGCATTCGCGCCGCCTATCGTGAACTGCGCGAGCATCACGCCGGCTGTGAGTTTTCCAGTGCCGAATTCGATCGCCTGTGCCTTGGCGAAGTCTTGCCGCAACGTGAGCTCGATTCTCGCGTGGCGCGCGCGATCGTGCAGATCGGAAAATTCTCCGGCGAGCCGGTGACGGCGGCAAGCTGCGCTGCGGAGGCCGGATTATCGCCGTCGCGGTTCCTGCATCTCTTCAAAGAGCAGACCGGGATATCCTTCCGCTCGTTCCGCGCCTGGAAGCGCGCGCGGCATTTGCTGCATTTCGCCAACCAGGACATCAACCTTGCGCATCTCGCGCAGGATATCGGCTATCCCGATTCGACGCATTTCAGCCACTCGATCCGCCGCTTCTACGGGCTGAAGCCGCGCGCAATCTTTTCAGGCTCGCGCGATCTCGCGATCTATAGCCACGGCCGTGCCGGCGCCGACAATAGCGGGTTGACGCAAGAAGCCGGCTGATGCGGCACGCATGATCGCGCCGGATGTTCGCGATCTCTCGCGTCCCGTTCCGAAGGTTGATCCATGGGCGACAAGGCCGTCATTACCTGCGCGCTGAACGGCGTGTTGACCGATCCAAAGCAGCACAACGTGCCGGTGACGCCGGAGCAGATGGCGCGTGAGGCCAGGGCCGCCGTCAACGCCGGCGCCAGCATCATGCACATCCATCTGCGCCAGCAGGAGCCGAACAAGGGGCATCTGCCGTCCTGGGACGTCAACGTCTCCAAAGAGATCCAGCAAGCCATCCGTGAAGCCTGCCCCGGCGTCATCATCAATCACACGACAGGCACGTCGGGTCCGAAATATCAGGGAGCGCTCGACTGCGTGCGCGAAACCAGGCCCGAGATTGCCGCGTGTAATGCCGGCTCGCTGAACTATCTCAAGGTGAAGTCCGACAACACCTGGGCCTGGCCGCCGATGATGTTCGATAATGCGGTCGAGAAGGTGCAGGACTATCTCGACGCCATGAAGGAAGCGGGCACGATTCCCGAGTTCGAATGTTTCGACGTCGGCATCGTGCGCTGTGTCGGCATGTACGTGCAGACCGGCATGTATTCCGGACCGCTCGAATATAATTTCGTGATGGGCGTGGCGTCAGGCATGCCGGCGGATCTGGAGTTGCTGCCGATCCTCTTGAAGCTGAAATTGCCGCAAGCGCATTGGCAGGTCACTGCGATCGGCCGTGCCGAAATCTGGCCGCTGCACCAGCGCTGCGCCGATCTTGGTGGACATCTGCGCACTGGGCTGGAGGATACCTTTTATCTTGCCGATGGCACCAAGGTGACCTCGAACGGGCAGTTGATCGAAGCCATCGCCGCCTGCGCACGGCGTGCGGGCCGTGAGATCGCGAGCCCGGCTGAAGCGCGGCAGATATTTGGGACAAGGCATTGAGCTGTCATTCCGGGGCGCGAAGCGAACTATAGGGCGCCCTTGCGCCCCCTGAGAATCTCGAGATTCCGGGTCTGGTCCTTCGGACCATCCCGGAATGACGGAGTGAGTTAGTTTATGGCTATCCTCGAATCCACCATCTCCCCCTCCGGTGCCGCCTACAGGGCCAATCGCGACGGCATGCTGGCGCTGATCGCGCGCATGCGCTCGCTGGAAGATCGCACGCGCGCAGCATCGGCCCAAGCCAAAGATCGCTTCCACAAGCGCGGGCAATTGCTGCCGCGCGAGCGCGTGGCGCTGGTGCTCGATCCCGGCTCGTCGTTCATCGAACTATCGACGCTCGCCGGCTACATGTTCGACGTGCCGGACGCGGAGAAGAGCGTTCCCGGCGGCGGCGTGATCGCGGGTATCGGCTTCGTCTCCGGCATCCGCTGCATGGTCAGCGCCAATGATTCCGGCATCGATGCCGGCGCGCTGCAGCCGTTTGGCCTCGACAAGACGCTGCGGGTGCAGGAACTGGCGCTGGAAAACAAGCTGCCTTACGTGCAACTGGTCGAAAGCGCCGGCGCCAATCTGCTGCGCTACCGCGTCGAGGATTTCATCCGCGGCGGCAACATCTTTCGAAATCTCGCGCGGCTGTCGGCCGCGGGGCTGCCCGTTGTCACGGTGACGCATGGATCGTCAACGGCGGGCGGCGCCTACCAGACCGGGCTCTCCGATTACATCGTCATGGTCCGCGGCCGCACCCGCGCATTCCTGGCCGGACCGCCGCTCTTGAAGGCGGCGACGGGTGAGATCGCAACCGAGGAGGAACTCGGTGGCGCCGAGATGCACACCTCCATTTCGGGTCTTGGCGACTATCTCGCCGAGGACGATCGCGACGCGCTGCGCATCGCGCGCGATATCATGGCCAGTCTGGAATGGGATCGGCCGAGGGCTTCGGCGCTGTCCTTCAAGCCGCCACGCTATGACGCTGAGGAACTGCTCGGCATCATGCCGATGGACCACAAGCGTCCCGTCGATATGCGCCAGGCTATCGCGCGCTTCGTCGACGATTCCGATTTCACCGAGTTCGGCGCGAATTACGGCCCGGCGACGGTCTGTGGCCACGCCCGCATCGAAGGACAGGCGGTCGGGATCATCACCAACAACGGCCCGCTCGACGTGCCCGGTGCCAACAAGGCGACACATTTCATCCAAGCCTGCTGCCAGTCGCGCACGCCGCTGCTCTACATGAACAACACCACCGGCTACATGGTAGGCCGTGCCTATGAGGAAGCCGGCATGATCAAGCACGGATCCAAAATGATCCAGGCGGTGACGTCGGCGACCGTGCCGCAGATCACGATCTATTGCGGCGCGTCGTTCGGGGCCGGCAACTACGGAATGTGCGGGCGCGGCTTCCACCCGCGCTTCTGCTTCTCCTGGCCCAATGCCAAGACCGCGGTGATGGGCGGCGAGCAGGCCGCCGAAACCATGGCGATCGTGACAGAGGCTGCGGCGGCGCGGCGGGGCAAGCCGATCGAGAAGGAAAAGCTGGAAGCGATGAAGGCGCAGATCACGGGCGTGTTCGACGGCCAGATGGACGTGTTCTCGACCAGCGCGCGGGTGCTCGACGACGGCGTGATCGATCCCCGCGATACCCGCAGCGTGCTTGCCGAAGTGCTGGCGATCTGCCGCGAGGCCGAGGCCCGCACGCCGCAGCGCATGCAATTCTCGGTCGCCCGGCCATGAGCGGAATCGAGATGAAGCGAACGCCATTCTTCAAGATTCTCGTCGCCAATCGCGGCGAGATCGCGTTGCGGATCATGCGCACCGCGCGCCGCCTCGGCTATGGGGTGGTTGCCGTCTATTCCGATGCCGATCGTGATGCGATGCACGTACGTGAGGCGGACCAGGCGGTGCGGATCGGGGAGGCGCTGCCAGCGCAATCCTACCTGCGGATCGATGCGATCATCGCCGCCGCCAAAGCCAGCGGGGCCGGCGCGGTGCATCCGGGCTACGGCTTCCTCGCCGAAAACGAGGATTTTGCGCAGGCCTGCCGCGATGCCGGGCTGGTCTTCATCGGGCCGTCGCCGGAGGCGATCCGGGCGATGGGCAACAAGGCCGGCGCCAAGGACATCATGCGAGAGGCTGGCGTGCCCATCGTGCCCGGCTATCAGGGCGCGGACCAGAGCGACGCGGTAATGCTGGCAGAGGCCAGGAAGATCGGCTTCCCCGTGATGATCAAGGCGGTCGCCGGCGGTGGCGGGCGCGGCATGCGGCTGGTCGAGGACGCCGCGGCATTTCCCGATGCACTGCGCAGCGCAAGGTCGGAGGCGCAGGGCGCGTTCGGCGATCCCACGGTGATCCTGGAGCGCGCGATCGTCGATCCCCGCCACATCGAGATTCAAGTATTCGGCGATCGCTACGGCAATGCCATTCATCTCGGCGAGCGCGATTGCTCGGTGCAACGCCGACACCAGAAGCTGATCGAGGAAGCGCCCTCGCCAAAAGTGACGCCGGATTTGCGGGCGCGCATGGGCGCCGTTGCGGTCGGTGCCGTCAAATCGATCGGCTATGAGGGCGCGGGTACGTTGGAGTTCCTGCTCGATCCGTCCGGCGAGTTCTATTTCATGGAAATGAACACGCGCCTGCAGGTCGAGCACCCCGTCACCGAAGCGATTACCGGGCTCGATCTGGTCGAACTGCAATTGCGCATTGCGGCCGGCCAGCCGCTCGGGCTCAAGCAGGAAGACGTCAAATTTTCCGGCCACGCCATCGAGGTGCGGTTGTGCTCGGAGGACGCGGACCATGACTTCATGCCGCAATCGGGGCGAATAGAGCTGTGGCAGATGCCCGACGGCATCCGCGTCGAGCACGCGCTGCGTTCAGATTCGGAGATTCCGCCGTTCTACGATTCGATGATTGCCAAGATCATCAGCCATGGTGCCGACCGCAATGAGGCCCGCGGTCGGCTGATTTGCGGGCTGGAGCAGACCGCGGCGTTCGGCGTCACCACCAATCAGGGATTCCTGATTTCCTGCCTGCGCCATCCCGCCTTCGCGAAGGGCGAAGCGACCACGGCCTTCATCGGTGATCACCGCGACGAATTGCTGGCGCCGCGCGTGAGTGACAAGGCCGAAGCTGCACTGGCGGCATTGCTGCTTTTCGTCACCAACCCGCATGCGCCGCCCTGGCGCAGCGGACGCAGTCTAGCGGCAACCTTTCCGCTGACGATGCGGATCGACTTTGGCCACGGTGCGTTCGAGGTTGATATCGTTCGGAACCGCGACGGGAGTTATGTCGCGGGCTTCGAGGGCGACGAGCGGCGTTTCGAGATCGACGAGCTCGGCCCCGACACGATCCGCTTCCGTGCCGACGGCATGATGGAGTCAGCGAGATTCTTGCGCGATGGCGACCAGCTCTATGTCCTGCATCGCGGAGCCTCGATTGCCGCCCGCGATCTGACGCTGGCTGCACCGGCCTCCGCTGTGGCGGCGGACGGCGACGGCAAGGTGCGCGCGACGATGAACGGCCGTGTGGTCGCGGTGCTGGTCAAGCCCGGCGAGCAGGTTGCCGTCGGCCAACCGGTTATGACGCTGGAAGCGATGAAGATGGAGCACGTGCACATGGCAGGTGTTGCTGGCACGGTTTCGTCGATCGATGTCACCGAGGGCGAGCAGGTGACGACGGGACGGATCGTCGTGGAGATTGCGGCGGCGTGACAAAAATCTCTGTCGTCCCGGGCTTGACCCGGGACCCATAACCACGAACGTTCGATTTGTGCGAAGTTGGGGCGATAACTTTGGTTCGTAAGTAGCAGCGGTGGTTATGGGTCCCTGCGTTCGCAGGGACGACGATAGACTTATTCCGGTCGTCCCGTGCCGTCGTTCAGCCAGCACGCTACCTGATGTCCTTCGCCGGCCTCCACCAGCGCCGGCCGCTCCACCTTGCAGCGGTCCATCACATAGCGGCAGCGGGTGTGGAAGGCGCAGCCTGAAGGTGGATTGATCGGGCTCGGGACGTCGCCGTCGACCATCGGCGCGAGGCGCTTTGCCTTGGGATCAGCGACCGGGACTGACGCCAGCAGCGCCTGCGTATATGGATGCCGCGGGTTGGCGAACAATTCCGACTTGTCCGCGATTTCGACAATGCGTCCGAGATACATCACGGCGACGCGATGGCTGATATGGGCGACGACGGCGAGATCGTGGGCGATGAACAGGTAAGAAAAATCGTTCTTGCGCTGCAGGTCGATCAACAGGTTGATCACCTGCGCCTGGATCGAGACGTCGAGCGCCGAGACCGGCTCGTCGCATACGATCAGGCTCGGCCCGAGCGACAGTGCCCGCGCGATGCAGATGCGCTGCCGCTGGCCACCGGAGAATTGGTGCGGGTAGTTCTTCATCTGATCGGGCCGCAATCCCACCTGCGCGAATAGTTCCGCGACGCGTTCCTGCTGCGCGCGGCCGGTCGCGAGCCCATGCACGGCGAGCGGCTCGCCGACGATATCGCCCGCGGTCATGCGCGGATTGAGCGAGGCGAACGGATCCTGGAACACGATCTGCATGGAGCGACGGTGCGGCCGCATCTCGGCCTTGCTGAGCCCGGTGATGTCGGTGCCGTTCAGCTTGATGGCGCCGCTGGACGGCTCCACCAGCCGTAGCACGGCGCGTGCGACCGTCGATTTGCCGCAGCCGGATTCGCCGACCAGCCCGAGCGTCTCGCCCTTGCCGACCGAGAAGCTGACGCCGTCGACCGCATGCACAGTGCCGACGCGCCGGCGCAGGACGCCGCCGCGCACCGCGTAATGCTTGACGAGGTCGGTGACTTCAAGGAGGGGGCGTTGGTCGCTCATGGCGCGCCCACCAATTCGGTTGCGCGCCAGCACGCCGCGAGATGATTGGCATCGACTTCCTGCAGCGGTGGATATTCGGCGCGGCATCGGTCCACGGCAAGGCGGCAGCGCGGCGCAAAGGCACAGCCCGGCGGCAGGTTGGTCAGCGACGGCACCATGCCGGGAATCTCATTCAGTCGCGCATCGGTCTTGGCACCAAACGAGATCACCGCCGGCATCGAGGCCATCAGCCCGCGCGTGTAGGGATGCTTTGGATTTTCGAACAGGTCCTCTACCGTCGCTTCCTCGACCTTCTTGCCGGCATACATCACGATGACGCGTTGCGCGGTCTGCGCGACGACGCCGAGATCGTGCGTGATCAGGATCAAGCCGGTGCCGAGCCTCTTTTGCAGATCGACGATCAGCGCCAGGATCTGCGCCTGGATCGTCACGTCAAGCGCGGTGGTCGGCTCGTCCGCGATCAACAGCGCCGGCCGGCACGCCAGAGCCATCGCGATCATCGCGCGCTGCCGCATGCCGCCGGACAATTGATGCGGATATTCGTGCGCGCGCCGGTCCGGTTCGGGAATGCGGACCAGGCGCAGCATCTCGACCGCCTTGGCCCAGGCCTCCTTCGCGGTCATCTCCTGGTGCAGGCGGAGCACTTCCGTGATCTGGTCGCCGATCCGCATCACCGGATTGAGCGAGGTCATCGGCTCCTGAAAGATCATCGAGATTCGATTGCCGCGGATATCGCGCATCTCGGCCTCGTCGAGGCTGAGCAGATCGGTGCCTTCCAGCGTCACCGAGCCGCCGACCACGCGGCCCGGCGGGTCGGGCACCAGCCGCATCACCGACAGCGCGGTCACGCTCTTGCCGCAGCCGGACTCGCCGACGATCGCGAGCGTCTCGCCGCGGCGGACGGTGAACGAGACGTCGTCGACCGCGCGGAACAGCCCGGAATTGGTGAAGAACACCGTCTGCAGGTTCTTCACATCGAGAATAGTGTCGTCCTTGCGCGCCTCGCTCATCAGCCGCGTTGCCTCGGATCGAGGATGTCGCGGAGCGCGTCGCCGAACAGATTGGTGCCGAATACGGCAAGGGAGATGGCGACGCCCGGGAAAATCACCAGCCACGGCGCGGTGCGAACATATTCGGCCGCCGATTCCGACAGCATGCGGCCCCAGGACGGATAGGGCTCGGGAATGCCAAGGCCGAGGAACGACAGCGAGGCTTCGGTGAGGATGGTGGAACCGAGCTGCGCGGTCGCCAGCACGATCAAGGGCGCGAGCGTGTTCGGCAGCACGTGACGCAGCGCAATGCGGGTCTCGCTCATGCCGATCGATTTTGCGGCCTCGACGAAGGGCTGCTCGCGCAGCGCCAGCGTATTGGCGCGGATCACGCGGGCGACGGTGGGGATCAACGGGATCGCAATCGCGATGATCACGTTCGGCAGCGAGGGACCGAGCGCCGCGGTCATCACCAGCGCCAGCACCAGCAAGGGCAGGGCCTGCAGGATGTCGGTGACGCGCTGGAACAACAGATCGACCCAGCCGGACAGATAGCCCGATACGAGGCCGACGATGACGCCGATCGACGATCCCAGCGCGGTGGCGCCGATACCGACGGCGAGCGAAATGCGCGCGCCGTGAATGATCCGGCTCCAGACGTCACGGCCGAATGAATCGGTTCCCATCCAGTGCGCCGCGCTCGGCGCTGCCAGCCGCTGCGCCGAATCGACACTGAGCGGGTCGTAGCGGGCGATCAGGTCGGCCGAGATCGCCATCCAGACGAACATCACCATGATCACAAGGCCGATCGTGCCGAGCAGATAACGCTGCGCCAGGAACACCAGCCGGCGCCAGCCATGCGTCGAATGAGCGCCGGCCCGCCTCAACTCGCTCTCGAAGTTAATCGTGGCCACGCGGCTAGTCCCCATACCGGATGCGCGGATCGATCGCGGCGTAAAGCATGTCGACGGTGAAGTTAGCGACCACCACGACCACGGCGATCAGCATCACGAGATTCTGCACGATCGGGTAATCGCGCCAGCGCAACGCCTCGACCAGGAAGCGGGCCACGCCTGGAATATTGAACACGGTTTCGGTGACAATCAGCCCGCCGATCAGGAACGCCGCCTCGATGCCGATCACGGTGATAACAGGGAGAATCGCGTTCTTCAGCGCGTGGCGATAGTTGACCGAAGCCTCGGACGCGCCCTTGGCGCGCGCGGTGCGGATGTAGTCCTGCCGCAGAATTTCGAGCATCGAGGAGCGCGTGATGCGCATGGTCAGCGCGGCGCTGCGAAAGCCGACCGCCATCGCCGGCACGGCATAGATCGCGAACGCCTCCGTCCAGGTTGCCGGGTTCGGATTGTAGATCGGCATGTGGCCGAACAGCGAAACCGAGGCCATCAGGATAAGCAGCCCGAGCCAGAAGGAAGGCAGCGACAGGCCGCTCAGGCTGACGACACGGAGGGTGTAATCCAGCCGCGAGCCTTGGTGGACTGCGCTGAGAACGCCTAAGGGAATGCCGATCGAGGCCGAGAACAACAGCGCCAGCGCCGCCAGCCGGGCGGTGATCGGAATGCGCGGCAGGATCTCTTGCAGCGCCGGCTTTTCCGAGACGTAGGAATAGCCGAGATCGCCGTGCAGCAGCCCGCCGATCCAGTTCAGATATTGCTGGTAGATCGGCAGGTTGAGGCCGAGTTCCTTTTCCAGGTTGGCCTTGTCGGTGGGATCGACGAAGCCGGCGGCGTCGAACAGGATGTCGACGATGTTGCCGGGGACGACCCGCAGCAACACGAAGATGATGATCGAGATCCCGATCAGGGTCACGAGCATCAAGGCGAGGCGTCGCACGATATAAGCAAACACCCGGCTACTCTCCCTGACTATCCGTCATTCTCGAACCCCTCCGTCATTGCGAGGAGCGATAGCGACGACGCAATCCATCTATCCTCGTGCAGAGAGGTGGATTGCTTCGCTTCGCTCGCAATGACGGACACAAAACTGCGCGCTCGAAATTTACCGTCACACCGGCTTCTCTCGGCCGAACGTTACTTGTCCATCCAGACGTCTTCGTAACGGTAGCCGTTGTAGGAGCTGTTCACCATGATGGTGATGCCCTTGACATAAGGCTGCCAGCACGAGCCCTGGCGGGCGTGCAAGATGATCGGCCGCGCCACGTCTTCCTGCAGCTTCTTGTCGATCTCCCAGACCAACTTCTTGCGCTTGGCGGCATCCTTCTCCATCGACTGCTCGTCGAACAGCTTCTCGATTTCCCTGTTGCAGTAGTTGGTATAGTTGCGCTCCGAGCCGCAAGAATAGTTTTCGTAGAATGACTGGTCGGGATCGTCGACGGCATTGCCGGTGAGGTTGAGGCCGAGCGAGTAATCCTTGCGGGCGACCTTCGGGAACCATTGTGCGGTATCGACGACGTCGAGATCGCCGTCGATATAGATGCTCTTCATCTGGTCGATCAGGATGACGGCGGGATCGCGGTAGATCGGGATGTTGCGCGTGGCGACCTTGACGGCGAGGCGCTTGTCCGGTCCATAGCCCGCCTTCTGCATCAGCTTGCGCGCCTCCTCCCGATTGGCGTTGACGTCGGGACCGTAACCCGGAATCGATTCCAGCATTTCCTTCGGCATCGCCCACAAGCCGCCCGGTGCGGGGAGCATGGTGCCGCCGATGTCGGCCTGTCCCTCGTACAATATCGAGACGAAGGCCTTGCGGTCGAGCACCAGTGCCAGCGCGCGGCGAATGTCGATATTGTCGAACGGCGGGGCGGACGAGTTGACGATGATGTTGGTCGAGACGTTGACCGGCTCGACCACGCACACTGCGTTCGGTGCCTGCGACTTGACCTCCTTCAAGAGCGGGATCGACACTTCGGTCGGGAACGTCATGTCGAATTTCCCGGAGACAAATCCGAGAATGGCCGTCGAACGGTTGGTGATGATGGTGAACTCGATGCCGTCGAGGTGCGGCTGGCCCTTCTTGAAGTAGTCGGGATTCTTCGTGAGCTTGATCGATTCGTTGGCCTTGAACTCGACGAATTTGAATGGGCCGGTGCCGACCGGCTTGGTACGCATGTCGGCCGGGGAGACGTGGCAGGGGTAAACCGGGGTGTAGCCGGAGGCGAGTAACGACAACAATGCCGGCTGCGGCCGCTTCAGGCTGAACGATGCCTCGAAATCGCCGTTTGTCGTCACGTCCTCGACCTGGTTGTACCAGGACTTTCGCGGGTTCTGACGGAATTTTTGCTGCGACTTGCCCATCAGCATGTCGAAGGTGCACTTGACGTCGGCTGAGGTGAACGGCTTGCCGTCATGCCACTTGACGCCCTGCTTCAATTTGAAGGTGAGTTTCTTGCCGTCGTCGCTCCAGGCCCAGTTCTCCGCCAGATCCGGGACGATGGAATCGACGCTATTCTGCGCGACGTCCTGCTTGAACATGACCAGGTTGTTGAAGACCGGCATGAAGGGAACGTTGATCGAGAAGGTCGCGCCTTCATGGATCGAGGCGCTGCCCGGGCTGTCGCGATGATAGACCCTGAGGATGCCACCCTGTTTGGGCTCGCCGGCCGATGCAACATCATAAGCCGGCAGCAACAACAGCGCTGCCGCGGCAAGCGCATGAACGCTCCGCATGGTCCCCTCCCATATGTGCTCGGTCTCGAAACGGCCGATTGCATCAGACGATAGCATGCCCGCGCGTCCGGGCAACCGGCCAAGACAATGCACAGATCGGCAATTCGAACTAATCGAAATCCGTGCGGCGGAACATGCGCGCCAACCGGCCGTTCGCTGCGAAAGCGGCGGATTGGTTGCAGCGTAGCCGTCATGTTGCGGCTCGCGCTGGAATGTCTCGCCGGATGATGCACCGCACCACCGGGTGTCGCGACGTCTGTGTTCGGGCTCGCCATCTCACATCGTCGCATGCTCACACGATCCGCGAGGTCTTGTTGCCCCAATAGCGATCGCGCAACAGGCGCTTGTAGAGCTTGCCGGTCGGCAGCCGCGGCAGTTCGGCCTCGAAATCGATCGAGCGCGGCACTTTCTGGCGCGACAGCGACTGGCTGCAGAAGGCGATCAGTTCGTCGGCCAGTTCCTGTCCCGGCGAGACGCCCGGCATCGGCTGCACCACGGCCTTTACTTCCTCGCCAAGGTCGGGATTCGGCACCCCGAACACCGCCGCATCGGCGATCTTGGGGTGAGTGATCAGGAGGTTCTCGCATTCCTGCGGGTAGATGTTGACGCCGCCGGAGATGATCATGAAGGTCGCGCGATCGGTCAGATAGAGAAAGCCGTCCTCGTCGACATAGCCGACGTCGCCGACCGTGCTCATGCTGCCGTCAGGCGAGCGCGCCTCCTGGGTCTTGGCCGGGTCGTTGAAATATTCAAACGGGGTTGCGGTCTTGAACCACACTGTGCCCGGGGTGCCCACCGGGCAGGGTTGCATGTTCTCGTCGAGAATATGGAGGTCGCCGAGCATCACCCGGCCGACGGTGCCGCGGTGTGCCAGCCATTCCTCGCTGTTGCAGGCGGTGAAGCCGAGCCCTTCGGTGGCGCCGTAATATTCATGGATGATCGGCCCCCACCATTTGATGACGTCGTCCTTCACCGCAGCCGGGCAGGGCGCGGCAGCGTGGATCGCGATTTCGAGCGATGAGAGGTCATAGCGCTTGCGGACATCCTCTGGCAGCTTCAGCATGCGCGAGAACATCGTCGGCACAAGCTGGGTGTGGGTAACGCCCCATCTTTGAACCAGCTCCAGATATTTTTCCGGATCAAAACTTTCCATGATGATGACGGTGCCGCCGGCGCGGATCGTCAGATTGACCGCCGCCTGCGGCGCCGAATGATACAGCGGCGCCGGCGAAAGGTAGATCATGCCTTCGCGGTAGTGCCAGACGCCGTGCAGGAAATCGAAGATCGCCAGGTTCTGAAGCGGAGGTTGTTCGGGCAGCGGCCGCAGGATGCCCTTCGGCCGGCCCGTGGTGCCCGACGAATAGAGCATCGCGGTGCCGATGCATTCGTCCGATCTCGGCGTCTTCGGGAGGCCTGCCGTCGCCTGCTCAAGCCCGACGATGCGGTCGCTCTCGCCGTCGCCGTCCGCGACAATGCACAAGTCGACCTTGGGGCATTCCTTCAGCGCCTCGCGGGCGACGTCGAGCTTTGCCTTCGAGGTGATGAGAATGCGCGACTGGCTGTTGGTGAGGATGTAGGCAAGCTCGCCCGCGGTCAGGTAGGAGTTCACGCAGGTATAATAAAGCCCGCTGCGTTCGCCGGCGCCGCAGGCCTCGAGGTAGCGGCTGTTGTTCTCCATGAAGATCGAATAGTGGTCGAGGCGCTTGAGTCCGCGGTTGCGAAACAAGTGCGCCAGCCGGTTCGTGCGCGCCTCCAGTTCACGATAGGTTACGGCCTCTCCGGTGGAAGCCATGATGAAGGCGGGCTGCAGCGGACGAAGGTGAGCATGTGTGCCGGTGTACATATTGGCTTCGGTCTCCTTACGCGGTCATGTCCAAAATCTCGCGTACCTGCGCCGGTTCATCGATCTTGCGCGGATTGCGCGGCACCCACGGCGTTGCCATCGCTTGTTGCGCGATGCGGTCGAAGTGCTCAGGCCCAACCTTGACCTCGCGCAGGCTGCGCGGCATGCCGAGATTGCGAATGAATCGATCGAGCACGTCGCCGGCGTCCTCGTTCGGATGGCCCATGGCGGCTGCGACCAGCGCCTGACGTTCGGCATTCGCTGACTTGTTCCATCGCATCACCGACGGCAGCATCACGCAGGAGGTGTAGCCGTGCGGGACTCCGAACTCCGCGCCGAGCACGTAGCCGATGCCATGGCTGGCGCCCATCGGCACGCCGGAAGCGAGAGGCCCGGTCGAAAGCCAGGTCCCGATCTGGCAATCCATCCGCGCGTCGAGGTCGCCGGCCGCGGCCTTCACCCGTGGCAGCGCCTGCGCCAGCATCGATAGGCCCTTCAGCGCCTGCGCATCGCCATATGGGTGAGCCTCGCGCGAGCAGATGCCTTCGACGCAATGGTCGACGGCGCGGATACCGGTCGACAGCCACAGCCATTCCGGCGTGTGTTGGGCAAGCCAGGGGTCGAGAATCACGGCGCGCGGTATCAGCAGCGGATGGCGCAGCGCTTCCTTGACCTTCGTCTTCTCGTTGGTGACGCCGGCCGTGGAGGAGAATTCACCGCCGGCGATCGTCGTCGGCACGCTGATCTGGCGCACCGTCGGCGCGGCAAGTTGCGGTGAGCCGCCGCGACCGGCCTTGATCCGGTCGATGTCATCCGCGCTGCGGACGTCGTTGGCGAGGCAGAGCTGCACGGCCTTGGCGCCGTCGGTGATCGACCCGCCGCCGATCGTGACGATGAGATCGGCATCCGCTGCGCGGGCCTGTTCGCTGGCGGCGATCACGGCTGAGCGCGGCGTGTGCGGCGGCATCGCGTCGAACGTGCCGACGCAGCGCGGTCCCAGCGCACGGCGGATGGTATCGATCACATCGGTTTCGCGGTTGAGCGTGCCGCTGACCATCAGGAAGGCGCGCCTCGTGCCGAGCCGATCCACCTGCGCGACAAGCGCCTCGGACGCCGGCCGTCCGAACACGACCTCGTCCATGGCGCCGAATACGACACGCCCTCTGTGCACGATTGTCCTCCCTGGACATTTTTCTGGCCCTTGTGGCGGGCCTTGCGGCGAGGTTAGCCGAGGAAATCGGCGACGTCATGCTTGAAGGCGGCAAGCCTGCGCCAAGAGGCGCGCCGCGGAATGACGAGGGCGGGGCGGGGCGAGAGTCTCTGCACGATGTCACGTTTTCGTCATCAGGCGGCGATTAGCTGGCCGTTCGTCGCAACGGGTTCCGCTTTCATCGCAATGCGAAAATGCGAAATCGTGCGTTGCGAAGAGCGTTGACTACGCTGATGCATAACGATTGTGCTTGATCCCAGCCGGTTCTTGACGAGACTGGGAACCGATCACATCTGTGGCCTCCGCAACTAAGTTCCACGGCAAGCTTTTCCATCGATCAGGATGTTGAGAATGCAGGGGGAGATGGGATTGAGCACGACTGAGCCATTGAGACGCCCGGCTGCGGCAAGCCGTGATGGTCACTCACTTCGCGGTCTCAAATGGTTGCCCCCATTGCTCGCGCTTGCGCTGTCCGCCTGTGGCGACAAGCCGCCGCAACAGCCAGCCGCCGCGGCGCCATCGGTCACGGTCTCGCAGCCGGTGAAACGCACCGTCACCGATTGGGACGAATTCACCGGCCGCTTCGAGGCCATCCAGGAGGTCCAGGTTCGCGCCCGCGTCGGCGGGTTCGTGACCAGCGTCGAATTCCGCGACGGCGCGATCGTGCGCTCAGGTGATCTGCTGTACGTGATCGACGCGCGTCCGTTCGAGGCGGTCGCCGAACAGGCCGATGGGCAGTTGTCCGATGCGCGCGCGAGAGCGGAACTCGCCAGACGCGAACTCGACCGCGCGCTGACATTAAATCAAACCCAGGCGGTGTCCGATTCCGTCGTGGACCAGCGCCGCCAGACCCTGCAGGCGGCGCGCGCCGCGGAGATGCAGGCCGAAGGCGCGCTCAAGGCCGCCAAGCTCAACATCGAATTCACCCACGTGATGGCGCCGATCACCGGCCGCGTCAGCCGCCATCTCGTGACGCCAGGCAATCTCGTGCAGGGCTCCGAGGGCGGCGCCACGCTGCTCACCTCGATCGTCTCGCTCGACCCGATCTACATCTATTTCGATGTCGACGAGGCGACTTACTTGCGAAACAGCCGGCTCTGGTTCGAAGGCAGGCGGCCGAGTTCGCGCGACACGCCGAACCCGGTCCAGGTGACGCTGACCGGCGAAACCAAGCCCTCGCATGAGGGCAAGATGGATTTCCTCGACAATCGCCTGGACGTCTCGACGGGTACGCTGCGCAGCCGCGCCGTGATCCCGAACAAGGATCTCTCGATCCTGCCGGGACAGTTCGGCCGCGTCCGGATCGTCGGCAGCGGGCCTTATGAGGCGCTGCTGCTGCCGGACACGGCAGTTGCGACCGACCAGTCGCGCAAGATCGTTTTTGTCGTCAAGGACGACAATACGGTCGAGGCGAAGCCGGTGACGCTCGGACCGCTCGATGAAGGCCTGCGCGTGATCCGTGAGGGCCTGAAGCCGGAAGACCGCGTCATTATCGACGGCCTGCAACGGGCACGGGTGGGGGCAAAGGTCAGCCCGCAGCCGGGTGAGATCAAGCCGGCCGGTGCCAAGACATGAATCTCGGCCGCCTCTCCATCAACCAGCCCATCCTGGCGATGGTGTTGTCGATCGTGCTTCTGATCGTCGGCGCGATCGCCTACACCACGCTGCCGGTCTCCGAATATCCGCAGGTGGTGCCGCCGACGGTGACGGTCACTACGCAATATCCCGGCGCCTCTGCGCAAACCGTGTCCGACACCGTCGCCGCTCCGATCGAGCAGGAGATCAACGGCGTCGAGGACATGCTGTATCTCTACAGCCAGGCCACCTCGAACGGGCAGTTGACGATCACGGTCACCTTCAAGCTCGGCACCGATCTCGACAAGGCCCAGGTGCTGGTGCAGAACCGCGTCGCGATCGCGCAGCCGCGGCTGCCCGAAGAGGTGCAGCGCAACGGCGTCATCACCCGCAAGAACAGCCCCGACATCCTGATGGTCGTGTTCATGCTGTCGCCGGATGATACGTTCGACCAGCTCTACATCTCCAACTACGCGCTGCTGCAGGTCCGGGACGAGTTGCTGCGGCTCGACGGCGTCGGCGACATTCAGATCTTCGGCGCGCGCGACTATTCGATGCGGCTGTGGCTCGACCCCGACAAGATCTCTACGCTCGGCCTGACCGCGGGCGAAGTGGTGGCGGCGATCCGCTCGCAAAACGTGCAGATCGCGGGCGGCCAGATTGCGGAGCCGCCGATCGGCGACCGCGCCTTTTCGCCGAATCTCACCTTTACCGGCCGTCTGAAAGACCCGAAACAATTCGAGGAGATCGTGGTCAAGGCCGGCGCCGACGGGCGCACGGTCAAGCTGCGCGATGTTGCGCGGATCGAACTCGGTGCTTTGGCCTATTCGACCAACAGTTTTCTGCTGCGCAAATCCGCTGTCGCCATGCTGGTGACGCAGCGGCCGGGCTCGAATGCGCTGGCGACCGCCGAGAATATTTCCAAGACGATGGAGAAACTGAAGGCGAGCTTCCCGAAGGGGCTCGACTACAACATCGGCTACAACCCGACCGAATTCATCGCGCAGTCCGTCAGCGAGCTGATCAAGACGATCTACGAGGCGATGGCGCTGGTCGTGATCGTGGTGTTGGTATTTTTGCAAGGCTGGCGGCCGGCGATCATCCCGATCATCGCGATTCCGGTCTCGCTGGTCGGCACCTTCGCGGTGATGGCGGCGCTCGGGTTCTCGATCAACAATCTGACGCTGTTCGGCCTTGTGCTGGCGGTCGGCATCGTGGTCGACGACGCGATCGTGGTGGTCGAAAACGTCGAGCGCCACCTCGAACATGGCATGAGCCGGCGCGACGCCGCGCTCCGCACCATGCAGGAGGTTGGCAGCGCGCTGGTGTCGATCGCGCTGGTTCTGTGCGCTGTGTTCGTGCCGACCGCCTTCCTCGGCGGCATCTCCGGGCAGTTCTTCCAGCAGTTCGCCGTCACCATTGCGGTCGCGACCGCGATTTCCTGCTTCTGTTCGCTGACGCTGTCGCCGGCGCTGGCCTCGTTGATCCTGCAGCCGCATGAGGACAAGAGGCCGGCGGCACGCTGGAATTTCATCGCCCGCGGTTGGGGCGCCTTTACCGGCGTGTTCAATCGCGGCTTCGACCGGTTGGCACATGGCTATGCCAGCACCGCCGATTTCGTGATCCGGCACGCGGTAGTGATGCTGGTGCTCTATGCGGCGCTGATCGGCAGCGCCGGATGGCTGTTGATGACGACGCCGCAAGGTTTCATTCCGGCGCAGGACCGTGGCTACGTGATCGTTTCCGTGCAATTGCCGGGTGCGGCCTCGCTGGCGCGAACGACCGAAGTGGTCCGCGAGATCGAGCGGATTGCGCTGGATACGCCGGGCATCATTCGTGTCGCGGCATTTGCCGGCTTCTCGGGCGCAACGCGGACGCAGGCGGGCAATGCCGCCGCGCTATTCCCCGTGTTCGAAGATCCGGCAGAGCGCCACAAGAAGGGGCTTTCCGCAGGCGCGATCGCCAACAATCTGCGCACGCGGCTGGCGAGCATCCAGGGTGCCTTCATCATCGTCATCCCGCCGCCGGCGGTGCCCGGCATCGGCACCGGCGGCGGCTTCACGATGCGCATCCAGGACCGTCAGGGCCGCGGCTCGGAAATGCTCGCGGCCGCAACCGACGAACTGGTCGGCGCCGCGCGCAAGGCGCCCGGCCTGACCCAGGTGTTCTCGCCGTTTGCCGCCAACACGCCGCAACTGTTCGTCGACATCGACCGCGTCAAGGCGCAGAAGCTCGGCGTGCCGATTGCGAACATCAACGATACGATCCAGACCTATTTCGGCTCGTCCTATGTCAACGACTTCAACCTGTTCGGCCGCACCTACCGCGTCACGGCGCAGGCCGATCTGCCGTTCCGGAAGGAGACGTCCGATCTCGCACGCCTGCGCACCCGCAACGCCGCCGGCGACATGGTGATGCTCGGCAGCGTTGTGAGTTTCAGCGACATCTCCGGACCCGACCGCGTCGCGCGCTACAATCTCTATCCGGCGTCCGAGCTGCAGGGCGACACGTTGCCGGGGACCAGCTCGGCGACCGCGATCGAGACCGTGAAGAAGCTGGCCGAAGAAACGCTGCCGAGCGGCTTTTCTTTCGAATGGACCGATCTGTCCTACCAGCAGGTTACCGGCGGTAGCGCGGGCCTCTACGTATTCCCGATCTGCGTGCTGTTCGTGTATCTGGTACTGGCGGCGCAATATGGCTCGTGGAGCCTGCCGTTCGCGGTCATCCTGATCGTGCCGATGTGCCTGCTCGCTGCCACCGTCGGTGTGCGGATCATGGGGCAGGACGTCAACATCCTGACCCAGATCGGTTTCGTGGTGCTGGTGGGGCTGGCGGCCAAGAACGCCATTCTCATCGTCGAGTTCGCGCGCGATATCGAACTCGAAGGAAAGGCGCGCCTGGACGCCGTGATCGAAGCCTGCCGGCTGCGGTTGCGGCCGATCCTGATGACATCGTTTGCCTTCATCCTCGGCGTGTTGCCGCTGGTGATCTCGTCGGGCTCGGGCTCGGAGATGCGGCAGGCGGTGGGCGTCGCCGTGTTCTTCGGCATGATCGGCGTCACGCTGTTCGGCCTGGTATTCACGCCGATCTTCTACGTCATCGTGCGCAACCTCGCCGAGGGCAGGGGCAAGAAGCGGGCGGCGGTGTGAATTCGCGCTCGTCGCGCCCCGCAATGACGACGCAGTTTCGATCAAAGTTCCCCAATACTTTTGGCTGATCTGAAATGGATGGGCACTCGCGGGGTTATTGAATAAAGTCGCGAGGTTCCTTTGACAAAAAATTCCTGGAGAAAAGAATGAAGTCGGGATTGTTGGCCGCCGTTGCGGCAGTTGGTCTTTTGCTCGCCGCGCCGGCATCGGCGCAGGGCGTCAAGATCGGCATTTTGAACGACCAGTCCGGGGTCTACGCCGATTACGGCGGCAAGTGGTCGTTCGAAGCGGCCAAGATGGCGATCGAGGATTTTGGCGGCGAGGTGCTCGGCCACAAGATCGAAATCGTCTCCGCCGACCATCAAAACAAACCGGATCTCGCCACCGCGATCGCGCGGCGCTGGTACGAGGTCGAGGGCGTCGACATGATCACGGAGCTGACGACCTCCTCCGTCGCGCTCGCGATTCACGAGCTTTCTAAGGAGAAGAAGAAGATCGACATCGTCGTGGGTGCTGCGACTTCGCGCCTCACCGGCGATTCCTGCCAGCCGTATGGATTCCATTGGGCGTACGATACGCACGCGCTCGCCTACGGCACCGGCGGTGCGCTGGTGGAATCCGGCGGCGATACCTGGTTCTTCATGACCGCCGACTACGCCTTCGGCCATGCGTTGGAAAAAGACACCGGCGATTTCGTCAGGGCGAAGGGCGGCAAGGTGCTCGGCGCAGTCCGCATTCCCCTGAACTCGTCGGACTTCTCTTCCTTCCTGCTGCAGGCGCAGAGTTCGAAAGCCAAGATCATCGGTCTCGCCAATGCCGGCCTCGACACCACCAACTCGATCAAGCAGGCGGCGGAATTCGGCATCGTCAAGAGCGGCCAGAAGCTCGCCGGCCTGTTGCTGACGCTTGCCGAAGTGCACGGCCTCGGCCTCGACGCCGCCCAGGGCCTGGTGCTGACCGAAGGCTACTACTGGGACCGAGACGCCAAGAGCCGCAATCTC
Source organism: Bradyrhizobium sp. AZCC 1721 (assembly GCF_036924715.1). Lineage (NCBI taxonomy): Bacteria > Pseudomonadati > Pseudomonadota > Alphaproteobacteria > Hyphomicrobiales > Nitrobacteraceae > Bradyrhizobium > Bradyrhizobium sp. AZCC 1721. The sequence goes on along the minus strand of NZ_JAZHSB010000001.1, from coordinate 6,839,961 downwards.
GCCGAACGCTTCTTCAAGCGCACCGGCCGCATGCCGAACATGATCCAGGCCGGCACCTATTCGGCGACGCTGCAATATCTGAAGGCGGTAAAAGCGGCGGGCACCAAGGACACCGAGGCGGTGGCGAAGAAGTTGAAGGAGCTCCCGGTCGACGACGATTTTGCGCAAGGCGGCAAGGTGCTGGAAAACGGCCGCATGGTGCACGACCTCTATCTGTTCGAGGTCAAGAAGCCATCTGAATCGAAGAAGCCGTGGGATTACTACAAGCAGCTCGCCGTGGTGCCGGGCGACAAGGCGTTCCCGGCGGCGAAGGATTCCGGCTGCCCGCTGGTGAAGTAAGCTTTTTTGTCGTCCCTGCGAACGCAGGGACCCATAACCACAGGCGGTTGTTGGTTGCGCCGGGCGATGGCCCCAGCGTCGCGCAACAATTGCCATCGGTGGTTATGGGTCCCGGGTCGCGCTGCGCTTGCCCGGGACGACGTGGGAGAGAGAAGCGTGTCCGTCACCCCTGCACCAACCGCCACACGATGGCGCCGAATGCGCCGACCCACAGCGCGATCGTAGCCAGCGCCTGAGTCGCAAAGCCGGGGCTGCGCTGTGGGACCGACTTCGCGTAGCCAAATATATAGAAAATGCGGCCTATCACCCAGACCAGCCCCAGCGCAGCGGCAATGCCGTCGCTGATATAGATCGCGAACAGCCATAGCGCCGGCAAAAAGATCGGCAGCCATTCCAGCGTGTTCATCTGCGCGCGAAACACGCGCTCGAAATCGGGATTGCCCGAAATCGCCGGCAGCTTGACGCCGAATTTGCCGCGCGCCTGTGCCACACGAACGGACGAATAGAAGTAGACCAGGATCGCCAGCAAGCTGACGAGCGCGGTGAGATGATACATCGCTGAAACTCCCCTGTTTCGTGCGCGGGCTTAATAGCCCGTCATTTCCAGATAGCCCACCCCCGTGTGGCTGCCTGCGAAGCGAATCGGGCCTTCCCAATAGGGAAAGCTCGTGCCCATCCAACTCCGGGGATTGAGCGGCGTGCACTCGATTCTGAGCGCCTTGCTCGGAACCTCGATGCGCCATGTGGTCGGAATTTTTCGCGCCCCAATCTCGGTGAACGCGAGCGGCGTCATGGCGATATCCGCGGAGGCGAGTTGCTCGGCCGTGCCGTCGGGCGCGATCCATTTGCCCGAGCCATAATGCTGGCCGTCGGTCTGGCGCATCCGGTACAGCATCAATTTGTCGCCGGCGTTGAAATGCAGCGAGAGCCAATCCCATCCGCTTTGATCCGCGGCCAGCGGCTGGCTGCTCCACTCGCGATCGAGCCAGGCCATGCCGGTGACGTCGATGGGCCTGTCGTCAATGGTGAGGATGCCCGTCGTCGCAAAATGCGGCTGGCTGTAGTAATAGGAGGCCTGTTCGCGCAGCGATTTGCGGCTGTAGCCGCCTTCGCCCTGCAGCACCAGCGGCCGATCCGCGTCAAGCCGCAGCGTGTAGCTGAAGTCGGCGCCCGATGCTTTCAGTTCCAGCGGTGCGATATTGTCGTCATTCACGGAATCGAGGGCGCGCATCTCCCAGGCATCGATCCAGGCGTGAACCGGGTTGGCCTCGACGCCGGCCTGGCCGACACCGCCGCGCGCGAACGTCTGGCTGAAGCGATGAGTATCTTCGCGGGTGACGGCGGCATGGCCCATCCAAATCTGCTGGTTGGCCCAGCCCTCTCGCGGTCCGCCCGGCGCGATCGCTTGGCGAAACAGCGTCCATTGGGCGCCGTAGGCTGCTCCGCTGACATCGCTGAGATTGGCCGTCACATACCACCACTCGATGCGGAATTCCGGATGTGGGCCGTGGTCGGCAGGAAAACCAAATGTCCTGCCCGGCACGACCGGCGCAAATCCATCCGCGCTATCGCCAAGCCCGGCAAAGCCCTGCGCGAGTGCCTCGCCGCCGAATCCGGCCAAGAGTGTACCGCCAATGAAGCAGCGGCGGGTAATGAGGTCGCTACCGTTCATTGGCAAAGATCCTGATCAGGCTGGTCGGCTGCATGCGCGCCAGCCTGATGACGGGGAGCGCGGAAGCCGCAACCGCTGCCGCCATCGCGACGCCGGTGAGCCACAGCAATTGCAGCGGAAAGACATGAAACGGCAACCGCCAACCGAACGCCTTGACGTTGACGATCGCGAGCAGGCACCACGCGACCAGCAAACCCAGCGGAAGCGCAAAGATGGTGGTGATCAACGCCACCGAGGTCGTCTTCAACAGCTCGATGGCCGCGAGCCGCCGCCGCGTGACGCCGATCGCCCACAACGGGGCCAGTTGCGGCAGGCGGGAATTGGCAAGCGTCAAGAGGCTCGTCAACAGCGCCACGCCGGCGACGCCGAGCGTGAAGGCGTTCAGCGCCGCCGTGACCGCGAAAGTGCGGTTGAAGATCCGCGTCGATTCCGCCTTCATCGTCGCCTGGTCGGCGACATTGCGATCGTCGAGGCCGAACTTTTCCTGCAGCGCCGAGATCAGCGCCGGGATCTTTGGCGAGGCGACCCGCAGTCCCATGCGCGTCAGCGGGATTTCCGGAAAGCGCCGCGTCAGCGCGGCGAAGTTCACCGCGATCTGGCCCTTGGGGTTGCCATAATCGGCATAGATGCCGACCACGTTGAGCGTCCAGTTTCCGCCTGACGCGGGCACGTCGATGCGGTCGCCAAGGGAGAGATGCAGCCGTCGCGCCAGTTGTTCGCTGACAAGGGCCGCATCGCCAGGGCGAAGCTTGACCCAGGCATCCTCAGCCGATTGCAGCAGCGGCCAGTTGTCGCGATAGGTGGCGTGATCGGACAGGCCCAGCACCTCGATCGGCCCGCCCGCCAATTGCGTATCGGCACGGCCGCCGGGCAGGATCGCCTCGACCTCGGGGCGTTCGCGAAGCCACGCCTTGATCTCGTGTGCCTGCGCGTCGTTGGCGGCGTTGACATAAATTTCTGCGGCCAGCCGCCCGTCCAACCAGACCAGAAACGTGCGGGAAAAACTCTCGACCATGGTGGAGACGCCGACATTCACCGCCAATGCGAGCAACAGCGCCATCAGGGCGAGCGACAATCCCGACAATTGCTGGCGGCTGTCGGCCCAGAACCAGATTCCGAGCGGGGCTCGTGCATAGCGCTGGCCAAGCGACAGCACGATTTCCAGAAACATCGGCAGGATCAGCGCTGCGCCGAGCATTATTGCAGCGAGCACGGCAAAGCCAGAAATCAGGGAATCGCCAAACCACAAAAAGCCGCCGGCCGCTGCGAACGCGACGAGCGCCAGCGCGCTCTGGTAAATGAGCCAGCGCCGCTGCGCCTGTTGCCAGGCGAAGGGCTGGGCGGTGGCGAGCAACGGCAGCCGCAGCGCCTTGGTGAGACTGGCAGCGGCCGCTGCGAGCGCGCCCAAGATGCTGATGGCGATGCCCGCGATCCACCATTGCGGCTTGAGCGTGAGATGTCCCGGAATCTGCGCGCCATAGAGCCCGCGCAGCGATGCGGCGACGTCAGGCAGTAGCGCGCCGGCGATGAAGTAACCGCACACGAGTCCAATCAGCCCCGCGGCCAGTGCCAGCGCCACCAGTTCAAGCACCAGCACGGCGTTCAGCATCCGCGCCGAGACGCCGCAGGCGCGCAAGGTGCGCAAGGTCGGCAACCGCTGCTCGAAGGCGAGCCCGATCGCCGAATTGACGATGAACAGGCCGACAAAGAACGACAGCAGCCCGAACGCGGTCAGGTTCAGGTGAAAACTGTCGGTGAGACGTTCGAGATCGGTCTCCGCATCGGCTGCGACCAGCCGAAGCTTGTCGCCGGCAACGCTTTCAAGCGGCGCGTGCCTCCCGGTCGCCTTGCCGATCAGGAGCCGCGAAAGCTGGTCCGGCATTTTCAGGAGGTTCTGCGCAATGCCGATGTCGACGACCAGCACGCCGGGCACCAGGTTTGGCTGCACGCGAAGCGGCGGCAGCGGTGCGCCGCCATCGCCTCGTGGACGCGCGCCCTCCGCGAGCTTGAGGTCGGAAAGCGTTTCCGGCGCCACCAGGATCTCGCCCGGCGGCGTCATGAAGGATTGCAGGCCGGCTTTGCCGATCGTCGGCGCGTTGCCGACTTCAGCGGGCAGCGTAACGGGTTCGATGCCGAGCAGCCGCAACGACCGTCCCTCGATCTGGATGCGGCCTTCGAGCATCGGCGAGACCGGCCAGCCGGCGCGGCGCAACTCGACAAAAAGTTCTTGCGGAAAAGTTACGCCGTTGCGGGCGACCAGCATGGCGGTGCGCGTGCCGCCAAACGTAGCGGCGGCGCGATCATAGGATGTGCGCGCCTGCTGATTGAGCGCCTGCACGCCGCTCCACAGCGCGGTCGCCGAGATCAACCCGATCAGCAGGGTCGCCAACTGCATCGGGTGCCGCCGCCAGTGGCTCAGCAGCACGGCCAGCGTCCACAGCGCGCGTTTCACGCGATCACCCCGGCGTGGAGGTTGACCTGGCGGTCGAGCGTTGCTGCGAGCCGCGCGCTGTGCGTCACCAACAGAAAACCGCAGCCGCTGCGCGTCACCAGGTCGCGCGCCAGCGCCAGCACTTCGTCCGCCGTGTCCTCGTCGAGATTGCCGGTCGGCTCGTCTGCGAGCAGCAATAGCGGCTTGACCGCCAATGCCCGGCCGATTGCGACGCGTTGTTGCTGACCGCCGGACAATTGCTCGGGATAGCGCTTCAGGAAGCGGCCGAGCCCGAGCCGCTCCACCAGTTCGTGGTGCCAGGCCGCATCGTGACGACCGGCGATGCGCGACTGGAAAACGAGGTTGTCTTCCACGGTGAGGCTCGGGACCAGGTTGAATTGCTGAAACACCAAGCCGAGCCGGTCGCGGCGCATTTCCGCCCGCTCGGCATCGCTGAGTTCGGCGACTGCGGCATCCGCCAACCTGATCTCGCCGCCGTCGGCCGCATCGAGCCCGGCGATCAGGTGCAAGAGCGTGCTCTTGCCACTGCCGGATTCGCCGGTGAGTGCGACGCTCTCACCGGCAGCGACCGTCAGGTTCACGCCGCGCAGCACCGCGACCTCTTCGCCGGCGGTGCGGTAGCTCTTGGTCAGGCCGGCCACGTGCAGCACGGGGCCGGTCGCACTGGGATTGTATTTGGTCATGCGAGACGATGGACCGATCTGACCATGAAAATCCCCCGACGTGATGGCATGCAACATATCAGGGCACGCGTCCCCGATCACGGCCTCAATCGCGCCGCGCCGCGATCGTGATCCGGTTGTGGCGTGCGCCTGTCGCACCAGCCGGCAGTTGCACGGCGGGCATTTGCGGAAATCCCGGTTGCCTTGCCCGCAAGCCCCCTTGTAGCATCGAAACCGGCCAATCCTACAGAATCAGCAAAGATACGGGGAAACCAGCCATGACCGCGCAAGCGACGCCCAAGGGGACGCCCAAGGGCGCCTGGACAATTACCTTCTTGCTGTTTCTGTTCATGCTGGTGAACTTTGCCGACAAGATCGTCGTCGGGCTTGCCGGCGCGCCGATCATGGATGAGCTGAAGCTCTCGCCGGAACAGTTCGGCTTTCTCGGATCCTCGTTCTTTTTCCTGTTTTCCATCTCGGCCATCGTCGTGGGCTTTATCGTCAATCGCATCGATACCCGCTGGGTGCTGCTCGCGATGGCGGTGATCTGGTCGGTGGCGCAGTTTCCGATGGTCGGCACCGTCGGATTTACGACGCTCGTGATCTGCCGCATCATCCTTGGTGCAGGGGAGGGACCTGCGTTCGCGGTAGCGGCGCACGCGGTCTACAAGTGGTTTCCCGACGAAAAGCGGACGCTGCCCACCGCGATCCTTTCGCAGGGCTCGGCGTTCGGGGTGATCCTCGCGGTGCCCGCACTGAACTGGATCATCGTCAATCATAGCTGGCACTATGCGTTCGGCGCGCTCGGCATCGTCGGCCTGATGTGGGCAGCGGCGTGGCTGGTCATGGGAAAGGAGGGACCGCTGGTTCAGACCGTTACAACGGCCGCTGCCGACCCGCGCGTTCCCTATCTCCAGCTTCTAACTTCGCGAACCTTTATCGGCTGCTGCGCCGCGACCTTTGGCGCCTATTGGGCGCTGTCGCTCGGCCTCACCTGGTTCACGCCATTCATCGTCAAGGGGCTGGGCTTCTCGCAACAAGACGCAGGCTGGATTTCGGTTTTGCCCTGGGTGTTCGGCGCGGCCATCGTGCTGCTGACGGGCTGGGTTTCGCAGGTGATGCTGACGCGCGGCTATACCACGCGCGGTGCGCGCGGTGTGCTCGGCTCGGTGCCGCTGATCGTCGGCGGGGCGATTCTTGCCGTGCTACCCTATGTCAACGGCGCGGGATGGCAGATTGCGTTCCTCGTCGTCGGGTCCGGGCTGTGCGGCTCGATCTATGTGGTCTGTCCGCCGATGCTCGGCGAATTCACCCCGGTGCAGCAGCGCGGCGCCGTGATCGCAATCTATGGCGCGATCTACACGCTGGCGGGAATGATCGCGCCGTTCGTGATGGGCGCCGTGATTCAGAATGCGGCGGTGCCGCTCGACGGCTACATGACCGGCTTCACCATCAACGCCGTGATCATGGCGGCGTCAGGGTTGCTCGGACTGTTGCTGCTGTGGCCGAACACGGAACGCGCAAGGCTGATGGCGCAAGCAGCGGCACAACCGAAATTCGCGTGAGGAAATAACAAATCCATCCGTCGTCCCTGCGAACGCAGGGACCCATAACCACGAATGCTGATTGTCTAAGCGAGACGTCTGCCACATCGCCCTGAACGATGAGCCGCGGCGTATGGGTCCCTGCGTTCGCAGGGACGACGGAATAGAGGCGAGAACCCCTAAACTTGTCGCCCCTGCGAAAGCAGGGGCCCATAACCACCAGCTTACATTGTTGAAGCGCCGCCGTCTCGCCGTGTGCCATTTCCGCAGGCTGCGGCGTATGGGTCCCTGCGTTCGCAGGGACGACACCGAGTACGACGAAACGGCGCCGTCTTAACTCGCCGCCGCATCCATCTGCGGCTTTGAGCCCTGCGCGCCGCGCACCAGCTTGCCCGGGCGCGCGCCGGTGGCTTTGCCGGCGTGCCGCGTCACCACGCCGGAGACGATGGTGGCGTCATAGCCATCGATCTGCTGCATCAGGCGGCGGCCGCCGACCGGCAGGTCGTAATGCACTTTTGGCGGATGCAGATGCAGACGGTCGTAATCGATCACGTTGACGTCGGCCTTGAAGCCGGGCGCGATCACGCCGCGGTCGTAGAGGCCGACCGAAAGCGCGGTCTTGCGCGATTGCGCGGCGATGACGAACGGGATCGACAGTTTTTCGCCGCGGGTGCGGTCGCGCGTCCAGTGCGTCAAGAGATAGGTCGGGAAACTGGCATCGCAGATGATGCCGCAATGCGCGCCGCCGTCGGAGAGCCCCGGCACGGCATTGGGATCGCGCAGCATCTCGCTGACAGCATCGAGATTGCCGTCGGCATAATTGAGGAACGGCACGTAGAGCATGCCGCGGCCGTCATCCGTCAGCATCGCATCATAGGCGAGTTCTTCCGGTTGCTTGCCCTGGCGACGGGCCTGGGCGCCCAGCGTGTTTTCCGGCGGCTGCTCGTAGTCCGGCGGATCACCGAGCAGGTACATTTTGTCGTAGTTCGGCCGGAAGAACAGCGGATCGTCGGTCGCGGTGGCGTGCTCGCTCAGGATCGCCTTGCGTACGTCCGGCTGGCGCAGCCGCGCGAGCCGCTCGGTGAGCGGCAGATGTGCAATCGCCTGGTAGCTCGGATGAGTCTGGAAAGGGTTGCGCGACAATTCGAGGCCGAGCATCAATCCGACCGGGCGGGCCGCGATCTGTGCCGTAATCGACAGGCCGCGCGCCGAAGCATCCCTGATGGTGTCGAGCGTCTGGCGCCAGCGCTGCGGCGCTCTGTCGTTCTGCGTGATCGAGAACGATACCGGGATCTTCGTGTTCTCCGCCACCCGCAGCATCATCGGCAGATCTTCGTCGATTCCGGAAAGATCGAGGACGAACTGAAAGACGCTACGGCCGTGCGCGTGCATCGCAGCGGCAATCGCGGTCAGTTCGTCCTCGCCGGCCTTCAGCGTCGGCGTAAAATCGCCGGTCGAGGTGCGGTGGTTGAGCGTGCGCGAGGTCGAGAAGCCGAGCGCGCCTGATCGCACCGCATCAGCAGCCAGTGCTGCCATCGCCTTGTTGTCGTCTGATGTCGAGGGATCGCGGCGCGCGCCGCGCTCGCCCATCACATAGACGCGCAAAGCCGCGTGCGGCAGTTGCGCGCCGATGTCCATGTCGAAGCTTCTCTTCGACAGCCACTCCATGTAATCCGGAAAGCTCTCCCATGCCCATGGGATGCCGGCGCTCAACACCGGCTCGGGGATATCCTCGACGCCTTCCATCAATTGAATCAGTCGGACATGGTCGGCCGGTCGGCACGGCGCGAAGCCGACGCCGCAATTTCCCATGATCGCTGTGGTGACGCCGTTCTGCGAGGAGGGCGTGATGTCCTGGCTCCAGGTGACCTGGCCATCATAATGGGTGTGGACGTCGACAAAGCCTGGCGTAACCAGTCTGCCCTTGGCGTCGATTTCTTCCTTGCCCTTTGCCGCTACCTTGCCGACTTCGGTGATGCGGCCGCCTGCAATCGCCACGTCGGCTTCGAACAAGTCGCCACCCTTGCCATCGGCAACGGTGCCGCCGCGGATCACGAGGTCGGGGGTCGAGGTCATGGCTTCCATCCCGGATCTGGCTTTTGTTGACGCATCATCCGGCGTCCCCGGACACTGTCAACCGCCGGGGATGAGGTTCAGGAATGCATCAAAGCGCTTTCGAGCGGACTTGATCCGGGGGTGGCCGCCGGTTCGCGTGAAGAAAACGCGTCAAAATAAAAGACCGATGCTGTTACGTTCTGGTGGGTTCCGCAGGCTTGCGGTCGGTCACCAGCGCCAGCAGGACCGTCAGCAACATGAAGGCGACGGAGGCGCCGAACACCCAATGCGGCAGGTTCTGATCCATGATCCAGCCGAACAATAGCGGGGAGAGTATGCCGCTGAAATTGAAGCCGGTGGAGACGATACCGAAGGCGCGGCCCGCGGCGCCCGCAGGAGCCGCGTTGCGCACCAGCATGTCGCGCGAAGGGGCGATGACGCCGCCGAGGAATCCGGCCAGCCCCATCGCGGCGGTCAGCACCACCGACGGCAGATTGATCGTCGCAATGATTGTTATGATGACGGCGTTGATGGCAAAGCACGAAGCGGCGACATTGCCATGCCGCGTGGTGCGGTCGGCGAGATAGCCGCCGGCGAGCACGCCGGCCGCGCTGGCGCCGAGATAGGCGGTCAGCGCGACGTTGGCGGCCGAGAACGTCACGCCAAAGCCGCTCATCAGCGCAACGACGCCGAAATTGCTGATGCCGGCGCTGGACAGGCCGAGCAGCATGAAGAAGATCGTCAGCACGATGATCGCAGGCGTCACGATGCTCTGCTGCGGCGCTGCAGGGTCATCGGCCTTGCGATCGGCCGAACTGGCATCGGGAATCCTGACCGCGATCAGTAGCAGCGCTGCCGCAGGGCCGACCGCACCGGCCACGATCAGCGCGCCGAGCCCGCCGACGGCTGTCACCAGCATAAGCATGATCGTGGGCGCCACCGCACCACCAAGGAAACCCGCAAAGGTATGGACCGAAAACGCCCGGCCCATCCGCGCTTCATCCATATGCGTCGACAAGATCGCATAGTCGCAGGGGTGATAAACGCTGTTGGCAAGGCCGAGCAGCGCGGCCGAGATGATCAGCGAGACGTAGCTCAGGTGCAGGCCTAGCATGATCAGCGCGAGGCCGCCGACGGTGAGGCCGATCAGCAGCACTTTTCGTGCGCCAATGTGATCGGCGAGATAGCCGATCGGCGCCTGCGTCAGGCCGGAGACGACGCCGAACACCGTGAGCGCGAAGCCGAGCTCAATGTAGCCGACGCCCAACTGCTCCTTCAGGAACGGAAACAGCATCGGCAGCACAAACAGATGGAAATGGCTGACCCAATGGGCGATCGAAATCGCCGCAAGCGTGCGCAGCGAAGTGTCCGCTTTGGTTTGTTGCGGTGCGGCCAGAATGTCGACCATGTCAGCTCAAAAATCCTGTGAAACTTGTGGCCCGGCTGGGCGGGGCTGAAAATATAGGCAGGCCGTTATTTGTCCATGAATGCCGCTGCATGGCTGCCCCGGCGCAGGGCAGGGCGCACGAAATGCCGCCATTAAATCAGGAGACAAAGGCGGTTTACGCGGCAATGATCCGGCATGCCTGATCCCGCAACACCGCTCCGGGTACTGGTCTCCGAAGGTTCCTCGACTTCGGCCCGGGAGGCCATTACGATTCTCGGTCTTTCGGGCCATCACGTCGAGGTCTGCGATCCCTCGCCCTGGTGTCTATCGCGGTTCTCGCGCTTCGTCCGCAAATTTCATCGCTGCCCTGGACTGCGGGACGACCCCGCCGGTTACCTGACCTTCGTCGAGCAGCGACTGGCCGGCGGAAAATTCGACGTGCTGCTGCCGACGCACGAGCAGGGATTTTTGTTTGCGCGGGTCGCGCAGCGCATCGAAGGTCGCGCCGGTCTCGCGCTGCCGAACTTCGAGAGCTACCGCGAGGCGCATAGCAAGGCCGGCTTCAGCCGGCTGCTCGATCGGTTGGGATTGCCGCAGCCGCCGACGCGCATCGTGCAATCCGCGCAAGGGGTGCGCGATGCGGTTCGCTATCCGGCCGTCGTGAAGACTTCTGTCGGCACCGCCAGCCGGGGCATCTGGTTCGTGCGTTGCGCGGACGATCTGATGCGCGCGCTGCACGATCTCGAGGACAGCGACGCATTCGCCGGTGAGGTGCTGGTGCAAGACCTCGTCGCAGGCACTACCGAGAAGGCGCAATCGGTATTCTGCCGCGGCCGGATGCTCGGCTTTCATGCCTATCGGCAGATCGCGGCGGGCGTTGGTGGCGGCGAGGCGATCAAGCAGAGCGTGAGCCGGCCGGTCGTTCGCGCTTACGTCGAGCAGATCGGCCGGGCGCTCGATTGGCACGGCGCGCTGTCGGTCGATTACATCATGCCGGACGTCGATACCGCGCCATTGCTGATCGATTGCAATCCGCGGCTGGTCGAGCCGATGAATGCCTATCGCTCCGGCGTCGACCTCGTCGGACTTTTGCTTCTGATCTCGCTGGGCGAGACGCCGGCTCCGTTGCTTGAAGGCCGCGAGGGCGTGCTCACGCACCTGGCGATGCAGGCGTTGCTCGGATGTGCGGCGCGCGGCGGAACGCGGCCCGACATTCTCAGGGAATGCTTGCATCTCGCTGCGGCGCGCGGGCCTTATGCCAGCAGCAGCGAAGAACTCACACCGGTGCAGTCGGACTGGATCAGCGCCGTGCCGCTGGCGCTGACAGCAGCCGCGCTGCTGGTTTCGCCGAAGCTGGCGGTCAAACTAGCACGCGGCGGCTTTGGCGCGCATCTGCTCGATGCAGCGAGTATTCGGGTGATTGAAAGCGAAGGCTTCTACCAACACAGCTCGTCATCGTCCGGCTTGACCGGGCGATCCGGTACTCCGCAGCGCTGATGTTCTGCAGAAAGGCCGTGGCGTACTGGATCGCCCGCGCCGGAGCCTGTCATCGGGCGCGCCTTCGCGCGACCCGTTGGCGGGCGATGACAACTTTTATGAGGCTACAACGGCTCATCGTCGGGGCCATAACGGTCCCGCTTCGGCGTAGCGATGTCGCCGTCCTCGTAGTCCTCCTCCTCCTCAACCGGCGGGCGCGGTGGCTTCTTCGGCTTGGCATCGCCTTGTTTCGGAGGCTCGCTGTTCTTCCTGCCTGTTCCGCCCATATGATTTCACCAAAGTGATGATTCTCGCCGGATCAATCGGCGTTTGCGCTGCATGCCGACTCAGGGTAACGGCATGACCTCAATCTAATCGCGCCCGGAAGATATCCTAGCGCCGGTCAAACGTTTCTTCCCGCCCTTTTTGCGGCTTCAGCTCGAAGGGCATCACATGGAGCCAGTATGAAGAAGCCCCGCATTGCGCTCGATGAACCGCAACAGCGCAAGATCCTCCGCGCCGACAAGGCTCCGACCGCCGGTTATTCGCTGGTCGTGGATGGCCACTTCAAGTCGCATCACGATACGGTGGAGGCGGCTGAGGAAGCGGGCATGGCGTTGAAGAACCGCTTCCAGATGCTTCAGGTGCAGGTTTACGATGCCGAAAACAAGACGCGATCGATGATCGATTGGCCGGGGCCGACGTAACGCCGAATCTTCGAGTTCGATCGGCCGATCTCAGGTTCGCCGTCCGCCGTTCTGTTGGCTCGCCAGCCACTCGGACAGGGCCACCGGCTTCTCATCGGCCCGCTTTGTGCTGCTGCGCGCCTTCTTTGCGGCCTTTGCGGCGGGCGCACGTTGCGGCTCGGCTGCTTCGCGCGCAAGCCGCAACGCCTTCAGCTTCGCCATATTGTCGAGCACGGCTTTCGCCGCTGCGTCGCGTTCGGCTTTGCCGGACTTGGCGTCCTGAACGGCCTTGGCCGCCTTGTCGAAGCGCGCCTGGGCGCGATCGCGATCCTCTTTCGTCATTTCAAGTCAGCCTCTTTTCGCAATCCTGGCTTTGGTCTTGCCCTTGACCTTCGATTCCGGCGGATTTGCACGGTCGGCCGCTTCCTTTGCCAGGCGCAGCGCGCGCAGCTTCTCGGTTCGCTGGCGGATCGCAATATCGGCAGCCGCGATCTCGGCCATCGCCTTGATGCCGTCGACTTCCTGGGCGCGCTTGCGGTTGAGCCTCATTTCTTTCAGCTCGGCGGCGCTCTTCGGCTCATCATTCATGTCATACCTCTGAAATCACGACTGATATCGTCGAGCGGTCTGTGGCCCATTTACCACGGATCGGCGCGCAGAGGATGTTATTTTCGGTCGAAAATGGCGCAGTTTCTGACAGAATCTGCCTTGATATGAAAGGTTGCGGGAACACGGCAGGTCGAGCCGGTCTTCGATGAGCGGCTCGATGAAGCTGAGCCTTACGGCTTGCGGCCGATCACGGCGCCGTTCGCGGCGGGTGCGTCGAACCAGACCGTCTCGATGTCCCAGAATCCGGCTTCCTCGAGCCACGCCGAGTATTCGGCCGGCGTGTAGTTCCGCCCTTCCGTCTCGATCAGCATGTTGAGGCTCATCAGCGCAGCCGGCGCCGGCCCGGTCTTTTCGTCATTGACGAGAAGCTCGCTGATGACGACTGCGCCGCCGCTCGGCAAAGCCTCGAAGGACCGGCGCAGCAGGGCGCGGTTCTTCCTCGTCCCAATCGTGCAGGAGATGCACGTCGTGATCCCCGGGAAGCTGTTCGAAGAAGTTGCCGCCGGCGGTCTCGATGCGGTCGGTCAAGCCGGCCTCGGTAACGGGGTGATTTCGGGATTCGGACAATCGGTTACGGCTGAAACGGACCGATACCCAACGCGGTCATCGCTGCGCAACGTGCTCAATGGGGGCGGCACGGATCGATCTTCAGCTCCTTGCACGGATCCTTGACGCGCTCGATGGTCCTGATCACCTTCTGATGCAGACGACCGTTCTGCATGATCACCTCCGAGAGATACTCGTTCATCACCACGTCACGCGTAACCGGATCGATTTCGATCGGCCCGCGTGAGCTGTCATGCGTCCAGCCCTTGAGCGCCGCAAGCGCCTCGCTTGGGTCGCTTTTCCCGTTCGTTGCAAGGATCGCGTGCACGATTGCCGCCATGCCGTCGTAGCCGCCGACGGCGAAGAAGTCCGGAACTGCGTCGGCACCGTATTCCTTCTTCCATGCCGCGACGAAGCGCTGGTTCTCCGCGTGGTCGAGATCGGCATTGTAGTGGTAGGCGGTGACAAGACCGGCCGCTGCCTCTCCCATCCTTTGCAACTTGCTGTCCTGGCTGATTTATAGCCGACCACCGCGGTCTTCGCCTGCAGTGTCTTAGCGGCGGCCTCGCCCATGGAGAATCCAGCGTGCCAATTGCTGAACGATACGCGGACATAATAGGGCGAGAGGTTCGGGATGTGCGATGCGCCTGCGTTCCGGATCACCGCGAGCTTCTTTCCTGCGTTGACCAGCGGCGCGCTGGCGATCGCGCTCGGCGAATCGTACGAGCCGGTGAGGATATCGACATTGTCCTGGGTCAGCAGCTCCTGCACCGCGACACGCGCATTGGCGCCGGCGAGATCTTTGGCGTCGCGTCTGATCAGCTTGATCGTGTATGGCTTGACCTTGTCGGGGTTGAGCTTGAGGTAGAGATCAAGACCTCGATCGATTTGCTGCGCGTTCTCCGCGCCCACGCCGGTATAAGGCAACTGAACGCCGACCTTCACCTCCTGCGCAGGTGCCCAGGTGCTGGAGAGGATCAAGGCGGTCGAGGCTGCGGCGATCCGTCCGGTCACCAGACTCCTAGATGCGGCCGGCAGTCGCATAAGACGGCTGTTCTTCTGCATGTGGTCAACAGGCTTCGTGTGCATCACTAGTGTGGCGGTTCAGAAGTCCGCACCATTCTCGCGGCGAGTTGGACATACGGACTTCTGAACCAAGCCACAGACTTCTGAACCAAGCCACAGACTTCTGAACCAAGCCACACTGGAATCAACGAGTTGCCAGTGTCCTTCGATTCCAGAGTTCGTGCGGGCCCCGCTGCCGATAAGGCGCTGCGAGCGATTGCGGCAGCGAAGCGTAGCGCTCGCGGCATCAGCTCTCAAATGGCAGGCCGACATACTGCTCGGCGAGCGATGCCTGCGCACGCTCCGACGCAAGAAGGTAATCGAACTGGTTCTCGCGCATGCGCCGGTCGAACGGCGCTTCATTAGGGAACTGGTGGATCAACGTGGTCAGCCACCACGACATGCGCTCGGCGCTCCACACCCGGCGCAGCGCCATATCGGAATAGCCGTCGAGATAGTGGGTGCGGCCGGCCTTCAAGGCCTCGGTCAACGCGCGCGAGAGGTAGAACACGTCGGAGACCGCGAGGTTGAGACCTTTCGCTCCTGTGGGAGGGACAATGTGCGCTGCGTCGCCCGCCAGAAACAGGCGACCATAGCGCATCGGCTCGGCGACAAAGCTCCGTAGCGGCGCGATCGATTTCTCGATCGAGGGACCGGTCACGATGCTGTCGGCCATGTCCTTCGGGCAGCGCGCCTTCAATTCCTCCCAGAAGCGGTCGTCCGGCCAGTCCTCGATGCGGGCGTCGAGATCGCACTGGATGTAGTAGCGGCTCAGCATCGGGCTGCGCTGCGAGGCGAGCGCGAAGCCGCGCGAATGATAGCAATAGCAGATCTCCGGATAGGGCGGCGTCTCCGACATGATGCCGAGCCAGCCGAACGGATAGCCGCGCTCGAACGTGCGCAGCACCGACGCCGGGATCGATTGCCGGCTCACGCCATGGTGGCCGTCGCAGCCAGCGACATAGTCGCAATCGATCCGGCGGGTCTGCCCGCCCTTTTCGTAGGTCACGTGCGGGCGGTCCGACGTCAGCTCGTGCAGCGCTACGTTTGCCGCGTCATCGATCACGACGCCGCCAGCGGCGTCGCGCGCGGCATAGAGATCCTCGGTGATCGCGGTCTGGCCATAGGACATCATCGGTCGGCCGGTGAACTTGCGGGTGTCGATGAGGAAGTGCGGCTTGCCTTCCCACGCGATGCCCGAGCCGTCATGGACACGTCCCTCCCGATCCATGCGCGCGCCGAGGCCGACCTCGCGCAAGAGTTCGATCGTTCCCGCTTCCAGCACCCCGGCGCGGATGCGCTCGAGCACATGGCCGCGGCTCTGCCGCTCCAGCACGATGCTGTCGACGCCGTTGCGGGCGAGCATGTGGGAGAGTAGTAGACCGGCGGGACCGCCGCCGATGATGGCAACCTGCGTTCGCGTCATCGCCGCATGAGGCCTCCCTTGAGTTACGGCTTACGGCCGATCACGGCGCCGTTTGCGGCGGGTGCGTCGAACCAGACCGTCTCGATGTCCCGGAATCCGGCTTCCTCGAGCCACGCCGAATATTCGGCCGGCGTGTAGTTCCGCCCTTCCGTCTCGATCAGCATGTTGAGGCTCATCAGCGCAGCCGGCGCCGGCCCGGTCTTTTCGTTATTGACGAGAAGCTCGCTGATGACGACTGCGCCGCCGCTCGGCAAAGCCTCGAAGGACCGGCGCAGCAGGGCGCGGTTCTTCGCCTCGTCCCAATCGTGCAGGATCATCGACAGGAGATGCACGTCGTGATCCCCGGGAAGCTGTTCGAAGAAGTTGCCGCCGGCGGTCTCGATGCGGTCGGTCAAGCCGGCCTCGGTAATCTTTCCCGCGGCGATCGCGGCCACATGCGGCAAGTCAAACACGGTCGCACGCAGCGCCCCATACTGTTTGCAAAGCTCGATGTCGTACGCGCCGGATCCACCGCCGATGTCCAGAAGGCGGCGGAAATGACTGAGATCCACGGCTTCGCCGAGCTTGCGCGCGGTCATCGTGGAGAGCGAATGCATCGCCTCCCAGAAGAGTGCCAGCATCGTCGGATCCTCGCCGTCGAACATCGAGGATTGCACTGCCGGGTCCCACGTGGTTGGCCGGTTCGTGCGCAGCGCCTCTGTAAGCCTCCCCCAGCCCGCGTAGAGCCGCTTGTCAGCCATCTGCACGAAGCCACCGAAGTAATACGGTTTCCCGCGCACGAGATAGGCTTCGCTTAACGGCGTATTGCGATAACGGCCGTCCGTTTTCTCCAAAAGCCCGAGTGCAGCGCAGCCGGTCAACAGCATCTCGGCCGGACGTGGATGCAGACCGAGGGCTTCCGCCAGCCCGGCAACCGTGATGCTGGCGCCGCCCGCAAGGCGGCTGAAGAGGTCCAACTCGTGCGCAGCGGCCAGAGTCTTGAAGGCCCAGAAACCGGTCGAAAGCGCCATCAGCGGGACGGCGGAAGGAAGCTCCAGCTTGGGGGCAAGAGTTTTTGTTCGAGGCATTTCGGCCTCCCATGTTCCAGACTAAGGACCGTGGCTTGCATGACCGTGTTGGCGAACATTGCCATCCTAGTATCGTAAGAAATTACAAGACTGGTAGAAGTGCCAATTCATGGATTCTCGGCCAGTCCAATTCTCGTTTGGCGTCGCTGCGCCTTCAGCGGAGCGACGGAAGAAAGCTCGGGCGCGGCGGCAATCGGCTGGACGTTTGCATGCTTGGCCGGAGGCGCTGTCCGCGAAAGCTCCACGCGAATATTCTCACGGGGACAGCGGCAGCAGGCAATTAGTTATGTAAAGCGACCTGCCCCTTTGACCCTTAACGGTCAGGGGCCGGATGGCCGTCGCAACATAACTTCGTGCTCGACATAGTTCGGCTTATGTCGAGTTCGACATAAGCCGAACCGGCTGTATCGGTCAGAACGTCGCGCCAGCCTTCACCATGAAGGTGCGGCCGGGCAGCGGATAGGCCGAGAAACGGCCGGGCGTGAACGAGCTCGCAATGGCGTAGTCGTAATAGAGCGCGTTGAACAGGTTGTTCACGCCCACCGACCAGAAGAAACGATCGTAGGCGCCGCTCAGTTTCAAATCGACGGTGGCGTCTGCCGGAATGCGGCGCTGGGTGTTGGCCTGGTCGTTGTCCATGAAGCGTTCGCTCCAGGCGCGCACCGTGGCGTCGAACACCAGATAGTTCTGCCAGATGTTCCAGGTCACGCCGCCGCTCGCGGTGTAGCGCGACACCAGCGGCACGTCGTTCCCCGCAAACGCACCCTCGCGGAAGACAGCGCGCGTATAGGCGACGCCACCCCGCAGCAGCACGCTGTCGCTGACGCGCAGCGAAGCGCTGGTCTCGGAGCCGTAGCGGCGGGTGGGATCGAGGTTCAAGTTGTGGAACAGCACGGGATTGAAATGGATCTCGTTCTCGAGGTCCATGTTGTAGATGCTCGATTGCATCTGGAAGGCACCGCTCTTGATGCGGAAGCCGCCCTCGATGTCGTGCGAGGTCTGGGTCTTCAGATTGAAGTCGCCGGGCAGCGGGGTGAAGAAGGGGTCGAATGCCGGACCCGAGGCGACGCGCTCGTCCACGGTCGGGGTGCGGAACGCGCGTGCGGCGCGGCCGAACACCGAGAATACGCCATTGAAGCGATGCTCGAGGCCAGCATGCAGCGCATATTGCGTTTCGTTGCTGTCCAACGGGAAGGCCTGAGCGCTGCAGTTAAAGAACATGGCGCAACCGGGCGCGTTGGGGTCGTACCGATCCCGGGCACTCAGGCTGGTATTTTGAATCCTGGCGCCGTAGGAGAAATCCGTCGTCGGCAGCAGACCGACGGTCTGCTGCCAATAGCCCGCCACCGACTGTTGCGACAGATCGTAGATGTGGGTGGGCGGAAGGCCTTTGAACGCCCCGCGTTCCTGGTTGAACGTCGCATCGTAATAATCGATGCCGGTCAGGATCTGTGAGGGCATCCCGAGTATCGAGTTCTTGACACTCAGTCGCGGCGTGATCGACCAGGTCTGCAGTGCCGCATCGTTATAGGTCGAGGAGAAGCTCGGCAGCGGCGAAGCAAACGGTACCGCACCGAAGAAACCGCTTTGCGTATCCTTCTTCCGCACGCCGCCGTCGACGATGAGTTCGGCGCCGTTCCACAGCGTTTTTGTGAAACCGGCGGTGGCGCTGGCGCCCTGCTGATTGCCGTAATCGAACGGCGTGGCGGCGCCCCGGCGGTTCGTGACCAGTTCGTTGAGACCGATCGAGGGATCGACGAAGCGGCCGCCGGGGAATCCGAGCTTTTGGTCGTCACCGGTCACCGTGAGAAAGGCCTTGAGGTCGGGCGTGGAGTAATTGAGATTGCCGACCCCGTTGCGCTGGTCGAGCGCATTGTTTTCCCGATAGCCGTCGGACTTGATTGCGTTGCCATAGAACGATGTCGACCACGGTCCGTAATTGGTCGTGGCCGAGAGATTCGCAAGTCGTTGATTGAACGAGCCGACGCCGGCCTCGCTTCGAATGGCGACTGGTGGGCCGCCGACGCCGTTCTTCAGGACGATATTGATGACACCGCCGACCGCGTTGTCGCCATACAGTACCGCGCCACTGTTGCCGCGGGTGATTTCAATCCGCTCGATCGAATCGCGCGGAATGGTCGAAAAATCGACGCCGGCCATGTCGATGTCGTTGAGCCTTCGGCCGTTGATGAGCACCAGGGTATTTGAGGTCGCGAAAGCGCCGAAACCGCGGAGGTCGACGCTGGTCTTGGCGCCGTTGACGCCGCCAAACAGGCTAGTCAGTTGCACGCCCGGCGTTTGCGCGATGATTTCCTGCAACGTTTGTGCGGGCGAATGCGCGATCTCTTCGGCGGTAATAACGGTCGACGCCGTGCCGACGATGCCGGAGAACTGCCGTCCGCCGCCTGCGCCCGCGCCTTGCGGGGCGCTTTGCGATGCGACGTTCGAGCCGGTCCCCGCCGCAGGTCGCGTGCCGGTCAACGGCGCAGCCGCGGGCACGATGCGGCGCGAGGTCGATCCTTCATCGTAGGTCGGTTTGGCGCGGGTCCGGTTCGCGTCAGTGGGCGAGGTTACCTCGATCGGTGGCAGTTGCTCGGGCGCCGTTTGCTGCGCCTGTGCGCCGGAAATGCCAAGCGAGATGGGTATCAGGAAGCTGCTGGTGAGCCAAAAGCGGCGGCGCCGCGTGGCTGTGTTGGTGAAAGACATGACTTGGACCTCGGTGACGTCAGTGGCACGTCACAGCGAACCAAGTCTCACCATGTGCTTTCAGCAACTCAGGTGAAGCTAATGTCTGTACTCCCCGACCGACATCTTCGCGTGTGACCACGGCTGACGGCAGGTCTCCTGGCTCGCGGGTCGTTACCCCATCGTCGCCTTCCCAGGACCGAGATGCCCAGTGGCTTATGACGAAGGATTCGCCGCTTACAGTTGCGGGGGCAGCCGCGGAATTGGGGGATTTCCCCGCACCGCATTCCCTTTTGATCCCCAAAACGGGAACCGTCGGGAACTATGGTAGAAGTTTGTCAAAGTCCGAGTCAATGCGCCCCGGGGCGTCCGGCGATCCTCACTGGACGAGTGCGCTATTTTTGCCGCATGAGCACGCCTGCCCGCCACCTGTACCGGGGCGGGTAAACCTGCTTTAGGACGATCGATGAGTGTTGAGGCCGTAACCGTGACCAATGAGGAAGCCGCGCGCCGGCGGATCGGCACGACGGCAGCGCTTGCTGCCCTCGTGGTGCTCTTGATGCTGATCTCGCTCGGTATCGGTCCGGTGCGGCTGTCGCCGCTTGCGGTGGCGGAAGCGCTGTTCGGCGGCGGCAGCGAGGTGGCGCAGGTGATCGTGCGGGAAATCCGCCTGCCGCGGACGCTGCTGGCGCTGGCGATCGGCGCCATTCTCGGGCTGTCGGGCGCGTCGCTGCAGGGCTTGCTCCGCAATCCGCTGGCCTCGCCCTCGCTGTTCGGCGCGCCGCAATCGGCCGCGTTCGGCGCCGTGCTGGTGATTGCGCTCGGGCTCGCCGACGTGCGCTCCTATGCGCTCCCGGTCGCGGCGATCGTCGCAGCATTCGCGTCGGTGTTCGTGCTGCTCTCGATTGCCGGCCGCAACGCCGGGCTGCTGATCCTCATTCTGTCGGGACTGGCGATTTCGAGCTTTGCAGGCGCTGCCACCGCGCTGGTGATGAACCTCTCCAGCAATCCCTTCTTGGTGCTGGAGATCGCATTCTGGCTGCTCGGCTCGCTGGAGGATCGTAGCTTTCAGCATGTAATGCTGGCATTTCCCTTCATCATTGCCGGCGCCCTGATGCTGTTCAGCCAGCGCCATGCCTTTCGGGCGCTGAGCCTGGGCGAGGAAACCGCGCAGAGCCTTGGCGTCGATGTGGGGCGTCTGCGGCTGTTCGTGATTTCGGGCGTCGCGCTCGGCGTCGGCGGCGCGGTCGCCGTCACCGGCACCATCGGTTTCATCGGCCTGGTTGCGCCGCATCTGATGCGGCCCCTGATCGGCCATGACCCCGGGCGTCTGCTGGTCCCGAGCGCACTCGCCGGCTCGGCGCTGCTGCTGGCGGCGGACATCGCGGTGCGCATCATTCCCTCGACGTCGGACATCAAGGTCGGCGTGCTGACCTCGATCATCGGCGTACCGTTCTTCCTCTATCTGATCATGCGCGAACGCCGCGCGCTCGGTGGAGGCGTCGCATGAGCGAGGCGGCGCTACTGACCGCAACGGGGATCGGCGTGCGGCTTGCCGGCCGCGTCGTGCTGAGGGACGTTTCGCTGGCGCTGTCGGCGGGACACCTGGTGGCGCTGGTCGGCCCGAACGGCGCCGGCAAGACGACGCTGCTGCGGGCGCTGGCCGGGCTAATCCCCTCCGAAGGCGAGATCGCGGTCGGCGGCGATGCGCTGGCCTCGCTGCCGCTCCGCGAGCGCGCCAAACGCTTCGGTTATCTGCCGCAGGGGCATCTCGTGCATTGGCCGCTGCCGGCGCGCGATATCGTGGCGCTCGGCCGCTACCCGCATGGCGCAACCGATCCGGCGCGGCTGTCGCCGAAGGACGCCGAGGCCGTGCTGCGCGCGATGCAGGCGGTCGACGTGATGGAGTTCAGCGATCGCCGCGTCACCGAGCTGTCCGGCGGCGAGCGCAGCCGCGTCGCGCTGGCGCGTGCGCTGGCGGTGGAGGCGCCGATCATCCTGGCCGACGAGCCGACCGCCTCGCTCGACCCGCGGCACCAGATCGACGTCATGAAGAATTTGCGCGCGACCGCGGACAAGGGCGTGCTGGTCATCGTCGTGACGCACGATCTCGGGCTTGCAGCCCGGTTTGCCGACCATGTGCTGGTGCTGAAGGAAGGCAACCTGGTGTCGTGGGGCACGCCGAGCGAGGGGCTATCGGAGCAGGTGATGGCGGATGTGTTTCGGATCAGCGCCTACCGCGCGGATTATCAGCACGAGGCGGTCATCGTGCCCTGGGCGGATATCTGATGCGACGGCTCGGCCTTCTTGTCGCGATCGCCACGTTGGCGATGTCAGGCGGCGCAGTATTCGCGGCCGGCCCTCCGCGTATGGTGTCGATGAATGTCTGCAGCGATCAGTTGCTGCTGACGCTGGCCGACCCCGAGCAGATTTTGGGTCTCAGCCGCTTCGCGCGCGACGGCTGGCAATCGCAGGCGGGCGACATCAGCCGCTATCCGGTACTGTCAGGCGCGGCCGAGGACGTGCTGCTGCTCAAGCCGGACCTGGTCATTGCCAGCGCATTTGACAAGCGCTCGACGCGGGAGCTGTTGAAGGCGAAGGGTCTTCATCTTGCCGAGCTCGCCGTGCCGCGAAACCTCGACGAAGCCCGCGCGCAGATCCGCGAGATCGGCGACATGACCGGGCACCCCGATCGCGCGGCCGCCGAAATCGCGCGGCTCGACGCCGCGCTGGCGCGCGCCCGCCGTGCCGCCGCCGAGCGGCATTATCGCGTGCTGCCGCTGTCGCGGCGCGGCTGGGTGGCGGGCAGCGACAGCTTTCTCGGTTCGCTGCTGAGCGAAGTCGGGCTGCGCAGCGCCGCCGGCGATCTCGGCCTTACCTTCGGCGGATTTGCCTCGCTGGAGGCGATCGTTTCCCTGAGGCCCGACTTCGTCGTGGTTTCGAACGCCGGCGATTATGCGCGAGACGACGGCCAGGCGTTTCTGGTCCATCCGGCGCTGGAGCGCTTCTACCCGCCGGAGCGGCGCATCGTGATTCCGGAGCGGCTGACCGAATGCGGCGGCGTCATGTTGGCCGATGCGCTCGATGCGCTGACGGCGGAGTTGAAGCGGGTGGGGCGGTGATGTCCGGGTAAAACTGGGGCCGTCGTCCCTGCGAACGCAGGGACCCATAACCACCAGCCTACATTGTTGAAGCGCAGCCGTCGCCCCTTGTGCCCTTTGCGCGGGCCGCGGTGTATGGGCCCCTGCGTTCGCAGGGGTGACACGTTGAGAGGTTCTCGCCTCTATCCCGTTGTCCCTGCGTTCGCAGGGACGACGACACCATAAAGACTACTCGTGCACCACCGGCCCACCTATCTTCTTCCACGCGTCCAGCCCGCCTTCGATATGCGCGGTGTTGGCGAGCCCCGCGTTCTTTGCCGCGGCCACCGCCATCGCCGAGCGTTCGCCGAAGGCGCAGAAGAACACGACCCGGCGGCCGGTGGCGGCGGCGACTTCGCGCAGCATGCCGCCGGGCTTGAGGCTCTCGGCGATGCCGGGGTAGGGCGCATGCAGCGCGCCCGAGATCGTGCCATGCTTGGCGCGCTCGCTGGTCTCGCGCAAATCCACCAGCAGGATATCGGGCCGGCCAAGGCTCGCAATCGCGTCGCGTGCACAGAGCGCGAGTCCCTGCTTGGCAAGCTCCTCCTGGTGCAGGCCGACATGCATGTTGGCGGGCACCGCGACGTCCATCATCTTGGGGTTCGGCAGCTTCAGGTTCGCCATCAGCTCAATGTATTCGTCGACGCTGCGTACCTGCAGCCGTGGATTATAGCGGCGCTCCTCGCCGATGGTGGAAACCGTGTCGCCCTTGTAGTCATGGGCGGGGAATACCAGCGTCTCGTCCGGCAGTTTCAGAAGCCGGTTGAAGATCGATTCATATTGCGCCCGGGAAGAGCCGTTCTGGAAGTCGGTGCGGCCGGTGCCGCGGATCAATAGCGTGTCGCCAGTGAAGACGCGGTCGCCCATCAAATAGCTGTAAGAATCGTCGGTGTGGCCGGGCGTGTACATGACATCCAGGCACAACCCCTCGATCGTCACCTTATCGCCCTCGGACACCCGCATCGACACCACGTCGGCCTTGCTCTGCTCGCCCATGATGGTGATGCACTGGGTGCGGTCGCGCAATTCGCCGAGGCCGGTGACGTGGTCGGCGTGCAGATGGGTGTCGACCGCCTTCACCAGCCGCAGATCGAGCTCGCGCAGAAGCTGGCAGTAGCGATCGGCCTTTTCCAGCACGGGGTCGAGGATCAACGCCTCGCCGCCGGCGCGGCTCGCCAGCAGATAACTGTAGGTGCCGGACACGCTGTCGAAGAGTTGACGAAAGATCATGGCTACACGTCCGCGTTAACTCAGGTTGGATCAGGGCCGGACGTAGCTCCAGCCCGCTCCTGCAATTCCATCCACTTTACCACGCCTGAGGGCGCGATGAAATTACGGCTCGCTCGCAGGCGGTCACGGCCGTACCAGCGTGTACCCGTTCTCCGTCAGAAACAGAATCTGCGCGACCCCGACCTGCACCGGCGTTGCCGCGGCGATGAATTCCGGCCGTTTGCCGGCCTCGCGTTCGAGCGTATCGACGGTGTTGAGGCAGACGTCGAAACGCGCGCCTTGCGCGACCAGGCTCTCGACCATCTTGCGGTTGGGATTTTCCGGGCGCAGCAGGTCGATGCCGGGGCCGAACGCGACGACCTCGATCGCCACCTTGTCGGGATCGTAATGCTTCATCAGGTTGCTGGCGACGCTGAGCACGAGGCCCTGCTTGCGCGGATCGTTGTCGGAGAGCTGCAGCACGATTTTGTGCTCCGCGAACGGCTTGTCCTGCAGTGGTGCCTGCTGGGCACGGGCCTCGGGCGCGGCGGTTGCGATCAGAAGCGCCGCGGCTATCGCGCGAAGGATGGTCGAAAAGCCCGTCATGCCTGTCCCGCAATGCCCGGATTGCCTTCTACGCCTTTCAGCGTTACGCCCGGCGGCGAGCGGTTGGGCGGTTTGCCCGACCTCAGATACCTTGCGACCACATCCCAGACCGGCGCGCCGGTCTGTTCGTTGACCGAGGCCCAGCCCGCCACTCTGTAATGCTTGTCGGCTTCCAGCGTGCGGCCGTTGTCGAGCTTGAGTTCGGAAATCCGCTTGCCCACGGTTTCAGTCGGTGTGCAGGTGTAGGCGAGCCCGCCGACGCGGACCATGTCGCCGCCCTGCTGGTAATAGGGGTCGGTGTTGAAGAGATTGTCGCAGATGTCTTCCAGCACGTCCTTGATCTGGCCGCCGGTCATGGTCTGGACATAGGTCTCCGGATAGGTGACGGCGGTCTGCGCCATCACGTCCTCCATCGTCAGCGGCTGGCCGGCCAGCGCCGTGGTACCCCAGCGAAAACCCGGCGACAGCGCGATCTCCGCGTTCAATTCGCCGAGCAGCGCATCGCAGATCAGTTGATCCATGCTGCCGCTGAAATTGCCGCGGCGATAGAGCAGTCGGTCGGCTGCTGCGATCTTCTCGTTGAGCGTGGCCGCATAGGGCTCGCGAGTCTTGTCGATCAGCGCCTGCATCGCCGGATCGGGCTTCAGCAATTCGGAAAACACCGGCAGCAGCCGGTAGCGCACATCCTTGATTTTGCCCTTGCCGATGTCGAGGTCGAGCACCGCCAGAAACTTGCCGTTCGAGCCGGCATTGGTGACGAGCGTGGTGCCGCCTGCGTTGGTGACGGCAATCGGCTGCGGCACGGCGTCATGGGTATGACCGCCGAGAATGACGTCGATGCCGGTGACGCGGCTGGCGAGCTTGAGATCGACATCCATGCCGTTGTGCGAGAGCAGAATGACGGCGTCGACCTTGTCGGTGTTACGATGCGTATCGACAAGTTTCTGCAGCTCCTCGTCGCGGATGCCGAACTTCCAGTCCGGCGTAAAGCGCTTCGGATGGGCGATCGGCACGTAGGGGAACGCCTGTCCGATTACGGCAACGCGATGGCCACCGATTTCCTTGATGACGGACGGCTTGAACACGCGCCCCGATGCCGGGTCGAACGCCTTGGCGTCATTGAAGGCGGCTTCTTCAGTGAGATAGACGTTCTGCGCCAGGAATTCGCCCTTGAAGCGTTCGAGGTTGGCGCGCAGCGCCTTCTCGCCATAGGTGAATTCCCAATGGCCGGTCATCGCCTCGATGCCGAGCAGGTTGGCGGCCTCCACCATGTCGACGCCACGCATGGTATTAGCGAGGCCGGTGCCCTGCCAGAGATCGCCGCCGTCGAGCAGCAGCGAGCGGCCGGAGCCGGCTTCGCTCCGCATGCGATCAGTCAACGTCTTCAGATGCGCGAAGCCGCCGAGCTTGCCGAACCGGCCGGCGGCCTTCTCGAACTCGATGCAGGTGAAAGCATAGGCATCGGCACTGTCCGGGCGGATGCCGAAGCGATCGAGAAAGGCGCGTCCGACCAGATGCGGCGGGTTGCCCTGCATCGGTCCAACGCCGAGATTGACGCTCGGCTCGCGGAAGAACACCGGCCGAAGCTGCGCGTGCGTATCCGTGATGTGCAGGATACGTGCATTGCCGAACCGCTCGAGGTCGTAAACGCCTGCGTTGTCGGCGCCGCGCGCCAGCCGTGGCAGGCTGCCGGACAGGGTGGCAGCGCCCGCTAGCGTCAGAAAATCGCGGCGGCGGATGGTCATGCGGGTCTTCGCGCGTCGTAACGGTGTCAGCGTATTTCCAGATCCTTCCAGCGGGTCTTCTCGCTGGTGGCCTGGAAGATCGAAGCTTTGGCCAGCGCCTCCGCTTCCTTGGCCGACGCGGTGGCCTTATCGAAATCACCCGCATCCGCCGCCTTCTTCGCCGCCGCCAGCGTGTTCGCCGTGGTGGTCCATTGGTTGCGTAGCTTGCCGGCCTCCTTGTTGGCGGCTTCAGCCGCGGCGTAGGCTGCCTTGAATTCGTCCTCGGAGCCCAAGGTGAGCGCGGGCACAGCACCCGCGGCAAACAGCGCTAGAACTAATGCGGATTTCTGCATCAAGTTCCTCATGGCCGCGCTCCCGGACCTGAAATCGGCAGTCCGTTGCTGACATAGGACAGGTAATATTCGACGTTGCGATATTCGTCGTCCTGCGGGCTGAGCGGCACTGCGCGGATCTGGCTGTTGCAGGTGGTGAAGCGCCGGCTGGTAGTGCCCATGCCGCTCCATTCCGAGCGGTAGATCGGCATCGCATTGACGATGCCAAGCGCGGGCGCCAGGATTTCGGCGCGGATGCGCTCGCCCGGGCTCTGCACATGGCAGGTGGCGCAGGAGAAGTTGAGCTGCCCGCGCCGGGTGTAGAAATATTCCTTGCCGCTTTCGTAAGCCGCGAGCGCGCGCGGATCGTTCGGGATCTTGATGTCCATGGGCTTGCCGCGCGAGGTGAAGGCCATGTAGGCGGTCAGCGCCGCCATTTCGTCCTTCACATAGGAGAACGGCGGTTCACCGTTGGCCTCGCGGCAGCGGTTCAAGGCCAATTCAAGCGTGATGACCTTGCCTTCCTTCTCGTCGAAGTAAGGGTAGTTCTGGCGGATGCCGATGCCGCCGTTCGGGAAGCAGTCCGCATAGGTCTTGCCGTTCTTGAACGGCTTGGAGAACATCTCCTTGCCCATTTCGAGCGAGAACTCGTAGGGCGGGAACTGTTCCTTCTCCTGCCACTGCCGATAAAGGTCCTCGTTCATCGAATAGGGGCCGTTGACGAAGTCCTCGAACTTCACCTTGGGAAATTTGTCTCTGAAGAACTTCTGGAACGCCTTGGCGTCGGCGACAGGATCGATCTTGTCGTCAGCTGCCAACAGCGGCGCGCCCGCCAGCGTCAGCGCGGCCAGCGCAATCGTGGCGGATGCCAGAAAGATCGCGGATCGCAGCTTCATTGGATCTTCGCCGTGGTGGTGTCGGTCGCGCCCTTGTTATCGACCCAACTGATCTTCAGTTCGTCGCCCTTCTTGGCTCCCTTGAACGCGAACTTCACGTAGGGGTCCTTGGAGATACCACCGCCCCAATCGGCGGCGAACACGTTCTTGCCGTCATGCTCGAAGGTGAGCTGCTGGATGAAGTGCGGCGGAATGGTCTCGCCCTTGGCGTTCTTGACGAACCCGGAATCCATCGGGTGCTGGATCAGTGCCTGCACCTCGGTGATTTCGCCGTTCGAAGAAGCGCGCACGCGAATGGTGGATGCCATGTGAGTTCTCCCTGCCTTAACCGCCGCAACCGCCGACAGTGACTTTGACTTCCTTAGAGGCGCTGTAGAGCTTGCCGCCGGCTTCCACCAGCACGGTCACGTTGCTGGTCTTGGCCATCTTGATGCGGTTGGCGACGCTCGGCAGCGTGCCGGCCGGGATGTTGTACTTTGCGATCAGCACGTTCGGATTCTCGCTGACGAGGAACGCAACCGAGGTTACGTCGGCAAGGGTTGTAGAGACCGAGATCGGCACCACGGCGCCGTTCTCGGCGATTTCGGGCGCGTCCATCTTGACCTTGTCCGATGGCTCAGCGGTCTTGCCGTAGAGCGTCTTGATGACGTCGGCGTCACTCTTCTGCTTGAACGCCTCTTCCGGGTATTTGTCGTTGGCCGCGGCGAGCGCCGGCGTCAGGCCGAAGGGAAGGTTGCCGAGGCCGATGAGCGCGACTGCGCCTGCACCCTGCAGGATCAGTCGCCGCGTGGCCGAAAATCCAACATCAATCTTATTCATCGAAAATCTCCTAAAGCCTGCGTTGGCACGTCACAGGCTTGATCTCTCGTCTTGCGTTAAAGCGTCTGCAGGAAATCCACCACCGCGTCGATTTCCTTCTCGGTCAGAATCCGGTTCCGTCCGAAGGGCGGCATCACGGTGAGCGGATTGCGCAGGGTCTCGTCGTTGAGGATGGCGACGAGATCCTCGCGCTTCGGATATTTGCTCTTGATGTCGACCAGTTCGGGTCCGATCGTGCCGGGAAGGTTGCCGCCCTTGATGACATGACAGGTCAGGCAATTGCCCTTGCTGCGATCGAAGGCCAGCTTGCGGCCTTCATCCACCGCGGACTGCGCCTGCGCGGCGCCCGCGGACGCCAGAGCGACGAGCAGCGCCAACGCCGGAAGCTTTGCGGATTTCGTCGGAAAATGATCGGTCACAGGCGTTTCCGTAATTTCTACTTCTGTTGCATCGTGTCGAGCGGCCCGGTCGTGCGCGGCGTCAGATTCCTGCCCTCAGCCGTCGACGATATCCTGACATCGGCGGCGTTAACGCAGTCGTTCATGCAGGGTTTTGTCACCGTATCGGGGCGCGGATCGGTCCAGATGAAATTGTCGCGATTGCGCATTTTGACTTTCGGCAAACTGTTGCGATCGGCAACGAATTCATGGGGAACGAGATCGTTCAGGTTCAGAATATAGGCGGTCAAAGCATAAACGTCATCCGCTGACAATGTGTGCGGCGCCTGCATCGGCATGGCGCGGTTAATATAGTCCCACAGGGTCGGGGCGAACGGCCAGTAGCTGCCGACCGTCGGCTCCGGGCGCTCGTCCCGGAGCGATCCGACGCCGCCCACCAGCTTCGGAAACCGACCTTCGCCCTCGCCGAAGGTTCCATGGCACGCCGCGCATTGTTCGGCATAAACCTCCGCGCCCCGGTCGACGGTGCCCTTGCCGGGCGGCAGGCCCGTTCCGTCCTCGCCGCGCACGTCGATGTCCCATCCGCCGATCTGCGCCGGCGTGGCCACGCTGCCGTAACCGAACGAGCCGGGTTCGGCCGCGCCGGCGAGGCTTGCGGCGCAGGCAAGCAGAATGGCTATGATCGGCAGGCAAATCTTACGCGAGCTGTACATTGAAGACGCTTCCGTCGGGCTTGACCTGCCAGGTCTGGATCGAATTGTTGTGGTAGACCGAGTTTGAGCCGCGCTGTGCGCGCAGTTGTGCAATTGTCGGCTGCACATAACCGGTCTCGTCGATAACGCGGGATGCGACCAGCGCGGGCCGGCCGTCCCAGCGCCAGGGCAGGGTGAATTTCGTCAGCGCCTTCGACAGCACCGGCTCGTGCAGCCGCGCGGTCTGCCAGTTGACGCCGCCGTCCATGGTGACATCGACGCGCTTGGCCTTGCCGTTGCCGGTCCAGGCCAGTCCCCGGATTTCATAGAGGCCGGGCCCATCGAGCGGCTTCTCGGGGCAGGGAAAGGTGACGACCGATTTGGCGTCGATCAGCCAGGTGAAGCCGCGCGAGGTGCCGTCCGGCATCAGGTCGGTGTATTTCGAGGTTTCCTCGCGGGTGTGCCACGGCTTTTCGCCGAGCTTGATCCGGCGCAGCCACTTGATGTTCACGTTGCCTTCCCAGCCCGGCACCACCAGCCGCAGCGGGTAGCCCTGTTCGGGCCGTAGCGCCTCGCCGTTTTGCGCGTAGACCACGAGGCAATCGTCGAGGCATTTGTCGAGCGGCAGGCTGCGGTTCATATGCGCGCCGTCGGCGCCCTCGACCATCGCCCATTTCGCCTGCTTCTTGATGCCGACCTCCTCCAGCAGCGTCGACAGTTTGACCCCGATCCATTCCGCGCAACTGACCATGCCGTGACTGAACTGCAGCGAATTCATCTGCGCGGCGCGCCAGTTCATGCCGCCATTGGCCGGGCATTCGATGAAATGGATGCGCGACACGGATGGGAAGCGCATGATGTCCTTCATGGTGAGAAGCAGCGGGCGCTCGACCAGCCCGTGGATCATGAGCTTGTGCTGCGCCGGGTCGATATCAGGGCGGCCGGCGTGATGGCGCTCGAAGAACAACCCGTTCGGCGTGATGATGCCGTGCAGGTCCTGCAGCGGCGAAAAGCTCACGGACGATTCCGCGCTTGCGGTCAACCAGGGCACATTGCGGCGGATGACGGAGGCTTCGGTGTCGGCGGGGCGGCCATAGGGCCGGTCGACCACGCCGGCGCCGATCGATTGCGACCAGGGCGCGTCTGCAGGGGGAGACTCCTGCGCGGGGTCCGCTATGGCCTGTTTGCCGCCAACGGCGAGGCTGGCGGTCAGGGCTGCGCCGAGGCCAAGGAAGCGGCGGCGGCCCATCGGGATATCCGGGGGATCAGAGAGAACAGTTTTGCTGCGTAACGGGTCTGGCCGCACGTTTTCTTCCCCTCGCGGTCGCATCGCCGCATCATTTTTTGCTTTTTGCAACCGATATCCACATTTGCTAATTTAGTCAATGCTAAAGAATGGCTGACGCGCTAGTGTGGTCTGTGTGCTTCGCAGGCGCGGAAAACGATACCGGATTTGCAGCGATGAGAGCAGCCGCCCCGGCAGCCCAAGAGACAGAGCAACCAACTACGCAAGAGACCGCCGTCGCCCCCGGCGCCGACGACGCGGCGGCGCTGAAGAAGCTGGCAAAGCAGGCCGGTGACGCCGCGCAGCTCCTGAAGATGCTCGCCAATGAAAAGCGTCTGCTGATCCTCTGCTTTCTTGCCGTGCGCGGCGAGATGACGGTGGGCGAGCTGGTCACTGTCGTGAATCTCAGTCAGTCCGCACTGTCGCAGCATCTGGCGAAATTGCGCGCCGACGGCCTGGTGGAATTCCGGCGAACCTCGCAGACGCTGCATTATCGCGTTGCCGACCAACGCACACTGCGTCTGCTTGGGGTGTTGAAGGAGATATTCTGCGGCGATCTGAAGTGATCGCTGCGCCACTGATTTTTCGGGACCGAACTGCGATGGCTGAGCATGTGGCGGAATTCGGCAAGGATGGCCGGCCGGTCGAGCCCGACGGCCGGCTCGACGCGGCGGCATTCCACCGCAACCACGAACCGATCTGGGCGGTGCTGCAAAAATTCCTCACCGGCAAATCCGGTAACGCGCTGGAGGCCGGCAGCGGCACCGGCCAGCATGTGGTGCATTTCGCAAAGCACACGCCCGACATCACCTGGTGGCCGAGCGATCTCAATGAACGACATCTCAGGAGCATCGAAGCGTGGCGCACGCATGCCGGCTTTCCGAACATTCGTTCTCCGCTGCGGGTCGATCTCGTCGATCCGGCCTGGTGTCCGGCGATGCATGACGGCAGCGGGCCGGGCAAACTGCTCGCGGTGTTCTGCGCCAATGTGATCCACATCGCGCCCTGGCGCGTCGCCGAGGGCTTGTTCGCCGGCGCGGCGCGCTATCTCCGCGATGACGGACGGCTGTTTCTCTATGGCCCGTTCAAGCGCGACGGCAAGCACACCGCTATAAGCAACGCCGTGTTCGACACCAGCCTGCGCGAGCAGGACGCCGAGTGGGGCGTGCGCGATATAGCCGACCTCGAGCAACTCGCCGCAAGCGTTGGCCTCACGCTGGTCGAAACCGAGCGGATGCCCGCCAACAACATGATTCTGACGTTTCGGCGATTGCACGGGTCAGCGTAGGCGCTTTCCGCACATCATTGATAGGCGAGGCACCACCCAACTCCGCGAAGCCAGCAGCGCTCATCCGGAATGGATTGGTCGCGGTACAGTCGCGTGACTTTCTGCCAGCCGCCGCGGGCAAACGCTTCGGCGAGAGCTCGTTCGGACGCCTCGTCGCGGCTGCCGGTGCAGGGGAAGATCGCAACTGGCGAGATCCAGTTTGCAAGATAGTCCGCAGCTCTTCGCTCAATTCGGAACACTGCGCCGGCACTCGCGATGCGCTCCGGCGCGATGCCGCCAAATCCCTGATCTGACGTTATCGGCATGATCAGGCGGCCGCCATCGGCAAGGCTGTCGAGCCAAGGCGTGGCAGGCCGTGTGCAGCCGGCATTGACATAGATGACATCGGCGGCATCGAAGGGCACCTGTGCGCCGTCGCCCTCGATCACGGCGACATTCGCGTAGGGCGCCAGGCCGGCTCTGGCGCGGGCCGCGAGGGCTCCATCATATTCGATCGCCGTAACCCGCCCTGACGGTCCGACCAGGTGCGCGAGGATGGCGGTGTAATAGCCCGTGCCCGTTCCGACATGCACCACGTGCTCGCCGACGGCGGGTGAGGCCTGGTGAATGAGATGGGCGTGCAACGACGGCTGCCCGTTGTTGACGCCCCGCTCGGGCACGAGCGCGACCAGATCGTCGGTATAGAGGTAAACGGGATCGGCGTCGGGTGTCGAAACGTAGTCGCGTAGCCAGCGCCGCACCAGCCACGGACCGCGCCCAAGAAAGTCCTCGCGAGGAATGGTCGCAAACGCCTGAGCCAGGCGCGCATCGGCAACGCTTGCAGCAGCAAGGACCTGCTTGGCGTAGGCCGCACGAATGATGCGGAGTTCGGCTTGCGCGTCCATTTTGCCTCTCCTCCTGGATCATGTTAACATTGATGTGTGATTTGACACACCATCTTGTGTGTTAAATAGCACAACTACCATGGGGAAGCCAGAGTGAAGAAGCGGCTCTATCCTGCAGTGCTGGAACGCGGTCCGCGCGGAGCGCTCGGCGCGTGGTTTCCCGATTTCCCGGGTTGCGTCGCTGGCGGGCGATCGCAAGAAGAGGCGATCGAGAAAGCGGAGGCCGCGCTGGCGCGAGCGGTGGACGAAATGGCAGAGCAGAGCAGGTCGCTACCGGAGCCAACGCCGATCGAACAGATCGCGCTGCCGAGGGGTGCCGACGTCGTCGCCTACTTCATTGTCGGGGTCGACCCGCCCGATCCGTCCGAACGCGTGAACGTCTATCTGCCGAAGAGCCTGATTGCGCGGATCGACAAACGCGCCACGGAGCTTGGCATGAGTCGTTCCAGCTTCTTCGGCTTCGCTGCCACGATTGCACTTGATTGGAGTCCGGGCTTTCCGCATGGTGGCCTTGGGCATCCTCGTTCGAAGGTCCACAAGACAGGCGCGGTGCAAGCTGGGAAACGAGCAGGCAAGAAGCGGTCGTGATACGACAGTTGCTTGCGCCCGTCGCATAGCGCGCGCCCGTTTGCGTCGGTTGATCGCGCCGCCCGGTGTCTTCATAGTGCCGCGGAATCAATCAATGAGGCTCCCGGCCCGGGGCCTGCCGGGCGGGAATGCCGATGCTGGATACGACAGCCACCGAACAGGTATCAAACGACGCTCGCGCGCGCGCCAACGTGCTGCGGCTCGCTGCGGCTCAGGCGCTGACCGGCGCCAATTCGGCGGTGATTTTCGCCACCGGCTCGATCGTCGGCGCGACGCTGGCACCGACCATATCGCTCGCCACCGTGCCGCTGTCGATGTACGTGCTGGGGCTCGCCGCCGGCACGCTGCCGACGGGCGCGATCTCGCGCGCCTATGGCCGCCGTGTCGCGTTCATCATTGGTACCTTCTGCGGAATCCTCACCGGTGCGCTCGCCGCCGCCGCCGTTCTGTACGCATCGTTCTGGCTGTTCTGCTTCGCGACTTTCCTCGGCGGCCTCTACGGCGCAGTCGCGCAGTCCTATCGCTTTGCCGCCGCTGACGGCGCCAGCACAGCGTTCCGGCCGAAGGCCGTCTCCTGGGTGATGGCCGGCGGCGTGTTCGCCGGCGTGCTCGGTCCGCAGCTCGTGCAGTGGACCATGGATATCTGGCCGCCTTATCTGTTTGCGTTCAGCTTCGTGGTGCAGACGTTCGTCGCGCTGGTGGCGACGGCGGTGCTGTGGGGCGTCGACGCGCCGAAGCCGGCACCGTCGGACATGCATGGCAGCCGGCCGCTGTTCGAGATTGCACGGCAACCGCGCTTCATTGCCGCGGCGCTGTGCGGCGTGATTGCTTACCCCATGATGAATCTCGTCATGACTTCTGCGCCGCTCGCCATGAAGATGTGCGGGCTCACGGTGAGCGATTCCAATTTCGGCATCCAGTGGCACATCGTGGCGATGTACGGCCCAAGCTTCTTCACCGGCTCGCTGATCGCGCGTTTCGGTGCACCGACAATCGTGGCACTTGGCCTGACCCTGGAGGCCGCCGCTGCCGCGATCGGCCTTTCCGGCATCACCGCGCTGCATTTCTGGGCGACGCTGATCGTGCTCGGCGTCGGCTGGAATTTTGCGTTTATCGGCGCCTCGGCATTGGTGCTGGAGACGCATCGGCCGCAGGAGCGCAACAAGGTGCAGGCGTTCAACGATTTCCTGATCTTCGGGATGATGGCGCTGGGGTCGTTCTCGTCCGGCCAGTTGCTGGCGCATTACGGCTGGTCGATGGTAAACATGGTGGTGTTCCCGCCGGTGCTGCTCGGCCTTGCGGTGCTGTCGTTTGCGTCATTTGCCAAGCGTCGCGCGAAGTTGCAGGCGGTCAACGAGATTCCAAGTCCGAGTGTCTGATTACCGGAGATCCCATGCCGTCGCGCGCCCGTCTCGATGAGTTCATCGCCGCCGTCGTCTCCGGCGATCATGCCGGCGCGATCGAGCGCTTCTACACCGAGGACGCCAGCATGCAGGAGAACGCCGCTCCGCCGCGGGTCGGCCGCGACGTGCTGGTGGCGCATGAGCGCGCGGTGTTGGAGCGGGTCAAAAGCGTGACCTCGACCTGCGTGACCTCGATCGTCGAGGGCGACCATGTCGCGATTCACTGGATTTTCGACTTTGTCTTTCATTCAGGCAAGACCGGCCGGTTCGACGAAGTCGCGCTGCAGGAATGGCGCGGCGACAAGGTTTGGCGCGAGCGGTTCTTCTACGATCCGTCGAAGCCGACCTAGCTGCCACCTGCTGACAGTTCGGCCGGCACCGAAGCAATTGGCTTGC
Organism: Bradyrhizobium sp. AZCC 1721; assembly: GCF_036924715.1. NCBI lineage: Bacteria > Pseudomonadati > Pseudomonadota > Alphaproteobacteria > Hyphomicrobiales > Nitrobacteraceae > Bradyrhizobium > Bradyrhizobium sp. AZCC 1721. Next base: position 6,804,630 of record NZ_JAZHSB010000001.1, on the reverse strand, counting down.
GGGTCTGCTAACCTTCTCCGTCATGGCCGGGCAAAAGCGCGAAGCGCGTCTTCGCGCTAGGTGTCCCGGCCATCCACGTCTTTGACCGCCGCAGGAAGGACGTGGATGCCCGGGACAAGCCCCGGCATGACGACGTGAGAAATAGCAAGAGAAGCAAACGACGTTGGACGCTCGCAACTACGCCACCATCGACGAGACCTCGATCCGCTACGACGGCTGGCGCATAGTCGTCGTGTGCTTCCTGCTGGCAACCTTCGGCTGGGGGCTCGGCTTCTACGGCCAGAGCGTCTACGTCGCCGAGTTGCAGCGGCTGCACGGCTGGCCGGCGTCGCTGATTTCGTCCGGCACCACGTTCTTCTATCTGTTCGGCGCGCTGCTGGTCGCGTTCGTCAGCGAGGCGATCAAAGCGTTCGGTCCGCGCAATTGCCTGATCGCAGGCACGTTGGCGATGGCCGTGGCGGCCATCTCGATCGGTCAGGTGCGCGAGCCTTGGCAGCTTTACCTCGCCAATGCCGTGCTGGCGTTCGGCTGGGCCGGCACCAGCCTCGGCATCATCACCAATACGCTGGGGCTGTGGTTCGACAACAAGCGCGGTATGGCGATCAGCCTGGCGCTGAATGGCGCGAGCTTCGGCGGCATCGTCGGCGTGCCGCTGCTGGTGACCGCGATCGGCTATTTCGGTTTCTCTGGCGCGATGATGGCGTCGGCCGTCGTAATGGTTGCGTTGATGGTGCCGGTGATCCTGCTCTTGGTCGGACGGCCGCCGCTTCACCTGAGTACGGGCGGGTTAGAGGCTGCCGGCGCGCCGTCGCCGACGCAAATTCGCGCACGCGCCTTTCGCGACATCGGCTTTCTCTCGGTGTCGTCGGCGTTCGCACTGGTGCTGTTCGCGCAGGTCGGCTTCATCGTCCACCTGATCGCGTTTCTGGATTCGGTGATCGGCCGGCAGCAGGCGGCGATTGCGGTGGCTCTGTTGACGGCAATGGCGGTGGTTGGCCGTGTGCTGTTTTCTTTCGTGATCGACCGGATGAACCAGCGGCTGGCGTCCTCGCTGTCGTTCGTCAGCCAGGCGGTGGCGCTGCTCATTGTCATCAATGTGCATAATGATTACGTGCTGATCGCCGCCTGCGCGCTGTTCGGCTTTTCCGTCGGCAACCTGATCACATTGCCGGCCCTGATCGTGCAGCGCGAATTCGATCCGCGTTCATTTGGTGTCCTGATCAGTTTGATCACGGCGATCAACCAGATCACGTATGCGTTCGGTCCCGGCGTGGTGGGATTGCTGCGGGATCTGTCGGGTAGTTACGTGCTGCCGTTCTACGGCTGCATCGGAGTCGAGCTGACGGCGGCGGTGTTGATCATGATCCGCGGGCGCGGCCCTGCGCGCGTCCAGTAGCGGCGAACGATTTGCGCGGCGGCCGCCGCGTCTTGCTTTCGCCAATAGCGCCTGACGCCGCAGCCCGCAGCAGGCGGCGGAAGGTGGGACACTCCATGTGGCTCGGGGCGGGACAGGCGGCGGCGTGGCGCAGGCCGTCGCGCATGGCGTTGAGCTTGCGGATCGTCCGCTCCAGCTCCTCGGCCTTGGCCGCCAGCATCCGCCGGTCGATGCGCGGCCGGCCGTCGGGTGCGAACATCCTGGCGATCTCATCGAGCGAGAAGCCGGCGGCACGCCCGAGCGCGATCAGCGCCAGCCGGTCCAACACGGCCGGATCGAACAGCCGGCGAAGGCCCCGCCTTCCGCGAGAGGCGATCAACCCCTTCTCCTCGTAGAAGCGCAGGGTCGAGGCGCGAACGCCCGACAATCGAGCCGCCTCTGCGATATCGATGTCTCTCATGCCTTGACCTCAAGTTGACTTGAACTGGCAGAGTGCAGCCATCCGCGCCCATTTGGCAAGCCAGGAAACAGCTCCAACAAAAGGAAGAGATCATGAATGTCGCGCAGCAGCCAGATGACGAACAGGCAAGACTATGGAACGGCCCCGCCGGACGTGGCTGGGTCGAGGCACGGCACGTGCTCGAGGAGATGTTCAAGCCCTTCGAGGATTTGCTGGTCCAGGTGGTCGCCGAGGCCGCAGCGAGCTGCGTGCTCGACGTCGGCTGCGGCACGGGTGCCACGACGCTCGCCGTCGCCCGGGCACTCGGTACCAAGGGATACTGCACGGGCATCGACCTCTCGGAACCGATGATCGCCGTGGCACGCGCCCGAGCGGCGCGGGACGGCCAACCTGCAAGCTTCATCTGCGCCGACGCCGAAACACACGGCTTCGCGCCCGCAAGTTTCGACATGATCATTTCGCGCCTCGGCGTCATGTTCTTTGCCGACCCCGTGCAGGCGTTCGCCAATCTGCGCCAGGCGGCACGGCCTGACGCGAGGCTGCGCTTCATCGCCTGGCGGGGTGCGGCGGAAAATCCATTCATGACGACGGCCGAGCGGGCCGCAAAGCCGTTGCTGCCCGACCTTCCCGCGCGTCGAGCCGAAGGGCCGGGGCAGTTCGCCTTCGCCGACCGGCGCCGAATCGAGACCATTTTGGCGGCGAGTGGCTGGACAGCGATCGACATCCGGCCGATCGATATCGTCTGCAGCTTTCAAAAGACGGAACTCGCCCGCTACGTCGGCTGGCTTGGACCGGTCGGCCTGTTCCTTCAGGGGGCGGATGAAGGCACCCGTGCACGGGTGATCGAAACCATCAGCACCGCCTTCGAGCCCTATATACGCGGGCCAGCGGTCTCCTTCACCGCGGCGTGCTGGATGGTGGCAGCGCAGGCTCCAACGGAGGCCATGCATGACTGAAGCGGCACATTATCTGACATCAGCGGTGCTGATCGGAGCGGGTGCAACCGTCGTGATGGACATCTGGACGATGATCCGGCAGCGGCTGCTTGGCATTCCGTCCCTGGACTATGGTCTGGTGGGCCGCTGGCTCGGCCACCTTGCGCGCGGGCGCCTGCGCCACGACCGGATTGCCGCGTCGCCGCCGCTGCGGGGCGAGCGACTGATCGGCTGGTCAGCGCATTACCTGATCGGGATTGTGCTTGCCGGCGTGCTGCTTGCGTTCTTCGGCCTCGATTGGGCTCGCGATCCGACGATCGGCCCGGCACTGTTGGTCGGGATCGGCAGTGTGGCCGCGCCGTTCCTGGTGATGCAGCCCGCCATGGGTTTCGGCATTGCCGCGAGCCGCACGTCGCATCCGGCAGCCGCCCGACTGCACAGTCTCGTCACGCATGCGGTGTTTGGCGGCGGTCTCTATGCCGGCGGCTGGGTTACGCACCTGGTGCTACGGTGAATCGCATTGGCCTACGCCTCCCGCTGCCGCAGCAAGTCCTCCAGATCCAGCCGCTTGGTGAACATCGCGAGCGATCCGTCGGGCGCGCGGGGCCATTCTTCTTTCGGCCGGTCACGATAGAGTTCGACGCCGTTCTGGTCGGGGTCGCGCAAATAGAGCGCCTCGCTGACGCCGTGGTCGCTGGCGCCGTCGAGCTCGATGCCGGCCTGGATCACGCGGTAGAGCGCATCCGCCAGCGCTGCGCGGGTGGGATAGAGAATGGCGGTGTGAAACAGGCCGGTGGTGCCCGGCGGCGGCGGATGGCCGCCTTTGCTTTCCCAGGTGTTGAGGCCGATGTGATGGTGATAACCGCCGGCCGATATGAACGCGGCGCCAGAACCCATCCGCTGCATCACCTCAAAGCCGAGCACGCCGCAATAGAAGCCGAGCGCGCGTTCGAGATCGGCGACCTTGAGATGGACATGCCCGATCCGCGTGCCGGCGACGATGGGTGGGGATTGGGGCATGTTGTGACTCCGTTTGGAAGCTTGCGTGCCCCGGATGCCGCGCAGCGCGTCCGGGATCGCGCTTTGCGCGACTCCGGCGGTGCGCTGCTAGGCCGGGGCCCATGCTGCGCGCCGAGATGGGTCCCGGCTCTGCGGTGCACCGCGTCCGGGACACGTAGGCGCCGATCTTCATCACACAAGATCCGATACCTCGCCGTCCGGCAGCCCGAACTCGAACGTGTTCAGCGTCATCGAGACCATCGTGTAGTAGCCGCACAGCCCGATCACCTCGACAATCCCGCGTTCGGTGAGCACTTTTACCGCTTCCTCATACAGCGCTTGCGACACGCCATGGCCCTCATGCAGTGACTTGGCGAGATCATAGATCATCTGGCCCTTGGGGTCATCGAAGGTGGGCGTGCGACGGTCGCGGATGTCCTCAATGATTTTCGGGTCCATGCCGCCCTTCAGCGCCAGGCGCTTGTGCGCATACCATTCGTAATGCGAGGTCCAGTGCCGCGCAGTGACGAGAATGGCAATTTCCGAAAGCTTGGCAGGAAACATCGTGTTGAAGCGGAGCTGCTCGCCAAGCCGCGTAGCGTGCCGCGCCATCTCCGGACTGTTGAGCCAGGCCATCATCGGCGCCGGCGGGGCGCCGCGCTTGCCGGCGATGGCCTCGTCGTAGGTTTCTTTCTGGTCGGCGCTCATTTCGCCAGGCGAAAGCAACTTCAGCCGCATGCCGGTTTCCTCTTGTTTTTCAATCGTTATCGCCTAGCGCATACACCCGATCGGACAGCGTGACCACCGCCAGAGCGGCATGGGCTGATGTCAGACATATATTGAATTCCGCAACGCGAGGGCTAAGGTCGTGTCCAAACATTCCCACATGGAAACGCCTGATATGTCCGATCTGGAAACATTCCGCCGTGAAACCCGCGCCTGGCTGGAGGCCAATTGTCCGCCGGAAATGCGACGGCCGATGACCTCCGAAAGCGACACCTACTGGGGCGGTCGCAACGCCAAATTCTCCTCCGAGCCGCAGCGCGTCTGGTTTGAGCGGATGCGCGACAGGGGCTGGACCGTGCCGGATTGGCCGAAGGAATATGGTGGCGGAGGGCTGGAGCCTGCCGAGCACAAGGTGCTGCGCGAAGAAATGGCGGCGATGGGCGCGCGCTCGCCGCTCTCGAGCTTCGGCATCTGGATGCTTGGGCCGGCGCTTTTGAAGTACGGCACCGAGGCGCAGAAGAAGGAACATCTGCCCAAGATCGCCGCGGGCCTGATCCGCTGGTGCCAGGGCTATTCCGAGCCGAACGCCGGATCGGACCTCGCCTCGCTGCAGACCCGCGCCGACAGCGACGGCGACGATTACATCATTAACGGCCAGAAGATATGGACGTCCTATGCGAACTATGCCGACTGGATCTTCTGCCTGGTGCGCACCGATCCCACGGCGAAGAAGCATGACGGCATCAGCTTCATCCTGTTCGACATGGCCTCAAAGGGCGTCTCGACCAAGCCGATTCTTCTGATCTCCGGTTATTCGCCGTTCTGCGAAACCTTCTTCGACAATGTGCGGGTGCCGAAATCGCATGTGGTGGGCCAGGTCAACCGCGGCTGGGATGTTGCAAAATATCTGCTGCAGCATGAGCGCGCGATGATCTCGGGCACTGGAGAGCGCGGCATCGGCCGTCCGCTCGGGCAGGTCGCCGCCGACTCCGTCGGTAGCGATGATTCCGGTCGGCTCGACGATGCGATGCTGCGCAGCCAGGTTGCGGCGTTCGACATCGACGAGGCGGCGTTTGCGGCCGTGGCTGAGCGCGCGATCGATCTCGCCAAGGCCGGCCAGTCGCATCCGGCGTTTTCATCGGCGATGAAATATTACGGCACCGAGCTCAACAAGCGCCGACATGAAATCCTGATGTCAGCCGGCGGCATTGATTCGCTGGAATGGGAAAGCGAGCGCTCCAGAGGCGGCGCACGTCCACGCGCCTGGTTGCGCACCAAGGCGAACTCGATCGAGGGCGGCACCAGCGAGGTGATGCTCGGCATCGTCGCCAAGCGCATCCTCGATCTGCCGGGGGCGTAGCACCGCCTCCTCCGTCGTCCCTGCGAAAGCAGGGACCCATAACCACCGCTGTCTGAGTACTGTGACGCTAGCACCATTCATAATCGATAAGCCGCGGCGTATGGGTCCCTGCTTTCGCAGGGACGACGAAGTAGCTTAATTCTCTTCTGAAACGGAATTCATCGATGCCCCTCGTCCTCACCGAAGAACAATCCATGCTGCGCGACAGCGCGCGCGGCCTTATCAGCGACAAGGCGCCGGTGTCGCATCTGCGCAGCTTGCGCGACAGCAAGGACGAAACGGGCTTTTCCCGCGAGCTCTGGAAGGCGTTTGCCGAGATGGGCTTTTCCGGCCTGCTGGTGCCCGAAAATTTCGGCGGCAGCGGGCTCGGCTGCGTCGAGGCCGGCATCGTGATGGAGGAAATCGGTCGCACTTTGATGCCGTCGCCGTTCCTGTCGACCGCGGTGCTGGCGGTATCGGCACTGTCGCGCGGTGGAAGTGACGCGCAAAAGTCCGCACATCTGCCGAAGATTGCGGACGGATCGCTGCTGGCGGCGCTCGCGATCGATGAAGGCGCAAAACATCGCCCGCTGCAGATCAATTTGCAGGCGGTGCGCTCCGGCAACGGCTTCAAGCTGAACGGCGCGAAGGCGCTCGTGGTCGACGGCCACACCGCCGATCTCCTGATCGTCGCGGCACGCACCGGCGGCGCGGCCGGCGAGCGCGATGGTCTGACGCTGTTTCTGGTCGATCCCAAGGCGAAGGGAGTTGCGATCGAACGCACGGTGATGGTCGATGCGCATAACGCGGCGCGGATCGAATTCAGCAATGTCGACGTCAATGCCGATCAGGTGCTCGGCGAGGTCGACCAGGGCGGCGCGTTATTGGAGGGCGTGCTCAATATCGGCCGCGGCGCGGTAGCTTCCGAAATGGTCGGCTTGAGCGAAGAGGTGTTCGGCCGCACCGTCACCTATCTCAAGGAACGCAAGCAGTTCGGCAAACTGATCGGCGAATTCCAGGCACTGCAGCACCGCGCCTCCCAGCTCTATATTGATATCGAGATCACCCGCGCGGCCGTTCTGAAGGCGCTGCAGACCCTCGACGGCGATTTCGAGCGCGCTGGCGCCGCGGTCGCGGTTGCCAAGGCACGCGCCGGCACCACGGCGACGCTGGCGGTGCAAGAGGGCGTGCAGATGCACGGCGGCATGGGCATGACCGACCAGTTCGACATCGGCTTCTTCATGAAGCGCGCCCGCGTCTGCCAGGAATTGTTCGGCGACAGCAATTACCACGCTGATCAGTTGGCGCGGATGAAGGGGTATTGATCGTCCCGAAGCGGCGCGTCATGCACCGCTGTCATCGCCCGGCCTTGTGCAATTGCGCACTGGGACCGGGCGACCCAGTATTCCAGAGACGGCAATGCTTGAGCCGATGGGCCGCGGCGTACTGGGTCACCCGCTTTCGCGGGTGACGACAGTTTGTGGTGGTTGAGAGACCTACCGTATCGGCGGGGCGTACTGGATGCCGCCGTTGCTCCACAGCGAATTCAGGCCGCGCGGGATCTTCAGCTTCGATCCCTCGCCGACATTGCGGTCGTACATCTCGCCGTAATTGCCGACATGGCGGATGATGCGGGCGGCCCAGTCCTTGGGCAGGCCGAGATCTTCGCCATAGGCGCCTTCGGTGCCGACCAACCGCATCACATCGGGCTTCTTCGACTTCAGCGCCTCGTCGATGTTCTTCGAAGTGATGCCGAGTTCCTCGGCGTTGATCATCGCATACAGCGTCCACTTCACGAGCATCATCCAGTCGTCGTCGCGCTGGCGCACCACGGGCGCGAGCGGCTCCTTGGAGATGACGTCGGGCAGGATGACATGATCGCTCGGCTGGATCAGGTTCAAGCGGAGCGCGTAGAGCTGGGAAACGTCGGCGGTGAAGGTGTCGCACTTGCCGCCCTCATAGGCTTTGAGCACGTCTTCCAGCTTGGGAAACTTGACCTCGGTATACTTCATGTTGTTGGCGCGGAAATGGTCGGCGACATTGAGCACCGTCGTTGTGCCCTCCTGCACGCAAACCTTGCTGTTGTTGAGGTCCAGCGCGGAATCGATGTTGCGCGAGCGCGGCAGCATGAAGCCCTGGCCGTCATAATAGGCGACCGCCGGGAAATAGAGGGCGTAGTTGCTCTCGCGGGACATGCTCCAGGTCGTGTTGCGGGAGAGGATGTCGACCTTGCGGCTCTGCAGCTCCTTGAAGCGCTCGTTGGCATCCAGCGCTACGAATTTCGCCTTCTTGGGATCGTCGAAGATCGCCGCGGCTACTGCGCGGCAGAAATCGACGTCGAAGCCGGTCCAGTCGCCCTTGTCATCGGGGATCGAGAAGCCGGGCAGGCCCTTGTTGACGCCGCACAGCACTTCGCCGCGCCGGATGGTCCGCTTCAGCGTCTTGGTGTCGTAACGCTCATAGGTGATCGCGCCAGCCGCAATCGCGATTGCGACAGCCAGCCCAATCAGGAGGCCGCCTCGAAATGTCCGTAGCATTTTTTGAACTCACTAAGTCGGAGGGAATGGATCGGCCAGAGCGGCCGCGTCGCAATTACAGTTCCGGCTTCTGCCGGATAATCACCTTGGTACCGACAGGCACGCGCTCATAGAGATCGGTGACGTCGGCGTTGACCAGCCGGAAGCAGCCGGACGAGACGGCGGTGCCGATGGTGTCGGGCCGGTTGGTGCCGTGGATACGGTAGACGGTGGTGCCGAGATACATCGCGCGCGCACCGAGCGGGTTGCCGGGGCCGCCAGCCATGAAACGCGGCAGATAGGGCTGGCGCGCGATCATCTCCGGCGGTGGCGTCCAGTCCGGCCACTCCGCCTTGCGGGTGATGTTCACAAGCCCCTGCCATTGAAATCCTTCGCGGCCAACGCCGATGCCGTAGCGCAAGGCACGGCCGTTGCCCTGGATCAGGTAGAGGTGGCGCTCGGCCGTGACGACGATGATGGTGCCCGGCGCTTCGTTGGTGCGATAGAGCACCGCGGTCTTCCTGAACTGCGGATCGAGTTCGACGGATTCATCGGGCAGCAGACCGGGCTGGTCGCCGACATCGGGCTGCCGCGTCTGCGCCTGGCTCTGAGAAGCTGAAAGGACCAGACCGCCGGCGGCGATCACCATCCAGATCAGGTGCCGAAATTTTGTCATCGCAAAAATTCTCCTTGTTGGCGCGGCGGCCAAATGGTTGGCGCTTTGGCAAATCAGCGGAACCATCAAATCTCAGGGCTGGCTTGATGGCAAGTTTAGGGCGAATGCGGCGGATACGTGACTGAAATGTCGTCCATTTTCGTGGTCCACCAAATTCATGGGATATCCCGCCTGCCTTATTTCGGCGCGATCCACAGCCGCAGCAAAAACGAAATCAGCACGACGGTGCCGACGCCGCCGAGCCAGAGCGCGGCAAACCACAGCAAGCGCTGCATCAGAGGACGACGGGCCGGCTCGTTGGGCTTCAATGGTATCCACTCTCGGGTTTGACCTTGCCGCGAAAAACCCAATAGGCCCAGGCGGTATAGCCGAGGATCAGCGGGATCAGCCCGGCGACGCCGACCAGCATGAAGAGCTGGCTGTTTTCCGGCGCCGCCGCCTGCCAGATCGTGATGCTCTGCGGCACGATATAGGGATACATGCTGATGCCGAGCCCGGCATAGGACAGCGCGAACAACGCCAGCGTCAGGAAGAACGGCTGGTAGTCGTATTTGTTGGCGAGACTGCGCAGCAACAGGGCGGTGACTACAGCAACCGAAATCGGTACCTGTGCCGTCATGAGGACGTTCGGCCAGGCGAACCAGCGCTCGGTGTACTGTATATGGAGGAACGGCGTCGCGATGCTGACCGCGCCGATCGCGCCCAGCATCGTGAGCAAAAATATCCAGCTCAGATGATAGGCGCGGTCACGCAACTCGCCTTCGGTTTTCATGACCAGCCATGTCGCCCCGAGCAGCGAATAGCCGATCACGAGCGAGATGCCGGTCAGAATGCTGAACGGCGTCAGCCAGTCCCACCAGCCACCGGCATAATGCCGTCCTTCGACATGCACGCCTTGCAGGATAGCGCCGAGCGCAATGCCTTGCGCCAACGTTGCCAGCAACGACCCGCCGAAAAAGGCGATGTCCCACCTGTTTCGCGCCTTGGTCGTGCGCCAGCGGAATTCGAAGGCGACGCCGCGGAATACGAGGCCGAGCAGCATCGCAATCATCGGGGTGTACAGCGCCGGCATCAGCACGGCATAGGCGAGCGGGAAGGCCGCCATCAGGCCGCCGCCGCCGAGCACCAGCCAGGTTTCGTTACCGTCCCACACCGGGGCGACGCTGTTCATGATGACGTCGCGGTCGCGCTTGTCCGGAAACAGCGGAAACAGAATGCCGAGCCCGAGATCGAAACCGTCCATCACGACATAGACGAACACGGCAAAGGCGATGATGAAGGCCCAGACGGTGGCGAGGTCGACCGCGATGTTCATGAGCCGACCCCCTGGGCAGCCGGCGTGATGCCGGCGGTGCGGATCGGCGCCTCGTGTGATGACGGCCCCTCTTCACCCGGATGCGGCGGCGCCGCCATCAGGCGCAGCAGGTAGATCACGCCGGCGGCGAACACCGCGAAATAGACGATGATGAAGGCGATCAGCGAGGAGGCGACGGCCGGTGCCGCCAGCGGCGAGGCGGATTCAACCGTGCGCAGCAATCCATAGACCGTGAACGGCTGGCGGCCGACTTCGGTGGTGATCCAGCCCGCGAGCACGGCGATGAAGCCCGCGGGGGCCATTGCGACCGCGAACATGTGCAACAGCCGGGAATCGTAGAGCTTGCCCTGAATACGCATCAACAGGCTGAACAAGCCAAGCGCCAGCATGAGCAATCCCATGCCGACCATGATCCGGAACGACCAGAACGTGATGGCGACCGGCGGCCAGTTTTCGCGCGGGACCGTGTCGAGGCCGGCCATCGGCGCGTCCGTCGACTGTTTTAGAATCAGCGATCCCAATTTCGGCACTTCGACCGCATAGTCGACCCTGCCGGCGCTCTGATTGGGCAGGCCGAACAGGATCAGGGGCGCGCCGTCCTTGTGGCTCTCGAAGTGGCCCTCCATCGCCATGATCTTCACCGGCTGGTGCTCCAGCGTGTTGAGCCCGTGCTGATCCCCGGCGATGATCTGAATCGGCGCCACCAGCGTCGCCATCCACATCGCCATCGAAAACATCACGCGCGGGCCGGCGAGGTGCCGATCGCGCAACAGGTGCCAGGCACCGACTGCGCCGACCACCAGTGCCGTGGTCAGATACGCCGCCAGCACCATGTGCACGAGACGGTATGGGAACGACGGATTGAAGATCACTTTCAGCCAGTCGGCGGCGATGAACTGACCGGCCTCATTGACGGTGTGGCCGGTCGGCGTCTGCATCCAGGAATTGGCCGACAGAATCCAGAACGCCGAAATCAGCGTCCCGATCGCGACCATCAGCGTCGCCAGAAAATGCAGTTTTGGACCGACGCGGTTCAGGCCGAACAGCATCACACCGAGGAAACCCGCTTCGAGGAAGAATGCGGTGAGCACCTCATAGGCCATCAACGGCCCGATCACCGGGCCGGTCTTGTCGGAAAAGGCCGACCAGTTGGTGCCGAACTGGTAGGACATCACGATGCCCGACACCACGCCCATCGCGAAGGCGACGGCGAAGATCTTCAGCCAATAGTTGAACAGGTTGATGTAGACCTCGCGCCCGGTTGCGAGCCACAGCGCTTCGAGCACGGCGAGGTAGCTGGCGAGCCCGATCGAGAAGGCGGGAAATATGATGTGGAACGACATCGTGAAAGCAAACTGCGCCCGGGCCAATACGACCGCATCCCAGCCTTCGAACATCGACACCACCCGTCGCTAGTTTCGCCGGCCGCAATCTTTTTTTAAAACTGGATGACAGTTTTTCGGAGATCGCGCCCGGACCCGGCGCGGAGCCTACCACGCCGGGTGCGACGATAGTACCCGCGCGCGCTGCGCGGATCGGCATTTCAGCTATTCGCGTTCAGGAGCCCGGCGACCGTGCGCTCGATCTGCTCGTATTGACCCTCGCCATCGTGCTGGAATACGATCTTTCCGTTCTGGTCGACGATGTATTGCGCCGGCCAATAGCGGTTGCGGTAAGCGTTCCAGGTTCGCGAGTCGTTATCTTGCGCCACCGGATAAGTGATGCCGTGCCGCTTCAGCGCGGCCTGAACGTTGGACGCAGACCGCTCGAACGGAAATTCCGGCGTGTGAATGCCGACGACGACGAGGCCACGGTCCTTATATTTGGCGTAGAGCGCGGTGACATGCGGCAGCGTGTTCACGCAGTTGACGCAGCCATAGGTCCAGAAATTCACCAGCACAACCTTGCCGCGGAGATCGGCGAGCTTGAGCGGCGCCGAGTTGAACCAGTTGCCGAGACCGACGAAATCGGGCGCGGTGGCTGGCGCCGCGGCGACGGTAAGCGGCGTTTCCAGCGCGCGTGGCGCCTCGCCACTGGCGGCAGGTAACGCTGAACCCGCGAGAGATGCTGCAACGATGGCAGCCGATGCGGCGAGCGAACGTAGATTCATGGCAATCTCCATTGCATCAGAGGCCGATCTGGCCGTTGGGGTAAAATCCGGTCAGCCACGACACGATCAGCGTGTCGTATTGGAAGTAAGACAGCAGCGCGAAGGCTATGACGACGATGCCGAATCCCTGCTGCAGCCGCGGCGCGATCCGTGCGACGCTGCGAACGCGGGTGGTGACGGCCTGGCCGCCATAAGCGATCGCGAGCATTGGCAAGCCCGCGCCGATTGCGTAGACGACCAGCAGCAGGCTGGCCCAGGCGGTGTCGTTCGACGTGGCGATGACGGTCAGGATCGAGCCGAGGACCGGTCCGGCGCAAGGCGTCCAGACCAGGCCGAGTGTCGTGCCGAGCACGAAGCCGCCGATCATTCCCTGCCGGGAGGCCGCCGCAGCGCCGGCGAAGCCGCCGATGCGAACCGACAGCCATTCGAACGGCGCCGGCCAGATCATCAATAATCCAAAACCGACTAGAAGAATCGCGGCGGCGTTGCGCAGATGATTGGGATCGAAATCGAATGCGCGCGTGATCGCGCCCAGCAGCAATGCCACCATCGAGAATGACATCACAAAGCCGAGCGCGATCATTGCCGGCCGCGCCTTGCCGGTCTGGCCGACCGATGCCCCGAGGAGGATAGGCAGCACTGGCAGCGTGCAAGGCGCGGCCACAGTGACGACGCCTGCGAGCAGCGCGAGTACGAGATTGAGCATCGAAAGCATCCATCACCAGTCCCGGCGAGACATTGCCGGGTGCATGATGGACTTCGCGGTGACGGGGCGGGGCGTTACGCCAGCGGCGCTTCAGCCGGCGTCACGTCCGTGTGAGACTCGTTCGGCCCGCGTACACGGAATCCGGAGCCCAAAACAGAGCGACCCGGCTGGGGGGCATCCCGGCCGGGTCGTTGGAGGTCGCTTGGGAGTCTGGAGCTTGGGAGGTAAAGAAGCATTCAGCGGGGGTCTCGCTGTCGTAGGAGATCACACAGATCTCCTTGGGACTCTTGGTGCCGCAATCGACCACCTGTTCGCGCACGAACGTCGAACCGGCGTCGCGCTGAGCGCGAGGCTGAACGTTCTGGGCCGACAGGGTGGCCAGGGTTGCGACGGCGCCGAGCGGGACGATGAAAAAGCGGAAGGACGGCTTCAGCATGTTCGCTCTCCTGTTCGGCGTTGGCGTTTACGTCGGTGGTGATCGGTATAGGGGGTGAGCTTTTCCGGGTGATGTCGTGAAATGTTTCATTTGTTTCGTCGGAAGTAATCTTTGTCCGTCGAACCCGGCCCGTTTTTCCGTCCCTATCACCAATCTAACTGTTTGAAATCGCTTGTCTTTAGGCGGCGATGCTGTCCACGCCGGCGCCCTTAAGCAACTCGGCCAATTGTTTGCGGGCATAGAACATGCGGGTCTTCACCGTGCTCTGGGGGATACCGATGATCGCGCCGGCCTCTTCCACGGACTTCTCGTGGTAGTAGACTAGGTTGATGATCTCGCGATGTGCCGGCGACAGCTTGGCGACGCAGGCGCGCAGGATGGCGCTGGTGTTGCTGCGGTCGAGCGAGGCTTCCGGCGTGTCGGCCTCGTCGGCGATCTCCAGCACGTCGTCCTGCTCGATGTCCTCATGCTTGCGCTGGCGCAGCGCAGTCAGCGCCTTGAAGCGGGCGATCGACAGCAGCCAGGTCGAAACCTGCGAGCGGCCCTCGAACTGGGCGGCGGTCCGCCACACGTCGAGGAACACCTGGCTGACGAGGTCTTCGGCCATCGTGGTGTCACGCACCATGCGCAGCACGAAGCGGTAAACCCGGACGTTATGACGGGAGTAAAGTACATGCATCGCCGTGCGGTCGCCCTTGGCAATACTCTGCAGCAGCGTTTCGTCCGATGTCGCGCGGGCGGCGGCAATCGACTTCTTGGCTGCGGCGTTGATGGCGATGACGTTCGACATGACAGGCTCCCCTTGCGCCACGAGGTGCGGCGTTCCGTTGGGAGAATTGTTAATGAGCCTCCGTTTCGGGATGTCTGCTCGAAAAGGGGAAAATGGTTTCGTGCGGGAGAGAATTGTTTCGTTGCAGGGCCCGCGACGAAACATTCGGGGACAAAATGCCAGTAATTTCAATATGCGGAAAATTGGAAGAGATGAGATTTGGGTCCCGGAACAAATCCCGTCGTCCCGGACAAGCGAGCGTAGCGAGCGCGATCCGGGATCCATAACCACCGATGTTGATTATCGAAATACGCTGGAGCCCCAGCCAGGCGAAATTACGAACGCCTGTGGTTATGGGCCCCTGCGTTCGCAGGGGCGACATGTTGAGATGTCCTCGCCTCTATTCCGTCGTCCTTGCGAACGCAGCGACCCATAACCGCAAGGCGTTATTGTCTGGAAAGGATATCTAACCCAGCGGGTCAAAATAACCGCCGCGGCGTATGGGTCCGTGCGTTCGCATGGACGACAAAGAAAGCCTAACCCTTCTCGCCGCTCGGCGAGAACAGGTAGCCGCCGCCTCGGATGGTGCGGATCACGGCGGGCTTGGTGGGGTCGATTTCGATCTTGCGGCGGATACGCATGATGCGCAGATCGACGGCGCGGTCGAAGGCTTCGGCGTCGCGCGCATTGGCCAATTCCAACAGCCGCTCGCGCGACAACACCCGCTTCGGATTCGCCGCGAACACTTTCAAGAGGCCGAATTCGGAGGCCGTCAGCGGATGCTCGTTGCCTTCGTCGTCGCGCAGCGCCTGGGCTTCGAGGTCGAGCCATTTGGTGCCGAACCGCACCAGTTGTTCCTTCTCCGCCTTGGCCGCCGCGGGCTCGGGCGTCGCCGTCTTGGCAGGCGTGCTGCGGCGAAGCACGGAGCGGATGCGCGCCATCAGTTCGCGCAGCTCGCAGGGCTTTGCGATGTAGTCGTCGGCGCCGAGTTCGAGGCCGACGACACGGTCGATCGGGCTTGCGGTCGCCGTCAGCATGATGACGGGGACGTTGATGCGGCTCTTGAGGTCGCGAATGATCGAAAGCCCGTCTTCCTCGGGCATGTTGAGGTCGAGCACGACGAGGTCGGGCACGGCGTTCTCGATCTCCTTGCGCAGGCTCTTTCCCCCGTCGCACAAGGTGACGCCGAAGCCGTGCATCTTGAGGTAATCGCCGACCATCTCGCGGGCCGGCGCCTCGTCGTCGACGATGAAGATATGCGGGCTCTGGGTCATGTCGTCTCTGTCGCAGGCAGTGTAACCGTAAATGTCGATCCCTGCCCGGGTCCGGCACTTTCCGCAGTCACATGGCCGCCATGCATGTCGATAATACGTTTGACGATCGACAGACCGAGGCCGGTCGAGCTTTCGCCGGCGGTCGGCTTGGCCGAGAGCCGCTGGAAGCGGCCGAACAGCCGGCCGAGATCCTCCGGCGAAAGGCCGGCGCCCTGGTCGGCGATGCGAATCACCGTGTCGCTGCCTTCATGGCTCACAGTGACCGTGATCTTGCCGCCGATCGGCGAATACTTGATGGCGTTGCTGACGAGGTTGTCGATCGCCTCGCGGATCCGGTCGGCGTCGCACATGGTAACGATATTCGGCGGGGCTGACACCGTGACGGCCTGCTGCTTGTTGACGGCCGAGGGCAGGTTGGAATCGGCGACCTCGGTCACGAGCGCGGCGACATCGACCGGTTCGCGGCGGATGGTGATGTCGAAGGCATCCGCCATTGCATCCGAAATCAGGTGATCGACCATCGAGGTCAGGCGTTTGGTGGCATCCCTGATGTGCTCGACCTGCGCGGTGACGTTCTCCTTCGGCGAGCCCGCGCCGATCAATTCGGTCAACATCTCGGTGCGGCCGAGGATCACGCCGAGCGGGTTCTTCAAATCGTGCGCCACGGTGCCGAGAATTTCGTTCTTGAAGCCGTTGGCGCGCTGCAGCCGCAGCCACTGCGCCGAGAGCCTGCGGTTGGCCTGCATCAGCGCGCGGGTGCGCTGGGCGACGCGGTCCTCGAGCTGGGTGTTGGCCTCATGCAGTTGGCGATAGAGGATGACGTTGTCGAACGCGATCGACAGCCGGCTGGAGAAAATCTCGACCAGCGCGCGGTCGGTATCGGAAAGCTGGCGCTCGGCCTGCAACAGCACCACCACTTCGCGGCCGCTGCCGGTCCGCAAGTACAGCACGCTGCGGTGGTCGGCGAATTCGTTTTTGCGGCGCTGGAAGGCGGCCTCCACCATTTGCCGCAAGTCCGGATCGAGCGCCTTGGAGCTGGTCGTGCCGATGAACCGGCTGTAACAGCCCGAGCCCGCCAGCACCGAGAATTCGCTCCCCGGAGCGCCGTCGTCGCGCAGCACCAGAATGCCGGCGCAGTCGACATTGAGCAGCGAGGCGAGCTGCGTCAGCACCCCTTCCGCCAGCCGCTGCATCGATTTGAAATCGTACAGCGTCGAGGCGGCGTCGATGATGATTTCAAGCCCGCGCCTTGTCTGCACCATGCGCTCGAGCTGCTGGTAGCTGCGCAGCGCCGCGGTCAGCGAGGTGAACAGCTTGTCGGCTGTCAGCTCGGTCTTGGCCTTGTAGTCGTTGATGTCGTACTGGACGATGACGCGGCGCTCGGGCGCCTGCCCGGGCTGGCCGGTGCGCAGGATGATGCGGACGGTCTCGTTCTTGATCTCGTTGCGGATGTATTCGACCAGCTCCAGGCCCGCGACGTCGGTCTCCATGATGACGTCGAGCAGCACGGCCGCGATGTCCGGATTGTCGCGCATCAAGATGCGGCCTTCGGCCGCGGAATAGGCTGACAGGATCTCCAGCGTTGCGCCGTTGAGACTGTAATCGCTGAGCGCAAAGCGCGTGCCCTCGTGCACGGCGGCATCGTCGTCGATGACGGCGATCTTCCACTTGCGCGCGGACGAGTCCTCCGGAGCCAATCCGGTATCGTCGATCAGGTGGAGGACATCGTCCTGTTCGGCCATTGCGAAGTTCCGTCGGCTGCTGTCTGGTCTGTACTCGTGGATCCGGCTGTCGATCCGCCCCTGGCGACTTTCGGCATGATAATGCGGAATGTGGTGCCTTGTCCCAGCCTTGACTCCAGCATCATCCGGCCGCCGAGCTGTTGAGTGACAAGATTATAGACGATATGCAAGCCCAGTCCGGTGCCGCCCTCGTTGCGGCGCGTCGTAAAGAACGGGTCGAACGCCTGCCGTTGCACGTCCGGCGTCATTCCGGCCCCGTTATCGGCAAAGATGATCTCGACATCGTCGCTGCCGCGCGCCCGGGCCGAGATCGTGATCGCGCCGGAGCGGCCATCAGCAAAGGCATGATTGGCGGCATTGAGGAAAAGATTGGTTAATATCTGGCCGTACGAGCCGGGATAGCCGTCAATGACGAGCCCTTCCGGCACCTCGACCGACAGCGTGATCGCCGCTTTCTTCAACACCGGCCTTAAGCTCGCGACGATCTGGTCGGTGGCCTCGCTCAGGTTGAATTGCCGGCGCTCGGCGTGCGAGCGGTCGACCGCCACCTGCTTGAACGACTGGATCAGCTCGCCGGCGCGGTGCAGGTTCGCTACCAGTTGCTGGGCGGCGTCGCGCGAGCTCTTGACGAATTCGTCGAGCTTGGAGCGACGGAGCGGCCCGGTCCGCAACTCGGATTCGAAGGTTTCAGCCCGGCGCGCAAAGCTCGACGCCACCGTCAGGCTGATGCCGATCGGGTTGTTCACCTCATGGGCGACGCCGGCGACCAGCCCGCCGAGCGCCGCCAGCCGCTCGGCGTCGATCAGGTTCTGCTGCGCGGTGTTGAGCTCGAGCAGCGCGCTCTCGGCTCTTTCCTTCGAGGCGCGCAGTTCGTCCTCGGTCTTGCGCTTGGCGATGGCGTTCTCGCGGAAGACGTCCACCGCACGCGCCATGGCGCCGACCTCGTCTCTCGCGGTGGTGCCCTGTACGCGGCGATCGTAATTGCCCGACGTGATTGCATGCATCGCCGCCAGGATCTGCTGCAGCGGCAGACGGATCGAGAGCGCGATCAAGACGCCGGCGGACAGGATGATGCCGAGGAACATCACGGCGATCGACAGCACCCGGCGCGAGATGCCTGACAGCGTCTTGTCAAAAGTCTCCTGCGCCTTTTGCTCGCGCTGGCGCATCTTGTCCGATAGCTCGTCGATAACCGCAATGGCCTCGGCCTGGCTGGCATCGATGGTATTGCGCAAGAGTTCGGTCCGGACCGCGAGCTGTTCGGTCAGTTTGGCCATGCCGTCGCGCAGCGCCACGGTCCGGGCCTGCAACCGCGTCAGTGCCATGCGCTGCAAATCATTATCTGCCAGATCGGTCATCATGGGGATGGTCTTCTCGATCGTCTCGGTATTCCTGCGGGCGTCCTCGGCGGAGCCTGAGGCGGGCGACAGGTAATAGGCGTTGGCGGCAACCAGCATGGCCGTAAACGCCTCGCGCGATTTGCCGAGCGCGGGCCAGATCTGCGCGTCGCGATGCCCGGTGGCGCCTTCGATGATCGAATACAGCCCGGCCATCTCCCGGGCCGGTCCCAGCACCTGCTGCTCATAGGTCTTGGTGATGGTGGCCTGCACGGCGCGCAATTCGCCGAAGCCGTTGAGGAAACGGTCGGTGACCTGTTCGAGCCGCTCGACTGACCCCGATAGCATCGGGTCGTTCGAGGCGCGCGTTGTGAGCGTGCCCAGTACGGCCTCTCGCAGCAGCAGGATCTCGGCGAACAGCTCAGGGCTTGGCTGGTTGATGTAGCGGTGGATCAGGTTCTGCAGCCGGCTGGTTTCGCTTTCGAGGTGCGCCAGGATCTTGTCTGATTCCCGCACCTGCCGGACGTCGTCCCATGCAGAGCCCAGCACGTTGGCGCCGTTCCAGATCAAGACGGCGAGCACCATGACGACGGCGGAGTTCAATCCCGCGATCGACAGAATGCGCCATCGGATCGGCACCGCGCGGAGCCATTGGACGACGTGAAAGCGCCCGCGCGCGGCGAAGCTCGCCGGCCGTTCCGCTGGTCGCTGCTGTTGCGGCGCGCCGGTCAAATCCACTCCACTCTGCGAAGGCGCCCGACCAATAACGGCGCCACCGTCCCGATCAATGCAACGTTGGTACGGTGGAGATCGATCGCACCGGTCCAGGTCTGTCCGGAACGGTCCTGTTCCGCGCCGCACGGGCGGGAATGGAACATTTCGATCCGATCCCTGTCGTTTCGGGGATCGGCGGCAGGAAATCCGCGCGCAAAAACGCCCGTTGAGACCGCCGTAAGCAACAGCGCGACAACAAGCACCAAGGTCCGCGAAAGGTTGGCGCGGCGATACACAGGCGACAAATCCCCTTAGAGATGGAGTCTGCAGCGGGGAGAAAAGGTTCAACGCAATTTTAGCAGAATTTGCCGATGCTTGGCTATTGGTAGCATGGCGGTGCGGGGTCTATCCTGGGGTTACCCTGATGCGCCGGCTGCAATCTTTAATTGTGCATTGCAGTGATGTCGGCGGATTGAAACCGCGGTCGCGGGGATTTATGAGGGCGCGGCGGCGGGGTACATCGCTCGCGCGGCAGAGCAGGATGATCACCGGTGAAATCGGCCTTGAGGTTCTTGCAACTCGCAGCGCTCGCCGCCATGGCGCTTGCGTCCCCCGCCCACGCCGCCACGGAGATCATGTGGTGGCACGCGATGTCGGGGGAACTCGGCAAGCAACTCGAAAAGCTGGCGGCCGATTTCAATGCGTCGCAGTCCGACTACCGGATCGTGCCGACCTACAAGGGCAACTACACCGCGACGGTGACGGCGGCGATCTTCGCATTCCGATCGCGAAGCCAGCCCGCCGTCGTTCAGGTCAACGAGATCGCCACCGCAACCATGATGGCGGCAAAAGGGGCGATCTATCCGGTGTTCGAGTTGATGCGCGACCAGTCGGAGCCGTTCTCGCCGGAGGCATATCTGCCGGCCGTGACCGGCTACTATTCCGACGTCGCCGGCAATATGCTCTCGTTCCCGTTCAATGTCTCGACCCCAATCCTCTACTACAACAAGGATCTGTTCCGCGCCGCCGGCCTCGACCCTGAGGTGGCGCCGAAGACCTGGGCCGAGGTCGGCGCCGCGGCGAAGCGCCTGCGTGCGGCTGGCTCGCCCTGCGGGCTCACCACATCCTGGCCGTCGTGGGTCCATGTCGAGAATTTTTCCGCCTTTCACAATCTGGCGCTGGCAACCCGGGGCAACGGCTTTGGCGGTCTCGATGCCGAGCTGACCTTCAACAATCCGGACGTGGTTCGGCACATCGCGCAACTCGCGGAATGGCAGACGACGAAAGTTTTCGACTATAGCGGCCGCGGGGAATTGGCCGAGCCGCGCTTTCAAAAGGGCGAATGCGCCATCTTCATCGGCTCTTCCGGGACTCGCGCCGACATCAAGGCCAATTCCAAATTCGAGGTCGGCTACGGCATGATCCCATACCGGCCCGACATCGCCGGCGCCCCGCAAAACTCGATCATCGGCGGCGCCACGCTATGGGTGCTGCGCGACCGGCCGCACGCCGAATACACCGGCGTTGCGCGGTTCTTCGCCTATCTCTCCAAGCCCGAGGTTCAGGCCGCCTGGCACCAGAACACCGGCTATCTGCCGATTACCCGCGCCGCTTTCGATCTCACCCGCGCGCAGGGCTTCTACGATCGCAATCCGGGCACTGCGATCGGAATCGAGCAGATGACTTTGAAGCCGCCGACCGAGAATTCGAAGGGAATCCGGCTTGGGTCCTTTGTGCTGATCCGCGACGCCATCGAAGACGAGCTGGAGCAGGTCTTCAGCGGCAAGCGCACTGTGCAGGCGGCGCTCGACGCCGCCGTCGAGCGCGGCAACCGCCTGCTGCGCCAGTTCGAGCGGGCCAACCCGGATCGGTAATCTCACAGCGTCATTGCGAGCGCAGCGAAGCAATCCATCTGTCTCCGCGCTGAGGTATGGATTGCTTCGCTTCGCTCGCAATGACGACAAACAAAGTTCAGTGCCCGCATGACCGCATCTTTGCCGCCATTTACCGGCTACGAGCCCTTCCGCGCCTTTCGCGCCGATCCGGCGCAATGGCTGCCGATCGCGCGCGATATCGCTCGCGGCCATGGCCTGGCGTGCGCAGCGCCGCACGTCTTCTCCACCGGCACCAATCTCGTCATGGCCCTCGACGAAAAACTCATCCTCAAAATCTTTCCGCCATTTCTGCGCGCCCAATTCGTCTCGGAACGTGGCGCGCTCGCGCAGCTTCGCGGACGGCTTCGTGTCGCGATCCCCGAAATCGTCGCCGAAGGGGAGCGCGACGGCTGGCCATATCTCGTCATCACGCGGCTATCAGGCGTGTTGGGCGTGGATGCCTGGCCATCGCTGCCGGAAGCGGACAAGGAGCGTTTGCTTGCCGAGATTGGCGAGACCATCGCCGAGGTGCAGCGTGTTCCCGTCGGGCCGCTTGGGCAGATCGAGCCGGGCTGGGATGTCTTCATGCGCCGGCAGATCGAAGGGTGCCGCGCCCGGCACGCGCGTCTCGGATTGCCGCAGAAATTTCTCGACGGCCTGGACGATTTGCTGCGCGATGCGAGCTCGCTGGTCGCGCTGGAGGGGCCAGCGGTGATCCTGACCGGCGAATACATTCCGGAAAACTTCCTGCTGAGCGGCGGTTCGGGTTGGCGGCTCGCGGGGTTGATCGATTTCGGCGACGTGATGACAGGGAGGGGCGAGTATGACCTGCTTGGTCCCAGCGCCTTCATGACCGCCGGCATGCCGCGGCGGGTGCGAAGCCTGTTCGAGGGTTTTGGATATTCAGCCGCAGATATCACGCCCGAACTGAAGCGGCGGCTGCTCGCGCTGATGCTGCTGCATCGGGCCAGCGATCCGGTCAGGGCATTCTGCATCGAGGGATGGCAGGAGAAGGCCGCGGACCTCCATGAATTGCAGGATTTGCTCTGGCCAATTTGAGCGGAGCACAGCAATGGAGCGCTCGAAACGACTGCACATTAATTGAGCAAATATGCATCTCTGTATGCAATCCGCCAGGATGCCGCGTCCCCGGACGCCATTTCGCGTCGGACGCATTCGCCAGCAGCATCAATGAGTTGGCGTGAAAGTAAGTTTTCCTTAAACGTTGGCACGAACCTTGCGATTCCAGTTCCAAAGCCGTTTTCCCTCGGGCGTTGGAGCATCACCCATGAAGCGTCGCGATTTCCTCAAATCCGTGTCGGGGTTGGCGGCCGCCGGCGCGCTCACGCCGGCTCCGGCGATTTGGTCCTCCGCCAAGGCGCAAGCGCGGTCGGAAACGTTGCTGATCGTCTCGGAAAGCGGCCCCAACAATCTCGACATTCACGGCGTCGGCACCAACGTGCCCGGCTATGAGGTGTCGTGGAATTGCTACGACCGCCTGATCAGCCACGAGATGAAGAGCGGTCCGGGCGGCGTGCCGTATTACGACCGCGACAAGTTCAAGCCCGAACTCGCCGAGGACATGAAGGTCGGCGACATGTCGGTGACCTTCAAATTGAAGAAGAACGCGAAATTCCACGACGGCGCGCCGGTCACGGCGAAGGACGTCAAATGGTCGCTCGATCGCGCCGTCAGCGTCGGCGGCTTTCCGACGTTCCAGATGGGCGCGGGCTCGCTGACCAAGACCGAGCAGTTCGTCGTCGTCGACGACAACACGGTGCGGATCGATTTCGCCAAGAAGGACCGCCTCACCATCCCCGATCTCGCGGTCATCGTGCCGTGCATCGTCAATTCCGAGCTGGTGAAGAAGAACGCCACCGAGAAGGATCCGTGGGGCCTCGAATACACCAAGCAGCAGACCGCGGGCTCCGGTGCCTACAAGGTGGTGAAGTGGACGGCCGGCACCGAAGTCATCATGGAGCGCAACGACGCCTGGGTCGGCGGTCCCTTGCCGAAGGTCAAGCGCGTGATCTGGCGCATGGTGCCGCAGGCCGGCAACCGCCGCGCGCTGCTGGAGCGCGGCGATGCCGATATTTCCTACGATCTGCCGAACAAGGATTTCGTCGAGCTGAAGGACAGCGGCAAGCTCAACATCGTCTCGGTGCCCTATTCCAACGGCGTCCAGTATATCGGCATGAACGTCAAGATCGCGCCGTTCGACAACGTCAAGGTCCGCGAGGCCGTCGCCTGCGCGATTCCCTACCAGAAGATCATGGATGCGGTGCTGTTCGGCCTGGCCAAGCCGATGTTCGGCGCCGCAGCCGACAAGGCGACCGAGGTGGCCTGGCCGCAGCCGACCAAATACGTCACCGATATCGCAAGAGCCAAGGCATTGCTGGCGGAGGCCGGCTACCCCAACGGTTTTGAGACCACGCTGTCGTTTGATCTCGGCTTTGCCGGTGTCAACGAGCCGCTCTGCGTTCTGGTGCAGGAGAGCCTGGCGCAAATCGGCATCAAGACCACGATCAACAAGATCCCCGGCGCCAACTGGCGCACCGAACTGAACAAGAAGGTGCTGCCGCTCTACACCAACGTGTTCTCCGGCTGGCTCGACTATCCCGAATATTTCTTCATCTGGTGCTACGACGGCAAGAATTCGATCTTCAACACCATGAGCTACCAGTCGAAGCCGATGGACGAATTCATCCACGGCGCCGTCGACGCGGCGGCAATTGGCAACACGGCCAAATACGATGCTGACGTCAAAGGCTTCGTCGATCTCGCCTTCAAGGACATCCCGCGCATCCCGCTGTATCAGCCCTACGTCAACGTCGCGATGCAGAAGAACGTGTCCGGCTATCAATACTGGTTCCACCGGAGGCTGGATTATCGCGCGCTGGTGAAGGCGTGAGTGGATGATGCTGGCGGTAGGCGAAATGCTGACTTGCTCCGCTCTCTTTTGCTGTGAGGGACGCAATGCTCTCTCACTCCCTCCCCCCTTGCGGGGGAGGGACGGGGAGAGGGGTAAGCCACACGCCCCGCCGTTGCCGCCACCCCTCTCCCCAGCCCTCCCCCGCAAGGGGGGAGGGAGCGCAATTGCGCCTGCGGCAGCACCTCGTCTCATCACCGGGAGCGGATCATGTTGACCATGATCGGCAAGCGGCTGATGTTTGCTCTACCCTCGCTCATCGGGGTCGTGATCGTCACCTTCCTGCTGACGCGCGCGCTGCCGGGCGATCCCGCCGCCTATTTCGCCGGGCCCGCTGCGAGCAAGGAAGCGATCGAGCAGATCCGCAAGAAACTCGGCTTCGACAAGCCGTTGATTGAGCAGTTCTTCCGCTACACCAACGATCTCGCGCATGGCGATTTCGGCAACTCGCTGACCACAGGCCAGCCGGTTGCGACCGAAATCCGCAACCGCCTGCCGGCGTCTGCCGAACTGACGCTGCTCGGCCTCATCGTCTCGATCACGATCGCGATTCCGCTCGGCGTGCTCGCCGCGACCCGGCCGGGCTCGTGGATCGATCACCTCTGCCGGATCACGACAACGGCCGGCGTATCGCTGCCGGTGTTCTTTACTGGCCTCGTGCTGGTGTACTTGTTCTATTTCAGGCTCGGCTGGTCGCCGGCACCGCTCGGCCGGCTCGACGTGTTCTACAGCGCGCCGCCGACCGTGACCGGTCTCTATCTCATCGACGCCCTGATCGCGCGCGAGTTCGAGACGTTTCGTTCGGCGCTGAGCCAGCTCATCCTGCCGGCGGCGACGCTGGCGGTCTTCTCGCTGGCGCCGATTGCGCGCATGACGCGGGCCTCGATGCTGGCGGTGCTGGCCTCTGACTTCGTCCGCACCGCGCGCGCCAGCGGGCTTTCTCCATCGACCGTGATCGTCACCTACGCGTTCCGCAACGCGATGCTGCCCGTCATAACCACGCTCAGCATGGTGTTCTCGTTTCTGCTCGGGGCCAACGTGCTGGTCGAGAAGGTGTTCGCGTGGCCCGGCATCGGTTCCTATGCGGTGGAAGCGCTGATCTCGTCGGACTTCGCGCCGGTGCAGGGCTTCGTGCTGACCATGGCGGTCATGTACGTGCTGCTCAATCTGGTCATCGACATTCTCTACGGCGTGATCGATCCACGCGTGCGGCTTGAGGGGTGAGGTTCAAAGATGAGTAGCGTTGCGCCTGCCGTTGAACCTGCTGCTCCCGCCCGCACCTCGGGTTTGGCGGCGATGTTCGAGCATATCGGCTACGTGCTCGGCGAGAACCGCGTCACCGCCTTTGCTTTCGGTTTGCTCGTCATCATCCTGTTTGCCGCGATCTTCGGCCCCTACATCGTTCCCTACGATCCGCTCGCCAGCGATACCGCTGCGGCGTTGAAGCCGCCGTCGGCGGCGCATTGGTTCGGCACGGACCAATTGGGCCGCGATATCTTCAGCCGCGTCATCGTCGCCACAAGGCTCGATACCTTCATCGCGATCGCCTCGGTGGGGCTGGTGTTCCTGATGGGCGGACTGGCCGGCATCGCCGCCGGCTATTTCGGCGGCTGGACCGACCGCATCGTCGGGCGCATCGCCGACACCATCATGGCGTTTCCGCTGTTCGTGCTGGCAATGGGCATCGTGGCGGCACTCGGCAATACCGTGCAGAACATCATTTTCGCCACGGCGATCGTGAACTTTCCGCTCTATGCCCGCGTCGCCCGCGCCGAAGCCAATGTGCGCCGCAACGCCGGCTTCGTGCAGGCGGCGCGGCTGTCAGGCAATGGCGAGATGCGGATCCTGCTGGTGCACATCCTGCCCAACATCATGCCGATCATGATCGTGCAGATGTCGCTGACCATGGGCTACGCGATCCTCAACGCCGCAGGCCTCTCCTTCATCGGGCTCGGTGTGCGGCCGCCGACGGCGGAATGGGGCATCATGGTCGCGGAAGGCGCCACCTTCATGGTGTCGGGCGAATGGTGGATCGCGCTGTTTCCGGGGTTGGCGCTGATGATTGCGGTGTTCTGCTTCAATTTGCTCGGCGACGGCCTGCGCGACATCGTCGATCCGCAGCGGAGGACGTGATGGGTGTCTCCACGCTCGCAGCTGCGCTCCCTCCCCCCTTGCGGGGGAGGGTTGGGGAGAGGGGTGGCCGCGGGAGAGATGGGAGTTTGTGGCTACCCCTCTCCCTGCCCCTCCCCCGCAAGGGGGGAGGGAATGAGAGAGTTGTGCCCAACTTACGCGCGAATCACTCTCGAAGATTATCCAGTGAATCCAACCTCGTTCTACTTTGCATGGGGTTGTTTTCGATATTTTTGCGGAGGTCGTCATGACCGCCCAGCCCCTGCTCGACGTCAACGACCTCACCGTCGAGTTCACCACGCGACGCGGCATCGTCAAGGCCGTGCAGCATGTCAACATTTCAGTTGCCAAGGGCGAGACGCTCGGCATCGTCGGCGAATCCGGCTCCGGCAAGTCGGTGACGTCATATGCCGTGATGCGGATCCTCGACCGCGCCGGCAGGATCGCCGACGGTTCGGTGATGTTCTCCGGCATCGACGTCAAGGCCGCGAGCGAAAACGAGATGCGCGATTTGCGCGGCCGTGAAATCTCGATGATCTTCCAGAACCCGCGCGCCGCGCTCAACCCGATCCGCAAGGTCGGCGACCAGATCGAGGACGTGCTGCGCCAGCACGTGCAGAGCGCAGCCAGCGATCGCGGCGAGAAGGCGATCGAGGCGCTGGAGCAGGTCAAGATCGCCCGTCCGCGCGAGCGTTATCATGCCTATCCGTTCGAACTTTCGGGCGGCATGTGCCAGCGCGTCGTGATCGCGCTGGCGCTGGCCTGCAATCCGCAGCTTTTGATCGCGGACGAGCCGACGACGGGACTCGACGTCACCACGCAGAAAGCCGTGATGGACCTGATCGTGGAGCTGACAAAGCGCCGGCACATGTCGACGATCCTGATCACGCACGATCTGGGCCTCGCCGCCGCCTACTGCGACCGCGTGGTGGTGATGGAGAAGGGCCGAGTGGTGGAGACCGCGAAGTCGGCGGACATCTTTGCAAAGCCCGAGCACGCCTACACCAAGAAGCTGATGCGCGCGACGCCGCGGATCGGCGTGTCGTTGCGGGATCTGCTTCCGGAGGAGGAGGTTTTAGCCTCTCCCCGCACGCGGGGAGAGGCCGTCGCACGAAGTGCGGCGGGTGAGGGGGACTCTCCGCGCATCGTGCTCGCGGAGGCCGCCCCTCACCCCGACCCTCTCCCTGCGAAGAGCGGGGAGATGGAGAAGCCTCTACTTCTCGTCGAGAAGTTGGTGAAAGAATACCCGCGCCAGGGCGCAAGCGCGGTGCTGTCAAAACTGTTCTCTCGCAAGCCGCCGGTGGAGGCGGAAGTCTTCCGCGCCGTTGACGGCATCAGCTTCACCGTCGGCCACGGCGAGAGCGTTGGCCTCGTCGGCGAATCCGGCCTGCGGCAAATCGACGACGTCGATGATGGTGATGCGGCTATTGGATCAGACCTCCGGGCGCATCAGTTTCGACGGCGAGGAGATCGGCGCCATCCTGCCGCAGGCCTTTGCGCGGCTGCCGCTGCGCAAGAGCATTCAGATGGTGTTCCAGGATCCGACCGACAGCCTCAACCCGCGCTTCACCGCGGCACGCGCCATTGCCGATCCGCTTCTGCAGCTCGGCGACATCAAGGGGCGCGACGCGCTGCGCGCTCGCTGCGAGAAGCTCGCCGGTTTGGTCGGCCTGCCCGTCGATCTGCTCGATCGTTTCCCGCATCAACTGTCCGGCGGCCAAAAAGCCCGCGTCGGCATCGCTCGCGCAATCGCGCTGCATCCGAAACTCGTGATCCTCGACGAGCCAACCGCGGCGCTCGACGTCTCCGTGCAGGCCGTGGTGCTCAATCTACTACAGGATCTGAAAGCGTCGATGGGCATGAGCTATTTGTTCGTGTCGCATGATCTGAATGTGGTGCGTCTGCTTTGCGATCGTGTCATCGTGATGCGGGCGGGGCGAATCGTCGAGCAGGGCTCGTCGGAGCGTGTGCTCGGCGATCCGCAGGACGCCTACACCAAGGAATTGCTGACGGCGATCCCGCATCCGCCGTTGCCAGTTCACTAGAAACTCGAATGGAAGCGAAATGGCCGCCGATCCCCTGGATAATTACATCGACGCCGTCGCCAAGGCGCTGGCGCTGCCGGTTGAAGAAGCCTGGCGGCCGGCGGTGCGGGCGAACCTCGAAGTGTCGCTGAGGCTGGCGCGGCTGGTCGACGAATTCCCGCTGCCGGACGAGATCGAGCCGGCCAGCGTCTACACAGCGTGACAAGGCCATGACCGTGAACAGTGATGGGCTATCGGCCCAACAAATCGCGCAGGCCGTCGCAGGCGGCAAGCTGTCCGCACTCGACGCGACCGAAGCCGCACTGGCGCGAATCGCCAAATATGATTCCGTGCTGAACTCGTTTACCGACATCACCGCCGATCGCGCGCGCGCGAAAGCCCGCGCGGTCGATGCCGCCATCGCCGCCGGTCAGAAGGTCGGCCCGCTCGCTGGCGTTCCCTTCGCGGTGAAGAACCTGTTCGACGTGAAGGGTCTCGCCACCCGCGCTGGATCGAAGATCAACCGCGATCTCGCCCCATCACCGCGCGACGCCACGCTGATCGAGCGCATGGAAGCAGCCGGCGCCGTGCTGGTCGGCGCGCTCAACATGGGCGAATACGCCTATGACTTCACCGGCGAGAACGTGCATGACGGCCCGTCGCGCAATCCGCACGATCCGACGCGGATGACCGGCGGCTCCTCCGGCGGCTCTGGCAGTGCGGTCGGCAGCGCTCTTGTTCCGATCGCCCTGGGATCCGATACCAACGGCTCGATCCGCGTGCCCTCGTCGTTCTGCGGCGTCTTCGGCTTGAAGCCGACCTATGGCCGGCTTTCGCGCGCCCGTTCGTTCCCCTTTGTCGCAAGCCTCGATCATCTGGGTCCCTTGGCGCGTAATGTCGACGATCTCGCGCTGGCCTATGACGCCATGCAGGGCCCCGACGCTGACGACGCCGCCTGCACGACACGGCCGGTCGAACCGGTTGCGCCGCTGTTGGCGAAAGGCGTCGACGGCCTGCGGGTCGCGGTGGCCGGCGGGTATTTTCAGAAGAACGTCTTTCCGGAAGCGGTCGAGGCCGTGGCGCGCATCGCCAAGGCGCTGAACGCGACCAAGACGGTCGAAATTCCCGAAGCCGCGCGCGCCCGCGCCGCGGCCTACGTCATCACTACGACCGAGGGCGCGTCGCTGCATCTCGATCGCCTGCGCCAGCGTCCGAACGATTTCGATCCCGCGGTGCGCGACCGCCTGATTGCGGGCGCGATGGTCCCGGCTCCGCTGGTCGACCGCGCGCAGAAATTCCGCCGCTGGTATCGGGCAAGGGTGTTGGAGCTGTTCCAATCGGTGGACGTAATCATCGCACCGGCGACGCCCTGCATCGCGCCCAA
This sequence comes from Bradyrhizobium sp. AZCC 1721, assembly GCF_036924715.1. Classification (NCBI taxonomy): domain Bacteria; kingdom Pseudomonadati; phylum Pseudomonadota; class Alphaproteobacteria; order Hyphomicrobiales; family Nitrobacteraceae; genus Bradyrhizobium; species Bradyrhizobium sp. AZCC 1721. The sequence continues at coordinate 6,774,860 of NZ_JAZHSB010000001.1, read as the reverse complement.
GCTCGGCCAGGCAACCTTTACGCTCGATGGCGTCGAATTGCCGGTGCGCGCCAATATCGGCATCCACACCCAGCCGATTTCGTTCATCGGTCTTCCGGTGGTGGCGGTACCGGTGCCGCTCGAGCCGATGCCGATCGGCGTGCAGATCATCGCCGCGCCGTGGCGGGAAGATATCGCCTTGCGGGTTGCGCATGCGCTGGAGCGGATGGGCGCCGCCGCGGCACCCGCGCCGAGAGGATTGTGAGCATGGAGATCGATCTTCCCGACGTGCTCGCCGAAGTCACCGCGCAGTTCGAACGCTACGAAAAGGCGCTGGTGTCGAACGACGTGGCGGTGCTGGACGAATTGTTCCGCGACGATCCCCGCACGCTGCGCTATGGCATCGGCGAAAATCTCTACGGCTACGACGCCATTATGGCGTTCCGCGCCGCGCGCTCGCCGGTCGGGTTGATGCGGCGGACCGACAAGACGGTGATCACGACCTATGGCCGCGATACCGCGGTCGCCTCGACGCTGTTCTATCGCGACGGCGCACCCGGAAGGGTCGGGCGGCAGATGCAAACCTGGATACGGTTTCCCGAAGGTTGGAAGATCGTCGCGGCCCATGTCAGCATCATCGACGAGCCCGAATCTTGCGAGCAAACGTCTTCCAAGCAAATGGATCAAAAGGCATGAGTCTGGAAGATCTGCCGGAAGCCACGGTTCGCCGCGTCGATCGCCCTTCGTCGCAGCGGGACAAGGTCACGCGCGCAGAAGAACTGCGGCTGCAGCTCGCCGACGAGATCGTGCGCGGTGTGCTGCCGCCGGGATCGGCGCTCGACGAGACCGATATCGCCCGGCGCTTTGCCGTGTCGCGCACGCCGGTGCGCGAGGCCCTGCGACAACTCGTGGCGAGCGGCCTGGTGGAGGCGCGGGCCCATCGCGGCGCGGTGGTGGCGCAGCCGTCGCTGGACCGCCTGACCGAAATGTTCGAAGCGATGGCGGAGCTGGAAGCGTTGTGCGCGGGGCTCGCGGCCGAACGGATGCCGCCAGGGGACCGTCAGAAGCTGGAGGCGATCCATGAAGAATTGCGGGTGCTGAGCCATGCCGGCAATCCCGAACGCTTTCACGCAGTCAACGAGCGTTTCCACAACGCGATCTATGCCGGTTCGCAGAACAGCTACATTGCCGAGATGACGCTGGCGACGCGGGTGCGCGTGCAGCCATTCCGCCGCGCCCAGTTCCGCAATCTCGGGCGGCTGGCAAAATCGCATGCCGAGCACGACCGCGTCGTGGTCGCGATCATGCGCGGCGACAAGGTGGGCGCTGCGGCCGCGATGCGCGCGCATATCGAACTGGTGCGCGGGGAGTACGAAATTTACGCGGTGTCGGTGTAAGATTCTCTCGGCATGCGTGCCCCGGACGCAGCGCAGCACGCAGTGATGCGCTGCAGAGCCGGGGTCCATCTCTCCGAATACGCATAGGTCCCGGCTCTGCGGAGCAGCGTTGCACGCTGCGCCGCGTCCGGGACACGGGGCTACACCGCCACCCTCTCCGCGATGAACGCGCGCCAGCCGCCATAGGCTGAAATATCGCGCGCGCCGTTGATGGCTGCGGGCTCGACCAGAAATCCCTTCACGTCCGTTCCGTCGGCGAGCCGGATCGTGCCGATGCCGAGCGGCGGCGGGATCGCAGCGACGAATTTGCCGAAGGCTGTCGCCGACAATGCCCAAAGCTCGAGCTTGATCGAACTGCCCGCGCCTTGCTCCACGCGCAGCATGCCGGGTTTCGGCGGCACCGTGTCGAGCGCGTAGAACTTGTAGTCCGGCGCGGTCGCGGTCGCCTCGATCAGGCGGGCGCCGAGCACCTGCAACTCGCCATTGAGCGCCATGCCGGAAAGATGCGCGCCGACCACCGCGAGGGTGATTTCATCGCCGTTCGCGGCTGCCGGCAACGAAGCGAGCGGCGGCTGCATCAGCCCCTTGGCTCCCATCTTCAGTTGGGTGTCGGCATGAAACACCCGCCCGATGCTGGCGAGCTGCGCGTCGCGTCCCGCGGACGCCAGCAGCGTGATGCCGAACGGGATGCCGTCCGCGCGCATCGCGGCCGGCAGCGCGAGGCCGCAGAGGTCGAGCAGGTTGACAAAATTGGTGTAAGTGCCGAGCCGGCTGTTGAGCTCGATCGGATTGGCCAGCACCTGCGCGGTCGAATAGGCGGTCGGCGCCGTCGGCAGCACCATCGCGTCGAAATGGGCAAAGCTGCGCTCGGCCGTACGCCGTAGCGCCTGCAGCCGATAGCGTGAAGCAAAGGTGTCGGCGGCGGTCAGCCGCGCGCCGGCGGCGGTGATTTCGCGGGTCACCGGATGAATCGAATCCGGCGAGGATGCCAGGAGGTCGCGGATGACAAGGTATCGCTCGGCGACCCACGGGCCTTCGTAAAGCAGCCGCGCGGTCTCATAAAAGGGTTCGAGGTCGAACTCGACCAGCGTGGCGCCGAGCGCCGTCCAGCGCTTGAGCGCCTCGCCATAGGCTTTCTCGGAAGCCGCGTCGCCAAAGAAGATCAATTGGCCATTGCGCGGCACGCCGAGCCGGAGTTTTTCGGGAAATACCGACATCGGTCCCAGCGGCCGGTCGCGCGAAAACGGATCGGCGCAGTCGGCGCCCGCCATCGCAGCCAGTGCGGTCATCGCATCGTCGACGGTGAGCGAGAAAACCGAAACGCAGTCCAGCGTGCGGCAGGCCGGGACCAGCCCGGCGTTGGAGATCAGCCCAAGGCTCGGCTTGAGCCCTACGATGTTGTTGAGCATCGCCGGCACGCGGCCCGAACCCGCGGTGTCGGTGCCGAGCGCAAGCGGCACGAGGCCGGCGGAAACCGCCACCGCCGATCCTGAACTCGATCCGCCCGGCACGAGATCGGCGCGGATCGGATTGACGGGAATACCATAGGGCGAGCGGACGCCGACCAGGCCGGTCGCGAACTGGTCGAGGTTGGTCTTGCCGATGATGATGGCGCCGGCCGCCCGCAGCTTTGCGACCGCCGTCGAGTCCTGCGCGGGGAAAAAGGAAAAGGCCGGGCAGGCGGCCGTGGTCGCTAAGCCCAGCGCGTCGATATTGTCCTTCACTGCGACCGGGACGCCGAGCAGCGGAAGCAATGCCGCATCTTTCGAGGCCAGCGCTTCGGCCTCCGCCACCGCATCCTTCTCGTCGCGCAGGCTGATGAACACGGCGGGATCATTATGGTCGCGGATGCGCTGATAGCAGCGCGCGACGGTTTGCGCCGGGGTGATCGCGCCGGCGCGGTGCGCGGCGACAATGGCAGCAACGGTTTCAGGCGCGTCGGATCCCATGGCAGCAAAACTCCAGCGAGCAAGGTTACCCGGACTAAGGTTACCAAGCTGAAGCAAGCGATGTGCCATTGTGTACAATCGCTTAGTCGAGCCAACGCTCAAATATAGATTTGCAGTTTCATGCACTTACGGGGCGACTGACGCATGCCATGAGCCCGGCCGTTACTGGAGACTGCCTAAAACTTAGGCCACTCAGCCCAAGGCCTGGCGCCAGCCGCGATCAGGTGAAGTCCGAGAGTATCTGCAGCAGTTTCTCCCGGTTCTCCTTGCCGATCTTCTCGGCCACATGGCGCTCATGTTCGGCGGCAAGCCGCTTGAACTGCGCCAGCGCCGTCCGGCCGCGCGCGGTCAGGTGCAGCGCGTGGGAGCGCCGGTCGGCGGCGGATTTGACGCGGCTGACGAGATCGCGCTGTTCAAGACTATCCAGGAGGTGCACCAGCCGGGCGCGCTCGATGCCGAGCCGTTTTGCAACAGCCATCTGGCTCAGCCCCGGGTTAGCGCCGATCACCGTCATCACGGAATACTGCGTGGGGCGGATATCGACGGCGCCGAGCGTACGAATGAAATCCTGGAAGATCCAGATTTGAAAGCGCCGCACCGCATAACCGGCGTGGCCCGCCAGCGCGTCGAGGCCGATTTCGCCGTTCATCAGATCGCTGTGCGCGTTGCCGTTTTCACTTCGCGCGCGGCCGGGGCGCGGCCGAATACCAGCGCGCGACTTGGCTATTCGTGACTTGGCAATTCTGGGTGCCTGACTGTTCCTCGCCATCGTTCCCTTCTAGCGCTTCACGCGGCCAAGGGGAAGATTGTTGTTGACGACAACAATTGTTGTGCCCAACATTGGCGTCAAGCCAGCCCTTTCGAGGCGGCAGGAGGAAGCCCATGACTATCGCCGCCATCAGCGGTGCCGATTCCCAAAATCTATTCGCGACGCCGGCGATCGTTGCCGATCGCCGGACCGATGGCAGCATCATCCTGAAATCGACCACGCCGCTGCGGCCGAGTGCGCGCTGTATCGGCGACTGGCTGGAGCATTGGGCGCGGCAGGCGCCGGACCGGATCTTTCTCGCCGATCGCGCCAGCGTTGATACGCCGTGGAACACCGTCACCTACAGGGATGCGTTGAAGCAGGTGCGCTCGGCCGCCGCCTGGATCCTCGCGCAGGGGCTAAGCGCCGAGCGTCCGCTGGTGATCCTGTCCGACAACAGCGTCGAGCACGCGCTGTTCGCGCTCGCCGCCCAGCATGTCGGCGTGCCATCGGCCGCGATCTCGCCGGCCTATTCGCTGATGTCCAAGGATTTCGACAAGCTCAAGAGCATGATCACGCTGCTCGGACCGGGCGCCATCTATGTTTCCGGCACAAAGCCGTTTGCCGCGGCGCTGGCGGCGATCAAGCCACTGCATTCGGCCACCATTGTCAGCGGCAGTGCGGGTGATGACAGCGCGATCTCCTTCCGCGCCGTCGCTTCAACGCCGGAAACGCGCGATGTCGAAAAGGCCTTTGCCGCGATCACGCCGGACACGATCGCAAAATTCCTATTCACCTCGGGCTCGACCGGCACGCCGAAGGCCGTGATCAATACCCAGCGCATGCTGACCTCCAGCCAGCAGGCCAAGGCGCAGACCTGGACGTTCCTCGAAGATATCGGCGAGGATCTCGTGATCCTAGATTGGCTGCCCTGGAGCCACACCTTCGGCGCCAACCACAATTTCAATCTGGTGCTGCGCAACGGCGGCACGCTCTATGTCGACGGCGGCAAGCCGGCACCGGGGTTGTTCGCGACCTCGCTCGCCAATCTGCGAAGCGTGATGCCATCAGTCTATTTCAACGTGCCGCGCGGTTTTGACATGCTGATCGCGGCGCTGCGCAGCGACGACGAACTGCGAAAAAAGTTCTTCAGCGAGGTGAAGTTCGCTTTCTACGCCGGCGCAGCCTTGCCGCAGAATCTCTGGGACGCGCTGGAGGAACTCTCGATCGAGACGGTGGGGCGTGCGCTGTCGATGGTGTCGGCCTGGGGCTCGACCGAAACCTCGCCGCTCGCCACCGATTGCCATTTCCAGGCGAAACGTTCCGGCAATATCGGCGTGCCGATCCCGGGCACCGAACTGAAGCTGGTGCCATCGGGCGACAAGCTGGAGGTGCGGGTGCGCGGTCCGAATGTCACGCCCGGTTACTGGAAGGCGCCGGATTTGACCGCGCAGGCGTTCGACGAAGAGGGTTTTTATCTCATCGGCGACGCCGTGACCTTTGCCGATCCGGCGCGTCCCGAACTCGGACTGTTCTTCGACGGCCGCGTCGCCGAGGACTTCAAGCTCAATTCGGGCACCTGGGTCAGCGTCGGCACGTTGCGCATCGCCGGCATCGCTGCTCTGGCGCCGCTGGCGCAGGACATTGTCGTGACCGGCCATGGCGGCGACGAGGTTCGCTTCCTGGTATTTCCGAATATTGCGGCCTGCCGTGCACATGCCGGCTTGCCCGACAGCGCCGACGTGAAAGATGTGATTGGCCACGACCGGGTTCGCGCAGCGATCGCGCAGGGCCTTGCGAACCTAAAGGCGCAAAGCGGCAACTCGTCCGGTCACGCAACGCGCGCGCTGCTGCTGGCCGAACCCGCGTCCGTCGACGGCGGCGAGATCACCGACAAGGGTTATATCAACCAGCGCGCGGTGCTGACGCGGCGCGCGAGCGCAGTGGCAACGTTGGATGACGACGCCTCGGCCGAATGGATCGGCTGCGCTGGCTGAAACGCCAGAGCGTTTTCAAGCGAAGTGGACACCGGTTCGCGTCAAGAAAACGCGTCAAAACAAGAATCTAGAGCCCGGTTCTGATTGAATCAGAACCGAAACGGCTCTAGGCGCGTCGGGACGCCGCGTGCTTGTGCGCCTCGACCAGCCGCACCAGCATCTGGAGAAATGCCGTCTGCTCGCTCTTGCTGAGCGCGGAAAGCGTCTGGGCATTAAAGCTCTCGCCAAGCCGGCTGGCTTCGTCAGCGCGCCTCTCGCCCGCCGCGCTGAGGCTGAGCTCGACCGCGCGCTTGTCCCGCGCGGATCGCTTCCGCTTCAAGACGCCGGTTTCCTCCATCCGTGACAGGATTTTCACGAGGTTGGGGAGCTGCATCTTCAACACGGCGGCGAGTTCGCTCTGCGTCACCGTCTTGTTGTCCCGCACCGTAACCAGGATGGCATATTCGAGCGGCGAAAGGTTCAGGGACTCGAAATACGGATAGAACGCCTCGAAGTTCTCCAACTGCAGGATCCGGATCATGAATCCCGGGGTCTGCTGCAGCGCGGTGAGATCGAGTTTTCGCGCCGAGTCCGGCTCGGCCGGTCTGGCCGCTCCGTTACCGTTGCGCGTCGAAATTTTTCCGATTCGTTCCATGGGCAAAAGCTCGCACGGCATCACGTGAATTGACAATCCTCAAAATGCTTATAAGTTATAAGTAATTTTGAAGCGGCCGAGAAGGCCGCCTTTTCCATACAGGAGGGAACGCATGCGACAGCTTTTTCGCACAGGAATGCTCGCGGTCGCGCTCGGCGGAATATTCGCCGGCGCTCCCCAAGACCAAGCCCAGGCCCAGGACCACGTCCGGATCGGCGTGCTCAACGACCAGTCGGGCGTGTTCTCGACCTACCAGGGCATCGGCTCGGTCATCGCCGCGCAAATGGCGGTGGAGGACTATGGCGGCAAGGCTGCCGGCAAGGTTGTCGACGTCATCACCGCCGATCATCAGAACAAGACCGACGTCGGCGTCGGCATCGCGCGGCGCTGGTACGATACCGAAAGCATCGACGCCATCTTCGACCTGCCGAACTCGGCGATTGCGCTCGCGGTTGCCAATATGAGCGAGCAGAAGAACAAGGTCTTCATCGGCTCCGGCGCCGGCACCGCGCTGCTCACCGGCGAAAAGTGCACGCCGAATACCGTGCACTGGACCTACGATACCTATGCCTACGGCCGTGGCCTTGGCAAAGCCGTGGTAGCCCAAGGCGGCAAGAAATGGTTCTTTCTGACCGCCGATTACGCCTTCGGCCACGACCTGGAGAAGCAGGCGATGGAAGGCGTCAAGGCCTCCGGCGGCGAAGTGCTCGGCGCCGTGCGCCATCCGCTCGGCACAGCCGACTATGCCTCGTTCCTGCTGCAGGCGCAGGCCTCGGGCGCCGACATCGTCGGCGTGGCGAATGCCGGTGACGACACCATCACCTCGATCAAGCAGGCGGCGGAGTTCGGGCTGACGCAAAAGCAGAAGTTGGTCGGGCTGATCCTCGGCATGAACGGAATTCCTGCGCTCGGCCTGAAGGCAGCGCAGGGCGCGCAGATCATGAATCCGTTCTATTGGGATTTGAACGAAGGCACGCGCGCTTTTGCAAAACGGTTCGCCGAACGCCATCCGCAAAAGAATTATCCGAACGACATGCAGGCCGGCGTCTATGCTTCGGTGCTGCATTATCTGAAGGCCGTCGACAAGATCGGCGGCGCCGCCGACGGCAAGGCCGTTGTCGCGGCGATGAAGGCGATGCCGACCGACGATCCGCTGTTCGGCAAGGGAACCATCCGCGCAGACGGGCGTAAGATTCATCCGCTGTTTCTGCTTGAGGTGAAGAAGCCTGACGAATCCACGTCGAAATGGGATCTGTTGAAGGTCGTCGCTACAATCCCGGGCGATCAGGCGTTTCGTCCCGAAAGCGACGGCAACTGCCCACTCGTCAAGAGATGATCTGACTGGCGGCGGCCGGCAGGAATCGGCCGGGTCCGAAAATCGATCGCCGAGGCTCGTCGTGTATGTTGCCAAGGCAACTAATTTGTGCGAGCGTATTTCCGCAAGGCGGCCGATCGCAGAGCACGGAGAGTGCCGGGCCGCACAGGGAGAAACGGATGTTTGGGTGTGTCGGATCGTCACGACGCAATGCGATGTCGCGCGCGCAGTGTGGTCGCCGCGGCGCAGCTAATAGGCGCCGCTCAGCTCCGCGTATCGACTTCGCCCGCGCCCTTCACGGCGTCGAGATTGCCGTGCACTCGCAGCAGCAGCGCGATCAGGGTCTCCCGCTCCGGCTTGCTCAAGCAGGAGAGCAGGCGGCGCTCGCGTTCGAGCGCGACCGCGATGACCTGGTCGTGGGTGGCATAGCCCTTCGGGGTCAGCGAGATCGAATGGGTGCGGCCGTCCTCGCGGTCGGCCCTGATGCTGACCAGCCCGCGTTCCTCCATGCCGGCGAGCGTCCGGCTCACGGGTCCTTTGTCGAAACCGATCACGTGGCAGATCCGCGCCGCGGAAATTTCCGGCTCGATCGCGAGCAGCGACAGTATCCGCCATTCCGTGACGTTGACCCCAAAGCGCTTCTGATAGACCACGGTCGCGCTACGCGACAATTTGTTGGCGATGAAGGTGATGAGGGCCGGAACGTAACGGTCGAGGTCGAGCACCTGCTCGGCCCGTCCGCTCCTGCCTGCCGCGCCCACACGGGGGGCGCGCGCCTGTCTGTTCCTGCTCATGCTTTTCCGACGCTGCTCCAGCGTTCCAGACATAGAGACAGCGCACACCGCTCTGCAAGGACATTATGCAGGAGGCCCACATGAGCGCGACATCCCGGATAGATTCTGCAACCCCGGAGCGGAGTGCGCCGGCCGGCGTACCCCGTCTGGACGTGGACCCGTTCTCGACCGAGTTTTTCGAGGATCCGCACCGGATCCACGACGTTCTCCGCGAGGCCGGGCCGGTGGTCTGGCTCGAGAAGTGGGGCGTCTATGGCGTCGCCCGCTATGCCGAGGTGCACGCCGTCCTCAACGACCCACTGACCTTCTGCTCGAGCCGCGGCGTCGGCTTGAGCGATTTTGCCAAGGAAAAGCCGTGGCGACCGCAAAGCATCATCCTTGAAGCAGACCCGCCGGCGCATACCAGGACACGCGCGGTGCTCGCCCAGGTGCTGTCGCCGACCGCCATGAAGCAGGTCCGCGAACAATTCACGGCGATGGCCGCGGCCAAGGTCGACGAACTGCTGGCGCGCGGAAGGTTCGATGCGGTTGCCGATCTCGCGGAGGCCTATCCGCTCTCGGTATTTCCTGATGCGATGGGCCTGAAGCAGGAGGGGCGGGAGAATCTGCTGCCCTATGCGAGCCTAGTCTTCAACGCGTTTGGGCCGCCGAACCAGTTGCGCCAGGAGGCGATCGAGCGCTCCGCGCCCCATCAGGCCTATGTCGCCGCGCAGTGCCAGCGCGAAAATCTTGCGCCCGGCGGCTTCGGCGCTTGCATCCATGCGCGCGCCGATGCCGGCGACATCACGGCGGAAGAGGCGCCGCTGCTGGTGCGCTCGCTGCTTTCGGCAGGCCTCGACACCACCGTCAACGGCATCGGCGCCGCGATGTACTGCCTGGCGCGCTTTCCCGATCAGCTTGCGCGGCTGCGCAGCGATCCAACGCTGGCGCGCAACGCATTCGAGGAAGCGATCCGTTTCGAAAGCCCGGTGCAGACCTTTTTCCGCACCACGACCCGGGAGGTCGAACTCGCCGGCCATCGCATCGGCGAAGGCGAAAAGGTTCTGATGTTCCTTGGCGCCGCCAACCGCGATCCGCGACGCTGGGAAAATCCTGATCGCTACGACGTCACCCGCCGCACCTCCGGCCATGTCGGGTTCGGTTCGGGCATTCATATGTGCGTCGGCCAGCTCCTCGCACGCCTCGAAGGCGAGGTGATGCTGGCGGCGATCGCGCGCAAGGTCGCAAGTATCGAGATATCAGGCCCGGTGAAGCGCCGCTACAACAACACGCTGCGCGGTCTCGAAAGTCTCCCCATCACCATTTCTCCGGCCTGACGGACCACCCATGCCGAGCATCACGTTTGTTCACCTTGACGGCCAGGCGCAGCGCATCGATGCCAGCGACGGCGAAAGCGCGATGCAGGCGGCGACGCGCCACGATGTCGGTGGAATTCTGGCCGAATGCGGCGGCAACGCGATGTGCGCCACCTGCCACGTCTATGTCGACGAGAGCTGGCTCGCCCGCCTGCCGGCCATGGGCGACGACGAGGACGCGCTGCTGGACGGCGCCGCCGCCGAACGGCGGGCCAACAGCCGGCTGTCCTGCCGGATCAAGTTGGCTGCCGATCTCGATGGTTTGGTTCTCAATCTGCCGGACCGGCAATTGTGACGGCCTAATCACCTGAACTGAAGTCAAACCCGGCGAAGTCCGGGAACGCTCAAGATCAAATTCGAAAGGGAGAGAACAATGAGGGGTTTAAGGTTAGGTCTCGCGCTTGCCTTGTCTTGCGTGGCGTCGGGCGCGGCGCGCGCGGAAATTTCCGACAATGTCGTGCGCATCGGCGTGCTGAACGACATTTCCGGTATCTTCCAGGACACCAACGGCATGGGCTCGGTGGAAGCTGCGCGCATGGCGGCGGAAGATTTCAACGGCGGTGGCAAGGGTATCAAGGTCGAGATCGTCTATGCCGATCACCAGAACAAGGCCGACGTCGGTTCGGCGATCGTGCGCAAATGGCTCGACGTCGATGGCGTCGATGCCGTGGTCGACGTGCCGAATTCCGCCGTTGGGCTCACCATCAACTCGCTGCTGCGCGATAGCCGCATGACGTTCCTGGCGTCGTCGACGGCGAGCTCCGACCTGACCGGCAAGGCCTGCTCTCCCAACACCATCCAGTGGGTCAATGACGCCTGGGCGACCGGCAACTCGACCGCGGCGGCGATGATGGCGCGCGGTGGCAAGGAATGGTACTTCATCACGGTGAATTTTGCGCTCGGCCAGGGCATCGAGGCCGAGGCCACCAACTACATCGAAAAGCACGGCGGCAAGGTGCTGGGCTCGGCCAAGCATCCGCTCAACACGCCGGACTTTGCCTCGCTTCTGCTGCAGGCGCAGAATTCCAAGGCCAAGGTCATCGGTCTCGCCAATGCCGGCGGCGACACCGTCAACGCGGTGAAGCAGGCGGCCGAGTTCGGCCTTCAGCAAAGCGGACAGACGATGGTGGCGTTCCTGCTGTTCATCAACGACGTCCATGGCATGGGGCTGAAGGTAGGCCAGGGCCTGCAACTGTTCGAGGCGTTTTACTGGGACATGGATGAAAACACCCGCGCGTTTGCAAAGCGCTTCGCAGCGCGGCCGGGCGTGAACGGCAAGATGCCGAGCGGCAATCAGGCCGGCGTCTATGCTTCCACGCTCGCCTATCTCAACGCGGTGGCCGCGACCGGCAGCGACCACGCCAAGGATGCGGTGCCTGAGATGAAGAAGTTCAAGGGCAAGGACAAACTGTTCGGCGATGTCACCATCCGCCAGGACGGTCGCGTCATTCACCCGATGTACCTGTTCGAGGTGAAGAAGCCGGAAGAGTCGAAATATCCCTACGACTACTACAAACTGGTTTCGACCATTCCGGCCGACCAGGCCTTCCGCCCGCTCGCCGACGGCGGCTGCTCGCTGGTGAAGTAATGCTCCGCTGCGCTTCCTCTCCCGCTTGCGGGTAATTGCGGGGGAGGCATAGGCGGCCTGTGGCCGCCGTTCTTTCGAAGAACGCCGATGCGGAGCATCGGCTATGGTTGGGGTGCCGCCGCACAACGGATGTCAAACGTCGACGCTAATCTTGCCTCGTCTTATTTCGATTGACGCCCGCGTGGTCTGAACCATTGTAAGCCTGATGGCCGGTCAAGAACACGGCTGCGACAGCGAAGGGAGAAACGATGCAACGCCTCAGATTCCAAATTCGCATCCAATTGGCTTTGCTGGCGGCTGCGACCTCGTTCTTTGCCGTCGACGCCACGGCCGCAAAGATGGTCGGCGATCCCGCTGCGACCTGCGGCGACCTTATCCGGCCGGTCGACAATGCCGTGCGGATTGATTCTGCGACCATGGTCGCGCCGTCGCCGCTCGCCGTCGCCGAAAGAGCACCGACGCCGGCGGCGCGCATCACGCCAGCCGATCCGGAATTCTGCAAGGTCCTCGGCCAGATCGCGCCGGCCGATCCCAAGGCGCCGCCGATCAAATTTCAGGTGAATCTTCCGGTCGAGTGGAACGGCCGCTCGCTGCAATATGGTGGCGGCGGTTTCAACGGCGTGCTGATTACCGGGCTTGCCTTGCCGCCGGCGTATCCATTCGGCGCGCCGTCGCCGCTGGCGCGCGGGTTCGTCACCTATGGCACCGATTCCGGCCACGAGACCAAGCCGGGCGAGCCGCCGCAAGTGTTTGCGCTCAACGACGAGGCCTTTGAGAATTTCGCCCATCGTTCCTACAAGCGCGTGCGCGACGCCGCGGTTGCCCTGATGCTGCGCGCCTACGGCAACCCGCCGGCCAAATTGTATTTCATGGGATCGTCGGAAGGCGGCCGCGAGGGGCTGACGATGGCGCAGCGCTATCCCGATGACTTCGACGGCATCTTTGCCCGCGTGCCCGTCATCAACTGGGTCGGATTGCAGCATGCCGGGACGCGGTCGGGGCTGGCGACCATGGGCGAGGGCTGGATTCGTCCCGCGCAGGTCGAACTCGTGGCCAAGGCGGTGCTTGCTGCCTGCGACAAGGCGGACGGCGCCGAGGATTCGCTGGTGCTGGACCCGGTTGGCTGCAAGGCGAAATTCCAGCCGGACTCGCTGCGCTGCGCGGCGGGGCAGAGCGGCGACCAGTGCCTGACGGAAGCGCAGATCGCGGCGATCAGGACGCTGCATTCGACGTACCAGTTCTCGTTCCCGCTGGAGAACAGCCTCGACGATTATCCGGGCTGGGGCGTTTCCGGCGAAAACATTCCCGCCTTCGGTCCGACCGGCGGCTGGATCGCCTGGTGGCTCGGCAAGGCGGCGCCGGCGCAGCCGCCGGCCCCTGTCAACGGCATCGCCTGGATCTACGGCGCCGGCGGCATCCAATACGTCTTCGCGCGCGACCCGAAGCTCGACGTCACGACCTACAGGCCCGAGGATCACAAGGAGCGGCTGCTGCAGGTGTCGCGGTTGATGGATTCGACCAATCCGGATCTCAGCCGCTTTGCCGCGCGCGGCGGCAAGCTCGTGGTTCTCGAAAACATGGCCGACTATGCCCAGAGCCCTTACGCAGGAATCCGCTATTTCGAAAACGTGCAGCGCACCTTGGGCAAGGAGAAGACCGCAGAGTTCGCCCGCCTCTACACGGCGCCCGGTGTCGATCATGTTGGTTCAGGCGCGCCCGCCAATGTCGATATACTGGCCGTGCTGGTCGACTGGGTCGAGAACGGCAAAGCGCCCGGCGATCTCGAGGTGATCGAGCAGAAGGTCGAAGCGCCGGCGTTTGAGACCACGCGCGCACTGCCGTTGTGCCAATGGCCGGCATGGCCGCATTACAAATCGGGGCCGACGAGTAGCGCGACCAGTTTTGCCTGCGCGCCGTGAGGAGTTCCGCCCGCGCGATCCCTGCGGAGCGAAGCCTATCCCGTGACCTTGCTCGAGCCCTGCGTGATCAGCCGCGCGGCGCGCTGGTCGCGGGCGTGAATCCACAGCCAACTCAAGGCGACGCTGAGGCGGTTGCGCAGGCCGATCAGGAAGTAGATGTGGGCGATGCCCCATATCCACCAGGCGAGATTGCCGCGCAGCTTGATGCGGCCGAAGTCGATCACGGCCTTCTTCTTGCCAATCTGCGCGAGACTGCCGGCATGTTTGTAGCGGAACGGCGGCAGCGTGCCGCCGGAGAGGCGCGCCTTGATCAGCGCCGCCACATAGCGCCCCTGCTGCTTGGCCGCCGGCGCGATGCCGGGCACGGGACTGCCGTCGGGGCCGGCGATCGTCACGGTATCGCCGATGGCAAACACATCGGGATGGCCGGGCACGGAGAGGTCTGGCTCGACCTTCAGGCGGTAGGCGCGGTCGGCGGGCGCGTTCATCCATTCCGCCGCGCGCGAGGCGCGCACGCCGGCCGCCCAGACGATGGTCCTGGCCTCGAGCCGGTTGCCGCCATAGACGACGCCGTCGATCGCACATTCCGTAACCGGCTGCCCCAGCACCACCTCGACACCGAGCTCCTCCAGCGCGCGCTGCGCATAGGAGGAGAGGTCTTCGGGAAAGCCCGCGAGCACGCGCGGGCCGGCCTCGATCAGGATAACGCGGGTCTTGTGGGTATCGATGTTGCGAAAGTCCGGCGGCAGCGTGTCCTTGGCGAGGTCGGCGATCGTTCCGGCCATTTCGACGCCGGTCGGGCCGGCGCCGATGATGACGAAGGTGAGTAACGCCGCGCGCCGCGCCGGATCCTTCTCGCGCTCGGCGCGCTCGAAGGCGACGAGGATGCGCCGCCGCAGCGTCGTGGCATCCTCCAGCGTCTTCAGGCCCGGTGCGAACGGCTCCCATTCATCGTGGCCGAAATAGGCGTGGCGGGCGCCGGTGGCGAGGATCAGCGTGTCGTAGGCGATCGTTTCGCCGTCTTCGAGCAGCACGCGCTTTCCCGCGGCATCGACGCCATTCACATTGGCAAACAGCGTCGTCACTTCGGGGCGGTCGCGCAAGAGATAGCGGATCGGCCAGGCGATTTCCGACGTCGCCAGCGAAGCGGTCGCGACCTGGTAGAGCAGCGGCTGGAACAGATGATGGTTGCGGCGGTCGATCAGCGTGATCCGGACCGGCGCCCCGGCGAGGCCAAAGGCGGTCTCCAGACCGCCGAAACCGGCGCCGACGATCACGACGTGATGGGGTTCTTTCGGCACTGTCGTCATGGGAATGCGACCCCGGTTTCAGATGTCTCAACGCACTGGATTATGTAGCCATTTGCGGCTCCGCTCCAATACGCCTTTGTCAATCGGTCGATAGCGAAAGCGTATGATGCCGTCGTCCCGGCCCTTATGCGCAATTGCGCATCAGGAGCCGGGACCCATAACCACAGGATTTTGTTGTGGCGCCGTGCTGCGGCTCCAGCGTTCTCAACAATACCCTTCTGTGGTTATGGGTCCCTGCGTTCGCAGGGACGACGGCAAAATAAATTTCCTGCCACAGCATCCTTTGCCCAATCCCAAACGTCCTTGGGGTCGAGATGGCCGCAAAATGAGGAGAAAGCCATGAGACGAACCGTGATCAGGTACAAAACCAAGCCGGAAATGAGCGACAGGAACGCCGAATTGGTGGCGGCGGTGTTTGCCGAATTGCAGGCGGCCCAGCCGGAGGGCTTTCGCTATCTGTCGCTGCGGCTGGAGGATGATACGTTCATCCATTTTCGTCGAGACCGCAGCCGACGACGGCTCCAGCGCCTTGCCGAAACTGGCGGCGTTTCAGGCATTCCAGAACGGCATTCGCGAGCGTTGCGCCGAACCGCCGCTGCCGAAAGGTGTGACCGTCGTCGGCAATTATCGCATGTTGCGCGAGACCGAGAACGCGCTTGCCGGAGTCTAAATGACAGAGGGTCCCGAGACGTCCGCCGCCTTCGACATCGAACGCCTGCTGGTGGCGATGCGCCCAAAGCTGCATCGCTATTGCGCGCGCATGGTGGGCTCCGTCATCGACGGCGAGGACGTGCTGCAGGATGCCATGATCAAGGCGGTGGAGGCGCATGCCTCCGCCGGCACGCTCGGCAATCCCGAAGGCTGGCTGTTTCGCATTGCGCACAACACCGCGCTGGATTTCCTGCGCCGGCGCAGGCGCCAGGAGGCGCTCCGGGGACCAGCGGAGGTGGACATGATCGTTGACCAGCTCGATGCCGTGGCGAGCCGCCAGATCGCCGCGACCTCCTTGCGCACCTTCATGCGATTGCCGGTGCCACAGCGTGCGAGCGTGATCCTGATGGACGTGCTCGGCTGCTCGCTGAAGGAAGTCTGCGAGGTGATGGATTGCAGCCTGCCCGCGGCCAAGGCCGCGCTGCATCGCGGCCGCGCGCAGTTGCGGGAAATCGCCGACGAGCCGGACGACGCGCCGCCACAAAAACTATCCGACGCCGATCGCGAGCGGCTCGGCGCCTATGTTGCCCATTTCAACGCCCGCGATTTCGACGCGATCCGCGCCATGATTACAGACGATGTCAGGCTCGATCTCGTCAGCAGAACCCACTTGCGTGGCAAGGCCGAAGTGTCCCGCTATTTCGGCAACTACGACAAAGTGAGCGACTGGCACCTGGTGCCGGGCCTGGTGGAGGGACGTCCCGCCATCCTGGTGTTCGATCCCAACGAAGGCGATGCCAAGCCGAAATATTTCGTGCTGCTGGGCTGGTCGGCCGGCAAGGTCGCGACCATCAGGGATTTCCGCCACGCGCCTTACGTCATCGATGGCGCTGAATATCTGATCTGAACGAGCGCTTCTGGATGGTGAAGGTGGAAATACGCGATTCCACCCTTGCGGAAAATTGTTTTAAGCATAAAATGATTTGTGAGACGGCGCTGCCGGGCGTCCTCGATATTGATCTCGAGCCTTTCATGGATGGAGGCGAGGGGAGATTGAAAAATGTCAGGTAGCCCCCAGCCGGTCCCTTGGTCTGTCCGGGGCAACCGGCATTATATTTCTTGCCATCCCCGCCATCCACGAATTATGGTGCAGGTGGCTTAAGCATGCGCCGAAGGTTCTAACCGGAGCCTTGGGTTCATGCTTGCCGCTGACCGGCGATTTCGCGCACAAAATACCTCACAGATAAGAGGCGCGCGGAGCAAGCGTTGCCGGTCGCCCGGTTGACCGGGTTTTGAGTGATAAACAGGAGGGGAGTGATTATGAAAAAGGCATTCTGGCTGGCGGGGCGCAACAATTCTGGCGCTGGCGCAGCCCGCGCTCGCTGGCGACACCATCAAAATCGGCTTTGTCTCGACCTTCAGCGGCCCGACTGCTGTGATCGGCAACGACATGCGCAACTCGTTCGAGCTGGCGCTCGACCATCTCGGCCGCAAGATGGGCGGCAAGCCGGTCGAGGTGATCTATGAAGACGACGGCCAGAAGCCTGACGTCGGCAAGCAGAAGACCGAGAAGCTGATCCAGTCCGACAAGGTCGATTTCGTCGTCGGCTACATCTGGTCGAACGTGCTGCTGGCGTCGCTGAAGACCGCGGTCGACAGCAAGACCTTCCTGATCACGTCCAATGCCGGTCCCTCGCAGCTCGCCGGCGATCTCTGTTCGCCTTACGTGTTCTCGACCTCCTGGCAGAACGACCAGACCCCGCAGGCGGTCGGCACCTACATGAACCAGAAGGGCGTGAAGTCAGTGTTCCTGATCGGCCCGAACTATGCCGCCGGCAAGGACATGCTGGCCGGCGTCAAAAGCACCTTCAAGGGCCAGGTCGTAGGCGAGGAATACACGGTGTGGCCGAGCCAGCTCGACTTCTCCGCCGAGCTCACCAAGGCGAAGAATTCCAAGGCCGAGTCGATCTTCGTGTTCTATCCGGGCGCGGCCGGTGTCCAGTTCCTCAATCAATACGCCCAGGCGGGCCTCAAGGGGCAGATCCCGCTCTATACCGCGTTCACGATCGACGAATTGTCGCTGCCGCTGCAGAAGGACAATGCAATCGGCGTGCCCGGCGCGCAGCAATGGGTCAACGATTTGCCGTTCCCCGAGAACAAGAAGTTCGTCGAGGACTACCGCAAGAAGTACACCGGCCTGCGCCCGACCTTCTACGGCGCGCAGTCCTATGACGCCGCGAACCTGATCAACAGCGCGGTGGTCGCGGTGAAGGGCGACACCTCGAAGAAGGACGAGATGAAGGCCGAGATGGAGAAGGCCAACTTCAAGTCCGTGCGCGGCCCGTTCAAATACGGCAACAACCACATTCCGATCCAGAATTTCTACCTGCAGGACGTGGTCAAGGACGCCGACGGCCAGCTCTCGCTGAAGACGGTGGCGACCATCGTCAAGGACGACCAGGATCGCTTCCACGACAAATGTCCGATGAAGAAGTGATTGTTGGCATGGCCGGTGCATGATCGCCGGAGCGCGCCCTCGGGCTTGACCCGGGGGCGGTTAACGACAGATCATCCGCCCAACAAGAAAAATGGCGGCGGCGCAGATGTGCTGCCGCTGTTTTGTTAGGTCTAGAGTTTTAGGTTCATGCTCGTCCTCGTTGAACAATCGCTGAACGGCCTGCAGTTCGGCCTGCTGCTGTTCCTGCTGGCGGCCGGCTTGACGCTGGTGTTCGGCATCATGGACTTCGTCAATCTGGCGCACGGCTCGCTCTACATGATGGGCGCCTATTTCGCGGCGACCTTTGTCGCCTGGACGAATAGTTTTGTGCTCGGCATATTGCTGGCGCTCGGCGCCACGCTGCTACTGGGCATCGCGCTCGAATTCATCGCACTGCGACATCTTTACGGCCGTGACCATCTCGATCAGGTGCTGGCGACCTTCGGGCTGATTCTGTTCTTCAACGACGCGGTGCGGCTGATCTGGGGCCCCGCCGGCCTGTCGCTGCCGCTGCCGGCCTGGCTGACCGTCCCGGTGCAGATCGTCCCCGGCGTGTTCTATCCGGCCTACCGGCTGTCGATCATCGTGGTCGCGCTGGCGGTTGCGGCATTGCTTTATATCGTGGTGATGCGGACCAGGATCGGCATGTTGATCCGCGCCGGCGCCTCCAACCGTGAAATGATCGGCGCGCTCGGCATCAACATCAAACTGTTGTTCACGCTGGTGTTCGGACTTGGCGCGGCGCTCGCAGGCCTTGCCGGCCTGATGCAGGCGCCGATCCTGACCGTGCAGATCGGCATGGGCGAGAACATCCTGATCCTCGCTTTCGTTATCATCGTGATCGGCGGCATCGGCTCGATCCGCGGCGCCTTCATGGCCGCGATCTTCGTCGGCATGATCGATACGCTCGGCCGCGCCTTCCTGCCCGATCTGCTGCGCACCGTGCTGAGTTCCGCCGCCGCTTCCACCGCCGCACCCGCTCTGTCGTCGATGCTGATCTATCTCCTGATGGCCATCGTCCTCGTCGTGCGGCCTGAGGGGCTGTTTCCGGCTGCCAAGCGATGAAATCTCACATCAACGCCCGCAACGTCATCGTGGCGCTTGTCGCGCTTGGCCTCACCGTGCTGCCGGCCTATTCGGCACTGACCGGCAACATCTTCATTCTGACGCTGTTCACCCGCATCGTCATTTTCGCGCTGGCGGCCGCGAGCCTCAATCTCATCATGGGCTATGGCGGCATGATGAGCTTTGGCCACGCCGCCTATCTCGGCATTGGCGGCTATGCGGTGGGCATCCTCGCCCATGAAGGCATCGGCTCCGGCTTCATCCAGTGGCCGGTTGCGCTGGCACTGTCGGCGCTTTATGCGCTCGTGATCGGTGCGCTCAGCCTCCGCACACGCGGCGTCTATTTCATCATGATCACGCTCGCCTTCGCGCAGATGGCCTATTACATCGCCTCAGGCCTCTCTCGCTATGGCGGCGACGACGGCCTCACCATCTACAAGCGCAGCGATTTCGCAGGCCTGATCGACCTGTCGAACCGCGTACAGTTCTATTACCTTTGCCTCTTCTGCCTATTCGGCGGCGTCTACCTGATCTGGCGCATCGTCAATTCGCGCTTCGGCATGGTGGTACAGGGCGTGCGCTCCAACGAACAGCGTATGCAGGCGATCGGCTTTCACGCCAACCGCTACAGGCTCGTCTCTTTCGTCATCTCCGGCACGATCTGCGGCCTCGCCGGGGCGCTGCTCGCCAACAACACCGATTTCATCAGCCCGGCCGGGATGTACTGGACCCGTTCCGGCGAACTCATGGTGATGGTGGTCTTCGGCGGCATGGGCTCGCTGTTCGGTCCCGTCCTGGGGACCATCGTGTTCCTCCTGCTGGAAGAAGTCCTGTCGCAATTCACCGAATATTGGGCGCTGATCATGGGCCCGCTATTGCTGCTGATCGTGCTGTTCGCGCGCGGCGGCATCATGGGCCTGCTCGGGAGGTTGAGCCGTGGCTGATCCTCTGCTCCGTGTAGACAACCTGGTCCGAAGTTTTGGTGGCATCAAAGCCACCGACAATCTGTCTCTCGATGTCGTGCCGGGCGAACTGCATGCCATCATCGGTCCCAACGGCGCCGGCAAGACCACGCTGATCAGCCAGTTGACCGGACAGTTGATGCCGAATTCCGGCACCATTCACTTCGCCGGCCGCGAGATCACGCGGCTGCCGTCCTATCAGCGCAGCCGGCTTGGCCTGGCGCGCTCGTTCCAGATCACCTGCCTGCTGCCGGATTTTACCGCAGCCGATAATGTCGCGCTGGCGGCGCAAGCGCATGACGGCCACTCGTTCCGCTTCTGGGGCGCCGCGCGCAAGGAGAGGCATCTGCGCGAAGCGGCGCAGGCGGCGCTCGCGCGGGTAGGGCTCGCCAGGCGCGCTGACGTGCTGGTGTCGGAATTGAGCCACGGCGAACAGCGCGAACTCGAACTTGCGGTGGCGCTCGCCACCAAGCCGCAATTGCTGTTGCTCGACGAGCCGATGGCCGGCCTCGGCGTCACCGAATCCGCGCGCATGGTGGCGCTGCTCAAGGAATTGCGGAAGGAAGTCACCATCGTGCTGGTCGAGCACGACATGGAGGCGGTGTTCGCGCTCGCCGACCGCATCACCGTGCTGGTTTATGGCCGCGTCATTGCCTCAGGCGATCCCGACGCCATCAGGAACAACGAGGAAGTCAAGCGCGCCTATCTCGGCGACCAGCATGTGGTGGTTAGCCATGGCTGAATCAAAAGCCGCGGAAACCCTGCTCGAAGTTGAAGGCATCGAGACCTGCTACGGTCTCAGCCAGGTGCTGTTCGGCCTGTCGCTGAAGGTAAAGCCGGGCGAGATGGTCGCCCTGATGGGCCGCAACGGCATGGGCAAGACCACGACCATCCGCTCCATCATGGGCATGACGCCGGCTCGCGCGGGCACGATCCGCTTCGCGGGTGAGCAAGTGCGCAGCCTGCCATCCTACAGAATAGCAAAACTCGGCATCGGCCTGGTGCCGGAAGGCCGCCAGATTTTTCCGAACCTGACAGTCTACGAGAATCTGGTGGCGGCTTCGGGCAACCGCTCAGGCAATCCCGATCCCTGGACCATCGACAAGATCCACGCGCTGTTTCCGCGGCTTGCCGAGCGCGGCAACAACATGGGCGTGACCTTGTCGGGCGGCGAGCAGCAGATGCTGGCGATCGGCCGTGCGCTGATGACCAACCCGAAGCTTCTGATCCTCGACGAAGCCACCGAAGGCCTCGCACCGCTGATCCGCGAGGAAATCTGGAACTGCCTGTCGATGCTGAAGGGCCGCGGCCAATCTGTGCTGGTGATCGACAAGAACGTCGCCAACCTCTCCCGCATCGCCGATCGCCACTACATCATCGAGCGCGGGCGAACGGTGTGGACGGGGACATCAGAGCAGTTGATTGCGGAGCCGGACCTGCAGCACCGGTATCTCGGGATTTAAGCTACCTCTGCCGTCGTCCCTGCGCACGCACTAGGGCATCTACACGTCTTGGGGACGCGACAGATTGACTCGGGGCGGCATGATGTGCGTTCGCCGCAGCGTTTTGTATGATTCTCTCTCTGGCGCTTTGATTCGAAGGAGCGCCAGAGATGCAGCAGGAACCGGATTTGTCCCTGGGTAAGTTTGGAGACGTTCGCCTCGATAAAAGGGGGCGGCGCTTCTCCGGGCTATGCTTTGCACGCGCAGTGTCTGTTTGCGCCAGATGGCGCAGGGCAACTGGGCCGCGAACATGGCGTTCTGGCGGTTTGTGAACAATCCGCAAGTCACGATCGACAAGCTGATTGAAGGCTGGAGCCTGCAGACGTCGATGGCGGTCAGCGGGCGTCATGTGCTGTCGATCCAGGACACCAGCGAGATCAACTTCCACACTCGTCCGGGACATCGGCGCGACTTGGGCAAGGTCGGCAAAGGCAATGCTCGCGGCGTGCTGCTGCATGCCATGATGGCGGTCGATGCCGATAGCGGGGTCTGTCTCGGGCTCACCGGCGGTGAGGTGTGGACGCGCAAGCGCAAGGCCAGGATCGCTCACGAGAAGCGCGCCTTGGCCGACAAGGAATCGGCGCGCTGGGTGACGACGGCTAAGCAAGGCTGCGAGGTTCTGGTCGCTGCTCGTATGATCACCGTCGTCAACGACCGCGAGGGGGATTTCTTTGCTCACTGGTCGCTGACACCCGCTGACAATGTCCACCTCCTGTCGCGCGCCATGCACGACCATGCGCTGGTCGATGGCGGCACGCTTTATCAGGCGGTCGCGCGGGCCCGCTTCTGCGACAAGGCGGTGATCGATCTACCAAAGCGAATGGATCGCCACGGTCGCCAGGCCCACCTCTCCATGCGCCTGGGAACCGTTGTGCTCAAACGACCGCAGCGCCCCGGCGTGAAAGACCTGCCACAGGGCGTCAAAGTCAGCTTCGTGGAGGTCGTCGAGTTGCACCCCCCGAAGAGCGCCAAGCCCATTCATTGGTTGCTCCTGACCACTCATCCGGTCGTCACCGCCGCCGATGCCTGGCGGATCGTCTCCTGGTACAAGCAGCGCTGGATCATCGAACAGCTCTTTCGCTCGCTGAAGAGCCAGGGTCTGCGCATCGAGGATAGTCAGCTCGACAGCGCTGAAGGCCTGATCAAACTCGTGGCGATCGCCACCAGAGTAGCATGTATCGTCATCCAGCTCGTTCAAGCCCGCAATGGCGGCGAACAATTGCAGGTCGAATTTGTGTTCACGCCGGACGAGATCGAAGCGCTCAAGGCCATCAACAAAACCCTGAAAGGCCGCACCGAGCTCCAGAAGAACCACCATCGCCCCAACACTGTCGCCTGGGCGGCATGGATCATCGCAAAGCTCGGCGGATGGACCGGTTACGCCTCTCATCGCCCACCTGGACCAATCACCTTCCACATGGGAATGGCTCGCTTCCAACTCCTCGTATATGGCCCGGCAAGCGTGTAGATGCCCTAGTGCGTTCGCAGGGACCCATACGCCGCAGCCGTTGTTACTTAAGGCGGTGGTCGATGATCTTCCTCTGATCATTGGCATCGGTGGTTATGGGCCCCTGCGTTTGCAGGGGCGACGAGAGAGCGTCATCCCCTCCCTCAAAACATCTCGAAATATTCGCGATGCTCCCAGTCCGACACTTCGGCCTGAAACCGTTCGATCTCCGCGTTCTTGATGTGGACGTAATAGTCCACGAACTCCGCCCCCAGCGCCTGCCGGAAAAACGGATCGTCCTGCAGCGCGAACACCGCCTCGCGCAAACTCTTCGGCAACAACGCCGCCTTGGTCTCGTACGGTGCATCCGCTGACGGCCCCGGATCGAGCTTGCGGTCGACGCCATCGAGGCCTGAGAGAATCTGCGAGGCCATGTAAAGATACGGGTTCGCCGCGGGCTCGCCGATGCGGTTTTCCAGCCGTGTGGCCGCATCGCCCGGACCGCCGAGCACGCGGATCATGACGCCGCGGTTGTCGCGGCCCCAGATCGCGCGATCCGGCGCCAGCGAATAGGAGCGGTAGCGCTTGTAGCCGTTGATGGTCGGCGTCGTGAATACGGTGGATGCGCGGGCGTGCTCCAGGAGCCCCGCGAGATAGGCGCGTCCAAACGGGCTCAGCACCTCGCCCTTGTCGCCGGCCATGAACGCATTCTCGCCGCTGGCGCGTGACACCAGCGATTGGTGCAGGTGCCAGCCCGAAGCGAACACGTTCGGCAGTTTCGGCCGGCACATGAAGGTCGCGTGATAGCCATGGCGGCGCGCGATCTGTTTTACGGCCGAGCGGAACAGCACCATGTTGTCGGCGGGCACGAGGCCTTTGGTCGGCTGGAAGGTGAATTCGCACTGGCTCGGCCCGAACTCGACCTCGACCGATCGCAAGGGAAGGCCGAGCGCCAGCACGTCACGGCGGATGATCTCCAGCGCCGGCTCCATCTGGTCGTAGCGCTGCTCGGTGAGATACTGGTAGCCGTGCGACAGCAGGCTCACCGATGGCGGGCGTCCGGGCTGGCCGGCATCCTCCGGCGCCATATGCGCGTCGTCGAGCTTGAAGAGATGGAATTCGACTTCGAGGCCAGCAACGAAATCGTAGCCGCGCTGTCCGAGCAGATCGATCACCTTGCGGTAGAGATGCCGCGTGGCGAACGGCACCGGACGGCCATCGTTGAAGTAGAGATCGCACAGCAGCCAGCCGGTGGTCGGCGCCCACGGCAGCACGCGAAACGTGGTGGCGTCGGCGACCATCAAGACGTCGGCGGCGCCTTCCATCTCCTTCATGCCGAACCCGCCGCCGGCTGTGAATACGGGAAACACCGTCTTGTGCGAGGTGTCCTTGGCGAGCATGGTCGTGGTGATGGAGCAGCCGCTTTCCAGCGAGGCAATCGCTTCGCTCGCGACCAGCGTCTTGCCGCGCAGGATGCCGTGCTGGTCGGGGAATGACAGGCGGACGACTTCGAGGTTTTTCTCCTCGACGATCTTGCGCAGGCGGCTCGCGGCCTCCTGCTGCTCTTTCGACCACAGCTCGTGACGTTCTACGAAACTCAACGTGTTGCTCCGAGGTAGCCGTCATTGCGAGGAGCCACGCGACGAAGCAATCCATGCCTCCACGTGCGGCGCGATGGATTGCTTCGCTTCGCTCGCAATGACGGAAGAGGGAGCATCATCACTCCGCCGCCGTAAGGTGGGGCACCTTGCCGGAAATCTCCGTCGGCACCGGCGCGGCCCAAGGTGCGCCGCGGCGGCGCTTGACGTCGATTTCCATCCAATAGATTTCCCAGCCCTGCGTGGGCCCGATGCCGTCCATGGTGGCAGGACCCTGAATGCTGCGCGCGTGTGCCGCGTCAAGGAACAGCATCGGCTTTTCGCCGCCGACCACCTTCTCGATCTCCTGCCGCAGCAGGCGGCGATACTGCACGATCGCCTTGTCCGATTGTCCCAAATGCTCGTTAGTGCGGTCCTGGATCGGGCCCATCGATTCTACCGCCCACTGGTCGTGGACGTTGATGTCGGTCCCCATGCCGGTATAGGTCGCGGTCGCCTGTTCGTGCGGATCGAAGCCGTAATCGTTGCTCTTGTTCTTGCGCGACTTGTAATCCGGCAGCTCGTACAATTCGAGGCGCTGGTCGCGCATCTTCTTCTTGTCGACCGGCGTCGTGTAAGAGGTGAAGATCGCATACCAGTAGCAGTTCTCGTCATCGATGGGCACGTGCCACTGCGTGATCGTCATCTCCGTGCTCATCGGGATGACGAAGCCATGCGGGAAAAGCTGATTGGTAACGCGCACATGCGTGCGCTCTTCGTCGAGCTCGCGCAGCGCGATCAGGCGCAGGCCATACTCGGTATGTTCGACGTTGATGATCGGGTTGTCGTATTCGCGCAAGATCTTCGTCATCGGCATATCGCTGCCGGCGGACGCACCGCGGAACTGCTTGCCGTAGGCGGTGGAAGTGTCTTCGTCCTCGAAGAAGCGGTGCAGGAAGGAGGCGTGCGCCGGATCGATGCCGACTTCCAGCGCCTGCAGCCAATTGCAGTTGATATGCCCCTTGAACGCAAAGGTATGGCTGTCGGGCGCCACAAAACAGTCGATCTCCGGAAACGCCGGCGGTTCGCCTTCGCCGAGATAAGCCCAGAGGATGCCGCTCTTCTCGACCACGGGGTAAGAGCGCTGCTTGATGCCCTGGCACAGCTTTGAGTCCTTCGGCTCCGCCGGCGTCTCCAGGCACTGGCCCGAGACGTCGAACAGCCAGCCATGGAAGGCGCAGCGCAACCCGCCATTCTCCAGCCGTCCGAACGCGAGGTCGGCGCCGCGATGGGCGCAGTGGCGGTCGATCAGGCCGTAGCGGCCCTGCTCGTCGCGAAACAGCACGAGGTTTTCGCCGAGCAGCTTGACCGGGCGAACCGGCCGCGATCCCTGCAGCTCGTCGACCAGCGCCGCCGGCTGCCAGTACATCCGCATCAGCTTGCCGCACGGGTCCTTGCGGCCGGTGCGGGTGATCAGGTCGTTCGCTTCCTGGCTCATCATGGCGAGGATCTCCGCTAGCTGGACTTGTTCGCCTATTGAACTTTTGTGCGATTTTAACGTATGCTTGGCGTGAGGCAAGCGGATTATGGAGGCAGCGATGCCCAAGCTTAAGCGCGCGGCGGACACTGACAACCGCGGCGCGACCGATTTCATCGAAAGCCTCGACCGCGGCCTGCGCGTGCTCGAGATATTTGGCGGCAGCCGGCAGCCGATGACGCTGAGCGATCTCGCCAAGGCGGCTGAGCTGCCGCGCGCCACCGCACGGCGCATCCTTTTCACGCTCGAACGCGCCGGCTTTGTCGCAAGTGACGGCAAGCTGTTCCGCCTGACGCCGCGCGTGCTGGTGCTGGCCTCAAGCTATCTCGCCTCCAACCATGTCGTCTCGGTGCTGCAGCCAGCGCTTGATCGATTGTCGGCTGAGGCGCAGGAGATCGCGTCGATGGCGATCCTCGACGGCAACGACGTCGTCTTCATCGCGCGCGCCAGCCCGACGCGAATCTTCTCGTCAGGCATCGATATCGGCTACCGGCTGCCGGCGTTTTGTACCTCGGTCGGCCGTGTCCTGCTGTCGCGGCTGGCTGATGACGAAGTGGCCGCCGCGCTCGACCGGATGGAGCTTGCGCCGCTGACACCGTTCACCGTCACCGACAAGAAGCAGCTCCTGAAGACGATCGTCGCCGATCGCGCGCAGGGCTATTCGCTGGTCGATCGCGAAGCCGAGCCGGGTTTCCGTTCGGTCTCGGTGCCGGTCCGCCGCTACGACGGCGCGATCATCGCCGCCATCAACATGGGCGCGCATGTCGACCGCGTGTCCGCGGAAGAGATGGTCGAGAAATTTCTGCCGCGCCTGCGCGAGGCGGCGGCATCGGTCAAATCGATGCTGGTGTGACCCATGATTGTCCGATCCGAAACGCCCGGCGATGTTGCGGCTATCCGCTTCGTTGAAGAAGTAGCGTTCGGTCGGTCAGCCGAGGCGCGGTTGGTCGACGATCTCCGCGATGCCGGCGATTCCGTTTTCTCGTTGGTTGCCGTTGATGACGGAACGGTCGTTGGCCACATCATGCTCTCAAGGATGAAAGCGCCGTTTCCAGCGCTCGCGCTCGCACCCGTCGCGGTACTGCCTGAATATCGGCGGACAGGTTTCGGCAGTCGGTTGATCCGCCAGGGAATCGCCCGCAGCGAGGCCGCCGCCTGGGCCGGAATCTTCGTCCTCGGCGATCCTGCCTTCTATCGACGTTTTGGATTCGATGCCGGCAAGGCGAGCGGGTTCATCTCACCTTATGCCGGACCGCATCTGATGGCCCTTCCGCTTGGAGGCAACGAACTTCCGACGGCGACGGGAATCATTGCGCATGCTCCCGCCTTTGCGAAGTTCGGCTAGGGCAAGGCGAACAATGCGCCTGAGTCTGGTGAAGCGTTCCTCCGCTATTGCGAGGACTTTCGCAGAAAAAATCAGGAGGCCGCGCTGCGCAGGCCGAACGCGTGCTTGTCATGCAGCACCGGCGCGACCGCATCGCTTAAGCGCGCCGCCGCCGCATCGACGGAGAGGCCCGCGGTATCGACCACGGCTGACGCCCGCGCATAGAGCGGTTCGCGGCTGACCAGGATGTTGCGCAATTCCGCCATCGCGGAACGATCGTCCGCCATCGGGCGCAAATCGCCCTGGCGGCGGACGCGCGCCATGTGCTCTTCCGGCTCGGCCTTGAGCCAGATGGTGTAGAACGACGACAGGATCAGGTCGAAGGTGAGCGGCTCGGAGACGATGCCGCCGCCGGTCGCCAGCACCATCAATTCCTTGCGCGCCAGCAATTGCGTCAGCGCCGCCTGCTCCATGCGCCTAAAACCTTCCTGGCCGTAGAGCGCGATGATCTCGGCGACGGACAAGCCGTTCTGCGCCTCGACCTCCTTGTTGAGCTCGACAAATTTCCAGCCGATCTTCTTCGCCAGCATCCTGCCCAGGGTGGATTTGCCGGCGCCGCGCAGGCCGATCAGGGCGATGCCGGCAAACGAAATCCGCCGCTGCGCCGATAGGCCGCCGCCGGCCAGCGCATTCTTGGCCTGCGCAATCTGCGCCGGCGTTGCCTTGCGCAAGAGATCGCGGATCACGGCCCAATCCGGCGCGGGCTCGGCCGAGGGAATGAGATCTTCGAGATGCGCGCCCATCGCGTTCGACACGCGTCGCAGCAGCACAATCGAGACGTTGCCCTTGCCGCTTTCGAGCTGCGCGATGTAGCGCTCCGAAATTCCGGAAACTTTTGCGAGCACTTTTCGCGACATGCCGCGAAGGGCGCGCATGGTGCGCACACGCTGGCCAAGCTGCTCGAGAAAGCCGGATTCGGGGTCGCTGGCCTCGGTCATTTCCCTCGTTCGGCATTGCGTCGGGGTGAACAGATTTCGGAAACATAATGCCGATGAGGATTGACAGCAAGGGTAGCCGGTGTCTTTGTATGAATTATAATTCTTAAAAGCTCAGGGAGAAGCGTCGTGAGCGGCACGTCCGGTTCGTACAATGCGGTGACCTGGCTGCTCGACCGCAATGTCGAGGAGGGGCGCGGCGCCAAGCTCGCCTTCACCGACACCGTCGCCGAACTCACCTATGGCGAGCTGCAGCGGCAGACCCGCCGCGTTGCCAACATGCTGCGCCGGCTCGGCGTTCGCCGCGAAGAGCGCGTGGCAATGATCATGCTCGACACCGTGGACTTTCCCGCGGTGTTCCTCGGCGCGATCCGCGCCGGCGTCGTGCCGGTGCCGCTCAACACGGTGCTGACGTCGGAGCAGTATGCTTATGTGCTGGCCGACAGCCGCGCGCGGGTGCTGTTCGTCTCAGAGGCGCTGTACCCGACCGTGAAAGACATTGTCGGCCGCATGCCGGATCTCGAATGTGTCGTGGTCGCCGGCAAGAATTCGTTCGGCCATAAGCTGCTTTCCGAAGAGTTGGCGAAGGAGGGTGATTCTTTCCCAACCGTCGAAACCCATGCCGAGGAGCCGGCGTTCTGGCTCTATTCGTCAGGCTCGACCGGCATGCCCAAGGGCGTGCGGCATCTGCATTCCAATCTGCAGGCCACGGCGGAAACCTATGCGAAGCAGGTCCTCGGCATCAGGGAAGACGACGTCTGCCTTTCCGCGGCAAAGCTGTTCTTCGCCTACGGGCTCGGCAATGCGCTTACCTTCCCGATGTCGGTCGGCGCCAGCACCGTGCTCAATGCCGACCGACCGACGCCGGCACGCATGTTCGAGCTGCTGAACAAGTACAACCCGACCATCTTCTACGGCGTGCCGACGCTGTTCGCCGCGATGCTCAATGACGAAACAACGAAGAACGAGCGCGCCGGCACGCGCTTGCGCATCTGCACGTCCGCGGGCGAGGCGCTGCCCGAGTCTGTCGGCAATGCCTGGAAGGCGCGCTTCGGCGTCGACATTCTCGACGGCGTCGGCTCGACCGAGCTGTTGCACATCTTCCTCTCGAACGCGCCGGGCGACATCAAATACGGCTCGTCCGGCAAGCCTGTGCCCGGCTACAAGGTGCGGCTGGTGAACGAGGCGGGCGATGACGTGGCCGATGGCGAGGTCGGGGAGCTATTGGTGGAAGCGCCCTCGGCCGCCGAAGGCTACTGGAATCAGCGTGCCAAGAGCCGTGCGACCTTCGAAGGCCACTGGACCCGCACCGGGGACAAATACACGCGCGACGCCGACGGCCGTTACACGTTCTGCGGCAGAAGCGACGACATGTTCAAGGTTTCGGGCATCTGGGTCTCGCCGTTCGAGGTCGAGAGCGCGCTGATCACCCATCCGGCCGTGCTCGAGGCCGCCGTCGTGCCCGAAGCCGATCCCGAAGGATTGTTGAAGCCGAAAGCCTTCGTCGTGCTGCGCGCCGGCGCCAGGACGGATGATCTGCATGAAGCGTTGAAGGAACACGTCAAGCAGAAGATCGGCCCATGGAAATATCCGCGCTGGATCGACGTGGTGGACAGCCTGCCGAAGACGGCGACAGGGAAGATTCAACGGTTCAAGCTGCGGGATGGTGCATCGTAACTCTCTCGTCGTCCCTGCGAACGCAGGGACCCATACGCCCGCGGCTTATCCGTTAACGCGCGATGTGCGAGACCTTTGGTCACAACGAAGGCCGGTGGTTATGGGTCCCTGCGTTCGCAGGGACGACGTGAGCAGGATGCGACGTCTGGATCACTTTCGAAAGCTTACAGCATGACAACCCTCACTGCCTCCGGCTTCCTCACGGTCGGCGCCTCCCATCTCGAATACCGCATGATCGGTCCGTCGCCCGAGCACGCGCCTGTTATCGTGATGCTGCATGAAGGGCTCGGCTCGACCGGCCTGTGGGGCGACTTTCCGGACAAGTTGCAGGCCGCGACCGGCGCGGGCGTATTCGTCTATTCGCGCGCGGGCTATGGCGCATCGACGCCGGTAAAACTGCCGCGGCCGCTCGACTACATGCATGTCGAGGCGCTCGACGTGCTGCCAAAACTGCTCGACAAGATCGGCTTTCGCCGCGGCCTGCTGCTCGGCCATTCCGACGGCGCCTCGATCGCGGCGATCTATGCGGGCTCGCATCAGGATCACGGCGTGCAGGGCCTCGCGCTGATCGCCCCGCATTTCATCGTCGAGGATATTTCGGTGGCGTCGATTGCGAATATCCGGAGCGCCTACGAGACCACGAACCTGAAGGGCAAGCTTTCGCGCTGGCACAGGGACGTCGATAACGCCTTCTATGGCTGGAACGGCGCATGGCTCGATCCTGATTTCCGCAACTGGGATATTTCCGAATACCTCGCCTATATCCGCGTGCCCGTGGCGATCCTGCAAGGCGTGGACGATCAGTATGGGACCATGCGGCAGGTCGAGATCGCTCGGGAAGAGTGCTATTGTCCGGTCGATGTGACTGTGATTCCGGGCGCGGGACATCAGCCGCATCGCGAAGCGCCGGAGGCGACGCTCGATGCGATTTCGGATTTCGCAAAGGCGGTGTTGCACGTCGAGAATGGCTCGCAAGGACGGGCCGCGTAGCGCATTTTCTCCTGCGCGTGCCGAGGCGCTGTTCGGATGACCGCGCCGCCCTCAGGCATCGGTCATCTGCTGCTGCCGCGATGGGCTTATGTGCCCGGCCAGTCCAGGGAAGCCGCCGCCGATTACGAAACGCTGGCACAGATCGCAGCACTGGTGCCGGCGCGCTTCCAGGGCTACGTGCCGGCGCGCCACCCGGCGCTGCGCTACGGCATGGCGCTCAACGACCAGGGCTACTTCTGGGAATCGCAGGAGATCCTGGAAGCGGTATGGGCGGCGGCGCCGCAGGGCGGCCGCGAGCGGATATTGCTGCGCGCCTGCATCCTGATCACGACCGCCAATCTGCGGCTGCGCATGCAAAAGCCGCACGTCGCGGTCCGGCTATTTGGTGAAGCGCTCGGCGGACTCGAGGCGCTCGGTATGCGCAATGTCGGCGGCGACGGCTTTGCCGACAGCTTTCCGGTTGCGGCCCTGGCGGGCCTCATCAAGACCAAACTGGAGCAGCCGCAGCTCGCCAAGGCCGATTGCGTGGCCTTTGCGGCTGCCGGTCGAACATGAAACAAAATGCATGTTCCGGCGTTTTAGGCTAGACTCAATTGAAAACATGCATTATTGTGCATGTAACGAACCGAACAAATCCTGAGAAAACGACAGAGGGTGGCTCATGGCCGGTGAAGATCGCGTCCTTGCGGGGGGAGCGAAATACATCGATTTTCAAACCGATCCGTCGCGCTACCATCACTGGAAGCTTGCGGTCGAGGGCGAGGTCGCAACCCTGACCATGGACGTCGACGAGAATGCCGGTCTGTTCGAGGGCTATCAGCTCAAGCTGAATTCCTACGATCTCGGGGTCGACATCGAGCTGGCCGACGCCGTGCAGCGGCTGCGCTTCGAACATCCTGAAGTGAAAGTGGTGGTGATGCGTTCCGGCAAGAACCGCGTGTTCTGCGCCGGCGCCAACATCCGCATGCTGGCGGGCGCGACCCATGCCCACAAGGTCAATTTCTGCAAATTCACCAACGAGACGCGCAACGGCCTGGAAGATTCATCGGAAAACTCCGGGCAGCGCTTCATCACCGTCGTCAACGGCACCGCGGCTGGCGGCGGCTATGAGCTGGCGCTCGCAACCGATCACATTATCCTGGCCGATGACGGCGCCGCCGCCGTGGCGCTGCCGGAAGTGCCGCTGCTCGCGGTGTTGCCGGGCACCGGCGGCCTGACCCGCGTGGTCGACAAGCGCAAGGTGCGCCGCGACCATGCCGACTTCTTCTGCACCATCGAGGAAGGAATTAAAGGCAAGCGCGCCGTCGCGTGGCGGCTGGTCGATGAAATCGCGCCGAACAGTAAGCTCGAGGCCAAGGTCGCCGAGCGCGCCAAGGAATTCGCCGCCAGCTCGAAGCGCAACGGCAGTGGCAAGGGCATCACGCTTGCGCCGCTCAACCGCACCATCGACGAGACCGGCATCCGCTACGGCTTTGTCAGTGTCGACATCGACCGCGCGGCGCGCATCGCGACCATTTCGATCAAGGCGCCGGAGGCGGCGCCGCCTGATGATATCGACGGCCTGATCGGGCAGGGCGCGTCGTTCTGGTCGCTCCAGGTGGCGCGCGAACTCGACGATGCAATCCTTCACTTGCGCATCAACGAACTCGAAATCGCGATGCTGGTGTTCAAGTCGCACGGCGACCCCGCCAACGTCGTGGCTTGCGACGCTTTCCTCGAAGCCAACAAGGCGCATTGGCTGGTCAACGAGATCAGGCATTATTGGAAACGGGTGTTGAAGCGCATCGACGTCACCTCGCGCACGCTGGTGACGCTGGTCGAGCCCGGCTCCTGCTTTGCCGGCACGCTCGCCGAACTCGTGTTTGCCGCCGACCGTTCCTACATGCTGATCGGCTCACGCCAGGGCGACAACCGGCCGCCACCGGCGATCCAGCTCACTGCGCTGAATTTCGGTCCCTATCCGATGAGCCACGGCCTGACCCGCCTGCAATCGCGCTTCCAGGCCGATCCGTCCGATCTGGAACGCGCGGAGGCCACCATCGGCACCACGCTCGACGCTGAGGAAGCCGAAGAGCTCGGCCTGGTCACCTTCGCGCTCGACGACATCGATTGGGACGACGAGGTGCGGGTGTTCCTGGAAGAGCGCACCTCCTTCTCGCCCGACGGCCTCACCGGCATGGAAGCGAATCTGCGCTTTGTTGGTCCCGAAACCATGGAATCGAAAATCTTCTCGCGCCTCACGGCGTGGCAGAACTGGATCTTCCAGCGCCCCAACGCGGTTGGCGAAGAAGGCGCGCTGCGCCGCTACGGCACCGGCCAGAAGGCGCAATTCGACATGACGAGAGTTTAAGCCCGTGTCCCGGGCGCTGCGCGGCACGCTTGTGACGCGGCTCGCAGAACCGGGACCCACCTTAGCCACCGAAATAGGTCCCGGCTCTGCGGTGCATCGTGAGGAACGCTGCACCGCGTCCGGGACACGAGACCGAACCACGGGAGGCCCCAATGAATTACATGAACGTCGACTACTCGACCAAAATCCCTAACAACGTGAATCTCAGCGAAGACCGCCAGGTGCTGAAGGCGCTGGAGGGCTGGCATCCCGGTTACATGGACTGGTGGGGCGACATGGGGCCGGAAGGTTTTCAGCAGTCGCTGGTCTACTTGCGCACCGCCTATTCGGTCGATCCGCGCGGCTGGGCCAAGTTCGACTACGTCAAGATGCCGGAGTATCGGTGGGGCATCTTGCTGACGCCGCAGGAAGAGAACCGCGTCATTCCCTTCGGTGAGAATTACGGCAAGCCGGCCTGGCAGGAAGTCCCGGGCGAGCACCGCGCCACGCTGCGCCGCCTGATCGTGATCCAGGGCGACACCGAGCCCGCCTCCGTCGAGCAGCAGCGCCATCTCGGCAAGACCGCGCCCTCGCTCTACGACCTGCGCAACCTGTTCCAGGTCAATGTCGAGGAAGGCCGCCATCTCTGGGCGATGGTCTATCTCCTGCAGAAATATTTCGGCCGCGACGGCCGCGAGGAGGCCGACGATTTGTTGCGCCGCCGCTCGGGCGATGCGGATTCCCCGCGCATGCTCGGTGCCTTCAACGAGGCGACGCCGGACTGGCTGTCGTTCTTCATGTTCACCTATTTCACCGACCGCGACGGCAAGATGCAGTTGCACAGCCTCGCGCAATCCGGCTTCGATCCCCTGTCGCGCACCTGCCGCTTCATGCTGACCGAAGAGGCCCATCACATGTTCGTCGGCGAGACCGGCATCAGCCGCGTCGTGCAGCGCACCTGCGAGGCGATGAAAGAAGCCGGCATCAGCGATCCGACCGACATCGCCAAGGTCCGCGCGCTCGGCGTGATCGACCTGCCGACCATCCAGAAGAAGCTGAACCTGCACTATTCGCTGTCGCTCGATCTGTTCGGTTCGGAAGTCTCCACCAACGCGGCGAATGCCTTCAACGCCGGCATCAAGGGCCGCTACAAGGAAACCCAGATCGACGACGACCACCAGCTCAAGAACGCCACCTATCCGGTGCTCAAGCTGGTCGACGGCGTGATCAAGCGGGTCGACGAGCCGGCGCTGACGGCGCTCAACATGCGGCTGCGCGACGACTACACGCAGGATTGCGTCAAGGGCATGCTGCGCTGGAACAAGGTGATCTCGACCGCGGGCTATCAGTACAAGCTGACCCTGCCGAACGTCGCGTTCCACCGCCAGATCGGCGAGTTCAAGGACGTCCACGCCACGCCCGACGGCGTCCTGATCGACGACGCCACCTGGAACCAACGCAAGGGCGAATGGTTGCCTTCGTCGCAGGACGGCGACTTCATCGCCTCGCTGATGAAGCCGGTCACCGAAGCCGGCCAGTACGCCTCCTGGATCTCGCCGCCGAAAGTCGGCATCGACAACAAGCCCGGCGATTTCGAGTACGTGAAGATCGAAACCTGAACCGCCCCGCAATCGGGGAGCAGCAGCATGGACCCCGATCGCGACCTCGAAGCACTGAACCGCGACCAGTTGGTCGCGGAGGTGAAGCGTCTCAGGGCGGGCATCCGCGCGCACCGCGACAGCACCGGTCATGACCTGTGCTGGCATCATCCCGATCTCTGGGGGCTGTTGCCCGAGCGCATCACGCCTGAAGTGGCCGTCCCGCCCTGGCCGAAATTTTTGCGCGGGTGTTTGCGCTATCGGGAGGCACTGGAGCGCGAATTGCCCAACGCGCCCGAGGCTGATGTCGAATATGATAAGGACGAGCCGTGATTTCTCCGTCGCCCCGGCCCTGAGCCGGGGCCCATGACCACCGACCGTCGTTGTTTTGGCACGGCGTCTGCCACCGTGCGCTATTGATGAATCACACGGTATGGGCCCCGGCGTTCGCCGGGACGACGTGGCATCGCGGGCTGTGACTACCCCGCGATCTCGAGCCCCGCACTTGCGTACACCACGCCGCCGTCCACCGCGATCGTATTGCCAACGACGTAATTACCCGCGCGCGAGGCGAGATATATCGCAATACCCGCCATATCCTCGTCGGTGCCGATGCGCCGTGCCGGAACGCGCTTTGCCACTTCATCGGCGTGATCGCGCGCGGCACGGTTCATGTCGGACTTGAAGGCGCCCGGCGCAATCGCGGTGACGTTGATATTGTCCTTGATCAGCTTGGTCGCCATGCGACGCGTCAGATGAATCACCGCAGCCTTGCTTGCCGCATAGGAATAGGTCTCCGTCGGGTTGACGAAGATGCCGTCGATGGAGGCGATGTTGATGACCTTGGCGGGGCGATCGGGCGAGGCCGCTGCGCGCAGCGGTTTCGCCAGCGCCTTGGTCAGGAAGAACAGCGACTTGACGTTGAGGTCCATGACCTTGTCCCAGCCGCTCTCCGGAAACTCGTCGAATTCCGCACCCCACGCCGCGCCGGCATTGTTGACGAGGATGTCGAGCTTCGGCTCCAGCTTGGTGATTTCGGATGCCAGCCTTTCGCAGCCTTCGACGGTCGAGATGTCGATCGGCAGCGCGATGCATTCGCCGTCATAGGCGGCGGTGAGTTCTTGCGCGGTCGCCTCGCAAGGTCCCGCCTTGCGCGCGGTGATGTAAACCTTCGCCGCGCCCTGCGCGAGAAATCCGGCCGCGATCATCTTGCCGATGCCGCGCGAGCCACCCGTCACCAGCGCGATGCGGCCGTTGAGCGAGAACAGATCCTTGAACATTGCGTTCCTCCATTTGCTTTGCCGGAGGTTTTGGGCGTGGGAGCAGGGCGAGTCAAGGACGCCAGTTCGTCGTCCCTGCGAACGCAGGGACCCATAACCACAAGCGATAATTGTTTTGGTAGATGACTACTACATCGCTTAACTGATGAGCCGCGGCGTATGGGTCCGTCCCTGCGTTCGCACTAGGGCATGCACACTTGTTGCGCCGCAAATACTCATGAAAAGCCAAGGGTTTTTGCACTTCTCAAGTGTTGCGACGTAGTTTTGCTGCGCGCGCTCTCCACCCCACCGAAGCGCTGGATTCCGATCTTGCGCGAAAACGCCAGCCTCGATTCCAAAATTTCGATGAGCTCGCATCTTCGATTCTAAAATTGCATATGAAGCCTGAATCGCACTGCAACATGTGTGCATCCACTAGTGCGTTCGCAGGGACGAATATGGAGAGATTTCAGGCCGCGTCGATGCGGCGAAAGCCGTTCCACATCGCGGTGGCGGC
This sequence comes from Bradyrhizobium sp. AZCC 1721, assembly GCF_036924715.1. NCBI lineage: Bacteria > Pseudomonadati > Pseudomonadota > Alphaproteobacteria > Hyphomicrobiales > Nitrobacteraceae > Bradyrhizobium > Bradyrhizobium sp. AZCC 1721. Next base: position 6,737,948 of record NZ_JAZHSB010000001.1, on the reverse strand, counting down.
GCCGGAGGTCAGGACGGGGATGATCCGTTCGTCCTGGTAGTTGCCGTTCAGCGAGACCCGCTGCAGCGCCGTGAGGTGGCCGGCGCTTTCGGCGAAGATCATGCCGGGCCGCGTCGTGACTGCCGTCTTGAATCCTGCCGCCTTCGCCAGGGCGAATTCGCGCTGGCCCGCGGCGATCCGGTCGCCATAGGGATAGGCGAGATGAAGCACCGGCCGCTGCAACTTGGCTTCGATCCGCGCGCGGCTTTCGGTCAGTTCGAGCCAAGCGGTCTCTTCGCTCTGCCGCGCCAGATGGCAATGCGTAACCGTATGCGCGCCGATCGTCACCAGCGGATCGTCCGCGAACCCCTTCAATTCCTCCCAGGACATGCAGAGATCGCGGGCGATGAGATAATCATCGACGTCATGGCGCGTGCATAGCGCGGAGATTTCGCGCTGCAGGTCGTGTTCGCCCGGCAGTCGGCGCAGCCAATCGTGGATGCGGTCGAAGGTGACCTGCTTGGCTGATGGCGTCGAGCTATCGAGGCGGATTACTGTGCCGCCGATCGGGACTTCGATCGAGGGAGCCTTGGCGATCACCTTTTCGAGCGCAACCCACCACAACCTACCAGTGCCTTCGGCGAAATCGCTCGTGACGTAAACGGTGAGGGGCGCGTCAAACTCACGCATCACCGGCAGGGCGTAATCGCGGTTGTCGCGATAGCCATCGTCGAAGGTAAAGCAGGCAAAGCGCCGCGCGAAATTCCGCTTCTGGAGTCGCTGATGCACCTCGTCCATTGTGACGATATCGACGTCGAGCGCGCGAAGATGCGCGAGCATCGCCCGCAAGAACTCCGGCTCGACTTCGAGATGATGATTGGGCTGAAACTCGCCGTCGCGGCGCGGACGGACATGGTGCAGCATGAAAATGATGCCGACGCCTGCGAAGATTGGTCGCAGCAGGTGATGCGCCCCGGAGAAGTACAGCGCTTCCAGCCCGGCGCGAATGACGGTGTTGCGAAGCTGTTTCATCGAGATGCGGGGCTGCCCGGTTAATTACGGGGACGAAACTAGCGACAGACGGCTGAAGAAACTGTTAGCCGGACCGATTTCCGTCTCCTTTCGCGCCTGCGACATTTCGGGTTTGACAGCCCCGCAAGGGTTTGTTTTCTCTCCGTTCCGGACCCGGCGGGAACTCGAATGCGCGGACTTTTCAGGTGGAGTAGCAAATGGTGGCCGGGTGTCATTCCGCTGGTCATCTGTTGGGCGATCGCGGCCTGGACGAGCACCGAACCGCTGGAAATCGACCTGGCGCAGCGTTCGGCCGCAGCCCTCAAGGGCACCATCCTCGATAAACGGCGAATCTCGGTCGAAGGCCGCGACGTGACCCTGGCCGCAGACGCATTCTCGGAAGACGGCCGGCAGAGTGCGGTGGCTTCGGTCGAAGCGGTGCCGGGGGTGCGTTTGGTTAACGACGAAACCCGGCTCGTTCCCGAAGCCAAGCCGTTCGTCTGGTCGGCTGAACGCGACGTCGTTCGGGTAACGCTATCGGGCAGTTCGCCCTTGCCCGCGAGCAAGGTCCGGCTGATGGAGGCGGCTCGCGCCAGCCTCGGCGGCGTCGAGGTGGTCGACCGGACGAATCTTGCGCGCGGGGCGCCGCCGCGTTTCGACAATGCTGCGCTGTTGCTGCTCGACCAGATCGGCAAGCTGAAGGACGGCAAGATCACGCTGTCGGACACCACGGTCAGCCTGTCCGGCATGGCACGCGAACTCGGCGGCCGCGAAGCCATCGCCGCCGCACTGAAAAATCTTCCCGAGGGTTTTTCGGTCGCAGCCAACGAGGTCAAGGCACCGCCCTACATCTTCCAGGCCTACAAGGATCCCGTCGCGGTAACGCTGACGCTGACCGGCAACGTGCCCGACAACAACGTCCACGCCGGGCTGGTGGGGGCGGCAGGGCGCAAGTTCTTCAGCGAAAAAGTCGTCGATAACCTCAAGACGAGCATCGGCGCGCCCGCAGGCTTCGCCAACGCGGTGGTATCAGCGCTCGGCGCGCTGTCGCGGCTGTCGACCGGTACGCTCGTCGTCTCCGACCGCGAGGTGAAGCTGTCGGGCGATGCGCTCTATGAAGCCGCCTCCAGTCAGATCCGCGCCGGCCTCGGCAAGGACTTTCCGCAGGGCTGGCAGTTCAAGCCGGAAATCTCCGTCAAGCCGGCCGCCGCGCCGGTGGATGCGACCGTCTGCCAGCAATTGTTTACCGAACTGCTCGGCAAGGCCCGGATCCGCTTCGAATCCGGCAAGGCCGACATCGTCACCGATTCCGCCGGTCTGCTCGACCGCCTGATCGAAACCGCGTTGCGCTGTCCGGCCGCCAATATCGAGATCGCGGGACATACCGATGCCGACGGCGACGAGGCGGCCAACCAGGCGCTGTCCGAGAGGCGTGCGCAGGCGGTCGCCGACTATCTGGTCAAGGCGGGATTACCCGCCAACCGGTTCAGCGCGGTCGGCTATGGCTCGACGCAGCCGATTGCGGGTAACGAGACCGACCAGGGCAAGGCGCAGAACCGCCGCATCGATTTCGTGGTGAAGTGAGCATGGCCTATCTGACCACATTCTACTGGGGCTGGCTCCTGGCATCGGTGCTGCTCGGCTTCGCCATGGGCTGGATATCCGTGGTTCAGTACGGCGAAGGCGTCTCGCGGAAATGGCGGTGGGTGCTTTCGGTTTTGGTCGCGGCGTTGGTCGCGGCCGCGCTCGCGCGCGTCGTGCCTGGCCGTTTCGGCTACTGGCTCGATCTCGGCCTGATCATGTTCGCGCTCTACCTCTGCGGCTGTGCGGTCGGGTCATGGTTGCGCGATTGGGTGGTCTCGCGCAGTGCGCCGCCGGGTTGACTGCATCATGAGCCGGCCAGCTTTACCGCCGTCACTGTCACGGGTTGTTGACCGGTCCTGGCTATGGTCCGAAACCCCCATCGGGCGGCGGGAATACAGTAAATCTGTGCTACCGCCGTCATCAACGATACCTAATATGTTGAAGAAGCGCGTTTTATTGTCGTACGGCGAATTCCACTCCGGCCCAAAACGCGCTACCAGAGGGGCAAGGGAGCCGCGTAGCGGCGGCGGGGTTCGCGCCATTGCCGTCGTCGCAGAAGCGCAATTCGAGGTGTAGATGCTGGAAGCAATACGCAGGGCAACTTCGTTTCTGCGCCAGAAACAGGTCCTGCATAAGCTCGGGGTCCTTATCAGCATCACGGTCATCGCCGTTGCGTGCTACGTGCTCTATCACATGCTACGCGGCATCGACGCCAACGAGGTGATCGACGCCATCAAGGGCACCGAGCCGCGCCGGATCGCGCTGGCGGCCCTGTTCGTGGCGGCAGGCTATTTCACGCTGACCTTCTATGACTGGTTCGCCGTCCACGCCATCGGCCAGCACCACATACCCTACCGCATCAACGCGCTGGCTGCCTTCACCTCCTATTCGATCGGGCACAATGTCGGCGCCAGCGTCTTCACCGGCGGCGCGGTGCGCTACCGGATTTATTCGGCCTGGGGGTTGAATGCGATCGACGTCGCCAAGATCTGCTTCCTGGCCGGGCTCACCTTCTGGCTCGGCAATGCCGCGGTATTGGGACTGGGCATCGCCTACCACCCGGAAGCCGCCGCCTCGATCGATCAACTGCCGGCCTGGCTCAACCGCGTTGCGGCGTTCGGAATCATCATCGCCCTGGTCGGCTATGTCGCCTGGGTCTGGGCCCAGCCGCGCGGCGTCGGCCGCGGACCGTGGACGGTCACCCTGCCGGGCGGCCCGCTGACGCTCCTGCAGATCGCCATCGGCATCGTCGATCTCAGCTTCTGTGCGCTGGCGATGTACATGCTGGTGCCGGACGAGCCCGATATCGGCTTTATCGTCGTCGCGGTCATCTTCGTCTCGGCCACCCTGTTGGGATTCGCCAGCCATTCGCCGGGCGGGCTCGGCGTGTTCGATGCCGCTATGCTGGTCGGCCTCTGGCAGATGGACCGGGAGGAACTGCTCGCCGGCATGCTGCTGTTCCGGGTCCTCTATTATATCGGCCCTTTTGTCATATCTGTAATCTTGCTGACGCTTCGGGAGATTATCATCGGCGCGCGATCGAAGCGCCTGCGCCAATTGGCGTCTGCCGCCGACCCCGAGCCGAGGCATGAGGCCCCCGTCTATGTGCGCGAGCGTGGAGACACCGGCGCCTGATGATGTGGCGGGCGCCTCGCGAATAGCGGAAGGAAAGCCTGCGTCCATGGCGATTGACGATTCGAACTCCTCCTCCTTCTTTGCACCGTGGCCGGACCGGTTGCGGCATTCGGCCATTATCCTGTTGGCCGCCGGGCTGGCGCTTTGCGCGCTGGTGCTGCTGGCCGATCTCTCGCTGGCGCGTGCGGTAGCGGTCTTCATCTGCATCGCCGCCGCCGCGCTGGTGCCGTGGCGGCTGCATGATACCGCCGGTTCCCGCGAGGATGTCCGCGCCGTCAGTCCGGTTGAATCTGCTGCCGTCAGCGCGGTCGTTGCCGGCATGCCGGACCCGGCCGTGCTGCTCGACCGCGCCGGCCGCGTCATTCATCTCAATGCGGCGGCCGCCCAGCTCGCGCCGGCGCTGCGCAAGAACGAACTCGCCCAGTTCGCGCTGCGCTCTCCGGAGATCATCACCGCATTGCGCGAGGCGATCGCGACCAGCGAGCCGCGCCGCGCCAACTATCTCGACCAGGTGCCGGTCGACCGCTGGATGGAACTGGTCATCACGCCGGTACCGGTGCCGACGCTGTTCGGCGGGACCGAAAGATGCATGCTGATGACCTTCCACGACCAGACGCCGCTGCGGCGGGTCGAGGAGATGCGCGCCGATTTCGTCGCCAATGCCAGTCATGAGCTGCGCACGCCGCTCGCTGCGTTGTCCGGCTTCATCGATACGCTGCAGGGCCCGGCCAAGGACGACGCCAAGGCGCGCGAGCGCTTTCTCTCCATCATGCATACACAGGCGACCCGGATGGCGCGGCTGATCGACGACCTGCTGTCGCTGTCGCGGGTCGAGCTGTCGGCGCATGTCCGCCCCGAAGCGTGTGTCGATATCGTGCCGATCATTCGCCAGGTCGCCGACGGGCTGGAGCCGTTGGCCAGGGAACGCCAGGTCGCGATCGAGATCGATCTGCCGGAGACACCGGTCTCGATTGCGGGTGATCGCGAGGAACTGCTGCGGCTGTTCGAGAACCTGATCGAGAACGCCCTCAAATATGGCGCGTCCGGCGGGAAGGTGATCGTCTCGCTGAGCCAGGTCGCCTCGGGAGAGGGCGCGCCCGAAGTGCGCGTCACGGTCCGCGATTTCGGCCCGGGCATTGCGCCCGAGCATCTGCCGCGGCTGACAGAACGCTTTTACCGCGTCGATGTCGGCGACAGCCGCGCGCAGGGCGGAACCGGGCTCGGTTTATCCTTGGTGAAACATATTCTTAACCGCCATCGCGGCCGGCTGTTGATCGAAAGCGTGCCGAAAAACGGCGCCACCTTTACCGCCTGTTTTCCCCCGGCGAAACCCCCGGCGGCGGCATAAATGCAAGCGATTTCAGTCGCTTGGATGTGTCATCCAACTGTCATCAAACCTTCGTAAAAGCTCTATCGACCGCGCCTACACGGGCGGCATGAGCGCGATCGGGCGCAACGGCGCTTCGCTCAGGATATGGAGATCAACCATGAATTTCGTCAGGACAGTCGTCGCTGCCGGCTTGCTCGCCGCTTCGACGTCGGCCTTCGCGGCCGACATCACCGGCGCAGGCGCCACCTTCCCGTTCCCGCTCTATTCGAAGTGGGCCGATGCCTACAAGAAGGAGACCGGTAACGGCCTGAACTACCAGTCGATCGGCTCCGGCGCCGGCATCAAGCAGATCGTGGCCAAGACCGTGACCTTCGGCGCCAGCGACATGCCGCTCAAGCCGGAGCAGCTCGACAAGGAAGGCATGATCCAGTGGCCGCAGGCGATGGGCGCCCTGGTGCCGGTCGTCAATCTCGAAGGCATCAAGCCGGGCGAGCTGGTGTTCTCGGGCGAACTGCTCGGTGACATCTATCTCGGCAAGATCAAGAAGTGGGACGATCCCGCGATTGCCAAGCTCAATCCCAAGGTGAAGCTGCCTTCCGACGCGATCACCGTGGTGCGCCGTTCGGACGGCTCGGGCACCACGTTCATCTGGACCGACTATCTCTCCAAGACCAATGCCGAGTGGAAGACCAAGGCAGGTGCCGGCACCGCGGTTGAGTGGCCGACGGGCGTTGGCGCCAAGGGTAACGAAGGCGTCGCCGGAAACGTCAGCCAGACCAAGAACTCCATCGGTTACGTCGAGTACGCCTATGCCAAGCAGAACAAGCTGACCTACGGTGCCGTCGTCAACAAGGCCGGCAAGACCGTGCAGCCGACGATTGGTGCATTCCAGGCCGCGGCTTCCAATGCCGACTGGGCCAGTGCCAAGAACTACTTCGTCATCCTGACCGATCAGCCCGGCGATGCGTCGTGGCCGATCACCGGCGCGACCTTCATCCTGATGCACAAGGATGCAACCGACAAGGCGGCGTCCCAGGAAGCCATCAAGTTCTTCAAATGGGCGTTCGAGAAGGGCGACAAGATGGCCGAAGAGCTCGATTACATTCCGATGCCGGACTCGGTCGTCAAGCAGATCGAAAAGACCTGGGCCTCCGAGATCAAGAGCTGATCGGTCCAGCGCTACGCAACACGATCGCTCAACCCGGGATGCCCGGGTTGAGCACCCCTCTCGGGACAAGAGAGGCAAGAACAATGCACGAGCCGAAAAAGCCGTGCACCGAAGTCCGGGTCATTGGGCTATAAGTACAGGGGATTGGCGTGGCAGAAATGGCAGTTGAAAGCGACGTAATGGACGCTGCCGGACCTTACGATCGCGCAAAGGCTCTCAGCGCGTTCAAGCTCGGCGACGTCACCTTCTACTGGATTACGCGCGCCTGCGCGATCTCGGTTCTGCTCATCCTCGGCGGCATCATCATTTCGCTTATTATCGGCGCCTGGCCGGCGATCCGGGAATACGGCGCCGCCTTCCTGTGGACGCAGCGCTGGGCGCCGTCTGCCGACCCGCCAGTGCTCGGCGCGCTCGGCCCGGTCTACGGCACGCTGATCACCTCCGTGATCGCGATGGCGATCGCTATTCCGGTCGGGCTCGGCATCGCTGTGTTCCTGACCGAGATCTGCCCGATCTGGCTGCGCCGTCCGATCGGGCTTGCCATCGAACTGCTGGCCGGCATTCCCTCCATCATCTACGGCATGTGGGGCTTCTTCGTGCTGGGGCCGTTTCTGGCCAACAACTTCCAGCCGTTCATGATCAGCGTGTTCGACGGCGTTCCAGTGCTGGGGACGATCTTCGCCGGGCCGCCGTCCTATCTCAGCCTGTTCAACGCGTCATTGATTCTGGCGATCATGGTGTTGCCGTTCATCACCGCGATCTCGGTCGACGTCTTCAAGACGGTCCCGCCGGTGCTCAAAGAGGCCGCCTATGGGGTGGGGTGTACCAACTGGGAAGTCGTTCGCAACGTCGTCATCCCCTACACCCGCGTCGGCGTGATCGGCGGCATCATGCTGGCGCTCGGCCGTGCGCTGGGCGAGACCATGGCGGTGACCTTCATCATCGGCAATTCGTTCAAGATCCAGTCCTCGATCTTTGCGCCCGGCACCACGATCTCGGCCGCGATCGCATCCGAATTCGCCGAAAGCGACGGGTTGCACCAGTCCGGCCTGATCCTGCTCGGCCTGCTCCTGTTCATTCTGACGTTCTTCGTTCTTGCTGCCGCGCGGCTGATGCTGATGCGGCTGGAAAAGAAGGCGGGGAACTGACATGAACCCGATTTACGTCTCCCGCCGCCGCAAGAATGTCATCGTCAAGTTCCTGTGCCTGGGCGCTGCAGCGTTCGGCGTGACCTGGCTGGCACTGATCCTGTTCACGCTGTTCTATAACGGCCTCGCCGGCCTCAACCTCGCCGTCTTCACCCAGGATACGCCGCCGCCCGGTTCGACCGATGGCGGCCTGCGCAACGCCATCATCGGCTCGATCATGATGACCGTGATCGGGGTCGGCATCGGTGCGCCGCTCGGCCTTTTTGCCGGAACCTATCTCGCCGAATACGGCAAGCACGACAAGCTCACCTCGGTGATCCGCTTCATCAACGATATTCTGTTGAGCGCGCCGTCGATCATCATCGGCCTGTTCATCTACGGCGCGATCGTGGTGCCGATGGGCGGCTTCTCGGCCTTTGCCGGCTGCCTGGCGCTCGCCGTGATCGTGATTCCCGTGGTGGTCCGCACCACCGAGGACATGCTGGGGCTGGTGCCCAATCCCCTGCGCGAGGCGGCGTCTGCGCTCGGCCTGCCGCGCTCGCTGGTGATCCGCCGGATCGCCTACCGCGCCGCGCGCGCCGGCCTTATCACCGGCGTCCTGCTGGCCACCGCCCGTGTCGCCGGCGAAACCGCGCCGCTATTGTTCACGGCGCTGTCCAACCAGTTCTTCAGCCTGGACCTGACCAAGACGATGGCGAACCTGCCGGTCACCATCAACAACTTCGTGCAGAGCCCCTATGTCTACTGGAAGCAGCTCGCCTGGAGCGGGGCGCTTCTGATCACGCTCACCGTGTTGGCCCTGAATATTGGCGCGCGCATCCTTGGCGCCGAGAGGACATCCAAATGACCGATCTCTCCGTATCCGTGAGTAACGCGAGCGGGCCCGTTCCGCAGGCGACGCTGCCCGAGGCTGCGCCGAAGGTGACCGCGCGCAGTCTGAACTTCTACTATGGCGAGCACCATGCGCTGAAGAACATCAACCTGACGCTCGGCACCCACCGCGTCACCGCCTTCATCGGCCCGTCCGGCTGCGGCAAATCCACGTTGCTGCGGATATTCAACCGGATGTACGATCTCTATCCGGGTCAGCGCGCCACCGGTCAGCTCTTGCTCGACCAGACCAACGTCCTCGACCCCAAGCTCGATCTCAATCTGCTGCGGGCCCGCGTCGGCATGGTGTTCCAGAAGCCGACGCCGTTCCCGATGACGATCTACGAGAACATCGCCTTCGGTATCCGTCTCTACGAGAAGATCTCCAAGTCGGAGATGGACGGCCGGGTCGAGAAGGCGCTGCGCGGCGGCGCCCTGTGGAACGAGGTCAAGGACAAGCTCAATGCAAGCGGCCTCTCGCTGTCCGGCGGCCAGCAGCAGCGGCTCTGCATCGCGCGCACCGTTGCGGTCAGGCCCGAGGTGATCCTGTTCGACGAGCCCTGCTCGGCGCTCGATCCGATCTCGACCGCCAAGATCGAGGAACTGATCCAGGAACTGGCAGAGGACTACACCATCGCCATCGTCACCCATAATATGCAGCAGGCGGCGCGCGTCTCGGACAAGACCGCCTTCATGTATCTCGGCGAGCTGGTCGAATTCGACGACACCAACAAGATTTTCACCTCGCCGCGCGATCGACGTACCCAGGACTACATCACGGGGCGGTTTGGTTAAGGAGATAACAGATGGCTTCTGAGCACACCGCCAAGGCGTTTGACAGCGACCTCCAGGAATTGACGCGTCTGGTCGCCGAGATGGGCGGCCTTGCTGAGCGCATGATCACCGAATCCGTCGACGCGCTGGTCCGCCGCGACGTCGCGCTCGGCAAGCACGTCGTCGCCACCGACGTCGAGATCGACCGCCTGCAGCATCTGATCGAGGAGCGCGCGGTGCTGACCATCGCCCGCCGCCAGCCGATGGCGATCGATCTGCGCGAGATCGTCGGCGCGATGCGGGTTGCCACCGATCTGGAGCGGATCGGCGACCTCGCCAAGAACATGGGCAAGCGCGTCGCGGCGCTGGAGAACGATTTCCAGCCGCTGAAACTGATGCGCGGCCTCGAGCACATGACCGATCTGGTACAATCGCAGGTCAAGTCGGTGCTGGACGCCTATGCCGCGCACGATCTGCCGGCGGCGATGGCGGTGTGGAAGGGCGACGAGGAAGTCGACGCCATCTGCACCTCGCTGTTCCGCGAACTCCTCACCTACATGATGGAGGATCCGCGCAACATCTCGTTCTGCATCCACCTGATGTTCTGCGCCAAGAATATCGAGCGGATCGGCGACCACGCAACCAACATCGCCGAAACCGTGTTCTACATGATCGAGGGTCAGCAGATGCTCGACAAGCGCCCGAAGGGCGACATGACGACGTTTGCCACGACCGTCTCCAACACTTGAGGAAAGCAGAATGAGCGCGCGCATTATGGTGGTCGAGGACGAGGAAGCGTTGACCACGCTGTTGCGCTACAACCTCGACGCTGAAGGCTATGAGGTCGAGACCGTCGGCCGCGGCGACGATGCGGATACGCGGCTGAAGGAGCGCGTGCCCGATCTCGTCGTGCTCGACTGGATGCTGCCGGGCCTCTCCGGCATCGAGCTGTGCCGCCGTTTGAGAGCGCGCCCCGAAACCAAGCAATTGCCGATCATCATGCTGACCGCGCGCGGCGAGGAGAGCGAGCGGGTGCGGGGGCTTGCGACCGGCGCCGACGATTACATCGTCAAGCCGTTCTCGGTGCCGGAACTGCTGGCGCGCGTAAAGGGCCTGCTGCGGCGGGCGAGCCCCGAGCGGCTCGCCACCGTGCTGACCTATGGCGATATCGAACTCGATCGCGAAAAACGCCGCGTCGCGCGCTCGGGCCGCCAGATCGATCTCGGCCCGACCGAGTACCGCCTGCTCGAATTTTTCCTCGAGCACCCCGGCCGCGTCTTCAGCCGCGAGCAGTTGCTCGACAGCGTCTGGGGCCGCGACATCTATATCGACGAGCGCACCGTCGACGTCCATATCGGCCGCTTGCGCAAACTGCTCAACCCCGGCCGCGAGCAGGATCCGATCCGCACCGTCCGCGGCGCAGGTTACGCGCTGGATGACCGGTTTGCGAAGGTGGAGCCGTAGCTGCGTCCGCTGCTATTTCCGCAAGCCCCGCCGTCGTCCCCGCGAACGCGGGGACCGATAACCACAAATCTCGATTGTTGAAACGTGCTGGAGCTCCAGCTCAGCGTAACCACAGACACCTGTGGTTATGGGTCCCTGCGTTCGCAGGGACGACAAGTTGAGATAATGGTGCGCGCCCCTTACCGCGTCTGCTTCGGCTGCTGCCTGCGCCGATCGGCAGCGGGCTGGTAGGCGATGCGCGAGTGGTGGGCGCAATAGGGCAGGCCCGTGAGCGCCTTGCCGCCGCAGAAGAAGAATTCCGGGCTCGAGGGATCGCCGACCGGCCAGTGGCAGGTGGCCTCGTTCAGTTCGAGCAGCGACAGCCGCTGGCTCATCGGCACGACGTTGTCGAAGGCGATCGGATCCGGCTCCATCTCGACTTCGAAGGCGTGTGCCAGCGCGGTGTTGCCGCGCGAGACCGGACGCGACACCCGCATCATCGGCTGGGCGGGGCGTGCCTTGCGCTGCCGCGGGGCGGCCGAGGAGGGGCTCTTGGCACGGCCGGAAAGGCCCAGCCGGTGCACTTTGCCGATTACGGCGTTTCGCGTCACATTCCCGAGTTCCGCGGCGATCTGGCTCGCCGACAATCCGGCTTCCCAGAGCTTCTTAAGCTGTTCGACGCGATCGTCGGACCAGGTCAAAACCGTCATCGTAATCTTCCCTTCGCATCGCGCCGGCCAATCGGGGGCAGCGCTGGCGAGTCATTCGTCTCAAAAATCCCTGCGGTCAGAATCCCTTAGCCCTCGCCGGACGCGCTAACCGCGCCGAACGTTTACGCCTGTACAAAATGGACTCTTAGGGATCAGAACTGCCGCACGAGATGTCGTACCCGACAGCCCAAACGCTACAATATGGCGTGACTCGGGCGCAAGAGTCCGGGCCCGAACGTCCACATGTTCTGACATCTAGGCATTTCACTGCGTGTTTTCCACCACACCGCAATCTTACGGATTTCAGCATCTTGCACTGCAGGAAAGGCGGCTCCGTGGCGTGTTGACAGCGCCCCACGCCCACATAGAATGCCTCTCACGTGCCGCCCTTAAGAGGCGGCACGTTTCGTTTTCGCAAGACCGGCTGTTGCCGCGTTCGCGCCAATGCACGCCCGCGGCAGGTCTCAAAGGCAGGTCTCAAACCTCAGTGATTGCCATGACCAATAGCGCCACGTCGCATCTGCTCCCGGTCTTCGCCAGGGTCGATCTCGGCTTCGAACGCGGCGAGGGCTGCTGGCTGACCGCCACCAATGGCGAGCGCTATTTGGACTTCACCTCGGGCGTCGCGGTGAATGCGCTCGGTCACTGCCATCCGCACCTGATCGCGGCGCTGCAGGAGCAGTCGACGAAACTCTGGCACATGTCGAACCTGTTCAAGTCGCCGGATGGCGAGAAGCTCGCCGCGCGGCTTTGCGAGCAGAGCTTTGCCGACCTCGTGTTCTTCTGCAATTCCGGCGCCGAGGCGATGGAAGGCGTGATCAAGGTCGTGCGCCGCTATCAATTCTCCAAAGGCCATCCCGAGCGCTATCGTCTCGTCACCTTCGAGGGCGCATTCCACGGCCGCACCCTGGGCACGCTCGCAGCAACCGGCTCCGCCAAATATCTCGAAGGCTTTGGGCCGCCGATGGACGGTTTCGACCAGGTGCCGCATGGCGATCTCGAAGCGGTCAAGAAAGCGATCGGCCCGCAGACCGCGGGCATCCTGATCGAGCCGGTGCAGGGCGAGGGCGGCGTGCGCTCGGCGCCGCAGTCTTTCTTCAAGGCGCTGCGCCAGCTCTGCGACGAGAAGGGCCTGTTGCTCGCGTTCGACGAGGTGCAGACCGGCATGGGCCGCACCGGCGATCTCTTCGCCTATAAGCGCGTCGGCGTGACACCGGATGTGATGTCGCTGGCCAAAGCGTTGGGCGGCGGCTTCCCGATCGGCGCGGTGCTGGCGACGGCGGAAGCCGCAAGCGGCATGACGCCGGGCTCGCACGGCTCGACCTTCGGCGGCAATCCGCTGGCGATCGCTGCGGCGAATGCCGTGCTCGACGTGATGCTGGAGCCGGGCTTCTTCGATCACGTGCAGAAGATGTCGCTGCTGTTGAAACAGAAACTGGCCTCCGTCGTCGATCGCTATCCCGCCGTGCTGTCGGAAGTTCGCGGCGAGGGGCTTCTGGTCGGCGTCAAGGCCGTGGTGCCGTCGGGCGATCTCGTCAATGCGTTGCGCGACGAGAAATTGCTCACCGTCGGCGCCGGCGACAATGTGGTGCGGTTCCTCGCGCCGCTGATCGTCACCGAGGCCGAGATCGAGGAATCCGTGCAAAGGTTGGAGCGCGCCTGTGTCGCGCTGTCCGCTGGCCAGTTGAAGAAGGCGGCGGGCTGATGAGCAAATCCGTCCGTCACTTCCTCGACATCAATGAACTGCCGTTAGATGAATTGCGCAGCATGCTGACCTTGAGCGCCACCATGAAGGCGAAGCTGAAAGCGCATGAGAAGGGCAAGAAGCCGCTCGAAGGCAAGACGCTGGCGATGATCTTCGAACGTCCCTCGACCCGCACCCGGGTGTCGTTCGACGTCGGCATGCGCCAACTCGGCGGCGAATCCATCATGCTGACCGGTGCCGAGATGCAGCTCGGCCGCGGCGAGACCATCGCCGACACCGCGCGCGTGCTGTCGCGCTATGTCGATGCGATCATGATCCGCATCCTCAACCACGACGCGCTCTTGGAATTGGCCGCGCACGCCACGGTGCCCGTGATCAACGGCCTGACGCGGCGCTCGCATCCCTGCCAGGTGATGGCCGACCTGATGACCTTCGAGGAGCATCGCGGGCCGATCGAGGGCAGGACCGTGGCCTGGACCGGCGACGACAACAATGTGCTGGCATCCTGGGCGCATGCAGCCGAGCGTTTCAAGTTCAGGCTCAATGTCGCAACCCCGCCGCAGCTTGCGCCGAACAAGGCGATGAAGGACTGGATCAAGGCGACGCAGGCGCCGATCGTGCTCGGCACCGATCCCGAAGCCGCCGTGCGCGGCGCCGATTGCGTCGTCACCGACACCTGGGTCTCGATGGGCGACAAGGACGGCGAACATCGCCACAATGTGCTGAAGCCCTATCAGGTCAATGCGAAGCTGATGTCGCTGGCCAAGCCGGACGCGATCTTCATGCACTGCCTGCCCGCTCATCGCGGCGAGGAAGTCACCGATGAGGTGATCGACGGCGCGCAGTCGGTCGTGTTCGACGAAGCCGAAAATCGCCTGCATGCGCAGAAAGGCATTCTGGCTTGGTGTTTTGACGCGGTGGCATAGGTTTCTCCGTCGTCCCTGCGAAGGCAGGGACCCATACGCCGCGGCCCCAATAATTAAAGGCAGTGGTTGACGCCTTGCCTTACTCACAACGCCCTGTGGTTATGGGTCCCTGCGTTCGCAGGGACGACGCGTGGAGATGGTTTCGCCGGCTCGTCAACCCCTTTTGTTTTGCATTCCAAGCCCCCAGATAAGGCGCCATGGATTCACAATCAGACATCAAAATCACGACCGAGGCGCCGATCCGCGCGCCCTCGTCCGTTCCCGTCGATGATGCGGTGCTGCCGTTCGAGGTCGCCTCGCTCGATCTGCGCGGACGGCTGACCCGACTCGGCCCCGCGCTCGACGACATCCTGACCAAGCACGATTATCCGGCGCCGGTCGGAAAATTGCTTGGCGAAGCGATCGTGCTGGCGACGCTGCTCGGTTCGGCGCTCAAATTCGACGGCCGGTTCATTTTGCAGACGCAGACCGATGGCCCGGTGTCGTTTCTGATCGTGGATTTCCAGTCGCCGGATCGGCTCCGCGCCTATGCGCGCTACGACGCAAGGCGGCTGAAGGACGGGCAGGATTCAGGCGCCCTGCTCGGCAAGGGCCATCTCGCGATGACCATCGATCAGGGCGCGGACATGAGCCGTTACCAGGGACTGGTGGCGCTCGACGGCGGCAGCCTTGAGGATGCCGCGCATGAATATTTCCTGCGCTCCGAGCAGATTCCGACCCGCGTGCGGCTTGCGGTCGGCGAAGAATGGCGTGGCGGCGACGGCGGCAAGCATCGCTGGCGCGCCGGCGGCATGCTGCTGCAATTCCTGCCGCAGGCGCCCGAGCGGGCGCGGCAGGCCGACCTGCATCCGGGCAACGCGCCGGAAGGCGCGGTTACGCATCAGGTGGCGGAAGACGACGCATGGGTGGAAGGTCAGTCGCTGATCGGCACCGTCGAGGATGTCGAACTGATCGATCCCGATCTGTCGGGCGAGCGCCTGCTGTATCGCCTGTTTCACGAGCGCGGCGTGCGCGTGTTCTCACAGCTCTCCTTGCGCGCAAAATGCTCCTGCTCGCGCGAGGCAGTCTCCGCGATGTTGAAAAGCTTCTCGCCCAAGGACCGCGCCGAGATGGTCAAGGACGACAAGGTGGTGGTGACCTGCGAGTTCTGCTCCTCAGTCTATCAGTTCACCCCGCATGAAGCGGGCGTGGAGGAGTAGGGGGCCGTAGGGTGGGCAAAGGCGCGATAGCGCCGTGCCCACCATCATCCTCCGATCGCGCTTTATGATGGTGGGCACGCTTTGCTTTGCCCAGCCCACGGACTGTCGTCATCCGCGAAGACGGGTGACCCAGTATCCCAGAGACAGCAGTGATCGAAATCGAGAAGTCGCAGCGTACTGGGTACCCCGCGTTCGCGGGGTATGACGGTGATATGTTGCGTCGCTATCACCGCGTCATTGCGAGCGCAGCGAAGCAATCTATCTATCCCCGCGCTGAGGCGTGGATTGCTTCGCTTCGCTCGCAATGACAGGGATAAGGCCACGGCAAACACATTCGTCATGCCCGGGCTTACCGCCTCCGCTGAAGCTTCGGCGCGCCAGCACGGGAAAGCCTCGGCGAAGCCTTGGCGTAGCCGGGACCCGGGCATCCGTCACCCTCGGAAGAATCATGCGAAGAAAGATGGATCACCGGGTCAAGCCCGGTGATGACAAGCGCGAGCGCTCGTCAATTCAACACCCGCTTGTTATCCGGGCTGTCCAGCGAGAACGTCGGCACGTCGATCTCGAAACGCTCACCGCTTTCGCTGACCATTTGATAGCGCCCGGTCATGAAGCCCGATGCGGTCGGCAGCGGCACGCCGCTGGTATATTCGAAGCGCTCGCCTGGCGCCAAAACAGGCTGTTCGCCGACCACGCCCTCGCCGCGGACTTCCTGCTTGCGGCCGGTGGCGTCGGTGATGATCCAGTGCCGGGTACGAAGCTGCACGGTCTCGGCGCCGGTATTGGTGATGACGATGGTGTAGGACCAGAAATACTGGCCCTTGTCGACCGACGAGCGCTCGGGGAGGAAGTTCGGTTCGACGGTGACTTCGATCTGGCGGGTGACGGCGCGGTACATGCGAGCAAGCTTCCGGGAATCCTGTGTCGCATCATAGCCGGGAATGCCGGGGGAACCAATCTCCGCTGCGCCGGGTTGCCCGCTTGCTTGATCGCGGTTTCAACATAGTTCCGTTCTAGAGCGCAGCCGCGCTGCCCGGCCCCGGACCTTCCGCTTGCGTATCCCTTGCGTATCTGGTGTGCAAGTTGCGGGCCGATGTTATCTTTTCCGGACAGTGCACGCGTAAAAGCTCAATTGCCCAAACGGTGCCAGATGTCGTCCATTGCCGATCCAGTCGCCGGAACGCCTCGCAGCGATGCCAAGGCCAGCGATGCCAAGGCCGCCGCTGCATCTTCCGCGCCGGCGATTGCGTTCCCGGTGGCCGGCGAGCGCGAATTGCGGCTCGATCTGTTTCGCGGCATGGCGCTGTGGCTGATCTTCATCGACCATCTGCCGACCAACATCCTGACCTGGTTCACGATCCGCAATTACGGATTTTCCGACGCCACCGAGATCTTCATCTTCATCTCCGGATACACCGCCGCCTTCGTCTATGGCCGCGCGATGCTCGAGGCCGGTTTCGTGGTGGCGACCGCGCGCATCATGCGGCGCGTGTGGCAGATCTACGTCGCCCATGTGTTCCTGTTCACGATCTTCCTGGCGGAAATCTCCTACGTCGCCACCCGTTTCGAGAACCCGCTCTACAGCGAGGAAATGGGCATCATGGATTTCCTCAAGCAGCCGGATGTCACGATCGTCCAGGCGCTGCTGCTGAGATTTCGGCCCGTCAACATGGACGTGCTGCCGCTCTACATCGTGCTGATGCTGTTTCTGCCCATCATCCTGTGGCTGATGAAGTGGCGGGCCGACGTCGCGCTGGGACTGTCGGTGCTGCTCTACGCACTGACCTGGCACTTCGACTGGTATCTGACGGCCTATCCGAGCGGCTTCTGGATATTCAATCCGTTTTGCTGGCAGTTGCTGTTCGTGTTCGGCGCCTGGTGCGCACTGGGCGGGGCGCAGCGCATGTCCCGCATCCTGGCGTCGCCGGTGACGATGTGGATCTGCATCACCTACCTGGCGTCGGCGTTCTTCGTCACACTCACTTGGCACATTCCGCAACTCAGCTTCCTGATGCCCAAGCGGATCGAACAGTGGATGTATCCGATCACCAAGACGGATCTGGACGTACTGCGGTTTGCCCATTTCCTGGCGCTGGCCGCGCTCACCGTGCGCTTCCTGCCCAAGGATTGGTCGGGCCTCAAATCGCGCTGGCTGCGACCATTGATCCTATGTGGCCAGCATTCGCTTGAGATATTCTGTCTCGGCGTCTTCCTGGCCTTTGCGGGACACTTTGTGCTGGCCGAAGTCGGTGGGGGTGCCCTCACGCACGCCCTGGTCAGTCTTGCCGGTATCCTCATCATGTGGGGCATGGCGTGGGTGATTTCGTGGTACAAGCATTCGGCCGACAAAGGAGCCTCAAAAACGAAAAGCACGGCAATCAACGCCGATATGGCGGGAGGAAGCGCATGAGGCCCGGCTCGGGAACTGTGCTGGTCCTGGCGCTGCTTGCGGGTCTTGCAGCGGCCGGATTGGCTCGTGCCCAAGATGCCGCCCCCCAGGCTTGCGAAGTTCCCCCCTACCTCCTCTCCACCGAGAGCACGCTTCCCAAGGTGGCCGAGGCCGTCAAGAACGCCCGGCCGCTGACCGTCCTGGTGGTGGGGAGCCGCTCATCGACCATCCTGTCCTCTGAAAACAGCGCCTATCCGGCCAGGCTGCAGGCGGCGCTGAAGGAGAAGCTGCCCTCCACCCCAATCAACCTCTCCGTGGAACTACAAACCGGCAAGACCGCCGAGGAGGTGGACGCCGGCCTCGTTAAGCTGGTGGAAGCAAAAAGGCCTACTTTGGTCATCTGGCAGACGGGAACCGTCGATGCTATGCGATCCGTCGATCCCGACGATTTTCGCGGCGCCATCGACGAGGGGGTTGCTGCGCTGCAAAATGCGGGAGCCGACGTGGTTTTGGTCAATCTGCAATACAGCCCGCGCACCGAAACCATGATTTCCGCGCCGCCGTACCTAGATAATATGCGCGTGGTGGCACAGCAGCATAATGTTCCGCTGTTCGATCGGTTCGCCATCATGCGCCACTGGAACGACGCCGGAGATTTCGATCTGTTCAGTACCTTTCATGGGACCGACATGGCCAAAAGGGTTCATGCCTGCCTGGGCCGGGCGCTCTCGAAATTCGTGCTCGATGCGGCCCGCCTCGATCAGGCGCAGCAGAATTAGGAACTGGCGTTAATGAGTTCTCACTGCCCTTTTCGTTTGTCGACATTGCTGACTGTCTTCGCCGCGGGCCTCGCGGTGTTGATGCCTGCCTCGATGTTGCCTCTGTATGCCCAGACGGCTTCGCAGCAAGCCGGTCAGCAGGCGGCGCTATCCGATGGCGCCAAAGCGGAAAACGACCCGGACAAAAAACCCGCGGCTGAAGGCACCCCGCCGCAGGCCGCGCCGGCGGCCACCGGCAATCCGGCCGCGCAGAAGGGCGTTACCGGCAAAGCAATCGACAAGGTGAAGGAAGTCGCGAAATCGGCCGGCGACATCTTCAGCCGCGTTCCCTGCCTGCCGCCGAAGGGCGCTTCCAAATCGATGGGATCGCTGCCGCGTGTCGCCAACAAGCTCGTCGCGGGTCAGCCAGTGGTGATCGTCGCTTTCGGATCGTCATCGACCCAGGGGTACGGCTCCAGTTCGCCGGAATTCACTTATCCGAACAGGCTCGCGGCGCAGCTACGCCGCAAATATCCGACGGCCGACATCTCCGTCGTCAATGCCGGCAAGGGCGGCGAGGACGCGCCGGAAATGATGAAGCGGCTGCAGACCTCCGTGATCGACTTGCGTCCGGATCTGGTGATCTGGCAGGTCGGCACCAATGCGGTGCTGCGCAACCTCGATCCCGCCGAGACCGTCAAGCTCATCGACGAAGGCATCGCACGCATTCAGGCTGCGGGCTCCGACGTCGTGCTGATCGATCCGCAATATTCGCCGCGGGTCAACGAGCACGCCGAAAGTGCCGGCAAGATGATGAAGCTCTTGAACAAGACGGCCGAGCTTCGCAAGGTCGGCATCTTCCCGCGCTTCGCGGTGATGAAAGACTGGCACGAGCGGCAGGCGATTCCGATCGAGAATTTCGTGATCGCCGACGGCTTGCACATGAGCGACTGGGGCTATGCCTGCTTCGCCCAACTGCTCGGCGACGACATCATCAAGTCGGTCGGCCAGATCAAGCTCGGCGTCGCCGTGCCGTCTGATGTGCGAGCCTATCGGCCGATGTAGCCGTCGTCCCTGCCTCCGTGCGCAATCGCGCACTCGGCGCAGGGACCCATACGCCGCGGCCCTGGTGATTAGAGGCGGTGGTTGACGCCTTGCTTAACCCACCACACCCTGTGGTTATGGGTCCCTGCGTTCGCAGGGACGACACCTGTTGTGTGGCTACGCGCGTAGCGAGCTCACGCCTTCTCCAGCGCCTGTGCAAAATCCTCGATCAGATCATCCGCATGCTCGAGCCCGGCCGAGAAGCGGATAAAGCCTTCGCTGATGCCGAGCTCGGCGCGCGCCTCTGGCGTCAGCCGTTGATGCGTCGTCGTCGCAGGATGGGTGACGAGGCTCTTGGCGTCGCCGAGATTGTTGGAGATGCGCGAGATCTGCAACGCATTGAGGACGCGGAAGGCGGCGGCCTTGCCGCCCTTGACCTCGAAGCCGATCAGCGTTGAACCGCCGCGCATCTGCTTCTTCACCAGCTCCGCTTGCGGATGATCGGCGCGGCCGGGATAGATCAATCGCGAAATCTTCGGATGGCTTGCCAACGCCTCGGCGATTTTCGCCGCGTTGTCGGTCTGCGCGCGTACCCGCACGCCCAACGTCTCCAGTCCCTTGAGCAGGACCCAGGCGTTGAAGGGCGAGAGCGATGGCCCGGTCTGGCGCATGAAGTTGTGAATGTGCTCTGCGATGAAGGCTTCGGACGAGAGAATGATGCCGCCGAGGCAGCGCCCTTGACCGTCGATATGTTTGGTTGCGGAGTAGACCACGACGTCGGCGCCGAGCGAAAGCGGGCTCTGCCAAATCGGCGTGGCAAAGACGTTATCGACGACCAGCCGTGCGCCGCCCTTGTGCGCGATCTCGGCAATCGCCGGAATATCGAGCACATCGAGCGTCGGGTTGGTCGGGCTCTCCAGAAAGAAGGTCTTGGTGTTAGGCTGCAATGCGCGCTGCCATTGGTCGAGATCTAGGCCGTCGACCAGCGTCGTTTCGATCCCGTAGCGCGGCAGGAGGTCCTGCACGACGTAAAGGCACGAGCCGAACAGGGCTTTCGAGGCTACCACATGATCGCCGGCTCTGAGCGGTGCGAGGATCGCGGTCGTCACCGCGGCCATGCCGGTGGCGGTGGAGCGAGCAGCTTCCGCGCCTTCGAGCTCGATCATGCGGCGCTCGAACATTGAAATCGTAGGATTGGAATAGCGCGAATAGATAAAGCCGGGATCCTCGCCCTTGAAGCGCGCCTCGCACTGCTCCGCGCTGTCGTAGACATAGCCTTGGGTGAGGAACAGCGCTTCCGACGTCTCGCCGAATTGCGAGCGCAGCGTGCCGCCGTGGACGAGGCGGGTTTCGGGACGAAAACGCTTGGTAGAACCAACTTCAGACATGTGACCTCCGTCGTGACCACCGGAAAATGGTCACAAAAAAACCGGCCTGGAAGAATTTCCACAGGCCGGGATCACACGTGTCCCCGGCCTGTTTAGCTACTTATTTAACGTGGCTGCAAGCCGGCCGGCTCAAATCACCACGGGATAAGTCATGCTGATATTCGCTTGCGCCCTTTCAGTCAAGGCAGCCATCGGATAACCCCTAAAAGCCCATATTTACGAGGTTTGGATGACATTTGGGCATCCAGGGCCACCTCAGAGGACCGCGCCGTGTCGTTCACGCTTCCGCCCGACGGTAACGGAATTCTCCCCGACCGCATGATCGCGGCGATGGCGGATGCGGGCCTGATCCTGCCGGCCTATCCGTTTGTCGAGAGCCAGATCCAGCCCGCAAGCCTCGATTTGCGCCTCGGCGACGTTGCCTATCGGGTGCGCGCGAGCTTCCTGCCTGGGCCGGGCGCGACCGTCGCCGAGCGCATCGACGAATTGAAGCTGCATGAAATAAATCTCTCCGACGGCGCGGTGCTGGAGACCAATTGCGTCTACATCGTGCCGCTCCTGGAAAGCCTCGCGCTGCCGCCGGAGATCGTGGCCGCCGCCAATCCGAAGAGCTCGACCGGACGGCTCGACGTCTTCACCCGCGTGATTGCCGACGGCACCCGCCGCTTCGATATGATCGGCGCGGGCTATCACGGCCCGCTCTATGCCGAGATCAGCCCGAAGACGTTTCCGGTGCTGCTGCGGGAGGGCTCGCGGCTATCACAAGTGCGTTTCCGCACCGGAGATGCCATCCTCAATGCCGACGAGCTCGACGCGCTGCATGGCGCCGAGCGCCTCGTCGATATCGATGACGCCGATCTCGCCAATGGCGTGGCGCTGTCGGTCGATCTGTCCGGTGAGAACACTAGCGGCTTCGTCGGCTACCGCGCCAAGCGCCACACCGGTGTGGTCGACGTCGACCGCCGCGGCGGCTATGCGGTCGATGAATTCTGGGAGCCGATCCCGGCACGGTCAGACGGCAGCCTCATCCTCGATCCCGGCGAGTTCTACATCCTGGCCTCGAAGGAGGCCGTGCAGGTGCCGCCGGATTACGCCGCCGAAATGGTGCCGTTCGATCCCCTGGTCGGCGAATTCCGCGTGCACTACGCCGGATTCTTCGATCCCGGCTTCGGCTATGCCGGTGCCGGCGGGCAGGGCGCGCGCGCCGTACTCGAAGTGCGCTCGCGCGAGGTGCCGTTCATCCTCGAGCACGGCCAGATCGTCGGCCGTCTGGTCTACGAGAAAATGCTGTCGCGGCCCGACGCGATGTACGGCCAGCGCATCGGTTCGAACTACCAGGCGCAGGGGTTGAAGCTCTCCAAGCACTTCCGGGTGTGATCGCCTGCGCCGGCGCGCCTCAGCCGCGCACGTCAGAGATAAACTCGCCGATCTGCGCAATCGCCTGACGGGCTTCCGGCAACACCGGCACGAATAATTGCCAGACGTGCGGCATGCGCCGCCAGATCTCGAGCTTGCTGCGCGGATTGTGCGACCGCAGCTTCTCCACCATGCGGACGGCGTCGTCCTTCAGAATTTCATCGCTGCCGACTTGAATAAGTACCGGCGGCAATCCGGCGGGATCGCCGTAGAGCGGCGAAGCGTAGGGCGTGCGCGGATCGGCTCCGCCGAGATAGAGCTTCGCCAGATCGGGAAGATCCTCGACATTCAGCATCGGATCGGCCGCTGCATTCGTCTTCAGCGAAGCGCCGGTCAGGGCCAGATCGGTCCAGGGCGACAAGGCGACGGCCGCGGCCGGAAGCGGCTTGCCATCGTCACGGAGCCTCAACAGCAGGCCCAGCGCCAGGCCGCCGCCGGCCGAATCTCCCACTACGAACAACTGGCGACTATCGGGCGCGTGATCGACGAGCCAACGATAGCCCTCCACGGCATCCTCAAGCGCTGCCGGAAAAGCGTGTTCCGGAGCGAGGCGGTATTCGAGCGCCCAGACGCGGGCTTGCAAGGCGTCGGCAATCCGCCAGAGGAAGTGCCGGTAATGGACCGGCGCGCCGGAAACATAGGCGCCGCCGTGGAGATAAAGCACGTTACGTTCGGGCCGGGATGCCGGTGTGGTAACCCGGTGAAATCGCACCCGACCGGCCTCGATCTCGACTGTTGTGCTCCGGGCGGGCGGATGCGGCACAAACCGCTCCATCGCACGCATGTTTCGCCGCCATTGCTCGACATCGAGACTCCCGCCGCGCCGCTTGAGCAACATGCGAATACCGATGCGCAAAAGTTCGGCTCGCAGGCTCATGGCGGGCCTTGCGCTCAGGCCCTGAACGGCACGGCTGTGGGCATGCGCGGACGGTCGGTAGGCTCTTGCACGATAAGACCGTCCTCGATCTCGACAATGCGATCGGCGTAGGGGAGGACGCGCGGATCGTGGGTGACGACCAGCACCGCCCGCTCACGCTCATGGGCGGTCTCGGCGAGAATACGCATGATGCTCTGGCCGTTTTTTCCATCCAGTGCCCCGGTCGGCTCGTCGGCAAGAACGACGGAAGGGTTTGCGACGAGAGCCCGCGCGATGGCGACCCTCTGCTGCTCGCCGCCGCTGAGACCTCCCGGCAAACTGTCCACCTTTTGCTCGAGCCCGACCATTGCTAGGGCCTCCCGCGATTTCTGCGCCGCGCGCCTGCCGTGCTCGCCACGAATATCCAGCGCCAATTGCACGTTCTGGGTCGCGGTCAGCGTCGGGAATAAATGATAGGACTGGAATACGAAGCCAATATGCTCGCGCCGAATCCTGGCGAGCGCTTCCTTGTCGGCGTCGGCTGTCGGCGTCCCGCATATGGTGACGCTGCCTGAACTCGGCGTCAGCATGCATCCGAGAACCAACAGCAGCGTAGTCTTGCCGCTCCCCGAAGGGCCCATCAGCAACGTCAACTCGCCCCGCCGCAGCGAGAGGTCGATGCCGCGCAACGCGTGCACCTCGCCGGCGCCGCGACCCAGCCTCTTTTCGACCGACTTGGCTTCGACTACATGGTCATTCATCGCATGAACACCGTGGCTGGGTCGATACGAACGACACGGATGATTGCTCCAATGCCGGATGCTACGCACATCACCACCGTCAGCGCGAACAACGCCGCCATCAGCCATGGCGTGATGACGATCGGCAACGCGCTTTTGGCGGTGATCTGGACGACGATCGAGCCGATCCCGGCGGCGATCGCAAATCCGATCACGGCGTTGATGAGTGCCTGATAGATGATCACGGTGTAGATATAGGCGTTCGAGGAACCCATCGCGCGCAGGGTGGCGAATTCATTCAGATGATCCTTGGTGCTGGAGTAAAGCGTCTGCGCGACGATCACGGTGCCGACGATCACTCCGAGCAATGCGCCGGCAAACAGCGCGGCTCCGGCCCCCGTGCCAAACAGCCAGAACGACCGGCTGCGGCTGCGGAAATCGTCCGACGTGAGAACCTCTGCATCGCCGACCTCCGCGCGAATGGCGCTGAGCGCCTTCTCCCGATCGGCATCGCCTTTCAGCCGAACCAGAACGCTGCTGGCGCGATCGCGCGGCGTTCCGGTGTAGTTGCGCGCGTTTTTCAGATCCACAAACACGTACGGCGTCGTGGCGAACGAGCGGATGCCGTCGGTGACCGCGACCACGCGCACCTTGCGGCCACGGACTTCTGCCGTCGAGCCGACGCCGCTGACACCGAGCCGGTCAAAATAGGAGCGGTCGACCGCAACGTTCGCTCCTTGCGTCAGCGCCTGCACGTTGCCGTCCACGACGTTGAACGGTTGCAGGCTGCCGTCGCGCAGGTCGGCGCTCACAATGAAGACCGGCGTCACCTCGCCGCGCTCCAGGCGCCAGTCCGAAAAGCCGATCACGAGCGGGACGGCCCAACTAACGCCCTCCATGGTGGCGACGCGGTCGCGCAGCTTGACGTCGAGCAGCGAAGGATCCTCGAAGCATTTGGCGCCCTTGGGCAGGATCCACAAATCGGCGGAGGCATTGTCGATCATGGTCGTGACCATTCGGCCGAACCCGAGGAACAGGCCCATCTGGATCATGACGAGGACGACCGAGAAGACGATTCCGACCATGGTCGCGACGAAGCGAAGCCGATCGTGGAACAGGTTGCGGGACGCAAGTGTCAGTACCAGCGACATGTCGGCATCCGTTATCGCGGTTGATTGGCGATGGCTCTCTCGTCTTGTGGCTCGGAATGGCGCGAAACCAGCGCTCTCCCGCCGATCTTCATTCCGGCGCTTGCAGCCAGACTTGCGGCGAGCGCAGCGGCAAAAACGATCGTCGCCTTGCCGATCGCGTTGAGATCGACATCAAGCAGCGCGTATTGCAGCCACACGACCACGGCGTAGTGCAGCAGATAGATGCTATAGGCATTGCTGGAGAGGCTATCGAGCAGGCGGTCGCGCGATTGCAGCAGCCGAAGGCAGATCGCGAGCAGACACAGAGCGGCGGCCGCGGAAGCAACTGGAAACGCCAGCGCCGAAGCCAGACGAAAGAGCGGCGCGCTCGCCTGCCACTCCGGCAAGGTCAGCGATGTGAACCCGCCCCATACGGACATGCTAGCGATGGCGGCCGCAAGCCAGGCCAGCCAATGACGTGCAAGTGGACCATCGGGACGCAGTATGCTGTGCTCGGGGCCGTGGCTGCCAATCGCAAATCCGGCGAAGAAATAGACCACGTAGTGCAGCGGCCGGCTGAGCTGAAATGAAAATGGGCCGAGAAAAGTCCACTCCCACGGTGTGAAGGCCATCGCCAGCGGCACATAGGCCAGCGCAGAGAGCGCCGCCAGCGCAATGAAGAACATTAGCGGGCGATCGGCAACGCGGGCGACCAGCGTGCTCAATGCCCGAAGCCAATGCGGGGCGAACGCGTGGAGGGCGGCGGCAACGGCGCCCAGCAGAAAGATCTGCCACAAAAACCATTGCGGCCCGGCAGGCCACATCGGAAGCGCGCGCCAGTGTTGCCAAAAGGCGCTGAAGGAGGGATCGGCCGCGGTCAGCCGATAGGACGCGAAGTAGGCGAGAGGGCTGAGAACGCCGACGGCAAAAACGAACGGCAGGCCGATCCGCCACGAGCGCTCCAAGGTGTAGGTGCGAGGCCCCTTGCGGCCAAGGCTGGACGGCGTGAACAGACCGGCCAGCAAGAACATCAGCGACATCAGGCTGACATCCTGCCACGCGCAAAACAGGTCGAAGCCGAACCAGCGCTGGCTATCGAGGATTGGGAATGCAATCCAGCGATAGGGCGGTGCGTCGAACGGAAAGGGATCGGCAGGTTGCGATGCGAGGTACGGCAGCACGGAGTGAAACGCGACCACGATGACGATGGTAATCGCGCGCAAGTTGCTAAGGGGCACGTTGACCTGTGATAACACGGCCATTCGTCCACGCTGCCATCCCACTGATCTGGGAACCGGCAGGGGGTCAACGTGGAGCCGGCGCGCTCGTTCCCGCTAACGTGCGGAACTCGCCCCTTCGGGAGCGTTGTCCCCAGCCGGGCCGGCCGTGGGAAACTGTGTTGCTTTTACCGCGATGCCGACCTCGCCGCCGGCGTCACGCGCCAGATCGTGTTGCCGACATCGTCAGCCACCAGCAGCGCGCCCTGCTTATCGAGCCGCACCCCGACCGGGCGGCCCTGCGCCTGGCCCTTGTCGTTGAGGAAACCGGTGAGCACGTCCTGCGGCGGTCCGGATGGCTTGCCGTCCTTGAAGGGGACAAAGATCACCTTGTAGCCGGAGGGGGGCTTACGATTCCAGGAGCCGTGCTGTCCGATGAAGGCGCCGCCCTCCATCTCGGCAGGAAACAGCTTGCCGGTGTTAAACGTCAGCCCGAGCGAGGCTGTGTGCGCGCCCAACGCATAATCCGGGGCCATCGCCTTCTGCACGAGATCAGGCCGCCGCGGCTCGACGCGGGTGTCGACATGGTCGCCAAAATAGCTGTATGGCCAGCCGTAGAACGCGCCGTCCTTCACCGACGTCATGTAGTCCGGCACCAGATCGTTGCCGAGTTCGTCACGCTCGTTGACCACGACCCAGAGTTCGCCGGTCACTGGATTCCAGGCCGGACCATTCGGATTGCGCAGGCCTGAAGCGAACACGCGCCATTGACCGCTGGCGCGATCGACTTCCAGCACCGCCGCGCGATCCTTCTCGGCATCCATGCCGTTTTCACCGACATTGCTGTTGGAGCCGACCGTTGCATAGAGCTTGGTGCCGTCGGGGCTGGCGGTGAGATCCTTGGTCCAGTGATGATTGAGGTTGCCGGCGGGCAGGTCCGCAAGCTTGACGCCGGGTCCGCCGATCTTGGTGTCGCCTTCGCGATAAGGGAATTTCATGATCGCATCGGAATTGGCGACATAGAGCTCGTCGCCAACCAGCACCATGCCGAAGGGCGAATTCAGCCCGCTGATGAAGGTGGTTCTTAGCTCGGCAACGCCGTCGCCGTCGGCATCGCGCAGCAGCGTGATGCGGTTGGCGCTGGGAACGCCGGCGCCCGCCCAGTTCTGCGCCTGCTTGTAGATGAAGCCCTTGATGCTCATGCCGCCGCCCTGCTTCGGCGGCGCGTTGCTCTCGGCAACCAGCACGTCGCCGTTCCGCAGTGTGTAGACGGTACGCGGATGTTCGAGGTCGAGGGCAAAGGCGCTGACCGTCATGCCGTTTGCGGCGGTCGGCGTGGCGCCGTTCGGCCAACGCTTGACGGTTGCGATGTCCACCGTCGGGATCCAGGAATGTTCCGGTGGCGGCAGGTTGGGCGAAGGACCATAGCTCTGCGCCACGGTCGCGGTCTCCTTGGGGTCGCTACAGGCGGCTAGCGGCAGCGCCAACGCGCCGACGCCAATGGCCAGGAGGAGGGTCTTGCGCATGGCAGGGTTCTCCGGGATATCGCCCGTACAATGCCGTGCGGGCCCGAACGTTCGTGTTCCGGCATGAATTCCCTGTGAAACAGCCGGCCTAAGGCCCGCCACGCAATCCCGCAGGCCCCCATTGCGCCCCGTGCACGTGGATTCAGCCTCCGCCATGCTAGGAAGCAGCGCGCCGCGGCTTGCCCAAATCCGCGCGCTGGGAGCAGAAATGTCCGATCTCGGCGTTGCCGAAATTCCCGTAGACGAGCACGAGCGTCCGCTTCCGCCACCGGCGGCGCCGGCGAAAAACGCGCTGCTCGACGGCCCGATCCTGCGCACGCTGTTGTGGCTGGCCTGGCCGAATGTAATCGCGCTCACCGCGGGCACCTGCGTCGTCATCGCCGAGACCTCCTACATCGGACGGCTCGGCGTGGAGTCGCTCGCCGCGATGGCGCTGGTGTTTCCTACCGTGATCCTGACCATGACCATGTCGGGTGGAGCGATGGGGGGCGGCGTGGCATCCGCGATCGCGCGTGCGCTCGGCGCCGGCGACCTCGACCGAGCCTCGACCCTTGCCGCGCATGCGCTGCTGATCGGCCTCTGCTTCGGGTTGGCCTTCATGCTGGGCATGCTGATCTTCGGCCCCAAACTGTTCGAACTGCTCGGCGGCCGCGGCAACGTGCTGACCCAAGCGATCGCCTACACGCAGATATTCTTCGGCGGCGCCGTGGTGCCGTGGCTGATGAACACGATGTCCGGCATTTTGCGCGGCACCGGCAACATGAAGCTGCCGTCGCTGTTGATGCTGTCGTCGGCGATTTGCCAGATCATTCTCGGCGGCACGCTGGGCTTGGGGCTCGGCCCGATCCCGCAGTTCGGCATGAGCGGCGTCGCGGCCGGTTCGCTGATCGCTTACCTGATCAGCATCTCCGTGATGTCCTGGTATCTGTTTTCCGGCCGCGCGCGCGTCGTTCCCAAGGTCAGGGGCCTTCGTATTCAGTGGTCGATGTTCATCGACATCCTGAAGGTCGGGGCGATCGCCTGCTTCTCGCCGCTTCAGTCGGTGCTGACGATCGGTATCTTCACCCACATGCTGGCCAGTTTTGGCACCGAAGTCCTCGCCGGCTACGGCATCGGCGCGCGGCTCGAATTCATGCTGACCTCGATCTCATTTGCTGTCGGCATCGCTTCGGTTCCGATGGTCGGCATGGCCGTCGGAGCGCAGCGCATCGCGCGGGCCCGCAAGATTGCCTGGACGGCGGGGCTCGTCGCATTCGCCTCGGTCGGCACATTCGCGACCTTCATCGCAATCTTCCCCGACATCTGGGTCAACCTCTTCACCGACGATGCGGCCGTGCGTGCCGCGAGCCGTCAATATCTTTCGACGGCGGCGCCGATGTACGCCTTCCTCGGCCTTGCCACCGCGATGTACTTTTCGTCGCAGGGCGCGGCCAAGGTGATCGGCCCGGTGATGGCGCAGACCGCGCGGCTGTTGTTCATCGGCGTCGGTGGCTGGTGGCTGTTGACGCACGACGCCACCGCGCAGAACTTCTTCATGCTGGCGGCGGCCTCCATGGTGCTGCTCGGCGTGCTCTCATGCGCGAGCGTGGTGCTGACGCGCTGGGGGCCGAAGCAGCGGGTGCCCGCGGTTAGTCCGGCGCTGTCGTAACGATCGTCATTGCGAGGAGCGAAGCGACGAAGAAATCCATCTAGCCTCGTACGCGGAAAGATGGATTGCTTCGCGGAGCCTGTCATCCGGCGGCGCTTCGCGCCGACCGGGTGGCTCGCAATGACGAGAACAACTACCTTCGCCTATGCCGCCGCCCTGATCGGCCGCTGCCGACATTGGCCATGCGCATCAGTTGCGGGACCATGCTCACCAGCTCGCCGCCGCCAGCGCCGCCGAGCAGGCCATGAAATCGCCGCCGCCGCCGAAATTCATTCCACCGGCGTTCACGCCGTAACCCTCGGGAACGTAGCCGCCATACCCGCTGCCCAAGCCGCTGGGCATTCCGCTGCCCATCATGCCGCCGAACCCGCCACCGCCTTCCATCATGCGGCTCATCATCGGGCCCATGGTCTGCATCATCATGGCAAAGCGGCGCTTGCCCATCTTGGCCTTCATCATTTCCAGCATCGGCGCCATCTGCGTCATCATGTCTGAGCCGTCACCGCCGCCGAAGCCGGTAAATTGCGCCTTTGCCGGCGTCGACGTCAGGGCGAACAGCAACAGCAGCGTGGCCGCCTGGCACACCACCTTGTCAGCTCCCGTCATGGTTCTGCTCCTCATGCGCCGGCGGCCGCGGGCGCGGCGCCATTCGGACGCACGCGCCGAGGCTGGGAGTGGGCAGGGAGCCAATCTGTGAGAAGGATCACGCCAGCTTGTGCCGGTAATGCATGGTCACGCCGCGCTTCGTCCGAACGCCTTCTGCATGGCAAGCACGCCTTGGTCCATCTGTGAGGAGACGTAGGGCGCGATCTCGTTCGGCAATACGTCGACGATCCAGACCAATCGGCTGCGCGCGTCGCCATCAGCGAACACCTGGGCGGACGCGCTATAATGCTTCACACGATCGCTGTTGATCGCATAGACCAGCCGCATTCGCTCGTCGTCGCAATCGACCAGCGTCTCGCGCGCGACGGTGCCGTTGGCAAAGGTGACGATGCGCGCATCGCCGTCGAGCTTGGTGTCGGTGACGAAGCCGGGTACCAGCCGGGTATGCAGCGCGCCGAAATCGCGCAATGCGTCCCAGACGTCGTTGGGGGAAGCGTCGAGGGGGATGTCTTTGTGAATGGAAGCCATGGATGATTCCTTGTTGTAGGAGGATGGATGTTCCGCCGTCATTGCGAGCGGAGCGAAGCAATCCATCTCGCCACCTGCCGAGACATGGATTGCTTCGTCGCTTCGCTCCTCGCAATGACGTGGAGAGAGCGGCGCATTACGTACAAACCGCCTCGACATTGTTGCCGTCGGGGTCGATCAAAAACGCGGCGTAATAGGTTGGGCTGTAGTCCGCGCGCAGTCCGGCGCCGCCATTGTCGCGGCCGCCGGCCTTCAGGCCTTCGGCGTGGAATTGCTTGATCGCCGCATGATCCTGGGCGCGGAACGCGACATGCGCGGCCGAGCCTGAAGATCCCTTGTGCAGATGCAGCCAGAGCGCGGGCGCGCCCTTCGGGCCGAAGCCTGCGCCGGAATCATCCCGCGAGCACAGCACGAAGCCGAGAGGCGCGAGCACTGCCGTATAGAAGCGCACGCTGGCGTCGAGATCGCCGACGCGTAATCCGATGTGGTCGTACATGACATTCTCCAGCAAGAAAGTGCCGCGAACTCGCGCGGCCTGGAGAAAGCCTAGTCAGTGGAGGGCCAGCCGTTCTTGGAAAATCTTGCGCATGCCCCGCGAGGCCTGGCGGAATTTCAGCGGCGATGCTCCGGCGGCGCGATGGAACGTGCGCACGAAATTGGAGAGGTCGGCAAAACCGACGTCATAGGCGATGTCGGTGATCGGGCTGTCGTCGTCGGCCAAGCGCCGCGCGGCATGGCGCAGCCGCGAGCGCACCAGATATTGGTGCGGGGTGACGCCAAGCGCTTGCGAGAACAAGCGCAGGAAATGGAACGGGCTGATCCCGGCTTCGGCCGCGGCGTCCTCCAGATTGATCTGACGGTGCGAATTGGCATCGATCCACAGTGCGGTTTCCACCGCGCGGCGGCGGTCGCGCGCCGCATCAGGACCGGATTTGCGGGACCTGCCGGAAACTACCTCGACAAAGCGGCTCGCCAGCACCTGACCGATCTCGTCGAGGCCGATGTCGCTGCTGCCATCTGCTGCCGCTTGCGCCAGCTCGCCAAGCACGACGAGCTCCGGCAGCGGCGGCGCTGAGCCGATCTGCCATGGCGACCGGCTATCGCCGATGGTTTCCACCAGCTCGGAGGCGAAGAAGAACGACAGGCACTCGTCGCCGCAGACGTGCTCGTGGGTGCAGGTATATTCATCGCCGGGATGGCCGATCAGCACCGATCCCACCACCAGTTCGCTGCACTTGCCGCGGCTGCGCAGGCCGAAACTGCCTTTGCGCACATAGGAAATCGAATGACCGCCATGCTGCTCCGCGAACGGCTTGTCGCGCGGTCCCGCGGTGCAGCGAAAGTCGAAGACGGATATGGATTTGCGTTCGAGAAGCGTGGTCGCGATCATCCCGCCTACTTAAGGATGCGGGCGCGGCGGTGCAACCGGCAGCAGCACGTCGAACAATGTCTTGCCGGAGGTCTGGCTGGCGCCCTCGATCGAGAGCAGCCGCCGCTTGGAGATCGCCCCGCCAAAGGCTGAGATCTTGTCGGCATAATGGCCGGCTTCGAGCACGCGATGACAAGGTACGATGATCATGAAGGGGTTGCGGCCGATCACCCGCGCCACCGAAGAGACCGCGCCTGAAGCACGAAGGCTGGCGGCCACTTCCGCATAGGTCCGCGTTTCGCCGCGCGGGATCGCGCGCGTATAGGCATAGACGCGCTGGTTGAAGGCAGGAATGCCGGTCAGATCGAGCGCAACGTCGGACAGATCGCACGCCGCCCCGCGCGACAGCGCGATGATGCCTTCGATCGCGACCTGGACGTTCGCTGGCGGGCGAAGCTCGCGGGCATCAGGATAGAGCTGATAGAGCCGCCGCCGCGTGTCGATCTCGCGGACTTCCGGGAGCTGCACGCCGATAATGCCCGCCGGGCTCCACGCGATCCCGCAGCGGCCGATCGCCGTGTCGAAAATGCTGTAGCCACGCCCCGTCATACGCCACCAGCCCCGGACGCGAATCATACCACCGGCCTGACGAATCGCATGGAATTTTGGCGAAGTCGACCGCGAGCAAGACGGCCAATGGAACAGCTTGGCGGATCGCGCAAGGTCGGCTAAGCATGAGATGCGACCCGCGGGCGTAGTTCAATGGTAGAACGGCAGCTTCCCAAGCTGCATACGAGGGTTCGATTCCCTTCGCCCGCTCCAATTTTCTCGCCTTGCCAGCTAGCCGCACCACGACATTTGAGACGCTAACCCCGTAGTACTACCGGCCTCGATTTAAGCCGGCCTTAGTCCGTCCTGCCTACGTTGCCCGCTTCTCCTTGGCAGAGCGGAAACAAAAAATGCGGATCGGTCGGCTTTTTGCACTATCGATGCTCTCGGTGACGGTCCTGGCGGTCGTCCTTGGCGCCGGAGTCCTTGTCCCGCAATACCGCACCTTTGCCAGCAAGAGCGAGGCGATCAAGACCGTGGAGGCCTATGGCGCGGTGCTGGCGGTTGGCCAGCAGGTCGCCGGCTATCGGGCGCCCTATGTCGGCCCGCTGTTCAAGGAAACGGCCGCGACACCCGAGCAGATGGAGACCGTCGCGAAAGCGGTGCAGGCGGCCGATGCAGCGTTCGCCAGGGCGCGAACGGTGGTGGGCGCGCTCAACGATGGCGCAGCGATTGTTCAGGGCCTGAACCAGGCGGCGGCCAAGCTTGCCGAGGTTCGCGCGGCGAGCGATCGCGCACTGAGCCTGCCGATGAGCGGGCGCGACCCGGCGGCGGTCAAGGGCTTTCTGCCGGGCATTGCCGCCGTTGTCGGAATCCTCGAGCCGCTGTTGAACCGGCTGGAAAACCAGGTGGCGATGGCGGATGCGTCGCTGACGGCGCTGCTCAATGTCGCCCGCACCGCGCAGGATCTGCGGATCTCCGCCGGAGGCCGCGCCGCCACCATGTCGCTTGCGATCAGCACGCGCCGCCCGCTCACGGCGGCTGAAATTTCCATCACCGACCGCGCCCAGGGCCGCGTCGATCTCGACCGCGAGCGGATCGAGGCCGGCGTCGATCAGATCGGCAGTCCGCCGCGGCTTGCGAAAGCGATGAACGATGCCATCGAGGGCTATTTCGCCAAGGCCGCGCCATGGCTTGAAAAGGAGATGGCGGCTGGGCGCGCCGACGGCAACTACAATATCAACTCGGATCAGCTTGCCGGAACGATCGTGCCTGCGGTGCAGGCCTTCTTCGCGGTGCGCGATGCGGCGCTCGCGGAAGCCGCCGAGCGTGCAGGGGCCGCGCGCGATGGCGCGCTCACGATGCTGGCGCTGGCAAGCATCGCCGTCGCGGCGCTGCTCGCCGTGCTTGCCGGCGTCACGGTGATGCTGCGGCGGCGCGTGATCACGCCGCTGGCAAACTTGACCGGCGTGGTCGGCGAACTCGCTGCCGGCCGGCATGACGTCACGATCCCGACCATCGAGCGTGCCGACGAAATCGGCGCCATGGCGGGCTCGCTGCAGGTTTTCAAGGACGCCCTTATCGCCAAGACGGCCGCCGACGAGGCGGCCGCGGTGGAAGCCGATGTAAAAATCCAGCGCGGCCAGCGCGTCGATCGGATCACCAGCGATTTCGAGGCGATGATCGGCGAGATCATCGAGATCGTGTCGCAGGCGTCGACCGAGCTGGAAGCCTCCGCCGGCACGCTGACGGCAACCGCGGAACGTTCCGAAGAGCGGACCACCATGGTTGCGGTGGCATCCGAAGAAGCCTCCACCAACGTGCAATCGGTGGCATCCGCCACCGAAGAGATGGCATCGTCGGTCAACGAGATCAGCCGTCAGGTCCAGGGCTCGGCGCGCATCGCCAGCGAGGCGGTGGAGCAGGCGCAGAAGACCAATGACCGCGTCGCCGAACTCGCCAAGGCTGCCGCCCGCATCGGCGACGTGGTGGAGCTGATCAACACCATCGCGGGCCAGACCAACCTCTTGGCGCTGAATGCCACCATCGAAGCGGCGCGCGCGGGCGAGGCGGGGCGCGGTTTTGCGGTGGTCGCCTCCGAAGTGAAAGCGTTGGCCGAGCAGACTGCGAAAGCGACCGGCGAGATCAGCCAGCAGATATCGGGCATCCAGGCGGCGACGCAGGAATCGGTCGGCGCCATCAAGGAGATCGGCGATACCATCGGACGGATGTCGGAGATTGCCGCCACCATCGCCGCCGCCGTCGAGCAGCAGGGCGCGGCGACCCAGGAAATATCCCGCAACGTGCAGCAGGCCGCCAACGGCACGCAGCAAGTCTCCGCCAACATCACGGACGTGCAGCGCGGTGCCAGCGAGACCGGCTCCGCCTCCGCGCAGGTGCTATCAGCGGCAAAATCGCTGTCCGGCGAAAGCGACCGGCTGAAGCGCGAGGTCGGCAAATTCCTCAGCTCGGTGCGCGCCGCCTGAGCCGCCTCGCCAGCGGCTACGGCGCAATCGTCAGCACCGCCTTCATGTTCGGATGGTAGCGGCAGTAATATTCGACACTGCCGGCCTTCGTCAGCACCGACGTCACTGTCTTGTTCGGCGGCGTGGCGACATCGAAATCGCCGTTGCGCGCGGTCGCGGTGTGGGCGAACACGTCCTTGTTGATCCATTCGATGGTGTCGCCGACCTTGGCAGACACCTCGGCCGGCGCGAACACCAGATTGTCGATCGTGATCTGGATCGTCGCTGCATGCGCCGGGACGGCCGCCGCGCCAAGCAGCAGGGCGGCGAAGAGGCGCAGGTATCGTCCCGGACGCATGGCGGTCTCCTACTTCAGCTTGGCGGCGACTTGTTCGGCGTGCTGCTGGTGGCCTTGAAAAATCCTCAGGCCGGTTTGTAGCAGGCTCTTCAGCTCGGCATTGCTGGCTGACGGAATCAACTGCGCCTCCAGCGCGCTGTTGACGTTCTTGTGGTAGGCGACCTCGTTGGCGAGATAGGCCTTGTCGTATTCGGCGCCTTTCAGCTTGTCGAGCTCGGCGAGTTTCTCGGTGGCCTGCTTCGAAAGCGTCTTGCTGGTGTCGTTGTCCTCCGGCGTCACCTTCAGCTTCTTGACCAGGTCGAGCGCCTGCTTGTTCACGGCCTCATGGTCGCGCACCATGTCTTGCGCGAATGCCTTGACGTCCTTGTTGCTGGCTTTCGCGATCGCCTGTTTGGCGGCGTTGATGTCGATGACGCCCGCCGTGTAGGCGATATGCGCGATCTGGGGATCGGTGGGTTTTGCGCCTTGCGCCACCACGGCGCTGCCAAGAAGGCTCAATGCGGCGATCGCCGCGCTCAATCGTATGAACATGGTTTGATACTCCTGTGGCGCGGCGGACCGCGCGTTGATGAACAGGAGTTGGATGGGCGTGAAGTGCAGAGGTTCCCGGAAAAGTTAGTCGAAGCCCAGCCGCTTCAGCACGGCCTCCGTCAGGCGTTCGCAGCGCCGGCCGGCAAAGGGGAACGCCTCCATCACCACGGGACCAATCTTGTTCTCGACGATGTCGCGCAGCATGGTGCGGGCGCGGTGCAGTCGGGTTTTTACCGTCTCCGGCTTCAGCCCGAGAATTTCGGCGGTCTCTTCCACATTCATCCCCTCGATCACGCGGGTGATGAAGACGAGACGGAACGCTTCCGGCAATTCGTCGATGGCGTGTTCGACGACATGCTGAATTTCACGCTGGGCCATGGATTTTTCCGGATCGTCGGTGGCAAGAGGAAACTGGATGATCTGGGCCTCCAGCGCGCCCTGCGGCAATGAGTCCAGTTCGACGGTGGGCCGCTGGCGGCGCAGCCGGCCGAGTGCCTCATTCATGGTGATACGCGACAACCACGTCGACAGGCTGGAATCCCCGCGAAAGTTTTCCAGATGGGTGAAGGCACGGACATAGGCCTCCTGCACGACGTCTTCGGCCTCGCCATCGTTGCGCAGAATGCCGCGGGCGAGCCGGTACAGCCTGCGATTATTCGCCTGCATGATCGCGCGCACCGCCGCCTCGTCGCGGGCCAGCGCGCGGCGCACCAACTCGGCGTCGCCGGTGTCGAGGCGCGCGATGTCGGGTATGTGGGCCTGGTGCATGATATCCACCAATAACAGGGTATTGGGGTTGGATGCTGCAGGAGCCAGCAGGTTCCCGAAATAATTTCGGCTGCGTGGACGGGCCAAACGTCGGCGTGCCAGCCATGCGGCATGACGCTTTGGCTCCCCCCAGCCTTTCAATTTTGCGATAGAAGCCATGTCCACATTCAAATTCCTCGAACTCTCATCGCGGTCTATTCTGCACGTCAACCAACCCTTGGAATCCCGGAGGAAATTGAGCCCGATGGCGGAAGCAGCAAAATCACGCGCCGAGGCCGCACCGGCGCTGCCGACGTGGCCGGACGAGATCTACCGCGTGCTCAAGGACACCGGCATTCGCCAGGTCGCGATGGTTCCGGACGCCGGCCACAGCCGCCTGATCCGCTCCTTCGAGGCCGATCCCGAGACTCGCGTCGTCACGCTGACGACGGAGGAAGAGGGCGTAGCGATGCTGGCGGGCGCGTGGCTCGGCGGCGAGCGCGGCGTGCTGCTGTTGCAGTCGAGCGGCGTCGGCAATTGCATCAACATGCTGTCGCTGCCCGTCATCTGCCACATGCCGTTATTGATGATCGTCACCATGCGCGGCGATTGGGGCGAGTTCAATCCGTGGCAGATCCCGATGGGGCAGGGCACGCGGCCCTCGCTGGAGGCCATGGGCGTGATCGTGAACAAGGTCGACGAGCCTGATCTCGTCGCCTCCACCGTGCAGGGCGCGGCGAACCTCGCCTTCAACACCTGGAAGCCGGTGGCGGTCCTGATCGGCCAGCGCGTGCTTGGCGCCAAGAATTTCAAGGAGCTTGCCCGCAAATGAGCAATCCGAACGCGCTTCTGCATCGCCGCGATGTCGTCAACGAATTGTTGCGCGACCGCGCCGACCTCCTCGCCATCGCCGGGCTCGGCGCGCCGAACTGGGACGTCTCCGCCGCCGGCGACCATCCGAACAATTTTCCGCTCTGGGGCGCCATGGGCGCCGCCTCGATGATCGGGCTTGGGTTGGCGCTGGCGCAGCCCAAGCGCAAGGTGCTCGTCATCACCGGGGACGGCGAGATGCTGATGAATATCGGCTCGCTCGCCACGATCGCGGTGGAGGCGCCGAAGAATCTCACGATCGCCGTTCTCGACAACGAGCGCTTCGGCGAGACCGGCATGCAGAAAACCCCCACCGCCTCTGGCGTTGACCTTGCCGCCATCGCGACCGCCTGCGGCATCCGCACCTCGCGCATCGTTCGCACGATGGCGGAAGTCACCGAACTGCGCGACCTCGCGCATGAAGGGCGAGGAACGGTTTTCGCGCAGATCAAGATCAATCCCGAGGCGCTGGTGTTCGTGATGCCGCCTGCCGACGGCGTCATCCTGACGACGCGCTTCCGGCAATCGGTGTTGGGAGACGAGGCGCTGTATAATTGAGGCGCAGCTACGCCGTCATGTTGATCTTCCAGCGTCCTTCCCTGGAAAGCTGTTGAATCTCCGATACGATCAGCGTCGCGATCGTGGTCGTGGCGATCGACGGCGGGTGGGCGATCGGCGAGGCCAGAATCAATTCGCGCGACACGGCGGGACTTACGGCAGCCATCTCCAGCCGTTTCGCCGCCACCTCGGTGCGGATGGCCGAGGGCGGCAGCAGCGTGTAGCCGAGCCCTTCCTCCATCAGGCTGATCTGGGCGCGGTAGGAATCGACTTCGATCATGGCCTCCAACTTCAGTTTTTCGCGCGCCAGCGCCTTCTCCAACAGCGCCCGCAGGCCATGCGAGATGCTCGGCAGGATCAGCTTCTGCTTCACCAGCCATTTGAGATCGACCTGCTTGCGCTTGTTCAGCCCCGACCCCGGCGGCCCGACAGCGACGATATCCTCACGGCCGATCGACTGGACCTGAAGATGGAGATCGACGGCAGGACCATAGATGATCGCGAGATCCATCTCGCCGCGGTGCAGCCATTCGACCAGATGCCCGCCATAGCTCTCTACGATGCGCAGCGAGACGTCGGGAAACTCGTTAAGGACGCGGCGGGCAAACCGTCCGGACAGGACGGCGCTGACCGTCGGCACCAGCCCGAGGATGACGCGGCCCGCCGGATTGCCGTTCGCCGATTTGAGGTCGTCGCTGACCTGCTCGATCTGGCGGATCAGGCCGGTGGTGCGGTCGAGCAGCATCCGGCCCGCGCTGGTCAAGAGCATGCCGCGCCCGTTGCGGACGAACAGTTCGACGCGAAGCTCGTGCTCGAGCAGCTTGATGTGGCGGCTCAGCGCCGGCTGTGCGGCACGCAGCCGGTCCGCAGCCTTGCTCAGGCTTCCAAGTTCGGCTACGGCCCGGAAAGTCCGCAGTTGTTTGAGATCCATCGAGTGCCCAGAGTGCCTGTTATGCAAGCGATCATATGCCGTTTTCGGAATCTCCGTCCATGACCGTACCCTCAGTTACCCCCTCGCAAGTTCGCGCCGCGCTGCTGCTGCGCGAGGAAATCGCGCTGCTCGATGTCAGGCACGAGGCCGTGTTCGCCAGCGGCCATGCCCTGTTTGCCGCCAACATGGCGGC
This sequence comes from Bradyrhizobium sp. AZCC 1721, assembly GCF_036924715.1. NCBI lineage: Bacteria > Pseudomonadati > Pseudomonadota > Alphaproteobacteria > Hyphomicrobiales > Nitrobacteraceae > Bradyrhizobium > Bradyrhizobium sp. AZCC 1721. The sequence continues at coordinate 6,698,649 of NZ_JAZHSB010000001.1, read as the reverse complement.
CGACCGGATCGCGCTCGAAGCGGAGACGCGGCTGCCGCGCAAGGATGTGCCGATCGTGCTCTATGACGCCGGTGAAGGCCTCGTCACCGTAGCGGCGGACCACCTGAAAGCGTTGGGCTATACCAATGTCCGCCAGCTCGACGGCGGGCTACAGGGCTGGAAGTCGGCGGGCTATGAGGTGTTCGAGGACGTCAATTCCTACGCCAAGGCCTTCGGCGAACTGGTCGAGTCGCGGCGGCACACGCCTTCGCTCGCTGCCGAGGAAGTCGGCGCCCTGATTGCGAGCGGCGCCAATATCCAAATCCTCGATGTCCGCCGCTTCGATGAATACGCCACCATGAACATCCCGGGCTCCATCAGCGTGCCCGGCGCCGAACTGGTGTTGCGCGCCGGCCGCGCCGCGCCGGATCCCGAGACCACCATCATCGTCAATTGCGCAGGCCGCACCCGCTCGATCATCGGCACACAGTCGCTGATCAATGCCGGCGTCGCGAACAAGGTGCGGGCGCTGCGCAACGGCACCATCGACTGGACGCTGGCCAAACAACATCTCGAACATGGCAGTGACAGGCGCGGCGAGGTCGGTGCCATCAAAGGCGGCGAAGCCAATGCCCGCGACGTCGCCTATCGCGCCGGCGTCCGGCATATCGGATCAGAGGAAATGGTGGCGTTGCAGGCGCAGGCCAACCGTACGCTCTACTGCTTCGACGTCCGCTCGGAGGAGGAATACACGGCTGGCCATATCACGGGCTTCCGCCATTACGCCGGCGGGCAATTGGTGCAGGAAATCGATATGGCGGCGCCGGTGCGCGGCGCCCGGATCGTGCTGACGGACAACATGAGCGTGCGCGCCGACATGACGGCGTCCTGGCTGGCACAAATGGGCTGGGAAACTTACGTGCTTGAAGGGGGCTACGACGCCACGCTGGAAATCGGGCCGCCGCGCGTGATCCCAAAACCCGATCCGTCACACCGCTATCGCCGGCCCTATGAGGGCACCGATGTCAAGGAAAGCGCGATGCAGGCCTATCTCGACTGGGAATACGGCCTCGTCGAGCAGCTCCGTCGCGACGGTACGCACGGATTTTTCGTGATTTGAGATCGCGTAGGATGATGGAGCGCAGCGATACCCATCAATCGTCGGCGCCCATCATGCTCGCGAGCTTCTCCGCAGCGTAATTCTCGCCGATCGACAGCGCGCAAATCCGCGAAAGCTGCACATAAGGAAGGCCGGTCTCTTCGGCCCAGGCGTTGAATTGCGCCTGCACCTTGGCGAGATCGCGCTTGGAGGTGACGGTCTCCGCGATGTCGAGCCCGGCATCGCGCAGGCACAGCACGACGTCTCTGGAGGTGACGAATCCGTCCCAGCCGAGGAAACGCAGCATCATCTGCCCGGTATTGCCACCGAGCCGGCTGCCGCGCTTGGCCAGCAGTTCCAGCAATCCGGCCTGGTCCGACGACGGCCAGTTCGCAAGGAACTTGCCGAAACTGCCGTGCTCCTTCGCAACGTCGCGGACGAAGCCGGCATTGGCGCGCACCGACATGATCTTGGCGCCGTTGCGCACGATGCGGGTGTCCTTCATCAGGCCGTCCCAGAAATCATCCGGCTGCAGCGTCAGCGGCCCGGGCTTGAAGCCTAGAAACGCTTTCTCGAAGCCCAGCCATTTGCTCTCGATCACGCTCCAGGCAAAGCCCGCGCAGAACACCCGCTTGGTCATTTCGGCGAGAATCCGGTCGTCGCCGAGCTTGGCGAGCGCCTTCGGGTCCGGCTTGGCCGGCAGCAGCTCGGCGAGTGCTTTCGGCCCGCCCTTGCGCTTTTCGGCGCGGGCGCGGATGGTCTTGAACGCGGTCACGGTGCATGGCCCCATAAGCTTAAGTTGAAAACCACGGTTGAAATACCCGGAAAGCCCTAGTGTAGCGGATCATCCCGGAATTCCCAGCCGGCAGCGTGGAAGGTTAACCGTCGCAGAAGTGATCGGCTGACCTGCAAAGAATGGATGGCGTCCCGGCTGGATTTCGCCTAAAGCATCCCCACCTCATTCAAATCCGTCAGGCCGTGCGGCTGCGCGTCGTCAATGCGCAGCTTTTTAAGTCATTTCGGTTCGAGGCGCCCTTTTCATATTCCCGGCCGACAACGCCAACCAAGGTCTGACATCTCGTGACATTACTGCCCGCAAATGCGCCGCTCGCCCGAGCTTTGGCGGAACGCAACTACGATCGGCTGACACCGGTGCAGACGGCGGTGCTGGCCGACGAAGCTGATGGCCGTGACCTGCTCGTTTCTGCGCAAACCGGTTCCGGCAAAACGGTCGCCTATGGTCTGGCGATTGGAACGAACCTGCTGGATGGCGCCGAACGATTCGAGCGGGCTGCCGCGCCCCTTGCATTGATTGTCGCGCCGACCCGCGAGCTTGCGCTTCAGGTGCACCGCGAACTCGGCTGGCTCTATCAGCACGCGGAGGCGCGCGTGGTTTCCTGCGTCGGCGGCATGGATCCGCGCCGCGAGCAGCGCGAACTGGCCGCGGGCGCCCATATCGTGGTCGGCACGCCGGGGCGGCTCTGCGATCATTTGCGGCGCGGCCGACTCGACGTCAGCGAGTTGAAGGCGATCGTGCTCGACGAGGCTGACGAGATGCTCGATCTCGGCTTCCGTGAGGATATGGAATTCATCCTGCAGGCCACACCGGACGACCGCCGCACGCTGCTGTTCTCGGCGACCCTGCCGCAGGGTATCATCGCGCTGGCAAAGGAATATCAGCAGCAGGCCTTCCGCGTAGAAGTCGCCGGCGACGAGGGCGGTCATGCCGATATCGAGTATCGCGCGATCCGGATCGCCGCCGGTGATGTCGAGCACGCCGTCGTCAATCTCCTCCGCTATTTCGAATCGCCTGGCACGCTGGTGTTCTGCAACACGCGCGAGGCCGTGCGGCATCTGCAGGCAACGCTGCTGGAGCGCGGCTTCTCCGTGGTGGCGCTGTCGGGCGAGTTGACCCAGAACGAGCGAACGCTGGCGCTGCAGGCCTTGCGCGACGGCCGCGCCCGCGTTTGCGTTGCGACCGACGTTGCCGCGCGCGGCATCGATTTGCCGAACCTGGACCTCGTCATCCACGCCGATCTGCCGAACGATCCGGAAGTCATGCAGCATCGCTCGGGGCGCACCGGGCGGGCCGGTCGCAAGGGCGTCAGCATCTTGCTGGTGCCGCCGGCGCGGCGGCGTCGCGCGGATATGTTGCTCAAGCTCGCCGGGATCGACGCGGCCTGGGGCCTGGCGCCGCAGCCCGATGAAATTCGCAAGCTGGATCAGGAGCGGCTGCTGCGCGATGATGTGTTCGCAGGCGAAATAACGGCGGAGGATGAGGCACTCGCGCAAACCTTGCTTGCGGAACGGTCGTCGCAAGAGATCGCCACCGCGCTGGCACGGCTCTATCGCGCGCGGTTGCCCTCTCCCGAGGACATCGTCGATCCCGGCGAGGAGCGCGTCAAATCTCGGGCCGAGCGCGCCCGCGAGCGGGCCGATCGCGAGGCTGGAAGGGGAGTGAAGCCAACGAAATCCGCGGCGCGCCATCGCATGGCGGAGGACACCGTGTGGTTCAGCGCCGCGATCGGACGCCGGAAGAACGCAGAAGCGCGTTGGCTGCTGCCGATGCTGTGCCGCCGCGGCAGCATCAAGAAGGAAGATATCGGCACCATCCGCATTCTGGACAGCGTCACCGAGTTCGAGATTTCCGCGCGTGTCGCCGACCGCTTCGCCGCGCGAATCCGCCGTCCCGACAAGGAAGACAGCATTCGCATCGAGGCGATGACGAATGCTCCGCCGCGCGACGAGGCACGCGAGCAGGAACGGACACCGAAACCGCACCGCAAAAACGCAAAGAGCCCTGACCGGGCAGGGTTTGACAAGGAAGTGCATTACGATAGGAAGAAACCGCATCGGGACAGGCCGGCTCACGCCGGAAAACCGCGGCATGAACGCGAGGCGCCTGCATTCGGCAAGAAGGAGGCACCTGCACTCGGTAAGAAGAAAAAGAAGAAGTTTCGCGGCTGACCGGCATGACCGAGACCTCAACGGCCCCCGCCGCGCAACCCTCAAATGAGGAGCCGTCATGAGCGTCTACATCATCGCCCAGTTGAAGTTCACCCGCCGCGAACTCTACGATCGCTATCAGGCGCGTTTCATGGGCGTATTCAAGAAATTCCGTGGCAAGCTGCTGGTAGCGGACGCAGATCCGGTCGTACTGGAAGGCGAATGGCCGCGCGACAAGGTCGTGATCATGGAATTTCCCGATGACGCCGCGGCAAAGGAATTTCAGAATTCGCCGGAATATCAGGAAATCTCCGTCGATCGCAAAGCGGGCGCCGACGCCATCGTGCTGACGGTAAGGGGATTGTAGGATGTCCGCCTTTGCCACGTTGACTTGATCCGAGCCGGGGTTCCCGGCTTGGCATTATTGCATTCCGGAACATCAACGAGGCCGGCTTTCGCCGGGCCATTCTTGTGCTATTGCTGCTGTCAGGCGCTTCGCTCGCTTTTGACATGATTGCGTCATCATGGTCGAAGCTTGCGAAGCCTTAAAAATCCTTCAGCATTGGCCGAAAGAATCATGACCGCACCTGAGCGAAACGCTTCCGTCTCGATTGATCCCGTAAAGCTCGACCGCCTCGCCGAAGTCGCGGTCAAGGTCGGCTTGCGGCTACAGCCGGGGCAGGACCTGCTGCTGACCGCGCCCTCGGTCGCGCTGCCGCTGGTGCGCCGGATTGCCGTACATGCGTACCAGGCCGGCGCGGGTTTGGTGACGCCGTTACTGTCGGACGAGGCGATCACGCTGGCGCGCTACCGCTACGGCCACGAGGCCGGTTTCGATCGTGCCGCCAACTGGCTCTATGAGGGCATGGCGAAGGCGTTCGGCGCCAACACCGCGCGCTTGGCCATCGTCGGCGACAATCCGATGCTGCTGTCGGGCGAGGATCCCGTGAAAGTGGCGCGTGCCAGCAAGGCCAATTCGATCGCCTATCAGCCGGCGCTGGAGAAGATCGTCAATTTCGATACCAACTGGAACATCATCGCCTATCCGAGTCCGTCCTGGGCCAAACAGGTTTTCCCTGACGTCCCCGAGGACGTCGCGGTGGAAAAACTGGCGGATGCGATTTTTGCGGCGTCCCGCGTCGATCAGGATGGCGCCGTCGCCGCCTGGGAAAAACACAACGCCGTGCTGCGCGAGCGCACCGAATGGCTGAACGGCCAGCGCTTCCACGCGCTGAAATATTCCGGCCCGGGCACTGATCTGACGATCGGCCTTGCCGACGGCCACGAATGGGAAGGCGGCGCCTCGACCGCGAAGAACGGCATTACCTGCAATGCCAACATCCCGACCGAGGAAGTCTTCACCACGCCGCATTGCCGGCGCGTCAGCGGGCATGTCGTCTCCTCCAAGCCGCTGTCCTATCAGGGCACGCTGATCGACAACATCGCGGTCAGGTTCGAGGAAGGTCGCATCGTCGAGGCAAGGGCCTCGCGCGGCGAGGAGGTGCTCAAGAAGGTGCTCGACACCGACGAGGGCGCGGCGCGTCTCGGCGAAGTGGCGCTGGTGCCGCATTCCTCGCCGATCTCAAAAAGCGGTCTGTTGTTCTTCAACACGCTGTTCGACGAGAATGCCGCTTCCCACATCGCGCTCGGCCAGTGCTACTCGAAATGCTTTGTTGGCGGCGACAAGCTGACGCCGGAACAGATTGCGGCACAGGGCGGCAACAAGAGCCTCATTCACATCGACTGGATGATCGGATCGGCCGAAACCGACATTGACGGCATTCACGCCGACGGAAGCCGCGTCCCGGTATTCCGCAAGGGCGAGTGGGCGTAACTAACCCAGCAAGAGCCTGTAGAAGTCGGTCGCCGTCTTCGAAAACAGCGCCGTCTTCTCGGCCTCGCTGTATTGTGCGGCGATACGCTTGAACGCGTTGAAAATCACCTGATAGCTGCACTGGCCTTTATCAGGCGGAAAATTGCTTTCGAACATGCATCGATCGGGCCCAAAGGCCTCGATGCAGGTTTCGATATAGGGACGCCACGCGGCGGCGGTCTGTTCCGAAGACGGCGGCTTCGGGCGCAGATGAAAGTCGTAGCCGAGCAGGCACATCGCGAGCCCGCCGAGCTTCACCACGACGTTCGGGCATCGCGCGATTTCCTGGATCGAGGCCTTCCATTCCGAGAACACCTCCTCGCGCCGGCCGGCAAAGCGGCCGATGCCGACCGGACCGCCGCAATGATCGAGCACGATTTTGGTGTCAGGGAAAGCTCGGGCGAGATCGGTGAGTTCGCCGATCTGCGGATGAAACAGCCAGGCGTCGAAGCTCAGGCCCAATGGCGCGAGGCAGGCAAAGCCCCTGCGAAACGTGCTGTCGAGCAACAACCCTTGCGGCCGCGTCGCATACATGCCGGCGACATTGGGATCGGCATCCCAGGCCGAGGAGTGCCGGATGCCGCGGAAGCGGCCGTTGCCGGCAGCGATCTCCGCTTCCAGCACGGCTCTTGCGCCTTCGCCGAGCAGCAGGTTGACGTGGCTGACGATGCCGGCACAGATCGCGGCCTTGCCATAGCCGCCGCTCGCCGCCATCGCCGCAACGCCATTGGCGAACTCGACTTCGCCGACCGGGCGAAACGCTTCCGGCCCCTGCGCGCGGTACATCGAGCGGCAATCGACATAGACGGTCGCGATAATGTTATGACCGGAGGCAATGTCTGTAGCCATTTCCTCGATCATGTAGCGCAGGCCGCCGCGGTCCCAGAGATGGTGATGCGGGTCGACGATCGGGAGGGCGGGATCGATGATCTCTTCGGTGTGCTGCGCCAGCCAGTCTTCGCGCGGATCGGCATAGAGCCCGCTCCTGGAGGCGGGTGCAGTGCTGGCCATGGACGTCGCTCCCTTGATTGTTGTTGCCCGTCGTTGCGTGCCAACGGATCGCGCGAATGCGCGCCCGGTTGGCTTGCAATGACGGCGTTACTAGCGATGCGCCTACACGCCCTCCAGAATGATCACCGTCGGCGTGCCCGGCAGCGTGTCGCGCGAAATCTTCAAGGTTCGCTCGCTCCGCTGATCGATCTGGAATTGCTGCCCGATCAGACGCATGAATTCGTCGAGCGGAGTGGCGAAGCGATGCATCGGCAGCACGATGGAGGAACGCAGCCGCCGGGTGATCTCGGAAACGCCGTCGAGCGACATCGTATAGGTGCCGTCGATCGGCACCATCACGATGTCGAGCCGGCCGATCGCCGCAAAATGCGTCTCGTCGAGTTTGTGGTGCAGATGTCCGAGATGGCCGATGCAGAGGCCGGCGACTTCGAAGATGAAGATCGAGTTGCCGTCCTTGATCATGCCGCCGCTGGAGCCCTCGCCATAGTAGCGGCGGATGTCGGTCGGCACGTTGCGGATATGGACGTCGCCGACGCGCGTTGAGATATGCGCCGCCTGTCCATTCTCGCCCCAGCCATGCAACACGTGCGCAATCTTCGGGTCAGGGAACAACGTGTAATGCGTCGAGTGCGCGCGGTTCATGGTAACGACATCAGGCAGGCGGCCGGTCCGGTAGGCGCCGTTGAAGTCGGTCGCGATCCGCACGCCGTCGGGCGTGTCGATGTAGTAGGTGGAATGTCCGACATAGGTAATCGCGACCTCTTCCACCTTGGCGGCGGTGCGGCGCAGGCTGACCGGAACGGCGCGTGGCGGCGCATTAGCCATCGCGAGGCATTCGCTGCGTAAAGGCTGCTGTTGGGCGGCCGCCGGGACGATCAGCGAACCGAGGAAGGCGAGGGCGACAGCAAGGGATCGCAACATGGCATGACCCGTCAGCGGTGAAGGCCGTGAGCGACACTGTATCGCCGAATTCGGGAGAGGTCATGGCATTCGCGCACGGCAGCGCGCCGGATTTGCTTCATCGGGGCCGGGCTATGACATATTGTAAGAAACAACCTGGGAGTTCGCCGTGACTGAAGAACCCGCCGCCCCGGCCTCGCGTGCCCCGTCATCGAAGCGGCTGGAGCCGCTGCGGCAGGTCGATGCCGGCCCGCTCAGCATCGCCTATTACGAGGCGGGCCCGGCGGATGGCCCCGCCGTGATGCTGATGCATGGCTTTCCCTACGACATTCATTCCTATGTCGACGTCGCGCCGCAGCTGGCTGCCCAGGGCTGCCGTGTCATCGCTCCCTATCTGCGCGGCTATGGTCCGACCCGGTTTCGCGATGCCGCAACGCCGCGCTCGGGCGAACAGGCGGCGGTCGGCGCGGACATGATGGCGCTGATGGAGGCGCTCGGCATCCAGCGCGCGGTGTTCGCCGGCTACGACTGGGGTGGCCGCGCGGCCTGCGTCGGCGCGGCGCTATGGCCGGAGCGTTGCCTCGGGCTCGTCTGCGTCAATTCCTATCTGATCCAGGATATTGCCAACGCCATGGTGCCGATGCGCGGCGAACGCGAGGTGGCGCTGTGGTACCAGTATTACTTCCAGCTCGAGCGCGGCCGCGCCGGCCTTGCCGCCAACCGGCGCGAGATCGCCCGAATATTGTGGACGCAGTGGTCGCCGAACTGGTCGTTCGACGATGCCTGCTTCGAGCGGACTGCAATGGCCCACGACAATCCCGATTACGTCGATGTGGTGATCCACAGCTATCGCCACCGCTTCGGTCTGGCCGAAGGCGATCCGCAATATGCCGACATCCAGCGCCGGCTGGCGGCACTTCCTCCCATCACCGTGCCGTCAATCACGCTGGATGGCGCCGACGATGGCGTGGCCCCCGCAACCGATGGCACCGCCAGCGCACCGAAATTCACCGGCCGCCGCGTCCATCGCGTGGTGCCGCGCGTCGGGCACAATCTGCCGCAGGAAGCGCCGGAGGCGTTTGCGGCGGCTGTGATGGAGCTGGTTCGCCGATAAGTCGACTTTGCCGCGGTATATAACGCAACCTTGAGATGCTAGCACATTGGTGGAGGTCGCTCAGCCCCGCCGCGGGCTGATCTTCCATGTCGCAGCCAGAATACCGGCGGTCAGCGCGCCGCTGATCACGGCGGCAACTGGAATGGTGGCAGCGAGAGCTGACGTCGCAGCCCAGCCGATCGAGCAGAAGGCTTCCGCGAAGGTCGCCAGTCGCGACGAGGTCTGGCGGCGGCGGAACTGGGTGCGTTTGGCCTGCACGCGGAACCAGAGCTGGATCGCGGCGGCGGAGACGGTCGCGATAATGACGCCGAGCGCGGTGACGATCGCCTGCGTCAAGGAAGCAAACGCAAGGGCTGCGATCAGCGGCGTGAAGATGGCGCCGATGGCGATCAGCACCACTTCGACCTTGGCGCGGATCATGCGCGAGGGCGGCAGCGGTGCGGTTGCGACCAGGTCGGCGGCATCTTCTCCTGAGATCGTCAACCATGCGAGGCCGCCGGCAAGCTGGCCCGCCGCCATCACGATCACGGGCGTGATCAGCACGATCGCGTCAGAGCTATCGGAAAAGCTTCGCCACAGCATCAGGGCTGGCGGCACCAGATAGAGCAGTTGCATCAGGCTTTGCGACAGCAGCCATGGGTCGCGCCGCAGCAGCAGGAACTCCTTGGTGCGTAGCGCCCGTTGCCGCGAGCCGCCGCGAAATGCAGTAGCGTGCGGCCCGCGACGGACAGCGCGCGTGGTTGCGGCGACACGGACGACGGTATCGGCAAATCGCGGCGAAAAGACCGCCATCACCGCGCCGAGCAGCAGGAGCCCGCCGGCCATGAGCCATGACAGCACCATGCCGTCGCCGATCGCCGCGCGAGCCGGCCACCACAGCGGACTGTCGAGATCAGGCGCATAGGCTGAAGCGGCATCGGAGGTCAGCACGGCGAAGCGTGACAACGTACCGTAGGAAAGAATGGCCGCGACCTGGAGCGCGATGACGAAGCCGGCGCCGATGACGGCGGCCACGATCTGTGCGACGAGGCGGGTGCGGCTCGGGCCGATCAGCCTGAACAGCAGCACGGTGATCGCGATCGCTACCGCTGCAGCCGAAAGGCCGATGGCGACGACGACGCCGAACGCCGAGAGCCAGCGCGCGCCGCCGCCGATCACGAGAACGTCGACAAAGGGCGTCGACAGCAGCAGCGCCATTCCGATGACGGACAGCGCGATCGCCGCGATCCGCACCGAGAACACGTTGGCGAGGTTGGCCGGTGACGACATCAGGAGGTCGAGATCGGCGCGGGCGTAAAACACCCGCGTCACGGATTCGATCGCCTGCGACAGCATCAATGCCCAGGCGAGAAAGATCGTCGCGGTGATGACGATCAGTTCGGGCTTGCCTAGCGGCGCCTGCAAATCGGCAAAGCGGCCGATCACCGCATAGGCTGGCAGGTGCATGATGGCGGCGAACACGACCAGGAAGATGATCGCGCGCTTTCGCTTTCCCCGGCTGCCGGTCATCATGGCCAGCCATTCGCGCCAGGCCAGCCGGATTTCGTGCCGGGCAAACCAGGTGAGCGCCGCGGCCGAACTCATGCGGCTGCCGCCCCGGCGTCGACGAGCGCGATGAACATGTCTTCGAGGCTGGTGTCGCCGCGGCCATTCTGCTGGCGCAGCTCGCTGAGCGTACCCTCGGCCACCAGCCGTCCCGCGGCGATGACGCCGATCCGGTCGGCCATCCGCTCGGCGACTTCGAGAATATGCGTCGTCATGATCACGGTGCAGCCGGAGCGGACGCGCTCCTGCAGCAATCCCTTGACGTGACGCGCCGACAGCGCGTCGAGCCCGGTCAGCGGCTCGTCCAGGATGATCAGCCGGGGATCGTGAACCAGTGCGCCGGCGAGCGCCACCTTCTGCCGCATGCCCTTGGAAAATCCCTCGCAGCGTTCGTGCAGATGCGGCTCCAGCCCGAGCGACGCCAGAAGCTGGTGAGCGGAAGTTTCGGAAGTTGCGGGATCGATGCCCCACAGGCCGGCGACGAATTCGAGATATTCCAGCGGCGTCAGCTTGTCGTAGATCATCGGCTCGTCGGAAACCCAGGCCATGATCTGCTTGGCGGCGACGGGATCGGCAAGCGCATCGATGCCCAATATGGATACAGAGCCGGCGTCGGGCTTGAGCAGACCGGCGACCATGCGCAAGGTCGTGGTCTTGCCGGCGCCGTTGGGGCCGAGCAGGGCATAGAACTCGCCGGTGCGAACGGTGAGATCGAGCGCATCGACCGCCGGGCGGTCAAAACGCTTCGTTAACCCTCGCACCTCGAGCGCCGATACATCCGCTTTCATGATTTCGGAACGATCCAGTTGTTCGTCGCGGACCATGAACCGAAGAACTTTCGGCGCGGTGAATCTGGTGGACCAAATCGCGCCGACCCCGCAACTTCCCGGGGCTGCGGCATTTCTCCGCAATTGTTAACGGCGCCGCTCGCAGCGCTTTGTTGACAGCGGTCGGCGCTTTGGGCTCAATGCGACGGGACATATGCGGCTGCAGGCATCGTGGATGCGGGGCAGCGTGTAGACACAAGATGCGAAAGAGGCGATCGACAGAATCGCCCGGCATCGGGGAGGGAAATGATGCTGGACTTCGTTCAGCAGCTCGTGAGTGGCATCGCGCTCGGCTGCGTCTATGGCCTGATCGCGCTCGGTTTCGTGCTCATTTACAAGGCAACCGAGGTCGTCAATTTCGCCCAGGGCGATTTGATGATGCTGGGCGGATTCTTCGCCTTCACATTCATCGGCATGCTTGGTCTCAATTACTGGCTCGGATTCGCCGGTGCCGTCATCGCCATGGCCCTGTTCGGCATGTTGGCCGAACGCGTCGTCGTGCGCCCGATTCTCGGTTATCCGCAGTTTTCCATTATCATGGCAACGATCGGGCTCGGATACTTCCTGCGCTCGATCGTCGGCATGATCTGGGGCACCGACGATTTCAAGATCGAAACGCCGTTCAGCGACGGTGTGCTGCGAATCGGCTCGTTGGTGCTCGCATACGACAAGCTGTCGGTGATCGCCGCCACCATCATCCTCTGCGCGTTGCTGTACCTGTTCTTCAACCGCACCACGCTCGGCACCGCGATGCGCGCCAGCTCCGAGAACATGCTGGCTGCCTACTACATGGGCATTCCGGTCAAGCGCGTGGTCTCGATCGTGTGGGCGATCGCTGCGGCGGTCGCGACCGCAGCCGGCGTGCTGTTGGCGCCGATCACTTTCATTCACTCCAATGTCGGACTGGTGCTGGGTCTGAAAGCATTTCCCGCCGCCGTGCTCGGCGGTTTCGGCTCGATCCCCGGCGCCGTGGTCGGAGGCGTGCTGATCGGCGTGATCGAGAGCATGGCCGGCTTCTACCTGCCGCAGGGCTGGAAAGACGTCGCTCCCTACATCGTCCTTCTGGTGGTGCTGCTGCTCAAGCCCGAAGGCCTGTTCGGTGTTCACATGCGGAAGAAGGTCTAATGCGTTTTCTCTTCAAGACGGATTACGAAGACGACATCAAACTGTTTCCGCACAGCGGCTACGTCGTCTCCTACGGTATCCTGCTGGCGTTTCTCCTGATCGCGCCGTTTGTGCTTTCCAGCTACCTCGTCAGCCAACTGGTGTTCGTCTGTATCTATGCGACGGTGGGCGTGGGACTGATGATTCTCACCGGCTTCACCGGGCAGGCCTCACTCGGGCACGCCGCCTTTCTGGCGATCGGCGCCTACACGGCGGCCTATCTGCAGCAGTTCAACGTGCCGTTTCCGGTCTATTTCCTGGCCGGGGGCCTGTTGACCGGCGTGGTCGGCGCGCTGGTCGGATTCCCGGCGCTGCGGCTGACGGGCATCTATCTCGTCATCGCGACAATTTCCTTCGCCTTCATCGTTGAAGAGGTGCTGGCGCGTTGGGAAAGCGTAACCCACGGCAACGAGGGCATGCGGGTCAAGACGCTGAGCCTGTTCGGGCAGGCAGTGCCGCAAAACGGCCCGACCTTCTACTATCTCTGTCTTGCCGTACTGATCCTCACCATCGTCGGCACGCTCAATCTGCTGCGCTCGCCGACAGGACGCGCCTTCGTCGCGATACGCGACAGCGAAACCGCGGCGCGCAGCATGGGCGTCAACGTGTCGCTCTACAAGGTGAAGTCGTTTGCGATCAGCGCGGCGATCACAGGCCTCGCCGGCGTGCTGTTCGCGCACAAGCTCTCCTTCATCTCGCCGGAAATGTTCACGCTGCAGCTCTCGATCGAGTTCATCATCGTGATCCTGATCGGCGGCGCCTTCAGCCTGCACGGCGCGGTGCTAGGTGCAATCTTTCTGGTCATGATCGATCCGTTCCTGACGTACCTGAAGGACGACCTGCCCGGCATCATCGCCGGCATCGCAGCGACCTTTGGCACCGACAGCATTGCGGCGGGCAAAATTAACGACAATGTCGCCGCCATTGCGTCCGCCAATGGCTTGAAGGGCGCCATCTACGGGGTGATCATCGTGCTGTTCGTGCTGTTCGAGCCGCTCGGTCTCTACGGCCGCTGGCTGAAGATAAAACTCTTCTTCCAGCTCTTCCCGCTCTACAAGCGCGCTACCTTCAAACGCCAGAAGATCTACGTGAAATCGGAGCGGAACCGATGAGCTATTTCCGTGCCGAAAATCTCTCTCTGCACTTCGGCGGCCTCAAAGCTGTCGATTCCGTCAGCTTCGCTGTGGAGAAGGGCGAGATACTCTCGATCATCGGCCCGAACGGCGCCGGCAAGAGTTCAATCTTCAACCTGATCTCGCGGATTTATCCACCGACCTCGGGCAGGATCTTCTTCGAGGACCAGGATATTACCAATCAGCCGGCCTACGATATCGCAGGCCTCGGCATCGCCCGCACCTTCCAGAACATCGAATTGTTCGAGAATGCGACCATGCTGAGCAATCTCCTGGTCGGCCGGCACCGCCACTCCACCACGCGGCTCTGGCAGGAACTGTTGTTCCTGCCGAGCGTGCGCGCCGGCGAAAAGATGCATCGCCGCCGCGTCGAGCAGGTGATCGAATTCCTCGATCTCGAAGCCTATCGCGACAAGCTGATCTCGGGGCTGCCTTACGGGGTCCGCAAGGTGATCGAGCTGGCGCGCGCGCTGTGCTCCGAGCCGAAGCTGATCCTGCTGGACGAGCCGTCCTCCGGGCTCAATGTCGAGGAGACCGAGGACATGTCGTTCTGGATCCGCGACATGAAGACCGAGCTTGGCATCACCGTCTTGATGGTCGAGCACGACATGACTCTGGTCAACCGCGTCTCCGACCGTGTGATTGCGCTTAACTACGGCCGCGTGCTGGCAATGGGCTCGCCGTCCGAGGTGCAGCGCCATCCCGACGTCGTCGCCGCCTATCTCGGCGCATGAGGATGATGCCATGAGCGCTTCCGACATCATTCTCAAGCTCAGCAATATCGAGAGCTATTACGGGCCGATCATGGCCATCCGCGGCATCAGCCTCGAGGTGCCGCGCGGCCGCATCGTCACCCTGCTCGGCGCCAACGGCGCCGGCAAGACCACGGTGCTCAAGACCATCTCCGGCATTCTCGATCCGCAAAAAGGCTCGATCGAGTTTCTGGGCAAGCCGATCCAGCGCATGGAAGCCGACAAGATCGTCCGGCTGGGCTTGAGCCACGTGCCGGAGGGGCGCGAGGTGTTTCCATTCCTCTCGGTACGCGAAAATCTGATGATGGGCGCCTATCCGCGCAAGGATCGGGCCGGCGTCGCCGAGGATCTCGATCGCGTCTACGGCTATTTCCCGCGGCTGAGGGAACGCATCAACCAGCCGGCCGGGCAACTTTCCGGCGGCGAGCAGCAGATGCTGGCGATCGGGCGGGCGCTGATGAACCGTCCGACCCTACTACTTTTGGACGAGCCCTCGCTCGGGCTGTCGCCGATCTTGGTGAAAGAGATCTTCACCATCATCAAGCGCGTCAACGAGGAGCAGGGCATGTCGATCCTGCTGGTCGAGCAGAACGCCAAGGTAGCGCTGGAGACCGCGCATTACGGCTACGTGCTGGAAATCGGCCGAGTCGTGATGAACGACACCTGTGAGCGGCTGATGAGTTCAAAGGACATCCAGGAATTCTATCTCGGTGCCAAGGAAGAGGGCGCCCGCGGCGAGCGGCGCTGGAAAAAGAAGAAGACGTGGCGTTAGAAGACTTGGCGTTAGAAGACTTGGCGTTAGAAGATCTGGCGTCAGAAGATCTGGCGTTAACCGTCGCAGTCAAAAGCATGGCGTTAAGAACGAGTTAGAGCTAAATTCGAGCCTGCTTCGAAAACCAAGACCGGTTCGAACACCGGCACCGGAGGGCAGGCGACAGAGGGAGGAGATGCGCATGGCCAGACCGGCAGTGCTGACGGTCGCCGACACGATCGCGAAGAGCTTCTTGCTGTCCGTGGAAACACGCGGCGACCGGCCGGCGATCCGCGAAAAGAAGTTCGGCATCTGGCAGCCGACCAGTTGGCGCGAATGGCTGCAGATATCCAAGGACGTGGCCTATGGTCTGCATGCCAGCGGGTTCCGGCCCGGGGACGTCGCCTCGATCATCGCCAACGCCGTGCCGGAATGGGTCTATGCCGACATGGGCATCCTCTGCGCCGGCGGCGTTTCATCCGGCATCTACCCGACCGACTCCTCGTCGCAGGTTGAATATTTGATCAACGATTCTTCGACCAAGGTGATCTTCGCCGAGGACGAGGAACAGCTCGACAAGATACTCGCCTGCCGTTCGCGTTGCCCGACGCTGCAGAAGATCGTCGTGTTCGACATGGAAGGCCTGACCGGTTTCAGCGACCCTATGGTGTTGTCGCTGGCCGAGTTCATGGCGCTCGGTCGCAACCATGCGCTGGGCAACGAGGGGCTGTGGGACGAGATGATCGGAAGCCGCAGCGCAGGCGATCTCGCCATCCTGGTCTACACCTCGGGCACCACCGGCCCACCCAAGGGCGCCATGCATTCCAACCGCAGCGTGACGCACCAGATGCGCCACGCCAATGACCTGTTTCCGTCGACCGACAACGAGGAACGGCTGGTGTTCCTGCCGCTCTGCCACGTCGCCGAGCGGATCGGCGGCTATTACGTCTCGCTGGCGCTGGGATCGGTGATGAATTTCGCCGAGAGCCCGGAGACCGTGCCGGACAATCTGCGCGAGGTGCAGCCGACCGCCTTCCTCGCGGTGCCGAGAATTTGGGAAAAGTTCTATTCCGGAATCACGATCGCGCTGAAGGATGCGACCACGTTCCAGAACTGGATGTACCGCAACGCGCTCGCCATCGGCAATCGGATGACCGAGTACAAGCTGCAGGGCGATACGCCGCCACTGTCCTTGCGGCTGGCCAACCGCGCCGCCTATTGGCTGGTGTTCCGCAACATCCGCCGCATGCTCGGGCTCGACCGGTGCCGGCTGGCCTTTACCGGCGCGGCCCCGATCGCGCCGGACCTGATCCGCTGGTATCTCGCGCTCGGCCTCGACATGCGCGAGGTCTACGGCCAGACCGAGAATTGCGGCGTCGCGACCATCATGCCGCCCGATCGCATCAAGCTCGGGTCGGTCGGCAAGGCCGCGCCGTGGGGCGAGGTTGCGATATCGCCGCAGGGCGAAATCCTGATCCGTGGCGACTTCCTGTTCATGGGCTATCTGAACCAGCCGGAGAAGACCGCCGAGACCATCGACGCCAAGGGATGGCTGCACACCGGCGACGTCGGCTCGATCGACAATGAAGGCTTCGTCAAGATCACTGATCGGATGAAGGACATCATCATCACCTCGGGCGGCAAGAACATCACGCCGTCGGAGATCGAGAACCAGCTAAAATTCTCGCCCTATGTCTCGGATGCCGTGGTGATCGGCGACAAGCGGCCGTATTTGACCTGCCTCGTCATGATCGACCAGGAGAATGTCGAGAAATACGCGCAGGACCACAATATTCCCTTCACCAATTATGCCAGCCTGTGCCGTGCGCAGGAGATCCAGGACTTGATCCAGCGCGAGATCGAGGCGGTCAACGCCAACTTCGCGCGCGTCGAAACCATCAAGAAGTTCTACCTCATCGAGCGTCAGTTGACTCCCGAGGACGAGGAGCTGACGCCGACCATGAAGCTGAAGCGCAGCTTCGTGAACAAGCGCTACGCCGCCGAGATCGACGCCATGTATCGCGAACGGGCGGTGGCGTAGGCGAACATTTGGAACCAAGTATTTGAAAACGGCGAAGGACTGAGAAGGCCCACCCTTCGCGCAACACGGGCCAAGGAAGAGGAGACTGCAATGTCGAAATCGTTCAAGGTGCTGGGCCTTGCGGTGAGCGCCCTTGCGCTGACCCAATTGCCGGCCGCAGCCCAAACCAAGGTTACCGATCAAGGCATCTCGGCCAATGAGATCGTCATCGGTACCCATCAGGACCTGTCCGGTCCGATCAAGGTCTGGGGCGTGCCGGTATCCAACGGCATGAAGATGGCAGCCGAAGAGATCAATACTGCCGGCGGCATCCACGGCCGCAAGATCAAGCTGATCATCGAAGACAGCGGCTACGATCCGAAGCGCGCCGTGCTGGCCTCGCAGAAGATGGTCGAGCGCGACAAGGTCTTCGCCATGGTCGGCCCGATGGGATCTCCCACCGTGCTCGCCGCGCAGGACATCCTGTTCGACGCCGGTGTCATGCAGCTCTTCCCGCTGACAGCGGCCGAATTCACCTTCAAGTTCGATCCGGCGAAGCCGCAGGAGAGACTGAAGTTCAACAACCTGTTGCCTTACGTCGAGAGCACCCGCGCCGCCGTCAAGTACATGCTGGAGACCAAGGGTTTCAAGAAGCCCTGTATCCTGCATCAGGACGACGAGTACGGGAAGAACGTGCTTGACGGCTTCACGCAGCAGGTCAAGGCGATGAAGCTGGAGCCGGCCTCTGTCACCAGCTACAAGCGCGGCGCTTCCGACTTCAGTGCGCAGATCGCCAAGATGAAGTCCGACGGCTGCGATGTCGTCGTGCTCGGCACGGTGATCCGCGAAACCATCGGCGCGATGGGCGAGGCCAAGAAGCTTGGTTGGGACGTCACCTTCCTCGGTGCGACGCCGACCAACGTTTTGGAAGTGCCGGCGCTCGGCAAGGACGCGGTGGAAGGCCTCTACGCGGCTTCCGGTTTCGAAATTCCGTACGAAGACACCGCCAAGGGCAAGGTCAAGGACTGGCTAGCCAACTACAAGAAGATGTTCGGCTCGGACGCCAACACCCAGGCGATCATCGGCTACAACGCCATGATGACGTTTGCGTTCTACGCCGAGAAGGCTGGCAAGGACCTGACCGGCCAGAAGATGATGAGCGCGCTGGAGTCAGGCGAGCAGTTCCGCGACATTTTCAACTCGCCGCCGACCAAGTTCTCCAAGACCGACCATCTGGCCAACACGATTACCCAGGTCCAGCAGATCAAGAACGGCCGCTGGGTGCTGGTCAAGGAAGGCCTGATGTTCTGAGCGGCGCTTTGCTCTAACGACAGGGCTTCACGTGAAAGGGGGCTGCGCGAGAAGATCGCGCAGCCCTTATCTTTTGCCGGTGAAGCATGGCGCGCTACACCCTGACCTGCAGTTCTGCTCGCGCGGCTGCAGAATCACTCAGGGCCGGCGGCGGCCGGTACTGAGTACCTCATGCCGGCTTCATCGCTGAAGCGATTTGGGCAGGGTTTCTGAGGGCGACTCGCCAAATTGCAAGTGATAGCTCCTGGCGAAATCTCCGAGGTGCCAAAAGCCGCAGGCAAGTGCGCACGCCTTGACGCTGCCCGTCCCTGCCAGCAATCGCTGGCGCGCGAGCCATAGCCGTCTGATGCGTAGATATCGATGGAGGCTCATGCCCTGGTATCGCTGAACCGCATCGTGCATAGTTCGCACCGAGACACCGACATGTCTCGCAAGTTCTCCGCTGTAGACCGGCCGCCCGATGCTACCGGACAATACTGCCTGGATGTCTCGAAAAATCTTGAAATGCCTGATGGAGTTCGCACGAGACGCCCATTTTGCATCGACAACATTGGCGAACGCGGCATCGATGGCGGCAACCAGCGACTCACGCATCGCAGAGGAAACCTCGCTCACTTCGGAGGCGTCGAAACCCGAGGTGTTTGATAAGATCTGCCTCACCAGCTCGCGGAGCCGATGGTGCGCTGATACGCTCGTTTCAAACACCTTCCAATTCGGGCCCGCCTGGGGCCATCCACGATCTTGCATTTCCTGCGTGAAGATAACCGATGTGTACTGCCGTTCGGCCCGTTCGACCGTGGTGTATGCAGCACCATTACTTCCGATCGCAATGGCCGACCGATCTCTTTCGACCCCGTTGAAGCGAATGGGTACACCGTCGTCCATCGAAAATCCGACGGCGGTGCAATTTGGGGCAAGTTGGCCTTCCACAATTCGGGGGAAGGACCGAGTGAAATTGATGTCGCAACCCGGCAGATTCAGGATGATTTGCGCAGCCGAGATTTTCCGCACAAGCGGGGTGAATTCCACGGCCAGATTTCGTACAGAACTTCGAAACTGATCAATGTCGCTGAAGCGAAATGCTTTTGGCGCGAGTGTTGGCAGAGCGTCGCTGTTCATCAGGTAGTAGGCGTCCCCGGTAACGACATGATGAGCATATCATTGACGCCAGAACGGAGTTTGACTTTGATCAACTTCTGATCCCCGGAGCATTACGGATCGAGCTTCTGACCCCCGGAGTATTACGGGTCGAGCTGGCTTGGCGGAAAACAACAGCCTCAGCGGTTCGCCTCGGGCCTGCCGAATTTCGACATCTTTTCCGCCGAATTTTCGGTGCCAAACCACCAATCCTGCCGAATAGATAACCCCGCATTAAGAACGATGGCGTGGAATTCAACACATGCGCGGGCAATAGCGGATCGGCGCAGCTCCGGTTTGTCATGGCCTGCGCAAAGCTAGTCAAGGCTGGGCTGCCCCAGTGGTATGCTTGTGCGTGGCATGTCGGTTTCATTTTACTTTTTGATCGCTTCAGACGAATTGCGACACTCAAATGTCTACGGTCCTAGAGTCCCATCAGCCTCACCAGCGGAAACCTCGACCAGGCTCCGTGCGTGAGAGACCATTTGACGTTCTGACCAACGCCGCCGCGCTGCTGTCGAGCATTGAAGGTCTGCAAATTCACCAAACGGAGGATTTGCGCCGCGCCATCCTCATTCTTGATCTCGCAAACATGTGCATCCAATTTTTCATCAGGCAGATCGGGAGTGGGGCGGCCAGAGAACATTTGCTCGCGCAGTCCGCGAGGATCGATCAGCTCATCGAAGCCGCGCGTGGTGAGGCCGCTCATCTCCGAGCTCCAAAATTGCTTTAGTTAAACTTGGTGCCTCTATTCCGGGGGATTGCAATGAGGTGGAATAATCGAAAGGCAGCCCGCGTTCACTTTGAATGCAAGCATCTCGTTAACATCATGGGTGTCGATGGGACATGGCGACGAAGTTGCACTCTTCTCGACGTTTCTGCTAGCGGCGCCAAGCTTGAGGTGGAGGGCTCTACCGACGTACTCAAGACACAGGAATTTTTCCTGGTTCTGTCCTCCACCGGTATGGCGTTTCGCCGGTGCGAGTTGGTTTGGGTCAACGGGGCACAGGCAGGCGTTCGATTCCGCACGGAGAAGGGGAAAGGGCACTCGGGCAAGAATGATCGTCTTGCTGGTGCGCATCAAGTCAGTATTGCAGGGCTGGACCTTGGATGACCAGCGATCTCACATGCAGCTAGTCTCTTCGCGAACGATCTCCTTCATCGAAGTCCCCTCCCTCGCAGTTTTTGAGGCCAAGGAAGCTCTGTTTCATGACGAGGGTAAGGGCTTCCTTCTCTACCTCTCCGGCGGAGAGGTATCATCAACCGCAAAAGAGCGAGTCGTGTTCCTGGAATTGCGGGAGGCGCTGATATGGTTGAACGAGCCCCCTGAGGATCGGGGTTCGTTTTGGGCCTGAAGACGCGCAAGTAAGTCGCTCAACGGAGACGGCCCTGATGTTTGTGCATGTTCTGGCGGATGATGCCGCCAAGTTGTCCGACCTTTGCGGCATTCTTGACCGCAGAGTTCGCATAGCAGCGGAACGGCTCGACGTCGACGCAAATCTCTCGCAGGCGCCTCACGCGGTGGTTGTCTGCGCCGATCTACGTGTCGTCAGAAACATCGCGGCGCTCAAGAAGAGGAGTGTCCGCATGGCCAAGGTCCCAAAGCGTATATTCCTTGTCGAAGAACCATCTCACGTCTGCATCTCGCAGGCCTATGCGCTGGGAGCGACGCTCGTTGTACCGAGCACAATCAACCAGTCCAAATTGCTCGCTGCATTAGCCGATCCGGCCGACCCGGAACGCGCCTCTCCACCCGGGGCGCCGCAGCAAGACAACGCGGTTGAGGTCGCGGCTGCCGCCATTGGATCGATGTTCACCGCGGCGTCGTTGGGCGAGCCGATAGATGTGATCGGGACGAAAGAAGCTGGCAAGAAAATCGCCGATCGCATCACAGAGCGCGGGCTCACTGAATGGCTCACGACGGTGCGGCGCCATCACGAGGGGACCTACCAGCACTGCCTCCTCGTAACCGGCGTGGCCATTGACTTTGGGCTCAGCCTGGGACTGCGGAGAACCGATCTTGAGCGGCTGCACTCTGCCGCCATGTTTCATGATATCGGCAAAGCAACCATCCCGCTGGCGATCCTGGACAAGCCCGGACGGCTGGACGCCGAGGAGCGCGCACTTATCGAGAGCCATCCGGTGGCTGGATACGATTTTCTCAAAGCCCAGACAGGTATTTCCGCCGAGATCCTGGATGCTGTCCGGCATCATCACGAGTATCTCGATGGCAGCGGATATCCGGATGCGCTCTGTGCCGAGAGTATCCCCGATATCGTTCGCGTGCTGACCATTTCCGATATCTTCGCCGCGCTGATTGAGCATCGGCACTACAAGCCCACCATGCCCCGGGCGGAGGCATACGGCATTCTGTCCAGGATGCAGGGAAAGTTGGAACGGGCCCTCGTGGCGGCGTTCAAGGAGGTCGCACTGAGCAGGTAGCCCCAGCGAAAAAGCAATCCATCCCGTCATTCCGGATGGTCTGAAGAACCGGACCTCAGATGCGCAACTGCGCATCTGAGAATCTCGAGATCCCGGGTTCGCGCTGGCGCGCGCCCCGGTCTGTCGTCGTCACTTCGGCCTTATCGCGTCCGCGGTGCCTTGGATAAAGGCCTGGATCTTCACCACGTCGGCTTCGGTCAGCTTGCCGGTGAAGTCAGGCATGCCCTGATCGTGGAACGGGCCCTTGAACACGAAGTTCTTCAGGTTCTCGATGGTCTCCTTGGAAACGTAGCCGAGGTTCCTGACATTGCCGCCCTTGTCGACGCCGGGCACGCCGTGGCATTGCGCGCAGGCGGTGACATAGAGCGCAGTGCCTTCTGGAACGTCCTTCGGATCGTACTTGACGCCGGCGAGCAGGCCTTCGGTCTGGTACTTCACGAAGGCCGGCGGTGGCGCTTTGCCATCGATCGCGAAGGTATAGACCGTGCCAGGGCTCTGCAGTTCGGTGGCGCGGGCGGCAATTCCGAACACGCCGCCCCAGCCGACCGCGATTGAGACATACTGCTTGCCGTCGACCAGATAGGTCGAGGCGGCCGCAACCACGCCGGTACCGACCGGCGCCTCCCAGAGCTTTTCGCCCGTCGTGGCGTTGTAGGCGATGAAGCGGCCGTCCGCCGTGCCCTGGAAAACGAGGTTGCCCGCGGTGGTGAGCGTGCCGCCGTTCCACGGCGCTACATATTCCGCGCGCCAGGCTTCCTTCTGCTTCACCGGATCCCACGCGAGCAGGCGGCCGAACGGCGCGCTCTTCGGCGGCGTCGCGTTGAGCATGAAGCCAAGGTTCCAGCCCGCCGCAGAAGCGAATTTGCCGGGCTCCTGCGCGTTGTGCTTGAACGCCGTTTCCGGCGTCAGGTTCACCGGAATGTTCTGCGCCGGCAGATAGACGAGCCCGGTCTGCGGATTGAACGACATCGGATGCCAGTTATGGGCGCCGTACGGGCCCGGGATGCTGTCATACTGTTCCCTCCCGCGCGCCTCCTTCACCTCGATCGGCCGGCCGTTGGCGTCGTAGCCGGTCGCCCAGTTCACATCAACGAAGTTCTTGGCCGAGATGAACTTGCCGTTGGTGCGGTCGACGACGAAGAAGAAGCCGTTCTTCGGCGCGTGCAGGATCACCTTGCGCGGCGTGCCATCGATGGTGAGGTCGGCGAGGATCATCGGCTGGGTGGAGGTGTAGTCCCAGTGGTCGCCGGGCGTCTCCTGATAGTGCCAGACGTATTTTCCGGTGTCGGCGTTCAGCGCGACCAGCGAGGCCAGATAGAGGTTGTCGCCGCCGGATGGGCTGCGCACATCCCGATTCCACGGTGAGCCGTTGCCGGTGCCGATATAGACGAGGTTGAGGTCCGGATCGAAGGTGATGGTATCCCACGCCGTTCCGCCGCCGCCGTTGATCCAGTATTTACCGGCGGGGTCCCAGGTCTTGGCGGCAGCCGCCATTGATTCATCTTCGAACGGTTTTGACGGATCGCCCGGTACCGTGAACCAGCGCCAGGCCTGATTGCCGGTTTCGGCGTCGTAAGCGGCGACGTAGCCGCGGGCGCCGTATTCCGCGCCGCCATTGCCGATCACGACCTTGCCGTTGAACACGCGCGGCGCGCCGGTGATGGTGTAGGAATGCTCCTTGTCGATCAGCGTGTCCTTTTCCCAGACCACTTTGCCGGTGACGGCATCGAGCGCGATCAGCCGCCCGTCATAGGCGCCGACGAACACCTTGCCTTTCCAGAGCGCGACGCCGCGATTGACCACGTCGCAGCAGCCTTTGTAGCCCTTTGTGCGATCGACCTTCGGATCGTACGTCCAGAGCCGCTTGCCGGTGCGGGCATCGATGGCGTGCACCACGCTCCAGGACGCGGTCTGATACATGACGCCGTCGACAACGACCGGCGTCGCCTCGACGCCGCGGGAGGATTCCAGCGGATAGCTCCACACCAGCCCGAGCTTCTTCACGTTGTCGGCGTTGATCTGGTTGAGCTTGGAAAAGCGCGTCTCGGCATAGTCGAGGCCGATGGTCGGCCAGTCGCTCGAGGTCGCGGTGTTGGCCTTGATCGATGCGCCGTCGACCGCCGAGGTAACCGCCTTGATGTGCTCGGGCGATCCCTTGGCGGGTGTCTGCGCAAGGGCGGAGCTGCAGCCCAGCGTCAGGCCCAGCCCGATTGCGATCACGGCCTGCGCAAGGCGCGCCGGCCGACGGGAAGTAACGGCAATTTCAGGAAATAAAAGGCAATCGGAATCAACGCGCGGCAAACGTGTCATCTCATTCCCTCCCAGTGATCTCTAGCGGATCTGATGGAATGCTATGCCGGTGAGAAGGATCGCGTCAATCAACGCGATGCGCGAAACGAAAAAGAGAAAATTTGTCTCGCATGTTTTGCGCGAGCGCTTTCGCCGAACGAGTGCAAGCTGGCATACCGGCTGCAGCGCACCATTGGCCGTAAGGCAGGAAAGATCAGATAAGGAAAGCAGATTGTTGCCCGCCGTCGCCGCGCAACAATTGCGCGCGGTCATTCCATTGGCACGTTCGAATGACCGGTCGGCGGAGCGGCCAGAGAGCTCAAGACAAGCGGAGCCGCAAGCTTATTGCCCGAGGCGTCGGCGAGCAGCGGAGCATCGGCATATCGCATCACGCCGTGCTGACCGATCACGAATGTCGGCTGAAAGTTTCTAACGTCGACGTCCTCGACCATCGCCATGCGGCGGTTATCGAGCGTCAACCAGCGCCCCTCCAGCCGCGCGGCAGCCACCGCATGGTCCTCGCCGCGGATGGTATCGTGCAGTACCACGATCCTGAGATCGTCGGGCGCGAGGCCGGCGCGGCGCAAGGCCATGAATTTCGCGATCGCATAATCCTCGCAGTCGCCGCCGCCGCGCGCGAGCGTTGCGAGCGGTGGCGTCCAGACGTCGATCTGGCCGTGCTCGGCGAGATCGCTCATCGGCCGGATGGCGAGATTGACGGCGCGGTTGATTTCGCCGAGCCGCGCGCGGCCTTCGCGCAAGCGCGCGGCGTCGACAATGTCGAGGAATTTCAGCGCGGCCGGAGACACGCAGCCGTCACGGTCACCTTCGCAGAGCGCAAGCTGCACCATTTCGTCGTCGAGCCGGCGCTGCACGCCAAGCCATTTGTCGCGCAGTCCGCCGCTGGTGAGGGAAGATGCGGCAAGTCCGAACGGCTCGGCCGACCGCTGGATCATCTCCACCGGCGCGGATGGCTCGCCCGTCTCCGCGCGCAGGTCGACAGGCCCGAACCAGGCCAGGCCGCACGCGACGATGCCCGCGCGCCATGCGCGCGCGTAGACTGACAACCCCATCTGACACCCCTTGTCCGGGCATCGGCGGGCTTGCTCTGCCTGCTCGTACCCGGATCATTTCAGAACGGGCAGGATGGGCAACGGCGCTTTTGATCCGTTTAAAACGAGGGGAGGCCTATCGGAAGTTTGCGAAGGAGCGTGAACGCGGCCTTGCCGGTTTGCAGAGGATTTTATCGATCCACTCAGATCGGCGCTCATCGGGGCCGCTTGGCTATCCGAGACAGGAGGCGGACACGGCGCAAAAGTTTACGGTTGCGGAAGGGTCACAGCTCACCGAATTAACCTTACCCACGGGATCGCTCGGTGCACGATTGCAACCTGTCCCGGACGCCTTGAAGGCGATGACGGCTTCGAATGGATCCGCGAGGTGATCAGTCTTAAGGTGACTAGGAAGCGGCATTCGCTGCGCTGCGGCAGAGATAAATGATTATGACTGCTTATCTTTATGCCGTGGCAGGCCGTGCCCATTTTTCGATCAGCCCGAGTAAGTTCCGGCCTTTTCCTTGCCACACTTTCGCCGGACACTTTTTCCGGACCTTTTCGGTCCTGTTGCCGACATACCCCATATCGAGGGTATTCGCGGCATGCCTGCTTTTGTGTTCCTTACCTGCGTGGTATGAAAACCCCGCAGGGAAATTTCATACTTCTTAACCATTTAGATTGGTGTTCCATTGAACTACGCCGGCAAATTCGGATCGGGCGCCCTCGACCCTTTTTCCGGCGCGGATATTGGCTCTGGGTCTCTGCTGTCATCGCACGGCCATCTTCCGTCTTCCGGCAAGTTCAATGTCGACAAAGTTTCGACACATGCACCGTCCGACGCCATAATTATTTCTGATGCTGATCTGCTCTTCAGCGGCGACTTCAAGCGATCGGGCATCGATCTGATCCTCAGCAGCGGCGACCGCGAGCTCGTGCTGCGCGATTACTTCAAGGGCGAGAAGCGCGCTGCGCTGGCCTCGCCCGATGGCGCCCATCTTACCGGCGACATCGTCAACGCGCTGAGCGGGCACACCAAGTTCGCGCAAGCTGACGGCAGCGCCAGCGTCGCGCCACCTGTGATCGGGCATGTCACCAAGCTGACGGGCAATGCGACCGCGATCCGCAACGGCGTCTCGATTATCCTGAACCAGGGCGAAACCGTCCATAAAGGCGACGTCGTCCAGTCCGGCTCCGATTCGACACTTGGTATCACCTTCATCGACGGCAGCGTGTTCGGTCTCGCATCGAATGCCAGGATGGTGCTGAACGAAATGGTCTACGACCCCAACGGGTCGGACAACAAATCGCTGCTTAGCCTGGTGCAGGGCACGATCTCGTTCGTCGCCGGCGCCACCGCCAAGAAAGGCGACATGAAGGTCGACACCCCGGTCGCGACCATGGGCATCCGCGGCACCGCTGTGCTGGTCGAGATCGACTTCGAAGTGCCCGGCTCGGGTATCGCGCCGCCGGCGAAATTCCAGGTGCTGGTCGAGCCCGACGGCACCACCGGCTCCTACATCCTGTTCGACAAGACCACGCTGACGCCGATCGCGACCGTCAACCGGGCCGGCACGCAGACGATTGTCAGCGGCCAGGGCACGGTCAGCTTTCAATCGTCGGTGCAGCTATCGCCCGACGCGCAGAAGATCATCAGCGACGTGTTCTCGCTGAAGTTCACCGACCTGAACAATCCGAACACCAAGCTCACTACCAATTTTACCGATTCGATCGTTCCGGAAACATTGTTCGTCAAGCTGACCGGCGGGGAGTTCATTCCCGTGACGCTTCAGCTACTCAACATCCCGAGCGGGGCTACTCCCCCCGTGGATCCGGGGCCGCCCCCCAGGCTCGTACATATTCCGGGGCCGCCGCGGGCCGAGGCGTTCGGCGGCGCGGCTACCGAACGAATCGATGTGACCGCGAGCTCCGCGCTCGACAGCATCTCGGGTATCGTCAACTATATCGACGTCAACGTCGGCGACACTCCGAGCGTCAGTACGCAGTTTTCTTCCTTCGTCTATCAGGACGCGCAGGGCGCCGATGTCACCACCACGCTGACGGCGCAGCAACTGGCTGCGATCAAGGCGGTCGAAGTGCCGCTGTCCGTGGTGCAGGATCCCAACGGCAAGAACATCGGTACGGCGACCTGGACCTACAACATCGCCGACGGCGCGTTCGACTTCCTCGCCACCGGCGAGACGCTGAAGCTGACCTACATGGCGCGGGTCGACAACAATTTTGCGCCGAACAACGAGACGACGTTTGTGCCGTTTACGATCGTCATCACCGGCACCAACGACAAGCCGACGATCTCCGCGATCGGGGGCGAGATTACGGAGCGGATCGGCACCGGCAATACGACGATCGATACCGTGTCCGGCACCGTTACCTTCGGCGATGTCGACCTGACCGACCGTCCCGTCGTCAGCGTGGCGATCTCCACGACCGATCCGTTCCGCTACTACGACGCAGCGGGCAACGACATCACCGCGACGCTGACGCCGGAACAGTTGGCGGCGATCCTGGCCGTCGAGGTGCCGCTCGGCGTGGTGCAGGCTCCCGGAAACAGCAACAACGGCACGGCAAGCTGGACCTACAGCATCGAGGATAACAAGTTCGATTTTATCGCCAAGGGCGAGACGCTGGTGCTCAACTACGTCGCCCAGGTCGATGACGGCCATGGCGGCGTCATTACGACGTCGATCACGGTCTCGATCGACGGCGCGGATGTCGCCGTCTCCGGTACCAACGACATTCCGACCATCGAGGTGACGAACGCTGGGTTCCCCGAGCTGGTGAATCCCAGCCAGCCGAATCCGACCGGATCCCCGGCGCTTCATACGGTATCGGGCACCATCAGCTTCACCGACGTCGACCTGACCGATCGTCCGGTGGCGAGCGCCGCCTTTGCTTCCTACACCTATCAGAGCGCAGCCGACGCCAGTCTCACGCTCACGGCCGGGCAACTCGACGCGGTCGATGCGGCGCTGACGGTAGCGCAGGCGGCCGGCAATACAAACAACGGTTCGGCGAGCTGGACCTACAGCGTCGCCGATAGCGCGTTCGATTTTCTCGCAGATGGCGAAGTCCTGACGCTGACCTACACCGCGACCGTCAATGACGGTCACGGCGGGATCATCAACACGCCGCTCACCGTGACCGTGACCGGCGCTAACGATACGGCCGTCATCGCCAGCAGTCCACAATCCGCAGCAATTTTGGAGATCGCCGACACCTCTGGCTCGGCGACGCCGGATCACGCCAACGGCGCGATCACATTCACCGATGTCGACTGGACCGATACGCATGCCGTCACGATTACCAATGTGGTCGCAACCGGCACCCAGACGGATCTAATCGACTACAACACCCAGTTCGGCTGGCTTTGGCTGGGCGCGTTGACCGATTCCACGGGCGGCGCGACCGGTTCCCAGAACTGGACCTTCTCGGCCCCGGATCATTATTTCGACTATCTCGCTGACGGCGAGGCCATCACGCTCACCTACACGGTGCAGGTTGACGACCACCACGGCGGCGTCACCACCAAAGACGTGGTCATTACCGTCAACGGCTCCAATGATGACCCCGTGGTTACCACTACCAACGGCACCTTTACCGAAATGGCCGGCACCGGCAGCGCCACGATGGACCACGCCGGCGGCAGCATCACCTTTGCCGATCTCGATCTCAGCGACCGGCCGGACGTATCCGCGTCATACGCCGGCTACACCTACAAGGCTGCGGACGGCACCACCGATCTGCTGCTGACCGCACAGCAGCAAGACGACATCGGGGTCGCCCTGACGCTGACACCGGTTCTCGGCAACACCAACAATGGTTCGGTGAATTGGTCCTATGACGTGGCCGACAGCCAGTTCGATTTCCTCGCTTATGGCGAAACGCTGACGCTGACCTACGCCGCCAAGGTCAATGACCATCATGGCGGCGTTGTCACCACGCCGGTCACCGTCACTATCACCGGCTCCAATGACGCGCCGACGCTGGACGCCGAGATCGCGGGCGAGCTCACCGACAGCGCGGCGAATGACGGTTTTGGCAATCTCGCGGGGACGCTGACCGGGCACGATGTCGATCACGATGAGACCGCCTCGCTGAGCTATGCTGCGCTCGACGGATCCAGTGCGGTGAACACCGCGGTCGCCGGCCTCTACGGTTCGCTCACGGTGAATGTCGACGGCACCTACACCTACGTTGCCAATGCCGCCGCGATCAACGCGCTACACGAAGGCAGCCATACCGATATGTTTACGGTGCAAACGTCCGACGTGCACGGCACCGTCAGCACCGCCATTCTCACCGTCGATGTGAACGGCGCCAACGACGCGCCGACATTGACTGCGGAAATCGCGGGCAAACTCACCGATACCGCGGCCGGTGACAGTTTCGCTGATCTTACGGGCACGCTGGATGGCAATGACCGCGACAGCGACGACACCGCCTCGCTGCGTTATGCTGCGCTCGACGGATCCAGTGCGGTGAACACCGCGGTCGCCGGCCTCTACGGTTGGCTCACGGTGCACGCCGACGGCAGCTACGTCTATGTGCCCAATGCTGCCGCCATCGATGCGCTGCTGGCAGGCAGTTATACGGATACCTTCGCGGTGCACACCATCGATGTGCACGGTGCTGCCGGCACTGCGACGCTGACGGTGGAAGTGGAGGGAGCGAACGATGCGCCCGTGATCGGAACCGATCGCGTCGTCACAGAGGATGTTGATGAAACGACGACTTTTTCGGGCCTTTACGTCACGGATGTCGATGCTACCGGATCCACCACCTTTGCGATGTCAGCGACGACCGGTGCCAGCCCGGTAACTAGTGTGACGCCGGCAAATGGCAGCGACCTTGATTTTGAGGAAATCAACACGATGCTGGACAGCGGTATCGCCTACATGCACGACGCTGCCGAACCGCAGACCGACATAGTCACGCTCACGGTTGCCGATAGTTTTGGCGGCGCCGATACGGTCAATTTCATTTTCAACCACGCTGGAACGGGCCCGGAAGTGATCTTGAACGGCACGTCCGGCAAGGACGTCATTTTTGCGACCGGGTATGCCGATACGCTTGTCTTCACGCCGGAAGACGACCCGAGTGCCGATACGATTATGGACTTCGTGGTCGGCGAGGACCATATCGATCTCCGTGCGTTCGCCCAGTTCGTGAACGCCGAGAACATCACTGCGTGGCTTGCAAATCCAGTCCATGTGACGACCAGCGGCGATGACAAGCTGATCACGCTCGATACTGGCGACACCATCACCTTGAAGGGGCTTGCCACCGCGGGTCTCCATGCGAGCGACTTCATCGTGTCGCCGCATCACTAATATGGCGCTTCGCCACCCGTGCTAACTCAGGGATTTCGATGCCATCTTCTGGCTTGTCTGGCGCCGTCAGTTAGCCAACAATCGAAGCCATGAAGCTCCGCGCTCTACCGAGGTGGTTCAAGCGGCGCGTCGGCTACGCCCGGCTGCTGTGCCTTGCGCTGCTGATCGGGTTTGCCTGGCTGCGCATTGCCGACCCGGCGCCGGTCGAGGAAATTCGTATCAGGACTTTTGACGCTTTCCAGCGCATCGACCCGCGCAAGAAAACGGCAAGGCCGGTTACCATCGTCGATATCGACGAGAAGAGCCAGGAAAAACTCGGGCAGTGGCCGTGGCCGCGCACCCGGCTTGCTGACCTCATCAACGAACTGACCCAGCTCGGCGCGGTCGTGATCGCGTTCGACGCGGTGTTTTCGGAGCCCGACCGTCTCAACCCTGCCTTGGCGGCAGATACTTTCCGCAATCTCGACGAGGAAACCCGCGCCAGGCTGCGCGCGCTGCCCAGCAACGACCAGGTCTTTGCCGACGCCATCAAGGCTTCTCGCGTCGTGCTCGGCGAATCCGGCCTGCCGGAGGAAGTCACGGCGCTCGACAAGACGCTGCCGGTCACGGGGCTTGCGATGTTGGGCGAGGAGCCGCAGCGCTTCATGTTCGATTTCCCCGGCCTGTTGCGCAACGTGCCGGTGCTGGAGCACGCCGCCGCCGGGCGGGGCCTGTTCACGATCAAGCCCGAACGCGACGGCATCATCCGGCGAGTGCCGATGATCATGCAGGCGCAGGGCCAGACCTTGCCGTCGCTCACGTTCGAGATGCTGCGGGTCGCCAGCGGTTCGGGCACGATCCTGATCAAGGCCGAAAAGGCCGGCATCAAAAGCATCGGCGTCAAGGGGTTTCAGATTCCAACCGACCGTAATGGCCAGATCTGGGTTCATTATGCCCGCAACGATGCCTCCATCTATGTCCCCGCGATCAATGTGCTGGAGAAAAATGTCGCGCCCGACATGATTGCGGGCAAGCTGGTGCTGATCGGCACCTCGGCGGTCGGCCTCAATGACATCAAGACCACTCCGGTATCGCGCGCCATGCCCGGTGTGGAGATCCACGCCCAGGTGCTCGAGACCACCTTGACCGGCGAGGTGATCTCGACGCCGATCTACGGCATCGCCGTCGAGTTCGCGACCGCGCTTCTGTTCGGGCTTCTGGTGATCGCGTTTGCGCCGCTGTTCGGACCGGTCACGCTGGTTGCCCTCGGTGCGGCGTTTGCCACCGCCCTGATCGGAACGTCGGTGTATTTCTACGCGCAGCATCGGCTGCTGATCGATTTCACCTATCCCCTGATGTCGACCACGTCGATCTATCTGACGCTGATCTTTGCGAGCTTCGTGCGCGAGCAGGCGCAGCGGCGGCAAATCCGCTCCGCCTTCGGCCAGTATCTGTCGCCGGCCTTGGTCGAACAGCTCGCGCAGTCGCCGGAAAAGCTGGTGCTTGGCGGCGAGGAGCGCGAGATGACCATCATGTTCTCCGACATGCGCGGCTTCACCTCGATCTCGGAGACCTACAAGAACGACCCGCAGGGCCTCACGGCGCTGATGAACCGTTTCCTGACGCCGTTGACCAACGCCATCCTCGACCGCAAGGGCACCATCGACAAATACATGGGCGACGCCATCATGGCGTTCTGGAATGCGCCGCTGGATGACAAGGACCACGAGCTCAATGCCTGCGAAGCCGCGCTCGACATGCTGGACCGCGTCGACGAGCTCAACCAGGCGCGCGAGCAGGAGGCCAAGCAAGAGGGACGTCCGTTCATCCCGCTCAATGCCGGCATCGGGCTCAATACCGGCGTCTGCGTGGTCGGGAACATGGGTTCCGACCAGCGCTTCGATTATTCGGTGTTCGGCGACAGCGTCAATCTCGCCTCGCGCCTCGAAGGGCAGTCGAAGGAATATGGTTTTCCTATCATTGTCGGCTCCAAGACCGCGCTCGCGGTCAAGGACAAGTTCGCCATTCTCGAGCTCGACTTCATCATGGTGAAAGGCAAGAAGGAGCCGGAGGTGATCTACGCCATCGCTGGCCGCGAGGACACCGCGCAGTCCGGCCGCTTCCAGCGCCTGCGCAACCTGACGATCGAGATGCTCGCCTGCTATCGCAACCGCGACTGGGACGGCGCGCTGGCGGTCATAGCCCGCGGCCGCAAGACCGACGAGGCAAACGCGCTGGAGCTGCTCTACAATCTCTACGAAGCGCGCATCCGCGGCTATCTCGAAAATCCGCCACCGGAAGACTGGAACGGCGCCTTCGCGCTGCTGACGAAGTGACGCGCGGAAGAGTGTAGGATGGTGGAGCGAAGCGATACAATCCTGCAGAGCGTTCATCTGTCGTCCCTGCGAACGCAGGAGCCCACACCGCGTGATGTAGCTATTTTGCGCTGCAGCTCGTTTGCTTCTCTCCAACTAAGTCCTGTGGTTATGGGTCCCTGCGTTCGCAGGAACGACAAGATTACTCCAGCCCGATTTGCGTCAGATCCTGGAACCAGTGCTGCGCCTGCACGAATTTCTTCACCTTCGGCGACAGCGCATGCGGGTTGGTGTCGTGCACGACCCATACCAGCGTGGCGTCGTCGACGATCTGCGCGTGCGCCTGCGCCAGCAGCTCGTCCTGTTTGGCGACATCAAAAGTCTGCTTGGCTTCGTCGATCAGTGCATCGACCTTCGCATTTCTGTAGCCGCCCCAGTTGACGCCAACCGGCGCGATCTGGCCGGAGTGGAAGAAGCGGACGATGGCGTAGAGCGGGTCTGACGTGACATAGGCGATGTTGTTGGAGGTGATGCCGGCGTTCATCTCGTCGGCCGCGCCCTTGCGCCAGGCCGTGTATAGCGTCTCGAGCTCGACCACCTTGAAGTCGATCTCGATGCCAATCTCCTTGAAACTTTGCTGCAGGAATTCGTTCATCGGCAGCGACAGCATCTGTCCGGTACCGCCCTGCGCGATGACGAAGGTGGTCTTCAGCGGCTTCTCCTTCGAATAGCCGGCCTGCTGCACCAGCTTCTTCGCCGCCGCGACATCATATTTGAGCTCGAAGGACGGCTTGCCGAACCACGGGCTCGACGGGTCGACCTGGCCCTTGGCGGGTTTCGCCAGACCGTTCATCAGCCCGACCACCGCCTCGCGGTCGATCGCGAGGTTGAGCGCCTTGCGCAGGCGGATGTCGGTCCAGGGCGAGCCGGGCAACACGCTCAAATGATAATTCCAGACATGCGGCGTGACGTTGTCGACGATCTTCATGCCGGCGGATTTGAGCTGCGGCACCGCGTCCGGCGCCGGGGTCTCGATCAAGTCGACCTGGCCGGCCAATAGCGCGTTGGTGCGCGTCAGCGCTTCCGGCATCGGGATCAGCACGATCTTGTCGGCCTTCGGAAGCCGCTTCTTGTCCCAATAGTCGGCATTCCCGGTCAGCTCGGCGAGTTCGCGCGGCACGAGTTTTGTCAGTTTGAACGGCCCGGTGCCGGAGGGCTGGCTGGCGAACTTGTCCCAATCCTTGCCAAGCTTTTCATATTGCGCCGGGCTGGAAACCAGAAACCACAGCATCTGATACGGAAAGAAGGAGTCGACCGCCTTGGTCGTGATCTCGATGGTGGCGTCGTCGATCTTGGCGTAGCTCGCGACCGAGGGCAGGCGGGTCTTCACCTGCGCGCTCTGCCGCTTGTCGAACTGCGGTGCCTTGTCGTTGAGCACCTTGTCGAGATTCCAGATCACCGCGTCGGCATTGAACTCGCTGCCGTCGTGAAACTTGACGCCCTTGCGAAGCGAAAAGCGCCATTTCTTCTTGTCTTGCTCGTCAACCTTCCATTCGGTCGCGAGCCCCGGCACCAGTTTGCCGGGCCGGTCGGCGACGTCCATCTCCCACGCGACCAGCGGATCGTAGATCGTATAGGCAGAAAACTGATAGGCGCCGGCGCCGCGATCGGGCTGGCCGGTCGTCAGCGGGATGTCCGCCATCGAAATGCCGTAGCGCACAACGGTCTCGGCCTGCGCCGAAATCGCGGAGATGCCAAGAGCCAAGCCTACGGCCAGAGTTGCGGCAGCAAGAAGCATCGAATTTCGGGTGCGCATGAATTAGGCTCCATCGGGCAGGGTTTGGAGCTAAAAATGCAAGCTTGGTGCCAGCTTAGGCATTGGACTTGACTTGCATGCGCGCTTCACAAGGAGTTGTGCGGTCAAACGCATAGCCCGAAGGGAAGCATGCCGTTTGGCACAGGCGTTGCATACGGCTGCATAAGAATTAGTCACCAGGCGTTGAAAAGAGGATTGCTGCATATGCGTAACGACAAATCGAAGAAGACGGCCACCGCGTGGCTGCTGGCAACGGCGCTGGTGGTCGGGTTGCCACAACTCGCAAGCGCCGAAACGGTGCTGCGGATCGGCATGACGGCTGCCGATATTCCACGCACCCTCGGCCAGCCCGATCAGGGTTTTGAGGGCAACCGCTTCACCGGGCTGACGATGTATGACGGCCTGACGATGTGGGACCTCTCATCCCGCGACAAGGCAAGCGTCATGATTCCGGGCCTCGCGACCGAATGGAAGGTGGACGAGGCCGACAAGAAGAAGTGGACCTTCAAGCTGCGCCCCGGCGTCAAATTCCATGACGGCAGCAACTTCAATGCCGACGCCGTGGTTTGGAACGTCGAGAAGGTGCTGAAGCAGGATGCGCCGCATTTTGACGCCAGCCAGGTCGGCGTCACTGCCTCGCGCATGCCGACGCTGGCCTCCGCACGCAAGATCGACGACATGACGGTGGAATTGACCACCAAGGAGCCGGACAGCTTTCTTCCGATCAATCTGACCAACCTGTTCATGGCGAGCCCTGCCAAGTGGCAGGCCTTCTATGACAAGGCTGAAGGCGCCGACGCCAAGGCGAAATCGCAGGCCGCCTGGGCGGCGTTCGCCAGGGACGCCTCGGGCACCGGCCCTTGGAAGATGTCGAAGTTCACGCCGCGCGAGCGGCTCGAACTCGTCAAGAACGAAGGCTATTGGGACAAGGGCCGCGTGCCCAAGGTCGATCGGATGGTGCTGCTGCCGATGCCGGAGGCCAATGCCCGCACCGCGGCCTTGCTGTCCGGCCAGGTCGACTGGGTCGAGGCGCCCGCACCCGACGCGGTCAGGGAAATCAAGCAGCGGGGCTTCCAGCTCCAGGCCAATGAATCGCCGCACGTCTGGCCGTGGCAGTTCTCGCGCATCGAGGGCTCGCCCTGGAACGACATCCGCGTCCGCAAGGCCGCCAATCTCTGCGTCGACCGCGAAGGGCTCAAGGAAGGCCTGCTTGCCGGCCTGATGGTGCCGGCGACCGGCACGTTCGAGCCCGGCCATCCCTGGCGCGGAAAGCCGACCTTCGAGATCAAATATGACCTGAAGGCCGCTCAGAAGCTGATGCAAGAGGCGGGCTACGGCCCGAACAAGAAGCTGACGGTGAAGACCCAGACCTCCGCGTCAGGCTCGGGCCAGATGCAGCCTCTGCCGATGAACGAATATCTGCAGCAGGCATTGGCGGAATGCTATTTCGACGTTCAGCTCGACGTCATCGAATGGAACACGCTGTTCACCAACTGGCGCCGCGGCGCCAAGGATCCGACCGCCAACGGCGCCAACGCCACCAACGTCACCTACGCGGCGATGGATCCGTTCTTCGCTCTGGTGCGCTTCCTGCAATCGTCGATGGCACCTCCCGTCTCGAACAATTGGGGCTACATCAACAATCCCAAGTTCGACGAACTGGTGACCAAGGCGCGCCAGACCTTCGACCCCGCCGCGCGTGACGCGGCGCTGGCTGAACTGCACGCGGCCTCGGTGGACGATGCGGCGTTCCTCTACGTCGCCCACGACGTCTCGCCTCGGGCCATGAGCCCGAAGGTGAAAGGCTTCGTGCAGCCGAAGAGCTGGTTCGTCGACTTCTCGCCGGTGTCGATGGCGCCGTGAGGTGAGAGCACACTGGTCAGGCTCCCCTCCCCTTGCGGGGTCCGAGGCGAGCGAAGCTCGCTCTCGAGGTTGGGGGAAGGGGTCCACACGGGCAGTCCCGGTGCGGCCACCCCTCCCTACCCCCCCCCCCCGCAAGGGGGGAGGGAACCCTCGCATCGTGCGTCCTTTACTGTAACCTGCGCATTCGTCGTGTTGCATCAAGTCAGGTAACCCGTGTTCGCTTACATTGCCCGGCGTATCGTCTACGTCATTCCGATCGTGATCAGCGTCGCGCTGGTGTGCTTCCTGCTGGTGCACATCACGCCCGGCGATCCCCTGGTCGCGGTGCTGCCGGCGGATGCGTCGCAGGAACTCGCGGCGCAAATGCGCACGGCTTACGGCTTCGACCGGCCGCTGCCGGTGCAATTCGGCCTCTGGCTATGGCGCGCGCTCCATGGCGATCTCGGCAGCTCGATTGCGACAGGCCGCCCGGTGCTGTCGGAAGTCCTGCGCGCCGTCGGCAACACCGTCACGCTTGCGGTTGCCGCCGCGCTGATCGGCTTCACGCTCGGGCTGATGTTCGGCCTGATCGCCGGCTATTTCCGCGACACCTGGATCGACAAGGTCGCGACCTCCATCGCGATCGCCGGCGTCTCGGTGCCGCATTACTGGCTCGGCATGGTGATGGTCATCATCTTCTCGGTGCAGCTCAACTGGCTGCCCGCGGTCGGCGCCGGTCCCGGCGGCTCCGGTTCGTGGGGCTGGGACTGGGAGCACATGAAATACCTGATCCTGCCGGCGATCACGACCTCGGTGATCCCGATGGGCATCATCACCCGCACGGTCCGCGCGCTGACCGGTGATATCCTGAGCCAGGATTTTGTCGAAGCGTTGCGCGCCAAAGGGTTGCGCGAATTCGACGTGTTCCGCCACGTCATCAAGAACGCCGCGCCGACCGCGCTCGCGGTGATGGGCCTGCAATTGGGTTACATGCTTGGCGGCTCGATCCTGATCGAGACCGTATTCTCATGGCCCGGCTCGGGCTTGCTGCTCAATTCCGCGATCTTCCAGCGCGACCTGCCGCTGCTGCAAGGCACGATTTTGGTGCTGGCGCTGTTCTTCGTCACGCTCAATCTGCTGGTCGATATCGCGCAGGCCGCGATCGATCCGCGCATCAAGCGGGGTTAGAGCATGATCCGGAAAAGTGGGCACCGGTTTTCCCTCGCGACAAACGCGGAACGCGTTTGCGCGGAGATCATGCTCCAACAAAGAGTCTACGCATGACCGTGATGTCGGATACCGCCCTGCAAGCCGCGCCCGCGACCAAGGCGCGTGGCTATTGGGCCACCGTCGGCCGCCGCATCGCGCGCGACAAGGTCAGCATGGTCTGCGCTTTCGTGCTGGTGCTGATCTTCGCCTCCGCGCTGCTGGCGCCGTGGCTCGGCCTTGCCGATCCCTATCAGGGCTCGATGATCCGCCGGCTTCGCCATATCGGCACGCCGAACTATCCGCTCGGCACCGACGAGCTCGGCCGCGACATGCTGGCGCGGCTGATCTATGGCGGAAGGCTGTCGCTGATCATCGGCATCCTGCCGGTGATTTTCGCCTTCGTGATCGGCACCTCGCTCGGTCTCGTCGCCGGCTATGTCGGCGGCCGGCTCAACACTGCCATCATGCGTACGGTGGACGTGTTCTACGCTTTCCCGTCGGTGCTGCTGGCAATCGCGATCTCCGGCGCGCTGGGCGCGGGTATCGTCAATTCCATCGTCTCGCTGACCATCGTGTTCGTGCCGCAGATCACCCGCGTCGCCGAAAGCGTTACCACCGGCGTGCGTAACATGGATTTTGTGGAAGCCGCGCGCGCCTCCGGCGCCGGACCTTTTACCATCATGCGCGTGCATATGCTCGGAAACGTTCTCGGGCCGATCTTCGTCTACGCAACAGGCTTGATCTCGGTGTCGATGATCCTCGCCGCCGGCCTGTCATTCCTCGGGCTCGGCACCAAACCGCCGGAGCCGGAATGGGGCTTGATGCTGAACACGCTGCGCACCGCGATCTATATCAATCCCTGGGTGGCGGCGCTGCCGGGCGTGATGATCTTTGCGGTGTCGATCTGCTTCAATCTTTTGAGCGACGGCATGCGCAGCGCCATGGACATCAGGAACTGACGCATGGGTGAGACGTCCACCTCAGTCGAATTGCTGGAACAGGTCGAGGACATCGGCGGGGCGGCGCAACCGCTGCTGCAGGTCACCGGCCTGACCAAACATTTCCCGGTGCGCGGCGACCTGTTCAGCCCTCGTAAAACGGTGCGTGCGGTCGATGATGTGTCGTTCTCGATCGCCAAGGGCGAAACGGTCGGCATCGTCGGCGAATCCGGCTGCGGCAAGTCGACCACGGCACGGCTTCTGATGCACCTGATGAAGCGCGATGCCGGCGACATCGTCTATGACGGCATGCAGGTCGGCCGCGCGTTGTCCCTGCGCGAATTGCGTCGCGGCATGCAGATGGTGTTTCAGGACAGCTACGCCTCGCTCAATCCGCGCCTGACCATCGAGGAATCGATCGCCTTCGGCCCCAAGGTGCACGGCATGGCCGACGCTGCCGCGCGCACGCTGGCGCGCGAGCTGCTCGGCAAAGTTGGCTTGCGTCCCGAAACTTTCGCCAACCGCTACCCGCACGAAATTTCCGGCGGCCAGCGCCAGCGCGTCAATATCGCGCGTGCGCTGGCGTTGTCGCCGCGGCTGGTGATTCTTGATGAAGCGGTGTCTGCGCTCGACAAATCGGTCGAAGCCCAGGTGCTGAACCTGTTGGCGGACCTCAAGCGCGAATTCGGTCTGACCTATCTTTTCATCAGCCACGATCTCAACGTGGTGCGCTACATCTCGGATCGCGTGCTGGTGATGTATCTCGGCGAGGTG
Source organism: Bradyrhizobium sp. AZCC 1721 (assembly GCF_036924715.1). Taxonomy (NCBI): domain Bacteria; kingdom Pseudomonadati; phylum Pseudomonadota; class Alphaproteobacteria; order Hyphomicrobiales; family Nitrobacteraceae; genus Bradyrhizobium; species Bradyrhizobium sp. AZCC 1721. The sequence goes on along the minus strand of NZ_JAZHSB010000001.1, from coordinate 6,659,080 downwards.
GTCGAACTCGGCCCGGTCGACAAGGTCTGGGATGCGCCGGCACATCCCTACACGCGGGCGCTCCTGGCGGCGATGCCGTCGTCCGACCCCGATAACCGCACCGAGACGCCGCCGATCTCCGGCGATCCGCCCAATCCGATCGACCCGCCGTCGGGGTGCCGGTTTCACACCCGTTGCCCGTTTGCGGAGCCGCTCTGCGCAAATGCGACGCCAAAACTCAGCGATGTCGATACAATGGGCCATCAGGCGGCGTGCTACATGGCCATACCCGGCTCCGGGCACAGTCGCGCACCGGCCAAAGAAAATGCCAAGAAAAGTGACATGGGAGTAACCGCTGCATGACAAGACCCGATCCCAAGCAGGTCAAGGTAATGACCGACGTCGCCGGCGTGCCGCAGGATGCGGAAGTGTCCGCCCGCATCGCCAGTTCCATCGGCCCGGCCTTTGACGGGTTTGCGCCCATTGCCGGCACGCTGCCGATGGATCTTGAGCCCGCGAGCTTCCTGCTGGTGCAGAACGCGAAGGTGTCGAAATGAGCGGCGAACCGGCCTTGATGTCAGCGGTCGCGGTCGCCAAGGCGATCGCCGGCAAGAAGTTGTCCTCGCGCGAAGTGACGCAATCCTGCCTCGACCGCATCGCGCAATGGCAACCGCGCGTCAACGCCTTCATGGCGATCGAGGCGGAGGAGGCACTTGCCGCGGCTGATGCCGCTGACGCCGCGCTCGCCAAGGGCCAAAATCTCGGCCCGCTGCACGGCGTCCCGATGGCGCACAAGGACATGTATTACGAGGCCGGCAAGGTCGTCACCTGCGGCTCCAAAATCCGGCGCGATTTCGTTGCGACGACGACTTCGACCGCGTTGCAGCGCCTGAAGGACGCCGGATCCGTCAGGCTCGGCTCGCTGCAGATGGTCGAGTTCGCCTACGGGCCGACCGGCCACAACGTGCATTACGGCGCGGTGCGCAACCCCTGGAATGTCGATCACATCACCGGCGGCTCTTCATCAGGCTCGGGCTCCGCAGTCGCGGCGCGGCTGACCTTTGCCGCACTGGGCTCCGATACCGGCGGCTCGATCCGGATGCCCGCGCATTTCTGCGGCGTCACCGGTTTCAAGACGACGGTCGGCCTGATCAGCCGCGCCGGCGCGATGCCGCTGTCGCAATCGCTCGACACCGTCGGCCCGCTGGCGCAAACGGTCGAGGACTGCGCGCTGCTCGTAGGGCTGATGGCGGGTGCGGATCCCGAGGACCCGACCACGTCCACGCGGCCGGTGCCGAACTACATGGCCGCGACCACGGGCTCGATGAAGGGCCTGAAGATCGGCGTACCGACCGCCTTCTACGTCGACGACCTCGATCCCGAGGTCGCGCGAGTCCTTGATGAGACTATTGCCACTCTCAGAAACGAGGGCGCCGAGATCGTCAAGGTCGAGCTGCCGGACCAGCGCCAGCTCACGGCGGCCTGCCAGATCGTGCTTGCCACCGAGGCGGCTGCCTTCCACAAGCGCTGGATGATCGAGCGACCGCAGGATTACGGCGGTCAGGTGTTGATGCGGCTGCAGAACGGGCTCGCCATTCCGGCCGTGACCTATCTCGAAGCGATGCGCTGGCGCGGTCCGGCGCTGGCCGCCTACCTCGCCGCGGTCGAAGGCACCGACGCCGTGATCGCGCCGGTGGCCCCGATGCCCGCGGCGACGATTGCCGAGAGCGATGTCGGCAACAGCCTGGAGGCGGAAGCCGTGATTCAGCGCATCACGCGGTTCACCCGCCCGATCAATTATCTCGGCCTGCCGTCGCTTTCGATTCCCGCGGGCTTCACCAAGAAGGCGCTGCCGATCGGCATGCAGTTGATCGGTCGTCCCTTCGATGAGGCCGGGCTGGTGCGGATCGGCGCGGCGTTCCAGCGTGCGACGGACTATCACCAGCAGGTACCCGAACTGGCATGAGCAACCTCGTCGATATCCGCGACCTCAACATCCGCTTCACCGGCGAACGTACGGTTCATGCCGTCAACGACATTTCGCTCTCGCTTGGCGAGGGCGAGGTGCTGGGCCTGCTCGGCGAATCCGGCTCGGGAAAGAGCGTGACGCTGCGCGCGCTGATGCGGCTGTTGCCGAAGAAGCGGACGCAGATTTCGGGCACCGTGAAGGTGTTGGGACGCGACGTGCTCGCAATGAACGACGAGGAGCTGTCGGCGTTTCGCGGCCAGACCGTCTCGATGATCTTTCAAGAGCCCGCGCTGGCGCTCGACCCCGTCTACACGATCGGCCGCCAGATTGCGGAAACCGTGATCCGCCACGAAGGCAAGAGCGAAAAGGAGGGACTCGCGCGCGCGCTGGAAATGCTGGAGGTGGTGCGGATTCCCTCCGCCAAGCGCCGCTTAGAGGCCTATCCGCACGAAATGAGCGGTGGCATGCGGCAGCGCGCCATGATCGCGCTGGCGCTGGCGTGCAAGCCGAAAATCCTGCTGGCGGACGAGCCGACCACGGCGCTGGACGCCACCGTGCAGATCCAGATCCTGCTGCTGCTCCGCGAATTGCAGCGCGAGTTCGGGATGTCCGTGATTTTCGTGACCCACGATATCGGCGTCGCCATCGAAATCTGCGACCGCGTCGCGGTCATGTATGCCGGCCAGATCGTGGAGCAGGGCCGCCTGCGCGACATCGTCCGCACCCCGGTGCATCCCTATGCCAAGGGGCTATTGGCTGCTACCGTCCACGGCGCAAAACGCGGCCAGCGGCTGGAGACCATCCCGGGCACGCCGCCCTCGCTCGACAAGGCGCCCGTCAGTTGTTCGTTCGCGCCACGCTGCACGGTTGCGCAGCCGCGCTGCAGCGAGCGTCTGCCGCCGAATGTGCAGGTATCGCCGGATCGAACGGCGCGTTGTGTGCTGGCGGAGGCGGCGGAAGTTTCTGCTGCGACCTGATCGCCACACGGGCGCTGCACTCCCTCTCCCGCTTGCGGGGGAGGCGTAGGCGGCCGATGGGCCGCCGTCCTTGATTTAAGAACGCCGATGCGTAGCATCGGCTATGGGTGGGGGTGCCGCCGCGAGTCGCACCCTTCGTATGGAGAGAGCCCGACCCGCATCGCATCTCCGATGCGATGCGACCTCCCCAGCAAGCGGGAGAGGTGAAGCGATACACTGATTTGATTCACCCACCCAATCCGGGATCAGCCCACTGCTCGATTTGCGACGGCCCGACCACCTGCTTTGGCTGATGCGAATTGAGCGTGCCGGCGCTGGCGGACCAGCCCTTGGCCAAAATTTGCATTGCAAACAGCTTGGCGTCGATTTCAGATTTGAAGGTGCGGGTCGAGCGGGCCGTGCTCTCCGCAGTATCGTCCGTCTTGTCCGGACCGAAAGTCACATACCAAATATCGCCCTGTTTCATGCCGACATAACGCGCGTGACATAAAAAAGTTCACTTCGCAGGTGCAGTTGACCGGCGCGCGGATTGCGGCTCGTCACATCGGACAATCGTGGATAGGCTGTCTGTCGTACGGCTGCGCCGCAACCCCGGGGGCTTCACATGCAGATTTCCAACGAAGGCATTCTCGTCATTCTGTTTGTCGGCCTGGTGGCCGGCTGGCTCGCCGGCAAGATCGTGCGCGGCACCGGCTTTGGCATCATCGGCGATATTCTCGTGGGCATCGCCGGCGCGCTGCTTGCGAGCCTGCTGTTTCCCAAGCTCGGCATCCGTCTCGGCACCGGACTGGTGTCCGAGATCGTCTACTCCACCATCGGCGCCGTCATCTTGCTGCTGATCGTCCGGCTGTTGCGGACCGGCGGGCGGTTCTAGCGCGGCGCTATTTCGCGCGGCCACCACATCTGCGATCCACTGCAGAAGGGCCGTGCCTTGATCAGCGGCGCCATGCCGAGCATCACGCCAAGCCCTGTTCGGCAACCTCAAGCATCGCCGGCCCGGCGGACCGGACCCACGGCATCGCCCATTCCGCCGGCCTGCTGGCGAATGGGTCGGCGTTCGCGCGCAAGCCCGATGGCGGCCGACGGGCGGGCCTGGGCGCCGGAAGCGGCGTCCTTCTCTATACCAACGGCGAGATCGGCCGGGTCTCGATTCGGTGATTCTGGTGCGGTTTCCGCGCCAGGCGAAGGCTGAACCCGTCAAACTAGCTGCCCAATCACGCGAATGCCGCCTCCAGCCGCGTCATGGGGGTGAACTGGATCGGGGTTAACGTGACTTAAATAGACGGTGTCCGAAAACATCGGTAAAACCTGCACGTCACCTGATCCTTTTGGCGAGACACGCATTTATGGCAGCCGCTCCCGGCGTCCGGCGTTCAGAGCTCGGTGAGGCGCTGCGCGCCTGCCGCAACGCCTTTATCGGCGTTGGCGTCATGAGTTGCATGATCAATCTGCTGTACCTCACCGGCTCGATTTTCATGCTGGAGGTCTACGACCGCGTGCTGCCCAGCCGCAGCGTGCCCACCCTGGTCGGCCTCGTGATTCTCGCTGGCGGACTCTACATCGCCCAGGGCGGTCTCGACCTGATCCGCGGCCGCATTCTCGGGCGTATTGGAACCGCGCTTGACGAAGCCATCAATGCGCGCGTGTTCGAAACCGTGGTGCGGCTGCCGCTGATGGTCGGCGCCCGTAACGAAGGCCTGCAGCCCTTGCGCGATCTCGACAATGTCAGGTCGTTCCTCGGCAGCATGGGGCCGGGCGCGTTCTTCGATCTGCCGTGGCTGCCGTTCTACCTGGCGATCTGCTTTCTGTTCCACTGGCTGCTCGGCGTCACCGCTTTGGTCGGTGCCGTCATTCTGGTGACGCTGACGCTGATCACCGAGTTCCTGTCGCGCACGCCGGCGAAGGAGGCGATGACGCTGGCCGCGCGGCGCAGCGACCTCGCCGCCACCAGCCGGCGCAACGCCGAAGTGCTGGTGGCGATGGGCATGTCCGGACGGCTGATGAAGCGCTGGAGCGAGGCCAACGAGACCTATCTGGCAGGCAATCAGCGCGCCAGCGATATCGCCGGCGGTCTCGGCGCGGTCGCCAAGGTCCTGCGCATGATGCTGCAATCGGCGGTGCTCGCGGTCGGCGCTTACCTCGTGATCCACCAGGAAGCCACCGCCGGCATCATCATTGCGGGCTCGATCTTGAGCGCGCGGGCGCTGGCGCCGGTCGATCTCGCCATCGCCCACTGGAAAGGTTTTGTCGCCGCGCGCCAGAGCTGGCATCGCCTGTCAAAACTCCTGCAGCAAATGCCGCCGGCAAATGAACAGACGCTGTTGCAGGCGCCCACGAAGCGGCTGTCGGTCGAGGCGGTCAGTATCGTGCCGCCGGGCGACCAGCGCGTCATCGTGCAGGACGTCAGCTTCGCCGTCGAGGCCGGGTCCGGCGTCGGCGTCATCGGTCCGAGCGGTTCCGGCAAGTCATCGCTGGTGCGTGCGCTGGTCGGCGTCTGGACACCCGGCCGCGGCAAGGTGCGGCTCGACGGCGCGGCGCTCGACCAATGGTCGTCGGACGTGCTGGGCCGCCACATCGGCTATCTGCCGCAGGACGTCGAACTGTTCGCCGGCACAGTGGCGCAGAACATCTGCCGCTTTGACCCCGAGGCGAAATCGGAGGCGATCATTGCCGCCGCCAAGGAGGCTGGCGTGCACGAGATGATCATCAAGATGCGCGAGGGCTACGATACCCAGATCGGCGAGCAGGGGGCTGCTCTCTCCGCCGGTCAGGCGCAGCGCGTGGCGCTGGCGCGCGCGCTCTATGGCAATCCGTTCCTGATCGTGCTCGACGAGCCGAACTCCAATCTCGACAGCGAGGGCGACGAGGCGCTGACCCGCGCCGTGCGCGCCGCCCGCGAGCGCGGCGCCATCGTGGTTGTGGTGGCGCACCGGCCGATCGGCATCGAGGCCGTCGATCAATTGCTGGTCTTGAAGGACGGCCGCATGCACGCGTTCGGTCCCAAGGAAACCGTGCTCGGCCAGGTGCTGCAGCGCGTCCCGTCGCCGCCGCCGATCAAGATCGTGTCCGAAGCGGGAGCTGCGAAAAAATCATGACCGCGGACCTGAAAGGCGCGCGCCGCTCGATACGCTCGCATCTCATCGTAGGTCTGGCGCTGATGCTGGTCATTGCCGGCGGGTTCGGCGGCTGGGCCTCGACCGTGCAGATCTCGGGCGCGCTGATCGCGCCGGGTTCGGTGGTGGTCGATTCCAACGTCAAGAAGGTGCAGCACCCGACCGGTGGCGTGGTCGGCGAGGTCCGGGTGCGCGACGGCGACGTGGTCAAGGCGGGCGACGTCGTGGTGCGGCTCGACGAGACCGTGGTCAAGGCGAGCTTGGCCATCGTGGTCAAGACGCTGAACGGCTTGTGGGCGCGGGCGGCGCGGCTGGAAGCCGAGCAGCGCGGCCTCGACAAGATCAAGTTCCCGCCGCAGCTCTCCGATCGCGCCGACGACCCTGACGTCCGCGACATCATCGCGAGCGAAACCAAACTGTTCGAGGTTCGCGTGTTCGGGCGCGCGGGGCAGAAATCGCAACTGCGCGAGCGCGTGGCCCAGCTCAATGAGGAAATCGCCGGCCTCACCGCACAAGAACAGGCCAAGGAAAAGGAAATCGCGCTGGTCGAGAAAGAGCTGATCGGCGTCCGTCAGCTCTACGAGCAGCGCCTGATCCAGATCTCGCGCCTGACGGTTTTGGAGCGCGATCTCGCCCGGCTGTCGGGCGAGCGTGCGCAATACATCGCCGCGCGCGCGCAGGCGAGGGGCAAGATCACCGAAACCGAACTGCAGATCATCCAGGTCGACAAGGACGTCGTCAGCGAAGTCTCCAAGGATCTGCGCGAGACCAACGACAAGATCGGCGAGTTCGTCGAGCGCAAGGTCACCGCGGAGGATCAACTGCGCCGCATCGACATCCGCGCGCCGCAGGACGGCGTGGTGCTGCAGTCGACCGTGCACACCGTCGGCGGCGTTATCACCGCGGGCGACGCCATCATGATGATCGTGCCGAAGGCCGACGATCTCTCGGTCGAGGCCAAGGTCAATCCGCAGGACATCGACAAGCTGCAGATCGGCCAGAAGACGCTCTTGCGGCTATCCGCCTTCAACCAGCGCACCACGCCGGAACTCAACGGCGTGGTGACCCGCGTCTCCGCCGACGTCACCACCGACCAGCGCACCGGCCAGAGCTACTACACCATCCGCGTCTCGATGCCGCCGGACGAAGTCGCCCGCCTCGGCGAGGTAAAGATCATTCCGGGCATGCCGGTGGAAGCCTTCGTGCAAACCGGCGACCGCACCATGCTCTCCTATCTGATGAAGCCGTTCAGCGACCAACTGATGCGCTCGTTCCGGGAGAGGTGAGGTTGTCGCGTAGGTTCTGTCGTCTCTGCGAACGCAGGGACCCATAACCACCGGGTCTGGTTGTTGAGCCGAAGCCGTCGAACAGCGTGTCTCAAAAAGCCGCCGCGGCGTATGGGTGCCTGCGTTCCAGGCCGTGCAAGAAGGTCGGCGAGGCGCGGAAAGCGGGTGGACGAGGAAGTGCCCTCAGGCTGCACAGGGCTTGAGCGCTTTGAGCAGCGCGGGTGTGCCCTTGATGGCGATCAACCTCTTGAGGTTATAGCCGGTGATGCTGAGCGCAAGTTCGGCTTTGGCTTTCAGCAATCCTCGTACGAGGAAGCGCGGGATACCCATCAGCCATTTGATGGTCCCGAAGGGGTGCTCAGCGACTTCCCGACGGAGCTTCATCCAGCTCGGATCGGCCTGAGCCCGCTGGTGCATGGCCTCGCGATCGTCCTCATGGAAACTGCGCACGATGATCCGCCGCGGCGATTTGGTGCATTGCGACTTCAGCGGACAGCTGGGACAGGCTCGCGTGCTATATTCCTTCTTCTGCTTCGTCTGGGAGGTCTTGAAGAGCTTGAGGACCTCACCTGCCGGGCAGCTCCAGCTGTCGCTCTCTCGGTCGTAGCTGAACTGATCGCGGCTGAAGTATTGCTTTCCCTTCGGGTTGACCCGCTCGGCATGCGGTACGATCGCCTTGATGCCGTCCTGTTCACATTGCCTGCCGTGTGCGCCGTTGGAGTAGCCGGTGTCGGCCACGGCGATCACCTGATCGCTTCCGACGGCCGCCTTGCCCTGCCGGGCCATCGGATGGAGTTGCTGCAGATCGTTGCCCTCGTTGGTCAGATCGAAAGCGACGATCAGGTCATGCTGGGCATCGACTGCGATCTGTGCATTGTAAGCTACCTGATGGCCGCGCGGCGTGCGCATCAGCCTGGCCTCGGGCTCGGTCAAAACCTTCTGCTTGAGCCCTTCCCGAACCAGCTGTTCCGCCTGCTGCTGCAGTTCCGCGCGCTGGGCCTTCAACGCCGCAAGGGCCGCGGCCACGTCGGTCTTTGCCGGTTCAACCGGCGTCTCCTCGGCATCGGCCTCATCCATCGCCGCCAGATACTCGGCGATCTTGCGCTCGATCGCCGCATCCCGCTCTGCAAGCTTCTTCTGCGTGATCACCTGCTTGCGGCTTGCAACCGCAGCAATCTTGCTCCCATCGATCGCCAGGACTTCGCCTCCAAATGCCGATTGCTCGCGGCAGAACTTTATAAAGGCCTGGCATACCCCGGCAATCGCCTCCGGATGATCCTTGCGAAAATCCGCGATGGTCTTGAACGCCGGGCTCACCCGGTTGATCAGCCAAAATACTTCCACATTGCGCCGCGCCTCACGTTCGAGCCGTCGGCTCGAACGCATCTGGTTCACATACCCGTAGATATAAAGCTTCAACAGATCCCGCGGATCGTAAGGCGGCCGCCCCGTCGCCTCCGCCTCAACCTTCGAAAAACCCAGCCCGGCAAGGTCCAAGCTGTCCACAAAGCCGTCGATGACCCGCACCGCGCTGTCTGCCGCGATCACCTCGTCCAACGTCTCCGGATACAGCGTCGCCTGATACCGCGACTGGCCCTCCACATGTGCCATCCTGCTCCCGAATCAATCTCTGCCCCCAATATCCAGCACCAGAGCGTGGTTTTTGCACGGCCTGGTTCGCAGGGACGACGTCTCACCTGGACAAATTCTCCAACAGCAAATTCAACGCCGTGCTCGCAAATTGCTGCATGTTCGCCTGTCGGTCGGCGCTCCCAGTTTCCAGCGTGAACACTTCGTTTTGCGGACCCGCTACCGCCATGCAGCTATGGCCCGCGGCATCTCCGTAGCGGTTGCCGGTTGGTCCCGTCGCGCCAGTTTCCGACAATCCCCAGTCGGTCGCAAAGCGCTGGCGGACTTGGGCGGCGAGCAATTTCGCGTATGGTTCGGACGCCGAGCGGATGCCCGTCATCGCCTCGTCCGGGATATCCATCAGCAGCCGACGCGCGTCGCGGGTATAGACCACGGCGCCGCCCAGGAAATAGGCCGATGCGCCCGGCACCGACAATAGCGCCGCCGAGATCAGCCCGCCGGTAGAGGATTCCGCCACCGAAATCGTCTGTTTCCGCGCGATCAGTTGGGTCGCGATCTTTTCGGCGATCGTTATGAGTTCTTTCATCTCACCTCCCAGAAATCCCGCCAGTCATGTTCACCTAGCACAGGAGGTTCACGTTTGCCGAGTTGCGGCACGCGAGCCGCCCTGATTGAATGCCTCAAACAACTGCGTCGACGCGGCCATACGAGGAAACACCATGACGTCGCCGATCGCGGGTGGCGTGGACTGCGACCTGCATCCCGCCGTTCCGCATCTGACCAGCCTGTTGCCCTACATGAACGACTACTGGCGCGACCAGGTGACGACCCGCGGCATGACCGATCTGGTCTCGCAATCCTATCCCACCCATTCGCCGATCTCGTCGCGGCCGGACTGGAGGCCGGCGCAGGGCAAGCCGGGCGCCGATCTGGCCGACATGCAGAAGCAGGCGCTCGACCGGTTCGCCGTTCGTTTCGGCATCTGCAATCCGCTCTATGGCGTGCAGATGGTGTTCTCCGAGGACATGCAGGACGCGTTCTGCCGCGCGCTGAACGACTGGCTGGCCAAAGAATGGCTCGACAAGGACGATCGGCTGCGCGGCTCGATCGTGATCCCGACGCAAAGCGTCGAGAAGTCGGTCGCGGAGATCGAACGCTGCGCTGAGGATAAGCGCTTCGTCCAGGTGCTGATGCTGGTCATGGGCGACATGCCGCTCGGAAAACGCGCCTACTGGCCGATCTACGCCGCCGCCGAACGGCTGGGCTTGGCCGTCGGCATCCATGCCGGCAGCGCCTATCACAACCCGCCGACCTCGATCGGTTGGGGCTCCTATCACATCGAGGACTATGTAGCCCAAGCGACCGCGTTCCAGACCCAGCTCACCAGCCTGATCGTGGAGGGCGTGTTCGCCCGCCATCCGAAGCTGAAAATGGTGATGCTGGAATCAGGCTTCACCTGGTTGCCGGCCTATCTCTGGCGGCTGCACAAGTTCTGGCGCGGCATCCGGATGGAAACGCCGTGGGTCGATCGCGCGCCGCTGGAATTTGTGCGCAGCAACATCCGCTTCTCGCTGCAGCCGGTAGATGCGCCGCCGGATCCCGCAACCCTGAACCGCCTGTTTGACCATATGCAGTCGGACGAATTGCTCCTATTCTCGACCGACTATCCGCACTGGCAGTTCGACGGCGACGAGGCGCTGCCGCCGGGATTGTCGCCCGATCTGGTGCGCAAGATTATGATAGATAATCCACTCGCGACCTACGGCCGGTTGGAATTCGCGAAGGAGACGACGCCATGAATGTGCAGTTCCGCGACCGTCCGGAGCCCGCATCACCGGTCAGCCTCAAAACCGCGATCGCCGATTGCGATATCCATCCGGCGCGCGCGACCGCGACCGAACTCTATCCCTTCCTCGCAAAACGCTGGCACGAACACCTCGAGGCCTACGGCAAGCAGGCCTATCACGGCATGATGGAAGGCCCACCCTATCCGAAGGCGCAGCCCAACGCCTCGCGCCGCGATGCCTGGCCGCCGGAAGGCGGGCCACAGGGCTCCTCGCTGTCCTTCATGCAGAAACAGCTTCTCGATCCCTACAATGTAGCACTCGGGGTGCTCAATCCGCTCGCCAGCGGGCAGGGCCTGCGCAACCAGGATCTGGCCGGCGCGATCTGCTCCGCGATCAACGACTGGCAGATCGAGAAATGGACCAGCAAGGACAAGCGTCTGAAGGCCTCGATCGTCGTTCCCAATGAGGACGGTCCTGCCTCGGCCGTCGAAATCCGCAAGCGCGCGGGCGATCCGAATTTCGTTCAGGTGCTGCTGCTCTCGCGCAATGTCGAACCGCTCGGCCAGCGCCGCTATTGGCCGATCTACGAGGCCGCGCACGAGATCGGGCTGCCGGTCGGCGTCCACGCCTTCGGCTTCGGCGGCAATCCGCTCACGCCGTCCGGCTGGCCGAGCTTCTACATCGAGGAGATGGTCGGCCACTCGCAGTGCCAGCAGACCGCGCTGGCGAGCCTCGTGCTCGAAGGCGTGTTCGAGCGGTACCCGAAACTGAAGATGGTCATGATCGAGGCCGGCTTCGGCTGGGCGCCGTCACTTAGCTGGCGGCTCGACAAGACATTTGAGAGGCTGCACAGCGAGGTGCCGCATCTCAAGCGAAAACCGTCGGAATATATCCGCGACCACATCTGGTGGACGACGCAGCCGATGGAAGATCCGGAGCGCCGCGATCACCTGTTCCAGACCATCGAATGGATCGGTTGGGACAAGCTGCTGTTCGCCACCGACTACCCGCATTGGGACTTTGATGAGCCGTCGCGCGTCCTGCCGGCCGGCGTCAGCGATACCAACCGCGAAGCGTTCTATCTCGGCAACGCCAAGAAGCTGTACGGAATTTCTTGATGGTTCGGCACGTCATTGCGCCGGTGGACGAATTGCCGCCGGGGACACGAAAATTCCTCGACATCGACGGCCGGCCGATCGCGATTTTCAACATCAAGGGCGAGTTCTTCGGCCTGCTGAACCGCTGCCCGCACCAGGGCGCGGCCCTGTGCGAGGGCCCGTTGATTGGCCTCGCGCAATCCTCCGACCCCGGCGAAATCGAATACACAAAACTCGGCGAAATCATCCGCTGTCCCTGGCACGGCTGGGAGTTCGACATCCGCACCGGGCAGTCCTATTGCGACCCGAAACGCTTCCGCGCCCGCGCCTATCCGGTCAATGTCGAGCCGGGATCAGCCGTGGTGAAGGGACCGTATGTGGCAGAGACCATCGCGGTCTCGGTGGAGAGCGATTACGTGGTGGTGGATTTGTGAGGCGCTCTGCTGGAAACCATTTCTCGATCAAGCAAAGCTGTCCTGAGTTTTCCAACCCGACATGTTCTGGAAATGCCGCCACTTCCACTTTTGACCCAATACAGAGTCTCCAGCGAGTGAGCGTTCAAAGCGTCTCCGGAGTCACGCTTCCAGAACGGTAACGCTGGCGTCATTCACGGGAGCGCGCGGTCATGTGCCAAGCCATTTCGTGAGCCTTGATCTCTCCCTGACCAAGCCATCCTGATTGAAGTGGTGAACACAAAAGTGCGCCCATGAATCGTCGAACGCCATTTCCATGTCACCTGTGACCGACGTGGTACCTAGCCCGACTTCTGCGTAGGTAAACTCGAAACTGCCACTAGGACGCGCAAGCGCAATGTGGAATGGTTGACCAGTAAACTCGTCGATCTTCGGCCTGCCGATGCTCCGCATGACGCCGGGTATCTCTACCCTTGCGGTTCTGAGTTCCAAGTCCGCATCGAGATCAATCGGCAGGAACAACGTCTCGCAAAATTCCGAGCATGTGGACGCGAATACGGCGAAAAGATTGCTCAATGGTTCGCATGCCTCGCCTGAGACGATCGTTTCAAGCGCGATCCGTTGAGCTTCATCCGCACGCTCGTCGATAACGATCTGGCGCCGGCCGTTTCCGTCCTTGATTTCGCCAGGCCACTTGTACAGCGCCGCCCAGTTCAAGCCTGAGAGCGGCGTATCGTTGAAGTGGCCCTCGACGATGGTGCCGACGAAGGCCGACTGACAATAGCCGTGGGTACTCGGCAAGTTGAACTGGCAACCGCAATTCATAGCGCAGTTGCAGTTGTCATAAGTCTCGCTCTTGAACAGCCATTGATCAGTCATCTCACTGCGCCTTCCGAAAGCGATGACGCTCAACGTGACTTTGCGCGAACTTCAGGTCGGAACGAAGCGATAGGCGCCGTCCTTGCGCTCGACGAAGCCCGTGCCAGGAAATGGCAGGTGCGCGCCGATCAGCCGGCGCTTATCGATGACGAGTCGATCAAGCAGGCGTAGGCGGGTCGAGATGCCGCGATCGGGCTCATGGTCGGCTGGCACCGGCCACGACGGATGCTGGAACGAGATCACAGCGTGCGTAAGCGCGTCCGCAACGACGACGAGACCATCCCCACCGGCGATTTCGACCGAGATGTGGCCCTGCGTATGCCCTGGCGTATCGATGACCTGGACGCCACTGACGATCTCCTCGCCATCCCGTACCGTCCTTATCTTGTCCTTGACGTGCGAGAAATGGTTCTTGGCGCCATTGATGATGCGATCGCTGGTTGCCAACACTGGCGGCAACCTTCGCATCACATCCGGGCTGGCCCAAAGGTTCCATTCGGCGGCCGAAACGAGATAGCTCGCATTCGGATAGATCGGGTTGTCATTCGCGTCGAGGATGCCCCAGAGGTGGTCGGGATGGCCGTGGGTCAGAACGATCTTGGTCACGGCCGCAGGTGGGATGCCGGCAGCTTTGAGATTCTCCGCAAGCTTTCCCGCCGTGGGCTGGTGGCGCGGGCCGGTGCCCGTGTCGACCAGGACCACATCGGACTGGCTACGGATCACCGCGACAGTGTTCACGAGCTGGAGCTGTTCGCCGGTTTGTCCGGCTGCGTTCAGGGCGGCTTCGCGCTCGGCGGGCGGAGAGTCCGGCGTCACCAGGAAGCCCGCTGGAAGGAAGAAATGGCCGTCGCTTACGACCAGAGTCTCGAGGCTGCCTGATTTGTGGACCGGTACCGTATGGACGGCTGCCCTTGTCGGTCGCAGCGAAGACACGCACGCGGCTGCGGCCAGAGCCGCTGCAGCCGATTCACCCAGAAATTGGCGCCGAGCTATTCTGTGAACATGCCCTGCAGTCACGACGCTTCCCTCCTTGATGGGCCACTCTGTCGATAGGCACCGCCCCATTGGGCGCGAAGCTTAACTGGCGCATTTGGGTGCTAGATATCCGATTGCCGCGAGGGCCTATCCGCAAGGCGCGTAAATCGCCTCCGGGAACCAACGATCATTATCCAAAAACTGCAAGAATGATCGGAACATTGCCGGCCCCGGTGCCCATGCCCCGGTATGCGTGGTATGTTCGATCAACACGGAGGCGAGCATGCAGCTTGGCACAGCGCCGCTTCTGGAGCAGCTCCCCATCTTCCACAGCCGCAATGTGGAAGAAACCGGTGCATTTCTGCGCGCGAAAGGCTACCGCTTCGACATCGCAGCGCGGCAGGCCCGCCAGCTCGATGCGCGCCTCAACGGCGTTTACATGCCGGGCTTCTACGTGGGTTACGTGCAGTACGGCGGCGCATCGGTCGTCCTGTCTCCGAGCCCCGCCCGCACGGACACCTGGATCCACCTGCCGCTTCGCGGGCAACTTGAAGCTACCATTGGCCATGACAACATCGTTTGCAATCCGAACCTCGCCACGATCATCTCGCCGATGCGCGAGAGTTGTCGGCTGGTATCGGAGGCCGATAGCAGCCGCATCCAACTGTCTTTGACCAAATCCAGCCTTACCGGTCAGCTTGCCGCCCTACTCGGCGAGCCACCAACCGCCCCCCTCGACTTTGCGCCCACCATCGACCTCGCCGCGGGGTACGGCCGCAGCCTGGCACGCTACGTGCTGATGGCCGTCGCGGACCTGGAACAGGCGGGATCGGTGCTCTGGAGCCCGACGACGATGAGCCAATTCGAGCAGTTCATTATTACCGCGCTGCTGCTGTCGCACCCCCACAATTACAGCAACGCGCTGCGACGTCTCGAGAGGCCGGTTGCGCCGCGTGACGTGAAGCGTGCGGTCGACTATATCGAAGCCCACCTCGACCAGGCAGTCACAGTGGCCGACCTCGTTACGGCGACCGGCGTTGCGGGCCGAACACTCTATATGCACTTCAGGGATTTCAAGGGCGTCTCGCCGATGCGCTACCTACGGAACGCCCGCTTGAGGCAAGTTCGCCAAGCCTTGCTGCGAGCCGATCCGGAAGCGAATGTCACCGACATTGCCATGAGCACGGGGTTCACCCACATGGGCCGGTTCTCAGTCACGTACCGCACGCACTTTGGAGAAAGTCCTTCGGAGACGCTGAGAGGTCAGACGCAGCAGCTTCGGAAGCAACTGAAGTTTGGGAAGCTCTAGGCCAGCAATGCGTTTTGCTGAGTTCAGTCGATCCACCAAGGCAGCCGAGTAGTTTCGTGCTGAGGTCTCCTTCTGGCACATCGGGTCATTTTGCTGTGCTCTGGAATTTGGTCGCGATCGGGGCATGGTGGACATCGATCAAGCCGCACCGATCAAGCTCGATTAATGGGTGCGCGTCCTAACCCGTTGTACGGCCCGCCTCACTTGCAAACACGCTCGGCGTGCAAGCTGGCGGCTGTGGGTATGCCCACTGGCTTCCTTGTCCTTCGAAGTGCTAGCGTTCAACCCGAACCCGCTAATCGGGGGAATATTCATATGAACCAGTTTGGGCGGGCTTACATTGCTGTTTCCGACGGACCTCACCTCGTTCCTCGACATCATACGCCAACACGGCGATGTGGCCTACAGTCTCATGTTTGCCTATGCGGCCTCGCATAGCCTGCTGCTAGCGCTATTTGCGGGCTACGCGGCGCACTCGGGTGCGCTGGGTCTTGGCCCGCTCATCGTGATGTGCTGGTTCGGCAGTTTCACCGGCGACGTCATTCGCTTCTGGATCGGGCGGCGTTATGGCGCCCGCCTGCTCGATCGTTTTCCGCGGTTCGAACGACCCGTGCAGACCGTCGTCCGCCTGACGGACCGTCACTATGTCTGGATGATCCTGTTTCATCGTTTCCCGCACGGCATCCGCGGGCTTGCGGGGTTTGCCTACGGGATATCGCGGTTGCCCTGGTCGACTTTCCTTGCGCTCAACTTCGTTGCGGCTGGTCTTTGGTCCGGCGCCGTTGTCTCGGCCGGCTATGCCTTCGGTCAGTTCTCGGAGAAGTCGATCAACAATGCCTCTTCGGGCCTGGGTATCGTGATGTTGGTCGCATTCCTCGGCCTGTCCTGGTTGCTCAGCAGGAAGCTCGATCAGATCGTGGAACGGTACTGACGCTAGACGCTAGCGCTGAAGGCCCACAAGAAGCCGCTGAGCCGTTGGCTCGCAATGACGATGTCAGACATGCTCCATCTCCCGCCGCTCCATCGCATAGCGCACCAGCGCGGCGAAACGATAAATGCCGTGCACGAACTTGCCATAGGGCATGGTGACGAATAGCGAAAACACCACGCCGAGATGCAGCGCCAGCAGCGGTCCCATCGCTGCCGTCTCGCGCAAGATCAGCAGCGCCATGCCCGTGAGACTCGTCAGGAGCAGCATCGCGATGAACGCGACATCCATGCCGTAACGCGCTTCATCGACCAGGATGGAATCGCGCTTCCATCGTTCAGCGAGTAAACCGATCGGCCCGATCAACAGCCCGATGCCGCCGAGCGTGCCGAGCACCACGGGCAGATCCCACCACGGATACGGCGCCTCGCGCGCCAGCAGATAGTGATAGAGCGTTGCGACGCAGGTCGAGGCAAAGCACAGCGCAAAACCGTAGAAGGTGAGGTGATGATAGAGCCGGCGGCGGTCGGTCGGACGGTCGTCCTCGTTGAAGCAGCCGACGCCGCCGCCGTCGAGATAGCGCAGTTCGCCGGCGTCGCGGATGGCCTGCATCAGCGCGCGTGCATCGGTCTTCATGCCGATGGGCTCGCCGATGTCGCGCCAGAAGGCGCGCACGCCCATCGCCAGCGCTGCGATAGCGTAAAGGAACGCCGCGCCGAACAGGGCTGCCATCGCATTGTGCGGCATCAATTTGTAGAACGCGCCCGGCCCGGTATGCGTGCCAAACAGCACCTGGCGATCGTGTAAAGCGGCGAAGCCGAAAATGAATGCAGCAACGCTGAGCGCGGCAACGAGGCTGATGACAAGTCCGTTGCGTGCGAACGTGCCCGCGAAAGCGCGTGGCCATGCATAGGCCGCATAAGATTCCGCGCGCGCCACCGCAAGCGTCCTCGGCACATTGACGTTGAATTCGTGCGGCGGCGAGAACTGGCAATCGGTGTAGCAGGCGCCGCAGCCGTGGCAGAGATTGGCGAGATAATTGAGATCGCCGTCGGAGAAAGCACGGCGCATTTCCATCGCCGGAAACACTGCGCAGAGCCCCTCGCAATAGCGGCAGGAATTGCAGACCGTCATCAGGCGGTCGGCTTCCTCCAGAATCTTCGTTCCGTGCATGACGTGCTGCTTCCTGCCCTCGCGGCCAACCCGGTTATTTCGTCAACCCCTTGCCCTCCAGCCACTTCTGGATCAGGGCGGCGACCTCGGCGTTGTTCTTGTCCATCATCACCATGTGCGAATTGCCCTTGATGCCTGCTTGCGGCAGATCGACGACATCGACGCTGCCGCCCGCCGCCTTGATCGCGTCCGCAAACGCAAGGCCGTTGGCGCGAATCTTCGGCCAGCGCGAATCCTTCTCGATGTAGTCGCCATAGACGATCAGCGTCGGAATGTTCTTCAGCACGTCGATCTTGGCGGGATCGCCGACGCCGGCCGGCTCGATCGCAATCAGCGCCTTGACCTTGTCGGGCCGCGCCTGCGCCACCTTGAAGCCGAAACTGCCGGCCTGGCTGTGGAACAGGATGACGGAAGGGCCAACGCGGTCGATCTCGGCGATATAGGCGGCGATGATGGCATCGTCGGTGGTGGTCCAGCGCGGCACGTTCTGCTTGACGAAATTCTCGTAGCCTTCGTTCGGAAACTGGCTGCCCGGCATCAGCTTCCGCTTGGCCGGATCGGGATTGTAGGAGCCGACGCCGTCGCCGATCCGAAACCGCTCGAACGGATTGGCCGTCGAGAGGAATACCGGCTCACTCTTGAAGATATCTGGGTATTGCGCCCAGCCGGCGCGGCCGCGCTCGACCGCGTCGGAATTGTAGACGGCCCAGCCCTTGCGCAGAAAATAGTTCAGCCAGCCCTCGCGCCCGTCGGGCGTCGTCTCGTAGGTGACGCCGGTGAGCCCGCCGCCATGCCACATCAGAAGCGGATAGGCGCCCTTTTCGTTCGCGGGCAGAAAATACTGCACATACATCTGCTCGACCTGATAGGTGCCGTTGGGATCGACTTTTGCCGGCACACCGCCGGGGGTGAAGGTGACTTCCTTTACCGGCTTGCCTGAAATTTCGACCAGCCGGCCGCCGACATGGAACGAACCCATGTCGCGTAGCGCGATCGGCTCGGCGGCGTGGGCCAGCGTCGCGTTCATCAGAACGACTGCAGCAGTAGTGATCACAAGCCGCATCACAAGTCCTCCCTTCGTTGTTCTCTCCCTCTACCCGCAAAGGGCGGGGCGAGGTGAACCGAGCGCGTGTCTAATTCCGCGCATTCTTCGCCGCTTCCCGTCCCGCGACCCGACCGAACACGCTGCCGATGGTCATCCCGATACCGGCCGCATAGCCCTTGCCGAGTACGTTGCCGGCCATGATCTCGCCGGCCGCGAACATGTTGGCCGAAGGCGTGCCGTCCTTCATCACCATGCGCGCCTGCCTGTTCACGCGGGTGCCGAGATAGGTGAAGGTGATGCCGGGCCGCACCGGATAGGCGAGGTAAGGCGGCGTCTCGATCCGGCGCGCCCAATGCGTCTTCGGCGGCGTGATGCCTTCAGTGCGGCAATCGTCGAGGATGGTGTGATCGAATGTGCCGGGCTTAACCGCGGCGTTGAATTCGGCGATGGTCTTCTCCAGCGCCGCCGGATCGAGCTCGAGCTTGGTGGCCAACTCGGCAATACTCCCGCCCTCGAGCGGCGGAAACAGCGTCGGCATAAAACTGTTGCGAACGGATGCATCGAACACAATGTAGGCGATCTGGTCCGGTTGCGCGGCCACAAGCCGCCCCCAGATCGCGTAACGCTTCGGCCAGATATCCTCGCCCTCGTCGTAGAAGCGCTCGGCGTGCTTGTTGACGACGATGCCGAACACGACCGAGTCGTGGCGGGTAATGATGCCGCCGTCGAATTTCGGTGCGCGAGCGTCGATCGCAACCGCGTGGCATTGGGTGGGATCGCCGATGTCCTGCACGCCCTTGTCGAGCAGCATTTTCAGGATCGAGCCGCGGTTATAGGGCGTGCCGCGGATCAGGAAATTATCCGCCGCCTCGCCCCAATATTCCTTTAGCCATTCGATATTGGCTTCAAAGCCGCCGGCGGCGGCGACCAGCGTGGAAGCGCGGATTTCGCTCGTGCCGTCGATCGGCTGCTTCAGCTTCGCCGACAGGAACATGCCGTGCTCGATATCGAGGTCGATTACCTCGGCATCGTAGACGATTTCGACGCCGAGTTTTTCCGCGGTGAGATAGAGCGCGTTCAGCATCGCGCGTCCGCCGCCGAGGAAGAACGAGTTGGTGCGGCCGAGGCTCAGCGTGCCGCCGAGCGAGGGTTGCCAGCGCACGCCCTGTTCGACGATCCAGTTCAGAATGTCCTTGGACTCCCTGATCATGAATTTCGCCAGTTCCTCGTCGGTCTGACCGCCGGTCAACCGCAACAGATCGTCCCAGAACTCCTCTTCCGTGTAAGGCCCGGTGAGAATGTCGGTCGCGGCATCGTGCGCGCAGCGCATGTTGCGGGTGTGGCGGGTGTTGCCGCCGCGATAGAACTTCGGAGCGCCTTCCAGCACCAGCACGGAAGCACCTGCGCGCCGGGCGCTGATGGCGGCGCAGAGAGCGGCGTTGCCGCCGCCGATCACCAGCACATCGAACTTGACTGTCAAATCGGCCATGCGCTCTTGTTGTCGTTGTTGGCCTCAAAAATCAAACCGGCGCTCGGCCAGGCAAATCCATCCGCCCGCGATTTTCTAGCCTGATGCAGCGGCCGCGTCACGCCTCTCGTGCGCCTGCATCAGTCGTCAGCATGGCCGCATGCGACGATGTCGCATGCACCTGGCCATGCGGAATATCTGCACGCTCAGGCGCGGTTCTGAACGGAGGCGAGCAGCCATTGCCGGAAGGCCGCGAGCTTTGGCGGATCGGCTCTACCCGCCGGCGAGACCAGATAGAAACCGGCATCGACCGGGAAAGCCATCTTGAAGGGAACGACCAAGCGTCCCTTGGCGATGTCCTCCTGCACATAGGCGGTGCGGCCCATCGCAACGCCGAGGCCGTCGATCGCGGCCTGCACCGTCATGAAGATCATGTCGAAAGTCACGCCCGGCTGTTTCGAAAAATCGGCCGGCAGCCCGGCCGCCGTCAGCCACAGCCGCCAGTCGTCGCTATTCGCGTTGCTGGTATGCAGCAGCACGTGATCGCGGAGGTCTTCGGGGCATTTCAGTGGCTTGTTCCCCTTGAGCAGCGCCGGACTGCACACCGGAAAGAGTTCGTCCGCCATCAGCCAGTCGGCGCGAACGCCAGGCCATTGGCCGCGGCCGTAGCGGATCGCGGCATCGACCTTGTCGCGCTGGAAGTCGACGAGGTTGATCGAGGTCGTGATGCGAACGTCGATCCCCGGTTGCGCTTCCTGAAAGGCCGTGAGGCGCGGCAGCAGCCATTTGGCGGCCAGCGAGGCCAGCGTCGACACCGTCAGCACATGGTCGTCATCTTTGCGCAGCAGTCGATCGGTCGCGAGCCGGAGATCGTTGAAGGCGGCGCGAATGCCGGGAAGGTAATCCTGCGCTTCCGCCGTCAGCGTCAGCGAGCGGTTCTGACGGACAAAGAGGCGAACCCCCAGCTCTTCCTCCAGCCGCTTGATCTGGTGACTGATCGCGGTCTGCGTGACGTTCAGCTCGGAGGCGGCCTGCGTGAAGCTCAGATGCCGGGCGGCTGCCTCGAAGGCGCGCAGACCATTCAGCGACGGCAGTCTGCCGGTCATTGCCGGATTCTCCCTAATGCATGAGTTTATATCATCCGAAGCGGTACAAAGTGTCGTTTGTGAACGGCCCCAGGAGCGCAGATATTAGCGCCAACAGATTACTACAGGAGCCGAAAATGTCCACTTACACGCATGAATCGATGATAAATCATCATGGACCAGGGATTTTGAGCCAATTGGCCGAGACCCTCCATGTCTGGCGGCAGCGCTACCAGTCCCGCCGCGAGCTGGCCAAGTGGTCCGAGCGCGAGCTGCACGACATCGGCGTCTCCTGGAGCGACGTCGCCTACGAGGCAGAAAAACCGTTCTGGCGGGCTTGAGTAGCAGCCGGCCGGCGCCGCCTCGTCTGGGGGACGCCGGCCATTTTCATTGAGGACCGGCGGGAGCGCGCCATGACCACGATGCGTTTCGACGATCTCAGGCAGTATTCGGACGTGCTGCGCTCGCGGCATGGCCAGGCCGTGACCGTGCGCTTCGTCGAGCCGCGCGACGCCGAGGCGCTGCAGAACTATTTCCGCGCGCTCTCGGCGCGCTCCCGTTACAACCGCTTCCTCGGCGCCGCCAGCGAACTGCCGCCGTCCGAACTCGATCGCTTCATCCATGTCGGCGAGGCGGATCGGTTCAGTGTGGTCGCGACCACGCCGGTCGACGGCCGCGAGACCATTGTCGGCGAAGCGCGCTATGCCTTCGACAGCCAGACTGCTGCAATCGAACTCGGCCTGTCGATCGACGATCACTGGCAGAGGCACGGCATCGGCAAGGCGCTGTTGAAGAACCTCGAATGCCGCGCGGCCGCGTTCGGCGCCGAGCGCATCTTCGGCGACACGCTGCGTTCCAACGATGCCATGATCG
Source organism: Bradyrhizobium sp. AZCC 1721 (assembly GCF_036924715.1). Classification (NCBI taxonomy): domain Bacteria; kingdom Pseudomonadati; phylum Pseudomonadota; class Alphaproteobacteria; order Hyphomicrobiales; family Nitrobacteraceae; genus Bradyrhizobium; species Bradyrhizobium sp. AZCC 1721. The sequence continues at coordinate 6,637,134 of NZ_JAZHSB010000001.1, read as the reverse complement.
CGCTCGCCCGCAAGTCCGGCTACGGCTTTACCAATACGCCCGGCGACTGGAAGCTGACGCGCTTCCAGAAAGATATCCAAAGTCACGTTCGTATCGAACCGCAGGAAATCCCATGCGCCAGTTGGCGGCTTGCCGCCGTCTCTCCCCGCGCAATGTCCTCGCTTGCGGTTTGACCACTGAGCCCGGTTCTGGCCGCTCCAGAACCGGGCCATTTTCCGCTACCCGCGGAAAGGAACTTTAGCTTCCCCTGAACACCGGCTTGCGCTTGTCGATGAAGGCTTGCACCGCCTCCTTGTGATCGGCGGTGGTGGTCAGGCGGACGAGGCGCTCGGCCTCGTGGTCGCGCGCGGTGGCGAAATCGAATTGGAGCGCTTCGTCGAGATTGTCCTTGATGTAGCGCAGCGCGAGCGTCGGGCCTTCGGCCATGGATCTGGCAAGCGCGAAGGCCTCAGTCTGCAGCTTATCGTCGGGCACCACGCGGTTGACGAGGCCGATCGCCTCGCATCTGGCGGCATCGATCTTGTCGCCGGTAAACATCAGTTCGCGCGCCCGCGAGGTGCCGACCAGCCGCGTCAACAGCCAGGCGATGCCGTAATCGCCGGAGAGCGCGACGCGGACATAGCCGGTGGAGACGAAGGCGGATTGCGCCGCTAGTCTGATATCGCAGGCCAGCGCGAGCGCGAGGCCAGCGCCGACCGCGGGGCCGGGCAGCGCCGCAATCGTCGGCTTGCGCACCGAGGCAAGCGCGCCGGTAAGCAGGCGCTGCCGCTCCTGCAGGTCGGCGACCTTCTCGTCATACGCCATTTCGAGCTTTTTCTTGTGGCGATGCGCGCCCATGCCCTTCACATTGCCGCCGGCGCAGAACGCGGTGCCCGCGCCGGTGAGCAGGAGCGCTCCGACCTCGGGGTTTTCGCCGCAGCTCTTGATCATGCTGCGAAGCGCCGGCGTCAGCGTATCCGAGAACGCATTGCGCGCTTCGGGGCGGTTCAGCGTGATGATGGCGACGCGGTCGCGGATCACGCAGAGCAGCTCGTCGGTGCCGGTGTCGATTCTGGTTTCGGTTGTCATGGTTTCCCCATTCCTGTCATTGCGAGGAGCGAAGCGACGAAGCAATCCATCTTCCTTTATGCGGCGCGGTGGATTGCTTCGCTGCGCTCGCAATGACGGCGGTGGCTGCCTCAAAACTTCTCGACCCACGGCCGCAGCTCCACTTCCCACGTCCAGGCGCTGCGCGGTTGCTGCAGCACGTTCCAGTAGCTCAGCGCAATCGCGTCGGGATCGAGCATCGAATCCGGCCGATCGGCAGCCTCCGTACGCGCAGCGCTACGGATGCCGCCGTCGATGACGAAATGCGCGACATGGATGCCTTGCGGTGACAATTCGCGCGCCATGCTCTGGGCCAGCCCGCGCAGTGCAAACTTGCCCATCGCGAACGGCGCCGACTGCGGATAGCCTTTCACGCTGGCGGAGGCGCCGGTGAACAGGATCGCGCCGTGCTTGTTCGGCAGCATGCGTGTCGCCGCCTGCTGGGCCACCAGAAAGCCGCCGAAGGCGGAGACCGCGATCGCATTCGCAACTTCGGCCGGAACCAGGTCGGTGAAGGCGCCGCGCGCGCGGCCGCTGGCGTTGTAGACAACGAGATCGGGCGTGCCGATCTCGCGTTCGACCATGCCGAACAGCCTTTCGACTTCATCGGCTTCCGTCGCGTTGCAGGCAAAGGCGCGGGCGCCGGTTTCGGTGCAGAGCGCGCCAAGCTTCTCGATCTTGCGTGCGGCAAGCGCAACCTTGATGCCTTCGCGCGCGAACAGTCGCGCCAGCGATGCGCTCAATCCCTCGCCGACACCAACAATCAGGGCAATCTTGTATCTTGGCAATTCCATGGGCGCAGTCCTCGATGGTGGGGATTAGGTAATCTAGGAACCCGATTCCGCCTGGCAATCGTCCGCCATGGCGGCCCTCCAATTATGGTTGTTGACGGCACGTCCGCCCGCGTTATCGATAGTTGACCAACATCGGGCGGAACGAACAAGGGCTAAAAATGCATCCACTCATGCAAGACCGTGCAGCCGCGTCAGCCAATCAGCCGGGATTGCTCGCACCTGATACGACGGGGATGAATTTCTACCGCGCCGATCCGGCGTTGACGGATCTGCTTCGCCTGCATCTGCCGGACGCGCTGTTTCGCCATATCGAGCCGCATCTCGACCGACTCGGCGAATTGGCCGGCGGCTATCTCGACGAATGCGCGCGGCTTGCCGACCGCCATACACCGGTGCTGCACCAGCGCGACAAGTTCGGCCGCGATATCCAACATATCGAATATCACCCGGCCTATCGCGAGCTGGAAAAAGCCGCGTTCGGCGAGTTCGGCATTCACGCGATGTCGATCCGCAAGGGCATCATGGGGTGGCCGGATAAATACCCCGTCGTCGCCAAGCATGCCTTCACGTTCCTGTTCAATCAGACCGAATTCGGCATGGGCTGTCCGATCAACGTCACGGATGGTTGCGCGAAACTGCTTAACAGTTTCGGCAGCGACGCGTTGAAGGCAAAATATCTCGACGGCCTGACCCAGACCGACATGAGCAAGTTGACTCAGGGCGGCCAGTTCATGACCGAGAAGGAAGGCGGCTCCGACGTCGGCACGCTGACGACGCGGGCCGTGCAGGAAGGCGATCACTGGCGTCTCTACGGCGAGAAATGGTTCTGCTCCAATGCCGACGCCAAGATTGTGATGCTGCTGGCGCGGCCTGAGGGCGCAGGTCCCGGCACGCGCGGCGTCGGCCTGTTCCTGATGCCACGGTATCTCGATGACGGCTCGCAGAATCAGTACCGGATCGTTCGCCTGAAGGACAAGCTCGGCACCCGTTCGATGGCGTCGGGCGAGATCAAGTTTGAGGGCGCGATTGCCTACGCCGTCGGCAAGCTCGACCGCGGCTTCGTGCAGATGGCCGAGATGGTCAACTCCTCACGGTTGTCCAATGGCGTCAAGTCCACCGCGCTGATGCGGCGCGCGCACCATGACGCGATGACGGTGGCGAAGAACCGTGTGGTGTTCGGGCAGCGCATCATCGACCTGCCGCTGGCGCGGCGGCAGTTGATGAAGATCATGCTGCCGACCGAGCAGGCGCTGTCGATGAGTTTTCTCACGGCTGACGCGCTCGATCGCGCGGAAGCCGGCAGCCAGGATGCGGCGGCTTTGTTGCGTATCCTGACGCCGACGCTGAAATTCCGCGCCACGCGCGACGCGCGAAAAGTCTGCGGCGATGCGTTGGAGATGCGCGGCGGCATCGGCTACATTGAGGAGTTTGCCACCGCGCGGCTGCTGCGCGACGCGCATCTCGGCTCGATCTGGGAAGGCACCGGCAACATCGTCGCAATCGACGCGCTGACCCGCGCGGTCGGCCGCCACGGCGCCGACGCCGCGCTCGCGACCGATCTGCACGCCCGCCTCGACGACAGCACCAACGTGCCGCAGGCCTGGCGCAATCGCTTACGTGAACTGACCGACAGCGCGGTCGGCTTTGCCCGCGAGGTAGCCAGCCGGCCCGACAATGAAGGCGATGCGCGGCGCGCCACCAGCCTGCTCTACCATGTCGCCAGCGCCGTTGCGCTGGCCTGGGAGGGCGGCCGTATCCACGAGATGCGCGGCGACGCCAGGCGGCTGTTGCTATCGCGGATGGTGGTCGACCATCGCGTCACGCCGAGCGATCCGTTTCGGCTTGCGGAAAATGCCACCCAGCGCGTGATATCAGGCCATTTGCTCGGCGAACGCAGCGTCGGCATGGCCGAGGTTGGCGAATTGCTTGTCGCAGCGTAGGCTGCAGCCAGTACCGGTTCAAAAAAACAGAATTGAAGGGGAAGCACCGATGAAGGCCGCCGTTCTGCATGAAGTCAACCAGCCGCTCGTGATAGAGGAGGTCAGCGTCCCGAATCCCGGTCCGCGCGAGGTCCTGATCCGCACGCGCGTCGCCGGCCTCTGTCATTCCGACCTGCACTTCATGGAGGGACTGTATCCGCACCCGCTGCCTGCCGTGCTTGGGCATGAATCGGCGGGCGTGGTCGAAAAGGTCGGCTCCGATGTGACCTATGTAAAGCCCGGCGATCACGTCGTGACGTGTCTTTCGGTGTTCTGCGGCACCTGCGATAACTGCACCACCGGCCGCACCGTGCTCTGCACCGACACGACCGTGAAGATGCTGCCCGGTCAGTCAAACCGGCTGTCCTGGGCGCGCGAAGAGAAGCTTCATCAGTTCCTCAATCTCTCGTCGTTCGCCGAGCAGATGCTGGTGCACGAGAACGCCATCGTCAAAATCCGCAAGGACATGCCGCTGGAACTGGCCGCCTTGATCGGCTGCGGCGTCATCACCGGCTACGGCGCGGTCGTGAACACCGCAAAAGTGCAGGCCGGCGAAACGGTGGCCGTGATCGGCTGCGGCGGCGTCGGCATGGCCGCGATCAATGGCGCCGCGATCGCTGGCGCTGGCCGCATCATCGCGATCGACACCAATCCGGCCAAGCTGCAGTTGGCCACAAAACTCGGCGCCACCGACATCGTCGATCCTTCCAGGGGCGACGTGGTGCAGCAGGTGCGCGAGCTGACGGGCGGCGGCGTGCATCACTCCTTCGAGGTGCTGGGCCGCAAGGAGACCGCCGAACAGTCCTTCGCGATGCTGGCGGCCGGCGGCACCGCGACCATCGTCGGCATGATCCCGTTCGGCCAGAAGATCGAGCTGCACGGCTTCGACTTCCTACGCGAGCGCCGCATTCAGGGCTCGTCGATGGGCTCCAACCATTTCCGCGTCGACATGCCTCGCCTGGTCGAATTCTACATGCGCGGCAAGCTGCATCTGGAGGACTGGATCTCGGCCAAGCTGAAGCTCTCCGAAATCAACGAGGGTTTTGCCAACATGAAAGCCGGCAAGACGCTACGCAGCGTGATCGTGTTTGATGCGTGAGGCGTAGTTCGCAATTGCATCCGTCGTCCCGGCGAACGCCGGGACCCATACGCCGCGGCCCACGGAATGGGTACAAGGTGAGACGGCTTCTCTCCCAACCGGCGTCAGTGGTCATGGGTCCCTGCTTTCGCAGGGACGACGCGGGGTTGGATGTTTGCTCACCGCGACACGTGCGCCGACACCGCAAGCCACTTGCCATTCTGCTTCGCCCAGCAATCGGTATAGCGCCCGTGAGCCTGCTGGCCGTCCGCGGTCGTATAGCTCGTCGCGGCGTGGATAATGGCGAAGTCGCCGAGCACACGGATTTTGACGTCGTGCGCGGTCAGATTCTTGATCGTGACCGGCACAGCCGTCTGCTTCAGAAACGTCGCGCGGTCGACCAGCGTCTTGTCGGGATTTGAGCAATAGAAGTCGGCGGCAAGGATTTCATCGAAGCGCTTGACGTCGGAGTTTTGCACGGAAGCGACATAATCGCGGTTGAGCTCTGTCAGCTCGGCGAGGTCGTTGTTCATGATTCCTCCGGTTCTTGTTCGTCACTGCAGAGCGGCTATCACGCTGTTCTCGGCGAGCGTTTGATCACGACACGGGCGAGCGAGCCAAGCACGTAACCCGCGAGCGAGAAGGCGACAGGCGGCAAGAGCTGCTTGAGATCAAAGATGGCTCGAGACACGAGTTGTTCAAGCGCTGGCGGCACCAGCAGAAGATCCAAGTTCAGGAAAACAAGCGGCGATACCACGAGCAGCGCCAAACGGAGCCGGCGTTTGGCAAAGATGCATAGTACTGCAACGATAACCGCCGTGACGCTGAACAGGCCATAGGCAATCTCAAAGCCGAGAGCGTGGCGGATGTTGAAAGCAGTGGCCAGCAACAGACCCCAAACAAGGCCGGCCATCAGAAGCGCTGCGTCGTCGATGCGCGGGAAAAGCGGCAGATACCCCAGTGCCAGGAATGCCAGGATCGACAGGGTAGGCCAGGCAGCGACAAAGGTGCCATGCATCAGCCCCCACAAGTGGAACGTTGGCCAGCCGAGCGCGGCATAGGCATAGCCAAGCGGCCACATCAGCAGGAAGCCGGCGACGACGGCGATGACGCTTCGAATGAAAGTCCGCATGGCGCTTTCAACGATACCGCTTCACCTCCCGGCGAGGAGATACGCTTGCGCGCAACTCCCCGGCACGAGGGATCTTCAATCATCAAACATCGGCGGCGGCTTGAAGCCGCCGAATTCGCGCTCGATCAGTTCCGCCAGCTTCAGCGTTGTGCGATCCTCCAGCCACGGCCCGACGATCTGCACACCGACCGGCAATCCGTCCGGCGAAAAGCCGGTCGGGATCGCGGTCGCGGGCAAGCCGGGTAGGGTGGCGATGCCCGGCCACGAAAGCTGATCGGGATAGACGTGCTCGTTGCCGTCGATCTCGATGCGACGTTTTTCCTGATCGACGGAATGGTCGTGCGGATAGGCCGGGGTCGGCATGATCGGACAGATCACAGCATCATAGGTCTTGAACAGTTCGCGCCATTGCGCCCGCAGGCGCGCACGCGCGACGTCGTCCATCAACCAGTTGCGGTGGCTTTGCGCCATGCCCCGCAGGCGTTCGGCAGCAAGGCTTACATCGCTCGGCGGTAGCGCGGCGGCGGCGGCCTGCGCGCCGGCATAGATTTCCGGCGGGAAGGAAGCGGCGAGGAACGACATCAGCATCCGCATGTAGAGCCGGGACGTCTCGGAAAAGTTTGGCAGCAACGGGCTGTTGCGATCGACCTTGGTGCCGGCCTTTTCGAGGTTGGCGGCGAGCTTGTGGATCGTGCCGCGCACCACCTCGTCGGTCGGCATGACCGGGTCGGTATCAACCACCAACACGCGAAAATCTTTCAGCGCGCCGTGGCGCGGCGGCGGCAGGGCAAGTTTGTAACCCTTGCCGGCCTCCAGCGGATCGGGACCGGCGATGGTGTCGAGCAGCAGCGAGAGATCGGCGACGCTGCGTGCCATCGGGCCGATCACGGCAAGGTCGCGGTCGAGCGGCAGCGGCTGGAATGGCGGCGGGGTGTGGCCACGCCCCGGCACCAGCGCAAAGGTCGGCTTGTGTGCATAGACGCCGCAATGGAACGCCGGCACGCGCAGCGAACCGCCGATGTCGGAGCCGAGCGATAGCGGGCCATAGCCGGCCGCGAGCGCGGCCGAGGAGCCGCCGGACGAGCCACCCGGCGTGCGGCCGAGATCATAAGGGTTATTGGTGGTGCCGTAGATGTCGTTGTAGCTCTGCCAGTCCGCGAGGTTGAGCGGCACGTTGGTTTTCGCAAGGATCACACCGCCGGCGTCTTTGACGCGCGAGATCGACAGCGCATCCTCCGTCGGCGTGAAATCCTTTTGCGCCGCAATGCCCCACGTCGTCGGCAGCCCCGCGATATTGTAGGATTCCTTCACGGTCAGCGGGAGGCCGAGCAGTGGCTTCTTCACGCCGCGCGCAAGTTCGGCGTCGGCCGCGCGGGCGGCGGCAAGGCCGCGTTCGAAATCGCGCACGCAAATCGCGTTGATCTTCGCATCGTGCCGCTCGATCCGGCCGATCGCGTCCTCGGCCAGTTCAACCGCGGAGACTTTCCTTGCGGCAAGCGCGGCCGATAGTTCAACGGCGGTCTTGAAACTCCATTGCGATTTGGCCAAGGCGTACGCTCCGCTCTGTTTCCGAATACGGCGCGGATGATGCGCAGTTTGGGTGCGTGCGGCAAGAGCAATAGCTGTACAGCGGCGGTCGTCTCTTGCCGGTACGTTACTGGCTCGCCTTTGTCCCTGCGTTGTCCTCTGCTTGTTGCAGGAATTGCATCAATAACCGGCTCACTTCGCCGGGCTGCTCCTGCTGCACCCAGTGGCCGGCGCCGTCGACAAGATGGCAGCCGGTCATGTTGGTGCAGGCTCGCGACTGCATCGCCTCATAGACGCCGGGGCGCTGATAGGTGCCCCAGTCCTGCTTGCCCGAGATGAAAGCGGACGGCACGTCGATGGTGCGGCCGGACCATATCTGCAATTCCGGCACAAACGCGCCGGAGGTGCCGCAGCGATACCACTGCAGCCCGCCCTGGAATCCGTTGCGCTGGTACTCGGCGCTGTAGAAGGCAAGCTCATTGTCCGGCAGCCATTTGTTGGCGGCGATTTCGGCGGCCGACGGCATTTCCTCGGCAACGGTGGCCGCCATGCCGTTGGCGAGGTCCATCACATAATAAGTCGGCAGCTTTGCGATCTCGTCTGCGCTCCAGGATTTCAGCGGGTAGGGCTGGTTGGCTTTCCAGTCGGCGCTCTTGTGGTGGTAATAGGCACGCAGGAAATCATGGACGCCCTGCGGCGCGCGGTGCATGTCGTTGTTCGCCTCGCGCGTCGAGTAATACCATTGGTAATGTTTTCGCGGGCGTGGCAGCGCAGCGAGCTCGCGGTGAATGGGATCATCGGCCGGCTTGGCGGGCTCGTGCACGGTGTTGAACGGCAGCGATGGAGGTCCGCCGAACGGTGCGCTCATCATGACGACCGAGCGAAACACGTCGGGCCGTATCAGCGCGCACCAGGCCGCGACCGACGAGCCGAAATCATGTCCGATCACGGCATCGACGCTTGCGTAGCCGAACGCCGACACCAGCCCCAGCGCGTCGCGCACCAGATTGGTGAGGCGGAACGAGGCGAGGTCGCCGTTATAGTCCGGATTCCATCCGGTGGTGCGGCCATAGCCGCGCTGGTCCGGCGCGATCACGTGATAGCCCGCGCCGGCGAGAACCGGCATCACCTTGCGCCAGGAATAGGCGAGTTCGGGAAAGCCGTGCAGGAGCAGGAGGCACGGACGGCCGGGTGTCTCGAAGCCGGCCTCCAGCACGTGCATGCGGAGGCCGTTGATGCCATCGACGTAGCGGGAGCGGATGGTGGAGGGGAGGGGGATTTCGGGGAGGGAAGTTGTTTTGTTCATCTGGCGCACTCCCTTGTCGTCCCGGACAAGTGAGCGTAGCGAGCGCGATCCGGGACCCATAACCACAAATGTTCGCCGCGATAAAAGGCTGTGGCCCCAGCTTTGTAAAGCGATCAACAGCGGCGGTTATAGGTCCCTGCGTTCGCAGGGACGACAATGGAGAGATTACGCTTTCACCGGCTTCGGCCAATATTTGTCGCGCAGGTGGCGCTTCACCAATTTTCCCGTCGGCGTGCGCGGCAACTCGGCTTCGAAGTCGATGCTCCTGGGGCACTTGATCGGCGACAGATGTTTTCGGCAGAACGCGATCAGTTCGGCCTCGAGATCCCTGCCGGCTTTTGCCATGTCGTGCGGCTGCACCACGGCCTTGACCTCCTCGCCCATTTCATCGTTGGGCACGCCGAACACGGCGACGTCGGAGACGGCAGGATGGGTGATCAGGATGTCCTCGGTCTCCTGCGGGTAGATGTTCACCCCGCCGGAGATGATCATGTAGCTCTTGCGGTCGGTGAGATAGAGATAGCCTTCCTCGTCGAGGTAGCCGACGTCGCCGAGCGTCGACCAGCCCTTGGCGTTGTAGGCCTTCTTGGTCTTCTCGGGATCGTTGTGATAGGTGAAAACAGGCGCGTCGGCGAAATAGACCGTGCCGATTTCGCCGGTCGGTCTCTCCTCGTCATTCTCGTCGAGGATTTTAACCTTGCCGACCACGGCGCGGCCGACGGTGCCGCGGTGGGTCAGCCATTGCTGCGAAGTTGAAACGGTGACGCCGTTGCCTTCGGAGCCGGCGTAATATTCGATCAGGATCGGCCCCCACCACTCGATCATTTTCGCTTTCACGTCGACCGGGCAGGGCGCGGCGGCGTGGATCGCGCCTTTCAGCGTCGAGACGTCGTAAGCCGCGCGCACCTCGTCCGGCAATTTCAGCATCCGCACGAACATGGTCGGCACGAGCTGCGACTGCGTGACCTTGTACTTCTCGACAAGCTTTAAGAATTCCTCGGCGTCGAAGTGCTCCATGATGATGGAGGTGCCGCCGAGCGTGATCGCCATCATGTTGAAGCGCAGGGGAGCTGCGTGATAGAGCGGCGCCGGCGACAGATAGATGCTGTCGGACGACATGCCGCACATGTCGGCGCAGAGAATTTTCAACAGCGGGTTCGGCACGTCGATCGCCTTGCCCTCGAACTCCTTCTTGATGCCCTTGGGCCGGCCGGTGGTGCCGGACGAATACAGCATGTCATAGCCGGCGACCTCGTCTGCAATCGGCGTCACAGGCATCGCAATCGCTTCCTTGTCGAAGGAACGGAAGCCGGGCGCCGGCTCGTCAACCATGAAGAACAGCGGCTCGCCGGGTTCGCCCTTGATCAGGCCCTTGACCTTGTCGGCACATTGCGGCGTGGTGATGAAGACCTTGGCGCCGCAATCGTTCACGATATAGGCGATCTCTTCCTCAGTGAGATAGCGGCTGATCGCGGTGTAATAGAGCCCGGCGCGTTGTGCCGCCCAGCAGATCTCCATGAACGCCAGGCGGTTTTCCATCAGGAATGCGATGTGGTCGCCGGCCTTCAAGCCGAGCTTGCGGAACAATTGCGCGCCCTGGTTCGATAGCTCGTCAAGCTCGCGATAGGTGATCGCCTTGCCGGTGCCGGCCATTTGGTAGGCGATCTTGTTCGGCGTATTCCGGGCGTGGATCGAGGGGTGAGTCATTCATAATCCCGAAAATAATGTGGTCGCCCCTGCGAACGCAGGGGCCCATAACCACCGCTCTGAATATTGAAACGAGCTGGAGCCCCAGCTACGTACAACCACAAACATTTGTGGTTATGGGTCCCTGCATTCGCAGGGACGACACCTTTGCTGTTGTGACGCCTGAGGGCGTGCTACTTACAGCCGCTCCACGATCGTCACGTTCGCCATGCCGCCGCCTTCGCACATGGTCTGCAGGCCGTAGCGCTTGTTGTTCTGCTTCAGCGCATTGACCAGCGTGGTCATCAGCTTGGTGCCGGAGCCGCCGAGCGGATGGCCGAGCGCGATCGCGCCGCCATTGACGTTGAGCCTGTCAGGATCGGCGCCCGTCGTCTTCAGCCACGCCACCGGCACGGCCGCGAAGGCTTCGTTGACCTCGAACAGGTCGATGTCATTGATCGACATGCCGGCCTTTTCCAGCGCCCGCTTGGTCGCGTGCAGCGGCGCATCCAGCATGATCACGGGATCGCCGCCCATCATGGTCATGTGATGGATGCGCGCCAACGGTTTGACGCCGAGCGACTTCAGGCCCTTCTCGTTGACCACCAGCACTCCGGAGGCGCCGTCGCAGATCTGGCTGGCGCTGGCGGCGGTGTGCTTGCCGTTCTCGGCAATCAGCTTGACGCCCCTGATGCCGTCGAGGCTGGCGTCGAAGCGGATGCCCTCGTCGATATGGTGGGTGTCAGTCGAGTTGTCGGCGCGGGTGATCTGCAGCGGAATGATTTCATCCCTGAACTTGCCGGCTTGCGTCGCGGCAATCGCGCGCTGATGGCTGTTGTAGGAGTACTCGTCGAGTTGGTCCTTGGAGAGCCCGTACTTCTCCGCCATCATTTCCGCGCCGGTGAACTGGCTGAACACGATGTTCGGATATTTCGCCTCGATGCCTGGACTCTTGTAGTGGCCAAAGCCGTTCTTGGCCGGCAGCGACGAAGCAAGCCCCATCGGCACCCGCGTCATCGATTCCACGCCGGCGGCGATCACGATATCCATCGAACCGGCCATCACTGCCTGCGCCGCAAAGTGCAGCGCCTGCTGCGACGAGCCGCACTGCCGGTCGACCGAGGTGGCGGGCACGCTCTCAGGCAGCTTCGAGGCCATCACCGCGTTGCGCGCGATGTTGTTGGATTGTTCGCCGGCCTGCATCACGCAGCCCATGATCACGTCCTCGATCTGGGCCGGGTCGACGCTGGTGCGGTCGACCAGCGAATTGAGCACGGAAGCGGCGAGATCGGCCGGGTGCCAGCCTGCGAGACGTCCGCCCTTGCGGCCACCGGCAGTGCGTGCGGCGGCGACGATATAGGCCTCGGCCATGTCTGTTCTCCCTGAATGTTGTTTGTGGCTTGGAAAGATGGGCCGGATTTAAGGGGGGCTGCGGGATTTAGTCAATCAATCAATTAACTCTTGAGTGCAGCCGCGGCATGCGCTTATGTGCGGCCAGATTTCCCGCCCCTCAGCAGTGATGGGATCACCGTTGAATACCAGCGTACCGGCCAGGCTCCCGAGCGGCAAAAACACCACCGCCGAGAAGCTGCTTGTGGCGGCGAGCGAGCTGATGATCGAGCGCGCCTCGATCGAGGTGTCGCTGTCCGACATCGCGCAGAAGTCGGGCGTCAATGCCGCGCTGGTGAAATACCATTTCGGCAACAAGGACGGGCTGTTGCTGGCGCTTCTGGCCAGGGACGCCGCGACCGAGATGTCGCAACTCGAATATCTGATCAGCCAGCCGATCTCGCCGACGGCAAAGCTTCGCCTGCATATCGGCGGCATCATCCGCGCCTATCACCAGTTCCCCTACATGAACCGGCTGATCCACTATCTCCTGCACGAGAGCAGCGCGGAAGCCTCAGACGAAGTCTCGCAATTCTTTGTCGCGCCCTTGCTCGACTTTCACCGCCGTCTGCTCGCCGAAGGCATCAAGGCCGGCGAGTTCCGCAAGGTCGATCCGGTCATGTTTTACACCAGCCTGATCGGCGCCTGCGATCACCTGTTCTTCGGCCGCCACGCGATGTCGCGCGCGACCGGGGTCGGTCCGGTCACCGACGAGGTCTGCCGCGAATACATCAAGCACATGGAAGCGCTGATCTGCGGCGGAATGCTGGAAGAAGGGAAGGGGCGAATAGCGAGTAGCGAATAGACCCATTCGCCGCTCGCTATTCGCCAACTAGAGAAGAAAACACCCAAGGAAAGGTTCTCAAAATGCAGTTGAAAGACGTTGCCGTTCTCATCACCGGCGGTGGCTCCGGCTTAGGGGCCGCGACCGCCCGCGCCATGGCCGCGAAGGGCGCCAAGATCGGCGTGCTCGACCAGAACAAGGAGAATGCCGAGAAGGTCGCAGCCGAAGTGAAGGGCGTAGCCCTTCATGCCGACGTCACCAGCGAGGAGCAGATGAAGGCGGCGATCGCCAAGGCGGAAGCCGCTCATGGTGTCGCGCGCGTACTGATGAACTGCGCCGGCATCGGCGGCTCGCAGCGCGTGGTCGGCAAGGACGGCGTCTATCCGCTGGAAAAGTTCGTCCGCATCATCAACGTCAACCTGATCGGCACCTTCAACGCGCTGCGCTTGTTCGCCGAGCGGCTCGCCACCGCGCCCCCCATCGGCGAAGAGCGCGGCGTCGTCGTCAACACCGCTTCCGTTGCGGCCTATGAAGGCCAGATCGGCCAGATCGCCTATTCCGCCTCCAAGGGCGGCATCGTCGGCCTCACTTTGCCGGCGGCACGCGATCTCGCGAGCCTGAAGATCCGCGTCAACACGATTGCCCCCGGCATCTTCTTCACGCCGCTGCTGATGGGCCTGAACGAGGAAGCCCGCAAGAGCCTGGGCGCCCAGGTGCCGCATCCGGCCCGCCTTGGCGAGCCCGACGAATACGGCGCGCTCGCGGTGCACATCGTCGAGAACGCGATGCTCAACGGCGAGACCATCCGCCTCGACGGCGCCATCCGCATGGCGCCGCGGTAGGGCAAACTCGGTCGTCGTCCCCGCGAACGCGGGGACCCATAACCACAGCGCTCTCGTTGAAGCGCGATGGGTCCCCAGCGTAGCGCAACAACGAAGACCTGTGGTTATGGGTCCCGGCTCGCGCTTCGCTTGGCCGGGACGACGGTGATGCGGAGCGCCTCGTGACTCAACCGCTGGTGTTGTGCAGCCGCTCGGAAGATTTCAACGAAGGCATCAGGGCCTTCCTCGAAAAGCGAAAGCCTGTCTATATCAGGCGATGACGACAAGATCCGCAAAGGACAAAAATTCCGGGAGACGCAATATGAGTGGGAGTGCAGCAAAGGTGCTGACAAAGCCGGCCTTCCGCAAGATCGAATGGTTGCCGCGCGACATCGCGGTCGAGCGTCGTCCCGATGGCGTCATCATCCTGAAGTCGCGCATTCCGCTGCAGCCCTACGAGAAGCACATTCCGGCGTCGCTTTCGAAATGGGCGAGGGAAGCGTCGGAGCGTACCTGGCTGGCGCAACGCGGCGGCGCTGAGCGGCAATGGCGGAAAGTCTCCTACGGCGAAGCCAAGCGCGTCGTCGACGGACTGACGCAGGGCCTGCTCAACCTTGGCCTCGAACCAGGCCGCCCCGTCGCGATCCTATCGGGCAACTCCATCGAGCACGCACTGATGACGCAGGCCGCGATGCAGGCGCGGCTGCCGGCGGCGCCGGTGTCGCCGGCCTATTCGCTGATGAGCCAGGATCATCTCAAGCTCAAATATCTCTACAGCCTGATCAAGCCTGCGGTCGTGATGGTGCAGGACGGTCCGACCTTTGAGAAGGCGCTCAGGGCGATCGACCTGGCCGGCGTCACTGTGGTTCATGTCGCGCGCCCCTGCGAAGGTATCAAGAGTGTGTCGTTCGCCGAACTCGCGGCAACGCCGGCTACCAAAGATGTCGAAGACTCGATTTCAAAGATCACGCCGAAGACCGTCGGCAAGCTCTTGTTCACCTCGGGCTCGACCGGCATGCCGAAGGCCGTCATCAACACCCAGGAGATGATGTGCGCCAACGCGGCGATGATGATGCAGGTGCGCCGGCGCGACCCGAACGGGCCGGTTTCTACCTATCTCGACTGGATGCCCTGGAATCACACCATGGGCGGCAATGCGCTGTTCAACCCGGCGCTGATCGACGGCGGCACGCTCTATATCGACGACGGCCGCCCGATGCCCGGTCAGTTCGAGGAGACCATTCGCAATTTGCACGAGATATCGCCGACCTATTACGCCAACGTCCCCGCCGGCTACGCGGCGCTAGCTGCTGCGATGGAGAAGGACGACGCGCTGTGCCGCAGCTTCTTCAAGAACCTGACCGTGATGGCCTATGGCGGCGCGCGGCTGCCGGACGATCTTTACGACCGTATGCAGGCGCTGGCGGTGAAGACCACCGGCGAGCGCATCGTGTTCTACACCGGCTGGGGTTCGACCGAGACCGCGCCGACCTCGACCGGCACCTATTGGGACACTGAGCGCGTCGGCCTGATCGGCCTGCCGTTTCCTGGCGTCGAGCTGAAGATGGTGCCGTGCGGCTCCAAATACGAATTGCGCCTGCGCGGCATCAACGTCACGCCGGGCTATTTCGGCCAGCCTGAATTGACGAAGAAGATGTTCGACGAGGAAGGTTTTTACTGCATCGGCGACGCCGGCGTGTTCGTCGATGAGAAGGATCCGCTGCAGGGCATCATCTTCGCCGGCCGCGTGGTTGAAGACTTCAAGCTCACGACCGGCACCTTCGTCCATGTCGGCTCATTGCGCACCGATGCCATCGCGGCCGCGACGCCGGTGGTGCACGACGCGCTGGTCACGGGGCAGGATCGTCCGTTCATCGGACTTTTGGCCTGGCCCAATCTGCACGCCTGCCGGCAGATCGTGGGGAGTCCCGATGCGACGTTTGAGCAGGTGGTCAAGCATCCCCAGGTGATCGCCTGCCTGAAGCGTGGCTTGGAGGCGCATAACGCCTCCGCCACCGGCAGCAGCATGCGGATTGCGCGCGCCATGCTGATGGCCGAGCCGCCCTCGATCGACGGCAATGAACTCACCGACAAGGGCTACATCAACCAGCGCGCCGGCCTCGAACGCCGCGCCGCGCTGGTGGAGAAGCTTTATGCTGATCAGCCGGGAGAGGACGTGATTGTGCTGCAATGAAAAAACCACCCTTCATCGTCGTCCCGCGAACGCGGGGACGACGAGCTAAAAAGATACACCTCACACAAAACCCGAGTAACACGCCATGAACTTCGATTTCTCCGACGAACAAAAACAGATGCGCGACGCGGCGCGGAAATTTCTCACTGAGAAGTGCCCGCCGAAGGCCGTGCGCGAGGTGCTCGACGGCAAGGTGCCGTATGACACGGAATTGTGGAAAGGCCTCGCCGAAATGGGCTTTCTCGGCGTCGCAATTCCCGAACAGTTCGGCGGCGCCGGCGCGGGCCATCTTGAGCTTTGCGTGATCGCGGAAGAAATGGGCCGCGCGAATGCGCCGGTGCCGTTCTCCTCCACGGTCTATCTTGCCGCCGAGGCGCTGCTGCTGGCCGGCTCCGACGCGCAGAAGCAGAAATGGCTGCCGAAGATCGCGTCCGGTGAGGCGATCGGTACGCTGGCGCTGTTCGAAGGCAAGGGCAATCCGTCGCCGAAGGCGATCAAGCTGCAGGCTTCCGGCGGCACGCTCAACGGCATCAAGAAGCCGGTGCCGGATGGCGCAATTGCCGATTTCGCCGTCGTCGCTGCCCGGACCGGTTCAACCGGTCGCGATTCCGATATCTCGCTGTTCCTGGTCGACCTCAAGGCCGGCGGCGTCGAGGCGAAGCCGTTGACCAACGTCGATCCGACCCGCGGGCAAGCCGAACTCACCTTCACGAAAGCCAAAGCCGAACCGCTTGGAGCGGCAGGCGATGGCTGGAGCATCCTCACGCAAGTGCTCGACCGCGCCGCCGTGCTGCTGGCGTTCGAGCAGGTCGGCGGCTCCGATCGCGCGCTCGAGATGGGCCGCGACTACGCGCTCGACCGTATCGCTTTCGGCCGGCCGATCGGCTCGTTCCAGGCAGTGAAGCACATGCTCGCCGACATGTACGTCTCGGCGACGCTGGCGCGCTCGAATTGCTACTACGGCGCCTGGGCGCTCTCGACCAATGCCGCCGAATTGCCGGAAGCCGCCGCTGCTTCGCGCATCAGCGCGACGCAGGCGTTCCAGCACTGCTCCAAGAACAACATCCAGGTTCACGGCGGCATGGGTTTCACCTGGGAATTCGACTGCCACATGTACTACCGCCGCGCCAACGCGTCAGCGCTGACGCTCGGCAGCCTGTCGTATTGGGAAGATCAGTTGATCGATCGCATGCGCAAGAAGAACCCGGCGTAGGGTTCACCCGGCGTCGTCCCCGCGAAAGCGGGGACCCATACTCCGCGGCCCCTCGATTGGAATCAAGTTGCGAGAGACGGGCCTACTATTTTGGCCGGTGGTTATGGGTCCCTGCTTTCGCAGGGACGACGGGCCAAGTTTGAAGGACGAAACCGATGAACTTCGACGACACTCCGCAGGAAGCCGCATTCCGCGCCGAGGCCCGCGCATGGATATCCGCCAACGCGCCGAAGCAGTATGAGGAAGAACTTCGAAAGTCCTCGCTCGGCCGCACCGTGCTGAAAGGCGCGAACATTCTCGAGGTCGCAAAGGCCTGGCAGAAGAAGAAGGCCGAAGCGGGGTGGGCCTGCCTGCACTGGCCGAAGGAATATGGCGGCCGCGGCGCCTCGCCGATCGAGCGGGTGATCTGGCAGCAGGAAGAGGGGCCGTTCGGCAAACTCTCGGGCATGTTCATCATCGGCCATGGCATGTGCGGGCCGACCATGATGGCCTATGCCGGCGAGGAGCAGAAACGCAAATATCTGCCGCCGCTCGCTTCCGGCGAGAAGATCTGGTGTCAGTTGTTCTCCGAACCCGCCGGCGGCTCCGACGTCGCAGGGCTTCGCACCCGTGCCGAGAAGAAGGGCGACGACTGGATCATCAACGGCCAGAAGATCTGGACCTCGGGCGCGCACTATTCGGATTACGGTATCCTGCTCACGCGCACCGATCCCAATGTGCCGAAGCACAAGGGCCTCACGATGTTCTTCCTGGACATGAAGAGCCCCGGCGTTGAGGTGCGGCCGATCAAGCAGGCCAGCGGCCAGTCCGACTTCAACGAAGTCTATTTTACCGACGTGAAGATCCCGGACTCGCAGCGGCTTGGCGCCGTCAATGACGGCTGGAACGTCTCGCTGACCACGCTAATGAACGAGCGCATGTCGATCGGAGCAGGCGTGGCGACAGGCTTTCCGGAACTGTTCGAGTTCTGCAACAGCCTGATGCTGGAAGATGGGCCTGCAATCGAGGATCGCAGCGTTCGTTCGAGGCTGGCGAACTATGCGGTGAAGGCCAGCGGCCTGAGATACACCAGTATGCGCGCGATCTCGGCGCTCTCGAAGGGCGAGCGTCCCGGTCCGGAAAATTCCATCGGCAAGCTGGTGGCGGGATCGATGGTCCAGGAAGTCGCGATGTATGCGCTCGACCTGCAGGGCGCTGCCGGCGTGCTGAGCGGGCTGGAAGACGCCGAAGTT
The DNA here is from genome assembly GCF_036924715.1 of Bradyrhizobium sp. AZCC 1721. Classification (NCBI taxonomy): domain Bacteria; kingdom Pseudomonadati; phylum Pseudomonadota; class Alphaproteobacteria; order Hyphomicrobiales; family Nitrobacteraceae; genus Bradyrhizobium; species Bradyrhizobium sp. AZCC 1721. The sequence goes on along the minus strand of NZ_JAZHSB010000001.1, from coordinate 6,618,913 downwards.
GCCGGCAAATTCCAGGCGATGCTGCTGCGCGCACCGGGCACCCGCGTCGAAGGCGGCACCGACGAGATCATGCGCAACATCATCGCCGAGCGCGTGCTTGGCTTGCCCGGCGACATCCGGGTCGACAAGGACGTGCCGTTCAATCAGATCCCGACCAAGGGAAGATAGATCACGTGTCCCGGACGCGGTGCGGCGTTCCCCCGGCGATGCGAAGCATCGTCCGGTACGCCGCTCCGCAGAGCCGGGACCCACACGATGCCAGTTTGATGGGCCCCGGCTGTGCAGCGCACCGCTTCCGCGCTGCGCTGCGTCCGGGGCACGTCTCCGGAGACAAAGGAGAAAGCCGCAATGAACTTCGACGATACGCCACAGGAAGCCGAATTCCGAGCCACGGCTCGCAAATGGATCGATGCCAACGCGCCGAAGCAATACGAGGCGGAGCTCTCAAAATCCTCGCTCGGCCGCATCCGGCTCGAGAAGGAAGATATCGTCGATGTCGGCAAGGCCTGGCAGAAGAAGAAGGCCGAGGGCGGCTGGGCCTGCCTGCACTGGCCGAAAGAATATGGCGGCCGCGGCGCCAGCCCGATCGAGAAGGTGATCTGGCAGCAGGAAGAGGGCGTTTACGGCAAGCTGACGCAGCCGTTCCAGATCGGCGAGGGCATGTGCGGCCCGACGGTGATGGCGTTCGGCAGCGAGGAGCATAAGCGCTACTATTTGCCGAAACTCGCTTCCGGCGAGCACATCTGGTGTCAGCTCTTCTCCGAACCCGCCGGCGGCTCGGATGTCGCGGGGCTGCGCACGCGCGCGGAGAAGCAGGGCGACAACTGGATCGTCAACGGCCAGAAGATCTGGACCTCTGGCGCGCACTATTCCGACTACGGCCTGCTGATCACGCGCACCGATCCCAACGTGCCCAAGCACAAGGGCCTGACGATGTTCTTCCTCGACATGAAGAGCAAGGGCGTCGAGGTGCGGCCGATCAAGCAGGCCAACGGCATGCAGGAGTTCAACGAGGTCTATTTCACCGATGTAGTGATTCCGGACAGCCAGCGCCTTGGCGCGGTCGGCGACGGCTGGAACGTGTCGCTGACCACGCTGATGAACGAGCGCATGTCGATCGGCTCGCGGCTCGCGACGGGTTTTCCGGAAATGTTCGAGTTCTGCTCGAACCTGATGACCGATGACGGGCTTGCAATCGACGATCCCGCCACGCGCTCCAAGCTAGCGAGTTGGGCCGTGAAGGCGAGCGGGCTGAAATACACGAGCTACCGCGCGATTTCGTCGCTGTCGAAGGGCGAACGGCCGGGCCCGGAAAACTCGATCGGCAAGCTGGTGTCGGGTTCGATGCTGCAGGATATCGCGACCTATGCGATGGATCTGCAGGGTGCGGCCGGCGCGCTCACCGGCGCGGATGAGGAAATGGCGCGCGGTCAGTTCCAGCAGATGCTGCTCTCTTCGCCCTCGATGCGCATTGCCGGTGGTACCGACGAGATCCTGCGCAACATCATCGCCGAGCGCGTGCTCGGCCTCCCCGGCGACATCCGTGTCGACAAGGACGTGCCGTTCAACAAGATCCCGACCAAGGGGCGCTGATCTCTCGCTAAGGTGCGTTGATTTCTCGTGTCCCGGACGCGGTGCGGCGCGCAGTGCCGCTCCGCAGAGCCGGGACCTACACTGGACGGGCCCCGGCTCAGCAGCGCACCGCTTTGCGCTGCGCTGCGTCCGGGGCACGAAAGCGAGCAAGGCCATGGATACTGCCGTGAACCAACAAGACCGCATCGACGTGCTCGAAGACCTCCTGAACGAGCGATACTCCGTGCGCGCGTTCCTCCCGCAAGAGGTGCCGCGCGAGACCATCGAGCATGTCCTCAAGGTTTCGCAGCGCACGGCGTCATGGTGCAACAGCCAGCCCTGGCAGGTGCTGATCGCGAGCGGTGAGGCCAAGGAGCGCTTCCGCAAGGCGATCTATGCCGAGGCCGCTTCCGGCGCCAAGGACGATCATGACTTCACGCCGCCACGCGAATATCTCGGCGTCTATCTCGAACGCCGCCGCGAGAGCGGCTTTCAGCTCTACAACACGCTCGGCATCGCGCGCGGCGACAAGATGGCCTACGCCAAACAAGCGCTGCAGAACTACAATTTCTTCGGCGCGCCGCATGTCGCGATCATTCATACCGACGAGCCGCTAGGCATCTATGGCGCGGTCGATTGCGGCGCCTATGTCTCTAATTTCATGCTGGCGGCGCAAGCGCTCGGCCTCGGCACCATTCCGCAGGCCGCGCTGGCGCGGCATTCCGGATCGATCCGGCGTCACTTCAATCTGGCGGATGATCGGCGCGTGGTCTGCGGCATTTCCTTCGGCTATGCCGACCACGCCCACAAGGTCAACAGCTACCGCACGTCGCGGGCGAGCGTGGCAGATACGGTTACGTTTGTGGACGAGTAGCCCTTCTCCCCTTGTGGGAGAAGGTGGCATAGGCGGCCTTTGGCCGCCGTCTCTTAGAACGCCGATGCTTCGCATCGGCTACGGCGCCCGGATGAGGGGTCTCCATCCGCGGAGACAACCCCTCACCCGTCTTCGCTTCGCGAAGCCACCCTCTCCCACAAGGGGAGAGGGGAGAATGTTCAAACTCCGCGACCCAGCAGCTCCTCGGTGACCTCGTCGGAAAAGCGTTTTCGCATGCCGGCGATCAGCACCCAATCAGGATCGTTGGGGATCGCCGTCGCACCCGGCATGCCGTGATCGAGCAGTGCGCGTGCGCAGCCGAGCCAGTCGCCGCCTTCGACCGGTTCGTTGCAGGACGCCCAACCCAGTGTGCCGCAGGCATTGTCGCCGTGGCCATGCTGCTCGGTCCAATCAGCGCCGTATTCAAGCAGGAAGCGCGTCAGCGCGGCATCGCCGCGGAACACCGCGAGGTTGAGCGCGGATGCATCCCAGTCGCCGCCGCGCACCGCGATCGGCCAGCCGAGCCTGACCATCAGCTTGACGACGTCGTCGGCGCCCGCCGCGGCCATGTCGGGTAGCAAGCGCAGTTGTGCCGGCGGCAGCGAGGCCGGCAAATGAGGCCGGCGTGTGCAAATCGCGCGCGCCTCAGCTTCGTCGCCACGCGCGCAGGCGGCGACGAAGCGTTCCTCATCAGATATGTCAGGCGCATCGGCTGGCCCGCGCAGCAGGGCCGCAACATCGGAGAGTCCGAACTGCAGCGCCAGCCTGTAGGGACTGATGCCGTCACCGGTTGGTCGCAACCGGTCGGCGCCGGCCTCCAGCAATGCCTTCACATGGCGGGGGCGCCGGCGGTAGATCGCCCATGCCAAAGGCGAGCCCCAATCGGTCAGCGGCTTATTCCGCGCCGGCTCGTTCGGATCGCCGCCGTGCTCCAGAAGCAATTTCAGCGCGGTGTCGTCTTCGAGATCGATCGAACGGTAGATCGCGTTGCTCTCTGCGATCCGTGCGCCGTGCTCCAGCAATAGCCGCGTGCACGCCGGATTCTCCAATGAATGATAAAGCGATTCGCCGTCATTGGGATCTGCTCCCGTTTCGAGCAGCAATTTGGTCAGCGTCGGATCATGGTTGCTGCCGGCCGCGCCATAGAGCGTTGATAGCGGATAGCGTTGGTCGGGCTCGTTCAGCGATCCAGGCGGCCAGCGGCTGTAGATGTGCTGGTTGACGTCGGCGCCTGCCGCGATGAGCGATTGCGCGCAGCGATGCAGGCGCTCGCGAAGTTCTTCCACGCGCAGCAGGCTCGAATGCGCGACCGCGAACAGCGGCGGCAATCGCAGCGGGCCGCCGGGACGGTTGATCCAGTCCGGATCGGCTTGTGTCGCTCGCCGCAGCGCGCTTTCGTCGCCGGTCGCGCAGGCGAGATAAGGATCGCCCGCGACGAGTTCGGGATCATCGGCCAGGATGCGCAGCGCGACGCGCGGGTTGGCGCGGTTGGCCGCGCCGCTGACGTCGCCGGAATAGATGAGCTGAGCCCAGTGCAGGACGCGAGCGGCGCGCTCGTTGCGCGCTGCCATCTGCACTTCGACGTATTGTTTCAGGTCGGGCCAGGAAGCAAAGCCGTGCTCGCGCGCGATGCATGATTGCGCGTCGTGCAGGCGAAGTTCGAGGGACGCAATGTCGCCATCGCTGCGGCTGGCCGCCGCCGGCAGCGCATGGCGAAACCGCGCCATCGCCGCCGGATCGCGGCTTCGATACAGGCGGATCAATTCCTTGGCTTGTTTCTTCAGATGATCGAGATTCAATCGATCGGGAGACCGGTTCATCAGACACCTCCGTGCATGACATCGCCGACGGCCCGCAATACCGGCTGCACAAAGGCTCTAGATCTCGCTCGAAAGCTGCAAGTGGGTTCAACCCTTCCCGCGGGCCCGGGCGCGGCTTGCACCGCAGCCGCCACAATATGGCTGCAGCGGGCAGGGGTCAACGTGTCAGGCAAGCGGAAAAATCCCGGTCGCTGGCGCGGCCGGGATCTTTCTTACAAGCGCTGGTTTGATCAGTAGGCGCAGACGTTCACGGTGCGCAGGCGCATGCCGCGGCGGGTTTCGACCCAGCGCTGCTGCAGGCAGCCGTTGAAACCGGTGTCGACATAGACGCCGCCGAAGCCGACGCCGATGGCAGGACCCCAGCCGTAGCCATGGCCCCAGTGATGGCCGTGGTAGAAGCCGCCGGCGGAAGCGGGCGCTGCAGCGGCAATGGTCAGCGAGGCGGCGGCAATCAGTCCGAGGGTAACCTTGCGAAACATACTCATTCTCTCCAGTTGCTTGGCACGAGGCCGTTGTTGCGTCCCTGCGCATCAGTCGGATCAGGCGCGGCTTGCGTTCACGTGCGAAGGGGAGAATCGTGTTTCAGGAGTGTTTCGTGGGACGAGATTTTCGGACATCCTTTCGATCAGGATGTGCGCTCCGCACCGTCTGATAACGGGCGGCCATGGCTTGTGTGAGCTCGGCCATCTTGTCGCGCAGTTCGGCTGGTGCCAGCACCTCGGCCTCCGCGCCGAGGCGCAGCAGTTCGGCGGCGGCATGCCACACCGTTTTCCCGATCGGCACGACGGCAATCCGCCAGCCGGCCGCATCGGCAGTCTCCTCGATACGGGTGCGCGTCCTCACATAGGGCTGGCTCAAGGCGTCGAGCAGTTTTACGCCAAACGGCGATAGCCGGACGGTGGCGGAGTCCGGATGCATCTCGGCTTCGAGCCGAAGCGTTGCGGTTTGCCAATAGGCAGCGAGATCGAAATTGGTGGGCCGGACGAAACGCTCATCCAAAACGTTGCAATCCAGAACACGCGCGACGCGATAGGTGCGCACGCTGCCGTCGATGTGTCCGGCCAGATACCAGCTTCCGCCCTTCAGCACGAGCCCGAGCGGCGCGACGCGGCGGCGCTTCTCGGCCCTCCAGCTTTGGTAGCGGATTTCGATCAGGCACTCGCGCAGCAGCGCGCTGGCAATCGCACGCAGATGTTTGGGCTGCTCGCCCTCGCCGAACCAGCCTGGGGCATCGAGATGAAAGCGCTCCTGCATCCGGCCGGCATTCGGGCGCAGATTGGCCGGCAGCGCCGCCATCAGCTTGGTCTGCGCCGCCATCATTGCGGCGTCGAGGCCGAGCGCGGCTGCGGGCCCTGGCAGTCCCGTCATGAACAGCGCCTCGGCCTCCGGTTGCGACAGGCCATTCAGCCGCACGCGATAGCCGTCAAGCAGGCGATAGCCGCCTTCCGCGCCGCGCTCGGCATAGATGGGGATGCCGGCGGCGGCGAGTGCATCGATGTCGCGATAGATGGTGCGCACCGAAACCTCGCAGGTATCAGCGAGTTCGGGCGCGGTGACCTGTCCCCGCGCCTGCAAGGTGGTGAGGATGGAAAGCAACCGGCTTGCGCGCATGGCTTCTCTTAAACCATACCTGACACAAGATGTCAGGTATGGTCGGGCATAGAGGGGATGCCCGTGGGGGCGAAAAGGAGACTGCCAATGGCCAGCAAGGATCGCATCACCCTTTATTACTCGCCGCAGACCCGCGCGACCGGCACGCGGGTGCTGCTGGAGGAATTGGGGGCGCCTTACGATCTTCATGTCCTGAACATGAAGGCGGGCGAGCAGCGGCAGCCGGCCTATCTCGCCATCAATCCGCTGGGCAAGGTGCCGTTGATCCGCCATGGCGAGGCGCTGGTGACCGAACAGGTCGCCATCTACATCTATCTCGCCGACCTGTTTCCGGAAGCCGGGCTGACGCCCGCGCTCGACGATCCCAGGCGTGGCCCGTATCTGCGCTGGATCGCCTATTATGGTTCGTCCTTCGAGCCAGCTCTGATCGACAAGTTCATGAAGCACGAACCGGCACCGCCAACGCAATCGCCCTATTCCGACTACGACTCCATGCTGGGCGTCCTGGAGACGCAGCTTTCCAGGGGGCCTTATCTGCTCGGGGACCGCATGACGGCTGCCGATATTCTCTGGGGCGTCGCGTTCAGTTGGACGATGATGTTCGGCCTCGTGCCCGAAAAGGACGTGTTCAAGGCCTATGCCGAGCGCATTACGTCGCCGGGCCCGCCTTCCAGCGGATCAGCGCCGCCGATGATGCCATGGCGGCGCAGCACGCCGCGGCTTGCGGGTGAGTGGCGCGACGAGGTTTGATCGCTGGATGACAAAGACAGTTCACACCACCAACTGCTTCAACACCTTCATCCAGGTCGCGGAGGATTGTCCCGCGCGTAGCGGCGAGGAACCGCCGGCCCGCGCGGGCAATCCGACGGTTGCCGGCCTGCAGTACAAGATGATTGCGGAAGCGCCCTACAAATACACGTCCGACGACGTGATATTCGCGACCTCCGCCCGCGGCCGGCAGCTCGGTGCCAAGGCGACGAAGCAGGAGCTAAGCCTTGCCCGCGAGGAATTCTTCTCAAAAGGGCAGGCATGCCTGAGAGCGTCAGGCCTCGGCAAGCGCTTCGGCTGGGGCGTGCACGCCGATGCCGAGGGGCGCGTCGCGATCCATGCGGTTGACAGCAAGCGCTACCAGGCGCTTGCGCGCGATCCTGCTATCCAGCAGGTCCGGGCGATGCGTACCAGGCGTGCCTGAACTTTTCGCTCAGAACTTCGGCGGCCGCTTTTCCGCGAACGCCTCGATGCCTTCCTTGATCTCGGCGCTGCGCATGCTTTCGCGATGGCGCAGGTCGGCGGCCGCTTCGTCAAGCTTGCCGCGGGCGAATTCGTTGATGGCGCGCTTCATGCCGCGCATCGCCAGCGGCGCGTTGCCGGCCAGGATAGCGGCGAGACCATCCACTTCCTCGTCCAGCATCTCCACCGGCACCATGGCAGTGAGGTAACCGATCCGCAGCATTTCCGGCGCGGCAATTTTCTGCGCGGTGAGAAACAGCATCTTTGCATTGTCGACGCCGAGCCGCGAGACGTAGCGCTTAATTCCGCTCTTGTAGTAGTGCAGGCCGAGCCGCGCCGCCGGCATGAACATTTCGGCCGTATCGACCCCGACACGGAAATCGCAGGCCAGCGCCAGGTCGGTCGAGCCGCCATAGACGCCGCCATTGAGCCGGCAGATCGTTGGCACGCCGAGGTCCTCCAGCCGGTCGACCACTGCTTCGAATGCCGATCCCGCGCTCGGCTGTTCCTTCTCGCTGGTCGCTCGGTCCGCGACCGAATTGAGATCATAGCCCGCACTGAACGCGCGGCCGGTGCCGGTCAGCACCAGCACGCGGATCGCGGGATCGGCCTCGATCCGGTCGAACAGTTTCATGAGTTCGCCGAGGTCCTCGCTCTGCAGCCGGTTCAGATGTTTCGGCCGGTTGAGGCGGATGGTGGCTCGCGGGCCGCTGATCTCGAGGATGGGCGCGCTTGCCGCCTCGGCTGTATCGGACATTATTCGCTCCATTGTTCAGCCGTCATTGCGAACGAACCGTGCCTGCCGCCGGGAAGGCCGTCAACGATGCCCTCGCGCCCGCTGCGCCAGGCGGTCGGGTTCGGGCCGCTATATGGACGTGAATTTTACCCGGGAATAGTGAGAATCCCGACAAAACGTCGCCTTTTCCTCGTATACCAAAAGGGCCCTGCGGGCATTACGATAGTGGGCGCCGCGGCAGAATCGCGAAAAATTCACGCCCTGAAGAATTTGGTTGGCTTCCAATGGATACGTCTCATCTGGCACAACACGCAGGAACGGCGGGCGCGCTGTTCGCAACAATTTTCGTGGTCGCCACCACCACGATGAAGACCATGATCCCGTTGCGGGTCTTCGGTATTCTCGCCAACGTCATCCTGATCCTGACGGCGATCCCGGCCCGCAACTACCTGGTCATGGTGGTGCAGCTCGCCATGCTGCTGGTCAACTCCTACCGCCTGCATCAGATGCTGCAGTTGGTGCGCGACGTGAAGAAATCAGTCAACAGCGACCTGTCGATGGAATGGCTGAAGCCGTTCATGACCGAACGCAACTGCACGGCCGGCGAGATCCTGTTCTACAAGGACGAGAAGGCCGAGGACATGCTCTATATCGTCAGCGGCAAATTCAAGCTGGTTGAATCAGGCATCGTGCTGCCGGTCGGCGCCATCGTCGGCGAACTCGGCATGCTGTCGCCTTCGAACACGCGAACCCAGACGCTGGAATGTATCGAGAGCGGCCTCATCCTGAGCGTCAGCTACACCAAGGTCGAGGAACTTTACGTGCAGAACCCCGCGTTCGGCTTCTACTTCCTTCGCCTTGCCAGCGCTCGCCTGTTCCAGAACCTGGACGCGGCGGAAAAGCGGCTGGCTCAGCATTTGGCGTCCACCGCCGAGCCGAAGCCTGCGTAGAGGCCGGAGCACGGAGAGTGTCAGACCGCGGGTTCCTGTCGTCTTTACGTTATCTCCTAGCCGATTTCATCGGCGAGGATGACGACGAGCCGCCATTCCTGCCCGATGGACTGCCGGAGCCGGTGATGGCGGTGGCGAGCGAGGCCATCCATCTCCTCACCGACTATCAGGGCCCGAGCTACGCCCGGCTCTATGTCGACCGGCTGCGGCGGTTCATCGGCAAACGAGGCGTCGACGACGTGATGCTCGGCGAAATGGCGCGGCTGATGGCGGTGCGCATGAGCTATCAGGACCCGATCCGGATCGCGCAGCTCAAGCTCGCCGAACTCAATGGCCCGCCCGGCGCGTCGGCCGGGTCCGTGGATATCAGGAAATTCCGGCTTGAAGAGCTGATCGGCGTGCTTCCCGCCGTCATTGCCGAATACGTCCTGGATGCGCTGGAATGGGCCGGATGGTCGCACAAGCGTGTCTCCATCCGCTTCAGTACGAAAAGCCGCTTCGGCATTCGCCGCCTCAAGATCGAGGCCGGGCTGCGGCGATGGCGGCTGCTTTCGGTGCGTTATGCCAAGGAGCGGGTCTGGGTCGAACGCTGGCTGCACATGATCGACCGCAGCCTGACCAAACAACCCCAAGCCGCGCCCACGATCATCCAGACCGCGACCATGATCGAGGGCTATGGCGACGTCTATCAGCAGGGCATGGCGGACTGGAACGCGATCATCGACGGGCTTGCCAAGCCGACCTTCGATGGCGTGCTGGCCTTGTCAGATCTCGCCGGCGCGATAGCCGAAGCGCGCGCCGCCGTCTCGCCCGACCCGCGGCAGGCCGCGCTCAAGCGCAAGATCGCCGAGATAAGGGCACGGGTGTCCGTTAACGTGTAGGGTGGGCAAAGGAGCGTGAGCGACGTGCCCACCATCTATCCATGCGCGAGGTCCTGATGGTGGGCATGCTTCGCTTACGCGCTCTGCGCCGTCTTCACGACCACGACCTTGTCGTCCTGCAGAAGATCCTGCGCGGCATGCCGCTTGAGATGTTCGCGGCGCAGGCCGATTTCGTCGCGCACGAATTCATAGCCGAGCTTGAAGGTATCCAGCCCGTCGCTACTGATGGTGCCGTCGCGCAAGCCGATCACCACGCCGCGCAGGATCGCTTCCAGCTCGTCCTGCAGTTCGTCGAGCGCGTCGAGAGAGTTGGCGTATTCGACGCGTTCGCCGATATCGAGAATCGCGGTCGCGAGCTGGCTGGCCTTCTCCGGCGCGATCCGGGTGATCTTGGCGTAGATGGCGGCAAAGATCGAGCCGATGATGCTGAGCGCCAATAGCGCCACATACATCAAATCGCTGTAGCGCTCGACAAAGGACTTGGTGTCGTCGTTGATGTATTCGGCAGCGCCCGGATGCGCCACGACGAAGGCGTCCTTGTCGGTCTCTGCGGGCTCGATCTTTGAGGCAAAGCCGTCGGGTAGCGCAAGCTCGGCCTTGTTCTCGTAGATGATCCGCGCAAGATCGCCCACGGTGGTGGTCGAGAGCTTGGATTGGGCGACCAGCAGCCATTCGAGCCCGATCGTCTCGACGTCTTCCGCAGGGACGGCGGGGGAGGCGGACAGCATTCCGGTCGCCACCGTCTCCTCCGAGATCGCCGGGTACTTCCTCGCGATCGCTTTTGCCGATTCGATCGCGTTCAGTGTAAAACTGCCGCGTCTGGCATATTGCGCGTAGCTCTTGTCCTTTACGATCTGCGAGGCGTGCGCGATCTTGATCACGGCGCCGAAGCCCGCGGCGAACAATTGGTCGAAGGTCGCGCCCGGCGGAGCCATCTGGACCCGCGCCGCCGCATCCGGGGTGTCGGAGAGCTCGAGAATATTGCGCACCAGCGCAGCCCCGCTCTCGTTGTCGGCTATGACGGCAATTTTCTTTTTCTTCAGCTCCGCTATGGATTTGATTTTCTTGCCGTTCGGGCTGATCAAGAGAAGCAGGTCGTGTTCGAGGATCGCCAGCGCGCGGGCGCGGGGCGGAATCCTGGCGTCGGTGCGCAAGATCGCAAGGTGGGCTTCCTTGCGATCAAACTGCGACAACGCCCTGGCATTGTCGCCGTTGGGCACGATCTTGAGCTGCAGCCGCGAGGAGTTGTTCTTCAGCACCGTCGCCAGCCGGGCGGCGAAGCGCGCCTCCGGGCCGCTGGTATCACCGACGGCAAATACCAGCGTCTCGGAATTGCGCAGCAGCGTCCGGCCACCCCACACCACGGCGGCGGTCAGAACTAGCGTCAGGATGGAAAACAGCAGGATCTGGGTCCGGTTGCTCTTGACGGCCCGTATGCGGCGACGCGGCATTTTCGGATGCGGCGTTGCGGCTTCAGCACTCATGGCTCGTACCCGGGGATCAGGGACGTGTCGCCGGCCGAGCTGGCGCCGCGGGCCGTCCGAATGAATTCGTAAATATATACAAAAGGATGATAATTTTGCCCGCCGGCCGATGATAGCCCCCTCCCATGGGATTGCAAACCGCGCCAGCCGGTAACCTTACCCCGGGCCACGCTGCGGGAGGTTGCCGCAGTATCGCAGTTCCGCCACACCGTGCGATTTTCAGACTACCCACAGGTGCATTCCGCCGCGGGAGATGTCATAAATAATGCAACGTTCGAATAGTCCGGGTTTGACAAGAACATTGCGCTGACAGCCTAGGCCCCGGTTTTTCGCCATCTCGTCAGTCCCAGCCAAAGGGCGTCAGCTTTGTTGTTTCCTTCGATGTCGTCCTCGATCCCGGTAGGTGCGCTGATCGGATGGATGCTGCTTCTCACGGTGAAGCACGTCATTGCCGATTTCATGCTGCAAACTTCCTGGATGGCGATCGGCAAGGATCAAAAGACCGGCTGGGCGATGCCGCTGCTTGCGCATTGCCTCGTGCACCTCGCGGTATCGCTGGCGTTGATCCTGATCGTCGCGCCGCGATTCTGGTTCGTCGCGCTTATCGATTTCTTCATCCACATCACCGTCGACCGCCTCAAGGGGATCATCGCCTCCCGGTTCGGCGTCACCCTCGAGAACGAGCATCCGTGGTTCTGGACGCTGATCGGCGTCGATCAGGCGCTGCATCATCTCACCGGTTTCGGCCTGGCGATTTTCATGGCGGCGAACTGACCCCGCCTGGCGGGCATCAGTCCAATCTTCTCCGAATTCGGAAGGCGCACCCACGCTGGCACGAATCACGTTCTGATTCCGGTTCAGGCTTCACTGGCAAGCGCCCCGGAACACTACTGGTGCAGGTGGTTAACCCTTCATTAGAGAATTACGCGGCATCTTCCGGATAGGGAGAACCCGCAATGTTTTCAAGCCGCGACGCCTTCGAGAACGATTTCTGTCCGGTCCGGGACGAGCTGCTCGGCGAGATGTACCGTGCCAATCCGCACGGGCTGTCGTTGCTGGTGGAAAGCGTTTCATCCGACGTCCGCGCCATGCTGGCACTGTTCTGCTACCGCCGCAGCCACCTCCACGCGTTGGCCATCGCCATCGCCGCGAGCTGCACCGAACGCGAGCTGATCCATTTCGGCGGCCGGGTCGGCTCCACGCTCTACGCGTTGTCGCGCGAACCCGCCGCGCGTTCCGCCTCATCGTCATCGCACGGCGGCCGCAAGCCGATCACCCTTTCGACCAAACCGCTCTCGACCTTCAAGCCGATCGAGGATGAGATCGACGACGAAGATTTTGCCGAAGCGGTGACGGCGTAGGCTCTATCAGTCGTCCCCGCGAACGCGGGGACCCATACGCCGCGGCCGTGGTTATTGGGCACGCGGGTCGACGGCCTTCTTCAACAACGCAACCCTGTGGTTGTGGGTCCCTGCGTTCGCAGGAACGACGTCCAACACCGGCAATCCGTGCCGCTTTCGCGCCATCGCGCATTCCACGTCACCGGGCATGCAGGTGCGGCACACCTCGGGCCGCACCGCGTAGACCAGGCACGACGTCGTCTCGCCGACCTTGCCTGACAGCGCCGAACAGCGATCGCCCTCGCAGCGCATTCCCGACAACCGTTCGTTGACGAATTGTTCCGGGATCAGGTCGAGCGCGGCATCGTCCTCGGTGGTGAAACGCGGCCAGTTCTGCGAGTAGCTGCAGCAGGCGCCGCAGGCTTGGCAGGGGTTTTGGTTGTCGGCGGCGATTCCTTGCATGTTTCAGCGTTTAGCCCGGAATGACGGCCGCGACCAGCGACCGGCCTCAGGTATCTTTCGGCGCTTCCCAGACCAGGCTGCGCCGCCATTTCGCCCGCAGGATATCGCGTCGTTCCGGATATTTTTCGTCGTGATAGACCGCGTCGACGACGCGGTCGGTGCGGAAGCTGCGAAAATCCTTCCGCAGTTCGCACCACGCCGCCAGTATCCGCACCGCCTCGTGATAGCCGACCGCGATCGGCCAGATCGTGCGCTGGCTGTCGCGGCCATGCTCGTCGCGATAGTTCAGCGTGATCTTCTTGCCGTCGTGGATCTGCGCCCGTGTCCGCACCATGTCGATGCGGTCCGGCTCCCGGTTCCATGCCCGCCGGGCGCGGCTTGCCGGCTCCAGCACGAATGGCCGCAAGCGCTCCGGCACCGTCTCGGCGACTTTCGCCATCAGGTCCTGGGCTGCGCGCGCCAATGCGGGATCGGCGTGGCCGACCACCCATTGCGCGCCGAGCACGCAGGCCTCGATCTCATCTGGCGTCAGCATCAAGGGCGGCAGGTCGAAGCCTTTTTCCAGGATGTAGCCGACGCCGGCTTCGCCGCGGATCGGCACGCGCTGTTCGATCAGGGTCGTTATATCGCGGTAGATGGTTCGCTTCGAAGTCTCCAGCTCCGCCGCGATCGCGTCCGCGGTCAAAGGCTTCCGGGTGCGCCGGAGCACCTGAATGATCTGAAACAGCCGGTCGGCCCGTCTCATGGCTCGTCTCTTTTCCTGATCGATGGCCCGCGATGCTGACAGCATGTTGGCAGCAGGGGTTTTGTATATCGGGACAACACCTCAATTAAAGGGAACTTGTCCATGACGATTTTCAGCGAATTCGGCTTCCGGCAAAGCCGCGGACCCCTCGTGAATACCCACCGATTTGCATTGGAACAGCTCGTTTCCATCCACTGCGTCACCACCGACCTGCGCTGGGCGATGGTTGAGCTGGCATGGCGGTCGCTCGTCGCCGTGTGCGCCCTGGCGCATGAGCAGCTTGCGTCGTGGGCGCGCAAGCCCCGTTCGCCGCGGCAGGAGGAAGGCGGCCGGCACTGCTGCTGCTGACACCATGGTGGCAGCAGGGGGGCGCTAGCCTCGGGCGCGTTTTTGAGATCGGGAGACCAGCATGATTACCCTTTTCGGCTTCGGTGCCGGCTTCGGCCTGCCGGAGATCAGCCCCTTTGTGACCAAGACCGAGGTCCAGCTCAAGATGGCCGGTCTTGCCTATCGCAAGGAGAAGGCCAAGCCGCCGGCTTCGCCCAAGGGGCAGTTGCCGTACATCGTCGACGAGGCCGAGACCATCGCCGATTCCACCTTCATTCGCGCGCATCTGGAAGCCAAATATGGTTTCGATTTCGATGCGCCGCTCAGCCTGCAGGCGCGGGCACAGGCCTGGGCGTTCGAGCGGATGATCGAGCATCATATCTATTGGGCGCTGGTCGGCGCGCGCTGGGTCGATGGCGACAATTTTGCCAAGGGCCCTGCGCATTTCTTCGATAGCGCGCCGGCGCACTTACGCGAGAAGATGCGCGAGGACGCCCAGTTCCGCGTCGCCGAGAACTACCTGCTCAGCGGCCTCGGCCGCCATGCGCCGGATGAAGACATCGATCTTGCCGCGCGCTCGTTGTTTGCTTTGTCGGTCCAGCTCGGCGACAAGCCGTTCCTGATGGGCGAAACACCCTGCGGCATGGACGCCACCGCGTTCGGCGCGCTCGCCGGAATCCTGACGCCGTTCTTCGAGTCGGCACTACGGCAGCGGACCGAGCAGTTCGCCAATCTCACGGCCTATGTCGACCGGATGATGCTGCTGTACTATCCGGAATTCGCCTGGGCGCCGGTGCAGCAGGCCGCCTGATTACGACGTTGCCGCTGCGGGCCGGCCCTGCAAAGCGGCCAGCTCGCTCTCAAGTTCGGCAATGCGGGCGTCGCGCACGGCCAATGCCTGTGCGACGTCGGCGGCGTCGAACTTCTGCGGGATGTGCTGCGGGCAGTTGGTGTCCCACGCCGCAATCTTGAACAGGATGACCTGCTCAGGCCGCGCTTTGTAGCCGTGCGGCATCAGCGATTTCGTGAGCGCCGGATCGTCCTCCACCACGCGCGCCTCGCCCCAGATCTTCACGCGCCGGCGATGCGCATAGTCCATCACGAAAATATGTGCCTTCGGGTTCTCCGATAGATTGCCTTGGCTGATGTACTGCCGGTTGCCGCTGTAATCGGCGAACGCAATGGTGTTGTTGTCGAGAATTTTGACAAAGCCCTTCGGCCCGCCGCGGTGCTGGATGTAAGGCTGGCCGTCGGCCGAAGCGGTCGCGAGATAGAAGCTCGTGGTTTCCGCCAGGAAGCTGGCGAGGTTTTCGTCGATCTCGACGCGCCAGCCGCCGCGCGCCTCGACGCTGGCATAGGCCTCGCGCGAGCCCTTGCGGGTCTGGATCGCCTTCACCGCCGGCGTGAAGGCGACATCGCTGGAATAGGTGTGAACGTCAGACATCTGAGCCTCCCGCGGAGCGCCTAAACGACCGTCCTTGGGCTTCAAGATGGACGTTCCCGTAACTTAAACAATCTTTGGAATTGACACTTCACTATTGCTGGATATGCAATAATAGGCATGGACCGGCTCGATGCCATGCAGGCCTTTGTTGCGGTGGCCGACCTGCGGGGCTTTGCCCCCGCGGCGCGCAAACTCGGGCTGTCTCCGTCTGGCGTGACGCGGCTGATTGCGGCGCTGGAGGATCGTCTCGGCGCACGGCTGCTGCAGCGGACGACGCGGCAGGTGACGCTGACCGACGCCGGCTCACGCTATCTGGAGCGGGCGCGGCGGATCCTTGCCGACGTCGAGGAGGCCGAGGGCGCCGTCGCGGGCGAGCGCACGCGCCCCGAGGGGCAGCTCGTCATCTCGGCGCCGGTCGGGTTCGGCCGGCTGCATGTCAGCGCAATCGTGACCGCCTACCTGAAGCGCTATCCCGAGGTCTCCGTCGATCTCCGTCTGTCCGACCGCATGATCAACCTCGTTGAGGACGGCGTCGATCTCGCTGTTAGAATCGGCCACCTGCCCGACTCGACGCTGGTGGCGCGCCATGTCGGCGAGATGCGGCGGATCGTGGTGGCTTCGCCCGGCTATCTCCGGGCGCGCGGCGAGCCGCAGCGGCCACGGGACATCTCCGCGCATGACACGATCCAGTTCGGCGCCATGACGGCGGCGCTCGACTGGCGTTTCGTCGAGGACGGCCGCGAAATACGTGTCGCCAGCACGCCGCGGTTCGCCACCAATAGCTCGGATGCCGCGATCCAGTATGCCGAGCAGGACGGCGGGCTGACGCGGGTGATGGCCTATCAGGCCGCCGAATCGCTGAAAGCGCGGCGCCTCAGAATCGTGCTCACGCCGTTCGAACAGCCCGCGATGCCGATCCACATCGTCTATCCGACCTCGCGGCTATTGTCGGCGAAGGTGCGTACCTTCGTCGATCTGGTGACTGAAATAGCCGACTGGCATTTCGGGTAGGTACCGTGCCCCGGACGCGGCGCTACACCGGCTCCTTCTTCGGCACCACGCGAAACGTCGCATTGGCCCGCGCGATCACGACCTCGTCGGCCTTGATCAGGCTCTGCGCGAAACAGATCGTCCTGCCAGTCTTGACTACCTCGCTCTCGACCGCGAGCCACTGCCCGACCTCCGCGGTGCCGACGAAATCGACCGCCAGCCCGATCGTCACCAGCGACGACACCCCGCCCATCACATGCGCGCAGCTATGGCCCATGGCATTATCGGCCAGCGCCGCAATCAGTCCGCCGTGAATCAGCCCCCGGCCGTTGGTGTGCGGTTTTGCCAGCCGCAGGCCGATGATGATGGCCTTGTCGGTCTTCTTCGAATACAGCGGCTCCCAGGGATCGGTAAGCGGGCTCTTGCGGGTGTGCGGCTCGAAGCCTTGGGGAATGTCGGATGCGGTCATTGGCGGCTCGCGGTGTGACGATGTTTTCAATCATTGAACGCAAGGCGCCAATCGAAGTCACCACCTACAAAGTTTTAAACGGGATTACGACGGGTGTTTGAAATGCACGGGGCTCTTCATTCGTCATTGCGAGCGGAGCGAAGCAATCCATCGTCCCGCATACGCGGGTGCATGGATTGCTTCGTCGCTTCGCTCCTCGCAATGACGGAGAAAATATTGCGCGCAAACGTCTAAAACGGCAGCCCGACATAATTCTCCGACAGCGACGCGGACGCCGCCTTCGAGTTGACGACGTAATCCAGCTCGGCGAGCTGAATCCGTGCGCCGAATTCGCCCTGGTCGGGGAATTTGTGCAGCATCGAGGTCATCCACCAGGAGAAGCGCACGGCCTTCCAGATGCGCGACAAGGCCTTCGCCGAATAGCCATCGATGCCGGCGGAGGATTTTTCCTCGTAATATTCGCGCAACGCCTGCGAGAGGTAATGCACATCGCTGGCGGCGAGGTTCAGGCCCTTGGCGCCGGTCGGCGGCACGATGTGGGAGGCGTCGCCGGCCAAAAACATCCGGCCGAACCGCATCGGCTCGGCGACGAAGCTGCGCAGCGGTGCAATGCTCTTTTCAATCGAGGGGCCGGTGACGAGTTCGTCGGCCGCCTTCTGGTCGATCCGGCGCTTCAGCTCGTCCCAGAAGCGCTCGTCCGGCCACTGGTCGATATGATCTTCGAGCGGACACTGCACGTAATAGCGGCTGCGCCGGGTCGAGCGCATGGTGCAGAGCGCAAAGCCGCGCGCATGGTTCGAGTAGATCAGCTCCGGGCTGACCGGCGGCGTCTCCGAGAGGATGCCGAGCCAGCCGAATGGATAGATCCGTTCAAAGGTCTGGATCGCGGACGGCTTTACGCTGGCGCGGCTGACGCCATGAAAGCCGTCGCAGCCGGCGATGAAGTCGCATTCGATCTCGTGGGTGACGCCATCCTTGACGTAGCTGACGCGCGGGCGGTCGGTCTCGAAATCGAGCGGTTTGACGTCGGCGGCCTGGTAGATGGTGGTGAGGCCAGCCGCCTTGCGCGCGTTCATCAGGTCGAGCGTCACCTCGGTCTGGCCGTAGATCATGACGGTCTTGCCGGTGGCGCCATGCAAGTCGATGCGGTGCCGCGCGCCGCCAAACGCCAATTCCAGACCGTGGTGGACCAGCCCCTCGCGATGGGCGCGCTCGCCGGCGCCGACCTCGTCGAGCAGCGCCACCGTGCCTTCCTCGAGCAGGCCGGCGCGGATGCGGCCGAGCACGTATTCGCCTGTCTGGCGCTCGAGAATGACGTTATCGATGCTGTAGCCGTGAAGTAGTTGCCCAAGCAACAATCCTGCCGGACCTGCACCTATGATTGCGACTTTTGTCCTCAATACCCGCTCCTCCCGGTATTATAGGTTTCAAGCCGGCGGTTGCCCCCAGGCTTGCAATGGTAGTTATCTTGCAATGGTAGTTATATCATATAACGGTTTTGGCAAAGGACATTGGCGCGAAGCAGTATGAGTGTACTTCGCGGCGGTGCACATGGCGACCAGGAGAAGAGGAGACGCCGCGGCTGAACGTTCGCCTTGAAAAGGCGGGCGGGTTAGATAACATGTTAATTAACGAGGTCGGGCGATCGAACAGCCCGCGTGCCAAGGGAGAGGATGCCGATGAGGAAAGCATTTCTGGCGATGCTGCTGGCCGCCAGCGTGACACCTGCGCTGGCGCAGGAAAAAACCTTCGAACTGAAACTGTCGCATTGGGTGCCGGCGTCGCATCCGCTGCAGAAGGCGCTGGAGGAATGGGGCGCGGCGGTCGAGAAGGAATCCGGCGGCACCATCAAATACAAGGTGTTCCCGGCGCAGCAGCTCGGCAAGGCATTCGATCATTACGACATGGCGCGCGACGGCATCGCCGATGTCACCTACATCAACCCGGGCTATCAGCCGGGGCGGTTTCCACTCATCGGCGCCGGTGAATTGCCCTTCCTGATGTCGGACGCCAAGGGCGGCTCGATGGCGCTCGACGCCTGGTATCGCAAATATGCCGAGAAGGAGATGAAGGACGTCAAGTTCTGCCTGGCCTTCATCCATTCGCCGTCGACCTTCCATTCCCGGACGAAGAAAATCGTCACGCCCGAGGACATCAAGGGCATGAAGATCCGGCCCGCCCACGCCACAATGGCGAATTTCGTCACCCAGCTCGGCGGCACCAACGTGCAGTCCTCGGCGCCTGAGGTGCGCGACATCATCGAACGCGGCGTCGCCGACTCTGTTACCTTCCCATGGGGGTCGGTGGTGCTGTTCGGCATCGACAAGGTGACGAAGTATCACATCGAAGCGCCGATCTACGTCACGACCTTTGCCTTCGTGATGAACAAGGACAAGTACAACCAGATGTCCGACAAACAAAAGAAGGCGGTCGACAACAATTGCAACACGGAAGCCGCCGGCCGCGTCGGCGAACCCTGGGGCAAGTACGAGGATGCCGGCGTCGAAAAGATCAAGGCGATGACCGGTCACGAGGTCTACAAGCTGACGCCGGAGCAGACCGCGCAATGGAAGAAGGCGGCCGAGCCGCTGGTCAAGACCTGGGGCGAGGGCGTCAAGAAGAATGGCGGCGATCCGGACGCGGCGCTGGCCGAACTCAAGGCCTCGCTCACCAAGTACAACGCGCTCGCGCAGTAGAAACGCAAGCGCTCTTGCCGGCGGCAGGAATTCTCCTGCCGCCGTTACTCCCGCCATTGCCAGCCGTTCGGAGCGGACATGAATCGCGCGTGGATGGATCGTTTCATCGATACGATCGAATGGATCGCGGCCGGCTTTGTCGGCATCGTTGCGCTCAACATCTTCATCGGCGTCCTGCTGCGCAACACCTTCAACTACGCGATCCCGGATTCGTTCGACATCGGGCGCATGCTGCTCGGCATCCTGATCTTCTGGGGCATCGCCGCGACCAGCTATCGCGGCGGCCACATCACGGTCGATCTGATCTGGGCCAATGTCGGCCCGAAATACCAGCGCATGATCGACGTGTTCGCGACGCTGGTGCTGCTGTTCGTCGTCACCGCGCAGACCTATACCCTGTTCGACAAGGTGCGCGGCACCTACAACGACAATGTCCTGACGTATGAAGTGCATATGCCAACCTGGCCGTTCTTCGCGATCGCGTGGGCCGGCGACGCCGCCGCTGTGCTCCTGATTGCGATCCGCACCTGGCGGCTGGTCTTCCATCCGGAAGACATCCATGACGCCAAGATCAAGACCGTGGAGTAGGACGGGATGAACACCGATACCGTCGCGGTTCTGGGATTTGTCGCGCTCTTCGTGCTGATGCTGCTGCGCGTGCCGGTCGGCATGGCGATGGGCCTCGTCGGCGTCTGTGGCTTCGGTTATCTGGTCGGCTTCACGCCGGCGCTCAAGATGGTCGGCCAGACCTCGATGCGCACGGTGACCGACTACACCTTCGGCGTGATTCCGATGTTCCTCTTGATGGGAGCATTCGTCAGCAATTCCGGCATGAGCCGCGAACTGTTCCGCGCCGCCAACGGCTTTGTCGGCCATCTGCGCGGCGGGCTTGGCATTGCTACCGTCGGGGCCTGCGGCGGTTTTGCCGCGATCTGCGGCTCGTCGGTGGCGACTGCCGCGACGTTCTCGGCCGTCGCCTATCCGGAAATGCGGCGCTATGGCTATCCGCAATCCTTTGCCACCGGCGTGATCGCGGCCGGCGGCACGTTGGGCGCCATGTTACCGCCATCGACGGTGCTCGCCGTCTACGGCATCATTACCGAACAGGATATCGGCAAGCTGTTCATCGCCGGCATCATCCCCGGCCTGCTCGCCATTGCCATGTACATGCTTACGATTTCGCTGATCGGCTGGTTCCGGCCGGACTTTCTGCCGGCGGGTCCGCGAACCAAATGGCGCGATCGCTTGGCCGGCCTGAAGAACATCTGGGCGCCGGTGCTGCTGTTCATCTTCGTGATCGGTGGGCTGTACGGCCTGCCATTTCTGCCGCGCTTTACGCCGACGGAGGCAGGCGGCGTCGGCGCCACCGGTGCGTTCCTGATTGGCATAGTGACGGGAAGGCTGGACAAGCAAAAGATCCTGGGCTCGTTACTGCAGGCGACCCGCACCGCAGCCGCGGTGTTCACGGTGCTCATTGGCGCGCTGATCTTCGGTTATTTCCTGACGGTGACGCAGACTCCGCAGAAGGTGACGGAACTGCTCACCGGCCTCGGGCTCGGTCCCTACGGCATCCTGGCGCTGATCATGGTGATGTATTTGGTGCTGGGCTGCCTGATGGATGCCATGGCCATGATCATCCTGACGGTGCCGATCATCTTTCCAGTGATCGTGCACCTCGGTTTTGATCCGATCTGGTTCGGCGTCATCATCGTGATGACGGTAGAACTTGGCCTCATCTCTCCGCCGATCGGCATGAATGTCTTTGTCATCAAGAGCGTCGTCAAGGACGTGTCGTTCTCCACGATCTTCCGTGGCGTGATGCCTTTCGTGGTGACGGACTTGATCCGGCTGGTGATCCTGATCGCATTTCCACTACTGGCACTGTGGCTGCCGCAGCGCATGGCCGGATAGAGCATGGGTGGCGCCGATGAGCCCGCAGCTTGAGACCAGATACGTCTTCACCATCACGGCCCGGATCGGCGAGGTGACTTCGGTCGGCGAGATCGGCACCGGCGTGCGCCGGATCATTCCGATCATCGGCGGCGAGGTGAAGGGGGAGAGGATCAACGGCAAGGTTCTTCCCTTCGGGGCGGACTTCCAGATCATCCGCCCGAACGAATTGATCGAGCTGGAAGCCAAATACGCCTTCGAGACCGACGACGGTGCGGTGGTCTATGTCGAGAACAAGGGCCTGCGCTTCGGTCCGGTCGAACTCCTGCAGAAGCTCAAGCGCGGCGAGCCGGTCGATCCAAAGCTGATCTATTTCCGCACCGTGCCGAAATTCGAGACGGGTGCAGAGAAATATCGCTGGCTGATGCAAAACCTCTTCATCGCCTCCGCCGCCCGCCACGCCGACCGCGTCGTCATCGACGTGCATCAGGTGCTGTGAGCGGGGTTGCTTACCCTCCCCCTCCAGGGGAGGGTAAGCAAACGCCATATTGACTCGCGCCAAAATCGTTATAAAACATAACTATTCTCGAGAGGAAACAATATAACCCCATGGGAAACGCTTCCACCGCCACCGCGGGTCAATCCGACCTGCTCAAGATCGAGCAGAAGGGCGCGGTGCTGACCGTGGGCCTCAACCGTCCGGCCAAGCGCAATGCACTGAACGACGGCATCATCCTCGCGATCCAGGATTGCTTCTCCAATCTCCCCGATGGCACAGGCGCGGTGGTCATCCATGGCGTCGGCGACCATTTTTCTTCCGGCCTTGACCTGTCCGAACTGACCGAGCACGACGCCACTGAGGGCCTGCGCCATTCGCAGATGTGGCACCGGGTGTTCGATCGCATCCAGTATAGCCGGGTCCCCGTAATCGCGGCGCTGAGGGGCGCGGTGATCGGCGGCGGGCTGGAGCTGGCCTGCGCCGCGCATATCCGCGTCGCCGAACCATCGGCCTATTTCGCGCTGCCCGAAGGCCAGCGCGGCATCTTCGTCGGCGGCGGCGGATCGGTGCGGCTGCCGCGGCTGATCGGGGTGGCGCGGATGATCGACATGATGCTCACGGGGCGGGTCTATTCGGCGACCGAAGGCTCGGCCTACGGCTTCTCGCAATACCTCACCGAGGCCGGCGGCGCACTGCCGAAGGCGCTGGAACTGGCGGAACGCGTGGCGGCGAACGCGCCGCTGACCAATTTTGCGGTGCTGCAGGCGCTGCCGATGATCGCGGAGGCCAACCCGCAAACTGGTCTGCTGATGGAATCCCTGATGGCAACCGTGGCGCAAAGCGACAAAGAGGCCAAGCGCCGCATTCGTGCGTTTCTCGACCACAAGACCGCAAAGGTGAAGCCGACCTGACATGAGCGCCAAGCCCAGCATGTCCGCCTCGACCGATTCAGCCGCGCGCGCCGGTCATCCGCTGCGCCCGATCTCGTTCGGCACGCCCGCGGTGCATGTCGAGCGCCGCGACGACGGCACCATCTATCTGCGCCCGAAAGCGCAGTTGCGGGACTATCCGGCGCGCATCACCGATCGGCTGCATCATTGGGCCGCAGCGGCGCCCGATCGGGTCTTCATGGCGGAGCGCAACGCGGCACGGGGCTGGCGGCAGATCACCTATGCGGAGCTGTTGACGTCGTCGCGGCATATCGCGTCTGCGCTGCTGGCGCGCGGCCTTTCGGCAGAAAGGCCAGTCGTCATCCTGTCCGGCAACTCGGTCGATCATGCGCTCATAGCGTTCGGCGCGCTCTATGCCGGCATTCCCTTCTGTCCGGTATCGCCGGCCTATTCGCTGGTATCGCGCGACTACGGCAAGCTCAGCTATCTGATGAAGCTGTTGACTCCCGGCCTCGTGTTCGTCGACGACGCGACGAAATTCGCCGATGCGCTCGCCGCCAATGTGTCGTTCGGGACCGAGATCGCCGCCTCGCGCGGTGCGGTGGTTCCCGGCCGCGATGTCACGACGCTTGCAGATCTGATGGCGACGCCACTGCATCCGCGGCTCGACGCGGCGCACGAGGCGATCGGCCCGGACACGATCGCAAAGTTCCTGCTGACGTCGGGCTCGACCGGCAACCCGAAGGCCGTGATCAACACGCAACGCATGATCTGCGCCAATCAGGTGATGCTGCGCGAGACGCTGGCGTTCCTGAAGGACGAGCCGCCGGTCATCGTCGATTGGCTGCCGTGGAATCACACCTTCGGCGGCAATCACAACATCGGGCTGACGCTCTATAATGGCGGCTCGATGTATCTCGACGAGGGCAAGCCGATGCCCGGCGGCATCGAGGAGACCGTGCGCAATCTCCGGGAGATTTCGCCGACGGTCTATTTCAACGTGCCCAAGGGCTATGAATCGCTGTTGCCCTATCTGCGCGACGATGCGGCCTTGCGCAAAAAGTTCTTTGCGCGGCTGCATGCGATGTTCTTTTCGGGCGCGGCGCTGTCGGCCTTCGTCTGGAACAGCCTCGACGAATTGTCGGTCCAGGAAACCGGCTATCGCGTGCCGATGCTGACCGGGCTTGGTGCCACCGAGACTGCGCCGTTCTTCATGTCGGTCAATCCGGTGACCAGCCGCTCCGGCCATGTTGGGCTGCCGGTTTTGGGCAATGATGCGAAACTCGTGCCCAATAATGGCAAGCTGGAGGTTCGCGCCAAGGGGCCGAACGTGATGCCCGGCTATTGGCGTCAGCCTGATATCACGGCGAAGTCCTTCGATGAGGAAGGCTTCTACAAGATGGGCGATGCGCTCAAGCCGGCCGTTGCAGATGATTTCGACGCCGGCTTCGATTTCGACGGCCGCATCGGTGAGGACTTCAAGCTTGCCAGCGGCACCTGGGTCAGCGTCGGCCCGTTACGGGCGCGCTTCGTCGCGGGCTGCGCGCCGCTGGTGCGAGACGTCGTCATTACCGGCATTAACCGCGACGAAATATCGGCGCTGGTGGTGCTCGACCTCGACGGGTGCCGCCTGATCAATCCGACGCTTCCGCAAGACGACCTCGCTGCTGCGGCGTCCGATCCGCTGATCGTCGCGGCCTTCCGCGAACGCTTTGAGAAGCTCGTCGCGGGCGCAACGGGTTCATCGACCAGGATCACGCGCGCGGTGCTGCTCGATACGCCGCTGTCGATCGATCGCGGCGAGGTCACCGACAAGGGTTCGATCAACCAGCGCGCGGTTCTGGAGAACCGCAGTGCGCTGATCGAGGAGATCTATTCGCCCGCGCCACCAGCGCAGGTGATCGCGCTGTAACCGAATTCGTGCAAAGCTTGTCAGGGAGAGCACCATGCAGTTGAAGGACCAGGCCGCCATCGTCACCGGCGGCGCATCGGGATTGGGCGCGGCGACCGCGCGCCGCCTCGCGGCGCAGGGCGCCAAGGTCGCAGTCTGCGATCTCAACGCCAGCCTGGCAGAGGCCGTCGCGGCCGAGATCGGCGGCGTCGCCGTGATCTGCGACGTTTCCGATGCCGCCTCCGCGGAAGCCGCGATCGCGAAGGCGGCGGCTGCCCATGGTCCGGCGCGCGTGCTGGTGAACTGCGCCGGCATCGGCGTCGCCAAGCGCGTGATCGGCAAGGACGGCCCGATGGCGCTCGGCGATTTCGACAAGGTGATCAAGGTCAATCTGATCGGCTCGTTCAACATGCTGCGGTTGGCAACCGCTCCGATGTCGAAGCTCGAGCCGCTTGCGACCGGCGAGCGCGGCGTGGTGATCTCGACCGCCTCGGTCGCGGCCTATGACGGCCAGATCGGTCAGTCGGCCTATTCGGCTTCCAAGGGCGGCATCGTCGCCATGACGCTGCCGATCGCGCGCGAACTGGCGCAGTTCGGGATTCGCGTGCTGACGATCGCGCCGGGCCTGTTCCTCACGCCGCTGCTGGCCAACCTGCCGCAGGAAGCTCAGGACTCGCTTGCCGCCTCGATCCCGTTCCCGCGCCGCCTCGGCCAAGCCGACGAGTTTGCCTCGCTCGCGCTGCACATGATCGACAACCCCTATTTGAACGGCGAAGTGGTGCGGCTCGATGCCGCGCTTCGCATGGCGCCGCGCTAGGATATTTCATCCCATGTTCGTCAACCGGCGCGACGTGCAGATCCAGTGGGGCGATTGCGACCCCGCCAACATCGTTTACTATCCGCGTTATTTCGCGATGTTCGACGATTCCACCTCGATCATGTTCGAAGCCGCCGGCTTTTCGAAACAGGATCTCATCCGCAAATATGGCCTCGTCGGCATTCCCATGGTCGACACGAGGGCCAAATTTCATATCCCGTCCACCCATGGCGACTGGATCCGGATCGAAAGCCGGATCGAGAGTTTCAAGCGCTCCAGCTTCGAGGTGGTCCACAACGTGTTCAAGGGCGAGGCATTGGCGATCGAGGCGTTCGAAACCCGCGTGCTGGTCGGCAAGCATCCGGACGATCCCGCGAAGCTGAAATCGGCGCCGATGCCGCCGGAGATCATCGAGCGTTTCATGCGGGGCTGACTTACTATCCGGCATGACCTAAAGAAGGGGCTGAATTAAGGGCCCGGTTTTGCTTAAGACTGCAGATAATAATCCAAGGGAGGAATGAATGAAGAAGGCTTTTCTGTCCGCGGCGGCCGTCATCGCGGCCCTCGCCCTGCCGGGGGCGCCGGTCATTGCACAGACCAATGAAATCACGATCGGCATCACCGTCACCACGACCGGGCCCGCGGCGGCGCTGGGCATTCCCGAACGCAACTCGCTCGATTTCGTGCCGAAGGAAATCGGCGGCGTGCCGATCAAGATCATCGTGCTCGATGACGGCGGCGATCCGACCACGGCGACCACCAATGCACGGCGCTTCGTCACCGAATCGAAGGCCGACATCATCATGGGCTCCTCGACGACACCTCCGACGGTTGCGGTTTCCACGGTAGCGAACGAGGCGGGGATTCCGCATTTCGGCCTGGCGCCGCTCCCGATCAACGAGGCGCGCATGAAGTGGTCGGTCGCGATGCCGCAGCCGATCCCGATCATGGGCAAGGTGCTGTACGAGCACATGAAGGCGCACGGCATCAAGACCGTGGGCTACATCGGCTACTCCGATTCCTACGGTGATCTCTGGGTCAACGACTTCAAGACCCAGGCCGTGCCCATGGGCCTGACCATGGCGACCGAAGAGCGCTTTGCCCGTCCGGATACGTCGGTCGCCGGCCAGGTGCTGAAGCTGGTCGCCGCCAATCCCGACGCCGTTCTCATCGGCGCTTCCGGCACCGCAGCGGCGCTGCCGCAGACCACGCTGCGCGAGCGCGGCTACAAGGGCCTGATCTACCAGACCCACGGCGCCGCCAGCATGGACTTCATCCGCATCGCGGGTCCTGCGGCGGAAGGCGTGATCATGGCTTCCGGTCCGGTGATGTCGCCGGAGTCCCAGCCCGACAGCGCGCTGACCAAGAAGCCGGGTCTCGCGCTCAACACCGCCTACGAAGCCAAGTATGGTGCCAACAGCCGCAGCCAGTTCGCCGGCCATTCCTACGACGCCTTTGAGGTGCTCAAGCGCGTGATACCGGTGGCGCTGAAGAAGGCCAAGCCGGGCACGCCGGAATTCCGCGAGGCGATCCGTCTGGCGCTGATCTCGGAGAAGGAAATCGCGGCAAGCCAGGGCGTCTACAACTTCACCGAAAAGGATCGCTACGGCCTCGACGACCGCTCGCGCATCATCCTGACCGTGAAGGACGGCAAGTACGTCCCGGCGAAGTGAGATCGTGACCCTCATAGATGAGGTCTGACAGGCTAGATGGGCTGCGCGGAAGCGCGCCCATCTAGTCCCTAAATCCCGCTTACGCCCTCGTGCTGGAAGCCGAGATAGCTCGCCGCGACGCGCTGGTTGCTGGCGATATCCTTGGCCGATCCGGACAGGATGAATTCGCCGAGTTCCATGACGTAGGCGCGGTCGGCGATTTTAAGCGCCGCTTGCGCATTCTGTTCGACCAGCAGCACCGAGACGCCGGCCGCCCGCAACTCACCGATGGTGCGGAAGATGTCGGCCACGATGATCGGCGCGAGACCAAGGCTCGGTTCGTCGAGCATCAACAGTTTTGGCGCGCCCATCAGGGCGCGACCCATCGCCAGCATCTGCTGCTCGCCGCCGGAGAGCGTGCCGGCCAATTGCTTGCGCCGCTCCTTGAGCCGCGGAAACAGCGTGTAGACCCGCTCGAACGACCTTGCCGCGGTTGCCTTCGGAATCCGGAAGGCACCGAGCTGCAGATTGTCCTCGACGTTCATGGTGCCGAACAATTCGCGGTGCTCCGGCACGAGACAGAGGCCCGCTGCGACGCGATCTTCGATGTCGAGCGGGGTCATGTCGGTGCTGGCGAAGGCGGTGGCGCCCTTGAGCGGCAGCACGCCCATGATGGCATTCAGCAGCGTGGTCTTGCCGGCGCCGTTGGCGCCGATGATGGTGACGATCTCATCGTCGGCGACCTCGAGCGAAACCGAGCGCACGGCTTCGACCTTGCCGTAGGAAACGTGAGCGTCGGAGACCGATAACAGCGCACTCATGCGGTAGCTCCGAGATAGGCCTTGATCACATCGGGATTGGTCTTGATCGCATCCGGCGTGCCCTCGGCGATCTTGGTGCCGAAATCCAGCACCACGACGCGGTCGGCGAGATCCATCACAAAACCCATGTCGTGCTCGACCAGCAGCACTGACATGCCGCCGTCGCGCAGTTGACGGAGCAGGGCAGCGAGCCGCTGCTTTTCCATATGGCGCAGTCCCGCGGCCGGCTCGTCGAGCAGCAGCAGCAATGGATCGACGCACAGCGCGCGTGCAATCTCGACAATGCGCTGCTGGCCGAGCGACAGGCTTCCCGCCAACTGGTCGATCTGGTCGCCCAAGCCGACGCGCTCGATCTGGCGGGCGGCTTCCGCCAGCAATTTCGCCTCGTCGGCCCGGTCGAGCCGGAGCATGCTGGAGATCGCTCCCGCAGACCCCCGCAAATGCGCACCGATCGCGACGTTCTCCAGCACGGTCATGTCAGGGACCAGCTTGACATGCTGGAAGGTGCGCGCGACGCCGAGTTTTACAACCTCCTGCGGCGGAGCGTTGTCGACCTTGTTGCCGAGCACCGAGATGGTGCCGCCGGTGGTCGTCAGCACGCCCGTGATCAAGTTGAAGGTCGTGCTCTTGCCGGCGCCGTTGGGGCCGATCAGGGCAACGATCTCGCGGGCCTGGACGTCGAAGGAGACGTCGTTAACGGCAATCACGCCGCCGAACTGCTTGCGCGCCTTCTCGATCTGCAGCAGGACGGCGGACGAAGCCTGTGCGCGCACGGGCGTGGCAAGCGGAAGCGACGCATCGGGCATCCTGCGGCCCGGTTGGATCGGCAGTCGCGACATCAGCCAGGGCCAGACGCCGGTCGGCGCGAGCTGCAGCAGAACGACCAGCAGGATGCCGAACACGATGGTCTCGAGCTGGCTCTGGCCGCCGAAGATATAGGGCAGATAGCTTTGCAGGATCTCCTTGAGGATCACGACGATGCCGGCGCCGAGCACCGCGCCCCAGACATAGCCGGCGCCGCCGACCACGGCGATGAACAGATATTCGATGCCGGCCTGCGCGCCGAACGGCGTCGGATTGGCGGCGCGCTGGAAATGCGCATAGAGCCAGCCGGACAAGCCCGCGAGCACCGCCGCATAGATGAATACCAGAAGCTTGGCGCGCGGCGTCTGCACGCCGAACGCTTCGCCGGCGATATGCCCGCGCCGCAGCGCGCGGATCGCGCGGCCGGTGCGGGAGTCCAGGAGGTTGATGGTGAGGAGCGCCGAGACCAGCACCGCGATCCAGATCGCGAAATAGATCGTGCCGGGATCGAGCATCCGGAAATTGCCGATCGAGAGCGGCGGGATGCCGGAGATGCCGTCATTGCGGCCGAGGAATTCCAGCTTGCTGAACAGGTAAAACAGGCCGATGCCCCAGGCGATGGTGCCGAGCGGCAGATAATGGCCGGACAGCCGTACCGTGACGATGCCTAGCAGGACCGCGGCGATGCCGCTGACCACCAGCGAGAGAGGCAGCGTCAGCCATGGCGAGACACCATAGGCCGTGGCCAATACCGCCGTGGTGTAGGCGCCGAAACCGCAGAAGGCGGCTTGGCCGAAAGAGGTGAGGCCGCCGACGCCGGTCAAGAGCACGAGGCCCATCGCCACCAGTGCGGCGAGGCCGATATTGTTGAGCAGCACGATCCAGAATGGCGGGATGCCCGGAATAAACGGGATCGCTGCCATCACGAGCGCGAAGATGATGAGAGGGGTGCGCTGGTTCATCGCCGTCAATCCTTCTCTTCCTCGACCGCGGGCGCCGCAAGCGAACGCAGCACCAGCACGGGAAGGATCAGCGTAAAGACGATGACCTCCTTGAAATTGCTGGCGTAGAACGATGAGAATGCCTCGACGCTGCCGACCAGCAAGGCTGCGACGGCCGTAAGCGGATAGCTGACGAGTCCGCCGATGATCGCGGCAATAAAACCTTTCAGGCCGATCAGGAAGCCGGTGTCGTAATAGAGCGTGGTGATCGGCACGATCAGGATCCCGGAAATCGCGCCGATCAGGGATGCCAGCAGGAAAGCAATCTGCCCCGATAGTGTGGTGCGGATGCCGACGAGGCGGGCGCCGAGGCGGTTGACGGCGGTAGCGCGCAACGCCTTGCCCATCAGCGTGAAGCCGAAGAACAGCCAGAGCGCGGCGATGAAGGCGACGGTTAGACCGTACACCGCAAGGCTCTGGCCGGTGAAGCGCAGTGGGCCGATCGTCAGCGCGGCATTCGACAGCGCCGGCCCGCGCAGGCCCTCGGCACCGAAGAACACGAGGCCCAGGCCCTGCAGCGCCAGATGACAGCCGACGGAGGCGATGAGCAGCACCAGCACCGAGGTATGGGCGATCGGTTGAAACGCGATGCGGTAGAGGAACAGCCCGATCGCCGCGACGATCAAAAGCGACAGCGCGATGTTGACCGCAATCGGGGTCTTGGGACCGGCAAGGCCGTAGGTCAGGGCCAGGATCGCGGCGGGGAGAGCGATGTTGAGGGCAAAGGCGCGCGCGACCCGCTTGGGCCGTAGCGATCGCCGCGCCTCAAACAGGTCGAGGCCGAAGGCGACCACGCCCATGGCCATCGCCAGCTTTGCGGTGCCCGGCACCTGACCGGTTGCCAGCATGGCGTAGCTCAGCGCGCCGAAGGTCACGAATTCGCCCTGCGGAATCAGGATGACGCGGGTGACGGCAAACACCAGCACCAGCGCAAGCCCGAGCAGCGCATAGATCGCGCCATTGGTGATGCCGTCCTGCAGCAGGAACAGCATGATCGTCGTATTCAAGACTGGCGCTCCCCCTAAAAGCGTCGCCGGTCCTGACCTCGCACGGTCCGCCGGCCGTCCCACATCTCGGCAGTTGAAAGGTGCCGATATTTGATATATCCAATAACAATTATCAAATATAACATCAAGGCCCGGTCACCCGGCCGAGCCTTTTTCGGGGGCGAGCCTCACGCCATGACAGTTTCCAAGGCAGCGACCGATGTCGTCAAGTCGTCGCGCGGCAACGGCAAGGAAATCGCCGATGGCGCCGCGGAGAATGCCGGGCTGCAACTGGGCGAGCTGGCCGACCTGCTCGGCTATTCGCTCAAGCGCGCGCAGCTCAAGGTATTCGAGGACTTCCTGCGCTGCGTCGCGCCGCTGCAACTGACGCCGGCGCAATTCTCGGTGCTATTGTTGCTCGATCGCAATCCCGGGCGCAACCAGACTGAAATCGCCAACACGCTCGGCATCCTCAGGCCGAATTTCGTCTCGATGCTGGATGCGCTGGAGAGCCGCGGCCTCTGCGCCCGGATGCGCTCGACCAACGACCGTCGCTCGCACATCCTGGTTCTGACGGACAAGGGAAGGGCGGTGCTGGCGCGCGCCAAAAAGCTCGTTGCCAGCAAGCACGAGGCGCGTCTCAACGAGTTGCTGGGTCCCGCCAACCGCGTCGCGCTGCTCGAAATGCTGTCGAAGATCGCGGCGGAGTTTTGAGGGACTAACACCGTCATTTCGGATTCGCGCTTCGCGCGCTCCGGAATGACGAACCGTGCAATCACGCCGCGACGATGCGGCCTTGAGCCCCTCGCGGCCCCCGCCCCGACAGAAACTGCCGCTCGATCTCGGCGGCGGGAAGCGGCTTGCTGAACAGGAAGCCTTGCATTTCCGTGCATCCCTCGGATGCGATGCTGTGGAGTTGCTCCGCGGTTTCGACACCCTCGGCGGTCGCCGTCATGCCCATTCCATTGGCGAGCGCGGCAACCGCGCGCACGATGTTTAGCGAGCTCGAATTCTCGGTGATGTTCTTGACGAACGAGCGGTCGATCTTGATCTTGTCGAACGGAAAGCTTTGCAAATAAGTCAGCGACGAATATCCGGTGCCGAAATCGTCCATGGCGATCCGGATTCCGAGCGCGCGCAACTGATGCAGCAGCGCGAGCGTCGCTTCCTTGTTGTGGAGCAACACGCTCTCGGTGATTTCGATCTCCAGCCGCGTCGGCGCGAGACCGGAGGCGGCGAGCGCGCCGACGATCACCTGCATCAGGCCGGGACTGCGAAACTGGATCGCTGAAATATTGACGGCGACGTGAAGGTTGTCGGGCCATAGCGCGGCGGTGGCACAAGCCTGCCTGATGACCCACTCGCCCATCGGCACGATGAAGCCGATCTCTTCGGCCAGCGGGATGAAGGCCGCCGGCGAGATCATTCCCTTGGTTGGATGATTCCAGCGTATCAGCGCCTCGAAGCCGCTGATTTCCTTGCTCGCCAAGTTGACGACCGGCTGGTAATGCAACTCGAACTCGCCCGCCGGCAGCGCCTTGCGCAGATCCTGCTCCAGGATGCGGCGGGTCTGCATCTGCAGGTCCATCGCAGGCTCGAAGAAGCGGAACGTGCTGCGGCCGTCGCTCTTGGCGCGGTAGAGTGCGAGATCGGCATTGCGCAGCAATTTGTCGGGGTTCGATCCGTCGCCGGGACCGACCGAAATGCCGATGCTGACGCCGATCACGGCCTGCTGGCCGTCGATTTCATAGGGCTCGCTCAACGCATCGATGACGCCCTGCGCCAGCGAAGTGGCATCGGCGGGGTCCGAGATCGTGGCCTGCACGATGACGAACTCATCGCCGCCCATCCGCGCGATCGTGTCGGAATCGCCAACGAGCCGGCGCAACCGTTCGGCGACGCTCCTGAGCAATTTGTCGCCGCAGGGGTGGCCGAACGTATCGTTCACGGCCTTGAACTGATCGAGATCGAGGTGATGGACGGCCACCATTTCCCCGTCCGAAACCCTGCCCAGCGCATGTTCGAGCCGATCGTTCAACAACACCCGATTGGCAAGATCGGTCAGCGCATCGTGATGCGCCATGTATTCGATCTTGACCTCGGACTGGCGCTGCTCGGTGATGTCCTCATGCGTCGCGACCCAGCCGCCGCCGGGCATCGGGCGGTGGCGGATCTTGAAGGTACGCCCGTTCTTCAGTTCGACGATGCTGTCTTTCGCTTCATTGGAAACCGCCACGTTGGTGCGCCATTGCAGATATTCGTCGCGCGTCATGGCGGGGAAGCTGCCGGCTTCGAAGCGCAGGTCGACGATCTCGACCAGCGACATGCCGGGGCTGACGCGCTCGGGCGCAATGTCGTACATCTCCACGAAGCGATCGTTGCAGACGATCAGGCGATGGTCGGAATCGAAGAAGCAAAGCCCCTGCGACATGTTGTTGATTGCGGTGTCGAACTGGAAGTTCCTGACGCGCAGGGCTTCTTCCTGCTCCTTGCCGAGCTCGTATTGTTTCTTCAGCCGGGCATTGAGCGCTTCGCGCTCGGTGATGTCCTCGTGGGTCGCCATCCCGCCGCCGTCCGGCATCGGGTAGACGGTGTAGGCGACGATCCTGCCGTCGGTGAACTCCTGCACCGTGGTGTCGAGTGCGATGTCGCGACCGACGCGCTCACGGATATAATCATCGACCGCGACCTGCACCTTCAGCCCGAGTTTCAGCCGGTGCCGGATCAGTTCCTGGGTCGGTGTTCCCGGCTTCACCTGTTCAGGCGAGAGCCCGTACATCTCCCTGTAGCGGCGGTTGCAGAAAACGACCTCGCGCTTCTCGTCGAATACGACGATTCCGAGCGACATATGGTTGATCGCGTCCTCGAGGCGCGCACTCAAATGCGCTGACTGCGGCGCGGTTGTCGGGATGTGATCCGTCATCGAGCGTTCCCCAGCCGCCACTGGCGGCTCTCCTCCTCCAGGAGAACGGCCATTAGATGCCAGGCTGGTGAATCGCACCTTCGAGATAGGCAAACCGCGCGCGGGTTCTTCGCAAACTGCTCAACAAAGCGTTAATGCCGCTAAGGTACGTGCGAGGTTCCGGGACTGCCCGGAGATCTACGCTGGGTCCACCAAGATCACCCGGACGTCATTGACGTTGGTGAGGGTCGGGCCGATCAGCAGGAGATCGCCGGTGGCCGAAAAGAACGCGGTCGCATCATTGTTGGCAAGATAGGCCGCAGGATCGAGGCCGAGCGACTTCATCTTCGCGAACGTCGCCTGATCGATCAAGGCGCCGGCCGGGTCGGTCGCGCTACCGGCGCCACCGTCGGCCCCGTCGGTGTCTGCGGCCAGTGCCACAATGCCGGACGTATCCTTCAGAAGATCCGCCAGCGCCAGCGCATATTCCTGGTTGGGACCGCCGCGGCCATTGCCACGCACGGTCACCGTGAGCTCGCCGCCCGACAGGATCGCGGTTCGTTTGCCCTCGCTCTGTGCTTTCAGCGCCAGTCGCGCATGATCGGCCGCCACCTCGCGCGCCTCGCCTTCGAGATCCGCGCCGAGGCCGACAACCTCATACCCTGCGTCCTTCGCGACCTTGATCGCCGCGTCGAGAGAAGCCTTCGGTTTTGCGATCATCTCGAATTGCGCGCGGGCAAAGGCGGGATCGCCGGGCTTGCAGCTCTCGTTCCTGGGATCGTCGAGCGCGCGCCTGACGGCATCGTCGACTGTGAGATTATACTTTGCGACCAGGGCGCGGGCGTCGGCCAGCGTGGAGGAATCGGGTACCGTCGGTCCCGATGCAATCGCGGACGGATCGTCGTGCGGTACGTCGGAGATCGCAAGCGTCACGATCTCGGCGGCGCGCTGCCCGGCGCGGGCCAGCCGGCCGCCCTTGATCCGCGACAGATGCTTGCGCACGACGTTCATCTCGCCGATCGGAGCGCCCGACCGCAGCAGCGCGCGGTTTACCTGCTGCTTCTGTGCGAACGAAACGCCATCTGCGGGTGCGATCCAGTTTGCCGAGCCGCCGCCGGACAACAGCACCAGCAAAAGGTCATCCGCAGTCGCCTCCGCGGCGAGACGCAGCGTCTCGTCGGCGGCCTTCAGCCCGGCTTCGTCGGGCACGGGATGGCCGGCTTCGACAACCCTGATGCGCCGCGTTGGCACGCCGTGGCCGTGGCGCGTGGTGGCAAGGCCGGTCAGCCGCGACGGATCGAGGCCGAGTGCATCGAGGTAGTGCCGTTCGGCCGCGGCCGCCATCGCTGCAGCGCCCTTGCCTGCGGCGAGGCAGATCACCTTGCCCTTGGGCGCGGGACGCAGATGCGCCGAGAGCACGACGTCGGGATGCGCGGCCGCAACGGCCGCATCAAAGATCGCACGCAAGAGGGAACGTCGGTCGGTCATGGTCTGCACGGGGCTGTTACGGGGCGGGAGGTCTGGTTATCCCTCCAATCGCTACAAAAGAAAACCCCCGCGGACGGGCCGCGGGGGCGTTGCTGGCTAACAATCGGTCGATAGCATTTTGCGATTAGCCGCCGACCTCGGCATCAATCACTTCGCCGAAGCGCTCCCAGGTCTCGCCTTTGAACTTCTGAAGCTGGACCGCCGAAATGGGGGCAAAGTCGGTAGCGCTGGTGTTGACCCGAATACCCGGCAGCAAGCTGCCGATCTCGAGGTTCTTGATGCTGGCTGCTTGCTTCATGACGTTCTCGCGGGTGAGATTGTCGCCGCTGGCTTTGAGCACATGTACGAGGCCCTGCGCGACCGTGTAGCCGTACATCACAAAGCTATCGATCCTGTTGGCCTCGGGGTAGTATTTGGCGAGAAATTCGTCGAAAGCTTTCATGCCGGGGTCGTTCTTCCACTCCGGATCGGAAGTATCCTTAAGGTAATTGGACGAGATGATATCCTGCGCGTTCTCGAAGCCGGCCGGTTTCATCACGCTGCCGATCGAGGCCGAGACGTTGTTGAGAAAGTGCAGCGGCTTCCAGCCGATCTCGGCGTTCTTCTTGATCGCCTGCGCCGCGAATTTCGGCGTGGTGATGTTGATGAACACGTCGGCGCCACTCGCCTTCAGCTTCACGATGTGGGAGTCGATCGTCGGTGCGGAAACTTCGTAGCTTTCCTCCAGCACGATCATCGATGCGCCCTTGGCGCCGAGCCCGTCCTTGAAGCCCTTCAGATAGTCCTTACCGTAATCGTCGTTTTGGTAGAGAATCCCGATCTTGGCGTCCGGCTTGTTCTTCAGGATGTACTTGGCATAAATC
Organism: Bradyrhizobium sp. AZCC 1721; assembly: GCF_036924715.1. Classification (NCBI taxonomy): domain Bacteria; kingdom Pseudomonadati; phylum Pseudomonadota; class Alphaproteobacteria; order Hyphomicrobiales; family Nitrobacteraceae; genus Bradyrhizobium; species Bradyrhizobium sp. AZCC 1721. The sequence continues at coordinate 6,582,778 of NZ_JAZHSB010000001.1, read as the reverse complement.
TGCGTTTCGCTCTGGTAGTTCGGCTGCCAGCCCATCGTCCATGGGAAACTCTTCGGATCGTTCCATTTGGTGGCCCCGGTGGCGACGAATAGTTGCGGCACCTTCTTGCTGTTCAGGTACTTCTGGATCGCCGTGTTCGGTGGGGTGCCCAGCGGATTGAAGACCAGCAGCACTTCATCGCTTTCGACCAGCTTGCGCGCCTGCTCCACCGTTTTCGGCGGAGAGTAGGCGTCGTCATAACTGATGAAGTTGATCTTGCGCCCGTTGATGCCGCCTTCCGCGTTGATCTTCCTGAAATAGGCTTCCTCGGTCTTGGCAATCACGCCATAGGCCGAAGCCGGTCCGCTGTAGGGCATGATATTGCCGATCTTGATCTCGGTGTCGCTCGCGCCGGGATCATATTTCTTCTGCGCGAGAACGCCGCTCGATGATGCAGCGAGCAATCCAAACGCGGTCGAAGCAACCGCAAGTTTTTTCATTGTGGACATTTCTGTCTCTCCCTTTTCATTTCTTAATGTAACAGCCGTGCCGCTTAACGAGGCTCTTTTGACAGCGTCGTGATTAGCATCTTGCCGGAAGCCTCACAAACAAAAATCCCCTGCGGCAAAAGCCGCGGGGGCTGCATCTTCAGCAGAGCTCGCAGCGGCGCTCAGCCGCCGACGTCTCCCGAGAGAATCTCGCCAAAGCGTTCCCAAGTGTCGCCCTTGAACCTTATCAGTTGCACTTGCGAGATTGGAGCAAAGTCGGTCGCCGACGTGTTGACCTTGATGCCCGGCAGCAGGCCTCCGAGCTCGAGGTTCTTGATGCTCGCGGCCTGCTTCATGACGTTCTCGCGTGTGAGATTGTCGCCGCTGGACCTCAACACATGCTCGAGGGTTTGTGCCACCGTGTAACCATACATCACGAATGCGTCTACACGATTAGCCTCAGGGTAATACTTGTCCAGGAATTCAGTCCAGGCCTTCATGCCCGCATCGTTCTTCCACTCCGCATCTGCCGGATCCTTGAGGTACTGCGAGGAGATGATGCCCTGCGAATTCTCAAAGCCGGCCGGCTTCATGACGCTGCCGATCGAGGCGGAGACGCTATTGAGGATGTGCAGCGGCTTCCAGCCGATTTCGTTCATCTTCTTGATCGCCTGGGCGGCGAACTTCGGCGTGGTGACGTTGAAGAATACGTCGGCATTCAGCGACTTCAGCTTGACGATGTTGGAGTCGATGGTCGGCTGCGTTACCTCGTAGCTCTCCTCGATGATGATCATCGATGTGGCCTTGGCGCCGAGGCCGTCCTTGAAGCCTTTTAAGTAGTCTTTGCCGTAGTCGTCGTTCTGGTAGAGAACGGCGATCTTGCCGTCCGGCTTCTCCTTGAGGACGTGTTGCGCGTACACGCGCCCCTCGCTCTGGTAATTGGGCTGCCAGCCCATCGTCCACGGAAATTCCTTCGGATCATTCCACTTGGTGGCGCCGGTGGCCACGAACAGTTGCGGTACCTTCTTGGTGTTCAGGTATTTCTGGATCGCCGTGTTCGGCGGCGTGCCCAGCGGATTGAACACGAGCAGCACTTCGTCGCTCTCGACCAGCTTGCGCGCCTGCTCCACCGTCTTCGGCGGAGAGTAGGCGTCGTCATAGCTGATGAAGTTGACCTTGCGGCCGTTGATGCCGCCCTCGGCGTTGATCTTCCTGAAATAGGCCTCTTCGGTTTTTCCGATCACGCCGTAAGCGGAAGCTGGTCCGCTGTAGGGCATGATGTTGCCGATTTTGATTTCGGTGTCGGTGGCGCCGGTGTCGTATTTCTTTTGTGCAAATGCGCCGCTGCTGGTCGCGGCAAGCAATGCGAGGGCGGCCGCAAAGGCTCCCAGTCGCAAGTTGATGGCGGACATTTTTTGATCTCCCTGGGATCGGTGACTGTGTCATTGTTTTTGATTGGAGCGCTTGGCGGCTCTTGGGCTTCATTGAATACCTTTCGGCTGCGTCCAGCAACAAAAAGCCCCCCGCGACGGCGTCGCGGAGAGCGATATTTAGTCGGACGCTCCGGGAAACTACCGCCCGGCGGAATATTGGTTAACGGCCGAGTTCGCCGCTGATGATGTCGCCGAACAGATCCCGTGGCGTGAAGTTAGTTCTTCAATTTACCGAGCATCTGCTGCGCGACAATTGCGACCTGCCTTGCGCCATGCGGCACGAGGAAGATGACAATAAACAAGAGCACGCCGAACACCGCGCCGGAGAGGCCCTTGGAGATGCTCTCCGCGATATTCGGCACGAAGATGATAAAGGCGGAGCCGACGATCGATCCCGGCAGCCAGCCGACGCCGCCGACGACCATGCCGAGGAATAGCTGGATCGCGAGCACGATGGTGAAGCTATCCGGCGCCACGAACTGCACGGCGATGGCCCCGAGGCCGCCGGCCACGCCGGTGATGGCGGCGGAGACGCCGAACGCCAGCGTCTTGTACAGCGCGACGTTGATGCCCATGGCGGAAGCCGCGATCTCGTTGTCGCGGATCGCCATGAAGGCGCGACCCGAGCGCGACCGCAGCAGGTTGACCGAGGCGACGTAGATCCCGATCGTGATCACCAGCGTGAAGTAATATAGCCACTTGTCCTGTCCTATCGGCAGTCCGAACGGCGCATCGGGTTTGGTCACGACCAGTCCCTGCACGCCGCCGGTCCAATGCTCGAAAAATCCAAGCTTGAGCAACTGCGGCATGGCGGTGGCGAGCGCAAACGTCGCCAGTGCGAGATAGACGCCGGAAAGCCGCAGCGCCGGCTGCCCGAACAGGAAGCCGAAGGCGAAGCATATCAGCGCCGCGATGGGCAGCGTCAGCGCATAGTTCATGCCGGCGTATTCCATCAGGATCGCCGAGGTGTAGGCGCCGATGGCGTAAAACGCGCTTTGACCGAGCGAGAACTGGCCGCTTCCGCCGGTCAGGATGTTCAACGCCAGCACAGCGAGCCCTAAATACAGCAACTGGGTCAACTGAAAGACGATGAAATTCTTGACGAACAGCGGCGCGAGCACGAGCGCGGCGAGTACCACGAGCGAGGTCCCCAGGCCGAGCGTCATGGCTCGCTTTGGAACGGCCTCGACGGCCGGGGCTTCTGCGACGACTTCTTCAGCAGCGCTCATGATCAAACTCGCTTCACGATGGGCCGGCCCAACAGCCCAGCCGGTTTGAAGACCAATACGGTGATGATCAGCGCAAGCGCGATCGGCAGTTTCAGCTCGTTACCGACGCCGGGAATGTAGGTCCCGGCGAGATTTTCAAAGATGCCGACCAGGAACCCGCCGACGACAGCACCGAGCGGTGAGGTCAAGCCGCCGAGCACGGCCGCGGCGAAGCCATAGAGCAGCACGCCTAACATCATGTTCGGCTCCAGGAACACGACGGGTGCGATCAGGATGCCGGCGATCGCTCCAATCGCGGAAGCCATGCCCCAGCCCAACGCAATCATCCAGGACGTGTTGATGCCGACCAGGCGAGCCGATTCAGGCAGCGCGGCGGCCGCCCGCATCGCAAGCCCGATCCGCGTGAACTGGAAGAAGAGATAAAGGGCGATCAGCAACAAAACGGTCACCCCGATCATGCCGGCCTGGTGGGTCGAGATGAGCTGGCTGCCGAGGAATGGTGATGATCCGAATGGCGTCGGATATTGCTTGATGGTAAAATCCCAGATCAGGCCGGCGAACGAGTTGATGATTCCATATAGCGCGATGAAGCCCGCGACGTTGGTGAGGATCGGCGCCTTGGCGAGCGGCTTGAACAGCAACCGCTCGATGATGATGCCGCCGGCGAAGGAGATCACCAGCGTGAGCAGGAACGCCCACCAGTAGGGTATGCCCCACTGCATGAGTTGCCAGGAAATGAACGTCGAGAACATCGCCATTTCGCCCTGAGCGAAATTCAGATGGTCGATCGCCTGGTAGATCATCACGACCGCGAGCGCCATACAGGCATAGATCGCGCCCGTGGCGATGCCGGCCAGGACTTGGTTGGTAAATAGCTCCATGGCCGCGCTCCTCAGTAGCCGAGATAAGATTTACGGACGTCTTCGTTGGTCGCGATGTCCTTGGCGTTGCCCGACATCACAATCCGTCCGGTTTCGATCACGTACGCCTGGTCGGCGAGTTCCAGCGCCAATTGCGCGTTCTGCTCGACCACCAGGATCGTGACCTTGTCTTCGCGGTTGATCTTGCCGAGAATCTTGAACAGGTCGCGCACGATCAAGGGGGCGAGACCGAACGACGGCTCGTCCAACAGCATCAGCCGCGGACGCAGCATCAGCGCGCGCGCGACCGCGAGCATTTGCTGCTCGCCGCCGGATAGCGTTCCGGCCTGCTGGGTATGCCGTTCCTTCAGCACCGGGAAGTGGTCGTACATGCGCTCGATATCGGAGACGATGTTCTTCCTGTCGTTGCGGGTGATGGCCCCAAGCTGCAGGTTTTCCTCCACCGTCATGGTGGTGAAGGTGCCGCGGCCCTGAGGTACATGGGCGATGCCGAGGCGAACGACGTTTTCGGTCGATTGGCCGGAGAGCGGCTTGCCCTCGAACTCGATCGCTCCGGTCGAGCGCACCATGTTGCAGATCGCGCGCAAGGTGGTGGTCTTGCCGGCACCGTTGGCCCCTAGCAGGGTAGTCAGCGAGCCCTCGTTGAGGGCGAAGGAGAGGCCGTGAAGTGCCTGGACCTGGCCGTAATAGGCGCGGAGGTCCTTGACGTTGAGCATCGAGGTCATTGGTCCTTGCTCCCCAGATAGGCTTTAATGACATCCGGGTCGGCCTGGACCTGGGCCGGCGTTCCCTCGGCGAGCTTGCGGCCGAAGTTGAGAGCGACGACGTGGTCGGCGATCGACATCACCAGGCCCATGTGATGTTCGACCAGCAGCACGGTCATGTGGCGCTCGTCGCGGATGCGACGGATCAAATCGCCGAGCACATACACTTCCTCGTGGTTGAGGCCGCCGGCGGGTTCGTCAAGCAGCAGGATCTTCGGATCGGCGGCCAGCGCGCGCGCCAGCTCGACCCGCTTCTGCGTGCCGAACGGCAAGCCCGAGACCACGGTATGGGCGACGTCATTGAGATCCAGGTAGTCCAGAATCTCGTGAACCTTCCTGTTGACCTCGGCCTCGCCGCGGCGAACCCAGGCGAGCTTCAGCGAGTCCGAGATGATGTCGCTGGAGGTGCGGGCGTGGGTGCCGACGCGAACGTTGTCGAGCACCGAGAGATTGGGAAACAGCGCGACGTTCTGGAAGGTGCGCCCGATGCCGATCTCGGCGATCCGGTGCGGCGGGCGCGTCAGGATGCTCGCGCCTTCCATCAGGATGTCGCCGGAAGACGGCTGATAGAGTCTGGAGAGGCAATTGAACAGCGTCGTCTTGCCGGCGCCGTTTGGCCCGATCAGCCCGAGGATGTTTCCCTTGTGCATGTCAAAGGACACACCGTTGAGCGCGATGATGCCGCCGAACACGACGCTGACGTCGCGGACCGCGAGCAGGGGAGCATTGCCCTGCGCGAGCTGTGCCTGCGTCATCGCGTCCCGCCCGCCCTGATCACGGAGCGGGAATGACCGCGCAAATGTTTTTGCCGGTCATGGTGAAGGCTATCTGATCCCCTCGGCCAAACGTGCAACTCTTCCTCCTGCTTTCGACTTCTTGTTCTCTGATTTTTTTGATTGTGGTGCTGCGCCGCCCAGCGCTGCTTCGATGTTCCTTACCATCGTGACAAGGCGAGGTCCAATGTCGTTGATCAAACGGTCTTCCGTGAAACGGAAAGCAGGCGCGCCGCAATTGAAGGCATACGGTCCGGTTCCGTCACTGAGCTTCAGCGGCACACCTACGGCGTGCACATCGTCCTGCCATTCGCCGGCAGAGATAGTAAATCCGTGACGCGCGAGCATTTCGCCCGCGCGCTCGATGCCGTCACGCATTTTGGGCCAGCGATTGCCGTAGTGGTCGCGCAGTTCGCGCAACAAGGAGGCACGCTCGTCGTCGGGCAGGGCCCAGAGATAGGCCCGTCCCATCGCGGTGGTCGCGATCGGAACGCGTGAGCCGACGTCAAGCTGCACGCCGAGCAGCCCGGTGCGGCTCTGGCCGAAATAGATCATGCTGTGACGGTCGCGTCCGCCGACGGCTACGGCACCGCCGGTCTCGCGCATCAGCGCTTCGCGATAAGGCTCGGACAAATGCCGAACGCCGAGATTGGCAAGGGCGGCATACCCCAGCGCCATGGCTGATGGCGCGAGCTGATACTTTTCGAAGCGCGGAACGGGTGTAAGATAACCGAGTTTGGTCAGGGTGTAAGTCAGCCGGGAAATGGTTGGCTTCGGCAATTTGGTACGGGCGGCGAGTTCTTGATTGCCAAGAAGCCCGTCATTGGGTTGGAATGCGCGCAACACATCCAGTCCGCGGGAGAGTGCGACGACGAAGCTGCGATCGGTCGCCGCTTTTTTCCCTGGACGTTTCATTACCCGCTACTGCTGCTGATGAGCTCGTTGACAAGGGACGTGCTTCAAAATAACCCTCCCTGTCAAGATGTGGAATTAAATTTCGCAGTGCGAAATTGGTGAAATGGCCGTAGCTACTCAACGCAAGTTGGGCGGCATCCAAGAACAAACGATCCAGGGAGAGTCCCGTGAGCGAAGTGGTAAAACTCGAGCGTCATGACGTCATCGCCATCGTCACGGTCAACAGTCCTCCCGTCAACGCGCTGAGTGCCGCGGTGCGCGGCGGCATCTTCGAATGCATGAAGAGCGCGATCGCGGATTCGGAAGTGAAGGCGATCGTGCTGACCTGCGCCGGCCGCACCTTCATCGCCGGCGCCGACATCACCGAATTTGGCAAGCCGCCGAAGCCGCCGGGCCTCGCCGAGGTGCTTGATCTCATGGAGAAGTCGCCGAAGCCGATCATTGCTGCCATTCACGGCACGGCGCTCGGCGGCGGTCTCGAAGTCGCGCTGGCATGCCACTATCGCGTCGCCACCAAGGACGCTCGCCTCGGCCTGCCCGAGGTGAAGCTCGGCCTGTTGCCGGGCGCCGGCGGCACCCAGCGCCTGCCGCGCGCGGTCGGGCCCGAGCTGGCGGTCAAGATGATCGTCAGCGGGGACCCGATCAGCGCGGCGGAGGCGCTCAAGAACGGCCTGATCGAGGAGATCGTCGAGGAGCCGGCGTCAGGTGGCGAATCCTTTGCGCTGAAGGTGCTGGCGGAGAAGCGCCCGCTGCGCAAGCTGCGCGACGATGACTCAAAGCTCGCTGCCGCCAAGGCCGACATCTCGATCTTTACCAACGCAGTCGCCGCATTGACCAAGAAGGCGCGCGGGCTGGAAGCGCCGTTCGCCGCGGCCGATGCGGTGCGCGCCGCGATCGAGCTGCCGTTCGATGAAGGGTTGAAGAAGGAGCGTGAAGGTTTCCTCAAGCTGGTCTCCAGCGACCAGTCCAAGGCCCAGCGTTACGCCTTCTTCGCCGAGCGCGAAGCCGCCAAGATCGCCGGCGTGCCTGATGGCACCAAGCCGCGCCCGGTCGAACGCGTCGCCATCATCGGCGCCGGCACCATGGGCGGCGGGATCGCGATGTCCTTTGCCAATGCCGGTATTCCGGTGACGCTGATCGAGACTGGGGAAGAGCAGCTCAAGCGCGGCATGGGCGTGATGCAGAAGAATTATGAGGCGACCGCCGCGCGCGGTGGCATCCCAGCGGATGCGCCGGCCAAGCGCATGGGCTTGATCGATGGCAAGGTCGGTCTCGAGCACGTCAAGGATGCTGACCTTGTGATCGAAGCCGTGTTCGAGACCATGGCGGTCAAGAAGGAGGTGTTCGAGGCGCTCGATAAATACGCCAAGCCCGGCGCGGTGCTCGCTTCCAACACCTCCTATCTCAACATCGACGAGATCGCGAAAGTGACGAAACGTCCGCAGGACGTGCTCGGCATGCATTTCTTTTCGCCCGCCAACGTGATGAAGCTGTGTGAGATCGTCCGTGCCGACAAGACCGCGCCGGATGCGCTGACGACTGCAGTGTCGATTGCGCGCAAGATCGCAAAGGTGCCGGCCGTGGTCGGCGTCTGCGACGGCTTTGTCGGTAACCGCATGCTGGCCCAGCGCGGCAAGCAGTCGGAGAAGCTGTTGTTCGAAGGCGCGTTGCCGCAGCAGGTCGACGCCGTGGTGACGAAGTTCGGCATGCCGATGGGCCCGTTCGCGATGAGCGATCTCGCCGGCCTCGATATCGGCTGGCGTTCGCGAAAAGACCGCGGCATCAAGTCGGAAATCGCCGACGCGCTGTGCGAGGCCGGCCGCTTCGGCCAGAAGACCGGCAAGGGCTATTACAAGTATGAAGGCGGCTCGCGCGCGCCGCTGCCCGATCCGGACGTCGAGAAGCTGATCGACGAGACGCTGCAGCGTCTCGGCCGCAAGAAGCGCGTCGTCAGCGATGACGAGATCCTCGAGCGCATGATGTACCCGATGATCAACGAGGGTGCGCGCATTCTGGAGGAAGGCATCGCGGCGCGGCCGAGCGACATCGACGTGATCTGGCTCTATGGCTATGGCTGGCCGATCTATCGCGGCGGCCCGATGTTCTATGCCGACCAGGTCGGGCTGAAGCATATTGCCGACCGGCTGTCGTACTATGCCAAGGAGACCAACGATCCGTCGCTCGAGCCGGCTCCGCTGCTCAAGCGTCTTGCCGCGGAAGGCAAGACGTTTGCGTCGCTGGCCCAGCAGTCGAAAGCGGCTTGAGTTGATGAAGCGCATGTGGTCCGTCACGCTCCTCAACGCGTCGTCCCTGCGAACGCAGGGACCCATACGCCGGGGACCCGCGATTTGGCACTCGGGTAGAGACCTTTCTTCAAGACCGACGTCGGGGGTTATGGGTCCCTGCGTTCGCAGGGACGACGTGCGGAGAGATGGTGCCGCGCCTCGTTTGCACGAACGCCGATGACCCATCCCGGCGAGCAGTTCTATCCGGAAGGCGTCCGCTGGGACGATCAGATCGCGCGCGGTACGCTGCCGGATCTATTGTCGACGGCCGCCGCCGAGTTCGCTTCGCGGCCGGCCATCGAATTCCGCGACCGGCCGATCAGTTACGGCGAACTCGGAGCGTTGGTGGAAACCGCCGCCAGCGCCTTCCTCCGCGCGGGCTACGGCAAGAACAGTTCGGTCGCGCTGTTCCTCGGCAATTCGCCCGATCACCCGATCAATTTCTTCGGTGCACTGAAGGCCGGCGCCCGCGTCGTGCATCTGTCGCCGCTCGATGGCGAGATCGCGCTGTCGCACAAGCTTACTGACTCGGGCGCGCGGGTACTGGTTACCAGCAATCTGTCGGCGCTGTTGCCGACTGCGCTGAAATTTCTCGCTCACGGACTGCTCGATCGCCTGATCGTTTGCGAGGACGATCATTGGGGCAAGGTCGGGACGCCGCAGACGGCATTGCCCGATAATCCGAAGATCCTCACCCACAAAAAATTCACTGACGGTGCAGCAAAACCGGCGCAATGGCCCGCGATCTCGGCCGACGACGTCGCGTTGCTGCAATATACCGGCGGCACTACCGGATTGCCGAAGGGCGCGATGCTCAGCCACGGCAATCTGACGTCGGCGGTGTCGATCTACGACGTCTGGGGCAGGCCGTCGCGCGCCGAGCGCAACGCGGTCGAGCGCATGATCTGCGTGCTGCCGCTGTTTCATATCTATGCGCTGACGGTGGTGCTACTGTCGGCGATCCGGCGCGGTCATCTGATCTCGCTGCATCAGCGTTTCGACGTCGAGGCCGTGATGCGCGATATCGAGATCAAGCGCGCCACCTTTTTCCCCGGCGTGCCGACCATGTGGATCGCGATCGCAGCGCTGCCGGACCTCGACAAGCGCGATCTGTCTTCGCTGGTCAGCGTTGGCTCGGGCGGTGCACCGCTGCCGGTCGAAGTCGCACGGATCCTGGAGCAGAGGGTCGGCATGAAGCTGAAGAGCGGTTGGGGCATGACCGAGACCTGCTCGCCCGGCACCGCACACCCGAAGGAGGGGCCCGATAAGCCAGGCTCGATTGGCCTGATGCTGCCCGGCATCGAGATGGACGTGGTGTCGCTGGAGGATCCGACCAAGTTGATGCCGGTGGGCGAAACCGGCGAAATCCGCATCCGCGGCCCGAACGTCTTCAAGGGATACTGGAACCGGCCGAAGGAAACCGCGGAAGCCTTTGTCGGCGACCGTTTTCTTACCGGTGATATCGGCTACATGGACGCCGATGGCTATTTCTATCTGGTCGACCGCAAGAAGGACATGATCATCTCAGGCGGCTTCAACGTCTATCCGCAGATGATCGAGCAGGCGATCTATACGCATCCTGCCGTGCAGGAAGTGATCGTGATCGGCATTCCCGATGATTACCGCGGCGAGGCCGCAAAGGCGTTCATCAAGCTGCGCGCGGACGCCAAGCCTTTCACGCTGGATGAACTGCGTGCCTTCCTCACCGGCAAGCTCGGCAAGCACGAACTGCCCGCCGCGCTCGATTTCGTCAGCGAACTGCCGCGCACGCCGGTCGGAAAGTTGTCGCGCCACGAATTGCGGATGCAGCAGCAGCCGTCGCAGGCTGCGCCATCGAAACAACAAGCCGCATCAGGAGGTCGTTCCTAAACTCCGCCGTCGTCCCGGCCTCGAGCCGGGACCCATACGCCGCGGCCTTGCTTGGGGCACATGGGGAGACGGCTTTGCCAATCACAGAAGCCGGTGGTTATGGGTCCCTGCGTTCGCAGGGACGACGGAAAAGAGAGTTCACGTTACCAAAGAGTCTAATTCGCTCACAGGAGGATCCGATGGATCTCGCTTTCAGCAAGGAAGAAATCGCGTTTCGTGAAGAAGTGAGAGCCTTCTTCCGGGATAACGTACCGCCGGAAACGCGGCGCAAGATGGTCGAGGGCCGTCATCTCTCCAAGGATGAGATGGTCGCCTGGTGGCGCATCCTGAACAAGAAGGGCTGGGGCGTCTCGCACTGGCCGAAGGAATATGGCGGCACCGGCTGGAGCTCGGTGCAGCAGTACATTTTCAACGAAGAGCTGCAGATGCATCCGGCGCCGGCGCCGCTCGCCTTCGGCGTCAGCATGGTCGGCCCGGTCATCTACACCTTCGGCAATGAGAAGCAGAAGCAGCAATACCTGCCGCGCATCGCCAATGTCGACGACTGGTGGTGCCAGGGCTTTTCGGAGCCCGGCTCGGGATCGGACCTCGCCTCGCTCAAGACCAAGGCCGAGCGCAAGGGCGACAAGTACATCATCAACGGCCAGAAGACCTGGACCACGCTGGCCCAGCACGCCGACATGATCTTTTGCCTGTGCCGCACCGACACGTCAGCGAAGAAGCAGATGGGCATCTCCTTCATCGTGTTCAGCATGAAGTCGAAGGGCGTCACGGTGCGGCCGATCGAGACCATCGACGGCGGCCACGAGGTCAATGAAGTGTTCTTCGACGACGTCGAGGTGCCGGTCGAGAACCTGATCGGCGAGGAAAACAAGGGCTGGGATTACGCAAAATTCCTGCTCGGCAACGAGCGCACCGGCATCGCCCGCGTCGGTGTCTCCAAGGAGCGGCTGCGCCGCATCAAGGAGCTCGCCTCCAAGGTCGAACAGAACGGCAAGCCCGTGATCGAAGACCAGGGTTTCCGCGAGAAGCTGGCGGCCTGCGAGATCGAGCTGAAGGCGCTCGAATTGACGCAGCTCCGCGTCGTCGCCGACGAGGGCAAGCACGGCAAGGGCAAGCCCAACCCGGCGTCTTCGGTGTTGAAGATCAAGGGTTCGGAAATCCAGCAGACCACCACCGAACTTCTGATGGAAGTGATCGGCCCGTTCGCCGCGCCTTACGACGAGCATGGCGACGACGCCTCCAACGAAACCATGGATTGGACCGCCCAGATCGCGCCAAGCTACTTCAACAACCGCAAGGTCTCGATCTACGGTGGTTCCAACGAGATCCAGCGCAACATCATCACCAAGGCGGTGCTGGGACTGTAGGCAAGATAGCGCCAGAACAACGCACGTCGTCCCCGCGAAAGCGGGGACCCAGTACGCCGCGGCGGTCGTGATTTACGAAGAACGCCGGTGAATACTGGATCCTCGCATTCGCGGGGATGACGACTGTGGGGGGCGCGGATGCCCGCGCATGACGACGAATTTGGTTAGCCGGAGAAAGAAAACAACATGGATTTTGATTTGTCCGAGGAGCAGCGGCTTCTCAAGGAAAGCATCGACGGTCTGTTGACCGATTCCTACGATTTCGATGCGCGCAAGAAGTACCAGAAGGAGAAGGGCGGCTGGAGCAAGGCTGTCTGGGGCAAGCTCGCCGAGCAGGGCCTGCTGGGCCTGCCGTTCGCGGAAGCCGACGGTGGCTTCGGCGCCGGCGCGGTCGAGACCATGATCGTGATGGAAGCGCTCGGCAAGGCGCTGGTGCTGGAGCCGTATCTCGCCACCGTCGTGATCGGCGGCGGCTTCCTGCGCCATGGCGGCTCGGCCGAGCAGAAGGCTGCGCACATCCCCGGCATCATCGACGGCAGCAAGACCTTTGCCTTCGCGCAGCTCGAGAAGAACTCGCGCTATGATCTCGCCGACGTCTCGACCACGGCCAAGCAGAAGGGCGGGGCTTACGTGATCGACGGTGAAAAATTCGTCGTGCTCAACGGCGAGAATGCCGACACGCTGATCGTGACCGCGCGTACCAAGGGCAGCCGGCACGACAAGACCGGCATCGGTGTGTTCCTCGTGCCAGCCAACGCCAAGGGTGTCACCCGCAAGGGCTATCCGACCCAGGACGGGCTGCATGCCGCCGACATTACCTTCACCGGCGTCGAGGTTGGCAGCGACGCCGCGATCGGCGATCCCGAGAACGGCTTGCCGCTGATCGAGCGCGTGGTCGATGAAGCCCGCACCGCGATGTGCGCGGAAGCCGTCGGTGCGATGGATGAATCGCTGAAGACGACCGTCGAGTATCTCAAGACGCGAAAACAGTTCGGCGTTCCGATCGGCAGCTTTCAGACTCTGCAGCATCGCGCCGCCGACATGTTCGTCGCCCTCGAACAGGCCCGCAGCATGTCGATGTTCGCGACCATGGCGGCCGATTTCGAAGACGCCAGGGAGCGTGCGACCGCGGTTGCCGCTGCCAAGGTGCAGATCGGGAAGTCCGGAAAATTCATCGGCCAGCAGTCGATCCAGCTCCACGGCGGCATCGGCATGACCCAGGAAGCCAAGATCGGCCACTACTTCAAGCGCCTGGCCATGATCGAGAATATGTTTGGCGACACCGATTACCACCTCCGCCGCGTCGCGGAAGGTGGGCTGGTGTAAGCCAAATTGTCATTGCGGGGCACTGTGTTGCCCCGTCATTGCGAGCGAAGCGAAGCAATCCATAGTGCCGCGCTGGGATAGATGGATTGCTTCGTCGCTGCGCTCCCTTGCGCAAACGCTTCGCGTTTGTCGCAGGCAATGACGGGGAGAGAGTTAGGGAGAGAAAACAACAATGAAAAATACCCCGTTCGATCTCACCGGAAAAGTCGCCGTCGTCACCGGCTCCAGCCGTGGCATCGGCCGTTCCTCCGCCGAACTGTTGGCAAAGCTCGGGGCCAAGGTCGTGATCTCCAGCCGCAAGGCGGATGCCTGCGAGGAAGTGGCCGAAGGCATCAAAAAGGCCGGCGGCGACGCCCATGTCATCCCCTGCAACATCTCGCGCCGCGAGGAGGTCGAGGCGCTGATATCGGGCACGACAAAGCATTACGGCAAGGTCGATATCCTCGTCTGCAACGCCGCGGTGAACCCCTATTACGGCCCGCTGCTCGATATCAAGGACGAGGCCTTCGACAAGATCATGGGCAGTAACGTCAAGAGCAACATCTGGCTCTGCGCGCTGGCGATCCCGCAGATGGCGGAGCGCGGCAACGGCTCGGTGGTGATCATCTCGTCCATCGGCGGCATGCGCGGCTCGACTGTGATCGGCGCCTACGGCATTTCGAAAGCGGCGGATTTCGCGCTCTGCCGCAGCCTTGCCGGCGAATGGGGCCCAAAGGGCGTCCGCGTCAATTGCGTCGCGCCGGGCCTCGTTAAAACCGATTTCGCCCGCGCGCTGTGGGAAGACGCCGAAAACCTAAAACGCCGCACCGCCACCACGCCGCTGCGCCGGATCGGCGAGCCGGATGAAATCGCAGGCGCCGTGGCGTACCTCGCCTCCGATGCATCCACCTTCATGACCGGCCAGACCATCGTGGTGGACGGCGGCGTGACCACGGCGGCGACGTAGTTTCCACCGTCGCCCTGCGAACGCAGGGACCCATACCGCGTTGTGCCCTCGGTTAGCACGAGATGGCAGACGTTCTTCGTCAAACCAAAGCCGGTGGTTATGGGTCCCTGCTTTCGCAGGGACGACGACGGAGATATTATTGACCTTCGCCTCCCAATCGGATTGCCTCTCCGCAACCAACAATCCTTCGGGGAAGCAGCGTCATGTCCTTTGTGCTGGCCATCGATCAGGGCACCACGTCCTCGCGCGCCATGGTGTTCCGCAGCGATATTTCCATCGCCGCCACGGCGCAGCAGGAATTCCCGCAGCATTTTCCGGCGTCGGGCTGGGTCGAGCACGAGCCGGAGGACATCTGGACCTCGACGTTACAGGTCTGCCGCGAGGCGCTGGAAAAGGCTGGCCTTAAAGCGCAGGACATCGCCGCGATCGGCATCACCAACCAACGCGAGACCACGGTGGTGTGGGATCGCGCCACGGGGCAGGCGGTACACCGCGCCATCGTCTGGCAGGACCGCCGCACTGCGGATATCTGCGCCAGGTTGAAGAGCGAAGGCCACGAGCCCGCGATCTCGGCCAAGACCGGCCTGATCATCGATCCCTATTTCTCCGGCACCAAAGTCGCATGGATGCTCGATCACGTCCCGGGCGCGCGCGAACGCGCCGGGCGCGGCGAACTGATGTTCGGCACCGTCGATTGCTATCTGCTATGGCGACTGACCGGCGGCAAGGTGCACGTCACCGACGCCACCAACGCCTCGCGCACGCTGCTGTTCAACATCCACACCGGCGACTGGGACGACGAGCTCTTGAAAATCCTGCGCGTGCCGCGCTCGATGCTGCCCGAGGTCAAGGATTCCTCCGCCAAGTTCGGCGAAACCGTACCCGACCTGTTCGGCGGCGCGATCGCCATCTCCGGCATCGCCGGCGACCAGCAGGCCGCAACCATCGGCCAAGCCTGCTTCACGCCCGGCATGATCAAGTCGACCTACGGCACCGGCTGCTTTGCCCTGCTCAACACCGGCACCACGCCGGTCGCCTCGAAGAACAAGCTGCTCACCACCATCGCCTATCAATTGAACGGCAAACGCACCTATGCGCTCGAAGGCTCGATCTTCGTCGCGGGCTCGGCGGTGCAATGGCTGCGCGACGGCCTCGGCATCATCAAGCAGGCATCCGAAACCGGCCCACTCGCCGACAAGTCCGATTCCATGCAAAGCGTCTATCTGGTCCCGGCCTTTGTCGGGCTCGGCGCGCCTTACTGGAATCCGCGCGTGCGTGGCGCGCTGTTCGGCCTGACCCGCAACACCGGTCCGGCCGAACTCGCGCATGCCGCCCTCGAAAGCGTCTGCTACCAGACCTTCGACCTCTGGGCCGCGATGCGCGCCGACTGGCCGGACGCCACCGCCGCCAACATCGTGCTCCGGGTCGACGGCGGCATGACCGCTTCCGACTGGACCATGCAGCGCCTCGCCGACTTGCTGGATGCACCGGTCGACCGGCCGAAGATCCAGGAGACCACAGCGTTAGGCGCCGCCTATCTCGCCGGGTTGAACGCCGGCGTCTACCCCGAGCCCGCAAAATTCGCCGACAACTGGCGGCTCGAACACCGCTTCAAGCCGGCGATGAGCAAGGCGACGCGCGAGCGGAAACTGGCGGGTTGGGCGAGGGCGGTGAAAGGCGTGCTGGCAAGCGATGAAGGGGAGTGACTTCAGTTGATCGTGCCCGATGGCTATTCGGACGTTCCCGCCGGCAAGATCGCGGCCGTCGTCACGCATCTGGAGATGACCGAACGGCCCGCGCCGCGTTCCGATCCGCCCCGAGCCTGGTCGCTGCGTCGGGTGGAGATGCCGCCGCTCGATTGGTTTCGCGATCTCTATCGTCGCGTCGGCGAGGAATGGCTGTGGTTCTCGCGAATGCAGATGCCCGACGCCGAACTCGCGGCACGGCTTCATTCGCCGCAGTTCGAAGTCTACGTGCTGGTCGATGACAACAGCGACGAGGGCCTGCTGGAACTGGATTTTCGCGAGCCCGGCCAATGCGAGATCGGTATGTTCGGTGTCACCGCAAAACTGATCGGCACCGGCGCCGGCCGCTGGCTGATGAACCGCGCGCTGGAGCTCGCATGGTCGCGGCCGATTAACCGCGTTTGGCTGCACACCTGCACCTTCGATCACCCCGCCGCGCTCGCCTTCTACCAGCGCTCGGGGTTTCGCGCGTTCCGACGGCAGGTCGAGGTCGTCGACGATCCGCGGCTCGACGGCACCGCACCGCGCGATGTGGCGAAGCATGTGCCTGTAATCGAGTGAATCTGTCGCGCATCCTCATCCTCGGTCGTCATCCCCGCGGAGGCGGGCATCCAGTATTCCAGAGACGTTTCGGCAGAACCGAGCCGCCGCGGCGTACTGGATATTCGGCCTTCGCGGAGTATGACGACGTGTGTGGGGGCGTCGTCAGAACACTCTCAAAACATCTCCTGCTTGACCCGCGCCAGTGAGAACCCGCGCCGGTCGGTGTTGAAGCAGGTCACGCCGGCCTGCTCCGACGTGCACGTAAATCCCCCGCGCTGCCAGACCTCGCCGTAGGCCAGCACCGGCAGTGATTTGTCCATCACGGTGTCACCATGGCAGATGCGGGCGGCGGGGCCTTTGGCGTTCATCTCGAAGGCTTGGCCGTAATCGAGGTCGCAATCGGTAGGCCTCCGCGGCTTGGTTTCCATGACGCTGAGGTCGCAGCGGAGCACGTTCTGCTTGTCGTAGTCGAAATACTGGCAGGCGATGTTTTTGGATGGCGACTGGAAGCCGGTGACGGCGGATTGGGCGTGCGCTGGTGCGGCGAGAACCAATAGCGAGAGCGCGGGAAAGATCGGCCGCAAGCGAAGCATGATGTGTGACTCGTGGGTTGCAATAGGCTTAAACGTACTTAGGATGACGTGCGGCGCAACCCAAAGCAACCTCGTCAAGCCCGGCCATGACGAGCGGAGAGCACAACAACCATGATCCTGATCGGCCAATACGACTCCCCCTTCGTCCGCCGCGTCGCCATCGCCATGCGGCTGTATGACATCTCTTTCGAACACAAGCCGTGGTCGACCTTCGGCGACGCCGACAAGATCGCGCCCTATAATCCGCTGCGGCGGGTGCCGACGCTGGTGCTTGACGATGGCGAGGCGCTGATCGAAAGCGCGATGATCCTGGATCATCTCGACGATCGCGTCGGCCCCGAGAAAGCAATGATCGCCTCGCGCGGCGAGACGCGGCGGCGGCATTTGCGGATCGCGGCGCTGGCGATGGGACTCGGCGACAAGGGCGTCAGCCTGCTGTACGAGCGCGTGCTGCGAAAGGAGAAGCAGCTCGATCTCTGGGTCGAGCGTTGCAAGTCGCAGATATCAGGCGTGCTCGACGTGCTGGAAAAGGAGCGCGCCGCGGTCAAGACGCCGTATTGGTTCGGCGAAAACATCGGCCACGCCGATATCGCAGTCGCCTGCGTGCTGCGCTTCACCGGCGAGGCGCATCCCGCGCTGTTTGACGCGCGCTATCCGGCGCTGAAGGCGCATTCCGAGCGGTGCGAGGCGCTGCCGCCGTTCAAGGAAATCGTGCAGCCGCTGGCGCCGCCGAGCGGCGATTGAGCTGGACGGGGCCGCGCCCGGCCACGGCCGCGGAGCCAGCCCAATCCTACTTTGCATGGGGTTGTTTTCGCGATTTTTTCAGGCCGGGGTGCGGCGCGTCCGGGGAATCGCACCGCCGGGCGGCCAGCCTCGCTTTCACACCTTAGGCCGCATCGCCTCCGGCGTATCCGGCTGCGCCAGCGGATGGGCTTTTTCAAATTCCGGCAGCGCCATCGCCGTCTCGAAAATGCGCTTCACGGTCGGATAGGTCGCCAGATTGACCTGCTGGTTCAGCGCAGCAGTGACATGGCCGACCATGCAGATGTCGGCGATGGTCGGCGCATCGCCATGGCAGAATTTGCCGGTGCCCTTGTGGTCGGCAAGATGTCCCTCCAGCGCTGCCAGCGTCTCGGCGATCCAGTGCCGCCGCCACGCCGCCTGCTGCGTGTCGCGCAGATTCAGCTCGTGGTCGAGGTAGCGCCGCACCCGCGGCGTCAGCAGCGGGTGGCCCTCGCACGCCACCATCAGCGCCAGTGCGCGGACGCGGGCGCGGCCGGCGAGGTCGGAGGGCAATAGCGGCGGGGAGGGATATTTCTGGTCGAGATATTCGAGGATGGCGAGCGACTGGAACAGCGTGGTGCCGTCATCTTCCACCAGCGCCGGCAACGCCATCTGCGGGTTGATCCGGCGATACTCGGGATCGCGATGCGCGTTGGCGTCGAGGTCGACGAAGATCACTTCGACCGGAACATTTTTCAGATTGAGCGCGATGCGAACGCGAAAGCTCGCCAGCGATCGCCAGAAGGAAAAGAATTTCATGGGGCCTCCGTCTCTCTTCCCCTCTCCCCTTGTGGGAGAGGGTGGATCAATCGTGCGAAGCACGATTGAGACGGGTGAGGGGTTCTCTCCGCGGATAGAACCCCTCATCCGGCGCTTCGCGCCACCTTCTCCCACAAGGGGAGAAGGGAAGAAAGCGAGTTATCCAGCTCCCACGGCCTTCTTCCGCCAGGCGAGGTGCACGGCGCAGGTGCAGCCGGGGGGATGCGAGGCGACGTCGTTGGCGGGGACGATCTCCGCCACCGGTGCCTTCGTCGCCGTCTGCTGCTGCGAAGGGATGTAGTTCAGCACCGGGGCCAGCCAGCGCTCGGTCTCGGCGACGCTCATGCCCTTGCGCGCGGCATAGTCCTCGACCTGGTCGCGCTCGATCTTGCCGACGCCGAAATAGAAGCTTTCGGGATGGGAGAAGTAAAGCCCTGATACCGACGAGCCCGGCCACATCGCAAAGCTCTCGGTCAGCTTCACGCCGGCAGTCTTTTCCGCATCGAGCAGGCGGAACAGCGTCGCCTTCTCGGTGTGGTCGGGCTGCGCGGGATAGCCGGGCGCCGGGCGAATGCCGGTATATTGCTCGAGGATCAACTGGTCGGAGGTCAGCGCCTCGTCCGGCGCATAACCCCAGAATTCCTTGCGGACGCGCTGGTGCATCCGCTCGGCAAAGGCTTCGGCGAGGCGATCGGCCAGTGCCTTGCACAGGATCGAGGAGTAATCGTCATTGGCATTCTTGAAGCGGTCAGCAACCGCGTCCTCGCCGATTCCTGCCGTGACGACAAAGCCGCCGACATAATCCGATACGCCGGACGACGCAGGCGCGATGAAATCCGACAATGCGGCGTTGAAGCGGCCCTCGCGCTTCTCCAACTGCTGACGCAGCGTATGGAAGGTCGCGATCTTCCGCTTGCGGCTGTCGTCGGCATAAACCGCGATATCGTCTCCTTCCGCATTGGCCGGCCAGAAGCCGATCGTTGCACGCGCCGTGAACCACTTCTCCTTGATGATCCGCTCGAGCATTTTGCGTGCGTCGTCATAGAGCGAGCGTGCGACCTCGCCGATCTTGGGATCGTCGAGAATGGCCGGGAAGCGCCCGGTCAATTCCCAGGTCTGGAAGAACGGCGTCCAGTCGATGTATTCGGCAAGCTCGGCCAGATTATAGGCGTCAAAAGTCTTGAGCCCCAGGAATGACGGCTTCTTCGGCGGCGTTTTCACAAAGTCCGCCTTGACCGCATTGGCGCGGGCATCCGCCAACTTAAGCCGCTTCTTGTCGGCCTGTGCGCGCAGATGCGCGGCCGAAATCTTGGCGTATTCGGCGCGGATGTCGGCGGCATAGGCCTCGCGCCTGTCCGGCGAGAGCAGCGACGACGCGACGCCGACGGCGCGGCTGGCGTCGTTGACATGCACCACCGGTCCGCCCGGATAGTTTGGGTCGATCTTGACCGCGGTGTGGACGCGGCTCGTCGTCGCGCCGCCGATCAGCAGCGGCATCTTCATGCCCTGCCGCTCCATCTCGCCGGCCAGAAAGCTCATTTCGTCGAGCGAAGGCGTGATCAGGCCCGATAGCCCGATGATGTCGGCGCCTTCGGCTTTCGCCGTCTCGATGATCTTGGTCGCCGGCACCATGACGCCGAGGTCGATCACCTCGAAATTGTTACATTGCAGCACGATGCCGACGATGTTCTTGCCGATGTCGTGGACGTCGCCCTTCACGGTAGCGAGCACGATCTTGCCGGCGGCATTGCGGCCGTCGCCGGTCACGCCATTGGCGAGGTTGCGCGCCTTCTCTTCTTCCATGAACGGCATCAGATAGGCGACCGCCTGCTTCATCACGCGCGCCGACTTCACCACCTGCGGCAAGAACATTTTGCCGTCGCCGAAGAGGTCGCCGACGATGTTCATGCCCGCCATCAGCGGGCCCTCGATGACGTTCAGCGGGCGTTCGACCGTCAGCCGCGCGGCCTCGGTGTCTTCCTCGATGAATTCGGTGATGCCATGCACCAGCGCGTGGCTCAGCCGCTTTTCGACCGGCCATTCGCGCCAGGCGAGGTCCTGCTCTTTTGTCTGCTTCTCCTTGCCGCGGAACTTTTCCGCCAGCGCCAGCAAGCGCTCGGACGCGCCGGGGTCGCGGTTGAGGATCACGTCCTCGCACACCTGGCGCAGCTCGGGATCGATATCGTCATAAACGATCATCTGCCCGGCATTGACGATGCCCATGTCCATGCCGGCGTGGATGGCGTGATACAGAAATACCGAGTGCATCGCTTCGCGCACCGGCTCGTTGCCCCGGAACGAGAACGACAGGTTCGAGACGCCGCCGGAGACATGCGCTCCCGGCAGGTTCGTCCGGATCCAGCGCGTTGCCTCGATGAAGTCGACGCCGTAATTGTTATGCTCGTCGAGGCCCGTCGCGATCGCAAAGATATTGGGGTCGAAGATGATGTCCTCGGGCGCAAAGCCGACCTCGTTAACCAGGATGTCATAGGCGCGCTTGCAGATTTCGGTCTTGCGCGCGAACGTGTCGGCCTGGCCGATCTCGTCGAACGCCATCACCACGACGGCCGCGCCATGGCGGCGCGCGATGCGGGCCTCGTGGATGAATTTCTCCACGCCTTCCTTCATCGAGATCGAGTTCACCACCGGCTTGCCCTGAACGCATTTCAGGCCGGCCTCGATCACATGGAATTTCGAGGAATCGACCATCACAGGGACGCGCGCGATATCCGGTTCGGCGGCAACGAGGTTGAGGAACGTCACCATCGCGGCTTCCGAATCCAGCAATCCCTCGTCCATGTTGACGTCGATGATCTGCGCGCCGTTCTCGACCTGGTCGCGCGCCACCTGAAGTGCCGCGGCGTAATCGCCCGCGGTGATCAGCTTGCGGAATCTCGCTGAGCCCGTGACATTGGTGCGCTCGCCGACGTTCACGAACGGAATCGCCGGCGTCAGTTCGAACGGCTCCAGCCCTGACAGCCGCAGCCGCGGCTCGATCACGGGCACGATACGCGGCTTGTGCGGAGCGACCGCAGCCGCAATCGCGGCGATATGGTCCGGCGTGGTGCCGCAGCAGCCGCCGACGATGTTGACGAGGCCGGCTTCCGCGAACTCGCCGATCAGCCGCGCCATGTATTCCGGCGTCTCGTCGTACTGGCCGAACTCGTTGGGCAGGCCGGCGTTCGGATAGGCGCAAACCAGCGTGTCGGCCACGCGGCCGATATCGGCGATATGGGCGCGAAGGTCTTCCGCGCCGAGCGCGCAGTTGAAGCCGACGGTGATCGGCTTGGCGTGGCGGATCGAATTCCAGAATGCTTCCGGCAATTGGCCGGAGAGCAGGCGGCCGGATTTGTCGGTGATGGTGCCGGAGATCATCACGGGCACGTCTATGCCGCGTTCCTCCGTGATTTCCGAAATCGCGTAAAGCGCCGCCTTGGCATTCAGCGTGTCGAAAATGGTTTCGACCAGCAGCAGGTCGGCGCCACCGTCGAGCAGGCCATTGACCTGCTCGCCATAGGCCTTGCGCAAATCGTCGAAGGTGACGGCGCGATAGCCGGGGTTGGAAACGTCGGGCGAGATCGAGGCGGTGCGGTTGGTCGGGCCGAGCGCGCCGGCAACGAAGCGCGGCTTGCCGTCCTCGGCCGAGACGCGCATCGCTGCGGCGCGGGCGAGTTTTGCGCCGTCACGGTTCAGCTCATAGGCGAGGTCCGACATGTCGTAGTCGGCCTGCGCGATCGAGGTGGACGAAAACGTGTTGGTCGCGACGATGTCGGCGCCGGCGCGCAAGTAAGCGGCGTGGATGTCCTCGATCGCCTCCGGCTGCGTCAGAATCAACAGGTCGTTGTTGCCTCGGACGTCGCGATGGAAGTCCTTGAAACGCTCGCCGCGAAACGCTGTTTCGTCGAACTGCAGGCCCTGGATCATGGTGCCCATGGCGCCGTCGAGCACCAGGATGCGTTCGCGGGCGGCGGCGAGCAGGGCAGTTCGCTTCGGCGAAACCTTCGGAATCGAAACACTCATCGGATCAGGCGGCTTTCTGTGCGCCATTGGGGCGAATGCCCAGCAAATGGCTGATCGCGAACACGAGGTCCGCGCGGTTCATGGTGTAGAAGTGAAAGGTGTCGACGCCGTGCTTGGCGAGCTTTTGCACCTGGCCGGCGGCCACGGTGGCGGCAACGAGCTTGCGGGTCTCGGCGTCGTCATCCAGGCCTTCGAATTTGTCCGCCAGCCAGGCCGGCACCGTGGTGCCGGCGCGGGTCACAAAACTCCGCGCCTGCTTGAAATTGTGCATCGGCATGATGCCGGGGACGATCGGAATATCGATGCCGCGGGCGCGGACGCGATCGAGGTAGCGGAAGTAGAGATCGTTATCGAAGAATACTTGCGTAATGGCTCGCGCCGCGCCGGCGTCGACCTTGGCCTTCAGCGTGTCGATGTCGGCGTCGATGGTCGGGCTCTCCGGATGTTTTTCCGGATAGGCGGACACCGAGATTTCGATATCTGGATAACGCTTCTTGATGCCTGCGATGAGATCAGGCGAGCTCTGGTAGCCGTCCGGATGTGCACGATAGGCGGTGCCGATGCCGGTGGTGGGATCGCCGCGCAGCGCTACGATATGGCGGACGCCGATCTCGTGATAGCGCGCCACCACGTCGTCGATCTCGCCCTTGGGCGCGCCGACGCAGGTCAGATGCGCGGCAGGCGTTAGCCGCGTCTCTTTCAGGATGCGGGCAATGGTCGAATGGGTCCGCTCGCGGGTCGATCCTCCGGCGCCATAGGTCACCGAGACGAAATTGGGGGCAAGCGGCGCCAGCCGGTTGATGGTCTCCCACAGGCTCCGCTCCATCTCTTCGGTCTTGGGCGGAAAGAACTCAAAGGAGATCTTTGGCGAATGCAGCGCGCGATGGCCGTCGAAAGCGGGGGGCGTAACCTCGGTCATGGCACTTCACAAAGCTCCGAAACAATGGGCCGGACGTCAGCCGTAGCGACGATGGGCTAAAATAAGCGAAGCAGGGCGGGCCAAACAGCCCATTGTGGATGGGAAGTAGCCCAATATGTGCAAAATACACGAAATTTTGGTCTTGGTAGAAGGGGTGAGTGGGCTGTGATTATAATAAATTATATAGCAAAAACAATTAATAAGAAAAAGGTTGGTTGTGGAGGAGGTGTATTTGGCGGTGGGCAGTGGCGTAATTGTCGAATTTGTCACATTTCATCCCACTCCGGTGTTGCGATGTGGCGCTCCTTTCCCCACAAGCGCGGGCCTGATCTGCGCCGGCCAGGCCTTTGTCGGCTTCGCTTGCCGCATTAGCTTAGCGCCATGATTCCGCTTTCCGTTCTCGACCTCTCCGTCGTCACCACAGGCACAAAACCCGCCGCCGCGCTGCAGAACAGCATTGATCTCGCGCGCCATGTCGATGGGCTCGGCTATGTCCGCTACTGGCTCGCCGAGCATCACAATCTGGCGTCGGTGGCGAGCCCCGCGCCTGATTTGATGATCGGGCAGATCGCCGCGGTGACCAAAAACATCCGCGTCGGCTCCGGCGGCGTGATGCTGCCCAACCACGCGCCGCTGGTGGTGGCCGAGCGCTTCAAGATGTTGGAAGCGCTGTTTCCCGGCCGCATCGATCTCGGGCTCGGCCGCGCGCCCGGCACCGATGGCGCGACCGCCCATGCGCTGCGCAGCCGGCTCGACCGCCGCGAGGGCGACGATTTTCTCGAACGGCTGAGCGAACTGGTGTTGTGGGAGACCCGCGGGTTTCCGGCCGGCCATCCCTACAACAATGTGGTGGCGATGCCGGACGACACGCCGCTGCCGCCGATCTGGCTGCTCGGCTCCTCCGACTACAGTTCGGAATTGGCGGCGCAAGTCGGCATGGGCTTCGCGTTCGCGCATCATTTTGCTTCCTACGACGCGATTGCGGCGATGACGAACTACCGCAGCCACTTCAAGTCGTCCGGCTGGCGGGAAACCCCACACGGCATTCTCGCCGTTGCGGCGGTCGCCGCCGAGACCGATGCGGAGGCTGAGAAGCTTGCCTCCTCGATGGACCTCAACCGCCTGCGCCGCGATCGCGGGCAATACCTGCCATTGCCGAGCGTCGAGGAAGCGCTGGCCTATGATTACACCGACGCCGAGCGCGCCTCGGTCATGCGCAACCGTTCGCGCCTGTTTGTCGGCAGCCCCGCAACCATCATGGCGAAGCTGCAGCCAATGATTACCGCCAGCCAGCCGGATGAACTGATGATCATCACGGCGGTGTACGACCACGACGCGCGGAAGAAGTCGTACAGCCTGCTCGCGGAAGCGTTCGGGCCGAGCAAGAAAGCCGCCGCCTAGATCGTGATGACTTTTCTGCGAATCTGTATCTCATTCTCTTGAGCATTCCTGCTTTTTCAGCATTCCTGATCTGCATGCCTGCGTTTGTTCGAGCCTCAAAAGCAACCAAGCGTTGTCAAGGAAGTTGTTGAAGTCTCCAGAAGGAGACAAGCCATGGAACTGAAATCTGTAGTTGTTGGGTTGGCCGCCCTCGGCGGCGTTATGCTCGCCGCCGGCTCAGCTTCCGCCGCGATGCCGAACGGGCTTCCGCATGCCGACCAGATCTCACGCCAGGCCGCTGATGTCGAGCAGGTCCGCTGGGTCTGCAATGCCTGGGGTCGCTGCTGGTGGCGTCCGGGTCCGAGATGGTACGGCGGCGCCTATGGCGCTTGGGGCCCGCGCCCCGTGTGGCGCCCGGGATGGCGCGGCGCCTATGCTTGGGGCGGGCCAGTTTGGCGCCCGCGGCCGGTGTGGGGTCCGCGTCCAGGATGGGGGCCGCGTCCAGGGTGGGGCTGGAACGGCCGGTGGTGATCGGAGAGGGGGCGCACGCCGGCTGATAACGCCGCGAGTACCGCTTTCATAATATATCCGTATCCGCTGCACCGCTAATGCCGCGCAACTCGCCGCTCGCTGGTAAGCGTCTGGCCGCTGCACGTCACGAATCTGCGCTCTCCGCGCCCACGGCAGCAGTCGCGCCGGGAGACGCGAACAGATGCCTGTGCGTTCCTTAATCCTGCTTCTCGCTAAAGGTCGCGCGGAACGGGTGGCCGGGATAGACGCCGACGATGCGGAATTCGCGCGAGAAGAACTTTAGTTCTTCCAGCGCGAAGGCGAGGCCCTTGTCCTCGGGATGGCCGTCGACGTCGGCATAGAACTGCGTCGCAAAGAAATTGCCGTCGACCATGTAGCTTTCCAGCTTGGTCATGTTGACGCCGTTGGTAGCAAAGCCGCCGAGCGCCTTGTAGAGCGCAGCGGGCAGGTTGCGCACCCGAAAAACAAAAGTGGTGACCAGCGGGCCCGAGCCTTGTTTCGCCCAGTCG
Organism: Bradyrhizobium sp. AZCC 1721; assembly: GCF_036924715.1. Lineage (NCBI taxonomy): Bacteria > Pseudomonadati > Pseudomonadota > Alphaproteobacteria > Hyphomicrobiales > Nitrobacteraceae > Bradyrhizobium > Bradyrhizobium sp. AZCC 1721. Next base: position 6,556,738 of record NZ_JAZHSB010000001.1, on the reverse strand, counting down.
GCCTCGCGCGCCAGCACCACGAAGCGCGTGGTGTTGTGCGCTTCGTCCTCGACGTCTTCGGCCAGGATATCGAGGCCGTAGATTTGCGCCGCCAGCCGGGACGCGATCGCGGCCACGCTTCTGTCGTTGCGTTCGGAAACGTCGCGCGCGCTGCCGGCGGTGTCGGCGGCGACGATCGGCTTGATGCCGAGCTTGCGGATGATGCGGCGGCATTGGCCGAGCGCATGGACGTGGCTCTCCACCGTCTTGATGTCGGCGAGCTTTGTCCCCTTCGGCGCCATCAATTGATGGCGGATCGGCAAAAACCATTCTCCGACGATGAACAGACCGGACGCCGGCAGCAAATGATGGATGTCGGCGACGCGCCCCGCCACCGAATTCTCGATCGGGATCATGCCGAGATCGGCCTCGCCCGAAGCGATCGCCGACAGCGCGTCCTCGAAGGTCGCACACGGCATCGGCTCGGCGTCGGGATAGGCCTCGACGATGGCGATATGGGAATTGGCGCCAGGCTCGCCCTGGAATGCGATTTTCAGCTTTTTGGTCATGTTGTCTTTCCTGGCGGGCCTTTTAGCAGCCGACCAGGCCTTGGCTATAGCGTTTTCAAGCGAAGTGGATACCGGTTCGCGTGAAGAAAACGCGTCAAAACAAAAGGATAAAGCCTCGTTCAATCAGAATGAGGCTTTAGTAGCTCACGGGCGGTTTCGAGGTCGGCCGGGGTATCGACGCCGCGCGGCACGCTATCGACGATGGTGATGTCGATCCGCATCCCGGCTTCCAGCGCGCGGAGCTGTTCGAGCTTTTCCTGCTGCTCCAGCGGGGAGGGAGCCAAGGTCACGAACCGCTGCAGCGCGGCGCGGCGGTAAGCATAGAGGCCGATATGGTGGTAGCGCGGTCCGTCACCGTGAGGCGCGGTGGCGCGGGTGAAATACAGCGCGCGCAGCCGGTTTGGACCGATCGGCGAGCCGATCGCCTTCACCACACTCGGCGCCCGGTCCTCCTCCTCGGTGTGGATCTGCGAGGCCAGCGTCGCGATGTCGACCGCGGGGTCGTCGAGCGGCGGCAGCGCGGCGCGGATGGTGTCCGGCATGATCGTCGGGAAATCGCCCTGCAAATTGACCACGATCTCCGCCTTGCCGGCCGGGTCGAGCGCCAGCATGGCCTCGTGGATGCGGTCGGAGCCGGAAGCGTGGGAGGCACGGGTCATCACCGCCTCGCCGCCGGCAGCTCGCACCGCGTCGGCGATCTCCGGCGTGTCGGCCGCAACCGCGACCCGGCCGATTTTGGCTTCTTCCGCCCGCCGCAGCACATGCACGATCATCGGCAGGCCGGCGATATCCAGCAGCGGCTTGCCCGGTAGCCGGGTCGCCGCCATCCGGGCGGGAATCAGCACCAAAATACGGGAATCGGTCATCGTCTGAAGGCCCGGCGGGATAGCTGGTTTTGATGGGGATGGGACGAAATTCGGCGCGTTTATACGGGTTGCCAGAGCCCGGGCAAACCGATATCTCAACCCCTGCTGAGGGTGCGGCGCGAAAGGCTGATTCCTCACGCCCACCCGCGGCCGTTTTGCCGGCCTTCAGTCGACCTTTCCGGCCTGGAGCCTGATCCGTTATGGACTCCTTCGAACTCAACAAGATTCTTGGTGCCGTCCTTGGCACCTGCATTCTTCTTCTGGTGACGAGCTTTGCCGCCCAGGCGATTTTTGCGCCCGCGAAGCCGGAAAAGCCGGGCTTCGAGATCGCCGTGAAGGAAGACACCTCTCACGCAGCCAAGGAAGCGGCAGCTCCCTCCGAGCCGATCGAGAAGCTTTTGCAGACCGCGTCCGTCGAGAAGGGCACGGCTGCGGCCAAGAAATGCGCCGCCTGCCATACGTTCGAAAAGGGCGGCCCCAACCGCGTCGGACCCAATTTATACGGCGTCTTGAACGAGCCGAAGGGTCAGGGTCGCGGCGGGTTCAACTTCTCGGCCGCCTTGAAGGGCAAGGGCGGCACCTGGACCTATGATGACCTCAACAAGTTCCTCGCCAATCCCAAGGCCTTCGTTCCGGGCACGGCGATGGGCTTTGCCGGTATCCCGAAGGACAGCGAGCGCGCCGACGTGATCGCCTATCTGCGCAGCCTCTCGGAAAACCCGGCTCCGCTTCCGACGGCGGCGAAGTAATATTTCGTCAGTCCGGGACTTCGCCACGACATGACGGCCAGGCATTGCCTGGCCGTTTGCATATGAGGGATCGCATTGTTGCTATCGGAGTTGTTACCGGGACTTTTCGCCGCAGCGGCGGTGTTCCCAAGCTGCTATCATGAGGAAAAAGCAACGTAATTCGTCGAACCCTTGCCTTATATTAGGTCCTCACTAGCTCGGCCTTGTTGTTTGCGTGGTTCGTGGCAGGGGCGGCGAACTTCGAAACAACGGATACTGGCGTCAGCAACAGGAATTCTGCATTTGGCCATTACCCGACGACATCTTCTCCAGGGCAGCGCAGTTGCCGCCATGGCACCCGCATTGGGGCTAGGCATCCCCGAAATTTCGCCGGCTCACGCGCAATCGGACGCGGGCGAACTGGTCTTTCGGCACGCGCTGTCGCTGTTCGGCGAGATCAAATACCCGGCCGACTTCAAGCGCTTTGACTATGTCAATCCGGAGGCTCCGAAGGGAGGCACCGTACGCCAGATCCAGATCGGTACGTTTGACAACTTCAACCTTGTGGTTGCCGGCGTCAAAGGCTCGCTGGCAGCCGGCGTTCAGTTGATCTACGAATCTCTCATGACGCAGTCGCTGGACGAGGTCTCGACCGAGTACGGCGAATTGGCCGAAGCCGTAAGCCACCCCGAGGATTTCTCCTGGGTGACCTATCGCCTCCGGCGAGAGGCCAAATGGCATGATGGAAATCCCGTCACGCCTGACGACGTGATCTTCTCCCTCAATTCGTTCAAGCAACATCATCCGCAGTACTCGGCCTACTATCGCCATGTGGTGAAAGCTGAAAAGGTCGGTGATCGCGACATAAAATTCAGCTTCGACGCGCCCGGCAATCGCGAACTCCCGCTGATCGTCGGACAACTCACGATCTTGCCGAAGCATTGGTGGGAGGGCACCGACAGCGAAGGCCGCAAGCGCGACGTCTCCGCGACAACGCTGGAGAAGCCGCTAGGCTCGGGCCCCTACCGCATCAAGGAGTTTGTCCCGGGAAGGACGCTGACGCTGGAGCGGGTGAAGGACCATTGGGGACGCGATCACAGCACGTATGTCGGCCGCAACAATTTCGACGAGCTGCGCCTGGAATATTTCCGGGACTCGACGGTCGCGCTCGAGGCGTTCAAGGGCGACCAGGTTGATTGGCGTACCGAAAACAGCGCCAAGAACTGGGCAACGGCCTATGACTTTCCGGCCGTCAATGACAAGCGCGTGCTGCTCGAGGAGTTTCCGAACCGTAGTTCCGGAATCATGCAGGCGTTCGCGCTGAATATCCGGCGTGACCAGTTCAAGGATCCGCGGGTGCGTCGCGCACTGAATTATGCGTTCGACTTCGAGGAAATGAACAAGCAGATATTCTTCGGTCAGTACAAGCGCATCAGCAGCTATTTCGACGGCACAGAACTGGCTTCAAGCGGCCTGCCGCAAGGCAAAGAGTTGGAAATACTCGAGGCCGTCCGCGCGGAAGTGCCACCCGAGGTATTCGCCAAGCCCTTTACCAATCCGGTCGGCGGCAGTCCCGAAGCGGTTCGCGAAAATCTTCGTGAGGGGCTGCGTCTACTGAAGGAAGCCGGCTATGAGGTGCGCGAGCGCAAGCTGGTCGATAGTAAGACGGGAGCGCCATTTGCGCTCGAATTGCTTGGTGCAGAGCCGACCTTCGAACGGGTCATGCTGTTTTTCAAACCTTCTCTGGAGCGGCTAGGTATCGCGGTCAGCGTGCGCACGATCGATCCGACACAGTATGAAAACCGCCTTCGTAGCTGGGATTTCGATGTCGTCGTCTCGTCGTGGGCGGAATCGTTGTCGCCCGGAAACGAGCAGCGCGAATATTGGGGTTCGCAGGCGGCGGACATGGCGGGTTCGCGCAATATCATCGGCATCAAGAATCCCGCGATCGACAAATTGATCGAGCGGGTGATCTATGCGAAGGGCCGGGAAGACCTTGTTGCAGCGACCAAGGCGCTGGACCGCGTGCTGCTGTGGAATCACTATGTCGTGCCGCAGTGGAATTATCCCAAGGTCCGGACGGCGCGTTGGGACCGTTTCGGCCGTCCGACCGAACTGCCCAAATACGGCCTGTCCGGCTTCCCCGCGATCTGGTGGTATGATGCCGACAAGGCGGCAAAGATCGGAAGACGGTCTTGAAGGATATCCTGCGCATGGCGCAATTCTCTCGCCGGCATGTACTCGGTCTCGGTGTCGGCGCGCTGAGCGTTCTGCGGCTTGGCCCCGTTCGCGCCACAGAGGAAAACGGCGCTGAGATGCACGGCATCTCGGCGTTCGGCGATCTGAAGTATCCGGCCGACTTCAAGAATTTCGACTATGTGAACGTCTCTGCCCCCAAGGGCGGCGTGTTCTCGACCATCCCCTCGACGCGCTCCTACAATCAGTCCTACCACACCTTCAATTCGCTCAACGCCTACATCCTCAAGGGCGAGGGCGCGCAGGGCATGGACCTGACCTTCTCAGCGCTGATGGTGCGGGCCGGCGACGAGCCGGATGCGATGTACGGGCTCGTCGCAAAGTCGGTGCGAATCTCGCCGGACAAGCTGATCTACCGCTTTACGCTGCGCCCCGAGGCCAAGTTTCACGACGGCTCGAGGATCACGGCGCATGACGTCGCCTGGTCCATCAACACGCTGAAGGCCAAGGGCCATCCGCTGATCCAGGTGCAGATGCGTGACGTCAAGGGGGCCGAGGCGCTCGACGATGCGACCGTGATCGTCACCTTCGCCGAGAAGCGCGCGCGCGATGTGCCGCTCTTCGTCGCGGGCCTGCCGATCTTCTCGAAGAGATATTATGAGACGCGGCCCTTCGATGAATCAACGCTGGACACGCCGCTGGGCTCGGGGCCCTATAAGGTCGGCAAGTTCGAGGTCAACCGTTTCATCGAGTACGAACGCGTCAAGGACTGGTGGGGGGCGAACCTCCCGGTCTGCCGCGGTTATTACAATTACGATGTGGTCCGCTACGAATTCTATCGCGACCGCGACGTCGCCTTCGAAGGCTTTACCGGCAAGAACTATCTGTTCCGCGAAGAGTTCACCGCGCGCATCTGGGCGACGCGCTACGACTTCCCCGCCATCAAGGACGGCCGCGTCAAGCGCGAGCAGGTACCGGACGAAAGGCCGTCCGGCGCGCAGGGCTGGTTCATCAATACCCGCCGCGACAAGTTCAAGGACCCCCGCGTGCGCGAGGCGCTGATCAACGCCTTCGATTTCGAGTGGACCAACAAGACCATTATGTACGACGCCTATGCGCGTACGCATTCGCCGTTCCAGAATTCAGACATGATGGCGAAGGGGCCGCCCTCACCGGAGGAGCTGAAGCTGCTCGAGCCATTCCGCGGCCAAGTGCCCGACGAAGTGTTCGCCCAGCCCTACGTGCCCCCGGTTTCGGATGGCTCGGGGCAGGATCGCACCATGCTGCGCAAGGCGCAGCAATTGCTCAACGAAGCCGGCTTCGTCATCAAGGACGGCAAGCGGATGACGCCGAGCGGCGAAGTGTTTCGCATCGAATTCCTGTACGATGAGCCTTCGCTGAATCCGCATCACGCGCCCTATATCAAGAATCTGGGAACGCTCGGCATCGAGGCGAGTCCGCGTATGGTCGATGCCGTGCAGTACCGCGCGAGGGTGGAAGATTTCGATTTCGACATGACTATCACGCGCTTCTCGATGTCGACGACGCCGGGCGACGCAATGCGTGCCTTCTTCTCCTCGCACGCTGCCAAAACCAAGGGCTCCTACAACCTGGCCGGTATAGAGAATCCCGCCATCGACGCGCTGATCGAAAAGATCATTGCGGCGGATACCCGCGCCGAGCTGACGGTTGCCTGTCATGCCTTCGACCGCGTTTTCCGCGCCGGCCGCTACTGGGTGCCGCAGTGGTACAACAAGACGCATCGGCTGGCCTATTGGGACATCTTCGACCGCCCGAAGAACCTGCCGCGTTATCAGATCGACGCATCGGGCTCCGGCGAGCGAGTTATCTGGTGGTATGACGCTGCCAAGGCCGGCAAACTTGAGCAGGCGAAGCAATAATGACCGCCTATATCGCCCGCCGCATCCTTTTGATGTTTCCGACCTTGCTCGGCATCCTCTTCATTTCCTTCGTGGTCGTGCAGTTCGCGCCGGGCGGCCCGGTCGAACGTGTGATCGCACAGCTTTCCGGCGCCGATACCGGCGGCTCCTCGCGCATCTCTGGCTCTTCCACCGGTGACTTTGCCGGCAGTACGCCCCAGGCGGGCGCCTCCGCCGATGCTGTCAATTCGAAATACCGCGGCGCGCAGGGGCTCGATCCGGAGTTCATCAAGAACCTGGAAAAGCAGTTCGGCTTCGACAAGCCGGCGCATGAGCGCTTTGCTCTGATGGTATGGAATTTCGCTCGCTTCGATTTCGGCAAGAGCTACTTTCGCGACACCACCGTGTTGCAGCTGATCAAGGAGAAGCTGCCGGTCTCGATATCGCTCGGCCTCTGGTTGACGCTGCTGACCTATTTGATCTCGATCCCGCTCGGCATCCGCAAGGCGGTGGCGGACGGAACGCGATTCGATACCTGGACTTCCGCCGCTATCATCGTCGGCTTTGCGATCCCCGGTTTTCTGTTCGCGATCCTGCTGATCATCCTGTTTGCCGGCGGCTCGTTCTTCAACTGGTTCCCGCTGCGCGGATTGACCTCGGACGGCTGGTCGCAATTCCCCTGGTACTGGAAGATCATCGACTACTTCTGGCACCTCACCCTGCCTTTGATCGCGATGGGTCTCGGCGCCTTCGCCACCATGACGCTGCTGACCAAGAACTCGTTTCTCGATGAGATCAGGAAGCAGTACGTCATGACCGCGCGTGCAAAGGGTTGCAGCGAGGGGCAGGTGCTCTACGGGCATATCTTCCGCAACGCCATGCTGATCGTAATCGCAGGCTTTCCCGGTGCGTTCATTGGTGCATTCTTCTCCGGCTCACTGCTGATCGAGACCATCTTCTCGCTCGACGGGCTCGGGCTGCTCGGCTTCGAAAGCGTGCTGAACCGCGACTATCCGGTCGTGTTCGGCACGCTGTTCATCTTCTCCCTCGTGGGCCTTGTGGTGGGTCTGATCTCCGACCTCGCCTACATGTGGATCGATCCCCGGATCGATTTTGAGGCGAGGGAAGTCTGATGGCGCTGCTCGCTCCACAACCGGTCGAAACCACCGCGAGGTCGCCGCTTGGCGAGGTCGTCCCGGCCACGCAGCACGTGTTCGCGCCATCGCCGCTGAACCGCCGGCGCTGGCGGAACTTCAAGGCGAACCGCCGCGGCTACTGGTCGCTCTGGATATTCCTTGCTCTGTTTCTGATCTCGCTGTTTGCCGAACTGATCGCCAACGATCGGCCGTTCCTTATCAAGTATGACGGAAAACTGTATTGGCCGGCTTTCGTCAGCTATTCCGAGACCACTTTCGGCGGCGATTTCGAAACCGCGGCCGACTACCGCGATCCCTATTTGCAAAAGCTGATCGCCGAAAAGGGCGGCACCATCATCTGGCCCTTGATCCGCTATTCCTACTCCACCCACAATCTCGATTTGCCGACGCCGGCGCCGTCGAAGCCGACATGGATGCTGACGGAAGAGCAGTGCAAGCCCGTGGTGGAGAAGAAGGGCCTGAAGAGCTGTAGCGACCTCGAATACAACTGGCTCGGTACCGACGACCAGGGCCGCGACGTGGTGGCGCGACTGATCTACGGTTTTCGCATCTCGGTGCTGTTCGGACTGACGCTGACCATCCTGTCCTCGATCATCGGCGTCATCGCCGGCGGCGTGCAAGGCTATTTCGGCGGCTGGACCGATCTGATCTTCCAGCGCATCATCGAAATCTGGAGCGCGATTCCCTCGCTCTATCTGCTGCTGATCCTGTCATCGGTGCTGGTGCCCGGCTTCTTCGTGCTGCTCGGCATTCTCCTGCTGTTCTCCTGGACCTCGTTGGTTGGCCTGGTTCGCGCGGAGTTCTTACGCGGGCGCAATTTCGAATACATTCAGGCGGCGCGCGCGCTCGGCGTCTCCAACGGCGTGATCATGTTCCGGCATCTGCTGCCGAACGCGATGGTGGCGACCATGACCTTTCTGCCATTCATCGTGTCGTCCTCGGTGATGACGCTGACCGCGCTCGACTTCCTCGGCTTCGGCCTGCCGCCGGGTTCGCCATCACTCGGCGAGCTGCTGTCGCAGGGCAAGTCCAACGTGCAGGCGCCCTGGCTCGGTTTTACCGGCTTCTTCTCGGTCGCGATCATGCTGTCGCTTTTGATCTTCATCGGCGAGGGCGTGCGCGACGCCTTCGATCCGCGCAAAACGTTCCGGTAGAGCATGATGGACGCCGTCAACCAGCCCTTGCTCGATGTGCGCGATCTCTCGGTGGCGTTTCACCAGCCGAGCGGCGCCACGATTGCGGTCGACCGCGTCTCGTTTTCCATCAAGCGCGGCGAGTGCGTGGCCCTGGTCGGCGAGTCCGGTTCCGGCAAATCGGTCAGCGCGCTGTCGGTGCTAAGACTGCTGCCCTATCCGACCGCGTCGCATCCCTCCGGCACCATCCATTTCAAGGGCCGAGAGCTGCTCAATGCCTCGGAACGCGAGATGCGCGAGATCCGCGGCAACGACATCTCGATCATTTTCCAGGAGCCGATGACCTCGCTCAATCCGCTGCACACGGTCGAGGCGCAGATCGGCGAGATTCTTTCGCTGCACAGCGGCATCGGCGGGCAGATGGCGCGGGCGCGCACACTCGAGCTCTTGACGCAGGTCGGCATTCCCGATCCGGAAACGAGGCTACAAAGCTATCCGCACCAACTATCCGGCGGCCAGCGTCAGCGTGTCATGATCGCGATGGCGCTCGCCAACGAGCCGGATCTTCTGATCGCGGACGAGCCGACCACCGCGCTCGACGTCACGGTGCAGGCCCAGATCCTGGCGCTGCTTGCCGAGATCAGGTCCCGGCTCGGCATGAGCATGCTGTTCATCACCCATGACCTCGGCATCGTCCGCCGCATCGCCGACGTGGTCTGCGTCATGAACTCGGGCAAGATCGTCGAGCACGGCCCGGTCGAACAGGTCTTCACCGCGCCGAAACATGCCTATACCCGCGCGCTGCTCGCGGCCGAGCCCAAGCCCGACCCGGCGCCGCCGCGGCCCAACGAGCCGGTGGTGATGTCGGCCGACAATCTCAAGGTCTGGTTTCCGATCAAGCGCGGGTTGTTGCGCTCGACCGTCGGCCACATCAAGGCGGTGGATGGCGTCAGCGTCGCGGTGCGCAAGGGCGAGACGCTCGGCGTCGTCGGCGAATCCGGCTCCGGCAAGACCACGCTGGGTCTCGCACTGCTCCGGCTGATTTCCTCCGACGGCCCAATCGTGTTCCTCGGCAACAACATCCAGGGCCTGCGCTTCAAGGCCATGCTGCCGCACCGTCGCGACATGCAGATCGTGTTTCAGGATCCGTTCGGCGCGCTCAGCCCGCGAATGTCGGTCGGCGATATCGTTGCCGAAGGCCTGAGCGTGCATCAGAAGTCGCTGTCGCATCAAGAGCGCGAGGCGCGCGTCGTCAAGGCGCTCACAGACGTCGGTCTCGATCCGGCGACGCGCTTCCGCTATCCGCATGAATTTTCCGGCGGCCAGCGCCAGCGTATCTCGATTGCGCGCGCGGTGGTGCTGGAGCCGAATTTCGTCGTGCTGGACGAGCCGACCAGCGCGCTCGACATGCTGTTCCAGGCGCAGATGGTCGACCTGCTGCGCGAGCTGCAGCGCAAGCGCGATCTGACCTACATGTTCATCTCGCACGATTTGCGCGTCGTGGCCTCGCTGGCCAGCCATCTGATCGTGATGCGTCACGGCAAGGTGGTGGAGGAGGGCCCGGCCGCGGAGCTCTTCAAGAACCCGAAGAGCGACTACACCCGCGCCCTGTTCGCTGCCGCGTTCCGGATCGAGGCGGTTCCGGACCTATAGCTTGCGCTGGTGATGACGATGAAGTTTGTGGCTACAGCCGCTTGATCGCCGTCACCTCGCTGCCGACGGCCTTGATCCGCGCAATCGCGTCATGTGTGTTCTCCACCACCGTCGCCATGTGGTGCGCGTTGGCGTGTACGATGCTGTCGGCGTCCCGCACGATCGCGACGTGGCCCTTCCAGAAGATCAGATCGCCGCGCTGGAGCTTCGTCATCTCGGCGGGACTCAATGCCCGGCCGAGGCCTCCCTCTTGCATGTCGCTGTCGCGCGGGCAGCCGGTGCCGGCGGCGGCCAGCGATACCTGGATGAGGCCGGAACAATCGATACCGAGCGAGCTCTTGCCGCCCCAGAGATAGGGCGTGCCGATAAAGCGCTCGGCAACCGCGACGAAATCCTTTTCCACCGCGTCGAGGCTGCCAAGATGATGGCGCGGCAGATACCAGCCGTCGCTTGTAATGGCGAACGCGCTGTCTTCGCGGATGACCGTCACCCTTGCTCCCGTCGTCAGCGTCTCGACCGGCGGCAGCTTGATCGAGGGGCCCGGAAACGCGAAGGTCCGCAGCGTCGTGACCTTGTGCGTCGGTGCGGCCGCAGGCTTTGCCAGCGCGGCATCCGGAATCCAGCCGACATAGCCGTCGCTCGCGAGTTGGCCCCACGCAAACCCTTCGTCATTGCGGTCGTAGATCGTGACGCGTTCGCCCTTCAGCGCCTGCGTCAGCATCATGGCGCCCGCGGCAGGTCGCTTCCACAGCGGCGCGATCGCCTCACACACGCAAAATTCCTCGCCGGACACATAGCGCGCGGCCTTCACCTTGCCTTCGAGATATTTCGCGGCGATTTCGGGCCGTGCCGGCGTCAGGCGCGGATCATGCATAGCGTTCGCTCAACAGTTTGTAGATCGCGCGTGCGGCCTGGCATTCGCCGCCTTCGGGACGCGCAGGTTTTGCGGAAGGCGTCCAGCCGTAGATATCGACATGCAGCCAGCTTTTGGCATCGGTGACGAAGCGGTGCAGGAACAGCGCGCAGGTGATCGAGCCGGCAAAGCCGCCCGACGGCGCGTTGTTGATGTCGGCGACCTTCGAATCCAGCCACGAATCATAGGGTGGCCACAGCGGCATTCGCCACAACGGATCGTTCTCCCGCTTTGCATGTTCTGCGACGCTTTCGGCCAGCGTCTCATCATGGGTGTAAAAGGGCGGTAAATCCGGCCCCAGCGCCACCCGCGCCGCGCCGGTCAGTGTGCCCAAGTCAATCAACAGATCCGGTTTGTCTTCGTCCGCCAAGGCGAGCGCATCCGCCAGGACCAGCCGTCCCTCGGCATCGGTGTTGCCGATCTCCACGTTAAGTCCCTTGCGCGACTTGAAGATGTCGAGCGGACGGAAGGCGTTGCCGGCGACCGCGTTCTCGACCGCGGGGAGCAGGACGCGCAGGCGGACCTTCAGCTTCGCGTCCATCACCATCTGCGCCAGCGCCAGCACGTTGGCGGCGCCGCCCATGTCCTTTTTCATGATCAGCATGCCGCTGGACGGCTTTAGGTCGAGCCCGCCGGTGTCGAAGCAGACGCCCTTGCCGACCAGCGTCACTTTGGGGTGGGCGGGATCGCCCCAGCTCAGGTCGATCAGGCGCGGGGCACGCGCCGAGGCCATGCCAACCGCGTGGATCAGCGGAAAGTTCTGCTTCACGAGTTCGTCGCCGACGATGCAGTCGAAGCTGGCGCCGAAACGCGCCGCGAGCGCTTGTGCGGCGTCCGCCAGTTGCTCCGGCCCCATGTCGTTCGACGGCGTATTGATCAGGTCGCGCGCCAGCGCCGCCGCTTCCGCCATCCGCGCGATGTCAGCGATATCGACGCCATCGGGCGGCACCAGCCGGACCTCGGGCTTTTCGGCTTTGCGGTAGCGGCCGAAGCGGTAGCTCCCCAGCGCAAAGGCGAGCGTCGCCAGGCGCGGGTCGTGCGGCACGTTGGCGAAGCGATAGACGCCCGGCGGCAGCAGGCCGGGCAGCGCGCCGGGCCGGAACAGGTCGTGCGACTTGGCGGTCTCTTCATCAAGCCCGAACACGACCTGCGCAATCTTCCCGTCGGGGGCGGGCAGCGTCAGGCACTTGCCGGGCTTGGCGGTAAAATCATTGGCGAGCGCAAACTGCCGGGCCGGTTCGGGAAGGTCTTTGGCGATCGCGCTCCAGGTCGTTTTGGTGGCGAACGTAATCGGAATGGCGGGGGCGATGGGCGCGGTCTCGAACGGCGATTGCATGCATGTCTCGCGGGGATCGGGGCGTGTCTGGCTGGCATAGCACGGCCAATTAACCGGCCGTTAGGGTTAACAGTCTATTGCTTTCTCATACGGCTCTATTTGTCCGCCATTCCCGTGAGTTGAAGTGCCATGCGTCGATCGTCCAGCTACGCCGGGTCCCTTGCCCGGTTCCTGACCTCAGCCGCGGTAACCGCGGTTTTGGCCGCGGGCCTTGGCGGCTGCCAGACCATGTCCGACATAACGGGATCGCTGAGCTCATCGTCACCCAAGGCACAGAGCGTTCCCGACGATCCGCGCCGCGCGGCCGAGATATATGGCGAACGCTATCGGGCCAATCCCAAGGATGCCGAGGCGGCGCTGGGGTATGGCCAGGCGCTCCGCGCTACCGGCCAGCGGGCACAGGCCGCTGCCGTGCTCGAACAGGCCACCATCGCTCATCCCGGCAACAAGACGCTGCTCGCTGCTTACGGCCGCGCGCTCGCCGACAACGGCAGTTCGCAGGCTGCCTTCGACGTGCTCAGCCGCGCCCATACGCCCGCCAATCCCGACTGGCGCATTCTTTCGGTGCAGGGCACCACGCTCGACAAGATGGGCAAGCACGAAGAGGCCCGCCGCTATTACGCGAGCGCGCTGAAGATCACGCCGGAAGAGCCGTCGGTGCTGTCCAATCTCGGTCTCTCCTACATGCTGACGCGGGAGCTGCCGCAAGCCGAGGAAACGCTGCGGCGCGCCTATTCCAATCCGCGTGCCGACGCAAGGGTGCGGCAGAATCTCGCTCTCGTCGTCGGCCTGCAGGGCCGCTTCGCGGAAGCCGAGACCATCGCCAAGGGCGATCTGCCGGCCGACGAGGCGGCTGCCAACGTGGCTTACCTGCGGGAAATGCTGAGCCGCAAGGACAAGGACCATTCGCGTCCCCCCGGCAACAAGGCGACCGTCCCGGTCGCCGCCCTCAACCGGCCGGACTGAGCATCACAGCGGTCACGCGCGACTGCGGGTCAACGAGTCCATTAGTCGGGCCCAACAACTATGCGAGCAATTATTTCGGTTCCAGTGCTCGACAGGAACTTATCGGTTCTGACGATTTCAAATGCGTCGATCGGGAAGGTGCCGAAATCTGTTTCGCGATGACGGGCGATCTCAGCGAGGAACGCCGGCGTGACCGGACCTGAAAATCGGATGAGGGTCGCAAACGCCATTTTGTCGAATAGATAGCGACGCGCCAAGTCGTCCAATATGCCTAAGCCTTCACGGCGGCGATGATCGCCATCGCTGGTTGCTATCGAAAGCTTGCGCCGAAGATCCGCCAAACCTTGATCTTCCGGATACAGTTGGAGAAAGACCGAGTTCGGTGAAACACCGAGGCCCTTTCCTTTCAACGCAAACGATCCGCTATCCGCAACAAGGCCCCGTATCCTCCTGAAAAGTGATGGTCGATCGCATTCCTCCCGTGCCGCTTCGTCGAGGTTCCTGATCGTCACGTGGACGGTATCTGCCGGATAGTAGTGGTGGCTCGGAGAAACACGTTGAAGCTCGGCCAAGATCTGACCGACCTGCGTATCGGCGACGGCCGGCATGCGCGCAATCAGCGTGAAATGCGCCGCAGATCCCATCGGCGGCAGTGCGTGGATTTGTCCTCGTCTCCCGGAAAGCCGCAACGAAGCCGTCGCGACGGTCCGCAGACCCCAGAACCGCAACATTGCGAGCGATGGGATGTCCGCGCTCAAGGAACGCCCATTGCTTTAATCGAATCCTTCACCTTGATTTGACTCCTTGATTTGCCCCCTGAGCTTCGTAACGCCAAAGAGCTAGCGCAACGATCGCGAGGCTAGCAGCGGTTGCGGCACAGCAAAGGAACCCGCTGCCAAAGCCCTTGGCTCCGATAATTCGTCCAAAGAACGCGGGGCTGGCTGCAAGGCCAGTATAGAGAACCGCGACATACAAGCCCATGGCAGTCCCTTTTGTGCGAGCCGTAGCCAATTCGGCAAAAGACGAAGATAGAGCGACGACGGCCCAACGCTCGCAGCAAGCGGAAATCCGCGGCGGGTCAGCCGATAAGCCCGCTTACGAACGCCAAAGGAGACTAGCAAATGCGCTGTTCCCGTGCCGGCTTGTCGAAGCTTCGAGGGAGCCCGCGCGAGGAAGAAGGTCAAATGGCGCCGGCCCGCCAGGCCGCTCGCCTCAGTGCAACGCCTGGATCTTGATGTAGGTCGGTCCGAGAATGACGATGAACAGGCATGGCAGGAAGAACAGGATCATCGGCACGGTCAGTTTCGGCGGCAGCGCCGCCGCCTTCTTCTCGGCCTCGTTCATCCGCATGTCGCGGTTTTCCTGCGCCATCACGCGCAGGCTCTGGCCGAGCGGGGTGCCGTAGCGTTCCGACTGCATCAGCGCCAGACAGACCGATTTCACGCCCTCCAGCCCGGTGCGCTTGGCGAGGTTCTCGTAGGCCATTTTGCGGTCCTGCAGATAGGACAATTCCGCCGTGGTCAGCGCGAATTCCTCCGACAGCGCCACTGATTGCGACACGATCTCGGTGGAGACCTTGCGGAAGGCGACTTCGACCGACATGCCGGACTCGATGCAGATCAAGAGCAGGTCGAGCGCGTCGGGAAAGGCGCGCCTGATGGAGAGCTGGCGCTTGCTGATGGCGTTCTTCAGGAACAGCATCGGCGCCTGCAGTCCGAGATAGGCGGCGCCGATGCAGATGCCGAGCTTGACCGTCAACGACTTGTCCATGTTGGTGATCACGAACACGTAGAGGGCCGCGCCGAGAAACAGCACGACCGGCGTCACCGCGCGGGCAAACAGGAACGTGACGTAGGGCGCGTGGCCGCGGTAGCCGGCCATGATCAGCTTGTCGCGCGCGGCTTCCTGCGCCAGCCATTTGGTCAGGTTCAGGTCTTCCACAACCTTGGAAACGAGCTGCTTCGGAGTCTGGCGCAGCGACACCTTCTCCGATTTGTTGAGGCGGTCGCGCTCGCGCTGGCGGAGCCGTTCGCGCTCGTTGGCGACCGCCTTCATGCGCTTGGCAAGGCCTTCGCCGGCAAACAGCGGCATGATCAGCGTATAGGCCGTCGCACTCGCCGCGATGGCGGCAAGCAGCATGGTCATGAACCGCGCGTCGTGCATCTTGGCGATCAGAAACTCAATCATAGGCGCACCGTCAGAAGTCGAAGTTGATCATTTTCTTCATCACCAGGACGCCGATCGTCATCCAGGTAACGCAAGCGACCAGCATGAACTGGCCGATATGATGGGTCCAAAGCAGCGCGATGTAGTCGGGGGTCGTAATCCAGACCAGCAGCATCACGACCGGCGGCAACGAGCCGATGATGCCTGCGGAAGCCTTGGCTTCCATCGACATCGCCTGAATCTTCTCCGCCATCTTCTTGCGGTCGCGCAGCACCTTGGAGAGATTGCCGAGCGCTTCCGACAGGTTGCCGCCCGATTTTTGCTGAATCGCGATCACGATGCCGAAGAAGTTGGCTTCCGGCAGCGGCATCCGCTCATACAGCCTTGCGCAGGCCTCACCCAGCGGCATGCCGATCGTCTGGGTCTCGATGATAGCCATGAACTCGCCCTTGAGTGGTTCCGGCGCGTCGGCGGCGACCACCTTGATCGATTCGAACAGCGGCAGGCCGGCCTTGATGCCGCGCACGATGACGTCGACGGCGTCAGGCAGCGCTTTCAGAAACGCCTTCTCGCGGCGCTTTTTGAGATAGCTGAGCAGCCAGCGTGGCAGGCCGAGGCCGGTGGCGAACGCCATCACGGCAGCGCCCAATAGCGAGCCGCCGACGATGAATGCGACACCGAAGCCCACCGCCGCGAGAACGGCGGAAACGATCCAGAATTTCTGAGGCGTCCAGGTCGTCAAGCCGGCCTGAACCAGGCGGATGCTGAGCGAGACGGACTTTTCCTTCTTGCGGCGGGCCTCGAGTTCCTTCAGAGATAGCCCTCGACCTGCTCGCGGCGCGAGCGCTGGCTCTTCTCGGCCTGGCGCGCCGGAACGTCGGTGCGTGCGATCGAGGCGCGCCGGGACTCGGCTTTCTTCTCGCCCGACAGGGCCGGATAGATGAATACCCATGCCAGGCCGCCGATGGCGGTGGCGGCGAGAAACGCCAGTGCGAGCGCTTGCATGCTCATCGCCTCCTCACGTCTTGTCGACGACTTCGGCGGCATCGAGCGCTGCCGCGAGCCGCTTTTCTTCGTTGTAATATCGCGCGCGTTCCCAGAACTTCGGGCGACCGATGCCGGTCGAGCGGTGCCGCCCGATGATCTTGCCGTTGGCGTCCTCGCCGAGCAATTCGTAGACGAACAGGTCCTGGGTAATGATGGTATCGCCTTCCATGCCCATCACCTCGGTGATGTGGGTAATGCGGCGTGAACCGTCGCGCAGGCGCGCGGCCTGCACGATGACGTCGATCGAGGCGCAGATCATCTCGCGAATAGTGCGCGAGGGCAGCGAGAAGCCGCCCATCGTGATCATGGATTCGCAGCGCGACATGGCTTCGCGCGGGTTGTTGGCGTGCAACGTTCCCATCGAGCCGTCGTGGCCGGTATTCATGGCCTGTAGGAGGTCGAACGCCTCGGGTCCGCGGACTTCGCCGACGATGATGCGTTCGGGGCGCATACGCAGGCAGTTGCGGACCAGCTCGCGCATGGTGACCTGGCCTTCGCCCTCGATATTGGGCGGGCGGGTTTCAAGCCGCACCACGTGAGGCTGCTGCAGTTGAAGTTCGGCGGCGTCCTCGCACGTGATGACGCGCTCGTCATGCTCGATGAACTGGGTTAGGCAGTTCAACAGCGTGGTCTTGCCGGAGCCGGTGCCGCCGGAAATCAGCACGTTGCAGCGAACCCGGCCGATGATCTGCAGGATTTCCGCGCCTTCCGGCGAGATCGCGCCGAACTTGACCAGTTGGTCGAGCGTCAGCTTGTCCTTCTTGAACTTACGAATGGTGAGGGCAGGCCCGTCGATCGCCAGCGGCGGAACGATGGCGTTGACGCGTGAGCCGTCGGCGAGGCGGGCGTCGCAGATCGGCGAGGATTCGTCGACGCGGCGGCCGACCTGGCTGACGATGCGCTGGCAGATGTTGAGAAGCTGCTGGTTGTCGCGGAAGCGGATGCCGGTCTTCTGGATCTTGCCGGCGACTTCGATGAACACCGTGCCGGCGCCGTTGACCATGATGTCGGCGATGTCGTCGCGCGACAGCAGCGGCTCGAGCGGGCCGTAGCCGAGCACGTCGTTGCAGATGTCGTCGAGCAGCTCTTCCTGCTCGGCGATCGACATCACGATGTTCTTGATCGCGATGATCTCGTTGACGATGTCGCGGATTTCCTCGCGCGCGGACTCGCCGTCGAGTTTGGCGAGCTGGGCAAGGTCGATCGCCTCGATCAGCGCGCCGAAGATGGTCGCCTTGACTTGGTAGTAGTTATCCGACCGCCGCGCCTCCATGGTGGGGGCGGGCGGTGGCGCCTTCATGGGCGCTATTGGAGGCGAAGCGACGGCCGGCGCGGCCATCTCGCGCGAAACGGCCGGCGCAGACGCCGGCTCAGGCGCCTGAATGGCGGGCTTGAGTACCCGCGTATCACTATCATTTCCGCTACGCTTACCGAACACGATGGCACTCCACGCGGGCTGTCTACTTCTTGGCCCGTAACTTCTCGATCAAAGGCGACAGCAACGAACTCTTCGGCTTCTTGGTCTCGCCGCGGCCGGTGAGCCGTTGCGCAATCTGCACGAACATCTCGGTGGTGCGATGCGTTGCGGATATTTCCGCAATCATCTGGCCGTTGTTGGCGGCCGAGCCGAAGATTTGTGGCTCGAACGGGATCGTGGCGATCGGGTGGTTTTCGATCGCCTTGGCGAACTCGGCGGCGGGGATCTCCGGCCGCTTCGGGATACCGACCTGATTGAGGCAGTAGAGCGGCGCACGATCGTTCGGCCGCGATGCCTTGAGGAGGTCGAAGATATTCTTGGTGTTGCGCAGGTTGGCGAGATCGGGCGCGGCGACGATCAGGATGTCGTCGGCCGCGATCAAAGCGCGCTTGGTCCATCCCGACCATTGATGGGGAACGTCGAGCACGATGCAGGGCATCGTGGTACGAAGCGTATCGAAGATCGAATCGAAGGCTTCCGCGCCGAAATCGTAGACCCGGTCCAGCGTGGCCGGCGCCGCCAGCAGGCTGAGATGGTCGGTGCATTTCGACAGCAGGCGATCGAGGAACGCGGTATCGACCCGGTCAGGCGAGAACACCGCATCCGCGATACCCTGCGGCGGGTCCTGGTTGTAGTCGAGGCCCGCGGTGCCGAAAGCGAGGTCGAGATCGGCGACCACGGAATCCAGCGACAGGTCGCGCGCGATCGCCCAGGCGACGTTGTGGGCGACGGTCGACGCACCGACGCCGCCCTTGGCGCCGACGACGGCGATGATGCGGCCGACGGCCTTGGCTTCCGGCGAGGAGAACAGGTTGCAGACCGAGCGCACGACGTCGATGGCGCTGACCGGCGCGATGACGTAGTCGCTGACGCCACGGCGGACCAGTTCGCGATAGAGCATGACGTCGTTGATGCGCCCGATCACAATCACGCGTGTTCCGGCGTCGCACACGGTGGCGAGCTGGTCGAGGCCGACAAGGATATCGTTGCGGCCTTCGGTCTCCAGGATGATCACGTTCGGCGTCGGCGCCGAGCGGTAGGCCTCGATGGCAGCGGCCATGCCGCCCATCTGGATCTTGAGATGAGCCTTGCCGAGGCGGCGGTCTTCGCCGGCCGACTGCACGGCAGCCGCGGTTTCCAGCGTCTCGCAGAAAGCCTGCACCGACACCCGCGGCGCTGGCGCGATATGATCGTCCGTTGACGGCGCGGTGCCGTCAGGCTGCGGTTCTGTACTCTGGCGCGCGTAACTGATCATTTGCCGGTATCGCTGAGTTTGGCCTTGTCGCTCTCGGGATAGGTTGTCGCGGTGGAAGTGCCCTTGCGATATTTCTCGAGGGCCATGCCACGGCGCGGCGTATAGGCTGGGGTTTCGGGACGCGGCTGCACGAGGTCCGACGGGTTGTCGACCATCGCTGCCAGATTGCGCTGATTGGAGCAGCCGAAATTGTAATACTGCTTGTTGTCGAAATAGCCCTTGTTGTGGATCGACGGTCCGAGATCCTCCGGCCACAGCCCGCACGGGCCGGCCACCGCCGAAATCTTCGGATAGTTGAGGCGGATCGCGGCCATGTGCCTGGGATCTTCGGGGCGATACTGGCGGACATTGACCGCGCGCGGCGGCACGCCGGCGGCGGAGAAGGTCGCCTGGATCTCGCGCAATGAATCCTCGGCTGCCCGTGCGTTCGGGGTATTGACGGGCACGTCGACGCTGATAGCGCCGGTACCTTCGCGAAGCCAGGTTTGGGCCAGGTCCATGACGTCGGCGCGCTGCGAGGCGGAAAGGCCGCCGCGTCCGCGGCCGACGAAAACGACGATCGAGCGGTCGGCTTCCTGGACCGCGATCGGATGGCGCTGGCGATAGTCGTCAGGCACGGCCGCCGTCGTCACGACATCGGTGGTGTGCTTGCAGGCGCTGAGCGCCACGGAAAGTCCGATCAGCGCTCCTGCCAGGCCAAGCGTGCGCCTTGGATCGGCGGGCTTCGTGGATTTCGTCTTCGGTGTCATCGTCCCGCCTCAGTCCGTAATAAAGCCGTAGGTGCCGCGATAATTCCGTGCCTTTTCGACGCGGCCCGGAACGCCGTAGATGCGATTGATGCTGCCGAGGAGGTCGGCCTGCGGATCCGACGCGCTGGCAAAGCCGTCGTCGGGGCGCGACAGATCCTTCTGTGCCACCGCGCGCACCACATAAGGCGTGACCAGAACCATCAATTCGCTCTGGTTGTTGACGAAGTCGCGGCTGCGGAACAGCGTGCCGAGAACCGGCAGTTGCGCCAGCCCCGGCAGACCGTTGATCGCCTGCTTGGTCTGTTCCTGGATCAGGCCGGCCATCGCCATCGCGCCGCCGGACGGAATTTCCAGTGTCGTCTCGGCGCGGCGGGTCTTGATCGAGGGAATGGTCGTTCCACCGGCACCGCCGGTCAGAGCGTTTTCGGTCGAGACTTCCGACACCTCGGTCATCACCCGAAGGCTGATCCGTCCCTCGGTCAGCACGACCGGCGTAAAGTTGAGAGAGATGCCGAATTTCTTGAAGCTGACTGTCTGGACGCATTGTCCGACGGCACCACCCACTGTGGTTTGGCAGGTCACGCCGGTCGGAATTGGAAATTCGCCGCCGGAGATAAAGGTTGCGGACTCGCCGGAAATGGCCGTGAGGTTAGGTTCGGCAATGGTTCGCACGACACCGGCGCTTTCCATCGCGCGTAGCGTCGCCTGCACGGATGGCGTCGAGCCGAAACTCCCGGTAAGGGCGTTGTTGGCCACGAGCGGCGCACTGTTTGCGGTGAACGGGTTGTTGTTGGTGAACCTAACAACGGATGTGCCGTACGACATGCTGGCGCTGAGATCAATGCCGAGCTGCTTGATGACCGAGCGCTGGACTTCAGCGAGCGTGACTTTCAACATCACCTGGTCACGGCCGCGAACTGCGATCGAATTGACGACCTTTTCAGTGCCGCCCACCAGGCGGGCGGCGATTTCGGCGGCCTGCTGCGCCTCGATCGGGGTTGCCGCGGTGCCGCTCAGCACCACGCCGTCACCGACGCCTTCGATCAGGATGTCCGAATTCGGCAGCGACTGCTTCAGCGCCGCGCGCACGCCGTTGAGGTCGCGCTTGACCGCGATGTCATAGGCCGCGATCTGCGCACCGGTGGAATCGAAGAAAACGATATTGGTCTGGCCGACCGCGGCGCCGATGATATAGGCGCGCTGGGTCGAACGCACCACGGCGTTGGCGACCTTCGGATCCGCAACCAGCACGTCCTTGATCTCGCGCGGCAGGTCGATCACGAAAGACTTGCCGATCCCGAGCGAAACGAAGCGGGCGTTCATCTGCCCGTCGGCGGCCACCGGCGCGACGCGATAGTCGCTCGCCATCACCGGCGTCAGCGCCGGATTGAGCGTGAGAGCAGTCACGGCCGAAAACGACAGGGCGCGGACGATGAACGTTCGCATCATCGGCTGAATTTCCCTGCACTTCATATCGTGCGTCCTTTCGGTCACTTCTGCATCGTCTGCTGGCTGGCAACGCCATAACGAATGACGTTGAGGCTTTCGCCACGCTTGTTGAATTGTTCGTCCGGCTTCTCGACTGCGTTGACGTCGGCAATGCTGCGCAGCGCCAGCGTCAGCGTGCCGCTCTGGCGCGATCGCGCCAGCGTCTCGGCCTGCTCGGGCTTCAGTTCGAGGGTGACCGTCCTGCCGACCAGCGAGCTGGCGCCTTCTTTCTCCTTCGGCGCCTGGTCGATCGCGAGAACGCGAACGTTGGTCAGGATGATCTCCGAGCTGGAGATATCCGGGCCCTTGCTGTCCGGGTTCTTGTCGCGCTTGGTAAGAATTACGTCGACGCGGTCGTTCGGCAGGATGAAGCCGCCGGCGCCGGTTTCCGGCGAAATCTCGGTGGAAATGGCCCGGTAGCCCGCGGGCAGGATCGCCGCCATGAAGCCGGAGCCGTCGGCTTTCACCAGCTTCTGCTCGCGAATCGGCTCGCCCGCGATGAACGGCGCGCGCGCGATCGAGCCGGTGATCTCCTTGACGGCGTCGGCCTTGCTGGCGCGGCTGATGAAGTTACTGCTGGCCGACGTGGCCGGCCAGGTCTGCCATTGCAGATCGTCGGGCTTGACCGACTTGCCGAGGCCGATATCCGATTTCGCGACGAGAATATCGACGGTCTGAAGCTGCGCGACCGGCTGGGCCGGGGCAGGCCTGTCGCCGGACCCGCTGGCGAGATATGCGGCAACGCCGCCAGCGCCGATGGCGATGGTCAAGACCACAATGCGTGGCTTATTCATACGCTTCACTTTCCACATTACGCCGCGACGCTTCCGCCGCCGTGATGGGAGTTGACCAGCTATTCGTCAAAGCATGGTTAATGAGGCGTGTGTAAATTGCCTTAACGGAAAGTTAGCGGTGCTGGATCAACGCATGGCGAGGTGGGTCAGGTCGATCGCCTTGATCCATTCGGTCTCCGGATAGACCATCAGCGCGCCAAGCGCGAGCGCGATGCCGTAGGGGATTCCGCTCTGCTTGTCGTGCAGCCGGTTCAGCCAGGCTTGCGCCGCAAGCGGATAAGGCAGCGGCCACCGCCGGAACTGGAGCAGCAACAACGTCAGAGCCCCGCCGAACAGTGAGGCGTAGACCAGGTAGTTGAGGAGGTGGTCGAAGCCGAACCAGAGCGCCACGCTGGCTGCGACCTTGGCGTCGCCGCCGCCAACCCAGCCCATCGCGAAGCAGGCAAAGGCCACCGCCAGGACGGCTGCGCCGGCGCCGATGTGCATGAGCATGTCATGCAGGGCCATGCCGCCCAGCAATGCAAGAGCCAGGAAGCCCGCGATAAGCGCCAGCGACAATCGGTTCGAAATCGTCATGGTGAAGAGGTCGCTCGCGGCTGCGAACGCCATCAGTGCGGGAAAGAGCAGGAGTCGTGCTATGTCGAGGATCATGGATTTACGAAGCCCGTGCTGCTAATCGCGACGTCGAAGCGTCGAGACTACACACGAGAGATGAACAAGCAGAAAACGGCTTCGCTCATCACCAGACGCTTGCAATTCGACACGAAAGCGTAAGAAGCGCCAGCGTCAGTGCAAGACAGACCGCTCTCACGGACGCGTCGTCCCCGTCACCGGCGAAGCGCGTTCTTGCGGCCAGGAATGTGAAAGCGGATTTGCGCACTGTCTTACGAAACTTATCTCAGGCGAAAACTACAAAGGCCCCGGAATACCCGAGGCCTTTGCTGTGCTTCGGCGGTGACGCTTACGGCTTGGCAAGCTCGGTGGATACCGCTTGGAACTTGGTGTTCAGACCGCTGCCGACGCCGTTAACTGCGGTGATGATCGCGATAGCAATACCCGCCGCAATCAGGCCGTATTCGATAGCGGTCGCGCCGGATTCGTCCTTCAAGAAACGCGAAACGAGATTCTTCATCAGATAAGCTCCATGTACACGTGGCTGGTCAAACTAACGTTGGTCTCACCGGCGTTCTCAGCACCGCGACCATGGCATGACCCTAGGGCCCCGAGAATTGCGAGGCGGTTAATTCGATTGCCGAAAAGCCCGAGGAACCGGACGGTTCCGAAGCAGAGTAAATTTGGCACTAAGCAATTGCGTAAGATTCGAGATTGCCGCGCATGCGGTCTCTGGTCTCCGCCTGCCGGAGCGGGGCGCCCGAATTCACGGCTCTTTAAGCGCGAGGGGTTACACACGAGTTCTCCGATCAGAGGCGCCATGTCCAGCCGGCCTCCGAAAGTCATCGAAACTCACCGGCCGAACGATGACGAAAAATAGCGTCCGGGCACGAGCGTGACGACATGACCGCAAACGTCGGAATGATCTCCCAGGAGAAAGCCTTGAGCCTTGGCAGGATCCCCGCCTGGCTCTGGCTTGGCGCCGGCGTGTATGCGCTTCTCCTGATCGTCGGAAGCACGTTGCTGCGCGACTCAGACACCTATTGGCAAATCGTCGTGGGTCGATCGATCCTCGAGCATGCCGCCTTGCCGCGCGTCGACCTGTATTCCTTCACGCGAATTGGCGAGCCATGGACGTCATCGTCCTGGTTCGCGCAGGTTCTGTACGCTGCGAGCTATCATCTGGCCGGCTGGAGCGGACCAATCGTACTTGCGGCAATTTCGATCGCCGCAACGTTTGCGCTTCTCACCTATGTCCTGGGTTGCCGCATTCCGTCAACCTACGCGATCCTGATCGCGCTGGCGGCAATGGTGCTTTCATGGCCACATTTTTTTGCGCGCCCTCACGTACTCGCGCTGCCGGTCATGGTTGCGTGGTCGTACGGCCTGATGTCGGCAAGCGAGCGCCGGGAGCCGCCGTCATTATGGTTGCTGCCGCTGATCTTGCTTTGGGCGAACCTGCACGGCGGATTCATCTTTGGCCTCGTCTTGATCGGAGCATTCGCGTTTGATGCCGTATGGAACGCGAAGCCTTCGCAACGAGAGCCATTGACTGTGCGCTGGATCGCGTTCGGGGTGGGAGCCGTGGCCGCATGCTGCGTTACGCCGTACGGATGGGGTTCGATCCTCACTTCATTCAAGATTCTCGATTTGGGGGAGTTGCTGCATCTCATCAATGAATGGAGGCCGGCGGACTTCAGCAGTCTCGGTCCGTTCGAGTTGTCGATGCTTGCCCTGATCGGGGGCGGACTTTACAGCGGCGTAAAGCTGTCGCCGCCGCGGATCGCACTGGCGCTGGGCCTCCTGCACATGGCGCTGTCGCATATCAGGAACCTCGAGATCTTTGCGCTGCTGCTGCCGATCGTGTTGCTCGCGCCGGTGGCGTCGCAATTCGCGCTGCAGCCGGCCCGGCTCGTCCGGATAAGTGCGCCCTCCGTGGCGATGCTGGCCGTCTTGCTCGGCGGCTTGACATGGGTGTTTGCAGCCAATGCGAGGATTGCGCCACCCGAAGGGCAATCGCCCGCCGCGGCCGTCGATGCCTTGCAGGCGCATAATCCCAAGCGGGTTCTCAACGACCTTCCGTTCGGCGGATACCTGATCTGGCGCCAGATTCCCGTGTTCATCGACGGGCGCGCCGAACTCTACGGCGAAGCCTTCGAAATGGCCTATTACCGCGCGCTGACGCTCAAGGACGCCAACCATTTCCTCGATATTCTAAAGACCTGGGAAATCGATGCCGTGCTGTTGAAGCCGTCGACGCCGGCCGTTGGGCTGCTCGATCAAGTCAGTGGCTGGAAGCGCGTGTATTCCGACGAGAACGCCGTGCTGCACGTTCGTACCGCCAATTGAGCGCTGCCCGATGGCTGTCGCGACGTCCGCCTGGATGCTTTGAGGGGCACGTGAACTGGCGGGCGGCCGGGGATTCTGCTACGGGGAACCAGTTGAATGCACCCGAGCGGCGGTTGACGGTCGCCGATCAGACCGCAAGCAGCCGACATGTCCAACCTGCCGATCGAAGTCCTCGAGATGCTGGGCCAGACCATGGCCAAGGTGGTGCCGGTCACGGTCGCGCTGGCGTTGGTGTTCTCGCTGCTGGCGCATTTCTGGGCCTGCAATCCCGGCAGGCCCTGGTGGCGCAAGCGCGAACTCGTCACCGACATCTGCTACTGGTTCCTGGTGCCGCTGTTTGCGCGGGTATTCCGCATCGGACTATTGGTGCTCGGCGCTGCTTTGCTGGTTGGAATTCACGACGCCGACGAACTGATCGCCTTCTACGACAACGGCCACGGTCCGTTGTCGAGGCTGCCATTGTGGCTGCAGACGATCCTGTTCCTGGTCGCAGCCGATTTCATGATGTACTGGCTGCACCGCATGTTTCACGGCGGCGGGTTCTGGAAATACCACGCCATCCACCATTCGTCGGAAGATGTGGACTGGATCTCGGCGGCGCGCTTTCACCCCATCAACCTGCTGTTGGGTACCATCGGGGTCGACGTCGTGTTGCTGATGGCCGGCATTTCGCCGGGCGTGATGCTGTGGCTCGGCCCGTTCAACATCTTCCACTCGGCGTTCGTCCACGCCAACCTCAACTGGACGCTCGGCCCGTTCAAATATGTCGTGGCGACGCCGGTGTTTCACCGCTGGCACCACACCTCCCGCGAGGAGGGCGGGGACACCAATTTTGCCGGCACCTTTCCACTCTGGGACCTGCTGTTTGGGACCTTCCGAATGCCATCGGATCGCCTGCCGGAGCAGTACGGCGTGGACGATCAGTCCTCGTTCCCGCGTGAAATCATTGGGCAACTGGCTTATCCATTCCGCAAATAGGCCGGCGTCGGATTTCTTGCCGCATGGCGGGGCCTATTTGCCGTTTGTTCATGAATTGTCGTCAGATTCACCTTGTCGGGCGCCGGTTCCGCTGGGTATGGCCCATCGCCGGCTTGTTGATGCCCCGGGGTAAAGTATGTCGTTCAAGTTTCCGCGTATTCGCGCACGCGCGCGTTTTGGATTGCGTTCCCTCGCTGCAGGAATCCTGCTGTGGCCGGCCGTCGGTCTGGCCTCGCCCGATCCAGACCGAATCGCCGTTTATGTCGACCAGGCAAAGCTCGTGAAGCTTCCTGCCAAGGTCTCGACCATCGTGGTCGGAAACCCGCTGATTGCGGACGTTACGCTGCAGAGCGGCGGCATCGTCGTCGTTACAGGCAAGGGCTACGGCGCGACCAATTTCATCGCAATGGACCGCAATGGCGAAGTACTGGTGGACCGCCAGATCCAGGTCGAAGGCCCGACCGATCAGCTCGTCACCGTCTACCGCGGCGTCGAACGGGAATCCTATAGCTGCATGCCGGTCTGCCAGCGCCGCATCACCCTTGGCGACGGCGTCGGCTACTTCAAGACCGCCATCGATCAGGCCGGCTCGCTCTCCAGCCAGGCCGCTGGCGCGGCGGCCGGCGGCAAGGCGGACTGAGCCGTTTGCGCCAGAGCCTTCCGGTTCTGATTGAATCAGAACCGGGCTCTCGGCGCCGGTCTCCCGGCACGGTCAAGATTCGGTTAACGGCGCGGGTCGTTCTGTCTGGAACGGCCGAAACAATTCAACAATCAGTTTCGGATAGGTTTTTGCGGCAATTCCCTCGCGCTCTGAGGTCTCTTCGATGCCGCCTTCCATGGTTCCCAAGAAAAATATCCTGCGCCGGTTTCATCACAACCGAAGGGGCTCGGCCGCCGTCGAGTTTGCGCTGGTTGGACCGATATTCTTTGCCGTTCTGTTCGCGATCATCGAGCTGGCGCTGGTATTCTTTGCCAGCCAGATTCTCGAGACCGTGACGCAGGACTCGGCGCGTCTGATCATGACCGGCCAGGCACAAAATGCGAAATTCACCCAGAGCCAGTTCAAGGACGCCGTTTGCGCCAAGCTCGTCGTGATGTTCGATTGCGAGAACGGAATCTCGATCGACGTGCAAAATTACCCCGCGTTTGACATCGTCGACGTCTCCGCCCCGATCGTCACCGACCCGAAAGACGGGAAGAAAAAATTCGTTCCTCCGAACAATTATCTCCCCGGCGGCCCCGGCGACATCGTCATGGTGCGGCTGTTCTACAAATGGCCGCTGTTCGTCACCAGCCTCGGCTTCGATATCTCGAATATCGACGGTAGCAAGCGGCTGTTGACGGCGACCGCCGCATTCCAGAACGAACCTTACTAGGACCAAAGGCGATGAACCGATGAGCACAATCTGGCTTCGCATGCGCCGCCGGGCGTTCGAACTGCTTGGCGACAACAGCGGTCTTGCGGCCGTCGAGTTCGCGATGATCATCCCGCTCATGGCAGCGCTGTTCATTGGCACCTACGAGTTCTCGGCCGGCTTCGCCATCAAACGCAAGGTGACGCTGATGGCGCGCACGCTATCGGACCTGACGTCCCAGAACACCACGGTGAGCGATACGCAATTGACCAACTTCTTCAAAGCCAGCAAGGCGATCATGACTCCCTATTCGTCGGCGGAGGTGAAGGGGAAGATCACGGAGCTGTACTTCGATCCCGATACCAAGAAGGCGCGGGTGCAGTGGAGCGAGGGTATCGAACCGCATAAGGCAGGAGACATCATCGACATCCCGGAGGCGCTCCGGATCCCCGGCACCTACCTGATCCTAAGCGAGGTCAGCTATAACTACATCCCGAGCGTCGCCTGGTTCATCAATAAGCAGGACGGCATGGAGCTGAAAGACTACAGCCTCACCCGTCCGCGCCAGGGACTTTGCGTGATGTACAAGACCTCGGTCTGCACCCAGACGTGAGGCGGCTGCGCCCGATCGGATGGCTGCATCGAAAAGGATCGCAAAGAAAAAGGCCGCGCCATTGGCGCGGCCTTTTGATTTATTCAGGAGCGGTCTTCGGGACGCTGTCGCGTGCGCCCGAAAATCGCTTACCCGGCGGCGCGCAG
Organism: Bradyrhizobium sp. AZCC 1721; assembly: GCF_036924715.1. Lineage (NCBI taxonomy): Bacteria > Pseudomonadati > Pseudomonadota > Alphaproteobacteria > Hyphomicrobiales > Nitrobacteraceae > Bradyrhizobium > Bradyrhizobium sp. AZCC 1721. The sequence continues at coordinate 6,528,333 of NZ_JAZHSB010000001.1, read as the reverse complement.
ATTGTCGGCCGAAGATTTGCCAGAGCGGCGATCTGCCACGATTTCGTAGGAGATCTTCTGGCCTTCACGCAACGTTCCGAGGCCGGCACGCTCGACAGCGCTGATGTGCACGAACACGTCATTGCCGCCGTCATCCGGCTGGATGAAGCCATAGCCCTTGGTAGCGTTAAACCACTTCACGGTTCCCATGCTCACGGGGGTAGTCCCTTCTCAGATAGACAAGTCGTAGCCCACCTTTCGATGGGCTGGTGAGATCGAATTTTTGGAAGGGTCGTCAGCGTCTAAACCGGCTGTACCGGTGGATAGCTAATGTCGTCCGGCCGAAAATCGATACCTAATATTATTCGATAGTAGGGTTCAAAACAATCCTGACGTGCGATTTTTTGATTCGGGGCGGCCAGCCGCCCTCGCTCGCGCGCGACGCGGTCGCGTCGGGCGCGATTTCGAGGGCGTTTACGATCTGTTTACCGGCGGCGGAACTGGCCGCCGCGCGGCGGCGCACCACGCGGGGCGCCCGATGTCGACGGACGCTCGTCCTTGTGTCGGAAGATCAGGCGACCCTTCTCCAGATCATACGGCGACATCTCGATCGTCACGCGATCGCCTGCCAGCGTCTTGATCCGGTTCTTCTTCATCTTGCCTGCGGTATAGGCAACAATCTCGTGTCCGGCATCGAGCTGCACGCGATAGCGCGCGTCGGGGAGAATTTCGGTCACCAGTCCTTCGAACTGGATCAGCTCTTCTTTAGCCATGGTGGTCTCCAGGTCGATCGAGGCTAGCGCTGCGGTCGGTGGTTACGGTTCGGTTGATTATTCGGACGGCTCTCGCGATGCAAGAAGGCGACGCCCTGAATGCCCTCGCTTTGGCCGGCCTGGCTCTTGCCGGCCTGCTGGGCCGGACGCGGCGCTTCGTGCCTGTTCGGCTGCTGCGCATTATTACCACCACCGCGGCGGCGTCGGCGAGGGCCTTTTGCGCTTGGGGCCGGTTCATGAGAACGGCTAGCATGGACGCGTGTTCCAGGCCGTCCGCCCCGGTGCTGGGCGGGGGCCGGCGCCGCATCACGGTGGCCCGGCGTCCTGCGGTCTTCCCGCGGCAGCGCGATGCGAATCAGCCGCTCGATGTCGCGCAGATAGCCCATTTCCTCGGCGCCCGCGATCAGCGAGATCGCCACGCCCTCGGCGCCGGCGCGCGCGGTGCGGCCGATGCGGTGGACGTAGGTTTCGGGAACGTTGGGCAGGTCGAAATTCACGACATGGCTGATGCCGTCGACATCGATGCCGCGGGCGGCAATGTCGGTGGCGACCAACGTGCGGATCTCGCCGGAGCGGAACGCCGCCAGCACGCGTTCCCGGTGGTTCTGCGATTTGTTGCCATGAATGGCATTGGCTTCGATACCGGCCTTGGCCAGCACCTTCACCACCTTGTCGGCGCCGTGCTTGGTGCGGGTGAAGACCAGCGCGCGGTCGACTGGTTCCTGCTTCAAAAGCTGCGCCAGCACCGCCGGCTTGGCCGCGAAATCGACCTGGATGATGCGCTGGGTGATCCGGTCGGCCGTCGAGGCCACCGGCGTCACCGCCACCCGCGCGGGGTCGCGCAGCATGGATTCGGCGAGTTCCGCGATATCCTTCGGCATGGTGGCCGAGAAGAACAGCGTTTGCCGCTTGATCGGGAGTTTCGCGACGACTTTGCGGATGTCGTTGATGAAGCCCATGTCGAGCATACGGTCGGCTTCGTCGAGCACCAGGAACTCGACCTGGTTCAGCTTCAGCCCGTTGCTCTGGACGAGATCGAGCAGACGGCCGGGGGTCGCCACCATTACTTCGACACCCTGCATGACCGAGCGGACCTGGCGGCCCATCGGCACGCCGCCGATCGCCAGCGCTGAGGTCAGGCGGATGTGGCGGCCATAGGCGTTGAAGCTGTCGAGGATCTGGCCTGACAGCTCGCGGGTTGGCGACAGCACCAGCACGCGGCAGCTCTTCGGCTGTGGCCGGATGCGGTTCTCCAGGATCCGGTGCAGGATCGGCAGCGCAAACGCCGCGGTCTTGCCGGTGCCGGTCTGGGCGATGCCGACGACGTCACGGCCGGTCAATGCGATGGGAATGGTCTGGGCCTGGATGGGCGTGGGCGTGTGGTAATTTTCTTCCTTGAGCGCACGCGAGATGGGATCGGCAAGGCCGAAATCCTGAAAGGAGGTCAAAAGGGTGGTTCTTTCCATTAAAAAGGGCAGGCGCCCGGCGATGTCAGCCAGGAGCGCGCGAGTGTGTCAGAGACACCCGCGTGTTTGGGGCGTCGGTTTTGCTAGCTGAAGGGGGCAAGCCAGAAACCGCAAAACGGGATCAGAACACGCGGCTCGCAGGGACCTGATGATTCTCTAGGTCACGACAGTCATATGGAGCACCTGTGCGCCGCTTTCAAGGTGAATTCGGCACGCCTCGCCAGCTCGGTTAAAAGAAACCGATCGGCCAGATCGCGCCGTGCCGCGCGGCCAGCCCAAACGATCAAAATTCGTGCAAGAAATTTAGCCAAATTGCGGCATTTGCACAAAAAGTAGATGGTTTGCCGCCAAAGCATACATTTACGCTGTCTAATAAGTAGGCAGATTTCTCGCCGGCGGTTTTCGCATAGCCGGAATTTCCAAGCGATTATAGGAGTTTATCCGGCCATCGAGCGATGGCATGGTTCTTGCGATTCCCTTAAACGCAGGCGGCCGTGGGGCCGTTCGCAGCGTTCAACGCCTGCGTCAGGGAGATGACATTTCATGCTTACAAAATTGACTCACGATATAGCGACGCTGAGCCGCCGCCGCTGGCTAGCGGCCACTGCCGGCCTGGTTTTGGGTCTGGCTGCGTTCTCGAACGCCAAGGCGCAGGAGACCATCAAGGTCGGCGTCCTGCATTCTCTTTCCGGCACCATGGCCATCAGCGAAACCACGCTGAAGGACACCATTCTCTTCCTGATCGAGGAGCAGAACAAGAAGGGCGGCGTGCTCGGCAAAAAGCTTGAGCCTGTCGTCGTCGACCCCGCCTCGAACTGGCCGCTGTTTGCCGAAAAGGCGCGCGAGCTGATCACCAAGGACAAGGTTTCGGTCGTGTTCGGCTGCTGGACCTCGGTGTCGCGCAAGTCCGTGCTCCCGGTATTCAAGGAACTGAACTCGATCCTGTTCTACCCCGTGCAATACGAGGGCGAGGAGAGCGAGCGCAACGTGTTCTACACCGGTGCTGCGCCGAACCAGCAGGCGATTCCCGCCGTCGACTATTTGATGAAGGACGAGAAGGTGAAGCGCTGGGTTCTGGCCGGCACCGACTACGTCTATCCGCGCACCACCAACAAGATCCTCGAAGCCTACTTGAAGTCGAAGGGCGTCAAGCAGGAAGACATCATGATCAACTACACGCCGTTTGGTCATAGTGACTGGCAGACCATCGTGGCCGACATCAAGAAGTTCGGCTCCGCCGGCAAGAAGACCGCCGTGGTCTCCACCATCAACGGCGACGCCAACGTTCCCTTCTACAAGGAGCTCGGCAACCAGGGCATCAAGGCGACCGACATTCCGGTGGTCGCGTTCTCGGTCGGTGAAGAAGAACTCGCCGGCATCGACACCAAGCCGCTGCTCGGCCATCTCGCCGCCTGGAACTACTTCCAGTCGATCAAGTCGCCCGAGAACGAGAAGTTCATCAAGGCCTGGCAGGCCTACACCAAGAATCCGAAGCGCGTGACCAACGATCCGATGGAAGCGCACGTCATCGGCTTCGACATGTGGGTCAAGGCGGTCGAGAAGGTGAAGTCGACCGATCCGGACAAGGTGATCGACGCGCTGCCCGGCATCGAAGCCAAGAACCTGACCGGCGGCACCTCCAAGATGCTGCCTAACCATCACATCACCAAGCCGGTGTTCATCGGCGAAATCAAAGCCAACGGCCAGTTCGACGTGGTGTGGAAGACCCCGGGCCTTGTCGCTGGCGACGCCTGGTCGAAGGAGCTCGAGGGCTCCAAGGACCTGATCGGCGACTGGGTTGGCAAGAAGTGCGGCAACTACAACACCAAGACCAACAAGTGCGGCGGTCAGGGCTCCTGATCCCGATCTGATCCGATTGGATCATGATCCCGGTCTGATCCGACAGGATCATGACCCCGATCTGATCCGACAGAATCAGGATCGCCTGAGTTGCAATAAAGAACTTCCAAGAGTTCTTCGAAGAGAACGATGGGAGAAGGCGGCGCTGCCGCCGCCTTCTCCCCATACTCCTGCCGGGGTCGTATTGTGTCTGCCAATTTCCTTGATCGCCTTCGCGCGCTTTTGCTCGCGATCCTTTTGGCTGCAGCCTTTGCGGCGCCGGCGCTGGCGGGCCCGTTCGAAGACGCGGTCGCCAAGTTCGCCAACGACGATTTTTCCGACACCGATGAAGCGATCGGCGCGGTCGCGACCTCGGGCAATGCGCTCGCCTTTCCGATCATCAGTGCGCTGCAGGACGGAAGGCTGTCCGCCGATCCGGATACCAAGAAGGTTTTCATCACGCAGACCGACGGCAAGGTCATCGATGCCGCAACCGGCGCTGCCGTAGACAAGCTGCCGGACAATGCGGCTGCCGTCCGGCTCAACAACCGCTTGCGCCGCGCCGTCGAGGCCGCGCTCGGTGGGCTGACGCTGTTGTCACCCGATCCGGCCAAACGGATTGCGGCGGCGCAATCGGTGTTCAAGAGCCATGAGGAGAGCGCGCTGCCCGTAATCGACGGCGCCCTGGCGAAAGAGACCAACAAGTCCGTCAAGGCCGCCTTCGCGGAAGCCCGCGCCGCCATCCTGCTTTACAAGTCTGACGCGACCGAGGTCGAGAAGCTCGAGGCGGTTGCCGTCGTCAAGGCGCGCGGCGATCAGGAGGCGATGGCGCTGCTGACGGGCTTGGGCAACGACCTGCCGCCCAATGTCGCGCGCGCCGCAGCCAGCGCGATCGCCTCGATCCAGAGCAATCTTGCGATGTGGTCGATGGTGCAGAACGCCTGGTACGGCCTGTCGCTGGGATCGGTGCTGTTGCTGGCCGCGATCGGCCTCGCCATTACCTTCGGCGTCATGGGCGTCATCAACATGGCCCATGGCGAGATGGTGATGCTGGGCGCCTACACCACCTTCGTGGTGCAGGAAGTCATTCGCAGCAATTATTCCGGCCTGTTCGATTATTCGCTCTTGATCGCGGTGCCGCTGGCGTTCCTCGTCGCGGGCGCCGTCGGCGTAGCGATCGAGCGCGGCATCATCCGCTTCCTCTATGGCCGTCCGCTGGAAACGCTGCTCGCGACCTGGGGTCTGTCGCTGGTATTGCAGCAGGCCGTGCGCACCGCGTTCGGCCCCACCAACCGCGAGGTCGGCAATCCCTCCTGGATGAGCGGCGCGTTCGAGCTCGGGCAGATCACCATCACCTATAACCGGCTCTGGATCCTCTGCTTCACGCTCGCGGTGTTCGTCATCCTGCTCGCGATGCTGCGTTACACCGCGCTCGGGCTCGAGATGCGCGCGGTGACGCAGAACCGGCGCATGGCGGCTTCGATGGGCATCGCCACCTCGCGCGTCGATGCGCTGACCTTCGGCCTCGGCTCGGGGATCGCCGGGATTGCCGGCGTGGCGCTGTCGCAGATCGACAATGTCAGCCCCAATCTCGGCCAGAGCTACATCATCGACAGCTTCATGGTCGTCGTGTTCGGCGGCGTCGGCAATCTCTGGGGCACGCTGGTCGGCGCCTTCACGCTCGGCATCGCCAACAAGTTCCTGGAGCCGGTGGCCGGCGCCGTGCTCGGCAAGATCGCCATCCTGGTGCTGATCATCCTGTTCATCCAGAAGCGTCCGCGCGGCCTGTTCGCGCTGAAGGGCCGGGCGGTGGAAGCATGACGCCGCATATCCTCACGCGCTCGCTCGATCGCAGCGCCACCGTCTTCCTGGTGGTGGTCGCCGGCCTCGGCGTGCTGATCCCGCTCTCCAATCTCCTGCTGCCTGCAGGCTCGGCGCTGCAAGTGCCGACCTATCTGGTCGCGCTGTTCGGCAAATACGCCTGCTACGCCATTTTGGCGCTCTCAATCGACCTGATCTGGGGCTATTGCGGCATTCTCTCGCTCGGCCACGGCGCGTTCTTCGCGCTCGGCGGCTACGCCATGGGCATGTACCTGATGCGCCAGATCGGCAGCCGCGGCGTCTACGGCAATCCGATCCTGCCCGACTTCATGGTGTTTCTGAACTATCCGGCGCTGCCCTGGTACTGGCACGGCTTCGATATGTTCTGGTTTGCGGCGCTGATGGTCGTTCTTGTTCCCGGCCTGCTCGCGTTCTGCTTCGGCTGGCTGGCGTTCCGCTCACGCGTCACCGGCGTCTATCTCTCGATCATCACCCAGGCCATGACCTATGCGCTGCTGCTGGCGTTCTTCCGCAACGATTTCGGCTTCGGCGGCAATAACGGCCTGACCGACTTCAAGGACATCCTCGGCTTCAACGTGCAGGCCGACGGCACCCGCGCCGCTCTGTTCGCGCTGAGCTGCCTGGCGCTGATCGTGGCCTTCCTGATCTGCCGGGCGGTCGTGACGTCGAAGCTCGGCAAGGTCTTGATTGCAATCCGCGACGCCGAGTCCCGTACCCGTTTCCTCGGCTACCGCGTCGAGTCCTACAAGCTGTTCGTGTTCACGCTGTCGGCCTGCATGGCCGGCGTCGCCGGCGCGCTCTACGTGCCGCAGGTCGGCATCATCAATCCGAGCGAATTTGCACCGGGCAACTCCATCGAAGCGGTGATCTGGGTCGCCGTCGGCGGCCGCGGCACGCTGGTGGGCGCCGCGCTTGGCGCGGTCGTCGTCAACTACGCAAAAACCTACTTCACCTCAGGCCCGCTGGCGCCGTACTGGCTGTTCATGCTGGGCGCGCTGTTCATCCTGGTGACGCTGCTGCTGCCAAAGGGGATCGTCGGCACCTTCAACGCCTGGCGGGAGTCCCGGAAGGCAGCCGAGAAAGCCAATGCCGAAAGCGCTGCCCTCGAAGACGGCGTCGGCGAACCGAAGCCGGCGGAGTGAGCGCATGAGTGTCATGGAGGGAAGGACCACTTCGGCGCTGCTCTACCTCGACGGCGTGCATGTCTCGTTCGACGGCTTTCACGCCATCAACAATCTGTCGCTCACCCTGGAGCCAGGCGAGATGCGCGCCATCATCGGCCCGAACGGCGCCGGCAAGACCACGATGATGGACATCATCACCGGCAAGACCAAGCCGGACGAAGGCACAGTGCTGTTCGATGGCATGACCGACCTGACGCGGCTGGATGAGACCCATATCGCCGAACTCGGCATTGGCCGCAAATTCCAGAAGCCGACGGTGTTCGAGAGCCAGACCATCGAGGACAATCTGTTGCTGGCGCTCAATGTCGATCACAGCGTCAGGGGCACGCTGTTCTGGCGCGGCAGCAGAGACGAATCCGAGCGGATCGACCGCGTGCTCGAGACCATCCGCCTGACCGATGCACGCAACCGTCTTGCGGGCAGCCTGTCACATGGCCAGAAGCAGTGGCTGGAGATCGGCATGCTGCTGGCACAGGACCCAAAACTGCTGCTGGTCGACGAGCCGGTCGCGGGCATGACCGACGTCGAGACGCATCAGACCGCCGAGCTTCTGAAGGAAATCAACAAGGAAAAGACCGTTATGGTCGTCGAGCACGACATGACCTTCGTGCGCGAACTCGGCGTCAAGGTCACCTGCCTGCACGAAGGCACGGTGCTGGCGGAGGGGAGCATCGATCAAGTCTCATCGAATGAGCGCGTGATCGAAGTGTATCTGGGAAGATAGGCGTGGAAGCAAATACTCAGTTTCGTGTCCCGGGCACAGCGCAGCATGAGCGCAGCGAAATGGTGCGCTGTAGACCCGGGACCCACTCTGGGTCCCGCATCTGCGGTGCATCACTGCGTGCTGCACCGCGCGCGGGACACGAGATGGGGAAGGCCGAGGGCATGCTGAAGGTCGACAACATCAATCTCTACTACGGCGCGGCGCAAGCCCTGCGCGGCGTCTCGCTGTCCGCCGAGCCCGGCAAAGTGACGTGCGTGCTGGGCCGCAACGGCGTCGGCAAGACCTCGCTGCTGCGCGCGATGGTCGGCCAGTATCCGATCGCCAGTGGCTCGATCGCGCTTGATGGTCACGATATCACCGGTCTGAAACCTTATGAACGCGCCCGGCGCGGCATCGGCTTCGTGCCGCAGGGCCGCGAAATTTTTCCGCTGCTCACGGTTGAGGAAAATCTCAAGACCGGTTTCGGGCCGCTCAAGCGCGAGGATCGCCATATCCCCGACGACGTGTTTTCACTGTTTCCGGTGCTCAATACGATGCTGGGGCGGCGCGGCGGCGATCTCTCCGGCGGCCAACAGCAGCAGCTCGCGATCGGCCGTGCGCTGGTGATGCGGCCGAGACTGTTGCTATTGGACGAGCCGACCGAAGGCATTCAGCCCTCGATCATCAAGGACATCGGCCGCGCGATCTCTTACCTGCGCAGCCTCGGCAACATCGCGATCGTGCTGGTCGAACAATATCTCGACTTTGCCTGCGAGCTCGGCGACAATTTCGCGGTCATGGACCGCGGCGCCGTGAAATATGCCTGCGACCGCGCCAATCTCGATCCCGCGGAGATCAGTCGCCAGATGGCGCTGTAACGTTTTCGAGCGCGGCATACACCGTTTGGGGGACGGATGCGGACCGATATCACGCGCACGGCTTCAGCAACGTTCGCTGCCAACCGGGCCCAGGGCGCGGTGCGGTTCGGCGTGCATCTGCAGGATGGCGTCACCCGCCGCGGCGACTTGCATGAATCCGGCTCGCTGCGCGTGCGCTTTCCTTCACCTGAAACAGAGGGCCTGTCGGGCGTGTTCGTCAACACCGCCGGCGGTATTGCCGGCGGCGACCGTTTCGACATCGACATCAGGGCAGGCGAGGGCACCCGGCTGACGCTGACGACGGCGGCGGCCGAAAAGGTCTATCGCGCGCCCGGTCCCGCCGCGCAGCTCGGCATCGCCCTGAAGGCGGAAGCGGGCGCGCAGCTCGCCTGGCTGCCGCAGGAGACCATCCTGTTTGACCGTGCTCGGATTATCCGCCGCATCGACATCGACCTGGCCGAAGACGCCTCGCTTCTGCTCTGCGAAATCGTCGTGTTCGGCCGCGCCGCGATGGGTGAAACGATGCGGCACGGCGAGTTCGTCGACCGCTGGCGCCTGCGCCGCGGCGGCAAGCTGGTGTTCGCGGAGACCATCCGGCTGGACGGCGACATCGGCGCAAAGCTGGCGCGGCCGGCCGTGGCCAATGGCGGCGTTGCCATCGGCACCGCGCTGATCGTGCCCGGCGATGAGGCAGTCGTGGAGCGCATCCGCGAAGCCTCGGAAACGTTCGTCGGCGAGGTCGGCATCTCCTGCTGGAATGGATTTGCAATGGCGCGCTTCTGTGCCCAAGATGCCGCCCGGCTCCGCGCCGACATGATGACGGTGCTCGGCCGCGCCAGCGCCGCAGCGCTACCAAGACTTTGGCTTAATTAACCGCTGTGGCTCAATTAGAGACAATCACCAGAGTGCCCGCATGAATCTCTCCCCCCGCGAAAAGGACAAGCTCTTGATCTCGATGGCGGCCATGGTGGCGCGCCGCAGGCTGGAGCGCGGCGTCAAGCTCAACCACCCCGAGGCGGTGGCCATCATCTCCGACTTCATCGTCGAAGGCGCCCGCGACGGCCGCACCGTCGCCGAACTGATGCAGGCCGGCGCCCAGGTCCTGACCCGCGCGCAGGTGATGGATGGCATTCCCGAAATGATCCACGACATCCAGGTCGAAGCGACATTTCCGGATGGTACCAAGCTCGTCACCGTGCATGAACCGATCAGATAGGAGCACCGCATGATCCCCGGCGAACGCTTCATCAAGGACGGCGAGATCGAACTCAACGCCGGCCGCAAGACGGTGACGCTCACCGTCGCCAATACCGGCGACCGCCCGATCCAGGTCGGCTCGCACTATCACTTCTTCGAAACCAACCCCGCACTGAAATTCGACCGCAAGAAATCCCGCGGCATGCGCCTCGACATCGCCGCCGGCACCGCGGTGCGCTTCGAGCCGGGGCAAACGCGTGATGTGCAACTCGTGGCGCTTGCCGGCAAACGCACCATCTACGGCTTCCGCGGTGAGGTGATGGGGAAGCTGTGATTTGCAGGGACACGCTGTGATCGCTCGTGAGGTGAGCACGTGGGTAGGGCTCCCTCCCCCCTTGCGGGGGAGGGTTGGGGAGAGGGGGTATGCCGCGGGCTCGGACCGGAGAGAGTCGTCGCGGTGCGAACCAAACTCGAAACGCGGTCGACAGCCTCGCTGCCGCGATTCGGCAGGCAGCGGAGCAAGCGGCACCCCTCTCCCTAACCCTCTCCCGCAAGGGGAGAGGGAACCCATCCGCCGGTGCCTCCCTGACTCGTGCCAATCACATCGGGGATAGCCATGATGCGACGTGAGGAGAGCACGCTAACCGGGCTCCCTCCCCCCTTGCGGGGTCCGAGGCGAGCGAAGCTCGCTCTCGAGGCTGGGGAGAGGGGTATGCCACACGACGAGGTAAGCAAGGTTCAGCGCGATCGCGCCAAGCGTTTAAGGCGCGAGATGACTCGTGCGGAGACGTTGCTATGGCGCCATCTAAAAGCGAAACGGCTCGCAGGGCTAGGATTTCGCCGCCAAGTCCCGATGGGCAATTACATCGCGGATTTCGCTGCTCACTCTTGCAAGCTCGTCATTGAGGTCGATGGCGAGAGCCACGATTTTGAGGAGCGCATTCGACACGATGCCGCACGCGATCGATGGTTTGAGTCGCGCGGCTATCGTGTGCTGCGTTTCACGAACGACGACGTGATGAAAAATCTTGAGGGCGTGGTTCTCACGATCGCGGAGGCAGCGGAGCAAGCGGCACCCCGCTCCCTAACCCTCTCCCGCAAGGGGAGAGGGAACCCTTCCGCCGATGGGTCCCTCACTCGTGCTCCTGATTTCCGGGAGGAGGAGTGATGCACTGTGTGGGACCTTCGACTCGAAGTGAGGTGAGCACACTCTTCAGGCTCCCTCTCCCCTTGCGGGAGAGGGTTGGGGAGAGGGGTGGCCCCGAGTCGCCATGCCTGCAATTGGCACCAATTCAGATCTAGAGCCTGGAGTCCGTCATGTCCGTGAAAATCAAACGTAGCGTCTATGCCGACATGTTCGGGCCGACCACCGGCGACAGAGTGCGGCTGGCCGATACCGATCTCATCATCGAGGTTGAAAAAGACTTCACCACTTATGGCGAGGAGGTGAAGTTCGGCGGCGGCAAGGTGATCCGCGACGGCATGGGACAATCGCAAGTCACCAACCGGCAGGGTGTGGCCGATACCGTCATCACCAATGCGCTGATCGTCGACCACTGGGGTATCGTGAAAGCCGACGTCGCGATCAAGGAGGGCATGATCGCGGCGATCGGCAAGGCCGGCAATCCCGATATCCAGCCCGGCGTCACCATCATCATCGGTCCCGGCACCGACGTCATCGCCGGCGAAGGGAAAATTCTCACCGCGGGCGGCTTCGACAGCCACATCCATTTCATCTGCCCGCAGCAGATCGAGCATGCGTTGATGAGTGGCGTCACCTCGATGCTCGGCGGCGGCACCGGGCCCTCGCACGGCACCTTTGCGACCACCTGCACGCCCGGCCCCTGGCACATGGCGCGGATGATCCAGTCGTTCGACGCCTTCCCGGTCAATCTCGGCATATCAGGCAAGGGCAATGCCGCGCGTCCCGCTGCGCTGGTCGAGATGATCAGGGCCGGCGCCTGCGCGCTGAAGCTGCACGAGGATTGGGGTACCACGCCGGCGGCGATCGACAATTGTCTCGCCGTCGCCGACGATTACGACGTCCAGGTGATGCTGCATTCGGACACGCTGAACGAATCCGGCTTCGTTGAGGACACGATGAAAGCCTTCAAGGGCCGCACGATCCATGCCTTCCACACCGAAGGCGCCGGCGGCGGTCATGCGCCTGACATCATCAAGATTGCCGGCTTGAAGAACGTGCTGCCGTCCTCGACCAACCCGACGCGCCCTTTTACGCGCAACACGATCGACGAGCATTTGGACATGCTGATGGTGTGCCACCATCTCGATCCTTCGATCGCCGAAGACCTGGCCTTCGCCGAGAGCCGCATCCGGAAGGAAACCATTGCGGCGGAAGATATCCTGCACGATCTCGGCGCGCTCTCGATGATGTCGTCGGATTCGCAGGCGATGGGTCGGCTCGGCGAAGTCATCATCCGCACCTGGCAGACCGCCGACAAGATGAAGAAGCAGCGCGGCGCGCTGGCCGAGGACAAGGGCAACGACAACGACAATTTCCGCGTCAAGCGCTACATCGCCAAATACACCATCAACCCCGCGATCGCGCATGGCGTCTCGAAACTGATCGGCTCGGTGGAGAAGGGCAAGCTGGCCGACCTCGTGCTGTGGCAGCCGGCCTTCTTTGGCGTCAAGCCGGATTGCATCATCAAGGGCGGGTCGATCGTGGCGGCGCCGATGGGCGATCCGAACGCCTCGATCCCGACGCCGCAGCCGGTGCATTACCAGCCGATGTTCGCCGCCTTCGGCAAGTCGCTGACCGCATCTTCAGTGGTGTTCACCTCGAAGGCCGCCATTACCGGCGGGCTGGCGCGCAAGCTCGGCATTGCCAAGACGCTCTACCCGGTGAAAAACACCCGCGGCGGCATTTCCAAGAAGAGCATGATCCACAACGGCGCGACGCCCAAGATCGAGGTCGATGCCGAGACCTATGAGGTGCGCGCAGACGGCGAGCTTCTGACATGCGCGCCCGCCGAGGTCCTGCCCATGGCGCAGAGGTATTTCATGTTCTAAGGTCTGGCCCGAAACGTTAGTCTGAACAAAAGTCCGGGAGGATCTAGTGATCTACGTCGTTGCCACGCTGACCATCAAGCCCGAAACGCGCGCCGATTTCATCGCCGCCGCCACCGCCTGCATCAAGGAAACCCGAAAAGAGCCGGGCAACATCGCCTACGACCTGCACGAGAGCGTCACGGACCCCTCAAAAATGGTGTTCGTCGAGCAGTGGGAAAATGCCGAGGCGCTGGTGCCGCATCGTGGCGCCGAGCACATGAAGACCTTCGGTCGCGTCGCCGTGAAATGCATGTCGGCTCCGCCGAAGATCGAAGTGATCACGCCCGAAAAGGTCGAGACCCGCTAGCAAGAAAAGCCAACGGGAGACAAATTGTGGAGAAGCTTTGAGGCCCACGTCATGATCCGCGCGACCAAAGTGCTGGGCCAGCATCGCTGGACGCAAGCAGCCGCCGACACCGTCGTGCTCGATTTCGACGACCGGCACCGGCGGCGGATGGCGATGACGGGAACGCGCGGGCTCGAGTTCCTACTCGACCTGGAGAGTGCGGTGGCGCTGCGCGGCGGTGACGCGCTGGTGCTGGAGGACGGCAGGCTGATCGAGGTGGTCGCGGCCGCCGAGCCCCTGATCGAGATCCGGGGTGTCGATCCCTTGCATCTGGTCCGCATCGCCTGGCATCTCGGCAACCGCCACCTGCCGACGCAGATCATGCCGAAGGGCTTGCGCATCCGCCGCGATCACGTCATCGAGGCGATGGTGAAGGGGCTGGGTGCGCGCATCATCGAGATCGAGGCGCCGTTCGATCCCGAAGGCGGCGCCTATGCTCAGGCTTCGCATGATCATGCCGCGCACCACCACGGCCATGATCATCACCATCATGATGATCATGCGCACCATCACCATCACGACGAACATTGCGACCACGATCATTCCCATGCTCATGACCACAAGTGAGCCTGCGCCCGCCGACGCGAGCAGCGGAATGAGTGCGGAGGAGTCAGCGGCGCTGTACCGGCTGATGACCTGGCTGTCGCCGTCCTTCCCGGTCGGTGCATTCTCCTATTCCAGCGGCATCGAATGGGCGGTGGAGGCGGGCGATATCACCGACGCCGCATCGCTGCGCGACTGGCTGGCCGCGATGCTGGTTGACGGTTCTGGCTTCTGCGACGCCGTGTTTCTGGCGCAGGCGTATCGCGCCGCGTCCATGCGGGACGCCGCTGCGCTGCGCGACATCGCCGAGCTCGCGGCTGCTTTCGTGCCCTCGCGCGAGCGTCAGCTCGAGACGACGACGCAGGGCCGCGCCTTCATCGATATCGCGCGCGCCGCCTGGACCCGCGACGGGCTCGACAGCATGGTTGCTGCGAGCGGCAGCGCGATCGTTTATCCCGTCGCGGTTGGCGTCGTCAGCGCCACCCATGCCGTTCCGCTTCCGCCGGCAATGCATGCCTTCCTGCATGCCGTGGTGTCGAACTGGATTTCCGCCGGTGCGCGCCTCGTGCCGCTCGGGCAAACCGACAGCCAGCGCATTCTCGCGAGCCTGGAGACTGAGGTCGCGGCAACGGCGAAGCGCGCGCTCGCCGGCTCACTCGACGATCTCGGCAGCGCCACCTTCCGCGCCGACCTCGCCAGCCTCCGCCACGAGGCGCAGTATACGCGGCTGTTCCGGTCGTGACTGCGCGCCCCGCTCTCCACCCGTCGTCCCCGCGAACGCGGGGACCCATAACCACAAATGTTCGTGGCTATGCCGGGTTGGAGCTCCAGCCTGCTACAACAATCAAATTCAGTGGCTATGGGTCCCTGCGTTCACAGGGACGACGAAACCGAAAGAGTGCATAACATGGCAACCTCTCACGGCCCGCTTCGGATCGGCGTCGGCGGTCCTGTCGGCTCCGGCAAGACTGCGCTGATGGACCTGCTCTGCAAGTCGATGCGCGAGCACTACGACATCGCCGCCATCACCAACGACATCTACACCAAATGGGACGCCGAATTCCTGGTGCGCTCGGGCTCGCTGACACCGGACCGCATCGCCGGCGTCGAGACCGGCGGCTGCCCCCACACCGCGATCCGCGAGGACGCCTCGATGAATCTCGCGGCGGTCGCCGACATGCGCGCGAAATTTCCCGATCTCGATCTGGTGCTGATCGAATCCGGCGGCGACAATCTTGCGGCGACGTTTTCTCCCGAACTCGCCGATCTCACGATCTACGTGATCGACGTTGCCGCCGGCGACAAGATTCCCTCCAAGGGCGGTCCCGGCATCACCCGATCGGACCTGCTCGTCATCAACAAGATCGACCTGGCGCCTTATGTCGGCGCGTCGCTGGAGAAGATGGAGGTGGACGCCAAGCGGATGCGCGGCGAGCGGCCGTTCGTGATGACCAATTTGAAGAAGAGCGAGGGGCTCGATCGCATCATCGGCTTCATCGAGACCAAGGGCGGCCTGCGCCCGGCAGCGAAGGCCAAGTAGGTCATGTAAGCTAGATGAACGGTCCAGCCGGGCGGGGCGGATAAGGGGCAGGCCCAGCGGCCCGGTGAGTCCCGTATTAAGATTAATATCCGGTCCGCCGCCGCAGCCCGCGGATTTGTCCGTCCGCGCCGGAACCAAATCGACGCTGTCAGATTATCAACTTCTGGCGCCGCCAAATCAGCGTTAACGGCTGCCGTGTTGTTTGCCCGCTGCCAAGCTGTCAGTTGCGTGCTGATGATCGCTCCGTCATATTTGCCGCGCTTGGCCTTCGCGCTTTTGCCACGTGTCTCTGCCCCGGCAGACCCCGAAATGCTTCCAATACGTCTTCGCCAACACGTCATTCCTGAGTAAGCGAGTGGTTCGGCTGGGCTTCATTATCGGCTTTATTGCCCTGATCGGAGTTTTGCTCTCCGGTCTCGCAGCCTATCGCGTCCACGAGCAGGAACTGGCGATCGACGGCATCGCGCTGTCGCGCGCCATCGACGTTCATGCCAGCCTGGCGCAGGACCGGCTGACCGAGCGCGAATTGCTCGCACGCGTTGCATCCGGTTTGTTTCGTTCACCTTCGGTAGTGAAGGCCAACATGCTGCAGCCGCTGCGCTCGGCGATCTATGCCTTCAAGACCGATTTCGTGAGCGCATTCTGGATCGCGCGGCTCAAGCCGGGCGATCTGGCGGCGGCGCAGGCGGAGCTGAAGGGGGCCGGCTTCACCAATCCGACGATCAGGGATTTCGACGACAAGCCGCTGGATCTACGGACCATCAACAAGCCGATCGACGTGCTGATGGATCTTGAGCCGCGCAGTCCGGACACGCTCGGTTTTCCCGGCCGCGCCTACGACCGGCACTCGGTGATCGGGCCGATGCTGGCGCAGGCGGCGGCAACCGGCAAGCCGCTGGCCTCGGACCCGATCCCGCTGTTGCGCCAGAACGGGCCGATCGGTCTCGTGCTGGCGTCTCCGATTCTGCTGGAGGGCAGTTCGGAGCCGGCCGGCTTCGTCACCTTTTCCTACGAGCTGGCGCCGCTGATGCTGACCGATGACGACCGCTCGTTGTTCTCGGTGGTGTTGAAGGACCCTGATGACGCCAACGACGAATATGTCGCCAACGACCAGGGCGTCGTCACGCTGCGGGCGGTGAGGCAGGGCGATCCGCTGCCGTCGGTGGTGCGGACGGTAACGTTCGGCGGCCGCGACTGGTCGCTCGGCTATTACGCCAAGAACAACGCCGCGCAGCGTGCGCAGCAGACCGCGATCGTCGTCGCGGCCATTGGGCTGGCGCTCACCGGAATCGTTTGCGGCCTGTTCGGCTACGTCGCCTACAACAATCTGCGGCTCAGCCGCGAGATCCAGGTGCGGATCGGCTTCGAGCGGCGCTTGACCGCCGTCATCGACGAGCTCAACCACCGGGTCAAGAACATCCTGGCCGTGATCCAGTCGATCGTGACGCGCACGCTGCGTCACGGCTCCGACATGGATGTAGCACGCGAGCTGTTGATCGGCCGCATTCACGCGATGTCGAACGTGGTGACGCTGCTCAGCGAAAGCCAGTGGCAGGGCGTCAAGCTCAAGGGCCTGTTCGAGTCGCGCGCGATCCCGCATGCCGACCGCATCGTCGTCAACGGCCCAGATATCGCCGTCAGCGCGCGCGCCGCGCAGTCGCTCTCGCTGTTGTTCTTCGAGCTGGCCTCGCACTCCGACGAGGGCCTGTCGCTGGTCGGCAAGCATCCGCATATCGTCGCGAACTGGGAAGTGACCGGCGAGGAGCCCGACACGATCTTTCATTTCCGCTGGGAAGAGTTCAACACCAGCGCGGCGACACGGCGCGAAGACTCGGATTTCGGCCTCATCCTGCTCGACCGCGTCGCCCCCGAAGCGCTCGGCGGCACCGCAAAGCGCTACTTCACCGATGTCAGCTATGTCTACGAACTCATCGCGCCGATGGCCACGGTGGTCGACATGACCGAGCGCGACCGCACGGGCGAGATTTCCGCGCCGGTACGGCCCGCGCGGTAGGACTCGTCCCATCCGCCCGTCGTCCCTGCGCACGCAGGGACGACAACGTTGAAGGCATCACGTCCAGGTTACGATAGCGACAAAAAGGGCGGCCCGCTCGGGCCGCCTCTTCCGTGTCGTCTCGATCGCGTCATCAGCCGCCATTGCCGCCGATCACGGCGCGCACGGTCTCGTCAGGTCCGAAATCCTCGGCGCCCTCGACATAGAGCAACGCGGAGAGTTTCGAGCGCGCGCGGTTGACGCGGCTCTTGATGGTGCCGACCGCGCAGCCGCAGATGGCGGCGGCGTCCTCGTAGGAGAAGCCGGAGGCGCCGACCAGGATCAACGCTTCGCGCTGGTCCTGCGGCAGCTTGTCGAGTGCTGTGCGAAACTCCTCAAACTCCAGATGCGCGTTTTGCGAAGGCTGGGTCTTCAAAGTTTTCGCGTAATTGCCCTCGGCGTCCTCCACCTCGCGCCGCCGCTTGCGATAGTCCGAGCGAAACAGGTTGCGCAGGATGGTGAACAACCAGGCCGGCAGGTTCGAGCCGGGCTGGAACGAGTCAATGTTGGCAATGGCGCGCAGCAACGTCTCCTGCACCAGGTCGTCCGCACGGTCACCATTACCCGAGAGTGAGATCGCAAACGCGCGCAGGCTTGGTACCGACGCCAAAATGTCGTCGCGAAGAGAGTCTGTGAGAGGCATTAGTCCCTCCCGTCTTCTTGTTTGTCGATTTGGGCCGCCGCCGCCTCCGGCCCATCGAGCTTCCGGATCAGCTCCGCAAAGCGGTCCGGCACGCCCTGTCGGACCACATCGTCGTACATGGCACGGAGCTGGTGGCCGATCCTCGATTGAATCTCGGCATTGAGCCCGCCCTGCTTTTTTGCTTCCTTCATGGTCTGATCCACGCTTCCCCGAGAGTTAATTCTCTGTGGTTTCAAGAGGTTACCTCGAAATTGGGCCTAGGCCGCCGCGTTATAGGTCAGAGGCTAATGCGAATATCTGCGGATGGTTCCGAAATCTGGGAACCTTTTTTGGAACTTTTTTGGCTTCCGCGAGTAGTCGGGGTGACAGGGGAACCGGGTCCCCCCGACTCAAATGGTTTAAAAAGTCTTAAATGGCGCCGGACGCGGCGCTCGAGGTTACGTCCGCCCAGATGCGACCCTAAGTAACGGCCAAGGATACGGCCCAAGACAAGGATGAATGGGGATGTCCCGATCACAGCTCGTTGCTGAACATCTGCCGCTGTTGCGGCGCTATGCCCGTGCGCTCACCGGAAACCAGGCCTCGGGCGATGCTTATGTGGGCGCCATGCTGGAGGCCCTGCTGCAGGATGCCTCGCTGCTGGATGAACGGTACGGCCCGCGCGCCGGGCTGTTCAAGCTGTTCACCCAGATCTGGAATTCGGTCTCGCTCAACGACAATCCGGATGTCGCGACGTTGGCGCTGCCGCCGGAGCGGCGGCTGTCGAACATCACGCCGCTACCGCGGCAGGCGTTCCTCTTGCTGTCGCTCGAGGGCTTCTCCGAGGAAGAGGTGGCGTTCATTCTCAATACCGACATCGCCGAGACCCGGCAGTTGACGGATACTGCCGGCCGCGAGATGGCGGCGGAAATCGCCACCGACGTGCTGATCATCGAGGACGAGACCTTCATCGCGATGGATCTCGAGAGCCTGGTGAAGAACCTCGGTCACAACGTCATCGGCGTCGCCCGCACCCATGCCGACGCGGTCGCGCTCGCCAAGAACAAAAAGCCCGGCCTGATCCTCGCCGACATCCAGCTCGCCGACGGCTCGTCGGGCCTCGATGCCGTCAACGAATTGCTGCGCGCGTTCGAGGTGCCGGTGGTGTTCATCACCGCTTACCCCGAGCGCTTCCTGACCGGCGAACGCCCCGAGCCTGCGTTCCTGATCTCAAAGCCGTTCCAGCCCGCGATGGTTTCGGCGGTGGCGAGCCAGGCGCTGTTCTTCCAGCGCAACTCGCGCAATCGCGCCCCGCGCGCAGCCACCGGCTGACGGGAGCCTTGTAGCGAGAGCAGTAATGATCCGGCGCGCTCAACTAGCGCGCCGGATTTTTTGCGGTCATAAACCGCAAGGCTTGGGACCAAGGCTTGGGGCGGCGAATCAAATGGTGCGGGTTGGAAATCGATGAGTATCGGGCTGATCGGCCTTCTCGACGATGTCGCTGGTATCGCGAAGGTAGCTGCAGCCTCCCTCGATGACGTCGCCAGCCAGGCCGCGAGGGCGGGCGCAAAGGCCGCAGGCGTCGTAATCGACGATACCGCGGTCACGCCCGGTTACGTGATCGGGTTCTCCCCGGCGCGCGAACTGCCGATGGTTGGCAAGATCGCGGCGGGATCGCTTCGCAACAAACTGTTGGTGCTGCTGCCAGCGGCTTTGCTCCTGAGCTACTTCGTTCCCTGGACGATTACGCCGCTCCTCATGCTGGGCGGAGCCTATCTCTGCTACGAAGGGGTGGAGAAAGTGCTAGAGGCTATCATGCCGCACAGCGCGCATCAGCATGAGGCCCAGCTCGGCACGGTTGCCTTGAACGCTCAGTCGGTGGAAGACGAGAAGGTCGCAAGCGCGATCAAGACCGACTTCATCCTCTCGGCCGAGATCATGGCGATTACCCTGGCGGCGCTCCCAGCGGGGAGCATTTGGAAGCAAGCGCTCGTGCTGGCGCTCGTCGGAATCGGAATTACCGTCGCCGTGTACGGCGTGGTCGCGCTGATCGTGAAGGCCGACGATGTCGGCGTGGGTCTGGCGCGGAGCGACCGCGCCTCGGCTGTTGGCCGCGCCCTCGGACGCGGCATTGTTCGCAGCATGCCCGTGCTGCTGAAACTCCTCAGCGTGATCGGCACCGCCGCCATGATCTGGGTGGGCGGCGGCATCATCCTGCATGGCCTCGAGGTCTACGGCCCGCCCGCGATCGAACACGCCGTCAAGGCGGCGGCGGAGGCCGCGGCGCACGCGGTGCCGCCCGTCGCCGCGATTCTCGAGTGGGTGGTTGAGGCCGCCATCTCCGGTGTCATCGGATTGCTGATCGGCGCTGCATCGATTCCGGTCGTCGGATTTGTCATCGCGCCGGCGTGGAAATGGCGCTGAAGCATCTTCTGCAACGCAGTCAGAATAGGCCGGCGCAGTGAAGAGCCGCCGGTTTGCGGGAGGGAGACGTTAAACCTTCGTATAGTCGGTCCATCCGTTTCGATACCGGCGGCTTACCTCGGTACAATTGAGCTCGGCGCGCACGCACCTTAACGTTGGCGCGTCGAGGCAGGATGCGTATCGATTGAACTTTTGGCGCAGCGCACGATTGTTCCTCCCGGTCGTCGGCGCCACCTGCCTCGTCACCTCGGTCAGCTTCGGTACCTAGAGCGTGCGGGCAAGCCTTTAGCGAATGCTCGCTCGATCGGCGTCCCCTAAATGAGAGGCCCGTGTCTGATGATGCCGTCCGACAGAATTGCGCTCTTTATCGATGGCGCCAATCTATACGCGACCGCCAGGACACTCGGATTCGATATCGACTACCGGCGTCTGCTTAAGGAGTTCCAGAGCCGTGGCGCGTTATTGCGCGCGTTCTACTACACGACCGTTATCGAGGATCAGGAATATACATCGATCCGTCCCCTCATCGATTGGCTCGATTATAACGGCTACACCGTCGTCACCAAGCTCACCAAGGAATTTACTGACGCCAGCGGTCGCCGCAAGGTGAAGGGCAGCATGCATATCGAGCTTGCCGTCAATGCGATGGAACTCGCCGAGCGTATCGACAGGATGTTTCTGTTCTCCGGCGATGGGGATTTTCGCCCGCTGCTGGAGGCGGTGCAGCGCCGCGGCGTGCACGTTACTGTTGTCTCGACCCTGACCAGCCAGCCTCCGATGGTGGCTGACGAACTGCGGCGGCAGGCCGACGCTTTTCTCGACCTTGCGGAATTGAGGGCAACGATCGGGCGCGATCCGTCCGAGCGGCCGCCGGCACGCGACATCCGCCAGCAAGTGCCGCCGTTCGCGACGCGCGGAGCGATCAATGGCGGTGGCATTGCGGGATGATTTCTGATTGGTCTGTTGGACCGCGGGCTGCGGACTGATCCGAGTTGTTGTTGCGTAGAGTTGAAATGGATTCGGCGTGCCCGCTGCACGGCCTGTCTTTTTGTGCACGCGGTCTGTGAAGCAGTTCACCTCCGGCTTGCGAGGCCGGCGGTATGATTGCTTCTCCTGACACGCCGCCGATCCCGGAATTCCACACGCGGGGATCGGCGATCGCTGGCGTTTACCGTGTTCTCGGCCAGGCACCTCCCCCTGGCTAGGGCCACCAGCTTCGATGTGAAAGCTGGTCGGACTATCCGGCGCGCCACCAGCGCGCCGGATTTTTTTTCGGGCAAGGGGCCATGCGCGCACTGACATAGAGGCTAGCAATCGGATCGATTGCTGGTTGAACTGCGCGCCGCGCCCGCATAGGCTCGTTGCAACGAGAAAACAAACGGAAACGTCCCTTCACTGATGCAGTCCGCCGAGCGGCCTTTCCCCCACCGCCGGGGCCTCATCATCGTTGCGACATTGGCGACCGCCTATGTCGCCAGCCATTTTTTCCGCGCCTCCAACGTCACCATCGGCCTCGACCTGATGCGCGATCTTGCGATCGGGCCGGAAGCGCTGGGGGCGCTGACCGGCGCGTTCTTCTTCGGCTTCGCCGCGATGCAGATCCCGTGCGGCTTCTTCTTCGACCGTTTCGGGCCGCGCTATACCGTGGTCGGCATGCTGATCGTCGCCT
This sequence comes from Bradyrhizobium sp. AZCC 1721, assembly GCF_036924715.1. NCBI lineage: Bacteria > Pseudomonadati > Pseudomonadota > Alphaproteobacteria > Hyphomicrobiales > Nitrobacteraceae > Bradyrhizobium > Bradyrhizobium sp. AZCC 1721. Next base: position 6,506,203 of record NZ_JAZHSB010000001.1, on the reverse strand, counting down.
GCATCGGCGGCGCGATGTTCACGCTGGCGCCGAGCTGGCCTGTGCTACTCACCGGCCGCGCGCTGATGGGGGCCGGCTGCGGCGTGATGCTGATCGGCAGCATGGTGGTGATCTCGCGCTGGTTTCCGCCGGATCGTTTCTCCACGCTGACCGCGCTCGTGCTGTCGATCGGCCTGCTCGGCAACCTCGCCGCCACCACGCCGCTCGCCTGGGCATCGCAGGCGGTCGGCTGGCGTCCGGTATTCGGCGCCGTCGTCGTATTCACCGCGTTCGCTACGGTCGCGATCTTTCTGGTGGTGCGCGACGCGCCGCCCGGCCATCCCTTCCTGAGCCGAAAGGCGGAGCCGCCCGGCGAGATGCTCAACGGGCTGATCGAGGTGCTGCGCAATCCGCACCTGAAGCCGATCCTGGCGCTGAACTTCTGCAACTATGCCTGCACCTTCACCGTGCAGGGCCTGTGGGGCGGCGCGTTCCTGCGCGAGGTGCATGGCTTGAGCCCGATCGCGGCCGGTAATGTCCTGCTCTGCGCCGTGATCGCCTACCAGGCCGGCATGCTCGCCTTCGGCCCGCTCGACCGCCGGCTCGACACCCGCAAATGGATCGCGATTGGCGGCACCTCGGCGATCATTCTGCTGCTCGCGATTCTGGCGCTGTTCTCCCACCCGCCCGCTTGGCTACCGGTCGGCGTCATCGTCGCCATGGGCTTCTTCTCCGCCTCCAGCACCATGGTGATGACCCACGGCCGCGGCATCTTCCCCGACCGCCTGATCGGCCGCGGTATCTCGACCATGAACACCTCAGTGATGCTCGGCGTCGCCTGCATGCAGACGCTCTCCGGCATCATCATCGGCGCGTTCGAGCCGCTGGCGAACGGCGCGCGCACGGAGGAGGCCTATCGCGCACTGTTCGGCACGCTGACGCTGGTGCTGATCGTCGCGGTTGCGATCTACAGCCGCTCGCAGGATGTGAAGCCAAGCGAGGAGATGAAGGCGGCTGGGCGGTAGTTACAAAAAAGCAGGGTGCGACCGGCATCACCACGGTCGCACCCTACGTCGCCGGTCAATGGGGCAGGGGGAATAACCGGCTGTCGAGATGACTCCAAGCCCCCCGGAGTCGTTCCATGGTGCCGCAAATATTTTTCATACACGGTTAAGTGATCGATAAGCGCCGGACCTATGGTTACTCGGTTCGGGTTGTGTCCGTGATCGCCATGGGGCGAGGGACACAGAGCCATGTCACAGATTTTCAAAGCAATTTTTGCCCTTCTTGCCGTCTTCGCCACGTTTGGCGCCGTTCAGTTTGCTTCCGGTCACGACCTCGCCAGCCGGCTGAAACTCGCCGCGACCTCACCCGGAACAGACATCAACCGCGGAGCAGACATCAACCGTGCCGCCAAGGCCGACCGCGCGGCGGTCAAAGCCGCGGCGGGTCAGACCGAGACGATTACGATCCGGACCGTCGGCCTCGAGGACACATCCGTGGTGGTACGTGTTCCCGTGGTGCAAGAGGAGGCGCGGAACCGCCCGGCGCCACCGGCCAAGCCAGACAACAAGCCCGGCAAATCCCAGACCACGATCGCCTGCGAACCGCCGGTCAGCGTGTTGACCGAAGTCGCAAAACTGCTTCAGCCCGGCCGCTGCGTGACCTGAGGTATCGTATCCCGGCGGATGTTGTCTTGCTGCGATGGGCGACGACTTTCCATCGATAATTGGCGACCGTGGTTATGGGTCCCCTGCGTTCGCAGGGACGACGGGTGGATTGACGACGAGTGGATGGAGCTCGCCTACTCCGCCGGCGCTTCGCTCTCGCCGCTGCTGGCGTTGGCGCGGCTCGCAAGAAATCCCAGCGCCAGTCCGCCGATTGCGAGAATCGGAATCAGCTTTCTGACGCCGATGGCGCGGATTACCTGGATGCCGGTCGCAACCAGCACCGGATCGGACAGCACGGCCTGCGCGGTGGATTTCGCCTTTGCCGCCTGTTTGGCGCGCGCCTCGATCTGCTTCTTGCGCACCATGTACCAGCCGGCCGCGATGAGCGCGACCACGAAGAAGATGGCGGCACCAGTGAGGCAAGCCTGCACGGGACCGTACCGCTCCAGCACGAACACGAAGGCCGCCGCGCACAGAAAAGCAGCCGTGACCAGCAATGCCATCCCCGCCGCTGCCGCCAGCGAAGTCAGCCGTAACGCGGTGCCGGTCGATTCCTTGAAGTCGTCGATCAGTCGCTGAAACATGGCCAAGCCTCGATCTGAAAAGCCTCGATCTGAAAAGCCTCGATCTGAAAATCGCGTCAACGAAACACGCCGCAGCGCTCCGTCGCCACGGGAATCCAAGAGGCGATGCGAGGCATGGCTGCCGTCGCCAAACCTACCTACGCCACGCCACACCGATCAGAAAGCCGATCCCCAGCGCCACGGCGACGGTTGCCAGCGGACGCTGCGTGATGGCGTCTTCCAGCGTCTCCTCGATCGAAGAGGCGGCGTCCTGGGCGGCGTCCATCATCGCGCTGCCGCGCTCCGACACGTCGTCGACCACCTGTTCTGCATTGGCGCGCGCCTGCCTGTAGCCATGCCGCGCCTGCTTGCCGGCGGTGCCGGCAAAACTGCTCAGCGCGTCGGTGATCTGCTCGGTCAGGGCTGCGATATCGTTTTTCACAGCGGTCACGTCCTTCTGCAGGCGCTCGTAGGTCGCTTTGTCCGTCAAATTCTTCATTGTGGCGTCAGACATCGAAAGCTCCCGGGTACTGAGTTCATTCGCGGAACAAACGCTCCGCCGAATGGGAAGTTCCTCGCCCTAGTCCTCTGGCAGTTGCGGCGAAGCCGGCGGCATCAGGTGCTCCTTCACGATCAGCGCGACGATCAGAAGCGGCGACGACAGGAACGCGCCCATCGGGCCCCACAACCAGGTCCAGAACGCCACCGCCAGGAATACTGCAAGCGCGTTCAGCGCCAGCCGGCGGCCGACGATCGTCGGCGTCAGGAAATGGCCTTCCAGGAAAGTCATCACGGCGAACATGGCCGGCGCCAGCAGCCCGGCGACGATGGTCGGGAATGCGACAAGGCCGACCACGACCAGCACAGCAAACATCGCCACCGGTCCGATGATCGGAATGAAATTCAGGATCGCCGCCAGTGCGCCGAGACTGGCCGGGTTGGGCATGCCCGTGACCGCACAGATCAGCCCGGTGGCGATGCCGACGCCGGCATTGATCGTGGTCACCACCAACAGATAGTTGCCGAGATGCTCCTCGATCTCGTTGAGGATCCGCAGCGCCCGCAGCCGCCACGTCCGCTCGCCGAAATTCAGGATCAGGGCCCGGCGCAGGTCCCGCCAGCTCGCGATGAACAGGATCAGCGTTGCGATGAACAGCAGGAATTCGGCAAACGTCGGCGACAGGAATTCCAGCGTCGGCTGCACCCAGTCGACCTTGGGCAGATACAACGTCGTCAGCGTATCGGGCCCGCCGAGCATGCTCTGCAGCTCCTGCCACTGCGCGAGCGGCCGGTCGAACACGTGCAGCTTGTCCTTCAAAAGCGCTCCCAACTCCGGAAGCTTGCCGCTCCATTCGATCGCGGGCGAGGCGATCAGGCCGACCATGAAAGCGGTCGCGGCGCTGGCGGCCGCCACGATCAGCACCGCGGCGACCGCGCGCGGAATGCGGTAGCGTTCCAGGAAGCTGGCGGCCGGCGACAGCATGGTGCCGACGATGAAAGCCAACGTGATCGGCAGAAAGAACGCCTTGGCAAGATAGAGGCCGGTGATGATGCAGATGGTCAGAAGGCCCACGAGGCAGATCGCAACTACTTCCGTGCGACGGATGACCGGCGCCAAATCGAGCTTGCTCTCGGGGAACGGCGTACCTTCCTGCTCGTGGGGAGGCTGGCGTTCACCGGGCAACGGCTTTGCCTGCGGGGATTTGGCGGACGAAGGCTTGGTGGGCGAAGGCCTGGTGGGAATGACGCTCACAATAGTTTTCCCTCGCCCGAAGCGGCGGTGACGCGGCAAAAGCGACGTCGCGAACCGGACTGCGATCATAACGTGACGCCAAGGTGCGAGTTCCAATCGCGCAGGCGTGAGCGGTGTCGCACTTGACGTGATGCGACGCGACATCGGCGGTTCGGAACCGCCGGCTTGTGGCCGCGTTTGTTGGTGCAGAGCATCCAATGATGCACACATCCCACGGGGCAGGTCCCATGACACAGTCCTCCGATCGCCGGCCTTCGTCGCGCGTGGCGAGCGCATTTGTCCTCGTCGCCGCCGTCTTGCTGACGCCCTCGGCACTCTCGAGCGCTGCGAACGCGCAGACGCTCGGCTACGCGTCCACCCAGCCGAATGGCTATCCCGCCGATGAAGTGATTGCGTCCGACGAGGGCGCGACGCCCGAACGGCTTCGCCGGACCGTCGTCCCCTTCGGTACGACGGAGGCGCCGGGCACCATCGTCATCGATACCGGCAACACCACGCTCTATTACGTGCTCGGCCAGGGCCGCGCCGTCAGGTATGGCGTCGGCGTCGGCCGCGAAGGCTTTACCTGGGCCGGAGTGCAGACCATCAGCCGCAAGGCGGAATGGCCGGACTGGCATCCGCCGGCCCAGATGATCGCGCGCCAGCCCTATCTGCCGCGCTTCATGGCCGGCGGTCCCGGCAATCCGCTCGGCGCGCGGGCGATGTATCTCGGCACTAGCCAGTACCGCATTCACGGCACCAACGATCCCTCGACGATCGGGAAATTCGTCTCGTCCGGCTGCATCCGCCTGCTCAATGAGGACGTCATCGACCTGTTCAACCGTGTCGATGTCGGCACCAGGGTCGTGGTGCTGCCGAAGAACGCCCCGGTCATGGCGCGCGGCGGGGATTCCAGGACCGGCATCACGGCTCGTCCGGCCGCCGCGCATCCGCGCCCGGTCGCAATTGCTCCGTCGGGCCGCCAGGCGATGAACCTGACGCCGCAGCTCAACTGAAGTGATGCCTGGTATTGCGTGAGAGGAGAGCGTTGATGCGATCGGGAAAATGGGCGGTATGGGGAGCAGCCGCGCTGGCGTGCGCGTCGGCGCTGGCGCCTGCCGCCCAGGCGCAGGACTTCTTCTCGCAACTATTCGGTGGATTCGCCCGCCCGCGTCATCAGCCACAAATCCAGATGCCGTTTCCCAATGACGACGGCCAGGTGTATGCGCCGCGCGGCGAGGGGCGCACCCGTTACGGCGGTGGCGGCAGCCAGGCCTATTGCGTGCGAACCTGTGACGGGCGCTACTTCCCACTCACAGCGTCCGACAACGCAAGCCGAGGGACCTCCTGCAACAAGCTATGCCCGGCGAGCGAGACCAAGGTGTTCTATGGCAGCAGCATCGACGATGCGGCCGCCGAGAACGGAAAGGCCTATTCGGAATTGCCGAACGCGTTCCGCTATCGCAACGAACTCGTCAGCGGCTGCACCTGCAACGGCAAGGACCAGGTCGGGCTGGCGCAGGTCAAGATCGAGGACGACCCGACGCTGCGCAAGGGCGACATCGTCGCCGGCGAGAACGGGCTCCTGGTCGCGGGCCGCAGCGGCGACAGGCGCGGCACTGAGCTGAACTTCTCACCCGCCTCCGGCAAGGTCCGCGCCAAGTATGGGCGCGTGCCCGTGGTGGCGCGGGATTGAGAATGATTGCCGGCCGTCATGGCCGGGCTTGACGAGTATAGGTGAATTACGCCGCGCGGATCTTGCCGAGGAACGCGGTCACCTGATTGCCGAGTTGCTGGCTCTGCGTCTCCAGCGTCTGGGAAGCCTGCTTGACGTCCTCGGCGGCGGCCGCTGCCGCGTCGGCATCGGCCTTCACGCCGGTGATGTTGTCGGACACGTTCTTGGTGCCCTGCGCGGCAAACTGGGTGCTGCGGGTGATCTCCTGCGTCGCGGCACCCTGTTGCTGCACGGCGGCGGCAATCGCGGTCGCGACCTCGTTGACCTCGCCGATGATGCTGCCGATGCCCTTGATGGCGTCGATGGCTTCGCCTGCCACCCGCTGGATGTCCGAGATCTGTTCGGAAATCTCCTCGGTCGCCTTCGCGGTCTGGCTCGCCAGCGACTTGACCTCGGAGGCGACCACCGCAAATCCGCGGCCGGCCTCGCCGGCGCGCGCGGCCTCGATGGTGGCGTTGAGTGCCAAGAGGTTGGTCTGCGCGGCGATGGTATTGATCAGGCCGACGACTTCGCCGATCCGCCCTGCCGATTGCGCCAGCCCCTGAACGGTGCCGTCGGTATTGCGCGCCTGGCCAACGGCGCGGCTGGCGATGCTGGCGGCATGCGCCGCCTGCTGGCTGATGTCGTTGATCGAGGCGCTGAGCTCTTCGGAAGCCGCAGCGACCGTCTCGACGCTCATCGAGGCGTCGCCGGAGGCCTTCTCGGCGACCTGGACGCGCTCGTTGGTCTGGCGCGAAATCGTCGAGAGGCCAGTCGAGGTGGTCCGCATCTGGCCGGAAGCATGGCCGAGCTGGGTGAGGGTCTCGCTCACCATGCCCTCGAACTCGCCGACATAGCTCTCGATCGCCTGCTGCCGCGCCATCGCGCCGGCGTTGCGCTCGCGCTCCTGCGCCTCGATCCGCGCCTTGTCGGCGGCCTGCTGCTTGAACGTCTCCAGCGCGCCGACCAGCGCACCGATTTCGTCGTGGCGCGCGGCGTAGCCGGTATCGACGCCGAGGTCGCCGGCGGCGACCTTCAGCATGGCGTCGCGCATGACGTGCAGCGGCTTGATGACGCGGCGGGTAACGATTGCCATGGCACCGAACGCCAGCGCCAGCGCGCCGGTCAGCAATGCGAGCTGCATCGTCAGCGAGCGCTGGGCGGTGGAGCGCAGGTGCGCGGCGTGATCCTTGGCGGCGTCAAGTGCGGCCTCGGCCACGGTGACGGCGGCAGCGAGACGCCCGACCGTGACCGGGGTCCACTGGTTGGCGGTCAGTTCCGACTTCTCGCCGGCCGCAACCTGCGTCAGCAGCCGGTCGCGCAGAGCAAGATATTGCGGCTCGAAATAGGCGGTTTTGGTTGCGGCCATGGCGCTCGAGATCGCTGGAGGCAACTGCATCCCCGCTGCGGTCAATTCCAGCGCGCTCCAGGCGGCGTCGATGCCGCCAGTATATTTCGTGTAGGCGAGCCTCCCCTCGGGCGAGACCTTCCCGGTGCTGAGCCCGGTCGAGACGATCAGCGAGGCTTCGCCGGCGGTGTTGCGCAACAGCCAGGCGATCTGCTTGATCGCCAGCAACTGGTCGATCGTCGCGTCCTGGTGATTGATGGCGGCGGCAACCGAGCCGGACAGCTTGTCGAGCGTTTCCAGCATCGCGCTTGCACTATCAAAGTATTCCTTGGCGAGCGTCGGGCGGCGCGAGGCCTTCGGCTTGCCCATGGCTTCCCAGAACTCCTTCTGCAGCGAGGTCATCGCCTTGAGCAGGCGGTCGAACTCGGGCACCAGCGTCTGCTTCTGGGCGAATTCGATGCTGCCGAGCAGGCCGAGCGCATTGCCCATCGCCGGCATTTCGGTGTCGCGGATGTTGCGCAGATACTTCTCGATATCGGCATCCATCGGCGCATCGGAATTCAAGAGCCGGTTGGTCGTGGAGCGATCGGTGCGCAGATTGTGCATCGCCTTGAACATGTTTGCGGAGGCGTCGGCGATGACCGCAATGCGGCTCGCCGCCTGCAAGCGGCCCCAGGAGTCGCAGGCGTTGAGCGAAAATCCGACCACCACGCAGAATGAGGTGACGAGGATGACGGTTTTCAGCAGCGCGGATACGGTCAGACGGTTCAACATGATGCTCCCCCGAGGCGTCGTGGGCCATTTGGGGGGCAAACGGTAAAGACTTATCGAGTGAGAGCCGCGTAGTACTACGAGGATTCCTTGAAATGGCTGCGATTTTTCCAAGCGGGGTCGGTTCCGTCGCGCGGAACCCGGCGCGCTTGTTCACGTTAACAAAACGCTACCAGCGCATTTTCCGGCCAACGCCGAAGGGGGGCTTCGCATGCTTGTCAGTATACTCATCACGTTCCTGGTCGTTATCCTCGTCCTCTATCTCATCAACCTCCTGCCGATCGACGGCCGCGCCAAGCAGATCGCCCGCGTCGTGGTGATCATTCTGGGCGTGATCTCGCTGCTGAGATACATCTCGGTGATTTAGCCGCAGCCACCAACGAAAAAGCCCCGGCGTGGGCCGGGGCTCTTTCGCTCGAAAGCGTGTTCCTATTTCAAGGTCCTGAACCAGTCGTCCACGTCCTTGCGGATCTGGTCCTTGGCGAAGCCGTAGCGCTGCTGCAGCTTGCCTTCGAGTTGTTCGCGGCGGCCCTCGATGACGTTCAGATCGTCATCGGTAAGCTTGCCCCACTTCTCCTTGGCGGAGCCCTTGAACTGTTTCCAGTTGCCTTCAACCCTGTTCCAATCCATCGCCATCTCCTCCTCTGTTGATATGGCGATCAACGGACAAAAAGCTCAGGCGTTCCGCCAGAACCAATGCGGCATCGTGACGTGTCGCGGCGGGATCAGCCTGCCGCCTTTGCCTCGCGGCGGCGCGCGGTGAGGATGTATTCGGTGTAGCCGTTCGGCTGCTCGCGGCCCTTGAAGACGAGATCGCAGGCGGCCTGGAAGGCAACGCCGTCGAACGAAGGCGCCATCGGCTTGTAGAGCGGGTCGCCGGCATTCTGCTTGTCCACTACGACGGCCATGCGCTTCAGCGATTCCATCACCTGATCCTTGCTGACGACGCCATGCGCCAGCCAGTTCGCCAGATGCTGGCTGGAAATCCGCAACGTCGCGCGGTCTTCCATCAGGCCGACATCATGGATGTCGGGCACCTTGGAGCAGCCGACGCCCTGGTCGATCCAGCGCACGACATAGCCGAGGATGCCCTGACAGTTGTTGTCGATCTCCTGCTTCACGTCGTCGGGCGCCCAGTTCGACTGCGAAACCGGAATGGTGAGGATGTCGGAGAGTTTTGCGCGCTGGCCGCCCTTGGCGAGCTCTTCCTGTCGCGCGATCACGTTGATCTGGTGATAATGCAGCGCGTGCAGCGTGGCCGCCGTCGGCGACGGCACCCATGCCGTGGTCGCACCGGCCTGTGGATGGCCGAGCTTCTGGCTGAGCATGTCGGCCATCTTGTCGGGTGCCGCCCACATGCCCTTGCCGATCTGGGCATGGCCGGGCAGGCCGTCGATCAGGCCCATGTCGACGTTCCAGTCCTCATAGGCCTTGATCCAGGGCTGCGCCTTCATGTCGTTCTTGCGGATCATCGGACCCGCTTCCATCGAAGTGTGAATCTCGTCGCCGGTGCGGTCGAGGAAGCCGGTGTTGATGAAGCAGATGCGCTTCGAGGCGTTCTGGATGCAGGCCTTCAGGTTCACCGTGGTGCGGCGCTCCTCGTCCATGATGCCGACCTTCATGGTGTTCTCGGGCAGTCCGAGCAGCTTTTCCACCTCGCCGAACAATTCACAGGTCAGCGCGACTTCATCGGGGCCGTGCATCTTCGGCTTGACGATATAGACCGAGCCGGTGCGGCTATTCCTGACCTTCGAATTGCCCTTGAGATCGTGGATCGCGAGCAGACCGGCCACCGCAGCATCGAGCAGCCCTTCCGGAATCTCCTCGCCCTTTTCATCGAGCACGGCGTCGGTGAACATGTGATGGCCGACATTGCGCATCAGCAGCAGGCTGCGTCCGTGCAGCGTCAGCTCCTTGCCGTCGGGCGTCTTGTAGACGCGGTCAGGGTTGAGAGATCGTTGAACCGTCTTGCCGCCCTTTTCGAAGTCGGCCGAAAGCGTGCCGTTCATCAGGCCGAGCGTGTTGCGATAGACCAGCACCTTGTCTTCGGCGTCGACCGCGGCAACCGAGTCTTCCATGTCGAGAATGGTCGAGACCGCCGATTCCAGAATCATGTCGGCGACACCGGCCGGATCGTCCTTGCCGATCGCATGATTGCGGTCGATCTTGACTTCGACATGCATGCCGTTGTTGACGAGCAGGACCGCGGAAGGCTGAGCGGCGTCGCCCTGGTAGCCGGCGAACTGCGAAGCAGATTTTAGCGCGGTGGCATTGCCGCTCTTCAGTTTCACCGCAAGCTGCCCGGCGATGACGCTGTACGACGTCACATCGGTGTGGCTGCCGGTCGCGAGCGGCACGGCGGAATCGAGGAACGCCTTGGCCTTGGCGATCACCTTGTCGCCGCGCGCCTTGCTGTAGCCGCGGCCAGCCTCGCTCGGATCGTGCGGAATCGCGTCGGTGCCGTAGAAGGCGTCATAGAGCGAGCCCCAGCGCGCATTCGCCGCGTTCAGCGCGTAGCGGGCGTTGGTCAGGGGAACGACGAGCTGCGGTCCGCAGATCTTGCCGATCTCCTCGTCGACATCTGATGTCTCGACCTTCTGCGTAGCCGGCTCGGGCAGGAGATAACCGATCTCCTTCAGGAACGCCGTATAGGCGTTCATGTCGAACGCCTTGCCCTTGTTGGCGCGATGCCAGCCGTCGATTTTGACCTGCAGCGCGTCGCGGAGGGCGAGCAGCTCGCGATTTTTCGGCCCGAGCTTTTTGACGATGGCGGCGACGCCGGCCCAGAATGCATCGGGCGCAATCCCGGTCTTGGGGGTCGCCTCCTTAGCGATGAAGTCGAACAGGACAGGGGCGATCTTCAATCCGTGGGCATCGACACGATTCATGACGGGCTTTCTCAAAAGAAATGGCGTTTACAGGCTGCTTTCCGGTGAAAAGCAGCAGAAAACGCGCCAAAGGGGCGGCATTGGCCGCCCTTTTAGCCCTAAAGCCGGGTCGATGAGAAGGCCCCAAAAAGAAGTGGAAGGCCTTATTTGGACGCGTTTTCTTCACGCGAACCGGTGTCCACTTCGCTCGAAAACGCTTTTAGATGTTCGCCGCCAGATCCACCAATTCGTCGAACAGAATGCCGGTCTCCGCCAGCATTCGCTCGATCTCGTCGGTTGCGTCCGAAACTGAGCGCGCAGAGGTGTCGATGCGCAGCTCCGCCTGGGCCGGCGGCTGGTAGTCGTTGCCGATCCCGGTGAACGCCTGCAGCGTGCCGGCGCGCGCCTTGGCGTAGTGGCCCTTGGGGTCGCGGCTCTCGCAGACTTCGGCAGGCGTCGCGACGTAGATCTCGCGGAACGAAGCGTCGGCGATGCGGCGCGCGGCTGCGCGATCGTCCGCCGACGGCGAGACCGCCGCGACGACGGCAATGTGCCCGTTGCGCGCCAGATGGGTCGCAACTTCCGCCAGCCGGCGGATGTTCTCGGTGCGGTCCTGCGCCGAGAAGCCGAGATCGCCGTTGAGGCCGGCGCGCAGCGTGTCGCCATCGAGCAGGATGGGCGAGCCGCCGCGCGAAAACAGCCGTCGCTCGAGTGCGCGCGCCAGCGTCGATTTGCCCGAACCCGGCAAGCCGGTCAGCCAAATCACCGCGCCGTTGTGGCGGTAGCGCGCTGAGCGCTCTTCGGGGCGCAATGCGGATTCCACCGGCACGATGTCGATCGGAACGGCGCGCTGTCCGGCGTCGACCGACAGCACGAGGCCGCCGCCGGCGATGCGGCCATTGACCTCGATTACCAGCCGACCGGTGCGCGAATTTTCCTGATAGGGATCGGCCGCGATCGGCTGCGCCAGCGAGATGTCGATTTCGCCGACATGATTGCGCGCGATCGCCGTGGTCTCCTCGTTGGAGAGTTCACCGGGATCGACTGCCTTCTCGATCGCTACCACGCTGGCGCGGGTTTCCCGCGTGCCGAGGCGGATCAGGATCTGGTCGCCCTTCGACAGCGGCTTGTCGTGCAGCCAGAAAATGCGCGCGCGAATCCGCCGCGTGTCGCGCGGGGTAGCTCCCGCATGGGCGATGACATCGCCGCGCTCGACGAACAATTCGCGGTCGAGCGTGATGCCGACCGAACGACCGGCGCCATGACTGCCCTTCAGCGGCGTCACCGGCCAGCTCTCCACCGTCTTGATCTTCGCGATCTTGCCGGCGGGCATGATGACGATTTCATCGCCGGCACTCAGATGTCCGGACTCGATGCGGCCCGCAACAATGCGGCGGTCGTCGAACTTGTAGATCGCCTGCACCGGCAGCCGCAGCGCCAGTTGCTCCAGCGGCCGCGCCGGCTCGAGCGCGTCAAGCGCTTCGACGACGGTTGGTCCCTGGTACCAGCCGATCCGTGGCGTCTGCTCCGCAACGCCGTCGCCGTCGCGTGCGGAAATCGGAATCACAGCCGAGGGCGTCACGCCAAGGTCGATGAGATGGGTCGAAATTTCGTCGCTGATCTCCTTGAAGCGATCAGCGCTGAAATCGACGCGGTCCATCTTGTTGACGACGATCGCGACCTGCTTGATGCCCAACAGATGCAGCAGATAGCCGTGCCGCCGGGTCTGGTCGCGTACGCCTTCCAGCGCGTCGATGATCAGCACCGCACCGTCGGCCTGCGAGGCGCCGGTGATCATGTTGCGCAGGAATTCGGCATGGCCGGGCGCGTCGATCAGTACGACGTCGCGCGAGCGGGTGCGGAAGCGGATTTGCGTGGTGTCGATGGTGATGCCCTGGTCGCGTTCGGTCTGCAGCGCATCGAGCAGGAACGACCATTCGAACGGCATGCCGCGTCGTGCGCTGACGGCTTTGAGCATCTCCAGCTTGCCCTCGGGCAGGCTGCCGGTTTCGTGCAGCAGGCGGCCGACCAGCGTGGATTTGCCGTGATCGACGTGACCGACGATGACGATGCGGACTTGCGGGCGGGTGGTGCCGTTCGGTGTTGCCGAAACGCTGGCAGGCAGGATCATGTTCATTGCAACGCTCACAGCAAATGTCCGTTAGAGATAGCCGGCGACACGCAGCCGCTCGAAAGCATCTTCGGTTTCATGATCCAGCGCGCGGCCGGCGCGCTCCGGCACCTTGGTGCCGTCGAGCTCGGCGAGGATCTCGTCGATGCTGGAGGCGGTCGACGCTACCGGATTGGTGATGTCCTGATCGCCCAGCGAGCGATAGCGCTTGCCGTCCTTCGAGAGATAGAGCGGAATGATCGGAATGTTTTCGCGCTTGGTGTAGGCCCAGATGTCGGCCTCGGTCCAATGCAGGATCGGATGGACGCGTAAATGTGCGCCTTGCGGCACTGATGCGTTGAACTGGTCCCAGAACTCCGGGGGCTGGTCGCGCACGTCCCAGCCGCCTTCGAGTCCGCGCGGCGAGAACACGCGCTCCTTGGCGCGCGTGGCCTCCTCATCGCGGCGGATGCCGGCAATCAATCCGTCGAAACCATATTTGGTCAGTGCCCACTTCAGCCCTTCGGTCTTGCGGGCAGCCGAACGTGCGGCCGGCGGCAGCGTTGGATCGACGGCATCGATCGACGGGCAGGGTTCGACCTTCAGATCGAGGTCCCACTCTTTTCCGAAGCGATCGCGGAAGGCGTACATCTCGGCAAATTTCTTGCCGGTATCGACGTGAAGCGCCGGAAACGGCACGCGGCCGAAGAAGGCCTTGCGCGCCAGCCAGATCATCACGTTGGAATCTTTCCCGAGCGACCACAGCAGCGCGAGTTTTTTCAACCGCGCGAACGCCTCGCGCAGAATGTAGATGCTCTGTGCCTCGAGCTCGTCGAGATGATCCATCGAGGGCGGCGGCAGCCGTCGATCGGTGAAAATTTGTTCGACGGTGGCGCCGCTTTTGCGGTCGGCGCCACGCAACCGGTCATTGGCGGAGTCGGAGTTGAGAAGATGCATCTCTGGGCCTTGGCCTTGGTGGGCGAAAATTCTATAGTCGCGATGCAACAGAGAAGAAAAAATTTTCTCTTTGCGGGCGCTGAACGACACATATATAGAAAATAATTCCAGTCAACCCCGAAGTGGGGGAAGCGAGTTTCGCATGCGATTTCTGCCCGTGTTTCTCGATCTGCAAAGCGGCGTGGTGCTGCTCGTTGGAGCCGGCGAACTCGTGCGCGCGAAGCTGCGCCTCTTGGCATCGGCCGGTGCAAACATTCGCTGGTATGCGACCGACGGCAGCCATGACGTTTCGGGACTCGATGCGGCCGCTGCCGCACGGATCGAACGCGCAGCCGGCGATCCGCTCACGGCCGATCTCTCAGGCGTCATCGCAGTGCTCTGCGCCGGTGCTGGTGATATCGGCGTTGCGATGTCAGTGCGCGCGAAGGCGGTCGGTCTGCCCGTCAACGTGATGGACGATCTCGCTCATTCCACTTTCATCTTTCCCGCGATCGTCGATCGCGGCGACGTCGTCGTCGCCGTCGGCACCGGCGGCGCGTCGCCGGTGGTTGCGCGTCGCGTGCGCGAGCGCATCGAAGCGGTGCTGCCGGCGCGCATCGGCGATCTCGCCGCCCTCATCGGCAGCTTTCGTAAATCGATGCATGCGCGCATTCCCGAATTTGCGCTGCGCCGCCGCTTCTGGGAGCGCGTGATCGACGGTCCGATCGGTGCGCTGGTTCTGGCCGGGCGCAAGGCCGAGGCGGAAGCCGCGCTGAATGAAATCGCCGATCCCTCCGTCTTCGCCGGCGCGAGCAAGGACGGCAAGGCCGAGGGCAGGGTGACGCTGGTCGGTGCGGGGCCGGGCGATCCGGATCTGCTGACCATCAAGGCGCTGCGTGCGCTGCAGGATGCCGACGTGGTTTTCTACGACGAGCTGGTGTCGCCGGAAATTCTCGATCGCGTGCGCCGCGACGCCTCGCGCATTCCCGTTGGCCGCCGTGTCGGCAAGCCGGGCATCGGCCAGGATGCGATCAACAAACTGCTGATCGAGGCTGCAAAATCTGGACAGCGCGCGGTACGGCTGAAGGGCGGCGATCCCTATATCTTCGGCCGTGGTGGCGAGGAGATCGAAGTGTTGCGCGCCGCAGGCGTCGCCTATTCGGTGGTGCCGGGCATTACCGCAGGCCTCGGCGCTGCCGCGCAGTTCGAGGTGCCGCTGACCTATCGGCATGAAGCGCTGCGCATCACTTTCCTGACCGCGCACAAGGCAAAGGATGCCGAGAACGTCGACTGGTCGGTGCTGACAGACAAGAAGATGACCATCGTGGTCTATATGGGCATGACCGCCGCGCCGGCGGTCCGCGCGGGCCTGTTGGCTGCCGGCCGGTTGCCGCAAACGCCCGTCGGCGTGTTCGCGCGCGTAACGCGGCCGGATGCGCAGGCCGTGGTCGGGACGCTCGAAAACCTTCCCGCGCTGGTCGAAAAAATCGATGGCGGCCCCGCCGTCCTCATCATCGGCGACGTCGTCGCGCATTCCGCGCCGTGGCGCCAGTCCAACCTCAATCAAGTCATCTCAAAACTATTGGATGCTGCCGAATGACCTCTCCGCTCGAACAAAAGAAAATCAGAATCACCGGGCCGTCGGTAGTGACCGCCAACCGCACCTGGGATGGCGCCGTGGTCTACCGGACCGCACAACAGGGTTGGTCGACCGCTCTGTCCGACGCTGCGATCGTGAGCACATCGGACGATGCGCGTGCGTTGCTCGCCGAAAGCGCTGCTGATGACGTCGGCGCAGTCGGTGCCTATATCGCGCCGGTCGAGCTCAAGGGCGGGGTGGTCAAGCCCGGCAATCTCCGCGAACACATCCGGTCGAAGGGTCTCACCATCGACCTTCTTCCGGCCTAAAGGCTGATCCATCATGTATGCATATGACGAACTCGACCGCACGCTTATCAACGAGCGTGTTTCGGAATTCCGCGATCAGGTGAAGCGCCGCCTCTCGGGCGAACTCACCGAGGACGAATTCAAGATGCTGCGGCTGCAGAACGGCGTGTACCTGCAATTGCACGCCTACATGTTCCGCGTCGCGATCCCCTATGGCACGTTGTCGTCGAAGCAGTTGCGCCGGCTCGCCCATATTGCCCGCCGCTACGACCGCGGTTACGGCCATTTCACCACGCGGCAGAACATCCAGTTCAACTGGATCAAGCTTGCCGAGTTGCCCGATGCGCTGGCCGAGCTTGCCGAGGTCGGTATCCACGCGATGCAGACCTCGGGCAATAACATGCGCAACGTCACCTCGGACCAATGGGCGGGCGTCGCGCCCGGCGAGGTCGAGGATCCCCGCATCTGGTCGGAGATCCTGCGTCAGCACACCACGCTGCATCCGGAATTCTCGTTCCTGCCGCGCAAGTTCAAGATTGCGATCACCGCATCCGAGCACGACCGTGCCGCGATCAAGATCCATGACATCGGCTTGCGCCTGCACAAGAACGCCGACGGCGAGACCGGCTTCGCGGTGCTGGTCGGCGGCGGCCTCGGCCGCACGCCGTTCATCGCCAAGACCATCAAGCCGTTCGTAGCCGGCCGCGACATTCTCAGCTATGTCGAGGCGATCCTGCGCGTCTACAACCAGTACGGCCGCCGCGACAACATCTACAAGGCGCGCATCAAGATCCTGGTGCATGAGCTCGGCATCGAGAAGTTCGCACGTGAGGTCGAC
This sequence comes from Bradyrhizobium sp. AZCC 1721, assembly GCF_036924715.1. NCBI lineage: Bacteria > Pseudomonadati > Pseudomonadota > Alphaproteobacteria > Hyphomicrobiales > Nitrobacteraceae > Bradyrhizobium > Bradyrhizobium sp. AZCC 1721. The sequence goes on along the minus strand of NZ_JAZHSB010000001.1, from coordinate 6,489,788 downwards.
GAGGAATGGAGGCAGATGGGCCACGGCGCCCTGACCCTCGACCATTCCGTCATCGAGGAGGTGCGTTCGCGCTTCTCCTATCCGGCTTACGAGAAGCTTCCGCACATGCCGGACGAGCTGAAGCAGGCCGCGCATGATCCGCTGTTCGAGCGCTGGCGCAAGAACTCGGTGGCCCCGCACAAGGTGCAGGGTTACTCGATCGTGACGCTGTCGCTGAAGCCGGTGGGCGGCCCGCCCGGCGATGCCACCGCCGACCAGATGGACGCGATCGCCGATCTCGCCGACAAATACTCCTTCGGCGAAATCCGCGTCGGCCACGAGCAGAACCTGGCGTTGCCGCATGTTGCCAAGCGCGACCTGCCGCAATTGTGGAAGGCGCTCGACCGTCTCGGGCTCGCCACGCCGAACGTCAATCTGGTCACCGATATCATCGCCTGCCCAGGGCTCGACTACTGCTCGCTCGCCAACGCGCGCTCGATTCCGATCGCACAGGAATTGACCCGGCGTTTTGCCAACCACGACACCGCCGACATGATCGGCCGGCTGCACATCAACATCTCCGGCTGCATCAACGCGTGCGGCCATCACCACGTCGGCCACATCGGCATCCTCGGCGTCGAGAAGAACGGCGAGGAGTTTTACCAGATCACGATCGGCGGTCGCGCCGACGAGAACGCGCAGATGGGCGCGCTGATCGGCCCGGCTGTCCCTTATGCGGAAGTTGCCGACGTGATCGAAGACATTGTCGAAGCCTATCTCGCGCTCCGCGACCGTCCCGAAGAACTGTTCGTCGATACGGTCAAGCGTCTGGGCGTCGAGCCATTCAAGGAGCGGGTCTATGCCACTCGTTAAGAACGGAAGAATCACCACCGACCTGTTCGTCCATGTTGCCGATGGCGCCGAATTGCCGGGCGACGGAGCGGTGCTCATTTCGTCGGCGCGGTTCCTCGAAGATCCGGAAGCCATTCTCAAGCGCGCCGGCAAAACCGGCGTGATCTGGCCGAACAGCCGTGCCGTCGACGACCTCGTGCCCCATCTCGATCGCTTGGCCGCCGTCGCGCTGGTATTCCCGACCTTCCGCGACGGCCGTGCCTACAGCCAGGCGCGCCTGTTGCGCGAGCGGCATGGCTATGACGGCGAGCTGCGCGCCACCGGCCAGGTGCTGCGCGACCAGTTCGTGTTCATGTCGCGTGCCGGCTTCGACGCGTTCGAGGTGAAGAAGGATGCCGACGCCGATGCCTTCGCCGAGACCGTGAAGCGCTATTCGGTGTTCTACCAGCCGACCGGCGATGGCCGCGTCACGGCGCTCAATCGGCGGATGCAGTTGCGTCATTCGGAGAGTGCCGGCCAGTGAGCACGATTTCACAGCAGGTGGTCGCTGCGGGTCCAGCGATCCTTCATTCGGCGCAGACGCTCGACCATACCTTGCGCGACGCTTCGCCGGCGCATGTCATTGAAACCGCGCTGAAGACCATCGGCCGCGCGCAGCTTGCGCTGGTGTCGTCGTTCGGTACGGAATCGGCGGCGCTGCTAAAGGTGATGGCGGACGTCGATCCCGCGATTCCCGTGATCTTCCTCGATACAGGTTGGCTGTTCGAGGAGACGCTCGCCTATCGCGATACGCTGATTGCTGCGCTTGGTCTCCGCGACGTCCGCTCGATCAAGCCGCTGGCTGAAGCGGTCTCACGCCAGGATCCCGATCGTGAATTGTGGTTTTCCGACCCCGACGCCTGCTGCCGTATCCGTAAAGTAGAGCCGCTGACGCGGGCGCTCAAACCGTTCTCGGCCTGGATCAACGGACGCAAGCGTTTTCAGGGCGGCGCGCGCGCTGAGATTCCCGTTGTCGAGGACGACGGCGATAAGCTGAAATTCAATCCGTTTGCCAACGTGTCGCGCGAAGAGATTGAGGCGATCTACAAGCTCGCCAAATTGCCGCCGCATCCGCTGGTCGCCTCTGGCTACCTGTCGGTCGGGTGCATGCCGTGTTCGAGCCGCACGGCGCCGGACGAGGACGCCCGCGCCGGTCGCTGGCGCGGCAGGCCCAAGACGGAATGCGGCATCCATACGACCAAAACTTCCTAGAGTCCGGACTTCATAGGACAAGGAAGCCGCGGAACCGCAAACATTGAAATGTGGTTTCATTGACTAAGCGGCCTTTCGTCGCGACTTATGCATTCGTGGTTGATGATATGCTTCGTCAAGCCGAATGGAGATCAACGATGATCCGTCGCATTCTGCCGCTTGTTGCCGGATTGCTCTGGGCGAGTTCGGCCTTCGCTGCCGACTACACGTTGCTCAACGTGTCCTACGATCCGACGCGCGAGCTGTACGCCGATTTCAACAAGGCGTTCGCGGCGGCCTATCGGAAAGAGAACGGCAAGAGCGTCGAGATCAAGCAGTCGCATGGCGGCTCGGGCTCGCAGGCGCGCGCGGTAATCGACGGGCTGCAGGCCGATGTTGTCACGCTGGCGCTGGCCTATGACATCGACGCCATCGCTGCGAAGGGGCTGGTGGCGCCGGATTGGCAGAAGCGCCTGTCGCTCAATGCATCGCCGTATACTTCGACGATCGTATTCCTGGTGCGCAAGGGTAACCCAAAAGCGATCAAGGATTGGGACGATCTGATCAAGCCCGGCGTGCAGGTGATTACGCCGAACCCGAAGACTTCGGGTGGCGCGCGATGGAATTACCTGGCGGCATGGGGCTTTGCCGAAAAGAAATTCGGTTCCGCCGACAAGGCGAAGAAGTTCGTCGCCGATCTCTTCAAAAACGTGCCGGTGCTCGATACTGGCGCGCGCGGCTCGACCGTAACTTTCGTCGAGCGCGGCGTCGGCGACGTGTTGCTGGCGTGGGAGAACGAGGCGTTCCTGGCGCAGCGCGAATTCGGCAAGGACAAGTTCGAGATCGTGGCGCCGCCATTGTCGATTCTCGCTGAGCCTCCGGTCTCGGTCGTCGACAGGGTTGCCGATAAAAAAGGCACGCGAGCCGTCGCCGAAGCCTATCTGAAGTATTGGTATACCAAGGAAGGCCAGGAAATCGCCGCGCGCAATTCCTATCGTCCGCGCGATGCGGAAATTGCGAAGGAGCATGAAAAATCCTTCGCCAAGGTCGAACTTTTTACGATCGACGAAGTTTTTGGTGGTTGGACCAAGGCGCAGAAAGATCACTTCGGCGAAGGCGGCATTTTCGACCAGATTTACAAGAACTGATCTGGCCAACGGGCGGCCGTAGCGGAAGCAGGGGGATTTGTGAACACAGCGGTCGCGCGGCAAAGCAGCCTGCCAGGGTTTGGTCTCACCATGGGCCTGACGCTGACGTGGCTCTCCGTTATCATCCTCATTCCCCTCGCCGGCCTGTTCCTCAAGACGCTCGAGCTTTCGCCGGCGCAGTTCTGGGAAATTCTCACCAGTCGCCGCACGCTGAATGCGCTGAAGATTTCGTTCGGTCTCTCCTTTGCCGCAGCCTGCGTCAACCTGGTGATGGGCACCATCATCGTGTGGGCGCTGGTGCGCTACCGCTTTCCGGGCCGGCGAATTTTCGATGCTATCGTCGATATTCCCTTTGCGCTGCCGACCGCGGTTGCGGGTGTGGCGCTGACGCAATTGTTCGCACAGAAGGGATGGCTCGGCGCGCCGCTGGCTGAACTCGGCATCAAGGTGGCGTTCACGCCGATCGGGATCTTTATCGCGATGGTCTTTATCGGCATCCCCTTCGTGGTGCGGACGGTTCAGCCCGTCCTGATCGATCTCGATCCGGAAATCGAGGAAGCGGCCGCAAGCCTCGGCGCCAACCGCTGGCACACCGTGTTCCGGGTGATTTTGCCGAGCCTGATTCCAGCGCTGCTGACCGGCTTTGCGCTGGCATTCGCGCGCGCGGTCGGCGAATACGGGTCGGTGATCTTCATCGCCGGCAATCTGCCCAATGTATCGGAGATCGCGCCACTGCTGATCGTGATCCGGTTATCCGAATTTCGCTACGCCGATGCGACGGCGATTGCCGTCGTCATGCTGCTGGCTTCGTTCGTGATCATCTTTGCCGTCAATCGCCTGCAACGCTGGGCGCAAATCCGCATTCCCGCGCATTGAGAGCCGATCGATGTCGACGCAAACGAGCTTTGTGACTCCGGAGGCGCCGCTAAAGGCCTACGCGTCAACGGCGGGGGCGGCCATTTCCTCGCTGTCGCGCCGCGAAGCTCGCGAGCGTCCGCGGGCGATTGCTTCACCCAATGATTTTCGGACAGAGCCGGGGCCGGTCCGCTTCGTCATCGTCGCGCTTGCCGTAAGCTTCCTCACCATCTTTGTCGTGCTGCCGCTGGTTGTGGTGTTCGCATCGGCCTTGTCGAAAGGCTTCGGTGCCTATTTCGCCGCGCTGGCCGAGCCGGAGGCGCTGTCGGCAATCCGGCTGACCCTGCTGGTGGCGGCGATTTCGGTCGGTCTCAATCTGCTGTTCGGGGTGATCGCGGCTTGGGCGATCGCAAAGTTCGATTTCCCCGGCAAGACCTTCCTGGTCACGCTGATCGACCTGCCGTTCTCGGTCAGTCCGGTCATTTCGGGCCTCGTCTTCGTGCTGCTGTTCGGCGCGCAGGGCTATTGGGGCACCTGGCTGCAGGCCCACAACGTCCATACTCTGTTCGCTGTGCCCGGCATTGCGCTCGCGACCATCTTCGTGACGTTTCCGTTTGTGGCCCGCTCGCTGATCCCGCTGATGCAGGAGCAGGGCACGCAGGAGGAGGAAGCTGCGATCTCGCTGGGAGCGTCAGGCCTGCAGACCTTCTTCCGCGTCACTCTGCCCAATATCAAATGGGGCCTGTTGTATGGCGTACTGCTGTGCAATGCGCGCGCCATGGGCGAGTTCGGCGCGGTGTCGGTGGTGTCGGGCCATATCCGCGGCGAGACCAACACCATGCCGCTACTGGTCGAGATCCTCTATAATGAATATCAATTCGTAGCCTCGTTTGCGATTGCCTCGCTCCTGGCGATGCTGGCCCTGATCACGCTGGTCGTGAAGACCGTTCTCGAGCAGCGTCTGGACGACGAAGGACAGATTCCAAGGGACAATCCAAGTGACCATTGAAGTCAAAAACATCGTCAAGAAATTCGGCGCGTTCGCAGCCCTCGACAATGTCGATTTGAAGGTCGGCAAGGGCGAATTGCTGGCACTGCTTGGGCCATCCGGTTCGGGCAAGACCACGCTGCTGCGGATTATCGCAGGCCTCGACTGGCCCGATGCAGGCGAGGTACGGATCGATGGCGAGGATGCGCTGGGACACGGCGCCAGCGAGCGCCACGTCGGCTTCGTGTTCCAGCACTACGCGCTGTTCCGCCACATGACGGTGTTCGAGAACGTCGCCTTTGGCCTGCGCGTGCAGCCGCGCGCCGTCCGCAAGGACGAGGCCACGATCCGTGCCCGCGTCAAGGAATTGCTCGACCTGGTGCAGCTCGACTGGCTGGCAAACCGCTATCCCAGCCAGTTGTCGGGCGGCCAGCGGCAGCGCATTGCGCTCGCCCGCGCGCTTGCGATCGAGCCGCGCATTCTCCTGCTCGACGAGCCCTTCGGCGCGCTCGACGCGAAGGTGCGCAAAGAGCTGCGGCAATGGCTGCGTTCGCTGCATTCCGAAATCCATGTCACCTCGATCTTCGTCACCCACGACCAGGAAGAGGCGCTGGAAGTCGCCAACCGCGTGGTGGTGATGGACAAGGGGCGCATCGAGCAGATCGGCACGCCCGGCGATGTCTATGACAATCCGGCGACCGCCTTTGTCCACGGCTTCATCGGCGAATCCATCGTGCTGCCGGTCGAGGTCTCAGGCGGCTCGGTGCGGCTCGGCGGCCGGCCGCTTAATATCGCCGCCGATGGTGCGGCCTCCGGCGCCTCAAAGCTGTTCGTCCGTCGCCACGACATGCAGATCGGGCCCGCCGGAACCGGCTCGCTGGAGGGCGCGGTGCGCCATGTCCGCTCGTTCGGCCCGATCCAGCGGGCGGAGATCGCCTTGACGGGCGGGGAGGGCAAGACCGTGATCGAGATCGACGCCCCCCGGGACCGGGAACTCCAGGCCGGCGAAATCATCAGCCTGCAACCCCGCCGCTACCGGATCTTTGCCGCGCAGGAATGACGTCGAAACGACGGCCCGTTCACCATTCAGCCACGGTTGGTATGCAACAAGCGTCCGTCCAGGCTTAGGGGCTCTTCGGGGGATTCTTTCAGTGAAACGGGCGACCACCGCCATTATCGGCCTATTGCTGCTTGCCGGCTGCTCGGCAGACGTCAAAATTCCGGAACAACCGGCCATGTATCTCGACATGGCCCAACCCGGCGCCACGCTCGACCCTGTGGCGGCAGCGATCCTGATCTCGCAATATCGCCAGAACAACGGCCTCGGCGCCGTCGTGGTCGATCCCGATCTGATCAAGCTGGCGGAGCAGCAGTCCCAGGCGATGGCGGCCCGCAACAAGATGGACCACAATGTGAAGGGCCCGCTGGAGAAGCGGCTGGGGGCCTCAGGCTATCCGGCGAAGCTTGCCGTCGAGAATATCTCGGCCGGCTATCACACGATGGCGGAAGCCTTTTCCGGCTGGCGCGACTCGCCGCCGCACAAGGCCAATATGCTCAAGAACGGTGTCACAAAATTGGGCATCGCCGCAGTTTACTCTCCAAATACCAAATACAAAGTGTTCTGGACGCTGATCCTTGCATCAACCTGAGGCAACGCCGGATTCGGGCTTCGACGTCTCACAAGCCGATAAACTCGGCGTGATCCCGGCTTCGATCTTGCCTGATTGACGCCGTCGCGAACTGCCGCCACGGTGCCCCGGTCATTGTCCACTAGCCGACGGTCACGATGGATTATTCCGATACTGCGCCGGCAACCACGCCCGCCAAAGCGCAGCGTGTGTTGGTCCTGCAAGGCGGCGGCGCGCTCGGTTCCTATCAGGCAGGTGCCTTTCAGGCGCTGTGCCGCTCGGGGTTTGAACCTGAATGGATCGCGGGCATTTCGATCGGCTCCGTCAATGCCGCGATCATTGCCGGCAACGAAGGCGAAAAGCGCGTCGATCGGCTGAAGGAATTTTGGGAGCTGGTGTCATCTCCGGTGCCATGGAAGCCTGTCGCATCAGGTGACCGCGCGCGCTCGCTGTTCAACGAAACCAGCGCCGCGCTGATTGCGACCTTCGGCGTACCGGGCTTCTTCACGCCGCGCATTCCGCCTGCCCCTTTGTGGCCGCCGGGCAGCCGGCAATCGCAAAGCTATTATGACACTGCGCCGCTGAAGAAAACGCTGGAGCGGCTGGTCGACTTCGACCGCATCAACGATCTGAAGACGCGGCTCAGCGTCGGCGCGGTCGGGGTAACCTCGGGCAACCTGAAATATTTCGACAATTTCGATTTCAGGAAGCGCGGCAAGAAGATCGGCCCGGAGCACATCATGGCCTCCGGCGCGCTGCCGCCCGGCTTTCCTTCCATCGAGATCGAAGGCGAGCACTACTGGGACGGCGGCATCGCCTCCAACACGCCGCTTGATTACGTGCTGGGCGAGGAGACCAATCGCGATCTCCTGATCTTTCAGGTCGATTTGTTCAGCGCGCGCGGCGAATTGCCGACGTCGCTGCTGGAGGCCGCGGAGCGGGAAAAGGACATCCGCTATTCCAGCCGCACCCGGATGGCTACCGACAAGAACAAGCAGGTGCACAACGCGCGGAAGGCGCTGCGCGAGCTGCTCGAAAAGCTGCCCGATGATCTCAAGAACGATCCGTCGGTGGCAGTTCTCTGCAACGCGGCCAAGGAAAACACCGTCACCGTCGTGCATCTGATTTACAAGAGCAAGAACTACGAAACGTCATCCAAGGATTACGACTTTTCGCATGTCGCCATGGTCGAACACTGGAACGCAGGCGTCCGCGACGTTCATCTGTCGATGCGTCACAAGGATGTGTTGGAGCGTCCGCAATCCGGCCAGACCATGATGGCCTACGATATGACGGCGGATGTTTCGAAGACCGCCGCAGGCAAGCAGGAGTGAATGGAATGGGTACGTTAAAAGGCAAGACCGCTGTCGTGACCGGCTCGACAAGCGGCATCGGATTGGCTTACGCGCGCGCTTTTGCCGCCGCCGGTGCCAATGTCGTCCTCAACGGCATGGGCGTGCCGGCCGATATTGAGCGCGAGCGTTCCGGCATCGAGACCGACTTCAAGGTCCGCGCCGTGCACTCGCCCGCCGACATGACCAAGCCCGCCGAGATTGCCGAAATGGTCGCGCTTGGCGAGAAGACGTTTGGTTCGGTCGATATCCTCGTAAACAATGCCGGCATCCAGTTCGTGTCGCCGATCGAGGAGTTTCCGCCCGAGAAGTGGGAAGCCATTATTGCGATTAACCTGTCGTCGGCGTTCTACGGCATCCGTGCCGCTGTCCCCGGCATGAAGAAGCGCGGCTGGGGCCGTATCATCAACACGGCTTCCGCGCATTCGCTGGTGGCGTCGCCGTTCAAGGCGGCCTACGTTTCGGCCAAGCACGGCATTGCCGGCCTCACCAAGACGGTGGCGCTGGAGCTTGCGACGTTCAAGATCACCTGCAACTGCATCAGCCCCGGTTACGTCTGGACGCCACTGGTGGAGAAGCAGATTCCCGACACCATGAAAGCGCGCAACCTGACTAAGGAGCAGGTCATCAACGACGTGTTGCTGGAGGCGCAGCCGACCAAGGAGTTCGTGACCTCCGAACAGGTCGCCGCACTGGCGATATTCCTGTGCAGCGACGATGCCGCCCAGATCACCGGCGCCAATCTGTCGATCGACGGCGGATGGACCGCTGCATAGCAATTGCGAACGAGGAATTTCGAACGGCCCGGGAAGCGCGCCCAGAGCCGGTTCTGATTCAATCAGAACCGGCTCTGGGTTTTTGTTTTGACGCGTTTTCTTGACGCGAACCGGTGTCCACTTCGCTGGAAAACGCGCTAATGGGCGACGCTCCCGGTCACGGCTGCGATGCTCTGAGAAAAATGCAGCTCGTTGAAGCCGAGCTTGCTGGCCACCAGAATCAGGACTGAGGCCAGCACCACCCTCAGCACCGTCTCCGGCACGCGAACCGCGCAGTAGCTGCCGATCACGATGCCGGGCAGCGATCCGATCAACAGCACACTCATCAGCGCCCAATCGACCGAACCCAGCGCCCAGTGTCCGATGCCGGCTACCAATGTCAGCGGCACCGCATGCGCGATGTCGGAGCCGACAATGCTCGCCATCGGCAGGCGCGGATAGAGCAGCAAGAGCGCGGTGACGCCGACTGCGCCGGCACCTACGGATGAAATCGAGACCAGCACACCAAGCGCCACGCCGACCATCACGGTGGCGCGGCCGGTCGCCGCGGCATCGAACCCTTCCATGCGGCGGCGATAGTGATCCATGATCGCCCTGCGGAAGATCAACGATGTCGCCGTGAGGAGGAGCGCGAAGCACAGCACCAGATTGACCAGGCTGCGCGCGGCCTCCCCCTTGAGCTCGAGTTGCCACAGCACGAGCAAGGTAACGACGCTTGCCGGGATGCTGCCGCTGGCAAGGCGCATCACTGCCGGCCAGTGGATACTGCGTGCAAAGCCATGCACCAGGCTGCCGCCCGTTTTGGTGGCCGCGGCATATAGAAGGTCGGTGCCGACAGCGGTCGACGGGTGGATGCCGAATAGTAGAATCAGCAACGGCGTCATCAGCGAGCCACCGCCGACACCGGTCATTCCGACCAGCAAGCCGACGCCGAATCCCGACGCAACATAAAGTGGATCAATCATTTCCGGGTGCAAGTTCCATTTGGCATGTGCGAGTATATATCAACGCAGGGGATAAACGTCCTATCGATGGCGGCGCATCGGGTGAAATAAGAATATTTCATGCGCACATCGGAATCCGGTGGTTATTTTCCCCAATTTGGCGGTGCAGAGCGAAACCGGTGTCCTGCCTCGCCGATGCTGTCGGCCGCCTGGCGGTGCCCTACTGGTCAACCTCGTTAACGGGCCGTCGCGACGTATGTCGGATGTGCAGGATATCGATCGGGTCCTTGCGCACGATAGAAAATCCGGAACGGATAACGCAGGACGGTTACGACACGGAGATCTCTGCGAGACTCTCGGAGCAGAATCAGGGGCGCCGCAAATGCGGTCGATGACATCTTTCAGCCGTCGTCCGACGGAATCAGCTATCGCGGAGCTTGCGTAAGGCCGCGTAATAGGCCGAAATTCCATCGAGATCAGCGAGCGCTCGTCTTGAATAGACGAGCTTCATGCTTTGCGAAATTTTGCAAAGGCCGTCTTCCAACCGCTCCAGTGGCCTCCAGGATCAGCGCTTCCCGAACGCCAGCACATGTAGTCCGAGCCGCCGGCGCACGATCCAGAACAGCAGCGCCGTCTCGAACGTCAGCGAGATCGAGGTCGCCGCTGCCGCGCCATGGCCGCCGAAGTGGGGCACCAGGACGACGCACAGCACAGCGTTCATGACAAAGGCGAGTGCATAGGCCAGCGCGCAGATGTGCTGATGGCCGAGCATATTCAGGAGCCGCTCGACCGGGCCGATGGCGGAACGCACCACAAGGCCAATCGCTGCAATGTACATGATGTCATAGCCGACGACGAACTGCGGTCCGAACAGCCACAATAGCGGCTTGCCCAGCGCCAGCAGCAGAATGGTCGCGCCGAGCGACGGCCAGAACGTCCACTGGATCGCATGCGCCACATAGGCCGACAGCCGCGGCTTGTCGCCCTGCGCGTGATACTCGGCAAAGCGATGCGCAGTCGAAGCCCCCATCGCGTAGTGAATGAAGGAGACCAGCGCCAGCGTCTTCATCACGGCAAAATAAATGCCGACCTCTTCCGAGGGGCGGAATTGCTGTAGCACCAGTACGTCGGTGTATGACAACAGCAGATAAAAGCTCTCCACCATCAGGATCGGTAGCGAGACCGCGAGCCAGCCGCGGAAGTCGTAGGCCCGGGGGCCGGGTTCGATGTGGCCGCCGAGCTTGCGGTTGAGCACGATCATCTGGCCGATCATCGCGATCCATACCGCCGCGGCGCTGGCCCACATCGCGGCGGTGGCGCCAAGATTGAAGCCGAGCACGAAGGCGCCGGCGGTCAGGCCAATGATCAGCGACTGGCGCGCGATGAACTGCGGCACCAGGCCAAGCCGCATCCAGTCGTGCGAGCGGGCGATACCGTCCTGGGTGTTGGCGACGACGAATGCCGGCAGTGTCAGGCAACCGATGTAGAGGGGAACGATCGCGTTGCCGTCGATCCACGGCGACAATCCCTTCACCGCGCCCGCCAGCAGCAGCGAGACGATGGAGGAGACTGCGAACGTCATCCATCGGCTGCCGGAGAGAAAGCCGCGCAGCAGCGCATGTTCGCCGCGTGTACGATATTCCGGAATGAGCTTCTGCGCGGATGCCGAGATGCCGAAATCCATCATGCTGCCGAGCAGCAGCACCCAGGTCCAGACATAGACGTAGACGCCGTAGTCCGAGCCACCCATCCAGCGCGCCAGCAGGATCTGCGAGAAATAGGCAAGCGCTGCGCTGAAGACGCGGATCACGAAGATCGTGCCGGCCAGCCGCCTTGTAACGGAGGCTTCACTGGAGCCGCCAAGCAGCGCACGCAGGCGCGCGATCACGCCACCAGGCGGAGCGGTTGCGGATTGCGAATCCATTACGGCCACAACAGTACATCCCCGAAACGTGCCGCGAGGCGGCGGCGACGATCGGATGTATCAACCATTCGTTAAGATTCGGTTGGGTGTGCTGTCGCCTGAAGCTGCGAAACGACGAAGTCAGGAACAAAACAGCTGAGCCGTCGTTTGATGCCGCGGAGCCATCGCCCGCCGTTCACAACGGCGCATGTCGCGGATAGCCAAAGGTCTTCGGACCCGCCGTTATTCATTGCAGGCGCTCGCGCGGATAGCCAAAGGCGATGGCTGCCATCGCACCCGAACGCCCGCATGTCCGGGCCGCGAGATGGATGACCCGAACGATCTGGTCTTGGCCATGTTGGGATTGGTGATCGCTGCCATCATGCTGGTGGCCGGCGCGCTCTACGTCATCAACGCGCCCGATCCCATACCGACCCACAGGCCCCCGCCAGCCGTGCAGGTATCCCCGGTTTCGTAGCTTCATGCCGGTTGGCCCCGGGGGTTGGCGGAACTTTTCTGGCTTTTTATAACTTGAGCTTCGGCCGCATGGTGCGGCCGGGGAGGAAAGATATGAAACTACTGCTTGTCACCGCCGTAACGATCACCACCGCGCTGGCTGTCAGCCCGGCTTCTGCCCAGAAGGCTTCTGCCCAGAAGACGGGTTGCACAAGCGAAAACATGGCCAAGCTCGTCGCGTCCGGTAACGCTATGCCTGATAGCCCCGGCAAATTTGCGATGATGAAAGAGATGGGTGCGGCGAATGCCGCCATGTCAAAGGGCGACATGCGTAGCGCTTGCAAGAGCTATATGCGCGCTCAGCAGATGAGCGGCCAGAAGAGCTAGGAGGACACACGTTGCTGAAGAGGAGAGCTGCCAGGCGCCGGCTCTCCTTTGACTGGAAAGCGTCGCTGCACCGGGTGGAAACACCTTGCGGCATCGTGGCGCGGCTGAGCACGTCCGCAGGGTCGGCAGGTCGCGTCAATTCAAACTGACGTTGAACTCGTAGGCCCGGTCGCCGCCGACCAGCGTCAGTTTGAGTGCGGCGCCTTCCGGACTGGCGCCGGGCGGCAGGCCGTCGAGTTCGAAGGCAAAGCGTTTGACGCCGGGCGGGCCTTGCTCCACGAGCTTGGGAACCGGCAACGCCCAGTCGGGCGTCGGCCCCTCGGCGAACAGGTTGACCTCCCTGGCCTCGGGCGCGGTCACGTCGACCAGCACGTTCTTTCCCTCGCGCTTGACGTCGCGGATGGTCAGCGGATTGGGGTCCCCGACATTGGCCGGCTTTGGCACCGCATTGAGCGCATCGGACAGGGTGCCGTCCTCGGTGCTTGCCACGCTGGCAAAAGCGAGTTCGGCATGGGCTTCGACGGGAATGCAGAGCTTTTCGCAAACCGCGTAGCTGATGTGGGTGCGCAGCGTCACCGGCTTGTCGGCATTCTTGGCGACGATCCGCAACGGCAGCACGACCTGTTGCTTGTATCCCAGCGCAGTGCCGCCTGCGCCGTCGTCGAATTTCATCGGTGCCGGCCACAGCACCGTCACAGCTTCGACATTGTCGGATTTGGAGAAGTCGAAGCGGGGTGGCACGCCGGAATCCCCGGGCGTCCGCCAATAGGTCTTCCATCCCGGCTGCAACTGGATGGCTACGCCGCCGAGCAACACCGCGCCGCTGCGTGATCCCGCCAGCAACCGCACCGCGGAATGGGCGTCGTGTTGCCACGGCGAGGCATCCTGGGCGCGAACCTCCGACGCCGCACACGCGACACTCAAGGCGGCGACGCCGAGTGCGGCGCGCAGGGGAACTAGTACGCTCATGGCACGTCTTTACAGGCAAGTTTCGAGGCAAACCATTGAATTGCGTGTGATCGGCAGCCGAATGATGCCGGAAGCTTGATTGACAGAAACCGCACCCGATATCAGGATATGAACCTGCAAGAGAAAGGCCTTTGCGGATGAGCCCTGAAGGCAAGACATCGAAGCCTGTCCGCCGCAAAACCGCTGGCTTTGGCGATAATTCGTCCGGCGAGGGCTATCTGGACGGCCGGCTGCTGATCGCCATGCCGGTCATGGGCGATCCGCGTTTCGAGCGCTCCGTCATCTACATGTGCGCGCACTCGTCGGAAGGGGCGATGGGCATCATCGTCAACCGTCCGGCCGGCAGCATCGATTTTCCAGGGCTGCTGGTGCAGCTCGATATCATCGAGAAGGCCGACCAGATCACACTGCCGGAAAACGCCGAGACCATGCAGGTGCTGAAGGGCGGTCCGGTCGATACCGGCCGCGGTTTTGTCCTGCATTCGAGCGATTTCTTCATCAAGGACGCGACGCTGAACATCGACGAAGGCATCTGCCTGACCGCGACGGTGGACATCCTCAAGGCGATCGCCAAGGGCACCGGGCCGAAGCACGCGATCCTGGCGCTCGGCTACGCCGGCTGGGCGCCCGGGCAGCTCGAGGACGAGATCCAGCACAATGGCTGGCTGCATTGCGACGCCGACCCGGATCTGATCTTCGGCGACGACGTCGACGACAAATATCTACGCGCGTTGCGCAAGATCGGCATCGACCCCGGCATGCTGTCGAACGAGGCCGGGCACGCTTAGTTGTCGTACCTGCGAACGCAGGGACCCATACGCCGCGGCCCATCCGTGAGCCGATGGGGCAGTTGCCGTTCAAAACAACCGAAGCCGGTGGTTATGGGTCCCTGCGTTCGCAGGGACGACACCGATTTTTGTGGCTACTTACTCCGCGGCCTGCTGCGTCACCGTCGGCTCGGTACCGGCAACCGTGGCGCGGCGCATGTCGCGGGGCTGCGACTGGTCGTAGCGCCGCACCCGGTGCATGGTCTGGCGGTTGTCCCACATCACGAGGTCATGCACGGTCCATTTGTGGACGTAGACGAATTCCTTCTGCGTGGCGTGCTCGGTCAGGTCGCGCAGCAATAACCGCGCCTCGGGCATGCTCATGCCCAGAATCGCGCCCGCGTGCGATGACAGATACAGCGATTTGCGGCGATGCACCGGATGCGTCCGCACCAACCGCTGCAGCACCGGCTTGAACATCTCTTTTTCTTCGTCGGTATAATCCAGGAAGCCGAGCGAGCCGCGCGAATACATCAGCGAATGTTCGCAGATCAGGTCCTCGATCCCGGCCTTGGTGTCGTCGTCGAGCGCGTCATAGGCCGCGCGCATGTCGGCGAATTCGGTGTTGCCGCCCTTCGGATTCACCACCCGCGCCGACAAGAGCGAGAACTTCGCCGGGATCGGACGAAACGAGCTGTCGGAGTGCCACAGGCAATTGCCGAGGTTGAACAGATGCGCGCGGCTGTCGCGCGGCAACGGCTTGCCGTCCTTGCCGAGATTGGAGACGTCGTTGAGGCCGGTCGAGAGGCGCGAATCCTGAGGCTTGACGATATTGCCGCCGCGAGCGTCTTCGCGCTTGCCGAAATTCAGCGCAAATGCGAGTTGCTGTTCGTCCGTGATGTCCTGGTTGCGGAACAGCAGCACGGCGTACTTGTCCATGCCGGCTTCGACGTCGGCTGCTTCCTGCGGCGTCAGGGGTTGTCGCAGATCAAGCCCGGATACTTCGCCGACAAAATGCGGATGCAATTGCCGGATTGCGATCACCATGGCGTCTCTCCCGAAAGCGCGGCGGGCGGTTTTGCCCGCTCTGTTTGTAAGAAAAATTACTCGCCGAAATGTCCAAGTCAACGCCGCGGACGCATGCCCGCTACGCATTCCGCGCCATCAAGCCGCCATCGACCGGGATCACCGCGCCGGTCAGGAACGAAGCCGCCGGCAGGCAGAGGCTCAGCGTCATGTGCGCCACTTCCTCCGGCTCGCCGTAGCGGCCGAGTGCGGTGCGGCGCTTGGCATAGATCGTCTTGTGCTCTTCGGAAATCCGCTCGGTGATCGCGGTGCGGATCGGGCCCGGGCAGATGCAGTTCACGGTGATGCCTTCGCGGCCGAGCTCGACGGCGAGCGAGCGCGTCAAGCCGGTGACGCCGGCTTTCGCTGCCGAGTAGGGGCTGTGTAGCGCGGTCGCGCCGAGCGCCTCGGTGGAGGCGATATTGACGATCCGCGGGCAGTTCGATCGGCGCAAATGCGGCAACGCGGCGCGGATGATACGTGGATGCGCGCTCAGCATCACGGCCAGCGCCTTGTCCCAGGCTGCTTCATAACCTTCCTCGTCGATCGCCACGTGCACGGAGATGCCGGCATTGTTGATGACGATGTCGAGTCCACCGAAATGTGCGGCAACCTCATTGACCACCTTGATGATGTCGTCGGGCTTCGCGACGTCGAGCGTCCACGCTTTCGCCGCGCCGCCATTTGCTGCGATTTCGCTGGCAACCACCTGGGTAAGCTCGGCGTTTAAATCGGTAACCGCGACGTTGGCGCCCTCGGCCGCGAACACGAGCGCGGTCGCGCGGCCCATGCCGCTGGCAGCACCGGTGACGAGAACGGTCAAACCTTTGACCGAACGACTGAGCTCTTTGAAATCTGACATGGCGGATCCGGACAAAGATGCGAGGTGCGCGTTGCAGGATTGACAAGGCTGGCACCGATCCGCAGACAGGTCAAACGAGCCGAGCGAGGTGCAAACGTGACGAATATTCGCGGCCTGCAGATCCGCCGCCTGGAGCCTTCGGACGCTGCGCTGTTCAGGGATATCCGGCTGGAAGGCCTGCAGCGAAATCCGGAAGCCTTCGGCAGCACGTTTGAGAAGGAAAGCGCGTTACCGCTGTCGTGGTTCGAAGCCGTCCTTGGCCGTACCGCCATCTTCGGCGCTTTCATGGAGGAGACGCTCGGAGGCGTCGCGGCCTATGCTGCGCAGGAAGGTACGAAGCAAGCGCATCGGGCGACCCTCTGGGGCATGTATGTTCGAGACACTGCAAGAAACTTGGGGCTCGGCAAGAAGCTCGTTGCGGCGGTACTCGACCATGCACGCGGACGCGTGGAGATGGTTCAACTGACTGTGGTGAGTGAGAATGAAGGCGCGCGCCGCCTTTACAGCGCCGCGGGTTTCGTCGAATACGGCTATGAAAAGAGGGGCCTCAAGCATGACGGGCGATATTATGACCACGTCCTGATGGTCAAATTCCTCGACGAAGATTGAACTAGAACACAAGGGAGGATCGCAGGGATGAGCGAACTGGATTTCAGCGGCAGGCAGGTGCTGGTGGTCGGCGGCTCCAGCGGGATCGGCAATGGCATCGCGCAGGCGTTTAGTGCCAAGGGCGCGCGTGTCGCCGTTTGCGGTACCCGCGAAAGCGCCGCCGACTATTCGCCCGACGAAGGCTCGCTTCTTGACGGGCTGGAGTATTTTCAGCTCGACGTCAGCAACGCGCAGGCCATTGAATCCTTCCAGCCCATCCTTCACGAAACTGGACGTGCTGGTGCTGGCGCAGGGCGCGGTGATCTACCGCCGCGGCGAATTCGAGATGGATGGCTTTCGCAAGGTGGTTGAAGTCAACCTGATGAGCCTGATGGCCTGTGCGACCAAATTCCACGCGATGCTGAGCGCCAGCAAAGGCGCGCTCATCATCGTCAGTTCGACCGCCGCCTATCACTCGACCATGGGCAATCCGGCCTATAACGCCTCGAAGACCGGCGCGGTCGGGTTGACGCGCACGCTCGGCGAGGCGTGGGCCGGGGATGGCATCCGCGTCAACGGCATCGCGCCCGGCCTGGTCGACACCAAGATGACCAAGGCGACCACCGCCAATCCGAAACGCCTCGAAGGCGCGCTCGAGCGGATCCCGTTGAAGCGGCTCGGCACGCCGGCCGACATGGCCGGTGCCGCGCTGTTCCTGGCCTCGCCGCTTGCGCCCTACATCATCGGCCAGACCATCGTGGTCGACGGTGGTCTGATCCTGTAAGCCCGGCATCTTGATTAGAAGTGCGTTTCGATCGCGGTAGGAACCCGAACGGGGTCTCTCCGGTTACGTCCTCGGAAAACAGGAGTGACCGCGATGGACAAGGATCGGATTGCAGGCTCGGCCCAGGATTTTGCGGGTAAGGTCGAAAGCACCGTCGGCGACATGGCTGGCGATGCGAAGACGCAAGCCGAGGGCCGCGTGCGCGAAGCGGCGGGCACCGTGCAAAATCTCTACGGCCAGGCCAAGGACGCCGCTCGCGACGCCACTGACACCGCCGTCAGCTATGCCAAGGACGCCATTGAGCACAGCGGCGAAACCATTCGTAGCGGCCAGCAGACGGTAGCGAAAACCGTGCAGGAAAATCCGCTCGGTGCGCTGTTGGTCGCAGCCGGAATTGGCTTTGCGCTGGCGCTGTTGATGACCCGCCCGCCGCGCCGCCCGCCACCGCGCTGGCGCTATTACGGCTAACTTCATCCTGAGAGGAGCGGCCTCTTGGCCGCGTCTCGAAGGAGGGCGGCATCGCGGCTTCATGGTTCGCGCGGCGATGTGAAGCATCGTCCGCCGACGCGCGAAGACGCGCTCCTCACCATGGTGAGGACCATCTAAATCATCGCGTGAAATTGCCCGGCGGAACCTCTGCCGAGCGCCCGACATTGCCCGGCGGCCGCGGCGCGCCCGGAAGAGCAGCGGGTCCACGCGGCGGCGCAGCCGCGGGTGGTGCAGGCGGCCGCGGCGCCGCACCGAAGCCGCCGAAGAAGTCACGTAGCGATGGACCGTTGTTTTGCGCCGGGCGGATCTGCATCGGCGGCGGCAGTGGTCTCTTCTGTTGCTGCAGCGTTTGCTGCGGCGGCGGCAGTAAAAGCTGCTTCTGTGGCGGGGCGGCTGCCGCGGTTCCGCTCGGTGAGGTGGCCGCCATCGGCGTATCGCCCTTCGCCGGCTCGCGGCCGATCTCGCGACGAGGCCATATGTAGTCGTCGGCGCGGCCGGCCGGCGCGGCCAACGCTTCACCCTTCACCAGCGTGCGCGCGGCGAGCGCATCGACCGCTGCCGGACGCGAGCCGGGACCGCCGAGCAATTGATCGGTGCCGACGGAAGAGGCCACCAGCGGCATGACCGGTCCGGCAAGCGGACGCGGCGCCGGCTGGCCGGGCGCGACATTGGCCTCCGGCGTTGCCGGTTCGATCGGCACCGCGATCGGCCCGGAGCGGGCAGCCAGCAGGCGCGTGACCTCGCGCTCGACATAATGCGCGAGCTTGCGGGCGCCGGGCTTGGTGAAGAAGACGCCATCGGCCGTGCGGAGCTGGCGGATCTGGCCTTCGAAGTCGGGACCCTTCTGCAGGAACCGGCCGGCTTCATCGACAAAGCCATCCCAGATATCGACATAGGTGATGCCAGCCTTGCCGGCGCCGTCGCGATACAGCGCATCGAGGAACAGCATGTCGGCCGTTCCCTTTTGCCCGCGGATCGCCGGCAGGCCGACCCACAACACCGGGACGCCCTTGGATTTCAGCACGCCGATCAGCTCTTCGATCTTCTTGGTGTAGAGCTCGACCCAGCGCTCGTCGCGGAATTCGTAAAGTCCGCCGCCAGATCGCGCGGGTGCGGCGTTTTGTGGCGTGTCGTTATCGGCTGCATCGTCAGGCGACAATTCGGCATCGGCCGGCTTATCGTCGCGCTTTGCCGTGTCAGCCGAGCCTTCCGGCTTCTTTGCCTCCGCCGGTTTGGTATCTGTCTTGGTATCTGTCTTGCCGCGCGCGTCCTTCTTGTCTTCCTTCTTGTCGGTCTTCTTCTCGGTGACCGCCTCGCGGATGGCTTGGCGGTCGTGGAGGCCGAGCATGACGACGATGGCATCGGGCTTTTCGGTGGCGAGGATGCCCTTGGCGGCCGCGGTCCAATCGGCGGGCTCGCCGCGCGGCTGATACTTGATCAGGCCGGAGACGGTCTTGTGCTTGCGGATCACGCCCATGTCGGGCTGCTCGGAATAGGCGTCTTCCAGGCCATAGGCGAGCCAGTCGGCCATGGCGTCGCCGAGCACCAGAACGTTACGTTCCGGCACCGTGTCTCGCTTGGCAGGCGCGGGCGCGCGTGAGAAATCCTGGCGCGGCGCCTGCGGGGCCTGCTGCTGGAATGGCGAGAAGATATCGCCGCCGAACCAGCCGCGCTGCGGCGCTTGCCGCTGCGGCGGCCCGCCAAAGCCGCCGAAATTGAAAAACTGCGCCGACGCGGGTCCCACGATCCCGATCAGAAGCGCGATCGCAACCGCCAGCGCCACCAGTGGCCCGGTCTCGGTAAACACGCGCAAGAAGGACGTTGGCTTTCGCATCCGGCTCGGTCGCAAATGGATCGTGAAGCGTCAAATATAGCAGCGGAATCGGGCCGCAAGCGGGCAGATTTCACATCCCATAAACCGAGGTTCCAGGCCCAGCGTCAAGGCTCCTGCCGAATCGTGGTTTCGAATCGCGGTTTTTGGTCATTTAAGCGCTGAAAACAGGTCTTAACGGCCCCGCAGCCGCTCCAGCACGTCGGAAGAGGCAAATCCGTCCGCTGGCGCTCCGATCGAAGCTTGGAAGCTGCGGAGCGCCTCCCGCGTCTGGCCACCGAACTGGCCATCCGGCGTGCCCTTGTAGAAGCCGCGCTGCGCCAGGAGCTGCTGCAGTTCCAGTCGCTCCGCCCGCGACAGCACCCGTTCCTGCCGGGGCCAGGGTTGCACGAACGGCGGCCCGCCGCGCAGGCGGTCAGCAAAATGGCCGATCGCCAGCGCATAGGCCTCGGCCGGGTTATACTTCATGATCACCCGGAAATTCTGCAGCATCAGGAAGCCGGGCCCCTGCATGCCGGCCGGCGCCAGCAGATAGGCCCTCTCGGTTGTGTCGGGAAACGGCTTGCCATCGGCCCGCTTCAGTCCCTGGCTCTGCCACTGCGCAATCGTCATCGCCTTGGACTTGTCCGCCAGCATGAAATTAAAGCCCTCCGGCAGCACTACCTCGTAACCCCAGCTCCGGCTGGTCTGCCAGCCGTCTTTCTTGAGGTTGTTGGCGGTGGAGGCGATCAGATCGGCGACGTTGTCGACGACGTCGCGGCGGCCGTCGCCGTTGGCGTCGACGGCATAGCGCTTGAAGGCGGTCGGCATGAACTGCGTCGGCCCGAACGCGCCGGCCCAGGAGCCGCGCATCTGTTCGGGTCTGAGATCGCCGCGGTTGAGGATCTCGATCGCGGTGAGGAATTCATCCTTGAAATAGGCTTGGCGGCGGCCGATGCAGGCCAGTGTCGCGGTCGATCGGACCACGTTGCGGTCGCCCACTTGCGTCGAGTAGTTCGATTCGATGCCCCAGATCGATGCGATGATGTAGCGGTCGACGCCATAGGCTTTCTCCACCGCGTCGAATTGCGGCTTGTATTGGGCGAGGATCTCGCTGCCTTTGGCAAGGCGGTTGTCGTTGACGAGGATGTCGAGATAGTCCCAGATCGCCTTGGTGAATTCGGGCTGCGAGTCCATCAGGTCCATGATACGCAAATCAGGCTCGAGGCCGGCGGTGAAGCGCTCGAAATTTTGCTGGGTGATGTTGCGGCGCGCAGCATCCGGCCACATCGAGGCGATGCAATTTTGAAAATTCGCCGCCGCCTGCCGGATCGCGGATGCCGTCATCAGCGGATGGCCGGAGGCGCCGTCTTCGCCGCTCCAGGGCGGCGGACTGCCGTCCGGGCCGGGCGTAGCCTGCTGCGCCACGGCCTTCTGACCTGAGAAGATGTTGCCGAAAAAGTTCGAAACCCCGTTGCCGGAGGATTGGGCTTGAGATTGGGCCTGGGACTGGCCGCTGGAACACAACAGCGCTGCGGCGATTAAGATCGCGCCGGTTCGATTACTCGTCACTCGTTCCAAGAGGCCCATGCCGTACCCGTCCGTCGAAACCAACCCCGTGCCAGAAGGCCCTGACACGGTTTCCAATAGCTTAACAGAGGGCATTTTGTTGTCCCGCCCGGCGCGCGCAAGGGGAGGCGCAAGTCGGGCGGGAACGCCACCATACATCCGCCTTTGTTCAAGGGTGCAAACCGGCTATCAACGTGCAATCAAAGCACTTTCCTCATTTCCAAATCTCAATATCAAGGCGCCCGACATCCCATGAAAATCCGTAAAGCCGTCTTCCCGGTCGCCGGCCTCGGCACCCGCGTCCTGCCCGCCACCAAGGCGATGCCGAAGGAAATGCTGACCATCGTCGACAAGCCGCTGATTCAATACGTGGTCGACGAGGCCAGGGAGGCCGGCATCGAGCATTTCGTCTTCGTCACCGGGCGCAACAAGGGGGTGATCGAGGACCATTTCGACCGGATGTTCGAACTCGACACCACGCTGGCTCAGCGCGGCAAGAAGGCCGAGCAGGACATCCTGGCGCGCGACCAGCCCGAAGCCGGCGCCATGAGTTTCACCCGCCAGCAGGCGCCGCTCGGCCTCGGCCACGCGGTCTGGTGCGCACGCGATATTGTTGGCGATGAGCCGTTCGCCGTGGTGCTGCCGGACGAACTGGTGCTCAACAGCCCGGGTTGCCTGAAGCAGATGATCGAGGCCGCAGCGAAACTCGGCGCCAAATCCAATCTGCTCGCGGTGGAGGCGGTGCCCGACGAATTCACCCACCAGTATGGCATTTGCGGCGTCGGCAAGCGCCTGGCCAAAAACATGTTCGAGGTCGACGGCATGGTGGAGAAACCGCCGAAGGGCACCGCGCCGTCAAACCTTTCGATCACCGGGCGTTACATCCTGCAGCCGGAAATCTTCAAGATCCTCGAAACCCAGGAGCGCGGCGCAGGCAACGAGATCCAGCTCACCGATGCGATGAAAACTCTCGCCAAGACGCAAAAGTTCTACGGCGTGGAATTCGAGGGCGAGCGGCACGACTGCGGTTCGAAATCCGGTTTCCTTCGCGCCAACATCGCCTACGGCATGGCCCGCGCCGAGCTGCGCGAAGGCCTGCGCGCGGAGATGAAGAAGTATCTGGTGGAATAGGGGCGAGGACGCATTGCGCATTTCTCCGCTGTCATCCGGTCGGCCAGAGGCCGGACCGGGTGGCGGGCATGACGAGACTGTGCCTTAAGCCACCAGCGCGAGCTGCGGGATGGCGGCGACCACCGACTGGTTGCGGCCGTTGGCCTTGGCCGCGTAGAGGGCCTTGTCGGCCGCTTCGATCAGATAGGACCAATCGTTCGCTGCCGTGGGCGTCATACTCGCCACGCCGATACTCACCGTCGTCACGCTGGGGTCTTCGGCCCATTGTTCGACTTTGAGGCGGATGGTTTCGGCGACAGTGAGCGCTTCCACCGCCGAGAGGCCGGGCAGAAGTACCGCGAATTCCTCGCCGCCGTATCTGGCCGGACAGTCGCCGGCTCGCCCCACCGAATCCGAAATGCAGATCGCAATGCCGACCAGCACCTGGTCGCCGGCCTGATGTCCAAACGTGTCATTGTACGATTTGAAATGATCGGCATCGATCATCAGCACCGCGACGGGGGTCTGGTTGCGCGTCGCCCGCCGCCATTCCAGGTCTATCTCGGAATCGAATTTGCGCCGGTTCTTCAGGCCGGTGAGCGCGTCAGTGGTCGCAAGCTCTTCCAGCTTTTCCTCAGCCTCGGCGCGGCGGCCGATCTCGCGCGCGAGGAACAATGTGGTGCCGAGCACGAACAGGATCAGGGCCACCATGACCGCGCCGATCCGGATCACCTCCCGGTGCCAGAGGCTCAGGATGCTCGCCAGCGGTTTTCCGACTACGACAAAGAACAGGCTCGTATTGGCGCTTCGAACGTAAAGCCGCGGCGTCGGGTCCACCGGTCCGACCCCGGCGTAGGACCCGCCTTGCTTCAGATTTGCCGGATTCCAGTCTTTTCGCTCTGCCAGATTTTTGCCGACGATGTCGAGGTCGAACGGCTTGCGCATGATGATCGTCCGGTCGCGGCGCAATACCGTGATCGTATCGGTGGGATCGAGTGTCAGCCGCCCGAACAAATCGTGGAAATAGCTGAAGCGGATCGAGCCCACGACCACACCGAGAAAACCACCATCGGCGTCGGTGACGCGTCGGCTGAGCACGATCGAATAGGCGCTGCGATGCAGCATCGGACGGCTCATGTACAAGCCCACGTCGGGCTTGTCGCGATGGACGAAGAAGTATTCCTCATCGCTGCGATCCTCCGGCACGGGGTCGAGGCTTGCTGCATCGATGGTCAGCTTGCCCTGCGCGTCGAACACCTGGATCGCGCCGAAATGCCTGGCAGTCGCGGCATGATCGAACAGAATCAGATGGCGAATCTCCTTGCTGACCTTTTCGATCTCCGGCATCACCAGATTGGTGGCGACGTTACGTAGCGACAGATCGTAGAGTTCGATATTCCGGCTGATATCGGCGTCGATGCTCGAGGCCAGATTTTCCAGCGTCTGCCGCGCCAGCTCTTCCTCGCCGCGGCGCATGTCGAACATGACGCTGGTGCAAATCGCGGAGAAGCCGATCACGGCCGCGACCGACGACGCGATCAACAGCTTTACGGACAATCGCCAGGGGCGGCGGCCGGAGTCTTTCCTGAACCAACCCTTTCTGGCTACGTCGCTTTGCCGCTCGAATAGCATTCATCCGCTCCAAGCCTTCCGGTATGCGCCGGATAAATTGTTGCGGTCTTAAGCGGCGACGGCGATATGGTAGACAGTTAACATTCAGTTGCCGGCGCCGACGGTTTTGTGCAATTCGCTTAAGAGGACACGCGTGAACGTTTACGATCCGTTGCGGGACTATCTGAAGGCGCAGACGCGCACCGAATTCGTGTTGAGCTTCGAAGAGATCGAGGAGATCATCGATGCGGCGCTGCCGCGCGCCGCGCACCGTGCGTCATGGTGGGAGACGTTGCGGAGCCCGCAGGAGAAGATGCCGCAGCGCGAGGCCTGCCTCGAAGCCGGCTACATCGCAACGCGGCAGGCGGATGGAACGAGCGTGAAGTTCAAGAGAATGCCTCAAGACCGCCGTCGTCCCCGCGAACGCGGGGACCCATAACCACCGGGCGTTGTTGTAGCGAAGGCAATTGGCCCATCGTTTCACGGAAAAGCCGCGGCGTATGGGCCCCTGCTTTCGCAGGGGCGACGAAGACATCAGCTCGCCGCTTCCAGCCGTTCTTCGGTCAATAGCCGCATCGCTGCGTCGGCGTCCATCGGCTCGCCGAAGGCAAAGCCTTGCGCGTATTCGCAGCCCAACTGATAGAGCTCGACCGCATCCGAATCCGTCTCCGCGCCTTCAGCCACCACGTCCATGCCGAGGTCATGCGCCAGCGCAATGATCGATTTGAGGATCACCGGCCGCGTGCCGCGGCTGGTGGTGCGCACGAAGGACTGGTCGATCTTGATGGTGTCGAAGGGGAAGCGCTGCAGGTACGCCAGCGAGGAATGGCCGGTGCCGAAATCGTCCAGCGATAGTCCGGTGCCGAGTTCGCGAATGCGCGCCAGCATCTGCGCGGCATGCTCCGGATTCTCCATCACAAGCGACTCGGTGAGCTCCAGCTTAAGCGTGCCGCGCGCCACCGACGAACGCGACAGCACGGTGCGGATATCGTGGATCAAGTCATGGCGCAGCAACTGCCGCGAGGAAACGTTGACGGAGGCGAAGATCGGTTCGCGCGAGCGCATCGCGCGCTGCCATACCGAGAGCTGCCGCGCCGTCTGGTCCAGCACGAACATGCCGAGATCGACGATCAGGCCGATCTCCTCGGCAATCGTGATGAATTCTGACGGCGACATCCGGCCGAGCTTGGGATGATCCCAGCGCGCCAGGGCCTCGAAGCCGGCGATCGAGCGATCTTCCAGCCGCACGATCGGCTGGTAGAGAATGGTGATTTCCTGCCGCTCGATGGCCCGGCGCAATTCGCTTTCCAGCGTCAGGCGGTCGGTCTTTCGCGCGCGCATCGCCGGCTTGTAGACGTCGATGCGGTCGCCGCCGATGCGCTTGGAGTGATACATCGCAAGCTCGGCGTCCTTGATGATCTCGTCGGACAATTGCGTCTGCGGATCCGACAGCGCGAGCCCGATGGACGCGGTCAGGAAGATCTCGCGGTCGTTGAAGGCGATCGGCGCGCGGATGGTCTTGCGGATGGTTTCGGCGAAGGCGGTGATACGTGCCGGGTCCTGTTCCGACATCAGGATCAGGCCGAACTGGTCGCCGGCCAGCCGCGCCAGCGTATCCTGCGGTTTCAGGATGCGCGTCAGCCGACGCGCCAGCGTCAGCAGGATGGAGTCACCGACCGCAATGCCGACGGAATCGTTGACCTGCTTGAAGCGATCGAGGTCGATCACCATCAGCGTCGGCCGCAGGTTCGGCATGCTCTTGGCGAAATTCGCCACCGCGCCGAGGCGATCCATGAACAGTTTGCGGTTGGGCAGGCCGGTGAGGTTGTCATGCACGGAGTCGTGCAGCATGCGCTCTTCGGCGTTCTTGATTTCGGTGACGTCGGTCAGCGTTCCAACCACGCGCGAGACTTCACCGTCGGAGCCGACCACCGGGCGCGCCTTCAGCGCGAACCACATGAAGTGGCCGTCAGGCGTGCGCAGGCGGAAATCCTGCACCAGCCGGCCGCGGCGCTGGTCGAGCACGCTGTCCAGCGCGGCACGGAAGCGATCCTGGTCGAGCGGGTGCAGCACCTCCAGCCATTTTGCGGCCGGACCTTCCAGCGTGCCGCGCTTCAGCCCGAGCAGGCTTTCGGTCTCCGGGCTGGTGAACACCTTGTCGGCAGAGACGTCCCAGTCCCAGATCAGGTCGCCGGAGCCGGTCAGCGCCAGCGCGCGGCGCTCGATGTCGGAGACAATGCCGGTTGTCGCGCCGCCACCGGCGAACGCGTGCTGCATCACCGTAAATCCGATCAGCATCACGATCAGCACGAGGCCGCCGAGCAGCGCCGGACCTACGATGTCGTTGGTGACGCTTCCCGCCACCGTCATGCCGGCGGCGATCACCCAGACCACCAGCAGGAACCAGGTCGGGATCAACAACACCGCGCGGTCGAAACCATGCGTCGAGAGATAGACGATCAGCGCAAAGCCGGCGAAGGCGATCAAGACCAGCGAGATGCGGGCAATGCCCGAGGCGACTGCGGGATCGAACAGCGCCAGCGCTACCAGCGATCCCAGGAAGGCCAGCCAGCCGACGGTGATGTGGGAATAGCGCACATGCCAGCGGCTCAAGTTGAGATAGGCGAACAGAAACACCAGCAGCGTCGCTGCGAGGATCGCTTCGCCGGCCGCGCGCCAGACGCGCTCGGCATTGTTCGACATGTCGAGCACCTTGCCCCAGAAGCCGAAATCGACGCCGATATAGACCAGCACTGCCCAGGCCAGCGCGGCTGCGGCGGGGAACATGATGCTGCCCTTGACCACGAACAGGATCGTCAGCACCAGCGCCAGCAGGCCGGAAATGCCGATCACGATGCCCTGGTAGAGCGTGAACGAGTTGACCTTGTCCTTGTAGGCGTCGGGTTCCCAGAGATAGAGCTGCGGCAGCTTGTCGGTGCGCAGCTCCGCCACGAAGGTGATGACGGCGCCGGGGTCGAGCGTGATGCGGAAGATGTCGGCCGTTGCGCTTTCCTGGCGCTCGGGACGATCGCCGGTCGATGGCGTGATGGTTGCGATGCGCGACAGGCCGAGGTCGGGCCACAAGAGGCCGGATGACACGATGCGATAGTGTGGCGCGACGATCAGGCGGTCGAGCTGGTCGTCGGTGTTGTTGGCAAGCGCGAACACGACCCAGTTCTGTCCGCCTTCGCGGGCGCGCACTTCGATACGGCGGACGATGCCATCGGTTCCCGGCGCTGTCGAAACCTGGATACGATCGGTTTCGCTGCGCTGATGGTCGAGCACTGCGGTGAGATCGATGGCAGGCGCGTCGCTGCGGACGCTGACCGCGTCGATGGCATGCGCCGCAGGCGCGGCCATAACAATCATGAGGCCCAGCGCGAATAGCGCAAGGCACCTGATCAGACGCAATGTCAGTACTCCGCGACCAACGATTCTCCCGGCCCAGCGAACGGGGTCGGCGTTGCCGCGATAAATGACATGAAAGCGAAGCAAATCAAAGGGTTTCCACCCGCGCTTCGCTCGCGATCGGCTAGACCGACAACACAATTTTGCCAATATGTGCGGAGGTCTCCATCCGCCGGTGCGCGTCGGCCGCTTTTTCCAGCGGGAATGAGCTGTCCATCAGCGGTTTTACACGTCCCTCGCGCAGTAGCGGCATCACCTTGGCCTCGATTGCGGCGACCATCGCTGCCTTATCCGCATTAGTACGGGGGCGCAGCGTGGAGCCGGTATGGGTCAGCCGCTTCACCATCACCTTGGCAATGTTGACGGTGACCTTGGGGCTATTGAGCGTCGCGATCTGCACGATACGGCCATCGACCGCGGCAGCGTCATAGTTGCGATCGACATAGTCGCCGGCCACCATGTCGAGGATCAGGTTGGCGCCGACATTGTTGGTCTCGGCCTTGACCACGGCGACGAAGTCTTCGGTCTTGTAATTGATCGCGCGGTCGGCGCCGAGCTTGAGGCAGGCGTCGATCTTGTCCTGAGAGCCGACGGTCACGATCACCTTGGAGCCGAACGCTTTCGCAAGCTGGATCGCCATGGTGCCGATGCCGGACGAGCCGCCGTGGATCAGAAGCGTTTCGCCGGGCTTGAGCGCGCCGCGCTCGAACACATTGTGCCAGACGGTCATCAGCGTTTCCGGGATCGCGCCGGCCTCCTGGATCGACAGCGACGGCGGCACCGCCATCGCCTGCGCGTCTTGCGCAATGCAATACTGGGCGTAGCCACCGCCCGCGACCAGCGACATCACCTTGTCGCCGAGCTTGTGCTTTTTGGCGCCTTCGCCAAGCGCCACCACTTCGCCCGCGATTTCAAGGCCGGGCAGGTCGCTGGCGCCGGGCGGCGGCGGGTAAGCGCCGGACCGCTGCGCAACGTCGGGGCGGTTGACACCCGCCGCCATCACCTTGACCAGGATCTCGCCTGGGCCGGGCGCTGGAACGCTGCGGGTTTCGGGCAACAGCACTTCGGGGCCGCCTGGCTTGCTGATGCCGATGACGGTCATTTGCGCGGGCAGCTTTTCCATGATTTGTCCTTGCGAAAGGCTGAGAATTGAAGACGGCCCCTGATTAGCCAGCCCGGCTGCGGCTGGCAACCGCGAGAAGGGACGGCCAGATCTGCAGGGAAATGCCGAAAGGAGGAAACGCATGGCCATCGAAGACGACGACAAGCCACGGAAGAAAATCAGCCATGAGATCGGCCAGGACCTGTCGCTGCTCTCGGTCGAGGAACTGACGGAGCGGATCGCGCTCTTGAATTCGGAAATCGCGCGGCTGCAAGAGGCGGTCACCAAAAAGCGCGCGTCAAAGGACGCCGCGAACAGTTTCTTCAAATCGTAGGATTTTTAGAACGCGCGCTCATTCCTGGTCGTCCCTGCGAACGCAGGGACCCATACGCCGCGGCCCATCTTGTGGCAGGGCCGCTGGCCGACTTTCCCTCAATTTCATCTGCCGGTGGCTATGGGTTCCTGCGTTCGCGGGGACGACCCGTGGATGAAGTCAATCACAAACTCGGCCAATGGCCGACATGGCAAACAATCTCTAAAGAAAATCGTTCGTTTACGGTCCGTTAAGCTTTCTCGATTATGACTGTCATCGTCCTCGTTTGGACACCGAGTGGCTCCTGTCCACTCTGTTTGACGCCTCCCTGTTATCAACTTCAAAAGCCGCCGGAAACGGCGGCTCTTTTTTGTGCTCTCCACGGCTATTTTGTGCCCCCACGAGCTGGAAACCATAAATCCGGTTGCCGCTGGACTCTCGACTTCGCCCGAGCAATGATTTGTTCATCATAAGCCGGTGGTTCACAGCCGGTTGGGGCAAATAGTGGCGTGAGGGCGTTAACCATGGCGGACCGTTCGCAAAGCGAATCCGCGCTCGTTCTGTTCAGCGAGCGGCTGACTAATTCGGTGGCGTTCGGAACTCTCTTCCGGGAAGGCATGGATCTGGTCGAGGAAACCGCCGCCTATCTCGATGGCGACGGCCGCACCGAAGCCAAGGCGCTCGAACGTTCTGTCAGCCTTACTTACGCAACCGAAAGCATGCGCCTGACCACCCGCTTGATGCAGCTTGCGTCATGGCTGTTGCTGCATCGCGCGGTCAAGGAAGGCGAGATGACGCTGACCCAGGCCAATCGGGAAAAGACCAAGGTCAAGCTCACGGCCGCCGATCCCGGGCCGCAGGACATGATCGAGAAGCTCCCGCAGCAATTGCAGGATCTGATTGCGCGATCGATGAGCCTGCAGACGCGGGTCCGTCGCCTCGACATCTCGATCCACGCGGCGCCCGCGGAACGCGGGCCGATCGGCAATCCGCTGGTGCCGCAGCTCAACAGGTTGAAAGCGGCGTTCGAGCAGTAAGGTTCTCTCCGCCGTCATTGCGAGCGTAGCGAAGCAATCCATCTCTAAGCGCGGGGAGCGATGGATTGCTTCGTCGCTTTGCTCCTCGCAACGACGAGGATAGGCCGCAGCACCAAAATAAAAACGCCCCGGGCTGACCGGGGCGTTTCGCATTTCTGAACCCAAGAAAGCAGGACCGGACGGCCTCAGTCCTTCTTGAGGAAGCCCGAAAACTTCTTCTGGAAGCGCGACACTCGGCCGCCGCGGTCGAGGATCTGCTGCGAGCCGCCGGTCCAGGCCGGGTGCGACTTGGGATCGATATCGAGGTTCAGCTTGTCGCCTTCCTTGCCCCAGGTGGAGCGGGTCTGGTACTCTGTCCCGTCGGTCATCACGACCGTAATCGTATGATAATTCGGATGAATTTCGGCTTTCATGGCATATCCTTCGGCGCGCCGGCGCCCGTCTCAACTGTCAGGGGATACGGGATTTGGCGGCTCTATAGCTCAGGAAGCCTGTCAAAACAAGCTACGTATATGTCCTGATTGGGAATCTCCCGGATTTGCCAGAGGGGGGCGCGGAGGCCTATCTGGAGGCAGAAAAACGGGTCGGATTTCATGAGCGCAGTGGAACAGATTGAAGCCCCCCGCGGCACGCCGCCGCGTGACGCCCTGCTCGAGGAAGAGGCCTTCATCGAGCGCCAGTTGACGCAATCGCCGGCCAGGAAGGGCGCCAGGCTGCGCCCGCTGCTGGCGCTCGCGCCCTATGTTGCGCGCTACCGCGGGCGTGCGGCGCTCGCTTTCATTTCGTTGACGGTCGCGGCGATCACCACGCTGGTCGTGCCGATCGCCATCCGGCGCATGATCGATTTCGGCTTCAGTCCCGAAGGCATCGCCCTGATCAACAGCTATTTCAGCGTCATGATCGCGGTCGTCGCGGTGCTCGCCGCCGCCAGCGCGTCGCGTTACTACCTCGTCATGACGATCGGCGAGCGCATCGTTGCCGACGTCAGGCGCGACGTGTTCGCGCATCTGATCTCACTCTCGCCCGCATTTTTCGATTCCGCGCGTTCGGGCGAGTTGGTGTCGCGGCTGACGGCCGATACCACCCAGATCAAGTCCGCGGTCGGCGCCTCGGTGTCCATCGCGCTGCGCAACATGATGCTGTTCATCGGCGCCGCCACCATGATGGTGATCACGAGCCCCAAGCTTTCAGGCTTCGTGCTGCTGGCGATCCCCGTGATCGTGATCCCGCTGGTCGCCTTCGGGCGCTGGGTGCGGCGGCTGTCGCGCAACGCGCAGGATACGCTGGCGGATGCCAGCGCGTACGCTTCCGAACTGGTCGGCGCGATCAGGACCGTGCAGGCCTATACCAGCGAACGGATGGCCACCGCCCGCTTCGGCGGCGATGTCGAACAGGCCTATGAGGCGGCGCGCAGCTCGACACGGGCGCGCGCGGTGCTGACGCTGATCATCATCTTCATCGTGTTCTCCAGCGTGGTGGCGATTCTCTGGGTCGGCTCGCACGACGTGCTGACCGGCCAGATCACGCCGGGCCGGCTCGGTCAGTTCGTACTGTATGCGGCGTTCGCCGCCGCCGGTCTCGGACAGCTTAGCGAGGTATGGGGCGAAGTCTCGGCCGCCTCCGGCGCCGCCGAGCGGCTGTTCGAGATTCTTCGGGTCAAGTCGCAGATCACGGCCCCGCCGCAGCCCGTCGCGCTGCCGCAGCCTGCGCGCGGCGACGTCGGGTTCGAGAACGTCAGCTTTGCCTATCCGGCGCGGCCGGATGTGCTCGCGATCGATCAGGTCTCGCTCTCGGTCAGGGCCGGCGAGAAGGTCGCGATCGTGGGTCCCTCGGGAGCGGGCAAGAGCACGCTGTTTCATCTCCTGCTGCGGTTCTACGATCCGGGCAAGGGCACGATCTCGCTCGACGGCGTGCCGATCAAATCGGCGGATCCGCTTGACGTGCGCTCGCGGATTGCGCTGGTGCCACAGGACTCGGTGGTGTTTGCGGCCACGGCGCGCGAAAACATCCGTTTCGGCCGGCCCGATGCCACCGACGCCGAGGTCGAGCGCGCCGCCGATCTCGCGCAC
The DNA here is from genome assembly GCF_036924715.1 of Bradyrhizobium sp. AZCC 1721. Lineage (NCBI taxonomy): Bacteria > Pseudomonadati > Pseudomonadota > Alphaproteobacteria > Hyphomicrobiales > Nitrobacteraceae > Bradyrhizobium > Bradyrhizobium sp. AZCC 1721. The sequence goes on along the minus strand of NZ_JAZHSB010000001.1, from coordinate 6,457,737 downwards.
GCCACCGAATTCCTGCGCAAGCTGCCCGGCGGCTTCGAGGCGCAACTCGGCGAGCGCGGCGTGACGCTGTCCGGCGGCCAACGCCAGCGCATAGCGATCGCCCGCGCGATCCTGCGTGACGCGCCGCTATTGCTACTCGACGAAGCGACGTCAGCGCTCGATGCCGAAAGCGAGACGCTGGTGCAGACGGCGCTGGAAGAACTGATGCGCCACCGCACCACGCTCGTCATCGCGCATCGCCTCGCCACCGTGCTCTCCTGCGACCGCATCATGGTGATGGACCAGGGCAGGATCGTCGAACAGGGCACGCATGCCGAGCTGGTCGCGGCGAACGGGCTGTACGCGCGATTGGCACGGCTGCAGTTCGAGGGCGTGTAGCCGATCTGGGTGAGGGTGTTACGCCCTCCATTCCATCTTCAACACCGGCCTGCCTGAAGTCGGGTTTACATCCTCGCCGGCATGTTCAAAGCCGTTGCGCTCGTAGAAGCGGATCGCGCGGGCGTTGTCCTTGTTGACCAGAAGCGTGACGCCATTGGGCGACAGGCGCTTGGCTTCGTCGACCAGACTTGTCGCAAGTTTCGAGCCCCAATGATCCGGACTGACCACGAGCTGGTCGAGATAGCCAGATGCATCGATGGTCACGAAGCCGATCAGCACATCCGCCTGCTCGGCGACGATGATCTGGGCGTTTGCCACCAGCTCGTTCCGCCACCGCTCACGCCACCACGCCACCCGCGCATTGAAGTCGATCGACGGATAGGCCTGCTGCCACGTCAGGCGCCACAGCTCGATCGCCGCATCCTCGTCCTCGGCGCGATAGGGGCGGAGCGTGAAATCTGCGGCCACTACCGTTCCGTCAGCTTCAGCTCGATGCGGCGGTTGCGCTTGTAGGCGTCTTCGTTGGGTGCTGAATCGAGCGGCTGGAACTCGGCAAAACCGGCGGCGACCAGCCGTTGCGCGGGAACGCCGAGGAAAACCAGATATTGCACCACGGAGATGGCGCGCGCCGACGACAATTCCCAGTTCGACTTGAACAGCGGCGAGTTGATCGGGCGCATGTCGGTGTGGCCGTCGACCCGCAGCACCCAGCCGATCTCGCTCGGTATCTGCTTGTCCAGATCGATCAGCGCGGTGGCGAGTTTGTCGAGTTCGGAGCGGCCCTCGGGAAGCAGCACCGCCTGGCCGGTATCGAAGAACACTTCCGACTGGAATACGAAGCGGTCGCCGACGATGCGGATATCGGGGCGATTGCCCAGAATGGCGCGCAGGCGGCCGAAGAATTCCGAACGGTAGCGCGACAGTTCCTGCACGCGTTGCGCCAGCGCGACGTTCAGGCGCTGGCCGAGATCGGCAATCCGCCCCTGGGATTCCTTGTCGCGCTTTTCGGAGGCTTCCAGTGCTTCCTCGAGCGCCGCAAGCTGGCGGCGCAGCGCGCTGATCTGCTGGTTCAGCACCTCGATCTGGGCGAGCGCGCGCGAGCTCACGGCCTTTTCGGACTCGAGCGCCTTGTTGAGCTCGTTGGCGCGGCCCTGGGCGTCGCCGGCACCGCTCAACCCCTCGTAAAGCCCCTTGATGCGGTCACGTTCGCCTTCCGCGGCGGCGAGGCCGGCGCGCAATTGCGCGAGCTGGTCGTCGAGCGTGATCTTGCCGAGCTTTTCCAGCGACAGCAGGTCGTTCAACTGCGCGATCTTGGCGTTGAGTTGTTCGAGCGCCTTGTCCTTGCCGGTGACCTCCTGCGACAGGAAGAATTGCACCACCAAAAACACCGACAGCAGGAACACGATCGACAGCACCAGCGTCGACAGCGCATCGACGAAGCCCGGCCAGTAGTTGAAACCGGATTCACTGCGGCGTGCACGGGCGAGGGCCATTTGTCGTCTCCAATCTCGTGTCCCGGACGCGGCGCGGCGTGGAAACGCTGCGCCGCAGAGCCGGGACCTATTCGTGCTGGGTCCCGGCTCTGCGTCGCATCACCATAGCGTGTCGAAGACGCGCGTAAACGCGCTTTTGCCTGCTGCGCCGCGTCCGGGACACGAACTTTCCACTTCAGCTCTTCTCGGGCTGTCTGGCGATCCGTTCCAGGAGCTTCTTGATCTCGCGGTTTTGTTCGCCCTGACCGTCGGCCCATTCGCGGATCATCTGCTGCTCGGTGCGCATATGCGCAACCAGGCCCTGGATCGCCTCGGCCAGATTGGCCATCGCCGCCGTGGTGTTGCGGCTGCCGCCGCTCTCTTCCACCACTGCGCGGATACGTTCCATTGCATGCTGCAGTTCACCGCCGATCCCGGAACTGCCATCGCCATATTCGCGCACGGTGGAGGCGAGCCAGTCTTCAAGGTCGGTATAGAAGCGGTTCTGCGCCTGGCTCGACTGCAGGTCGAGAAAGCCCAGGATCAGGGAGCCCGCGAGGCCGAACAGCGAGGACGAGAACGAAATGCCCATGCCGCCGAGCGGGGCGGCCAACCCCTCTTTGAGAGTGTCGAACAGCGAGCCGGCATCGCCGCCGACTTTCAGGCCGTCGATCACCTTGCCGACGGAACCGACGGTTTCGATCAGGCCCCAGAAGGTGCCAAGCAGGCCGAGGAAGACCAGCAAGCCTGTCATGTAGCGGGAAATATCACGGGCTTCGTCCAGCCGCGTCGCAATCGAATCCAGCAAGTGCCGCATGGTCTGCTGCGATATCGTCATGCGCCCGGTACGCTCGCCGCCGAGAATTGCCGCCATCGGCGCCAGCAGGGTCGGGCGCCGGTCGATTGCGAGCCCCGGATCGGCGATGCGGAAACTGTTGACCCAGGCCACCTCCGGATAGAGCCGAACCACCTGCCGGAATGACAGGATGATGCCGATCAGGAGCACCCCGCCGATCAGCGCGTTAAGGCCAGGGTTGGCAAAGAACGCCACGGTGATCTGCTTATAGAGCACGACCGTGACCAGCGCGCAGAGCACCAGGAACACGAGCATCCGCACCAGGAAAATCCGTGGTGAGGACAGTTTGCTCAGTTCGATCTCCATTTCGGAGCGGGAGGAGGGGCCTGAAGGCATTTGCGGGGTGTCATCCGGTTACGAAAAGCCGCGCTGGCGCCAATATGGCACAGCGGGCTGGAGAAAAAAGCTGGCAAGCCGCGATTTCGGGCCGACGGTGGTGGAACATCTTCCCGAAACCGGGCTTTGACATCAGCGTATTTTGGAACGGTTCGATGTCCAACCGAGATTTTTCATGACGCTCTTATATATCCCGAGGCGTGTTGGCCATTGCCGCATCTTTCCCGGTTCTGATGGCGGGCGCCTCTAGGTGGTGCAGGAGCAGTGGCTGTATCGCGACTGCCGGTTGCAGACCAGCCCGTTCTTCCGGCGGCCGCCGCCGGCATGATCCGACCCGGAGGGTCGCGTTAGCCCGTGCGGGGACCGGTTTTTGAAAAGGATCGTGCCAAAATGGAGGGAGTGTCATGGCTTCGTCTCCGCGATCCTGGGCACCGCCGAGCGGGTGCCGCTGCCCGACGTGATTATCCGGGCCGCAATCCACCAGCTCTGCTCACGCACCGCCACGAAACTCGCCACCGGAAATGCCGAAAGCGATGCCTGGCTCGCCGACGAAGTGGCGGCACGCGCCATCGAATGTGTTCGATCGCGCCGATGGCGAGGACGGGATTGCGCAGCATTTCTGTACCGGCGGCGTGATGCCGAGCCATCATCTGATCCGGCAATATGCCGATCTGTTCGGGGTCGAAAGGGAATGGCGCTGGAGCAGCATGCATTGTCAGCGCAACGCGCAGGACTGGCTGGCGAACTTCGACCGACATCGCGACGAAATCGAGCGCGTGCTTCGCAAGGTCTATGGCGGCGAGACTGCGCTGTGGATGCGGCGTTGGCGCTGGTTCCTGCTCGCCACCGCAGGCCTGTTCGGTTACGCCGGTGGCAGCGAGTGGGGCATCAGCCATTACCGGCTCAAGGCGGCGGTAGCCAGGCGTTAACCGATTCGTGCCGGATGCCTCCCGCGCGGTCATCTGCTGCAGCGAAACGGCGGGTTCCCGGCCGTCTGTTTCCGGCCAAACGCAATGGAACCGTCTCACAATCAAGTGAATCTGGAAAAATGAGCGGTAGTTCAGTGTGATAGCGTTGTGTGACATTGGGCCGCCGCGAAATCGTATTGCGTCGCAGCAGTCTGTCCCTATCCTATCTTCCACTAACCGTGAGTTCCCAAGACTCTTACGACAACGTCGCGAATGCTCAACTCGCGCCTTCCAACCTGAACTGGGGCAATGCTTTCAATGTCCGGACTACGAACGCAATCGGCATGCATCATTGTGATGTTGACTGCGATGGCGCCGCTTTTGGCTGGCTGCAATGAACCGATCGCCGCGACCGCAGCGGCAAAGCCGCCCGAGCCTGAAGTAGGCACTTTCACCGTCAGATCTCAGCCCCGCGCCATCGTTCGTGAATTGCCCGGCCGAATCGCACCCACCCGGGTCTCGGAAGTCCGTGCGCGGGTTTCGGGCATCGTCGTCGAGCGCCTGTTCCAGCAGGGCACCGAGGTGAAGGCCGGCGATCCGCTCTACCGGATCGACCCCAAACCGTTCGAGGTGGAACTGCAGGCGAGCGAAGCCGCGCTGGACAAGGCGGAAGCTGCGCTCGATCTCGCCACCCAGCACGCCCGGCGCATTGCGACGCTGACCAGCCAGCGCGCGGCGCCGGAGGCAGAGAACGAAAAGGCCATCGCAGCCCAACGCCAGGCTGAGGCTGAAGTTGGCAGCCGCAGGGCCGATGTCGCCCGCGCGAAGCTCAATCTCGACTATGCAACAATCCGTGCGCCAATCAGCGGCGTCGTCGGCGCCGCACTGGTGAGCGAAGGCGCGCTGGTGGTGCAGAACGAGACCACCAGCCTTGCCACGATCCAACAGCTCGACCCGATCTACGCCGATTTCACCCAATCGATCGCGGAGATGAACAAGCTGCGCCGTGCGCTCGAAAGCGGCGACCTCGACCGGATCGCGCCCGACGTGGCCAAGGTCCGCCTCGTGCTCGACGATGGTCCGGCCTATTCGATTCCCGGCAAGCTTCTGTTCTCTGATGCCAAGGTCGACGCCTATACCGGGCAGGTCACGCTGCGCGGACAGTTTCCGAATCCGAATCGCGAACTACTGCCCGGCATGTATGTCCGCGTCCTGATCGAACAGGGCATCGATTCCGATGCCATGGCCGTGCCGCAGCAGGCGATCCAGCGCGATGCCGGCGGCGGCAGCGAAGTCTTCGTGGTCAAGGACGACGGCCGCGTCGCGACGCAGCCGGTCCGCACCGGCCCGATGCAGGACGGCGTGTGGCTGATCAGCGAGGGCCTCAAGGAGGGCGACCGCGTCATCGTCGACGGGTTCCAGAAGTTTGTTGCCGGCGACAAGGTCAAGGCGAAGGCGTGGATCGATGCGGATGCCTCGGTTGGTTCGATACCGCCAGCACCGGCAGCGCAAGCGTCCCGCTGAGACCGGGACATGCCCAGCTTCTTCATCGACCGGCCGATCTTCGCCTGGGTGGTCGCGCTTTTCATCTGCCTGATCGGCGCGATCTCGATCCCGTTGCTGGCGGTCGCGCAATATCCGATCATCGCACCGCCCTCGATCTCGATCTCGACCAGCTATCCCGGCGCGTCGCCGGAGAACCTCTACAACAGCGTCACGCGGCTGATCGAGGAGGAACTCAACGGCGCCTCCGGCATCCTCAATTTCGAATCTACCTCTGACTCGCTGGGACAGGTCGAAATCATCGCCAACTTCGTGCCCGGCACGGAGACGGGTGCGGCGTCGGTCGAAGTGCAGAACCGACTCAAGCGCGTCGAGGCTCGGCTTCCGCGCGCGGTGATCCAGCAGGGCATCCTGGTCGAGGAGGCCTCCTCTGCCGTGCTGCAGATCATTACGCTGAATTCGGCCGACGGCTCGCTCGACGAAATCGGCCTCGGCGACTTCATGATCCGCAACGTGCTCGGCGAGATCAGGCGCATTCCCGGCGTTGGCCGCGCCACGCTCTATTCCACCGAACGTTCGCTGCGGATCTGGGTCGATCCGGCCAAGCTGGTCGGCTACGGCCTTACCGCCGACGACGTCAACAAGGCGATCTCGGCGCAGAACGCCCAGGTCGCCTCGGGCAGCGTCGGCGCCGAGCCGAGCACGCCGGAGCAGAGGATTTCCGCGCTGGTGCTGGTCAAGGGTCAGCTCTCATCGCCGGATGAATTCGGCGCCATCACGCTGCGCGCCAATCCGGATGGATCGACGGTGCGGCTGCGCGACGTCGCCCGCATCGAGATTGGCGGCCTGAGCTACCAGTTCAACACGCGGCTCAACGGCAAGCCGACGGCGGGCCTTTCGGTGCTGCTGTCGCCGACCGGCAACGCGCTTGCCACCGCCAGCGCCGTCGAAGCCAAGATGAAGGAATTGTCAAAATTCTTTCCGGCCAATATCGGTTACGAAATCCCGTACAACATCACGCCCGTCGTCAAGGCCTCGATCAACAAGGTGTTGATGACGCTGGTGGAAGCGGTGGTGCTGGTCTTCATCGTGATGTTCCTGTTCCTGCAGAACATCCGCTACACCATCATTCCGACCATCGTGGTGCCGGTGGCGCTGCTCGGCACCTGTGCGATGCTGATGGCGGCCGGCTATTCCATCAACATGCTGACCATGTTCGGCATGGTGCTGGCGGTCGGCATTCTCGTCGACGACGCCATCGTCGTGGTCGAGAACGTCGAGCGGATCATGGCGGAAGAGGGCCTGCCGCCGAAGGAAGCGACCCGCAAGGCGATGTCGCAGATCACCAGCGCCATCATCGGCATCACGCTGGTGCTGATGGCCGTGTTCGTGCCGATGGCGTTCTTCCCGGGTTCGGTCGGCATCATCTATCGCCAGTTCTCGGTCACGATGATCTCGGCCATCGCTTTCTCCGCGCTGCTGGCCCTTTCGCTGACGCCGGCGCTATGCGCGACGTTGTTGAAGCCGGTCGAGGCCGGCCACGGCCATGCGCGCAAGGGCGTGTTCGGCTGGTTCAACCGCGTGCTCGAGACGAGCCGTGGCGGCTATTCGCGCACCGTGCAGGGCTCGCTGAAGCGCACCGGGCGTTTGATGCTGATCTACGCCGCGCTGCTCATCGGCCTCGGCTGGGCCTTCGTCCGGCTGCCCGGCGGCTTCCTGCCGGTCGACGACCAGGGCTTCATCACGACAGACGTGCAGACGCCGTCCGATTCCTCCTACGCTCGCACCGAAGCGGCGGTCGGGGCCGTGGAGAAGTATCTGCTCAATCGCGCCGGCGTCGAGGACGTCACGTTCCTCACCGGCTTCAGCTTCCTCGGCCAGGGCATGAACACCGCGCAGGCCTTCATCACGTTGAAAGACTGGTCGGAACGGGGCAAAAAGGATTCCGCCGCCGCGATCGTCGCCGACATCAACCGCGAACTCTCGTCGATCCGCGACGCCAGGATCTCGGCGCTGCAGCCGCCGCCGATCGACAACCTCGGCAATTCCTCCGGCTTCTCGTTCCGCCTGCAGGACCGCGGCCAGAAGGGCTATCCGGCGCTGGTCGCCGCATCCGACCGGCTGATCGCGGAAGCCAACGCCAGCCCCATCCTGCAGAAGGTCTATGTCGAGGGCCTGCCGCCAGCGCCGCAGGTCAATCTGATGATCGACCGCGAGAAAGCCGGCGCATTCGGCGTCACCTTCGAGGACATCAATCAGACGATTTCGACCAATCTCGGCTCGAACTATATCAACGACTTTCCGAACCGCGGCAGGATGCAGCGCGTGATCGTGCAGGCCGACCGCGCCAGCCGCATGAACGCCGACGACATCCTCAATTACAACGTCAAGAACAGCCGCGGTCAGTTGGTGCCGTTCTCCGCTTTCGCCACGGTCCAGTGGTCGAAGGGGCCGACCCAGATCGCGGGCTTCAACTACTATCCCGCCGTGCGCATCTCAGGCGAAGCCAAGCCCGGCTTCACCTCCGGCGATGCCATCGCCGAGATGGAGCGGCTGGCCAACAAGCTGCCGCGCGGCTTCGGTTTCGAATGGACCGGCCAGTCGCTGCAGGAAAAGCTGTCGGGCTCGCAGGCGCCGTTCCTGCTCGGCCTCTCGGTGCTGGTGGTGTTCCTGCTGCTTGCTGCGCTTTATGAGAGCTGGACCATTCCGCTTGCGGTCTTGCTGACGGTGCCGCTTGGCATCTGCGGCGCGGTGATTGCCGCGACCATGCGGGGGCTACCGAACGACGTCTACTTCACCGTCGGCCTGATCACCATCATTGGCCTGGCGGCGAAAGACGCCATCCTCATCATCGAATTCGCCAAGGATCTGCGTGCGCAAGGTAAGCCGCTGATCGAAGCCACGGTCGAAGCCTGTTCGCTGCGCTTCCGCCCGATTTTGATGACCGGCCTAGCCTTCGTCTGCGGCGTGCTGCCAATGGCGATTGCGACGGGAGCCGGCGGCGCCAGCCAGCAGGCGCTCGGCACCAGCGTGATGGGCGGCATGATCGCGGTCGTGATCCTGGCGCTGTTGATGGTGCCGGTGTTCTTCGTCTCTGTGCAGCGCGTGCTGGCGGGGGACCGGGAGAAGGCGGAGGAAGCGGCGGCAGCCGAGGTGGCTGGCCCGCCGGCGCCGGTGAAGTCATAGACGCTGTCATGCTCCGTGACCCCGCGACGCCAGGGCTTGGCAGGGACTTGCGGTCTCGGGCCGTCGAGAAGCCTTGGCGCAGGCGGCGGCCGATGCATCCAGTCCGTGAACTCATAAAGTTGCCGGGCTGACGCCGCGCCAGAGTCCGCCATGCCCCGATAGCCGACGTGCTACTGCATAGCAGCGAAACGACGCTATGTGCCGGAAGCGGACAGCCGCGCAGGCCGCGAGCGATCTGGTGCACGACCGCGCAGTCATTCCCTTCGGGTTGCGTTAAGGCAAATAGCGGGGTTTCCGAAATTCCTCATCGATGCATCCACGCCCTCGAAATCGAAAGCAGTGTGTGACCGATGACGCTGAGGAGCGCGGCGATGCCCCATATAGTGAACATGTTCTCTTTGTAGCTTGCAGAAAAGCCAGCGCCTTCGGCGATCACATCGCCGATATACTTCCACCAGCCGGTGAGAGTGCCCGGCAACCCACCAGTCGCATCAGCAGTCGCAAGCATGACTCCCGAGATCACGGGGAGATAGAAGACGAGAACCGCGGATGCGGCGAGAACACGGAAAATGAATCGCATGAGGCCTCCAATGCGCGCAATGATGGCCGCGAACTCACCGAGCGGTTGTCTTCAGTCCCTTTGAGGACAGCATATCGAAACAACGTCCGCTTCGCTTGTACTCATGAATGCGTGCGTAGCTGCCCCTGTACGAGGTTTGAGAGCCAAGGCCGGGCCACCTCACCCATTGGCCCTGTGATTGGAGGCTAGGCCTATGGCGCAGCAGCGAGATCAAGACAGCAGCGCCCTCGGGCTAAATAGCCTCCACCAGCGTCCCAATGAGACGCAACAACTCTTGATGCTCCGGTCCGTCTCCGCCTCGCGCTAAGAATTCCCTGATCTCTAACTTCTCCGTGCGTCCGCCGGAAGAGACGTTGGGCACGTGCACAACAGAAACTCTGTCAGCGTCACAGGCTAGGTACCAGCGTGCCCCGTTCGAGCTGCAGTATAGCTCTCTGGCGGCGGCAGAATGCGAGAAGACGCCGAACTCGTGCATCTTGGCAACAAGGTCGACGGCACCATCGCGTCCAGTGTTCTGCGGAACATGCTCAATCGTCGCCTTCGCGTCTTCCGGTATCATCATGTTCACCTGCTGGACTGGCGCGGCGGTTGGGAAGTACCTGCCGCGTGTTCGCCCAAGCGACGGCCGGCTTCAGCAGCTTCGTCGAGCTTCGACGCGACACCTCGCGACGAGTCGTACCATCGACGGACAATCTCGGCTGCAGTCTCTCGTCCACCGAGCCCGAAGGCCAGACCGAGCGCGAGAGCTGCTGCGCCGACGACAGCCGTGAACAGCGTGTTGGCCAACGTCTGTGCAACACCGATCTGGTTCACGGCTATGACGATGGCGAAGGCCCACACCATGACCTTTGCAATCTTGGCGAGGAGGTCGGGATTGCCCAGGTCGGCCTGTGCCGTGGCGCCTCGGACCAAGTTACCCAGGGCATTCGCCGCCAAGCCACCGATGACGAGAACGACGATTCCGACGATAAGGTTGGGAATCCACAACAGGAGTTGTCGCAACACGTCCGAAACAGCCGGTAGACCCAAAGCGTCGAACGCAACCACAAGCGCGATCAGCCTGATGAACCATTTCGTCGTGAGGGCAATCGCTCCCGAGGCATCAGTCTCCAGCCCCATGTTATGAACGAAGCCGGTGAACCCCGATTGCGTGGATAGTTCGTTGAAGCGGACTCGCCGAAGCACCGCCGCGATTGCGCTTGCCACTAAGGCCGCGACGAACCAGCCGATAATTAGGATCGCGGCAAATGCAAGGATCTTGGGAATGGCGGCGAAGAATACGGCCATCGCGGCCGCAAGGGATGTGAGCAAAGCCTCGCTCCAATCCCGAATGCTCGTAAACGTCGTATTCATGGTGACTTCCTCCCGGTGAGGGCGCGGACGGCTTCGTCCCCGTCCAGCGCGCGGAACTCACAAAGTCAACACCGTGAACACCGGAAAGGTTCTGACGCTTGCAGTTCTAAGTCAGAACTTTGGGGTGAGACGGGGATTTTGCAGCTGCGAAGGCGGCACCGATCCCATCCCGGCGAGCAGCCGGACCATGCATCGCCGCGCGCGATCGCCGCCTTAGCGGCGCATGTCGGCCAGCATCCGGATGACGCGTTCGGCAGCTTCCACCGTTGAATGGCGCCAGCGGAATTCGGATCGCGATGGATCACGCGCTTGGTCAGAACCGGTCCCCGGAACGGAAGACGGTTCGGTCAGATTGGTCTTCGGCAGGAGCCATTTCGATGCGGATGACGAAGGAACGGCAGCCCGCCATGAGGACGCTGCGGGGCTGGGCCGTCTCCGTGTTGCAGGAAGCCGGAGCGATCCGCGATGCGAGGAGCATGGCTGGATGCAGGCCCGCGCTGATCCCCCATGCCCAAGAGCGCGCTCTCGTCATCGCCCGTCAGGATCCGCCGTCCGGCGTCTCTCCGGAGGCGGCCGTCGCTGAAGTTCGGGACGTCCTGGACTCGCTCGGCGACACCTGCCCGGAGTGTCTGCCAGCCTGATTGCGCTTGCTGCGATCGGCAGACGACCGGCGATTGCGATGGAATGTTCTTCTTGAAAGTCCGTGAGGTCGGTCGGATACTGGAGCAGGTCCTTGCCACCAGCAATCCCAGGAGGACGATCATGCCGATCCAGATCGTGATGGACCGCAGCGGCGACCGCCGTCACCCCTTCAATTCGGATGACGCACAAGAACTGGCGAAAGCGGAGCAGCGGTTCTACGAGCTCACCAATGCCGGCTTCACCGCGGCAGTTAGGACGGGTCCGGGTCAGACCTCGCACCTACGATCGTTCGACCCCACTGCGGAAGAAACTGTCTTCTTCCCCAGGCTGGTCGGCGGGTAACCGGCCCGGCCATGTTCGGCTTTCGACCGTGGCCGCCGGGCGGCCGCTCGCGCATAAGCGCGACGCGAGCCCTCTTCATCAGGCACGGCGCCGAGGGCACGCCGGAGGGCCGCTCGCTGCGGCTCTTGCGAGAATGGTTGTCGCCGGCACAGCGAGAGCAGTTCACCAGAAAGGGCTACTTCGAGGTCGTCGGAAGCGACAGCGGAAAGCGGTACAGGATCCACGCCGGGGCCTCGGTGAATGTGTGCGAGATCGACAAAAGAGGTCGCCTGCAGGAGGGGCTGTGTTTCATGCCGATCGGCGCTCTGCCGATCGGAGACGTCATGCTTGCCCAGAAGATCGCGCTGGAGACATGCGAGGGCCAGGCGCGCGCCGTGGCCAGGAGGTTTACTCCGAACAATTTCCATTTCAGGCAAAGCCGACCTCTCGGCTGAGAACGCAAATCGGCGTCGTTGCTGTGGCGGAGCCGCTCTATGCCGACTTACGCTGGTGTTTGGCAACCAGGGCGATGTTTATGCCAAGCTTTTTCATGACTTTTTCCTCTGAAGAGACGCTGTCATGCTCCGTGACCCCGCGACGCGCAGGGCTTGGCAGGGACTTGCGGTCTCGGGCCGTCGAGAAGCCTTGGCGCAGGCGGCGGCCGATGCATCCAGTCCATGCACCCATAAATTTGCCGGGCTGATGCCGCGCCAGAGTCCGCCATGCCCCGATAGCCGACGTGCCGCTGCATGCAGCGAAACGACGCTATGGGCCACCAGGTGACATTCGAAACGAAAGAGGCCGCCAACTGAGGCGGCCTTACTTGAACAAGGCGAATATACCGATGATTGCGGCTACCACTGCTAGCCAGATGACACCGAAGGCGAGCAGGACGACAACGCTCTGCGGTAGTGCAGCTAGTAGCGGTATCCGCCTTTGCACTTGATCTCTTCCTTATACTCGCCGCCGCGCTCCCACTTGCGTTCGATCTTACAGTTTCCTTGGCGGAATTCCTGCTTGTATTCGCGGTCATAACCATAGGCGCGGTGCCCGCGATCATAGTAGCCCCAGCGGCCTTTGCCGCTCTCGTCTTTCCATGGATCGGCAGCGGCCGGAGCCGCCAGCATTGTGAGTGCGCAGAGCGCGGCGAGTGCGTATTTCATTGCCCATCCTCCTCTGGCGTCTCATCTGGTTACGCTTAGCGCCGTGCGGTTGTTCATTGGCTGAAACCGGCGTTCATGCAGCGTTCATTCGCGCATCGATCTCGCAAAAAATGCTCGCAAAATCAAAGTGGGTCACTCAGTTAATCGGCCTTTACCGGCGGCTTGGGGCCAGAAGCTGACCTCGGCGGCGCTTGCTCTAGACGTCTCTAAGCTCCAAGGGCGATGCGCCGATCCCATGCCCCCCGCGTGCAATGCGGCGTAACAATCGGCGCGAGGCTAGGGAACCGTGTGCCGCGGGCAACAGTTACCTCTGCGACGAAGCGGAGTGGCGCCGTCGGACGTTGATAGTTCAGGACGGCGCAGTGTATCTTTACTTTCTAGACCGAACCATCGGCAGACTTGGGGGCGAAGGAAGGCCATGCGCGCCTTGATCCTAGCATTGTGCATCCTAGCGATCGTCGACAGCGCGCACTTTGCTAAGGCTGGTCTGAGCAGCACGCCTCGCGAAACGTTGGCCCCCGCCGAAACGGCAATCGCTACCGACGAAGCGACTCAGGAGACCGAGGAACAGATCGGCCTCACCAAGGCAAAGCGTCGTGGAGTGCAACGTGGGCTAACCAAGCTCGGGTTCAAGACCAAGGTCAATGGGAAGTTCGACGAATCGACTCGCGCCGTCATCGCGCGCTGGCAGGAGGAGCACGGCTACCCTACCACTGGCTTTCTCAACGCCGCCCAGCACAGGGTACTAACGGAAGCCGCGGCAGAGGCTGGCAAATCCGGCCGTCAAGACCGTCGTCGCGCTGGGAGCCGTACTCGCCATTCGCGTGGTGTCGGCGGTCCAATCGGCGCGATCGGCGGCGCGGTGCACGGCGTTGTGGGGGGTGTGGTGGGCGGACTATTCCGCAGGTGACTCGTCCAGCCTCAAGATAGTTGGAAATACGTCCTGAGCAGCCTAGCACTTTGTAGGACGGCTGTGACGATCGAATCGCCTAGGGCGAACTCAGGGCATGCGCGTGGCTAGGGGCCGGAGCGTTATGTCGGAGATGGGTCCATTTTCCGACCGACTTAGCCGGGTATCTCACCGGTTGATGTCCGTGTTGCCCTGGAAGCAGACCTGAAGCAGAAGGGGCGAAATGCGACTCCGGCAGCCGCCGTTGGGCCCTCGTGATGCCGCTAGTCAAAATCGCACATGTGCAGCAAATGCTGCCGCACGCGGCGGTCTTAGATACGAAACATGGTGACAGGGCTCGGCTTTACTCGTCCTTCCATTTGATCGAGCAGCCAATAGACGCCTTTTGGTCAGCCGGCGCCAGACCGGTGGTCGCAATCGCGCGCATGGCCTCGACAAGCTCTCGGGGCGCCCCCGCGCGAGGCGGAGTTGTGCGGCCTTCGTCGAGCCGGCCGCGATACTTGAGCTTGCGGTCGGCATTGTAACCGAAGAAGTCCGGCGTACAGACCGCTCCATACGCCCGAGCGACTGTCTGGGTCTCGTCGTGGAGATATGGAAACGGGAAATCATGAGCCTTCGCGAAACGCTTCATATTCTCAAATGAGTCTTCGGGATAGCTCGCCGCATCGTTCGAGCAAATCGCCACAAAGCCTATGCTCTCCGTCATCAGCACGCGGGCGTCCGAAACCATGCGGTCGATCACCGCTTTAACATAGGGACAATGGTTGCAGATGAAGACGACGACCGTGCCTTTTTCGCCCGCAACGTCGTCCAGTGCGTAAGTCTTGCCGTCGGTGGCCGGAAGCCGAAACTCCGCCGCAGGCGTATCAAGAACGACTTGAGTAGCTGTTGTCGCCATATCGCACCTCCTTGTGCCCAAATATATGCTGACGGGGGGCACAGTTTCCAAAGCCTGCTCGCCAGTCGCGTCGTTTTGGCCATACGTCAGGCATTTCCGGTCGACCCTTAACAGCCGACATTTGGACGAGCGCGGGATTTCGTCGGTGTGGGCCAAAAGCTGCCATTGCGGATTGACACGATGGCGCCCGTGCATTGCGCGGCACTACTCCTTGCAGGTAGAGTGGGCAATGCGGATCAGTATCGGTAGCCGTAGCGGCCGGGCTTGCACTTCACCTTCTCTTCGTATTCGCCCTTTTTCCACTCGACCTCGCAGCCGCCGGCGGTGCGAAACTTGGATTTGCGCTCCGAGTCGCCCCACCCGGTATCACCGCGCCAGCGGCCCTTACCACTCTCGTCCTTCCAGGGATCAGCGGAGGCAGCACCGGCCGCGAACATCAATGCGGCCGCACATAGTACCGTGCACAAGGACATTTTCATCGCGTTCTCCCGTCGGTGCGGCCGCGACAACAACGCCTACTGCGCGCGGCGGTTCCGCGCCAAGGCCCCATGCATGGTGCGCGTGCCTGCGAGTCAACACCCATATCGAAGCGCAGATGGTTGCGGCCGAAGCCGACGTCCTCAATGTCCGAATCGGGGCCATAACCGGACTCGTGCGCCGCAGAAGAGTGCCGCTATTCAATCACCTCGTGGACATTGGAGAACTACTCGGGCAACCCCGCTTTGCGAAAACCCTCAATCATCAGCTTCGCATTTGTTGATATCCGGCTCCGAGCGATCCACGCCGATATTGTGAAAGCGGGGTCGATCTCAACCGCACGAGCCGCCGCCTCACGGGCCTCAGCGTCGCGTCCGAGATGGGCGAAAGCGGACGCGAGGCAGCGGTACGGTCCTGGATAGCCAGGGTTCTGCCGCAGGGCTTTCTTCCCTGCAACGATGGCCTCGTCAAAGCGACGAAGCTCAATAAAGGCAAATCCCATCCCGGTAAACGCTGTGTATAGTTGCGGGTCTACTGGGCTCATGCGCATGGCACGTTCAAAGCTCCGGATCGCTTCCTCTGGCTGCCCCGCAATCTTATAGACCCAGCCTCTGCAGTGCCACGCGCGATATGAATTTGGGTTGAGCTTAACCGCCCGGTCGGACATCTCGATCTCAGTCTCACAATCGCCGACCAGAAGTGCCGAGATCAAGGCAGCACTTGCCAACGTGTCTGGATCACCATCGTCGAGGCTCAATGCCAAGCGCATGAGCCGAACGGCTTCCTTGCGTTCGAATTGAAGATCGATGGCGTAGTTCCTAACCACGTTTTCCGCGTGACAGGCGCCTGCCAGAGCGGCAGCACCAGCAAGCCCAGGGTCAAGCTCCAAGGCACGCTGGACCAGTCGGAGTGCCTCGGCCAACCCTTCGCGAGTCAATGGGACGGCTTGCTGTATAGCCCGGAGCAAAAGATCATACGCGGTGAGGTCTTCCGGTCGCCGCCGCGTCGCCATTGCAATTTCTGTTTGAAACAACTTTGGCTGAATAGCTGAGACAACGGCGACCGTGATGTCGTCCTGCAGCGCGAAAATTTCTGTCATGTCACGCTCGAACTTGTCCGCCCAAATGTGTGCGCCCGTAGCCGCTTCAATCAACTGGCCCGTGATGCGAACTTTCCCCGACGCCTTGCGCACCGCCCCCTGAAGGACATAGCGCACGCCAAGCCTGCGCCCGACTTCCTTGATGTCGACGGCTTTGCCCTTGAAGGTGAAACTCGAATTTCGAGCGATCACGAACAACCATTTGAACCGCGAAAGCGCGGTAGTGATCTCCTCAACCATCCCGTCCGCAAAGTACTCCTGCTCGGGATCGCCAGACATGTTCGCGAACGGCAGCACGGCGATGGAGGGCCTGTCGGGAACAAGAGCGCTCTCGGGCGCATCGCCCGGATTTGGGCCCGCAACTTCTCGCGCCTCCCGCACCTGTCCGACGAAGCGGAAGCCCTTGCGCGGTAGTGTTTTGATGAAGCGCTGTTCCTCGCCGGAATCGCCGATTGCACCCCGGGCGGCATTCAGGCGGGTCGTCAGCGCCGCGTCAGAGACGCTGCGCCCATTCCAAATGGCTTTGATGAGGTCGTCCTTGCTGACAACCCGCTCCCTGTTGCGGATCAGGTAAGCGAGCAGGTCAAAAACCTGCGGTGTGATCGACACCGCATCGGTCCCCCGATGCAGCTCGCGCCGGTCGGTGTCGAATGCGCATTCCTCGAAAAGATAGCGCAAGCTGCCATTCCTTCTCGGTGGCGCCTCTGTACTAGCGCATGAAGAGTAAGCCGCCGGTAAGAGAAATGTAAGCCACCAGTTAAGCCCGCCCGCGCATCTTGCGGCAACTTCTGCCTAGTGAACAGTCCAGACAGGACACATGCTAATGAGCACGATCCGCGAGACCACTGAGCTGGGGCCGGTAACCGCAAGGCGGCAGGCGTACAGTCCTCTCGAAACATATTGGAATGCATTTCAGGAGTGGCGCAAACGCCGGAGATTACTGGCCAACTTGTGCGACTTAAGTGACAGGGAGCTTATGGATATCGGTATTACGCGCGGCGAAATCGACTACGTCGCCTCGCACCGAGATTGCGATCCGCGAGGCATCCTATCCGGTAAATGAATGTCGATATCTGGCAGCGGTGGACGGTCGGAATGGTCACTACCATAGGCGTCGTGGCGCAGACGCTGACTTCCGATATGGGTCAAAACTCAGAAATCTGAGTGCGCAACTGGGAAGCCCGCTTTGCCCTCAACAACGGGCATCGTCAACCAAACCCTGTCAGGTCCGAAAAGGGCCAGACTCGGAAGTTCCCGATTTTTGCGACACTATTGCCCTGCACTTGCGAAAGCCGCCTGGGAGCCGGCGTTACCTCTCTTCAGCTCAGGGCAGATGCGACGGCAAAGCGAACTAGAGAGCGGGCAATTGCCGAATTCACCGCCCGAGGTAAAATCGATTGCACCGAGACCGCTGGTAATCTTACTCAAACGGTCGTTATCCGACTTCAATTATCAGTATCCGGGATATCCGACGAATACCGACGGCTTTGCGCGGAGGATGATCCGATGGAGTCCAGCAGTGCAGATTCTTCAACGATACTAGACCGCATTCTTGATGCGGCGGCGGACAATCTCAGGATCGCAAAGATTCTGGTTCAGATGGGTCTCGATCCGAACAACATCACCTACGACGCACTATTCAACCGGCTGCTGGAAATTGTGCTGGCCAACATCACGCTTGCCAATATGTTCGCCCTGGTTGGCGCCATCTTTCTTGTCGCTACCTTGCTGATGCATACAATGGTGCCGCTGCGCGTCGCGAACATGGCCGGCTGTACATTCTTCGTCGCCTTTGGCGCGCTCTCCGGAAACGTCGGGACTTTTATCCTGTATCTGCTGTTGCTGCCGATCAATGCAATTCGCCTCCGCCAGATGCTCAATCTGATCAAGAGGGCACGCATCGCGACGGAGGGCGATACCTCGTTGGAATGGCTCAAACCGTTCATGACCGAGCGCAAATATCGCAGCGGCGATAAATTGTTCAAGAAGGATGATGCGGCCACCGAGATGTTCCTGACGGTCACTGGAAAGTTCCTGGTCACGGAGATCAGCGTCGAAATTCCGCCGGGACGTCTCATGGGCGAACTTGGCTTCCTTACTCCCAATAAAAGGCGAACCGCGACCGTCGAATGCATAGAAGACGGACAAGTCCTGACCATAACTTATGAAAGGCTGCTCGAAATCTACTTTCAAAATCCGCAATTCGGCTATTACTTTCTCGTCCTGACCAGCCAGCGCCTGCTGGAAAACATCTCGCGGCTCGAAGGAATTATCGCACAAGAGAAAGCCGCACGGCAGACTCTAGCTACGGATGACATAGCTTAACCTTTGGCTCTTGATGTCCCGCACTTTTGGTAACAGGACATCCCGACGCAGTGCGGGTCTCGCGAGGCAACAATTTCCGGTTCGGGTCATTCGCGTCGATTCCGCGATGGCCACGCGGAGTCCGGTTCAGCCCAATGATCATCTCAGCGTTCGTCGCTTGCTCCTGAGGCTTGCCGTTCCTTCGCGTCGTAGTATTCGGCAGAGAACTGAATTGACCATCTCGAGAAGAACGAACGCAATTTCTGAGTGGGCCTTTCGACGCCGAAATGTTCGGCGACATGCGCGTTGCCCAGCCACCTTACCGCCGATGCGAGGCCGGCGGTGCGCTCGAGCCTTTCAACCGCCGCGACGCCGGCGGTATCTGCCTGCCGATAGCGAAAACCGACCTTTTTGATCACATACAGGCGCTTGATGGTTTCATAGCTCTTGAATACGCGCTGAACGAACGGATGTTTCTTGGCCTGTGGCCAGGCGGCCGGGTACACCGGCAGCACCAAAAGCTTGCTCTTGGCGATGACCGTTGCCAGCGGATGCAAGAGTTGCATCCAAGCCGGCCAGGACGTGACCTTGGCAAACAATATCGCGTGCATTGCCGTTGCAGCCCCGAAAGAGATCGGGAGCCAAAGTACCGCACCCAGGATCACGAGCAATGCGGTGTTCGGAGTGAGATGTCGGCATTTTCGGAACACCCATGCCATGCCGCTTTCAAAGGCAATGTACACAGCATGTTCGAACGCCCGATAGCTGATTTTCCGCCGGAGCCACCACCAGTTCCGGCGGATCGATAGACTCCACTGTCGACGTTTCGTCTCGGAAAGGGGAAGGAAGCGCAACGCGCCGCTTATGATAGTAACGATGACATTGCCAAGAACCCTGGCCGCGAAGAGCGGAAGCCAAACAATCTGCATTGCTAAAGGGAAGGCGTAGTCGAGCAGCCGCATCAAGATCGAAAGAATGAAACGCAGGATTTTGTTTGCAGCGAGCGCGACAAAAACAAGTGGGATGATTATCACATCGTCGAGGGCACCGCGGAAGCGGCCTTCCTCGGTCCATGCCAGGTTATGATCATGGGTCACGGTGCAACGGCTCCGGGCCGAAGACAGGGGATCGTGCCGGCTCAAAGTAGCACACTGTAAGGGCCAGGGGATGGCCTCAGCTACCGTTCGTTGAGCGACTCCCGATGTCCGCAACGGGTCAATCGCTACGTGGGCGACCCAGCGGCAAGTCCGGCCATGTCGGCTGTGCCTCCGAAAGCGGGAGTAAATTCAGAGCATTGGCGGTTTCGCTAGGGACCGGTGCGGATTGATGGCGCTACCTTGGACGTCATTCAAGCTTCGAAACCGAAGCCTCGAATCATGCGCTACGAATTCAGCGAACATGAGTGGACCGCCATTAAGCCGACGTTGCCGAACAAGCCGCGCGGCGTTCGGCGAGTAGATGGCCGCCGCGTGCTCGATGGCATCGTTGGGTTCTGCGTTCAGGTGCGCCATGGCGCGACATGCCCGCGACCTATGGCCCCCGCACGACTTGTTATAATCGCTACCATCGGTGGATGATGGTCTTGTCTCGCTGATTTGCCCGACGTGTCAAATGTCTACTTCGGCACTCGACGAGTGCCGGCTACTGTGCATGGGGTTGTTTTCAATATTTTGGCTGGGAGCGCCGAGGCTCCTCCGTGTGCTTCCACCGCCTCCGGAAGGCTGCATCACCCGATCGCGGATGAAGCGACGCGCGTGGCTTGGAACCGTCGCCCTATTTTCCCAGCGGCCCGAGTATCTTCACCAGTTCGCCGTGCACGAACTCGTTGCCGCAGACCACGTGCCCGGTCTTCAGCGCGTCGTCATTACCCTCGATCCCCGAGATCGTGCCGCCTGCTTCCCGCACCATGATCTGCCCCGCTGCGATATCCCACGGCGACAGGTTGCGTTCCCAGTAGCCGTCGAGGCGGCCGGCGGCGACAAAGGCGAGGTCGAGGGAAGCTGCGCCGAAGCGGCGGAAGCCGGCGACCTTGTTTTGCAGCGCGGCCATTTCCTTCAGCGCCAGCGCATGGTCGCCGCGGCCGATATGCGGCAGGCCGCAGGCGACCACGCATTCGTTGAGCTGGCGGCGGCCGGCGACCCGCAGCCGCTGGTCGTTGAGGAACGCGCCCTTGCCACGCTCCGCGATGTACAACTCGTCATTGGCCGGGTTGTAGATCACGCCGGCAATGACGGTGTCTTCGCGCCGCAGGCCGATCGAGATCGCGAACTGCGGAATGCCGTGCAGGAAGTTGGTGGTGCCGTCGAGCGGATCGACGATCCAGGTGTGGGTCTTGTCGGCGCCCTCGCGCGTGCCGCCTTCCTCGCCGATGAAGCCGTAGCCGGGCCGTGCCTTGGCGAGGTCCTCGTACAGCATTTCCTCGGCGCGCTTGTCGGCCTTGGTGACGAAGTTCGCCGGCCCCTTCAGCGACACCTGCAGATGCTCGATCTCGCCGAGGTCGCGCTTGAGGCTGCGGCCGGCGCGACGCGCGGCTTTCACCATGACGTTGATAAGGGCTGAATACAGCATGATGCGAGCGCTTATAGTGAGAGGGAACGGCGCAATGCCGTCAGGGTTTAGGGACTGGGTGCCCTGCTGATATGCCGCCGTCAAGGCGTGATTTGTCGGCGGTACCGGTCCATTTCCGCGCCGCCGCCTCTACCTTGGCGCGATCCTCGGGATTGAGCTCCGAGAGCCTCTCATCCAGTTCGGGATCGCCCTTGCCGGCGGTCTTGGCGACAAGGTGCCACTTCAGGCCTTCGATCTTGTCCATCTGCACCCCCAAGCCGCTCACGAGCACGCGGGCGAGGCGGTTCTGCGCGATCGGCGAGTTCTGCCGCGCTGCCTTCCGCAACAGCGCGACCGCCGCAACCTGGTTCCTCGGCGTGCCGGTGCCGTTGAACAGCGCGATCGCGTACTCGACCTCGGCGTCGACATTGTCGGCCAGCGATGCCGCCTGCAGCAGCCGCACCGCCTTGTCGATGTCCTTCGGCACGCCGGTGCCCTCCTTGTAGAAGGTAGCTAACGCGTATTGTGCTTCCGGACTGCCTGCGTCGGCTGCAACGCGCAGCAGTTCGGCAGCGCGCCGGACATCCTGCGGCAGCGTGTTGCCGTCGAGGTAGAGCAGCGCCAGATTGTAGGCCGCCTTCGGGTTGCCGAGCTTGGCCGCGGAGGCCAGGAGCTTGACGGCCTGCTCCCGATTGGTAGACCCGCCTCGGCCGGACAGCCGCATCATAGCGAGCGCGAACATGCCCTCGCGGTCGCCGGCATCGGCCGCACGCTGGTACCAATCGGCGGCCTTCGCATAGTCGCGCTTGATGCCGAGCCCGTTGGCGTAGAGCTCGCCCAGCATCGTCATCGCCTTTGGGTCGCCGTTATATTGCGCGCGCGTCGTCGCGAGATCGAACGCCGTCTTGTACATGCCGCGCTGGTAGGCGCCGTAGACGAGATCGACGTTGGGATCCTCGAAGGCCGCCGTGGGCGAGGGGGCGGGCGTGGGCGTTGCCGCCGGTTTGGGTGCTGCCGCCGGCTTCGGCGGCGCGGCGGGCTGCTTCGCCGCAGGCGGTGCTTTTGGCTTGGGCGGCGCTTCCTTTTTCGCCGGCGGCGGGCCGGCGGGCGGCTGCGCGGCAGGCGGCGTCGGCGAGACCTGCGCGGAAGCGCCGGCCATCGTCATCAAGAGGCCCGCAAGCAGCGATATGGGACGCAGGAGTTTCATTGTCCGGCGTTATCCGCGCCCGGCCTTATCCGTGCCGGACTTATCGATACCAGCTCTGGCTTTTCCGAACGCCGCTTCGTACGCTTGCGCGATTGCCTGCGCGGCGTCGATCAGCGCCGCCTTGGCGCCGCGCGGGTCGGCCCAGATGAAATCGCCGACCAGCACGAAATCGGCGCCGGCAGCCGCAAATTCGAAAAGCTCCTCGCGCGAGGCGGCAAAGCCGACGCAGGGCGGCTCGAACAGTTCATCCCACCATTGCAGGCGTTCGGCAATCGCTTCAGTCGATGGCCGCTGGCCCTTGGCATCGGGCTCGCCGAACAGCACGTAGTCGGCGCCCGCTTCGCCCGCGGCCATCGAATCGTGCCGCGTGGCAAGGCCGCCGACGCCGGCGATGCGGTCCGGCTTCAGCGACGGCCAGGCGTCTTCCAGCGCGGCGAGGCCGGTCAAATGCGCACCGTCGGCGCCGGCACGCGCCACCAACTCGACATGGCCGTCGAGCAACAGCGCCGCGCCGCCATTCTGGATCGCGGGCGCGAGTGCTTTCACGCGCGCGATCATCGTGCGCTGGTCGGTCTGCTTCAGCCGCAGCAGCACCGCCGCGACGTCGGCCGCGGCCAACAGCTCCGGAAGCTGGTTTGCGAGCTGTGACGGATCGTCCACCTCGGGCGTCGCGAGATAGAGGCGCGGCGCCGGGCGCGGCGGAACGGGTTTGTTGGACAAGTCTAGGCGACCTTCTTTTCCTGGCCGGTGTCCCACTCACCCTTGCTCGCCAGCGCGTTCATTCGCGCACGGTGTGTGAACGCGCGCTGGCCTGCGGCGACGTTCTCGGCCTTACCCGACCACGCCTTCTGCGGCGCCGCCTGCAGCGCCCGGCCATAGGAGAAGGTCAGCCGCCAGGGCAGGCCGCCGATCCGGTTCATGGCATTCAGATGCGCGGTCGCTTCCTCATCGGATTGTCCGCCGGAGAGGAAGGCGATGCCGGGCACGGCCGCGGGAACGCACGCCTTCAGGAGACGGACGGTTTTCTCCGCAACTTCCTCGACGGAAGCCTGCTTTCCGCACTTCTTGCCTGAAATGGCCATGTTGGGCTTCAGCACCATGCCCTCGAGCTCGACACGCTGGACCCGCAATTCCTGGAATGTCTTGTTCAGCACACGCTGGGTCACGTCGTAGCAGCGGTCGATATCGTGATCGCCGTCCATCAGCACTTCCGGTTCGACGATCGGCACGATCTGCGCCGCCTGGCACAGCGCGGCGTAGCGCGCCAGCGCATGCGCGTTGACGTGGATCGCCGTCTGCGTGGGGATGCCGCTGCCGATATCGATCACTGCACGCCACTTGGCGAAGCGCGCGCCGCGCTCGTAATATTTCTTCAGGCGCTCGGCGAGCTTGTCGAGGCCGACGGTCACCAGTTCGCCCGGACAGTGCGGCAGTGCTTGCGTTCCTTCATCGACCTTGATGCCGGGGATGGCGCCGGACTGCTCGATCAGCTTGACCAGCGGCGTGCCGTCCTTGGCGTTCTGCCAGATGGTTTCGTCGTAGAGGATGACGCCCGAGACGTACTTGCTCATCGCCTCGGTGGAGCGGAACAGCATTTCACGGTAGTCGCGGCGGTTCTCCTCCGTGGATTCGACCTTGATGGCGTCAAAACGCTTCTTGATCGTGCCCGAGGATTCGTCGGCGGCGAGAATGCCCTTGCCTGGGGTGACCATGGCGAGGGCAACCTTGTTGAGGTCAGCAAGATTCATGGGAACGTTCTCCGAAAACATCATGCCCTTGCGCACCAAAATAGGCGGTTCTCGGGCAATTGCCTAGAAAACGTTCGTCGCACCCCGGGTGTTTGCAAGGCGCGGGGCGCCGGCTCAGGCGACCCGCGGGTCCAGTTCACCCTTGCCGTACCGCTTGGCCATTTCGGCCGTCGTCAGCACCTTCTTGATCTTGCTGGCCTGGCCTGCGGTATTGAATTCCTGCAGCCGCTGCTTGCACAGCTTGGCCATCGCTTCCATCGCGGGCTTGAGATATTTGCGCGGGTCGAACTCTTCCGGATTGTCCTTGAAGACTTTGCGGATCTGCCCGGTCATCGCCATCCGGTTGTCGGTATCGATGTTGATCTTGCGCACGCCGTTCTTGATGCCGCGCTGAATCTCGGACACCGGCACACCCCAGGTCGGCTTCATCTTGCCGCCATTGGCATTGATGATTTCCTGCAGGTCCTGCGGCACCGAGGAGGAGCCGTGCATCACCAGGTGCGTGTTCGGCAGCTTGCGATGGATTTCCTCGATCACGTTCATGGCGAGGATGTCGCCGTCCGGCTTGCGGGTGAACTTGTAGGCGCCGTGCGACGTGCCCATCGCGATCGCCAGCGCGTCGACCTTGGTCTCCTTGACGAACTTCACGGCTTCGTCGGGGTTGGTGAGCAACTGGTCGTGCGACAGCTTGCCCTCGGCGCCGTGGCCGTCTTCCTTGTCGCCCATGCCGGTCTCCAGCGAGCCGAGCACACCGAGTTCGCCTTCCACCGAGATGCCGCCGAGATGGGCCATGTCGGTGACCGTCTTGGTCACGCCGACATTGTAATCCCAGTCGCCGGGGGTCTTGCCGTCAGCCTTGAGCGAGCCGTCCATCATGACCGAGGTGAAGCCGGCCTGGATCGCGGTCATGCAGGTCGCGGGCTCGTTACCGTGGTCGAGATGCACGCAGACCGGGATCTGCGGATAGATTTCGGTGACCGCGTCCATCATGTGCCTGAGCATCACGTCGTTGGCATAGGAGCGCGCGCCGCGCGAGGCCTGGATGATGACGGGCGCGTCGACCGAGGAGGCAGCCTCCATGATGGCGAGCGCCTGCTCCATGTTGTTGATGTTGAACGCCGGCACCCCGTAATCGTGCTCTGCCGCATGATCGAGCAGTTGACGCAAGGTAATGCGAGCCATTCAAATTCTCCTGTATTTGCCGCGCCTTCGGCGCTTCATTGAGTCCTGGTCTAACGCAGTTTGAGAACTTCGACGCCAGGAAGCGGTTTGCCTTCCATCCATTCGAGAAACGCGCCGCCGGCCGTCGAGACGTAGGAAAAATCATCGGCCACGCCGGCCTGATTCAGCGCCGCGACCGTGTCGCCGCCGCCGGCGACCGAGATCAGTTTCTTCGCCTTGGTGCGCTCCGCTGCGTGCTTGGCCGCAACCACCGTGCCGCGGTCGAACGGTGTCATTTCGAACGCGCCGAGCGGGCCGTTCCAGACCAGCGTCGCGGCGTCGTCGATCGCGGCGTGAATCCGCGCGATCGATTGCGGCCCGACGTCGAGGATCATGCCGTCGGCCGGGATGGCGTCGAGACCATAGGCGTGCGAGGGCGAGTTGGCGGCGAAGTGATAGGCGACCACGGCATCGACGGGGAGGATGATGGCGCAGTTCGCAGCGGTGGCTTTTTCCAGGATACGCAGCGCCGTCGCGGCGAGGTCTTTTTCCGCCAGCGACTTGCCGACGCCGACGCCCTGCGCGTGCAGGAAGGTGTTGGCCATGCCGCCGCCGATCACCAGCGCATCGACTTTGGTAACGAGATTTTCGAGCAGGTCGATCTTGGTGGAGACTTTTGCGCCGCCAATGATCGCGATAACCGGCTTGGTCGGCGCTTCCAGTGCTTTGCCCAGCGCGTCGAGTTCGGCCTGCATGGTGCGGCCGGCGTAGGCGGGCAGCTTGTGGCCAAGACCTTCGGTCGTAGCGTGCGCGCGGTGCGCCGCCGAAAAGGCGTCGTTGACCCAGATGTCGCCGAGCTTTGCCAGTTCGGCTACGAACGCCGGATCGTTTTTCTCTTCCTCTTTATGGAAACGGGTGTTTTCCAGGCAGAGGATATCGCCGTCCTTCATGGCGCCGACGGCCTTGGCGGCAGCCTCGCCGATGCAGTCGTCGGCAAACGCAACCGGCTTCTTGATGACGTGGCTGAGCGCTGCCGCGACGGGTTTCAGCGAATCCTTGGCGTCGCGCCCCTTCGGGCGGCCGAAATGGGCGAGCAGGATCACCTTGCCGCCCTTGTCGGAAATTTCGGTGATGGTCGGCGCGACGCGCTCGAGCCTGGTCGCGTCGGTGACGCGGCCGTTCTCCATGGGCACGTTGAGGTCGACGCGCAGCAGCACGCGCTTGCCCTTCACGTCGACGTCATCGAGGGTGCGGAATGTTTTCGGCATTTGCGCTCTCTTGTCCCGGGCGCACTGCGGCGCCAAGCGCCGCTGTGCAGAACCGGGACCTCTACGCTGGAGTGGGTCCCGGCTCTGCGTCGCGTCACTTCGTGCCGCGCCGCGTCCGGGACACGAGACTTACAGCAGCTTCCCCATCGCCACGGCGGTGTCCGCCATGCGGTTGGAGAAACCCCATTCATTGTCGTACCAGGACATCACGCGCACCAGCGTGCCGTTCTGCACCTTGGTCTGGTCCTCGTGCAACGTCGACGAGTGGGGATCGTGGTTGAAGTCGATCGAGACATTCGGCGCGGTGGTGTAGCCAAGGATGCCCTTGAGCTGCTGCTCGGAGGCGCGCTTCATCGCCGCGTTGATTTCCTTGGCATCGGTTGCGCGCTTGGCGACGATCTTGAGATCGACCACCGAGACGTTCGGGGTCGGCACGCGGATCGCGACGCCGTCGAGCTTGCCCTTCAGTTCGGGGAGCACGAGGCCGATCGCCTTCGCCGCACCGGTCGAGGTCGGGATCATCGACATCGCCGCCGCACGGCCGCGATAGAGATCCTTGTGCAGGGTGTCGAGCGTCGGCTGGTCGCCGGTGTAAGCGTGGATCGTGGTCATGAAGCCGGTCTCGATGCCGACGGTGTCGTTCAAGACCTTGGCGAGCGGCGCCAGGCAGTTGGTGGTGCAGGAGCCGTTGGAGACGACCAGGTGATCCTTGGTCAGCGTGTCATGGTTGACGCCGTAGACGATGGTGGCGTCGGCGTTGTCGGCGGGCGCCGAGACCAGCACGCGCTTGGCGCCGGCGGTCAGATGTGCGGAGGCCTTGTCCTTGGCCGTGAAGATGCCGGTGCATTCCAGCGCAATGTCGACGCCGAGCGCCTTCCACGGCAGCTTCGACGGGTCGCGCTCGGCGGAAACCTTGATCTTGCCGTTGCCGAGGCTGATCGAGTCGCCGTCGACGGTCACGGTGCCGGGGAAACGGCCATGCACGGAATCGAAACGCAGCAGGTGGGCGTTGGTCTCGACCGGGCCGAGATCGTTGATGCCGACCACTTCGATATCCTTGCGGCCGGATTCTGCGATGGCGCGCAAGATATTGCGGCCGATGCGGCCAAATCCGTTGATCCCGATGCGGACTGCCATGCTGGTTTCTCCTCTGATAGCCGGTGCCCGCCCCGCGGAGACGTTCCACGGAGGTGCTGACGGCGGAACGCCCGGTTCGGCCGGGCGGGAACGGTCAAGATGGGGGTTTAGGTAGTCCTTTTTCCCCCACAGCTCAACCGTCAGCCCACGCGCTTCAGGACAGCGTTAACCGCAGCCTCGGCTGTAATTCCGAAGTGCTTGAAAAGGTCCTTGGCCGGAGCGCTGGCCCCGAAACCGTGCATGCCGATGAATTCACCATCTTGGCCGATCACGGCGTCCCAGCCCCAGCGTACCGCGGCCTCGATGGCGACCTTGATCGGCGCATTGCCGATAATGGCTTTCTTTCGGTCCGCCGGCTGCGCCAGCAGGAGCTCGAGCGAGGGTACCGAGACCACCCGCGACGCGATGCCACGCTCGCTCAGTTGCTTTTGGGCTGCCACCGCGATCTCGACCTCGGAGCCCGAGGCGAACAGCGACACTTTTGCCTCGCCCTGCGCCGCGACCAGCTCATAGGCGCCATGCGCGCAAGGATTATCGTTGGGGGCACTGGTGCGAAGCTGCGGCAGGTTCTGGCGGGTCAGCGCCAGTACCGTCGGGCCATCGACCCGGTTGAGCGCCAGTTCCCAGCATTCCGCGACCTCGACGGCGTCGCACGGGCGGAACACGCGCATGTTGGGAATGGCGCGAAGCGCCGCGAGATGCTCGACCGGCTGATGCGTCGGCCCGTCCTCGCCGAGCCCGATCGAATCATGGGTCATCACGTAGACGACGCCCGCGCCCATCAGCGCGGCGATCCGCATCGCGGGTCGGGCATAGTCCGTGAACACCAGGAAGGTCGCGCCGTTCGGCGCGAAGCCGCCATGCAGGAAGATGCCGTTCATCGCCGCGGCCATGCCGTGCTCGCGGATCCCGTAATGGATGAAGCGGCCCTTCGGCGCCTTGGCCGAGAACGCCACGGCCGACTTCGCCTTGTTGTTGTTGGAGCCGGTGAGGTCGGCGGAGCCGGCGAGGAATTCCATCGGCATCGCAGCGGCGATCGCCTCGATCGCGGCTTCCGAAGATTTCCGCGTGGCAACATTCAGCGGCGATTCCAATAGCGCCTTCTTGTGCGCCCGCAGCGCCTTCGAGAGCGCGGCCGGCCGCTCGTGCCGCATCCGCCGCTCGAACTCGGCGCGCTTGCGCGGGCCGAGCTCGGCGAAAACGCTTTCCCATTCCTCGCGCGCGGCAGCGCCGCGGCTACCGGCGGCACGCCATGCCTTCAGCACATCGTCAGGCACCGAGAAGGCGTCGAGCGAAATGCCGAGCTTTTCCTTGGCGCCCTTGAGCTCGTCGGCGCCGAGCGCCTCGCCATGGGCCTTCGCCGTGCCGGCCCGCGTCGGCGCGCCGTAACCGATCGTGGTCTTGCAGGAGATCAGCGACGGCTTGTTGGATTTTTGCGCGCGGGCGATCGCGGCGGCAATCGCCTTCGGGTCCTGGCCATCGATCAGTTCGGCCGCCCAGCCCGCGGACTTGAAGCGCTTAACCTGGTCGACCGAATCGGCGAGCGAGGTCGGGCCATCGATCGAGATGCCGTTGTTGTCATACAGCACGATCAGCTTGTTCAGCTTCCAGTGCCCGGCCATCGCGATCGCTTCCTGCGATACGCCTTCCATCAGGTCGCCGTCGGAGGCGAGCACGTAGGTGTGGTGGCTCACCACCTTCTTGCCGAACTCGGCGGCCAGCATCTTTTCCGCCAGCGCCATGCCGATCGAGGTAGCGATGCCCTGGCCGAGCGGGCCGGTGGTGGTCTCGACGCCGCTGGTCTCGAAATTCTCCGGATGTCCCGGCGTCTTGGAGCCGAGCTGACGGAAATTCCGGATCTGATCGAGCGTCATGTCCTTGTTGCCGGTCAGGTACAGCAAGGCATAGAGCAGCATCGAGCCGTGGCCGGCCGAGAGCACGAAGCGGTCGCGGTCGGGCCAGGTCGGAGCCGCCGCATCGAATTTGAGGAACTGCGTGAACAGTACGGTCGCGATGTCGGCGGCGCCCATTGGCAGGCCGGGATGGCCGGATTTCGCCTTTTCGACGGCATCCATGGCAAGCCCGCGAATCGCATTGGCCATACGGGTATGATCGACCTGCGTCATGATGGAAATCCGCCTGAAATGAGGTGCTTGGTTAGGGTATGTACCGGGCGAAGGCCGCAATACGGGCGTGTTTGAGGGAAAGTGCGGGCTGGATAGCACCTCAATCCCCGGGAGTCCAAGGCGTGGAAACGCCCTTGCCATGCGAAAAGTTGCTTAGCAGTGCATAGCTTCGCGCGGGCGTTGCGCTTGGCTCGCTTGCCACGTAAATTTCGTGCTCTAACCGCTTGCCGAACCGCGGATTTTGCTGCCGCGCGGCGGGCCTACCGCGAGGGTGCGCGCTGTCTCTCATGAGCGATCGTCACACCAACGGGGCCGGCAATGCCGAGCCGGTCTATGCCGACATCGACGCCGCCACACGGCGCCTGATGATGGCGCTCGATGCGCTCGAGGCTGCGGCCGAGCGGCGGCGCGACGCCGACCGCGACGAGAACGAGCTGGCGAGCCGGATCCAGGCGCTCGGCGCCGATCGCTCGCGGCTCGCCGACGAACTCGACGGTTCGCTGGTGAAGACGCGGCGGCTGGAGCGCGCCAACCGCGAGATATCGGAAAAGCTGGATGCCGCAATCGGCACCATCCGTGCGGTGCTCGATGCCGACGCCGGGGAGAGTGAATGAGTCACATCAACGTCACCATCAACGGCCGGCAGTACCGCATGGCCTGCGAGGAAGGGCAGGAGGTGCGGCTGTTGAAGCTCGCCGAGAGCCTGGAATCGCGGGTCGGAGAGTTGCGCGGCAAGTTCGGCGAAATCGGCGATGCGCGTCTCACCGTGATGGCCGCGCTCACCGTGTGCGACGAACTGCTGGATGCCAACGCGCGCATCCGCGCGCTGGAGGGCGAACTCGAAACCCTGCGCAACGTCCGCACCGCCGCCGCCGACCGCGCCAAGGCAACCCAGGTCGCCGTCGCCAACGCGCTCAACGCCGCCGCCGACCGCATCGAAAAAACCACGCAGGTCATCAACCGCACCATCGGCAGCGGCGTCGCGATCGGGTGAGACCGAGCGTTGGCGCTGGTTTCTTTTCCCTCCCCTGGAGGGCCCTCCAGGGGAGGGTGAAGTGAAGCGCAATCTAAGGGCGATCGCAACTGTACCCATTACCGCTGGCGGATTCGATGCTGAGCGCTTACATTGGCTTCGCGAAGCTGCGTCGTGCGTCAGGAGCCATATATCCCCGGGGCCTTATCGATCCTTTAGGGAACTGTCCCTGGCCGGGTCCGTGGATCCGGACATATGGTGCCCACCTACTTTCGTAGGGAACTCCGGGATCGAGTGCTTCAACGGCGTTCGCGGCCTCGCACTTTCGTTTTGTGTTGCTTGCGACCTCGTCCTACCCGCGCACGTCCCGTCATACCCCGCGCATGCGGGGTATCCAGTACGCCGCGGCGTCTCGGTTGAATCACTGAAGTCTCTGGAATACTGGATCACCCGCCTTTCGCCTTCGCTCGTTGAGCTTCGGTGGACAGGTCGCGGGTGATGACAGCGGAAAGATACTGCATGACGGCGACCCTGTCGAAAGCCGACCTCCGCGCTGCAGCTCTGGCGAAACGCGATGCGTTGAACGACGAACAGCGCGCGGCTGCGGCGCAGGCGATGGCGAAGCGCGGCCTGCCGTTCGAAATCGATCCAGGGCTCGTCGTATCAGGATATTCGCCGATCCGCAGCGAGATCGATCCCGCGCCCCTGATGCGCAAGCTCGCCGAGCAGGGCGCAAAGCTCGCACTGCCGGCGGTGCTGTCGCGCGGCAAATCGCTGGCGTTTCGCGCATGGTCGCCCGATGACCGGTTGATGATGGGGCCGCTCGGCATTCTCGAACCGTCGCCGGCGGCCGCCGAACTCGTGCCCGATATCATGCTGGTGCCGCTGGCGGCGTTCGATCGCGCCGGCCACCGCATCGGCTATGGCGCCGGACATTACGATTTCACGCTCGCCCACTTGCGCAAGGCGAAGGCCATTACGGCTGTCGGCACCGCCTTTTCCGTGCAGGAAATAAGAGCCGTTCCCGCAGCTCCGCACGACGTGGCGCTGGATTATGTGCTAACGGAAAAGAAAGTGTTCGATTTCCGGAGCTGAACTTTGCGTATTCTCTTCGTTGGTGACGTGGTCGGTCGCGCTGGGCGCACCGCGGTCGCGGCATATCTACCCGGCATGATCAGGGACTGGGCGCTCGACCTCGTCGTCGTCAATGGCGAGAATTCTGCCGGCGGGTTCGGCATCACCGAGGCGGTCTATCAGGAATTGCTCGACGCCGGGGCGGATGCCATCACGCTCGGCAATCACGCCTGGGATCAGCGCGAGGCGCTGGTGTTCATCGAGCGCGCGCCGAAACTGGTCCGGCCCGCGAACTATCCAAAGGGCACGCCGGGCCGTGGAGCGGCGCTGGTCGATACCAAGAACGGCAAGCGCGCGCTCGTTATCAACGCGATCGGCCGCATCTTCATGACGCCGTTCGACGATCCCTTCGCGGTGCTCAATCAGGAACTCGAGGCCTGTCCGCTGCGCGAAGCCGCGGATGCGATCGTGGTCGATTTCCATGGCGAGGCGACGAGCGAGAAACAAGGCATCGGCTATTTCTGCGATGGCCGCGCCAGCCTTGTCGTCGGCACGCACACCCATGTGCCGACCGCCGACCATCAGATCCTCGCCGGCGGCACCGCCTACATGACAGACGCCGGCATGACCGGCGATTATGATTCCATCATCGGCATGCAGAAGGAAGAGCCGCTGCGGCGCTTTACGACGGGTATTCCATCAGCCCGTTTCGAGCCGGCCGCAGGCGCGGCGACACTCAGCGGTGTTGCGGTCGAGACCGATGATTTAACCGGTCTCGCGCTGCGTGTTGCGCCGGTGCGTGCCGGCGGCAGACTCGAGCCGGCTGTGCCGGCTTTTTGGGCGTGAGGCCGCGCGGCGTTCAATTGAATTGAACCACCTTGTCGAGCGTAATCGGCAGGTCGCGCACGCGCTTTCCCGTCGCATGATAGACCGCGTTGGCGATCGCCGCCGCCACGCCGACAATGCCGATCTCGCCGAGGCCCTTGATACCGAGCGGGTTGACGATCTCGTCCGGCTCGTCGACGAAGATCACCTTGATGTCGTGCACGTCGGCATTCACGGGCACATGGTATTCGGCGATATTGGCGTTCATGACGCGTCCGAAGCGATGGTCGAACAGCGTTTCCTCGTGCAGCGCCATGCCGATTCCCCAGACCACGCCACCCATGACCTGGCTGTGGGCGGTCTTCGGGTTGAGGATGCGGCCCGCGGCGACGGCATTGACCACACGGGTCACGCGGATCGCGCCAAGCTGTTCGTCCACCTTGACCTCCGCGAAGATGGCCGAGTGGACGTTGCGCGCGTGAGACTTGTCTTCGGCAACCTTGTTGGCTTCCTCGCGCGTGATGCGATCGGCGTTGCCGGACTGCATCGCGCTGGCAATCGAGACCGCGCGGGTCGCATCCCGCTTGCTGACGATCTTGCCGTCGATCACCGCGACGTCGGCCTCGCCGGTGCCTGCCAGCGGCGAATCCTTCATGCCGATTGCAAGCTTCAGCAAGTCGCCGCGAACCGCACGGGCGGTATTGGCAATCGCGTTGCACACCGAGGACGCGATCCACGAGCCGCCTTCGAGCGGACATTGCGGCAGCGTGGAATCGCCGAGCTTGACGCTGATATTGTCGATCGGCAGGCCGAGCATGTCGGCCGCGACCTGCGCCATGATCGTATATGTTCCGGTGCCGATATCGGAGGCCGCGGTCGCGACTTCCGCATGGCCGTTCGCCGTCAGCACGATGCGCACCGTGGCCGGCATCTGCAGCGCTTCCCACACGCCTGATGCCATGCCCCAGCCGACCAGGTCGTTGCCCTCGCGCATGGAGCGCGGCTCCGCTTCGCGCTTGTCCCAGCCGAACGCCGCCGCGCCCTGCCGGTAACACTCACGCAGTTGCTTGCTGGTATAGGGAATATCCGTACCTTGATCGCGGTCGGAATAGCATTGCAGCCGCAACTGCACCGGGTCCATCTTGAGCGCGACGGCGAGTTCGTCCATCGCGCATTCGAGCGCGTAGACGCCGGTCGCAGCCCCCGGTGCGCGCATGTCGCAGGACGTCGGCACGTCGAGCATCACGAGCTTGTGCTCGAATTTCGCGTTGGGACTCTTGTAAAGCAGATTGCCCCAGCCGGTATCGTTGCGCGCGAATTCCTCGAACTGCGAGGTCACGGCGATGGCCTCGTGCGTCATCGCGTCGAGCGTGCCGTCGCTGTTGGCGCCGAGCGCAAGGCGCTCGATGGTCGCGGGCCGGTGGCCGAGGGCGTACATCTGTGCCCGGCTGAGCATGACGCGAACCGGACGTTTGAGCGCGCGCGCCGCCAGCACAGCCAGAACAACCTGATATTGCGGGCGCAGGCCGGAGCCGAAGCCACCGCCCATATACGGCGACATGACGCGAACCGCGTCCGGCTTCATCTTGAACACGCCGCAGAGATATTGCTGCACGTTCTGCACGCCCTGCGTCTTGTCGTAGACGGTGAGCCGGCCGTCTTCCCAGATCGCGGTCGAGGCAAACAGCTCCATCGGGTTGTGATGCTCGGTCGGAATGAAATATTCGGCCGCGTGACGCAGGGCGGCGGACGCGAATGCCTTTTCGGCATCGCCGCGCGGCTTCTCCGGCGCGTCGATGGCAAACGCCCTGCTGCGCTCTGCGTGCAAGTCGGTGACGTGCGGCTCCTTCTGGTACTCGACTTTCACCATTGAGGCGGCGACGCGCGCGGTTTCCCAATCCTCGGCCAGTACCAGCGCGAGCGGTTGTCCGCTGAAAAGGACGATGTCGTCATAGAGCGGGCGATAGGGTGAGCCTTTTTCCGTCGCTACTTCGTCCTTGTACGCGTCGTCCTTGTCGGCCATCTGCGGCCGATTCCGATGGGTCAGCACGTCGATCACGCCGTCAACCTCCAGCGCCCCGCTGGTGTCGATGCGCACGATCCGCCCCTTCGGAATCGTCGATTCGACAACATAGCCATGGACGAGGCCGGGGACGTTGAACTCGCCGGCATATTTGGCTTCGCCGGTGACCTTGGCCCTGCCGTCGACGCGGGATGTCGCCGATCCGATATAGGCTGCCATGGCACTCACCGTATTTTCTTGTCGGAGGTCGACTGCGGCGTGCCCTGCGCGGCCTGGCCGAGCGTTCGTATGATGGCGCGCCGCGCCAGGCCGATCTTGAAGTTGTTGTGACCGTAGCCTTTGGCGCCGTGCAGCAACCAATCCGCGGCCTTCGCAAATGCGGTCGCGTCAGTGCGTTGTCCGAGCAGGGCCGCTTCGGCCGCGGTACTGCGCCATGGCTTGTGTGCAACGCCGCCGAGCGCCAGGCGGGCTTCCTTAATCGTGTCGCCGTCGAGTTCGAGCGCTGCTGCCACCGATACCAGCGCGAACGCGTACGACAGACGATCGCGAATCTTCAGGTAGGAATAGTTCGCGCTAAACCCTTTCGGCGGAAGCTCGATGGCCGTGATGATCTCATCGGGCTCCAGATTGGTGTCGCGCTGCGGCGTGTTGCCGGGCAGGCGATGGAAATCCGCAAACGCAATGGTGCGCTTCCCGGCCGGACCTGTGACATGCACGGTGGCTTCGAGCGCCGCGAGTGCCACGCACATGTCGGAAGGATGCGTGGCGATGCAGGCCTCGCTCGTTCCGAGGATCGCATTGATGCGGTTGACGCCATCGATCGCCGAGCAGCCGCTACCCGGCTCACGTTTGTTGCACGGCGTCGCCGTGTCGTAATAGTAGAAGCAGCGCGTCCGCTGCAGCAGGTTGCCGCCGGTCGAGGCCATGTTGCGCAACTGCTGCGACGCGCCTGATAGTATCGCGCGCGAGAGCAGTGGATAGCGCCCTTCGATCAGGGGGTGGTAGGCGAGGTCGGTGTTCGGCACCATCGCGCCGATCAGAACGCCGCCGGCGGAGGTTGGTTCGACGCCCCTGAGCGGCAAGTGCGAAATATCGATCAGCCGGCTTGGTCCCTCGACATCATATTTGATCAGGTCGATCAGGTTGGTGCCGCCCGCGATGAATTTTGCGGAAGGGTCGGTGGCAATCTGCTTGATGGCGTCGGCGACGTCGTTTGCGCGCGCATATTGAAACGGGGTCATGATCGCTCCATCGCCTGCTGGATCGCCGCCACGATGTTCGGATAGGCGCCGCAGCGGCAGATGTTGCCGCTCATGAGTTCGCGAATCTCGTCGGCCGTTTTGGCCTTGCCCTCGGCGATCAGCCCGGCGGCCGAGCAGATCTGTCCCGACGTGCAGTAGCCGCACTGAAATGCATCGTGATCGATGAAGGCCTGCTGCAGCGGATGCAACTCGCCGTCGTGTGCAAGGCCCTCGATGGTGACTATTTCGGCGCCTTGCTTCATCACCGCCAGCGTCAGGCAGGAATTGATCCGTCGCCCGTCGACCAGAACGGTGCACGCGCCGCATTGTCCGTGGTCGCAACCCTTCTTGGTGCCCGTCAGGTCGAGATGATCGCGTAGCGCGTCGAGTAACGTCGTCCACGGGGCGGCCGTCAGTTCCATACGGTTGCCGTTGACGGTCAGCCTGATCGGAATTTTCTCCGGCACGGTGGCCATCCGCGTTACACGCTTTGCTGTGCCAGATCGGGCCATTTTTGACCTCCGCCTGCTTGATCTCCGCCTGCCTATCTCCGCCTGCCTTGGCTGGTGCGCGTGGGGTCGCGCGGGACTGGGGGAGCCGTCAGCCGCGGTTCCAACCCTGGCTATCAACGAGTTCGAACAAGGAAGGTTCAGGGCGAAAGCGCGATAGGCGCATCCGCTTCACGGCACGCTTTTCAGGCAGCCATCGGCGCAATGGCGCGAAACGGCGCATGCAATTTGATGCAATATGCGCGGTGAGGGCGAGTGTGGTTACAGCCGGTAGGCCGTGCGGAAGCCGCCCCAGTGGCGGCCCTTGACGCGGATCGGCACGTCGATCTCGCGCATCATCACGGTGTTGCCGTTGCCCATGTCGCGGGCGTAGCTCTGGATCAGATAGGCGCGCTGATTGCGCCCGGCGGCGAGCCCGGCCGGATCGTTGAAGATGCGGCGGTTGCGGCTGTTGGCGGTATTCCAGGTGACGTCGCCCGGCCGCTGCGGGTGCGAATAGATCTTGTTGTGCACCGGCAAATAGCCGTTGGTGTCGATCATCGCGCAGAACGCCATCCGTTTGTCCCTGGCAAGGAACGCTTCCTGGAACGGCGGCAGCGCGCGATCGGCCCAGTCCAGGATTTTGGTGCGGTATTGCACCGGGTTGCTGCCGGCTATCTCGACATAGTTGGTGTCGAACATGTCTTCCATCGAGATGGCGCCGCTATCGATACCGTTCTCGAAAATCTTCTTCAGTGCTGCGCCGGCTTCCATCGCGCGGGTGACCGCTTCGGTGTTGTCGTCCTGAATCGACCACAGCTTGTCTTCGATCTTCTCGGTCAGCGCGGCATTCGACCGCTCGAACCGGGCCTGCGTGCCGGCCTTCGAGCGCTCACTGACGCGAATGCGACAAGCGCCGATGTCCTGCAGCGTTGCCTCAAAACTCTGGCCCTGCGCGAGCCTTTCGGCGTCCGGTCCGCTGACCAGGATGCCGTCGATCGAAATCTCGTAGACCGGCGCCGATATCACGCCATGCGGGGTCTTTATTTCGATCTTGAGGCTGCAAGGTAGCTTTTGCTGTTCGCGGCGCTCTGGGCGCTCGCCTTGCCGCAACAGCACCGCGCAACGCGCCTTGAGCTTCTGCGCAAAGGTGGTGACGGCGCGTCCGGCCTTGGCGACGCTTTCGCCATGGGCCTCGGCTTCCTTGGTGGCGCTGTCGATTTCGGCGGCGCTGGCGCCGACGGAAGCGATGAAGCTCGAAGCGGAGGCCGCATTGTCGGCCATCTCGCCGGTGGTCGCGCTCTGCTCGGCGACCGCGCCGTTGACGTTCTCGAACACCGGGCGGATCGCCTCGATCGCCTGCGTGATGCGATGCACGGCATCGACGGAGCCCGCGGCATCCCGCTGCAGCGCCTCGATCTTCTTGGTGATTTCCTCTGTCGCGTTCTGGGTCTGTACCGCGAGCGCCTTTACTTCGGTGGCGACCACGGCAAAACCGCGTCCGGCTTCGCCGGCGCGTGCGGCCTCGATGGTGGAATTGAGCGCCAAGAGTGTGGTCTGCCGCGCGATCTGCGCGATCAGGTTGACCACGTTGCCGATCGCTGCCGATGATTCCCTCAGGCGGTCGACATTGGCGCCGGCTTCGCGGGCGGCCTCGCTGGCCTGGTCGGCGAGCTTGCCGGCGTCGCGCACTTGGGAGCCGATCCCTTGCGCCGATTGGGTGAACTTATCGGCGGCGTGCGAAAATGTCGTCGCCGTGTCCTGTGCAGCGCTGGTGCGGCTCGTCAGGGCGCCGGTGCGCTGGCGAATGGTGGTGAGCGTCGCAGCGGTCGCCTCGGCGCCGCCGGCGACCGAATTGGCCGCGCGCTCGAGCTGGCGGATCATCGCGCCGAGTTCGAGTTCCAGAAGTTCGAGGATCGCCCTGGCCGACTCGCCATCGCCAGAGCCGGCCTCCGTCACGGCGGCGGCTGGCTGAGCCGCCGTCTGAGCCTTGGGCCGGACGGCAGGCAAGACCGGTTCCGGCACCCGCTTTTTGAACAAACCGAAGGCCATGACGTCTCTTAAAAGTTGAGCATCGGTGCGAAATCCTCTCATCCGAGCATGAAATCATGGTTAACAACTGCCTGATATTTCGGCGCGCGGCAGTACCGGCATACCCGGATGGGCTGTAAATCTTTGATTTCGGCCAGTTGTCGGCCTATAAGGCCGCGCTTCACCCCCTACATCCCCGGGACGAATCCAAGAGACTCCGCATGGCCGGTCATTCCCAATTCAAGAACATCATGCACCGCAAGGGCCGGCAGGATGCGCAGAAGTCCAAGCTGTTCAGCAAGCTGGCCCGCGAAATCACGGTCGCCGCCAAGCTTGGAACGCCGGACCCGGCGATGAACCCCCGGTTGCGCGCGGCCGTGATCGCGGCGCGCCAGGAAAACATGCCGAAGGACAATATCGAGCGCGCCATCAAGAAGGCGATCGGCGGTGAGAGCGAGAGCTATGACGAGATCCGCTACGAAGGCTACGGCCCTGGCGGCGTCGCCATCATCGTCGAGGCGCTGACGGACAACCGCAACCGCGCCGCCTCCGACATCCGCTCCTACTTCACCAAGTCCGGCGGCAATCTCGGTGAAACCGGCTCGGTCGCTTTCATGTTCGACCGCACCGGCATCATCGAATACGATGCCAGCAAGGCCTCCGACGACGCGATGCTGGAAGCCGCGATCGAGGCCGGCGCCGACGACGTCGTATCCAGCGAAAGCGGCCACGAGATCTACGCCTCGCAGGAAACCTTTCGCGAGGTTGCGAAAGCGCTGGAAGCCAAGTTCGGCGAAGCCCGCAAGGCAGCGCTGACCTGGAAGCCGCAGAACACGGTCGCTGTCGACGATGAGACCGGCGAGAAGCTGTTGAAGCTGATGGATCTCTTGAACGAGCACGACGACGTGCAGAACGTCTACGCCAATTTCGAAGTCTCCGACGCGCTGGTCGCCAAGATGGGCGGGTAGGCTGTCGTCCCTGCGAACGCAGGGACCCATACGCCGCGGCTTCTCCGTAGCGTGATGGGATAGTTACTTCGTGAAACAATCAAAGCCGGTGGCTATGGGTCCCTGCGTTCGCAGGGACGACGATGGTTCGACGATTAAGGCGCATTAACCCTCCGGCACGACAGCCCGCATCCAGGGGATTTCCGTTCTCTTTATGTTTCGTTCATCCGGCTCTGGCGTTATCACTACGCCATGACATCCCCACCGATTCGCCACCCCGTCCGGATTATCGGCATCGACCCCGGCCTGCGCCGCACCGGCTGGGGCGTGATCGAGACCGAGGGCAACCGGCTCGTCTTCGTCGGCTGCGGCTCGGTGGAGCCGCCGGACAACCTGCCCATAGCGAGCCGCCTGCTCGCGATCCATGAGGGGCTCGCCGCCGTGCTCGGCGATTTCAGGCCGGCGGAAGCCGCGGTGGAGCAGACTTTTGTCAACAAGGACGGCGTGGCGACGCTGAAGCTCGGCCAGGCCCGCGGCGTCGCCATGTTGGCGCCCGCGATGTTCGGCATATCGGTTGCGGAATATGCGCCCAACCAGGTCAAGAAAACCGTGGTCGGCGCCGGCCACGCCGACAAGAACCAGATCGCGGTGATGCTGAAGATATTGCTGCCGAAGGCCGAACCGAAATCCGCCGACGCCGCCGACGCGCTGGCGATCGCCATCACCCATGCCCACCACCGCCAGAGCGCGGCGCTGCGGATGAAAGTGGCGAGCGCATGATGAGCCGTGGCCATGTAATGCCAAGTGAGGAGAGCACACTCATCAGGCTCCCTCCCCCCTTGCGGGGGAGGGTTGGGGAGAGGGGTAAGCCCCGGGCTCCGATCAAAGTCGTGCGGCGACAATCCATCAACGAACGCCGCAAGATGATGAGTGAGGATGCGAGTGCTTCGCCTCAGACAACTGAGCAAGCGGCACCCCTCTCCCTAACCCTCCCCCGCAAGGGGGGAGGGAACCCGTCCGCTAGTGCGCCCCTCGCTAACGTTGGGTCCACCATCGCGAGCGAGTTGCCCCAATGATAGGCAAACTCAAAGGCCTGATCGATTCTTACGGCGAGGATTACGTGATCCTCGATGTCGGCGGCGTCGGCTATCAGGTGCATTGTTCCTCGCGCACGCTGCAGGCGCTGCCGTCGCCCGGTGAGGCTGCGGTGCTGTCGATCGAGACCTATGTCCGCGAGGATCAGATAAAACTGTTCGGCTTCCGCACCGATACCGAGCGCGAGTGGTTTCGCCTGCTGCAGACCGTGCAGGGCGTCGGCGCCAAGGTCGCGCTCGCCGTGCTGTCGACGCTGCCGCCGGCTGAACTCGCCAATGCGATTGCGCTGCGCGACAAGGCCGCGGTGTCGCGCACACCCGGCGTCGGGCCAAAGGTCGCCGAGCGCATCGTCTCTGAATTGAAGGACAAGGCGCCCGCGTTCGCCAATGTCGATCCCGCCGTGGTGCATCTCGCCGGCGCCATCGACAGCCACCGCGCGCCGCGCCCGGTCACCGACGCGATCTCGGCTTTGGTCAATCTCGGCTACGGCCAGCCGCAGGCCGCCGCCGCCATCGCCGCCGCCTCGCGCAGCGCGGGCGAGAATGCCGAGACGGCCCAACTGATCCGGCTGGGCCTGAAGGAACTGGCGAAATAGGCTATGTTCGCCACTGACTGTCGAAGGAATGCGTTGCTGCCATGTTGAGCGAGAAAGACCAGGAACTAATTGCCGCCGCGATTGACGCAATCAGGCCGCGTTATCGCAACAAGTGGCAGGAGGTCGGCGCTGCGATGCGCACCCGCGACGGCCGCATCGTCACCGGTGTGAATATCGATGCCTATATTGGTCGGATCGCCGTCTGCGCGGAGGCGATCGCCATTGGGCGCGCCATCACCGAAACCGGCGATCGCGGCATCGAGACCATCGTC
The DNA here is from genome assembly GCF_036924715.1 of Bradyrhizobium sp. AZCC 1721. Classification (NCBI taxonomy): domain Bacteria; kingdom Pseudomonadati; phylum Pseudomonadota; class Alphaproteobacteria; order Hyphomicrobiales; family Nitrobacteraceae; genus Bradyrhizobium; species Bradyrhizobium sp. AZCC 1721. The sequence continues at coordinate 6,416,593 of NZ_JAZHSB010000001.1, read as the reverse complement.
GCCGTGCGCCATCCGAAGCCGGACGAGCCCGGCAGTATCGCCGTGGTATCGCCCTGCGGCATCTGTCGCGAATTGATCCACGATTACGATGCGAAGGCGCGGGTCATCGTTCCCGACAATGGCCGCGAGCCGAAGGTCGTCACCATCGGCGAGCTTTTGCCCAACAAGTACCGGAGGGGCAACGGGTGAACACCCCCTCCCGCATCGTCACGCCCGAGCGCCGGTCCGACGATGTCGGCGACACCGCGCTGCGTCCGCAATTGCTGTCCGAGTTCGTCGGCCAGGCGCAGGCGCGCAAGAATCTCTCAATCTTCATCGAGGCCGCGCGAAAGCGTGGCGAGGCGCTGGACCACGTGCTGTTCGTCGGGCCTCCCGGCCTCGGCAAGACCACGCTGGCGCAGATCGTCGCGCGCGAGCTCGGCGTAGGATTTCGTGCCACTTCCGGTCCCGTCATCGCCAAGGCCGGCGATCTCGCCGCACTGCTCACCAATCTCGAAGAGCGCGACGTGCTGTTCATCGACGAAATCCATCGCCTCAGCCCGGCCGTCGAGGAGGTGCTGTACCCTGCGATGGAGGATTTTCAGCTCGACCTCATCATCGGCGAGGGGCCGGCGGCGCGTTCGGTGAAGATCGATCTCGCAAAGTTCACTCTTGTCGGCGCCACGACGCGCGCAGGGCTGTTGACCAATCCGCTGCGCGACCGCTTCGGCATTCCGATCCGGCTGAACTTCTACACCGAGGAAGAGCTGGAGAAGATCGTCAGCCGCGGCGCCCGCGTGCTCAACATCGGCATGACGCCTGACGGGGCCAACGAGATCGCGCGCCGCGCCCGCGGCACGCCGCGTATCGCCGGCCGCCTGCTGCGCCGCGTACGCGATTTTGCATCCGCAGCCGACGCCAGCTCGGTCGACCGCGCCATCGCCGACCACGCGCTGAGCGCACTGGAAGTCGATGCCGCCGGCCTGGACGCCATGGACCGGCGCTATCTCACGACCATTGCGCTGAACTACGGCGGCGGCCCGGTCGGCGTCGAGACCATGGCGGCCGCGTTGTCCGAACCACGCGATGCAATCGAGGACATCATCGAGCCGTTCCTGATCCAGTGCGGCTATTTGCAGCGCACCCCGCGCGGCAGGCTCCTGACCTCGCACGCCTTCCGCCACCTGGGGCTTGCAGAGCCCGCACGCGATCCCGCCCAGTTCGGCCTGTTCGGCAATGGCGATAGCGACGACTGAGCGTTCGAATCCAATCCTTCCAGCGGTGCACGAAGGGCAAAATAGCCCGTGCGCCCCCGATGAACTGAAGGCGTGGCTGGACGCGCTGGCGGGGCAGAATCGCTGGTGAGAAGCTGCTGGAGGTCTGCTAACGTTCTGCACAAACGCACCCCAATTCGGGCCCAATCCGCCACCATGTTGGCGCTGCATCACGATTGGATCACATGTTAACACGCCGTCATTTCTTGAAGTCCATGGGTGGCCTGGGCGCGCTGGGCGCCTCAACCACCGCCTACGGTTTCAGCGCGCCGGTCGTCCGGCTTCGCGTCGAGCGGTACAATATCTCGCCGCCGCAATGGCCTGAAGGTCTCGAGCTCAGGATCGCCGCCATCGCCGACCTCCACGCCTGCGATCCCTGGATGTCGCTCGATCATATCGGTGAGATCGTCGAACGCACCAATGCGCTCAAGCCTGACATCGTTGTCATGCTCGGCGACTACGTGGCCGGACATCGCAAGGTGACGCGCTTCATTCCCGACGCCGAATGGGCGGGAGCGTTGGCCGGACTGAAGGCGTCGCTCGGTGTGCATGCGGTGCTCGGCAATCACGACTGGTGGGAAGACAAGGAAGTGCAGCGCAACGGGCAGGGGCTGCCGAGCGCGGGCCGTGCGCTGGAAGCGGTCGGTATCCCGGTGTACGAAAACGACGCGAAGAAGCTCAGCAAGAATGGTCACTCGTTCTGGCTCGCCGGTCTCGGTGACCAGCTCGCCTATGTGCCGGCGCGCCGCTTCAGGCCGCTCAAGCGGATCGGCGTCGACGATCTCGGCGCGACGCTGGCGAAGATCACCGACGACGCGCCCGTGGTTCTGATGGCGCATGAGCCTGACGTCGCGCGGCGCGTGCCCTCGCGCGTTGCGCTGCAGCTCTCCGGACACACCCATGGCGGCCAGGTGCGAATGCTGGGCTGGTCGCCGATCTCGCCGTCCGGCCAGCAGCTCGCCTACGGCCACATCAAGATGAACTGCGACGTCGTCGTCTCCGGCGGCCTCGGCTGCAGCATCATGCCGTTCCGCCTTGGGGTGCCCCCGGAAATCGTGCTGGTGACGCTGGGGGCGGGGCGGCCGGCGGTGGCGTAGTTTTGCTGCTCAACGTAACAGTTGCGCCATCTGTGCATTCGGTACCAAAGCTGTTACTTTGGACCTTATGGATTCATCCGCTGAACAAGCTAGGAAGTTCGCTGTGCTCAAGAGCCTTATCGAAGAGGGTATGGCTGACGTGGAGGCGGGGCGTGTTGTGCCTTGGGATCTGAAAGAGTTTCTCAGGCTGGCTCGCGAGCAAGTAAATCATTTGAAATGATTCCCTCCCTCGACGGCGAGATCCGCGACGGCCGCCATCACATGCAGGTCCGTGTCTATTACGAGGACACTGATTTTTCCGGCATCGTCTACCACGCCAATTACCTGCGTTTCATGGAGCGCGGCCGCACCAATCATCTGCGGCTGATGGGCGCCTCGCAGCATGCGCTGTTCGAGCAGGCGCAGGAGGAGACACCGGGCTTTGCGTTCGTGGTGCGCTCGATGCAGCTCGACTTCCTGCGGCCGGCGCGGATGGATGACGTCCTCGACGTGGTGACATGGCCAGTTGCTGTGAAGGGCGCTTCCATCACGCTGGCACAGGAGGTGCGGCGAGGTGAGGATGTCCTCATCAAGGCCGCGGTGCGCGTTGCCTTCATCAGCGAGGGACGGGCGAAGCCGATCCCGAAATCGCTGCGGTTGTTGATGAAGGCCGATCTGGCGCCGGAGTAAACCTTCGGATTGACTCTCTGTACCGATCGGTACAATGTCTCGGGGTTAGCAATCCGGAGAAAACCTCATGTCGCGTCCGCCGCTGCCGCCCTTCACCCGCGAAACCGCAGCCCAGAAGGCGCGCATGGCCGAGGACGCCTGGAATTCGCGCGATCCGGTCCGGGTATCGCTGGCCTATACCGAGGACAGCCGCTGGCGTAACCGCGCCGAATTCTTCCAGGGCCGCGAGGCGATCGTCGAATTCCTCACCCGCAAATGGGCGAAGGAGCATGACTACCGCCTGATCAAGGATCTCTGGGCGTTCGATCAGAACCGCATTGCCGTGCGCTTCCAGTATGAGTGGCACGACGATGCCGGGCAGTGGCATCGCTCCTACGGCAACGAGCAGTGGGAGTTCGACGAACACGGCCTGATGCGGCGGCGCGAGGCCAGCATCAACGATATCGCCATCAAGGAAAGCGAGCGTCGCTTCCATTGGCCGGCCCCGGGTCCGCGCCCGGCGGATGTCGCGGGACTGAGCGAGAACCCGCTATGATCAGATGCTGAAAAGAGGTGTCGAACGTGGAGAGGTACTGCGCGCGCTCGGCGAGGTGTTTCGCGCGCATGGCTACGAGGGCGCCTCGCTGACGCTGATCACGGAGGCTACCGGGCTCGGCAAGGGCAGCCTCTATCATCTGTTCCCCGGCGGCAAGGAGCAGATGGCCGCCGAGGTGCTGGCCGAGATCGATGGCTGGTTCGAACTTCATATCTTCGCCCCCTTGCGCACCGCCGACGATCCCGCGCGCGCCATCGCTGCGATGATCGCTGGCGTCGATCAATATTTCCACTCGGGCGATCGCGTCTGCCTGGTCGGCATGGTGGCGCTCGGCTCGGCGCGCGACAGTTTTGCCGAAGCGGTCGATGGCTATTTCGCGCGCTGGCAAACGGCGCTGGCGCAGCTCTTGCGGCGATCCGGGCTCACGAACAGCCAGGCGCAGCGGCGCGCCGAGGATGCGTTGCTCACCATTCAGGGCGCGCTCGTGCTGGCACGGGCGCGGGGCGACGCCAAAGTTTTTCGTCGCGCGTTGAGCGATCTGACGAAGCGGCTGCTGGCGCCGCCGGCGTGACGGCTTATCGTCTGCGTTCCCCGGATGCTGCGCAGCGCGCTCGGGATCGCGCTTCGCGCGACTCCGGCGGTGCGCTGCTGTTCCGGGGTCCACTGCATGCCGTGAAATAGGTCCCGGCTCTGCGGTGCATCACCAAGGGGGTGCTGCACCGCGTCCGGGACACGACGGCGCCCTACGCCGCTGCCTTATGCCGCGCCAGCTCGGCCTTGTAGAGTTCGAACTCCTCGGCGACCGCCTTTGCAATGCTCGGGCGGGCGCGCAGCCGCTCGTGATAGGCCTTCACTGCCGGCCACTTCGCCAGTTCGATCGGCGGCGTCGCCATCGTCCAGTTGATGATGGTGACGAGATAGGCATCCGCGACGCTGAAGTGATCGAGCAGGAATTCGCGGCCCTTCAGGTAGTTCTCGAGATAGTCGAGCCGCGACATATTCTTGTTCAGTGCATAAGTCTTTGCGTCCTGCGGCGCCGTTTTGTCGAGCAGCGGCACGAACAGCGCCTTGTGCAGTTCGGTGCCGATGAAGCACAGCCATTGATGCAGGCGGCTGCGCTCCTCAGCGGAGTTGGCCGAGATGCCAGCGCCCGGAAAGCGGTCGGCGACATATTGCAGGATCGCCGCGTTCTCCGTCAGCACGGTCCCGTCGTCGGTGCGCAGCGTCGGCACCAGCCCGAGCGGGTTGACGGTGCGGAAATCCGAGCCGTCCTTCTGCACCACCTTGGTCTTGGGATCGACTTCGAGATAGTTGGCATCGACGCCGGCTTCATACAGCGCGATCCGGGTCGCCAGCGAGCAGGCGAGCGGCGAGAAATACAGGTCCATGATTTGCCTCCTTGGCGGTTTGATCAATCGGCCGGCGTTCAAGGCGGGCAGGATTGATTTTTATACTGTTCCGCATAATATAAAGCCGGTCAAGGAATTCTTTGCGAAATGGTACAAAAAAGGAAGAAGCCTCCGGTCCCCCGGATCGATGCCCCAATCCCGCCCAAGCGGCGGGGCCGCCCGCGCGCCTATGAGCCGGGCGTGGCGCTCGGCAAGGCGCTCGACCTGTTTCGGAGGGACGGTTTTGCGGCCACTTCGCTCGACGATCTCTCCGCCGCCACCGGCATGAACCGGCCGAGCCTCTATGGCGCGTTCGGCGACAAGCGCGAACTCTTCATCAAGAGCTACCGTCGCTATCGCGACGACGCGCGGGTCGCGATGGGGGACATCTTCCGGAACGAGCTGCCGATCCGAAAACGCCTCGAACGCATCTACGCGGTGGCGCTCGACATCTATCTGTCCGGCGAATCCGGTCCGCGCGGGTGCTTCACCGTGATGACCGCAGCCTCCGAGGCCGTGCATGACCCCGATATCCGCGCGATGGTGCTGGAAGGCTTTGCCGAACTCGACAAGGCATTTGCCACCTGTTTCCGGCTCGCCCAGGAAAAGGGCGAGCTACAGGCGAGCGCCGACGCGACCGTGCTGGCGCAACTTGCCTCCGCCACCATTCACACCATCGCCATCCGCGCCCGCGCTCAGGTGCCGCGCAAGGAACTGGAGGCGATCGTCAACGGTGCGATCGACGTGATGGTCGGGGCGGCGAAATAACTCTCTCCGTCGTCCCTGCGAACGCAGGGACTTTTGAGTGGCGCGATCTTAGCGACCTGATTGTTTGAGATCGGTCGACACTCTATCGGTCGCCCCTGCGGACGCAGGGGCCCATAACCACTGCGCTTCGTCGTTGAAGCAAAGCCGTCTCGCCTGGTGCCATTTCCGCGGGCCGCGGCGTATGGGTCCCTGCGTTCGCAGGGACGACGACATCGTCAATACCCCCGCTTTCGATCCACCACATTCTCCAGCGCGCCGCCTTCCTCAAACCGCGCGATCTGCTGCGCGACATATTTCGATATCTCGTCGGGATCGGTGTCGGCGGCATTGTGCGGGGTCAGCACCACCTTTGGATGGGTCCAGAACCGGCTGTCGGCGGGCAGCGGCTCGGTGGCATAGACGTCGAGCGAGCCGCCGCCGAGCGTGCCGTCATCGAGGCATTGCAAAATGTCGGCCTCGTTCTGCAGGCCGCCGCGGCCGGCGTTGATCACGACCGGCGCGCCGAGCGGGCTCGTGCGATTCAGTTTCTCAAACAGCCCGCGATTGAGAATGTGCCGCGTCTCCGGCGTCAGCGGCAGGAGGCATACCAGAATGTCGGTGCGCCGCAGGAATGCCTCGAGCTGCGCTTCGCCGTGAAAGCATTCGATGCCCTCGATCGTTCGCGGGCTGCGGCTCCAGCCTGCGACACGAAAGCCCAGCCGCCGCAGCACGTCGGCGGCGTCAGTGCCGAGCGTACCCAGCCCCATGATACCGACCGTAATTGCGCCCGCCGCCCATTGCGATTTCGGCGCCCAACGCTTTTCGCGCTGCGACTCGCGCAAGTACGGCTCCTGCCGGTGGTGCATCAGGACATGCAGCACGACATATTCGGTCATCCGCGCGGTGAGGTCGCCGACCGCGACGCGCACCAGCGGCACGTCAGGCAATGAGCGATCGGCCATCAGCGCATCGACGCCCGCGCCGAGATTGAAGATGACACGCAGGTTGGGGAAGGCGGCAAGCTCGCCCGGATGCGGCTTCCACACCGCCGCGTAATGCACCTCCGCTGGATCGAACGACGCATCCGGCAACAGTAGCACGGACCGCCCAGCGCAAACCTCGTCGAACCGGCTCTTCCAGCGCTGCGGCGACCAGTTTTCGGTCCCGCCATGCACCAGCAGCGCAAGCGCACCCTTCGTCATTGCCATTCCTTTCGCGTCGCCAACCCGGCGTGACCCGCCTCACATCGCGGACCGAGGTGCTTCTCTAGCCTCCTTTCATCCGACAAGGGAGACCTTGCATGCCCAATCTGCTGGTGATCCGCAAACTCGTCATCGTGGCGGTGATGGTCCGGCTGGCGCTCGCCAGCCAGAACAATTACCGCGACTGTGGGCCAGCCAGAGTCGGGGCCGTCGGATGAAAACGCTCAGGTGCATCGTTCTCATTCTCGGTGTGTGCAGCCTTTGTTCCAAGGCGGCCATTCATGCCTACAGGCATTTCAATCCACCACCGCCGCCGATTGTAGGTCCCTGACGGCAGGCAGGGCATTTTCAAAATTTCTTCGACGCGCCTGTCGGCTCCGGGCATAATCGTTCGTCATCAAGACAACGGAGATGCTTGAGCCTCATGCTGTACGCCATTCTTTGCTATCACGATGAAGACACCGTCGGTTCCTGGACCAAGGAACAGGACGCCGCGGTCATGAAGAAATTGTCCGTTGTGCAGGACAAATTGACCAAACAGGGCCGGCTCGGCCCGGTCGCGCGTCTGTTGCCGACCACGGCGGCGACCACGCTGCGCAAGGACGATCCGCCGCTGGTGCTGGACGGCCCCTATGCCGAAACCAAGGAACAGTTGCTCGGCTTCTATCTCGTCGACTGCAAGGACCTCGACGAGGCGCTCGGCGTCGCCCGAGATCTCGGCGCGGCCAATCCCGGCGGCGCCTACGAGATCCGTCCCGTCGGCCACTTCACGGCGGGGAGCGTGCAGCCATGACCGATACTGCCTGGATCGATGCCGCACTGACTTCGGCTCGCCCCCAGGCGGTCGGCGCGCTGCTGCGCTATTTCCGTAACCTCGATACCGCCGAGGAAGCTTTTCAGAACGCCTGCCTGCGCGCGCTGAAGAGCTGGCCGCAAAACGGCCCGCCGCGCGATCCGGCGGCGTGGCTGATCATGGTCGGGCGCAATGTCGCGATCGACGACATCAGGCGCGGCAAGAAGCAGACGGCGCTGCCCGAGGATGAGGCGATCTCCGACCTCGACGACGCCGAGGAGGAGCTTGCCGAGCGGCTCGACGGCTCGCATTACCGCGACGACATCCTGCGGCTGTTGTTCATCTGTTGCCATCCGGACCTGCCGGCGACGCAGCAGATCGCGCTCGCGCTGCGCATCGTCTCGGGTCTCTCGGTCAAACAGATCGCGCGCGCCTTCCTGGTCTCGGAAGCTGCGATGGAGCAGCGCATCACCCGCGCGAAGGCGCGCGTCGCCGATGCCAACGTGCCGTTCGAAGCGCCGGGCGCAGCGGAGCGCTCCGAGCGCCTCGCTTCCGTCGCCGCCATGATCTACCTGATTTTCAACGAGGGCTACTCGGCCTCTGGCGACACCGCCGAGATTCGCGCGCCCTTGTGCGAAGAGGCCATTCGCCTGGCGCGGCTGCTGCTGCGGCTGTTCCAGAGCGAGCCCGAGATCATGGGGTTGACCGCGCTGTTGCTGCTGCAGCATGCGCGGGCTGATGCGCGGTTCGATGCCGATGGCGCCGTGATCCTGCTCGACGACCAGGACCGTTCGAAATGGAACAAGGCTCTGATCGCCGAGGGGCTGGCGCTGATCGACAAGGCGATGCGCCATCGCCGCAGTGGCCCCTATCAGGTCCAGGCCGCGATCGCCGCCCTGCATGCCCGCGCCGAGAAGCCCGAGGATACCGACTGGACCCAGATCGACCTGCTCTATGGCGCGCTGGAGATCATGCAGCCGTCGCCGGTGGTGACCTTGAACCGTGCGGTCGCGGTGTCCAAGGTGAAAGGGCCGGAAGCCGCGCTCGACATGATCGAGCCCTTAGCGGCGCGGCTGTCGAACTATTTTCATTTCTTCGGCGTGCGCGGCGCCTTCCTGATGCAGCTCGGCCGCAACGACGAGGCCCGCGTGGCCTTCGACCGCGCCATTGCGCTCGCCAACACCTCGGCCGAAGCCGCCCACATCCGCATGCACCTCGACCGCCTGCAGCGCGACAGCCAGCCCCGCGGCAAAAAGGCAGGGAAGTAGGGCATTCCTCCGGGGAATTGTTAACGGTTCAACAATTACTCCTGGAAGCGTCCAACCCTCATCGGCGGGCCGATCGACATGATGATGTTTATCCTGGCGTTGACGATTCCGGCAGCTATTGCTGCCTGGGGCTCCTATCATTTCTCGCTGCGAGATCCACGTTCTACGTCGTTGATCAAGATTGGCTTCGCCGGCGTTCTTATCGGTGTGTTTGGTGTAGTCTTCGCCATTCTTGCATGGAGCCCCGAGATTCTGGGCAAAGGGTTCTTCACAATGCTGTTGGGCTACTTGTTTTGGCCGATGATCTTGCTCGGCGCACCGCTTTGCATTGGCTCAATACTTGGCACCGCAATAGGAATGTACCGAAGCCGGGAACGCTAGCTGTCCGAGATCAGAGTCCGTATTTCTGTCTGGAAGTTTCGTCTGCGTGCTTCTTCCTTCTCCCCTTGTGGGAGAAGGTGGCGCGAAGCGCCGGATGAGGGGTTCTCTCCGCGGAAACAGACCCCTCATCCGTCTCGCTGTCGCTGCGCGCCAGCGAGCCACCTTCTCCCGCAAGGGGAGAAGGGAAGAAGCGGGCCGCCGCAAAAAATTTCGCTCACCCTGTCGGTTTCCGCTCCCCCTGTTCGTCTTGAATCCGAGCAGCCATTGAAGACAACGGGGACCGATCATGACCGTCATCGCCGAGACCGCGCCTGTCTCAAACCCGGCCCGCTGGACGGGCCGCATTCTCTCCGGCCTCGTCATCCTGTTCCTTCTGATCGACGGCGCCATCAAGCTGGTGCCGTGGCCGGTCGTTACCGAAACCATGGACCGAATGGGTTACGGTTCGAGCGACGCGCTGATGCGCGGCCTCGGCGCCATCACCATCGTCTGCACCGTGCTCTACGCTATTCCGCCGACCTCGATCCTAGGGGCGATCCTGCTCACCGGCTATCTCGGCGGCGCGATCGCTTCGCATGTACGGATCGATAGCCCCCTGCTTACGCACACGCTGTTCGGGCTCTATCTCGGCCTGATGCTGTGGGGCGGGCTGTGGCTGCGCGACAAGAACCTGCGCAGCTTGATCCCCCTTCGCCGCTGATTAGCTTCAACCGATTGTTCACGGAGCTCGACATGCTGGAAGTCATTACCGTTATCGCCGCCATATTGGCGATTGCCGTCGCCATCGTGCTCATTCTCGCCGCGACCAAGCCGAATACGTTACGGGTACAGCGCGCGATCAGCATCAAGGCGCCGGCGGAAAGGATATTTCCGCTGATCTCCGACTTTCAGCAGTGGCGGAACTGGTCGCCCTACGAGGAGAAGGACCCGGCGATGAAGCGCACCTATAGCGGTGCGGAGCGCGGCAAGGGTGCCGTCTATGCCTGGGACGGCGACAAGAATGTCGGTTCCGGCCGCATGGAAATTCTCGAAACCCTGGCGCCGTCGAAAATCGTCATCAAGCTCGATTTCTTCAAGCCGTTCGAAGGTCACAACACCGCCGAGTTCACAATGCTGCCGCAGGGCGATGGCACCCATGTCACATGGCTGATGCATGGTCCGGCGAACTTCATGTCCAGGCTGATCCAGGTGTTCATGAACCTGGATCGCATGATCGGCAGGGATTTCGAAGCCGGTCTCGCCAATCTGAAAACGCTCACCGAGAAATGAGTGTTGCCGTGCTCGTGTCCCGGACGCGGCGCACCGCGACGTGGTGCGCTGCAGCGCCGGGACCCAATTGATGGACCCCGGAACAGCATCGCTAACGCGCTGCACCGCGTCCGGGGAGCGCCACCGACATCAGGACTGGTCGACAACCCAAGGAGGCCCACATGCAGGTCAATCCCTATCTGTTCTACAACGGTAATTGCGAGGAAGCGCTGAACTATTATCAGAAGGTATTGGGCGCCCAGATAGAAGCGAAGATGCCGTATGGCGAGGGGCCCGCCGACATGCCGGTCCCAGCGGACTGGAAAACCAAGATCATGCATGCCCGCATCACCATCGACGGCGAAGTGCTGATGGCCTCCGACGCGACGCCCGGCGATTACCATCAGCCGCAGGGCATGTCGGTTGCGCTGCAGGTCGAAGATCCCGCCGACGCCGAACGCCGCTTCAATGCGCTCGCCGCGGGCGGCACGATCAGGATGCCGTTCGGCAAGACCTTCTTCTCCAACGGCTTCGGCATGTGCGTCGACAAGTTCGGCATTCCCTGGATGGTGAACTGCCCCAAGGAAGATATGTAGATTCGTTGGCGCCGTAGGGTGGGCAAAGCGTCAGGGTGCCCACCATTCGCGCCACAAGGAAGATGGTGGGCACGGCGCGAAGTGCGCCTTAGCCCACCCTACACAGGGACGAATCCTATCTGCACCTTGGATAGATCGCCGCCAGGTCACGCCCGCGCAGCAGCAACATCCGCGACGTCAGTCCACCGTGCCGGCTGATCCAATCCCGCACCTGGTCGGGATAGGCTGCCTGCACCGCGCGCGAGGCTTCCGGCTCGGCATAGATCCGGCCGCGGCCGTCGATCGAGCGCGCGGCGTGGAATCCAAGCACCGCGCGGCGGGTCACGCAGATGCGCTCGGCCGGCACCGTCATCAGCACCAGCGTGCAGGCGGACAGGCATGGCCCGTCGATCACCACCCGCTCCCCGGTCTCGCGCACGCGATCGAACAGTTCGAGAAACGGCCCGACCTGTCCGCCGGGACTGGCGAGAATGCGAATCTCGGCCCGCACCGGCATGATTGCCGCCAACAGCGCGGCGGCGACAACGATGAGCTTGATGACCGCCATTCCCATGTGCAGCTCCTCCGTCAGCACTGCCCCCGGCCCAGTTACGCTGGGACATGTGGCAAGGTTTGGTCAAGCGTCCGCGTCGGAGACCCCCGGGCCCGGTAAGGTTGCCATCCCCGGCGTGGCAGGTGAGTGCGGCGCGCGCCAGCAGGATCCATGGTAGCAAGGCGGCGGTGTCCACCGTAGCTTCACGAGCCACGCGGAACCGAGCTTACGGTCGCCGAGAAGCGCAGCGCTGCTTATCGAAATTGCCGCGCAGCCCAGCGGAACGAACTGTGCAGCCCTTCGTTGTGGACCGCATGGATCATTTTTTTCTCAGCATTATCTGTGCGGGCATTTTATTGCTCGTGACGGCGTTCGCACTGGGAACGCCGAGTATGCGAGCGGATGTTCCACTGGAAAGGACGGTGTTGCTGCATCGCGGCGCGCTGAACAATGATCTGCCGCCTCGATCCAGCAATGATGGGCCGCCAGCCAAGGTCATTCGTACTGGGCTCTGATCCGCACTCCAAGCAACACAGCCACTGAGGAACTACCCGTTCCGCCGCTGACCGCGCAGCGTCGGCAGACCGATGCCGGCAGCATCAAAACCGCCATCGACGGCGAGGATCTGCCCGGTGATGTAGCTTGCGCGATCGCTACACAGGAAGAAGATCGCTTCCGCCAGTTCCTCTTCGAGGCCATAGCGGTTGAGCGGAATGGCGTCGTGATAGTCGGCGCGGATTTCCGGCGTGTGGACCTGCTTTGCCATCGCGGTCTCGACCGGGCCGGGCGCTACGGCGTTGACGCGAATGCCGAGTGAAGCGAGTTCCACGGCTAGCTGCTTTGTCAGATGCGCGAGCCCCGCCTTGCTGGTGCCGTAGGCCGAGCGCAGCGTGGAGGCGCGCACTGCCGAGATCGACGTGACGTTGACGATCGCGCCGCCGCCATGTTCGCGCATCAAGGACGTCGCCGCCTTGGTGCACAGGAATGGGCCGGTGAGGTTGACCTGCAGGATGCGGTTCCAGTCGTCATCCGAGGTGTCGAGCAGCGGCGCGAACACCGCGATCCCGGCATTGTTGACCAGCGCGTCGAGCCGGCCGAAACGCTCGCTCACCGCCGCCACGGCGTTCGCCACCGCCTTGCCGTCGGAGACGTCGCAATGCAGCGCCAGCGTATTGTCGGGGTCGGCGAGGCCTTCGACCGCGCCGCGCAGCAATTCGCCTTCGATGTCGAGCAGCGCTACCTGCCAGCCCTCGGCGAGAAAGCGTTTCGCCGTCGCAAGCCCGATGCCGCGCGCGGCGCCGGTGACGAGAGCAACTTTTTGCGGGGAGGGGGGCATGGGCGGGTCCGTTTGCGAGAGAGAAGATTTCCCGCTCCTATAACCCAGCCCCCGTCGCATGTCCCGGCGACAGTGATGCAGACTTCAGCGCTGCCGGCCGAGCCCCGGCATAGCAAATCAGGTACGGGCGGCTGTCCCGTACCTGACGCATTCGATGATGGCATCTAGCCGCCCGCGCGCTGCGCGATCGCCTTCGCTTCCGCGGCGGCGCGCTGCATGTTGGCCGACATCTCGCCGGTCACCGTGCTCTGCTCCTCGACTGCGGCGGCGGTGGCGGTGACATATTCGCTGACGCCCTGGATCGCACTCTTGATGCTGTCGAGCGCGCCGACGACGTCGCCGGAGATGCCGTTGAGATTGCTGATCTCCTGGCCGATCTTGTCGGTCGCCTGCTTGGCCTGGGTGGCGAGGTTCTTGACCTCGGAAGCCACCACGGCAAAGCCGCGTCCGGCCTCGCCGGCGCGCGCCGATTCGATCGTCGCATTGAGCGCCAAGAGGTTGATCTGGCCGGTGATGTTGCCGATCAGCTCCACGATGCCGCTCATCGCTTGCGCCGCTTCGTTCAGCCGCTGCGCCTGGGCGTCGGCCGCCTCGACCCGCCCGACCGCGGTCGCCGCCGTCTCGCGCGACTTGGTCATGGCTTCGGAGATTTCCCGGACCGAGGCGTTCAGTTCCTCGGCGCCTGCCGCCACCGATTCCATCATGCCGCGCACGCGCTCGTTGCCCATCCGGACCAGCGCCTGCGCGGTGGTGTCGGTGGCGTATTTCACCACCTTGAACGGCTTGCCGTTGAGGTCGAGGATCGGATTGTAGGACGCCTGGATCCAGACCTCCTTGCCGTGCTTGCCGATCCGCTTGTATTCGGCCGCCTGATATTCCCCGCGGTTGAGCGCCGCCCAGAATTCACGATAGGCCGCGCTGTCGCGCTCCGACTGTTCGACGAACATGCTGTGGTGCCGGCCGCGGATCTCGTCCAGCGCGTAACCGACTGTCCGGAGGAAGTTCTGGTTGGCGCCGATGATGGTACCGTCCATCTTGAACTCGATCACGGCCTGCGCCTTGCCGATGGCGGCAATCTGGCCGGCGAGATCGGCGGTCGAAAGTTTCTGGCTGGTGATATCGGTGGCGAATTTCACCACCCGGAACGGCTTGCCCTTCTCATCGAGCACAGGGTTGTAGGAGGCGAGAATCCAGACTTCCTTCCCGCCCTTGCCGATCCGCTTGTACTCGGCCTGTTGGCTTTCGCCGCGGTTGAGGCCCGCCCAGAACTGCCGGTAGGCGGCGCTGTCGCGCTCCGACGGACCGACGAACATGCTGTGATGCTTGCCCTGGATTTCGGCGAGCGCGTAGCCCATCGCTTTCAGGAAGTTGTCATTGGCGGTGATGACGGTGCCGTCCATCTCGAACGCAATGACCGCCTGCGTACGGTTGATCGCGGCGACCTGGCTGGCATCCTCCATGCTCTTGATCTTGCGGGCAGTGATGTCGGTCGCGAATTTCACGATCTTGCAGGGTTTGCCGCTGCCGTCGAGCACGGGGTTGTAGGTCGCCTGGATCCAGACTTCCTTACCGCCCTTGCCGATCCGCCTGTATTCGGCGGCCTGGTATTCGCCGCGCTTGAGCGCTGTCCAGAAGTCGCGGTACGCCGCGCTGTCACGCTGCGACGGATCGACGAACATGCTGTGATGCTTGCCCTTGATTTCGCCGAGCGAGTAGCCGAGGGTTTTGAGGAAATTGTTGTTGGCGGTGAGAATCGTGCCGTCCATGGCGAACTCGATAACGGCCTGCGAGCGGCCGAGAGCGTCGGCAAGCGCTTTGTCTGTCGAGGAGCTCTTGAGAAATTGAAACACCGTAGGCCTCATTGCATGGGTAAAATGACGAGGCTGCTGGTTAATGCCGCCGAGCCCCCTTGTCCGAGCCACGTTTGATCAAATGAAAAAAGAATGCGTTAACGATATTCTCCGTAAGATGACGGATAGCATCGCGACGTAATGCTGATCTTAAGGATGTCCCCGCGCGCGACGCCCGCCGGACGAGCATGCAGCCGCGGATTCGGGGCTATCTTCCGTTCACGACGCTTTCATACGCTGCCTGCAGTCGCTCACCGACCGAAGGACCGCTACGCCTGCGCCGTTTGGCGCCGAGATGGCTCTCGCGCAACTCGTCCATGAATTCGGCCCACATTTTCGGTCCGCCCTCGCTGAGCAGCCGTGCGCGGATGCCGAGTTCCTCGGTGACGGGTAGATATTTGTAACCCCAGGCCGCCATCTGCGCGAGAACGGGCAAGAGCTCGATGCCTTGCTCCGTCAGCGAATAGATTCCCTTCTGCTTGTGCGTGGGATCGTCCTCGCGGGTGATGATGCCCTGCTCAAGCAGGGTCTTCAGCCGGTCGGCGAGGATGTTGGAGGAGATGCCTTCCTCCGATTTGGTCAGAAGCTCGCGAAAATGCCGCCGGTTGCCGAACATCATGTCGCGGATGATCAAAAGGCTCCATTTGTCGCCGAGCACTTCCAGCGAAAGATTGATCGGGCAGCCGGAGCGCTGGGCATCGGTCATGGTCGTCTCCAAAGGCGGGCACCAAGGCACCCTCAAAAAACTGCTTGCAATATTGCACCAGTTCGGTCATCATGCAACCAGTTGCAATTCGCAATCAGTTTAGGGAGAGATCGCAATGGCGAACTTGATCATGTGGAACCTGATGACGCTGGACGGCTTCGTTGAAGGCCCGAACCGCGACATTTCCTGGCATTCCGACGTCTGGGGCGAGGAGCTGGAGCAATTGTCGATCGAGCAGATGACCGCCGCCGGCGGATTGCTGTTCGGCCGCGTCACCTATGAGCTGATGGCGGGCCACTGGCCGAGCGCGACAGGCAAGGTTGCCGACTTCATGAATGCCGCGCCGAAATATGTCTTCTCGCGCACGGTGAAGAAATCCGATTGGAACAACACCCAGGTGTTCAGCGCCGATGTGCCGGAGACCGTCGCACGGCTGAAGCGCGACAGCGCCAAGGACATTTTTCTGTTCGGCAGCGCCGATCTCGCCAGCAGCCTGATCCCGCATGGGCTGATCGACGAGTTCCGTATCGCGGTAAGCCCTGTCATCCTCGGCGGCGGAACGCCGCTGTTCAAGCCGGGCGAAAAGGTCAAGCTGAAGCTGCTCGACAGCCGGCCGTTGTCGACCGGCATCGTGATCCTGCGCTACGTGCCGGCGCCATAAATGTCGGCATCACCAGACGCGGATCGTCTTGCAAACGGCAAACCGGAGTTTTCCATGTCGCTGACGCTGCACTTCCACCCGCTGGCCTCGTTCTGCTGGAAGGCGCTGATCGCGCTCTACGAGAACGACATTCCGTTCCGGCCGAATCTCGTCGATCTCGGCAATCCGGCCGAGCGCGCCGCGCTGCTGAAGCTGTGGGGGATCGGCAAGTTCCCGGTGCTGCGCGACGATGCACGGGATCAGACCGTGCCGGAATCCAGCATCATCGTCGAATATCTCGATTCATACTATCGCGGCCGCGCCCGGCTTATTCCCGACGATCCCGTCCGCGCCTTGCAGACCCGGCTGCGCGACCGCTTCTACGATCTCTATGTGCATCTGCCGATGCAGAAGATCGTGACGGACCGGCTGCGGCCCGAGGGCAAGCGGGACCCGTACGGCGTCGAGGAGGCGCGGGCGCAGTTGCACATTTCCTATGCCATGATCGAGCAGCAGATGGAGAACGGCGGCTGGGCGATGGGCCAGGATTTCAGCCTCGCCGATTGCGCGGCAGTGCCGTCATTGTTCTACGGCAACATGGCGGTGCCGTTCGGCGAAGCGCAGAAAAACCTCAGCGCCTATCTCGAACGGCTGAAAGTGCGCCCCTCCGTCGCGCGTGTGTTGAAGGAGGCCGAGCCGTATTTCCAGATGGTGCCCAAAGAGCCCTAAAGGAGCGCTGAATGGCCGAAGCAAACAAGGCGGAGACGATCCGCAAGATCTTCGCAGCTTATCTGTCCAACGATCGCCAATTCGTCGAGAATGCCTTCAGCGAGGATTTCCGCTTCACCAGTCCGTTCGATGACAACGTCGATAAGGCGACCTATTTCGCGCGCTGCTGGCAGAACAGCGACTGGATCGAACGGCACGAGCTGGAGCGGATTCTCGTCGACGGCGATCAAGCCTTTGTGACCTACCGCTGCACGGCCAAGGGCGGAAAGAGCTTCCGCAATACCGAATTCTTCGTGTTCGACGGCGACAAGGTAAAGCGCATCGATGTCTATTTCGGCGCGGCCTACCAGGATGGCAAGTTCGTCAGGCAGCAGTCATAGAAATCACGCGGCGCGTCATCTGCCATGTCGGCAAGAAGCAGGCCGGATCGTCGTGGCGGAGAGGCCGGTTGCAATTCCGAGAGGAGCATAAGCCATGCCGACAAATTCAAATGCCGGTGGACTGTCGAGATCGCGGCTCGGCCGTTTGCATGAGGTCCTCTCGGGGCATGTCGAGCACGGCGGTGTTCCCGGCCTGGTGGCGCTGGTCAGCCGCCGCGGCGAAATTCATGTCGATGCCATGGGAAGCATGGCGATCGGCGGCACGCCGATGCAGCGCGACAGCATCTTTCGCATCGCTTCCATGACAAAGCCGGTGACGGCGGCGGCCGCGATGATCCTGGTCGAGGAATGCAAATTGCGGCTCGATGACCCGGTCGATGCCTTTCTGCCGGAATTGGCCGACCGCAAGGTGCTGCGTGCGATCGACGCAGCCATCGACGATACGATGCCGGCGAAGCGCGCCATCACGCTGCGCGATCTCCTGACCTTCCGGCTCGGCCTTGGCATGATCCCGATATTTCCCGATCGCTATCCGATCCAGAAGGCGATTGCGGAAGCGGGCTTTGCGCCTGGGCCGGTGTTTCCCTCGTTTCCACCGGACGAATTGATGCGCCGCTACGGCACGCTGCCGCTGATCTATCAGCCCGGCGAGCGCTGGCTCTACAACAGCGGCAGCGAAATCCTCTCCGTGCTGATCGCGCGCGTCGCGGGCATGAGCCTTGCAAATTTCCTGGGCGATCGCATCTTCGCGCCGCTCGGCATGAAAGACACCGGCTTCCACGTGCCCGAGGAAAAGCGCGCCCGGCTCACGACCGCCTATGCGCGCGATCAAGCGAGCGGCGAATTGAAAGTGTTCGATGATCCTGCCACCGGCAAATATGCAAGCCCGCCGGTGTTCGAGAATGGCGCCGCCGGATTGGTGTCGACTGCCGACGATTTCAACGCGTTTGCCCAGATGCTGCTGAATGGTGGCCGGCTCGGCAGCGAACGCATTCTGTCGCGTCCGTCGGTTGAACTGATGACGAGCGATCAACTCACCTCCGAGCAAAAGCAGGGTTCCGAACTCTTTTTCGGCGACAACAGCGGCTGGGGTTTTGGCGTCTCGGTCTTCACCCGGCGTGACGATCTCGCTCATACGCCCGGCCGTTTCGGCTGGTACGGCGGCTACGGCACGTCCTGGTATTCCGACCCCAGCGAAGGCCTCACCGGGATCGTCCTGACCCAGCGAATGCTGGAATCGCCGCAGCCGCCGCGGGTAATGACCGACTTCTGGACCTCGGCCTATCAGGCGATCGACGATTGACCGGCCGGCTGGTCAAATTACTTCCGAAATAATTTTGCAGGACATGTCGGCGGCGTAAAAGGCCCGCTCGTCTTGTTGACGAAGGCCGACGCGGCAAGTGGCTGGCCCAAGAAGATCAATACGGAGAATGACGATGCGATTCATGGTGATTGTGAAGGCAAACAAGGATTCGGAAGCAGGCGTGATGCCGACTACGGAACAACTGGCGGCGATGGGCAAATTCAACGAGGAGTTGGTCCAGGCGGGCATGATGGAAGCGGGCGAGGGCCTGCATCCGACCTCGAATGGTGCGCGGATCAGGTATGCAGGCGGGCAGGGCAGTGCCAGCCGCGGTCCGTTCCCGCACTCGGGTGATCTCGTCGCCGGCTTCTGGCTGATCAACGCCAAATCGCTCGATGAAGCGATCGGCTGGATGAAGCGCGCGCCGTTCGGCGATGGAGACGAGGTCGAGATCCGCCAGGTGTTTTCGACCGAGGATTTCGGCGAAGCCCTCACGCCTGAACTTCGCGAGCAGGAAGAGCGGCTGCGGGCGCAGACTGCGAAGAAATAATTCTCCCGTCATTCCGGGCGATGCGAACCATCGAACTATGGTGCGCCATTGCGCACCTGAGAATCCAAGGATTCCCCGATCTGCAATTGCACATCTGAGGTCTGGTCCTTCGGACCATCCCGGAATGACCACACCCGAACAAGGACACCCACCATGCGATTCATGATGCTGATGATCCCCTTGGGCTATGAGACCGCGCCGCCGGACGTTCAGCTCGACCCTGAACGGGTCAAGGCGATGATGAAATACAACGAGGCGCTGAAGGAGGCCGGCGTGCTGATCGCGCTCGACGGGTTGCATCCGCCCTCGATGGGTGCGCGGGTCTCCTTCGCCACCGGCAAGCCCGTCGTTACCGACGGCCCGTTCACGGAGGCCAAGGAAGTGCTCGGCGGCTACTGGATGATCAACGTGAAGTCGCGCGAGGAGGCGATCGAGTGGGCGAAGAAGTGCCCGGCGTCCGAAAACGAGATCATCGAAATCCGCCAGGTGCAGGAAATCGGTGATTTCTCGGAGGAAGTGCAGCAGGCCGCCAAAGGCTTCGAGGAGCTGCAGAAGGGAAATGCGCACAAGGCGCGGTGAACCTGGAGTAACTGGGCTCCGCGCGCCGTCAAGTCGACAGGCCTATCGCAATCCGTCAACCGCAAGGGAGGAGAAACCTCATGAGCACCAACGATACGTTCCTCGCCGTCTTCCTCGGCAGCAAGACCAGTGCGAAAATGGCGGCCTGGAATGCGCTGCCGGAGGCTGAGCGGCGCGCCAGGGAGCAGCAGGGAATAGCGGCATGGAAGGCCTGGGTCGAAAAGCACCAGGCGGCGCTCGTCGCCATGGGCGGCCCGCTCGGCAAGACCAAGAAGGTCGATTCAAACGGTATTGCCGACGTCGCCAACGAGATGGGCGCCTTCACGGTGGTGCGCGCCGGCTCGCATGAGGACGCCGCAAAGATGTTCGAGAACCACCCGCACTTTACGATCTTTCCCGGCGAGCGCGTGGAGATCATGCCGGTCCTTCCGATCCCGGGCGGTTAGACCGGGGCGGCTGGAATCGTCGGAATTTGCGCCGCCCGTACGCCGTTAATCTTGATGAACACCAGTTAACGGCCTCAAATTAAGTGACCTTTACGGCCACCTCATGTAAAAGCCTTTAACATGAGCTGGCAAAAGGACCGCCGCGGCGAGCGTGGCTACCATCACGGCAATCTGAAAGAGGCATTGCTGCAGGCGGCGCTCGACCTGATTACGCAAAAGGGCCCGGCCGGCTTCACCTTTGCGGACGCCGCACGCATGGCCGGCGTCAGTCCGGCCGCGCCCTACCGCCATTTTCGCGACCGCGACGAATTGCTGTCCTCGATCGCGCAGCGCGGCTTCGAGCAGTTTGAGGCGCTGCTGACGCAGGCCTGGGACGACGGCCGCCCCGACACGGTCACGGCGTTCGAGCGGGTCGGCAAGGCCTATCTCGCCTTCGCGCGCAACGAGCCGGCGTTCTATTCGGCGATGTTCGAATCCGGGATTCCAGTCGATTCCAACCCGACATTGATGGCTGCGAGCGAGCGCGCATTCGCCATTATCCGCGCTGCCGCCGAGCGGCTGGCGGCGATGACGCCGCCCGGAACGCCGCGGCCGCCGGCGATGATGATGGCGCTGCATATCTGGTCGATGTCGCACGGCATAGCCTCGCTGTTCGGCCGCGGCGACGCCGCGCGCCGCAAATTGCCGATGTCGCCGGAAGAACTGTTGGAAGCGGAAGTGCTGATTTATCTGCGCGGCCTCGGCTTCCCGACCGACCGCCGGCCGTCAGACCAGAAACCGTCCGGCCCGCCGCCGGTGCCGCCGGAAGGTGGCGCGCCCTCAGGCCCTTGGGGAACCCGCAAATAATTTTTCGAAGGTGCGTCCAGCCGCGCGCTTGACAAAAACGCGGGATGGTTTAGGTATGTAAATGTTATTTACATTCACAACGGCGTGATCGCCGTCATGGAGAGGGAAATGGCCTACACCGCAGATGTCAATCGATGGCGCGGTCCGACGGAACAGACCTATCGACCGCATATGCTTGAGAGCCCCTGGCACCCCGGCTGGATCGTGGTGACTATCCTCGGCTTCATCATCTGGTGGCCGATCGGGCTTGCCCTTCTCTTTTTCACACTAGGGAGCAGAAAAATGGGTTGCTGGAGCCACGGAGACCGCTGGCAGAACAAGATGGAGCGGATGCAGTACAAGATGGACCGGATGCGCGACCGCATGGAGCGCCGCGGCTTTGGCGGCTTCGGCTTCGGCCCGCCGTCCAGCGGCAACCGCGCCTTCGACGAGTACCGCATGGAAACCCTGCGCCGGCTCGAGGAAGAGCAAGTCGAATTCAAGAATTTCCTCGAGCGTCTGCGCCACGCCAAGGACAAGGAAGAGTTCGACGCCTTCATGGCGCAGCACAAGCAGCGCCCGACCCCGCCGAACGACCAGCCGCAGCAGGGCTGAGCTCGAAATGCGCATTCAGCCGCGGGCGTGATGCCCCCATGACGCCTGACGGCGGATACAACCGCCCATCTGCGAGAAGCAGGTGGGCGGTTTGTTTTGCATGGACGGCAACCTTGAAACGCTGTAACTGCGGCGGCGTTCGTCCTATAATCGGCAAATGATGTTCCTTGGAATGATGCAGCGAATGCTCGGAATGGCGGTCGTCTTGGCCGTGCTTTCGTTCGTTCCGTCTGCAGCCAAGGCCCATTCTGGTCATCAACATCATGCCGCGCATCACGCGAGTGTTGCATCCATTGCGACGGCAAGCACCCATCACCAGGCCACTCTCTCCGCCGCGGCGGAGGCGAAGCTGGACCAGGATGGAGATCAAGCGTCCCCGGAAAGACCCTGCATGGGCGGGTGCTGCTCCTCGGCCTTCGGCTCGTGTTGCCCTTCGGGACTTCCCAGTGCATCGCTGTTCATTCCTTATCTGCAGAAAATCTCGCGCTTAGGTTTTCCGCCGTCGCAGGCGGGGGTACGCCGCACCCCGGAATCTTTCGAGCGTCCTCCCAGAACGTCCCTCTGAGTGCTGAATCCGCGTGAGCGCGCCCGCGTGTGGCGCTTCTCGCGGCACGAATCTCGAGTGAGGACGACTGCCATGTTTCGAAAGTTTCGGCGCATCTCGCGCGCCATCGCCTTTGCCGTTGTTGCGACCTGCGCCACGCCAACGGCTGCACCGGCCCATGAAGGCCATGACCACGCCGATGAGCCGCCGGCGAGCGTCAGTGCGGCGCCGCGCGGCGAAGCCGCCTCCGCAGAATTTGAGCTGGTTGCGGTCGCTCGCGGCGACGCCATCGATATCTATGTGGACCGTTTCGCGACCAATGAGCCGGTCACCGGCGCCAGCCTGGTCGTTGAGACGCCTGCCGGGCCTGCCACGCCGAGCGAGCAGCCGGATGGCGCCTATCGGCTGGCGGCGCCCTGGCTCGCCAAGGGCGGCCGAACCGATCTTGTCGTTTCGATCTCGGCCAGGGACCTGACCGACATCCTGCCGGTAAGCATCGAAACGCCACCGCAGACATCTGCATCGCGGGTTGCGCAGGCCGGATCGTCAGCCGACCTGCGCACGGCTCTGCATGTCGGTGGCGGATTTGTTGCGGGTCTTCTTGTCGCGGCGGTTGCCCTGCGCCGCCGCCGCGCGGCCATTGTCGCCCTGGCTTGCATGGCACTCGCCGGCAGCGTGCAGCAAGGCCGGGCGCATGAAGGCCACGGTCACGAGGAGGAAAAGGGGCAGGTCGCGATCAGGGCAAATTCGGAGGAACGTGCCCAACGTCTTTCGGATGGCACGGTGTTCGTTCCGAAGTCCGTCCAGCGCATCTTTGCCCTGCGCTCGCTGGTGACGGAGAAGGCGCGTCATCCCAAGGTCGCCGAGCTTCCCGGTCGTATCATTCCGGACCCCGCCGCCAGCGGTTACGTGCAGTCTTCCGTCGGTGGTCGGCTGTCGGCGTCGACGGGCGGCTTTCCCCGGCTTGGCACCCGCGTGAAGCAGGGGGATATTCTGGGCTACGTCACGCCGCCTTTGCAAGCCATCGATCTGTCCGACATGCGCCAGCGGCAGGGTGAACTGGATCAGCAAATCTCGATCGTCGAGCGGCGCGTGGCGCGCTACGAGCAGCTCGCGGCGGGCGGTGCCGTGTCCCGAACACAGCTCGAAGAGGCCCGCCTTGAACTCGAAGGGTTGCGCGACCGCCGCGCCTCGATCGAGAAGGCCCGTCGCGAACCCGAAGCGCTCGTCGCTCCGGTGGCCGGCGTGATCGCGGAAGGCACTGCGGTCGCCGGACAGATCGTGCAGCCGAGTTCGATCGTCTTCAACATCGTCGATCCGTCGCGCCTGTGGGTCGAAGCATTGAGCTTTGAGACCATCGAAGGCGCAACGAGCGCGCGCGCCACGACCTATTCGGGCCGGAGCCTCGACCTTGAATATCGCGGCGCCGGCTTTGCCGACCGCAGCCAGTCGGTACCGGTGCATTTTTCCATCGTCGGCGATACCGCCGGCTTGAGGGCGGGGCAGTTCCTGACCGTTCTTGTCCCGACGCGGGAAGAGAAAGAAGGAATCGCGGTCCCGCGTACCAGCCTTGTCCGCGGCTCGAACGGCCAGGACTTCGTCTATGAGCATGTCGGGCCCGAGCGGTTCGCGCCGAGGAGCGTGCGCGCGGAGCCGCTCGACGGCGAGAACGTGCTGATCATGTCGGGCGTTGCCGCCGGCAAGCGAATCGTCTCGCAAGGAGCCGAGCTCCTTGAACACGTACGCTGAAGGGAGGCGTCTTGATGTTTTCGCTTCTCGTCAGCGCCTCGCTCCGCAACCGGCTTTTCGTGCTCGCCTTGGCCGGCCTGCTCGTGGTTCTCGGCGCCCACACCGCCCGACAACTCCCCGTGGACGTATTTCCTGATCTTAACCGCCCGACGGTCACGATCATGACGGAGTCCGAAGGCTATGCGCCGCCCGAGGTCGAGCAGCTCATCACATTTCCGATCGAAACCCAGATGAACGGCGTTCCCGGCGTCAGCCGCGTTCGTTCGGTTTCGGGAATCGGGCTTTCGATCGTCTACGTCGAGTTCGACTGGGGAACGGATATCTACCGCAACCGGCAGCTCGTGGCCGAGCGTCTGGCACGGGTTCAAAGTCAGCTTCCCCTCAATGTCACCTCGCAGATCGCCCCGATCAGCTCGATCATGGGGCAGATCCTTCTCGTGGCCGTGACCTCGAATACGGCATCGCCCATGGAAGTGCGCGAGGTCGCCGACTTCACGATCCGTCCGCGCCTGCTCGCCATCCCCGGCGTCGCACAGGTGATCCCGATCGGCGGGGAAGTCAGGCAATACCGGATTGCGCCGCAGCCTTCGGCGTTGCGAGCGCTTTCGGTGAGCTATGAACAGCTTGAGCTTGCGCTCGCCCAGTTCGGAACCAATACCGGCGGCGGCTTCACCGACCAGAACACCCGCGAGTACCTGATCCGGAATATCGGACGGACGACAAGCCTGGAGGATCTGCGAAGCATCGTCGTGGCCACCATCGACGGCAGGCCGGTCTACATGCGTCAGGTCGCGGATGTCGACTTCGCGCCCAAGATAAAGCGCGGCGATGCCGGGTATATGAGCAAGCCCGCCGTCATTGTCTCGGTCGAAAAGCAACCCGGCATCGATACCGTGCGGTTGACGGGTCAGATCGAGCAGGCGCTTTCCGAACTCGCGCCGTCGCTTCCGTTCGGCATCAAGGCCGACGAGGTCGTCTTTCGCCAGGCGGACTTCATCGAGAATTCGCTCGGTAATGTCGGCCGGGTTCTGATTGAGGCGGCCATCGTCGTTTCGGTGATCCTGTTCGCATTCCTTCTCAATTGGCGCACCACGGCCATCTCGCTCACGGCCATCCCCGTATCGATCCTGACCACGGCGATCGTTTTCAAGCTTCTTGGTCTGTCGATCAATACGATGACGCTCGGCGGACTTGCGATTGCCATCGGCGAGCTTGTCGACGACGCGGTGGTCGATGTCGAAAATATCTTTCGGCGGCTGCGGGAAAACAGGGAGCAGGGCAATTCGCGGAGCGTGTTCGACGTCGTCGTTGCCGCCTCCAGCGAAGTCCGTTCCGGCATCGTTTATGCGACGACGATCATCGTGCTGGTGTTCGTGCCGTTGTTCGCGCTCTCCGGCGTCGAAGGGCGGCTGTTCGCCCCGCTCGGCCAAGCCTACATCATTTCCATTCTCGCAAGCCTTGTGGTGTCGATCACGCTCACGCCGGTCATGGCCTATTACCTGCTGCCGGGTGCCAAACGCATGGCGGAGGGCGAAGGCTGGCTGGTGCGACAGCTCAAGCGCATCAACCGCGCCGCACTTGATGCGGCCTTCGTCCGCGGGAAGCTTCTGCTGGCGCTGACCTTGATCGCGGTGGTGGCGGCGGGATGGGGCGCGTTCCAGCTCAAGCGCGCCTTTCTGCCGGCATTCAACGAAGGCACGTTCACCATCAACCTCGCCTTCAATCCCGGCGTTTCGCTGGCAGAATCCAACCGCGTCGGCGCAATCGCCGAACGGCTGCTGCTGGACGTCCCGGAGGTGATCAGCGTGGGCCGGAGGACTGGCCGCGCTGAGCTGGACGAGCATGCGGAAGGCGTGCATTCCTCCGACCTTGAGGTCGCGTTGAAGCATTCGGATCGTGCGAAGGCGGACATCGTTGCCGACATACGTTCGCGCCTCGCTGTCCTGCCGCTATCCGCCAACGTCGGACAGCCGATCTCGCACCGGCTCGATCACCTGCTCTCCGGTGTCCGGGCAGAGATCGCCTTGAAACTGTTCGGCGAGGATCTCGACACCCTGCGCGGTACCGCCGAGGAAATCCGGAGCCGGATCGCCGGTCTGCCCGGTATCAAGGACCTCCAGGTCGAAAAGCAGGTGCGAATTCCGCAGCTTGAAATCCGCGTCAACTATACCCGCGCCGCGCTTTACGGGGTTCAGCCGGGCGCGGTTGTCGAGCAATTGTCGCGGCTGTCAAGCGGCCGCGTGATATCGCGCGTCGTCGACGGCTATCGCCGCTTCGACGTTGTCATGCGCCTGCCGGACCGTCTGCGAACCACGGAAAAGCTCGGCGATCTCCTGATCAAGACGCCGACCGGATGGATACCGGCGCGGCAGATCGCCGATATCACGGAGACCGACGGACCCAATCAGATTTTGCGGGAAAACGGACGGCGGCGCATCGTCATCCTCGCAAATTCCGACGCCAAGGCCGACATGGCCAAGCTGGTCGAGGGAATTCGCGGCGAGCTGCAAGCGGCGAAACTGCCATCGGGCGTGACCGCAAGCCTCGAAGGAACCTTCCAGGCGCAGGAAGAAGCGAGCCGGACCATCGGCATTCTAGCGCTCATCTCGCTCTCTCTGATCTTCTCGATCCTGTACAGCCGCTATCGGTCCGCGGTGCTGGCGCTGATCATCATGGGCGGCATTCCGCTCGCCTTGATCGGATCGGTTGCCGCGTTGGCCATCACGGATCAGCCGCTCTCGGTTGCGAGCCTGGTCGGCTTTGTCACGCTCACCGGCATCGCCGCGCGCAACGGCATCCTCAAGATCAGCCACTATATCAATCTGGCGCTGCACGACGGCATGGCGTTCGGGAAGGAGCTGGTCGTCCGGGGAAGCCTCGAACGGATGACACCGGTCCTGATGACGGCGCTGTCGGCGGGGGTGGCGCTGGTGCCGCTCCTGATCGGCGCCGATGAATCGGGCAAGGAGATTCTCCATCCCGTTGCGGTGACGATCTTCGGGGGCCTCGTCAGCGCGACACTGCTCGATACCGTCGTGACGCCGGTGCTGTTCCTGTGGTTCGGGAAAAAGCCGCTTGCGCGTTTGTTGCAGCGGCAGGCCGACGACACGGGCAAACGAACCGCTCCGGCTCACTCCTACTGACGCAACGCGGAAAAGGAAGAATTCACATGAGACACACAAGCGTTGTCGTTCGTTTTGCGCTTCTGATTGCCTTGATGGCCTCGCCAGCCGCGGCTCACTCATCGAAGGGGCCGCATGGCGGGCGCCTTGCTGAAGCAAAACCTTATCACGCCGAACTCGTGACCAAGGGCGATAGTATTGAAATCTTCATCAGCGACGCCGACGAAAAGCCGATGAATGCCGCCGGCTTCAAAGGCGTCGCCATCTTTCAGGTTGGCGGCAGGGCGGAAAGGATCGAACTACGGCCGGGCGAGTCGGGCGCGCTTGCAGGAAAGGCCGGTTCGCCACTTCAGCAAACCGTCAAGGGCGCGGTTCAGCTCACCGGGCCGGACGGAAAAACGACGAACGCGCGTTTCGACTAATCTCGTTTGCCGGTCATGGCTGGGCTTGCTTGCCCGGCCATGACGAACGGCAGGTGCTGACGCCTGGTTTTCCGTAGTTGCGACCCGTTGCTTTGCCAACCTGCGAACCGTCAGGTGCTCCTGAGCTCTCCGTTCATTCCATTGGGATAGAACCCGCCCTTGCTGACGCCGGCCTTGTCGGTCAGATAGACGATACGCAGCACCTCCTGCGGCGTGCGATGGAAGGCGATCGCGTCGGGGTTCGAAGGCACGAAGTTGGCTTTGCCGTCGACCCTGATCCCCTCGTCTTCTTTTTCGGGTGTCCCGTCAATCTTATCCCGTGCATCCGAGATTGCGTTGGCGGCGTCCCATGCCTTCTCGCCCATCATGTAGAGCTGGGAGCGCGCCATTCCCATGTGGTAGGCCTCAACAGCAAGTATCCCCGCCGCAGCCTCCACGAATTCCTTTTTCTTGAGCAGGGGAGCCGCGCCCGTATAGGCAGTCACGCCGACGTCCTCGAACAGCATGCCGCCGAGCAGGACCGACATGTCATCGGCAAAGGGATCGAAATCGGCAGGCAATCCGGCTGCCTGAGCAGCAGCCTTGAAGCCGGCGTCGAAGTCGATCGCTGGTCTTGAAATGGCGCTTCGACCAAGCGTCTTGCGATAGAAGCGAACGTGGGCCAGTTCGTTCTCCGCCGTCTCTTCAATGAACTCGCGGATCGCTTTCTCTTTGAATTGGGCCTCGTGGCCGCCCACCACCCTGCCGGCATCCATACCGGCATCGGTATCGCTGATGCCCTTGCCGGTCGTTGCACGCAGATAGAACTCGGCTTCCATATATTCGAGGTTCAGCGCGAAGGTGAAAATGTCCTCGTCGTCGATCGCTGCTCCCTTCTTGCCGATCCCAACGCCCGTGGTCTCGCGCTTCTGCTGGGCATAGGCAGGTGGAATAAGCAGTCCTGCGAGTCCTGCGACGGATAGGCCGGCGATCGATTGCCGGCGGGAAATGCGCAATGCATCCATGGCGTAGCCTCCTCCGTTCTGGATCGAGGGGCCGCGCCACTCGCTGTTCAGCGCTATTGAGGGCGCTCATGGCGCGACCTCGGTACCCAGCCAGTGCTGGGGCGGTACAACGTTAGGCGGCAGGTCGCGTTCCAAGCGAGCTCGAAACCAGGCAGGCACGACGTCGTGAGGCCGCTGAGCCATGCTTGGCCTGTGCATGCAAGAGTGGACAAAGGCGCGAATGCGCCGTAGGCAAATCACTTCTGATTTTCAGAAATCGTGCAAGTCCAGGAATCAGAAAGAATCAAAAATATTCCGCTTAACATGACGGGCAAATCATCGGCATAACTCCGCCCGTCTCACGGCAGAGCACGAAGTAAGCCGTAAAGCCATTGCGCAGGGAAGGCCGGGATGCTTCCGCCGTACCTGTATGCTCGTGTGCGTGTTCTTTGGCGCACTTTGCACACGAGACCGCGGGTGCAGCAAGCACCCGGTCTTCCCTGCGCCCTCCAAATGAGAGGGCGGGAAGTAAAGAGCAAACCTCGGGCGCCAATGCGTCGCGAGAAGGTGAAGGTATGTCACCTCTTTGAAATTGAGTCCGAAAGCTCTTCCGTCGTCCCTGCGAAGGCAGGGACCCATAACCACCGGCGGCAATTGGTTTTGCGAGGTCTTTGTCATCTGGTCCTTTCCAATCATAGCGGCCGCGGAGTATGGGTCCCTGCGTTCGCAGGACGACGGCAAATTCCTTGTTCTCTCGCCCTGAAGGAGCCGCGGAGCGGCCGTCTCGAAGAGCGAAGCCACCGGCCGGCACGACCTATCCGGGCCTGGAACTCGGACCCCAGAGCCCCGTAACCGCCCGGCCGCACTGGACTTCCGGCAGTGGAATTCCCTATTGGTAACCGAAAGTTAACTAAGCTTAGCGTCTGGTTAGGGACGGAATGACGCGCTGGCAGCCCTCGTTTTGACATGTTGGCAGGGGAAGCAATGCCCGGCTTTCGGCGGGCCCCCCATGCGACAGGAAACAGGCTCTCGCGCTGGCGCAAATCGCCGCGCCCGACGCGCGGCTGTGAAACCGGCGGCCATTTGCTCCCGGAGGAATTAGGGACACTTGCGTTGAGAGGATACTACTCATGAATCCCGCCGACGTGGCTCCGTCAGCTCTGCCGCTCGTCTCGGCCGACGTGTCGCTGATCGCGTTATTCTGGCAGGCCCACTGGGTCGTGAAGTCGGTCATGCTGGGCCTGCTCGCCTGCTCGGTCTGGGTCTGGGCGATCGCGATCGACAAGATTTTCCTCTATTCGCGCACCAAGCGCGCGATGGACCGCTTCGAACAGGCGTTCTGGTCGGGACAGTCGATCGAGGAGCTCTATCGCGCGCTTTCGGCGAAACCGACGCAATCGATGGCGGCGTGCTTCGTCGCCGCCATGCGCGAGTGGAAGCGCTCGTTCGAGAGCCAGTCGCGCTCCTTTGCCGGATTGCAGATGCGGATCGAGAAGGTGATGAACGTCTCGATCGCCCGCGAGGTCGAGCGGCTGGAGCGGCGGCTTCTGGTGCTGGCAACCGTCGGCTCCGCCGGCCCGTTCGTCGGCCTGTTCGGAACCGTCTGGGGCATCATGTCGAGCTTCCAGTCGATCGCGGCCTCGAAAAACACCTCGCTCGCGGTCGTTGCGCCCGGCATCGCGGAGGCGCTGTTTGCGACCGCTATCGGTCTTATCGCCGCCATCCCGGCGACGATTTTCTACAATAAGTTCACGTCCGAGGTGAACCGGCAGGCGCAGCGGCTGGAAGGTTTTGCCGACGAGTTTTCAGCCATCCTGTCCCGCCAGATCGACGAGCGGGCGTGAGGGCGGCCAATGACGAGCGCATCGTGAGATCAAGATCATGGCGATGAACATGGCAGGTTCGGCCGGAGGCGGTGGTGGCCGTCGCGGCCGGCGTCGTGCCGCGGTGATGGCGGAGATCAACGTCACGCCGATGGTCGACGTGATGCTGGTGCTGCTCATCATCTTCATGGTGGCGGCGCCGTTGATGACCTCGACCATCGATATCGATCTGCCCGTCGCCGGCGGCGGCAAGCAACTGCAAGCCAACGCGCCGCCGCTGACGCTGTCGGTCAAGCGCACCGGCGGTGCCTGCAATTCCAACGTCGAGCTCTATCTCGGGGACACGCTGATTCCGGCCAATGAGCTCCTGCCGAAGATAACGGCGATCAAGGAGACCCGGTCGGAGGCCGAGAGGGTGGTATACCTGCGGGGGGACAAGGACGTCTGTTACACGGATATGATGAAATTATTGGGGTATATTCGGACGGCAGGGTTCAAGGCGAATATCGTCATCGTGCCGGAGCAGGGCTCCTGAGCCATGCAGCGGCGCGCGGTGATTGACGGCGGAGCGGAAAAGCGCAGGTGAAGATCAAGGTCGACAAGACGGTGATGGCGTCGGTTGCCCTGCACGTCCTCGTGCTGGGGTGGGTGATGCTGTCGTTCTCGACCAAAGCGCTCGAAATGCCGCCGGAAGAGTCGGTGGCTGTCGATGTCGTTTCGTCCGACCAGCTTGCCAAGGTGATGGCGGGCATGAAGACCGGCAAGAAGGAAAACCCGAAGCCGCTGGTCGAGAAGGTTGCCGAAGCCAAGCCGGTCGATGACGCCGTCGGCAAGGTCACCGAGAAAGCGCCTGTCGTGACCGAGACCGCGGCGCCTCCGCAGCCGAAGGTCGAGGAGAAGCCGGTCGAGAAGAAACCCGATCCGCCAAAGGTCGTCGAGAAGCCGAAGGAAGAGCCGAAGCAGGTCGAGAAAAAGCCCGATCCACCGAAGGTCGATCCGATCGGCGACACCCTCAAGAAGGAAGAAAAGAAGCCGCCGCCCAAGCCGGTGCAGGCCGCCAAGCCGCCGGAGCCGCAGAAGCAGAGAATCGTGGAACGGCACTTCGATCAGAACCAGATCGCGGCCCTGCTCGACAAGCGTGATCCGTCGCGTCAGGCCACGACCGGCGACACGTTGAATTCCAATGCGGCCCTCGGCACGGCCAAGGGCGCAGCTGCGGATAATTCCGCAACCTGGGGTTCGATGTTCCAGCGGCAGGTCGAGCGCTGCTGGAAGAAGCCCTATGGCGGGATAGAATCGCAGAAGCCTGAAGTCGCGTTTGCTATCCGTCTGAAGCGCGACGGCACGCTTGAGGGCGCGCCGGTTCCGGAAGGCGTTCCGGCGACGCCGTTCCTGCGGGTCTATCAGGAGAGCGCGTTACGCGCGATCATCGAATGCCAGCCGTACAAGCTGCCGGCGGCGTTTTATGAGGAATGGAAATACTTCGCGCCGGTGTTCAAAGAAAAAGTCTGATTGCGCTCGCCCGTTGGCGATCACACATGAGCAAGATCGAAGCGATGACTGACAAAGATGGATTGCCAAAAATGCCGTTCCGCCTGAACCGCCGGCAGATCATTACCGGAATGGCTGCGCTTGGCGCGGTCGCCGGCGGTCGCAATGCCTTCGCACAGGCGCCGAAGCGGATCCCCATCCCTGAAGGTGAGTTCGTTCCGCTGCCGATCGCGATTCCGAATTTCGTGGCGGGCACGCCCGGCGATGCCGAGGTTGGCGTCGGCGTGGCGCAGGTCATCACCAACAATCTCAAGCGCAGCGGGCTGTTCGCGCCGATCGATCAGGCTGCTCATATCGAGCGCATCACCAACATCGACACTGCGCCGCAATTCCAGAGCTGGAAGCAGATCAACGCGCAGGCGCTGGTGACGGGCCGGATGACGCGGCAGGGCGATGGCCGCCTGAAAGCGGAATTTCGCCTCTGGGACATCAACACCAACCAGCAGCTCACCGGCCAGCAATACTTCACCTCGCCGGAATACTGGCGGCGGATCGCGCACATCATCTCCGACCAGATCTACGAACGCATGACCGGCGAAAAGGGCTATTTCGACAGCCGCGTCGTCTTCGTCGACGAGACCGGATCGAAAGAGCGCCGAGTCAAGCGGCTGGCGCTGATGGATCAGGACGGCGCCAATGTCCGGTATCTGACCAGGGGCTCCGATTTGGTGCTGACGCCGCGCTTTTCGCCGTCGACGCAAGAGATCACCTACATGGAATTCGGCCAGGGCGATCCGCGTGTCTATCTGTTCAACGTCGAGACCGGGCAGCGCGAGATCGTCGGCAATTTCCCCGGCATGTCGTTCTCGCCGCGGTTCTCGCCGGACGGCCAGCGCATCATCATGAGCCTGCAGCAGGGCGGTAACTCGAACCTGTTCGTGATGGACCTGCGCTCGAAATCGACGACGCGGCTGACCGACACGCCGGCGATCGACACCTCGCCGTCCTATTCGCCCGACGGCAGCCGGATCTGTTTCGAATCCGACCGTGGCGGCAAGCCACAGATCTACGTGATGCCGGCCACCGGCGGTGGGGCGCAGCGCATTTCGTTCGGCGAGGGCAGCTATTCGACGCCGGTGTGGTCGCCGCGCGGCGACTACATCGCCTTCACCAAGCAGGGCGGCGGCGCGTTCGCCATCGGCATCATGAAGACCGACGGCTCGGGCGAACGCATTCTTACCTCCGGTTTCCACAACGAAGGTCCGACTTTTTCGCCGAATGGCCGGGTCGTCATGTTCTTCCGCGACCCCGGCGGCAGCGGCGGGCCGTCGCTGTACACGGTCGATATCTCCGGTCGCAACGAATTGCGCGTACCAACGCCCGGTTTCGCCTCCGACCCGGCGTGGTCTCCGCTCCTGTCATAATGGAACCGGGCCGCGCGGACGGCCTGTCATTGATCGGCAAGCATTGCCTAGCCTGCTGATTTTTCAGGCAATTTTGTTGCTTGTCCATCGAAGGCAACGTCTCGGTAACGATGTTCCCTCAGAAAGACTTCATCTCCAGAGGGTAAAACTACGCATCCGACCAGGACGCCAGTACACCCCCTATGCAGCTCGCAAATCAGAGCGGAGAGCCAGATCAGCGACAGATATCGCCGAAGATTGCGGCGGCGCTGATCGATTCGCTGTTCGAAACTCAAGGTCCGGTGCACGTCGGCATCTTCTTCCTGGCCGTGGCGTCGAGCCTGACCGCGCTGAAGACCGGCGAAAATCTGATCTGGGTGTGCGTCGGGCTTCTCCTGTTGGCTGGTGCGATCCGGGCTTTCGATTTGCAACGCTACCAAGCGTGCAAAGCGAACCTGACGGCCGATGAAGCTGAGCGGTGGAAAAAGCGATATCAGATCGGGGCGATTATCCAGGCCGCTGCAATCGGCATATGGGGCGCCGTCACCATGCTGAGCAGCGACGATGCCGTCGCCCATATGATCTGTTTGTCCGTCATTACGGGGGTCTTATCGGGAGGCGCAGGCAGGGCCTATGGACGGCAATGGACATTCCAGTTGCAGGCTGCACTTGCCTTCGGTCCAACCGTGATCGCGCTGGCGCTGCGTGGCACGCCCTATTACGTCGCGATGTCGGTTATCACCGCGGCATTCCTTATCGTTGTCATGCAGATGTCGGCCAATTTGCACGGCATATTCTTGCGGGCGCTTCTGGCGCGCGAGCGCGAGGCGGCGCTCGCCGGACAGTTCGATACCGCCTTGAACAACATGCCCCACGGTCTGTGCATGTTCCGCGGCGACGGACAGCTTGCCGTGATGAATCACCGCTTCTGCGAAATGATGGATCTGTCCGAAGATCTCGTGCACCAGGGCGCGAGCGCGCCCGACATCATCGCCGCCTGCGTGATTGCCGGATCGATCTCGGCGGCGAGTGGACAAATGATCCTCGCCGAAATCGAGAATTCACAGGCCAAGGACGTCATCACCGCCGACCCCGACATCACCAGAAACCGTTCGCTATCGTGGACCTTCCAGCCGATGGCCGGCGGCGGCGCGGTGGTGCTCCTGGAAGACATTACCGAGCGGCGCAACTCCGAAGCCAAGATCAGCCATCTGGCCCGCTACGATGAGCTCACCGAACTCCCCAACCGGGTCAACTTCCGCGACGAGATCGGACATCTTCTGGCAGCCCAGCAGGGCGCCGAACAGTTGTCGGCGCTGCTGTTCGTCGACCTCGACCAGTTCAAGCAGGTCAATGACACGCTCGGCCATCCCTGCGGCGACCAGTTGCTGTGCGCGGTGGCCGCTCGCCTGCGCGAGATGCTGCGGCCCGAGGATTTCGTGGCGCGCTTCGGTGGCGACGAGTTCGTGGTGTTCCAGCAGAACATCCAGTCTCCCGACGACGCCGCCGGTCTCGCGCGGCGCATCGTCGATCGCCTGAGCGAGCGCTACAAGATCGACAACCATCTGGTCGAGATCGGCGCCAGCGTCGGCATTGCCATGACCTCGCGCGGCGTCAGCGCCGACACACTGCTCAAGAATGCCGACATGGCGCTCTATCGCGCCAAGGCCGACGGCCGCGGCACCTTCTGCTTCTTCCGGGAGGAGATGGCGCAAATCGTCGAGTCCCGCCGTATCCTCGAACTGGATCTGCGCAAGGCGCTGGCCAACGAGGAGTTCGAGCTGTTCTTCCAACCACTGGTCAACCTCAAGTCGGGCCGGATATCGACCTGCGAGGCGCTGATACGCTGGAATCATCCAGTCCGCGGCACGGTTTCGCCGACCGATATCATTCCAATCGCCGAGGATATGGGCCTGATCGTCGATCTCGGCCGCTGGATTTTGCGCAAGGCCTGCATGGAATGCATGAAATGGCCCGAAGCCGTCAGCGTTGCCGTCAACTTCTCGCCGCAGCAGTTCCATCAGCGCGACGTGCTCAGCGAAGTCCGCTATGCACTCGAGGTCTCTGGCCTGCCGGCGAACCGGCTCGAAATCGAGATCACCGAATCCTCGCTGCTGCGTAACACGCAGTTGACCCACGACGTGCTGTCGCAATTGCATTCGCTCGGCGTGCGGATCTCGCTCGACGACTTCGGCACCGGCTATTCGAGCCTTAGCTATCTGCACAACTTCCCATTGCAGAAGGTGAAGATCGACCGCTCCTTCCTGGAAGGGATCGATAGCGACCGTCCGCTGACGCTCCTGCGCGGCGTGGCGCGGCTGTCAGCCGATCTTGGAATGTCGGTCGTGGTCGAGGGCATCGAGACCAACGAGCAACTCGAATTGATCAGCGCCGACGGGGCGGTAACCGAAGCGCAGGGCTACCTGTTCAGCCCGCCGGTCCCGGCCGTCCGCGTCCGGCAGTTGCTCAATGCGTCGCACGGTCGCCGCATGCCTGACGACCAGCTCATCGCTGTTTCTTCGCGATCGATCGCGTCAGCGTAATCAGTCCCAATATGTTCGTGCTCTCGACGGCTACTCCGGGTTTTTGCGGGCTGCAAGGTTAACCCTAACGTGTCTAAGCCTTTGCAATTTTGTTAAGGAGCCGTTAATCTTTCGCACTCGTGGAAGTTGTTGTGGAAGGTTAGGAGTACAGATGAAGGCCGGAGCCGAACCGCGCACTTCGCTCTTTGGGCCGGAGTCAGGGTTGTCTGATCGAGTCGATTACCGACTCATGGAAACTCCCGAGGAAAAAGATTGCATCTATTTGATGCGGTACAAAGCCTATCTGCATGGCGGCGTAACCGCACCGTCAGAGTCTCAGCGCGTCAGCGATCACTACGACGATGCGCTCAACGCCTGGATTTTCGGAATCTATGTTGACGGAGAACTCTGCAGTTCTATCCGCCTCAACGTCGTGACGTCAGAATGTCGGATTTCCGGTTCAGCCGACTTGTTCGGGGATGTTCTTCACCCGCGCCTCGATCAAGGTGAAGTTTTCATCGATCCGCTTCGTCTTGCTGCGCTCCCCGAAAAAGCGAGGCGGTTCCCTGACCTTCCCTACCTGACGGTGCGCCTGGCCTATATGGCATGCGAGCATTTCAACGCCGATACCGGGCTCGCGCTCGTTCGTGCCGAGCACCAGGCGTTCTATCGCCGGGTCTTCATGTCCGAGGTCATTGCCGAACCGCGTTCGTTTCCGGGCTTCTTGCCCAAGGTGGCATTGATGGCGTCCGATTACCGGGCCGTGCGGGAAAAGGTCATGACCCGTTTTCCCATCATGCGTTCGACGTCCGTCGAGCGGCGGATGCTGTTCCAGCGCGCCGGTGAGCGCCATTCCACGCCGCGCGGGGTCGTCAGATCTTTCGAGCAGGCCTCGATCGTTCCGATTTCCTGAACCGGCCGAACAACGACGGACCAGACCATCCGGCCCCATAGGGACCTATCCGAATTCCGCGGCTTGTCATTCCTGGGTCACCGTGGCCCAAACGCCGCAAATCCGGTGATTTCGGCCCCTGCGCACTTGCCTTCACCCTCGCGCCACATTTACAAACCATTAACTATCGCAGTCGCTTTTCACGGTTTGTCGGCATTTGATCGGGTCTGGCAAGGTTCCATCAAGGTTGACGGAATGTTTGCTTAACCATCGACCTGTAGACCAGACAACAGTCGAAAAACGTGAGCGTTGGAGGCTCCGGAATGAAATACCAGATGCGTATCCTCCAGGGATGGAAGCTGGCGGCTGTGGTCGCTGTGGCGCTGTCGATGGGCGCCTGCGCCAAGAACAACGTCGGCGCCGATGGCGCGATGGCCAGCGCGGCAACCCCGGGTAGCCAGCAGGACTTCGTGGTTAATGTCGGCGACCGCGTCTTCTTCGAGAGCGACCAGACCGATCTGAGCCCGCAGGCGATCGCCACGCTGGAGAAGCAGGCGCAGTGGCTGCAGACCTACAACCGCTACTCCTTCACCATCGAAGGCCATGCCGACGAGCGCGGCACCCGCGAGTACAACATCGCGCTCGGCGCACGCCGCGCCCAATCGGTGCGCAGCTATCTCGCCTCGCGCGGCATCGACCCGAACCGCATGCGCACGATCTCCTACGGCAAGGAGCGCCCGGTGGCGGTCTGTAACGACATCTCCTGCTGGTCGCAGAACCGCCGCGCCGTCACGGTGCTGAACGCCGGCGCATAAGCATTCGGCCGTCGCAGAAATAGAAATTCAGAACCGGCGCCTTCGGGCGCCGGTTTTATTTTGGGCGGGCGATGAAGTCCCGGATCACCGCCATCGCCCGTTCAGGAGCATCCGGCACCACGGCATGGCCGCAGTTCGCAAACCGTTCGAACTGCACCAGATGGGCCGGCAGGGCAGCCGCGATATCCGCCTGGCTTTCGATCGGATGCATCGGGTCGTCCTCGCCACCCATCACAAGGGTCGGGCATTGAATGCGATGGAGGTCGGGGAACATGTTGAAGGTGTGGCTCTCACCGCCCGGTTTTGCGGAAAAGTGCAGCCCCACCGCCGCCTTTACGATCGTACGGCTTCCGAGGTTCGGGTCGCGCGGCGTCCGCGTATAGATGGGGAAGGCGAGTTTTCGCCAAGCGTCGACCGCGGCTTGATCTCTCGGGCTGTCGACGTCCAGGAACCTGCTGCGCGCGAGCGCGCCCACTTCGGGCCCGCCGAAGCGCTCGAATAGCGCCACGCGCCGGTCAAGATAGGTGTCTCCAGCGGCTTCGGTGCTGATCAGCACCAGCTTTGACGGGTGGTCGGGATGACGCGTGGCATAGGCCAGCGCGACCATCCCGCCGAAGGATGCGCCGAGCACGATCGGGTCGATGATGCCGAGCGCGTCGCAGAACCCGCGCACGTCGTCGCCCCATTGCACTAGCTTCCAGGCCTCTCGAGGACCGTCCTCGCTGCGGCCGTTGCCGCGATGGTCGAGATAGACGATCTGGGCGATATCGGCCAAGGCGGAGTAGGCAGGCTTGTAAATCGAATGGTCGAAGCCGGGGCCGCCATGGAGCAGGAGGACGGTCGGCTTTTCCCGCATCACCGGGCCGTCGGGGACGAATTTCGCGCCCTCGACATCAAAGAACAGCCGCACCCCGTTCACGGACACGTGCATCGGCGGGTCTCCCTCGATTTGTGAACGGTCGGCCGCGTCGGGCGGCTTGTCTTGAAGGGGATACTAAACCATACCGGGCTGCAGCGAACCGATTCGGAAACGCCAGTCACAATTCTGGCGTACTCCCTCTCTCAATGTGTTCTGCTTTCGTTTGACACGTGATTTTCGTCGTCAGGGCAAAATGTCACTCAGATTCCTCAATGCTGCCGGCGCCGCGGCGATTGCCGCGATGCTGGCTTTGTCTGTGCAGCCCTCGGCCGCACAGATCACGTTCCCGTGGGAGCGTTCTCCGCAAGGCTCCCCGCAAGTCCAGGCGCAGTCCGACGACGCCGATCTGGAGATGCGGATCCAGCGGCTGGAAAACCAGCTCCGGCAACTGACCGGCCAGAACGAGGAACTGCAGTACCGCAACCGCCAGCTCGAAGAGCGGCTGCGTCAGCTCGGCGCCGCGCCGCCGGCACCGGGCGGCCAGCCTCCGGCGGCGCAGCCCAGCGTGGCTGCCGCACCGCCTCCAATTCAACCCGGCCCGCCGCAGCAACAGGGCTATCCCCAACAAGCCTATCCGCAGCAGGGGGCTCGCCAGCCGCAGGGCTATCCGCAGGCCCAGCCCGGCTATGACCGGCAACCGCAGATCGCCTCGCCGGCGCCCATCGTGCAGGAGCCGGCAGCCCCGGCGGTCGGCGGCCGCCGCCGCGGCGACGCGTTCGACCCCAGCCAGAATCCCAACGCTCCCGGTGCGCCGCGTGCACTCGGCGGCGGCCAATTGCCAATCTCGAATGAAGCTTCGGTCGGCGCGCCCGGCGGACGCGGACCCGGTGAGCCGCTTAATCTGGGCGGTCCGCGCGATCCCGGTGGTGCCTTGCCGCCGCCCGCTGCAGCCGCACCGCCGCCGCGCGGCCCGGGGCCCGGCGCCAGCGCCGCGCTGACCCCGTTGCCGCCCTCGGCCACGTCGAAGGACGAGTTCGATCTCGGCATCGGCTACATGCAGCGCAAGGATTATGCGCTGGCCGAAGAGACCATGAAGAACTTTGCGCAGAAATATCCGAGCGATCCGCTGATTGGGGATGCGCAATACTGGCTCGGCGAAAGCTATTTCCAGCGCCAGCAATATCGCGACGCCGCCGAAGCGTTCCTCGGCGTGACCACCAAGTTCGACAAATCAGGCAAGGCGCCGGACGCGCTCTTGCGGCTCGGGCAGTCGCTGGCGGCGCTGAAGGAAAAGGAAGCCGCCTGCGCAGCTCTCGGCGAGGTGACGCGGAAATATCCGCGCGCATCTGCCGGCGTCAAAGCCGCCGTCGATCGTGAGCAAAAGCGGGTTAAGTGCTAAAGCATAAGCCGGTCGAGGCCGCCATCGGTCTCGAATAGACTGGCGATGCCATGCCTGATGACGACCACGCGCCGATCTCGGTACAGCAAGCGAAAGAGCTGTTCGCGCACTGGAAGGCCGCGCCCGCGCTCGTGCTGGCGGTGTCCGGCGGGCCCGATTCCCTTGCCCTGATGTGGCTTGCCGCTCGCTGGCGCCGTGCGCTGTCGCGCGGGCCGCGGTTGATCGCCGTCACTGTCGATCATGGCTTGCGGCCGGAGGCCGCCCGCGAGGCGCGCGAGGTCAAGCGTCTCGCCCGCTCGCTCGATCTGCCCCATCGCACGCTGCGCTGGACCGGCGCCAAGCCGAAGACCGGCTTGCCGGCCGCAGCGCGGGAGGCGCGCTATCGCCTGCTGGCGAAAGCTGCGCGGGCGAGCGGCGCGACGCACATCCTGACCGCGCATACCCGCGACGACCAGGCCGAGACACTGCTGATGCGGATGCTGCGCGGCAGCGGCATCGCCGGTCTCGCGGCGATGGCGCGCGAGAGCGAGCGAGAGGGCGTGTGGCTGGCGCGGCCGTTGCTGGACATCCCGAAGTCCCGGCTCGTTGCGACGTTGGACAAGGCAAAGATCGCCTTTGCCGATGATCCCACCAATCGCGACGTGAGTTTCACGCGGCCGCGGCTGCGTGCATTGATGCCGGCTTTGGCAGAGGAGGGCGGTGACAGCCGAAATCTGGCGCGGCTGGCATCAAGGCTGGCGCGGGCGAATGCCGCGATTGAAGTGCTGGCCGACGGCGCCGAGCGCTATCTCGCGGTGAGAGATCGCGATGATGCCACGCGCTTCGGGTTCGATGCCCAGGCGTTTGCCGGTCTGCCCGAGGAAATCCGGCTTCGGCTGCTCAAGCGCGCGATTGACCGGGCCGGTCACGAAGGACCTGCGGAACTCGGCAAGGTCGAGGCGCTGCTGGCAGTGCTGGACAACGCCATTGCGAACGGCCAAAAGCAATCAAGACTGAAACAGACGCTTGCCGGGGCCGCGATCAGCCTTACCGGAGGCCGAATTTATGTCGATGCAGCGCCGCCGCGGGGTAGCCGGGCGTGAGAAGCGTTCCTATCTCCCAATATATCCGCAATGTCGGGACGGAGAGCCTTAACCACCCCGGAAAAACACTGGCGTTTTGCGCCATTTTTTGACCGGGAATCGCGTTAAGATGCGTTAAATAGTCCCGTGTGGTTCCCTTGGCATTGACCCGGGCGCCACCTAGATTGGGTGCAGTGGACCGGGGATTCTCGCCTCACTACCCAAGGAATATTCTAGGGTTACTACCAAGGACATAGGGCCGCGATCCGCGCGACCACGAAGGAAGATCAATGAACGCCAATCTGCGCAACTTCGCCCTCTGGGTCATCATTGTCTTGCTGCTGTTGGCATTGTTCACGCTTTTCCAGAATCCGGGTCAGCGTACCTCCTCGCAGGACATCACGTTTTCGCAGTTGTTGAGCGAGGTCGATCAGAACCGCGTCCGCGACGTCGTGATCCAGGGGCCGGAAATCCACGGCACCTTTACCAACGGCTCCTCGTTCCAGACCTATGCACCGAATGATCCGACGCTGGTGAAGCGTCTCTATGACGGCAAGGTCTCGATCACCGCCAAGCCGCCCGGCGACAACGTGCCCTGGTTCGTGTCGCTGCTCGTTTCGTGGCTGCCCTTTATCGCGCTGATCGGCGTCTGGATCTTCCTGTCCCGCCAGATGCAGGGCGGCGCCGGCAAGGCGATGGGCTTTGGCAAGTCGCGCGCCAAGATGCTGACGGAGGCCCATGGCCGCGTCACTTTCGAAGATGTCGCGGGTGTCGACGAAGCCAAGCAGGACCTGCAGGAGATCGTCGAATTCCTGCGCGACCCCGGAAAATTCCAGCGCCTCGGCGGACGGATTCCGCGCGGCGTGCTGCTGGTCGGTCCTCCCGGCACCGGCAAGACGCTCATCGCGCGGGCGGTCGCGGGCGAAGCCAACGTGCCGTTCTTCACCATTTCCGGTTCTGACTTCGTCGAAATGTTCGTCGGCGTCGGCGCCTCTCGTGTCCGTGACATGTTCGAGCAGGCCAAGAAGAATGCACCCTGCATCATCTTCATCGATGAAATCGACGCGGTCGGCCGTCATCGCGGCGCGGGCCTCGGCGGCGGCAATGACGAGCGCGAACAGACGCTCAACCAGTTGCTGGTCGAGATGGACGGTTTTGAAGCCAATGAAGGCGTGATCCTGATCGCCGCGACCAACCGGCCTGACGTGCTGGATCCCGCGCTGCTGCGTCCCGGCCGTTTCGACCGCCAGGTGGTGGTGCCGAACCCGGACGTCGTTGGCCGCGAGCAGATCCTGAAAGTTCACGTTCGCAAGGTGCCGCTGGCACCCGATATCAACCTCAAGACCATCGCGCGCGGCACCCCGGGCTTCTCCGGCGCCGACCTGATGAACCTCGTCAACGAGGCGGCGCTGACGGCTGCCCGCCGCAACAAGCGTATGGTGACGCAGGCCGAGTTCGAAGAGGCCAAGGACAAGGTGATGATGGGTGCCGAGCGCAAGTCGCTCGTCATGACCGAGGAAGAGAAGCTCTTGACGGCCTATCACGAGGGCGGCCACGCCATCGTCGGCCTGAACGTCGTCGCGACCGATCCGATCCACAAGGCGACGATCATCCCGCGCGGCCGCGCGCTGGGTATGGTGATGCAGCTTCCCGAGCGCGACAAGCTGTCGATGTCGCTCGAGCAGATGACCTCGCGCCTCGCCATCATGATGGGCGGCCGCGTCGCGGAAGAACTGATCTTCGGCCGCGAGAAGGTCACCTCGGGCGCGGCCTCCGACATCGAGCAGGCGACGCGGCTGGCGCGCATGATGGTGACGCGCTGGGGCCTGTCGGAAGAGCTCGGCACCGTGTCCTACGGCGAAAACCAGGACGAGGTGTTTTTGGGCATGTCGGTGTCGCGCACGCAGAACGCCTCGGAAGCGACCGTCCAGAAGATCGACAAGGAGATCAAGCGGCTGGTCGAGGAAGGCTACAACGAGGCCACCAAGATCCTCACCGAGAAGCGCGAGGATCTCGAGACACTGGCCAAGGGCCTGCTCGAATTCGAGACGCTGAGCGGCGACGAGATCATCGATCTGTTGAAGGGCAAGAAGCCCAACCGCGAATCGGTCTTGGAGCCGAGCACGCCGCGCGCTTCTGCCGTACCCCCGGCCGGCAAGCCGCGCCCGCGTCCCGATCCGGACCCGGGTCTGGAGCCGCAGCCCCAGGCGTAAGCGGCGGTCAGTTCTGAACGACGAAAACGCGGCGGTGACGCCGCGTTTTTTGTGCTTGTGATCGGCCCCTTTGTCGCGAATAGACGCGGGCCAATAGCATCTGGTGCAGACCGGGATTGACTTCGAACCTTCATGGCGCCGCGGCCGGCGCCCCGAGGTGTACGGCCAGAATGTGTTCCGGCGTCTCGACCACTTCGACCTTTTGCCCATCGCCGCCGACAAAGGCGAGCACCGTGCGCTCGCCGTCGCGCCACATGCTGCCGACGAGGGCAATGTTGATGTGGGTAGATTGCCCCGTCTCAAATCGCGTGCATTCGATCCAGAAGCGCATGACGTCCTCCTTGATTTGCCTTGATGAGAGACGGGGCGGGCAGGTTACGCCATCGCCCGCAATTCGCGTGCCGCGGCGACCATGTTGGCGAGCGCGGGTCGGACCTCCTCCCATTTGCGGGTCTTCAATCCGCAATCCGGATTGATCCAGATCTGGGTATCCAGGAGCCGCTCTCGCGCCAGCTTCAGCAGGCCGGTCATCTCGCCGATCTCGGGGACGCGCGGCGAATGGATGTCGTAGACGCCGGGGCCGATTTCGTTCGGATAGCGGTAATCCCTGAATGCATCGAGCAGCTCCATCTTCGAGCGCGAGGTCTCGATCGAGATCACGTCGGCGTCCATCGCGCCGATCGCGCCGATAATGTCGTTGAACTCCGAGTAGCACATGTGGGTGTGGATCTGCGTCTCGTCGCGCACGCCGGACGAACAGAGGCGGAAGGCGTCGACGGCCCAGTCGAGATAAACCTTCCATTCGGACTTGCGCAGCGGCAGGCCCTCCCGCAGCGCGGCCTCGTCGATCTGGATCATGCCAGCGCCGGCGGCTTCGAGATCGGCGACCTCGTCGCGGATCGCGAGCGCGATCTGCCGGCAGGCTTCGCTGCGCGGAATGTCGTCGCGGACAAACGACCAGTTCAGAATGGTGACGGGCCCCGTGAGCATCGCCTTCATCGGCTTTTTCGTCAGCGACTGGGCA
The DNA here is from genome assembly GCF_036924715.1 of Bradyrhizobium sp. AZCC 1721. Taxonomy (NCBI): domain Bacteria; kingdom Pseudomonadati; phylum Pseudomonadota; class Alphaproteobacteria; order Hyphomicrobiales; family Nitrobacteraceae; genus Bradyrhizobium; species Bradyrhizobium sp. AZCC 1721. Next base: position 6,372,603 of record NZ_JAZHSB010000001.1, on the reverse strand, counting down.
TATTGCCACCACTCGACCGTCATCGGCTTTGGGCGCGAGACGTCGCCGAATAGCACAGGCGGGCGAACGTAGCGCGATCCGTAGGATTGCACCCAGCCGTGCGTAGTGAAGGCAAAGCCTGCGAGCTGTTCGCCGAAATACTGCACCATGTCGTTGCGCTCGAACTCGCCATGCACGAGAACGTCGAGCCCGATATTTTCCTGCCAGCGCACGGTGCGGGCGGTCTGATTCTGCAGATAGAGCTTATAGGCTTCGTCCGTGAGGGCGCCCCTGGCGTGAGCGGAGCGAGCATTCCTGACGTCGGCGGTTTGCGGGAACGAGCCGATGGTGGTGGTCGGGAACGCCGGCAGATTGAAGCGCTCGCGCTGAACGGTGGCGCGTTCAGCGAAGATGCTGGAGCGGAAGCGCATCGGTTCATTGATGCCGGCAACGCGTGCCGCGACCTTCGCATCGTGAATGCGCGGCGAGGCCTTGCGGGAGGTCGCCGCCTGGTCCGATGCGTTCAGGTTGGCTTCGACTGTTCTGCGGCCATCGGCGAGTGCCGTTCCGAGCGTGGCCAGTTCCTCGAGCTTCTGCACCGAAAACGCGAGCCAGCTCTTGATTTCGGGATCGAGCCCGGTCTCCAGCGCCAGATCGATCGGGACGTGCAGCAGCGAGCAGGAGGGGGCGATCTGCACACGATGCTTGCCGAGTTTGGCGATTGCGGGCTCGAGCCGGTCGAGAAGCCGGCTCAAATCCGCGCGCCAGATGTTACGGCCATCGATGATTCCGAGCGACAGCACGCGGTTATCAGGAACTCCGGCGAGGTCGTTGATCTGCTCCGGCGCGCGCACGAGGTCGAGATGCAGGCCGGCGACGGGCAGGGATAGCGCGGTGTCGCGGTTGGCGCCGAGTGCGCCGAAATAGGTCGTCAGCATGATCTTGAGCTGCGGCACGCCGCTCGCGATCTCCGCATAGGCATGATGCAACGCCTGCTGGGCGACGATATCGAGATCGAGCACGAGACACGGCTCGTCGATCTGCACCCATTCCGCGCCCCGGTAGGCAAGTTCGCGCAGCACCTCGATGTAAACCGGCAGCAAGCGATCAAGCAGGGACAGCGGATTGAAGCCGGCATCCTTGCTCTTGGCGAGTTTGAGAAACGTGACGGGGCCGACCAGCACGGGGCGGGTTTGATAGCCCAGCGCCTTGGCTTCCTCGTACTCCTCGATCGGCTTGCGCGAGGCGAGGATGAATTTCTGATCCTTCGTCAGTTCGGGCACCATGTAGTGGTAGTTGGTATCGAACCATTTTGTCATCTCGAGCGCCGGCACGCCGTGCGCATCGTCATGTCCGTGACCGGCATGCCCGCAACTCGCCTCATGCGGCTTGCCTTGCGCGCCGCGGGCCATCGCGAAGTAAGTCGCAAGCGGGACCGGCCCGCCGTTCCAGCGATAGATCTCCGGGATTGCGCCGACCATCACTGATGTGTCGAGCACGTGGTCGTAGAACGAGAAATCGTTCGACGGGATCACGCTAACGCCGAGTTTTTTCTGGCGCGCCCAGTTGGCGGCGCGAAGCCCGACGCCGGTTTCGATCAGCGCCTTCTCGTCGGTTGCGCCCGACCAGAAACTTTCCAAAGCGAATTTCAGCTCGCGGCGCGGACCGATGCGCGGCGCGCCGAGGGAGGCAACGGGAAGCGAAGAAGTGGAGATGGTGGAAGTAGACGTAGCTTTGGAAGAAGTAGCATTGGAAGTAGACATTGGCTTAACCCCAAAAGTTGGGGGCAAAGGCCGAAGTGACACGTCTGGATTTTCGCGAACGGCAGAGCGCGCGCGGAAAATCGCAACCGCACCACCGGGACACCCCGCCCGAGGACGTGTATGTTGTCGAGGCAGGTCTCCTGGCTCGCGGGTCAGTGCTGCTGTCCGGCCTTCCCGAAACCTTGCGAGGTCTCAGTGACTTTGTTGGACAGCGGCTCGCCGCTTACAGTTGCGGGGGCAGCTCCGGCTTTGGCTTTTCGGCCGCACCGGCTTCCCTCTTAGCTTCGGAAGAACGTCTCCCGAAGAACCACGACGGGTCCACTTATCGGCAACGCGGCAGGCGCGTCAACTCGGCGACATTCACCGGCGCGTTGTCATCGTTGTTCACAGCCGCGGGGTTCCGTCGCCGAAATTCTTGCACATCGCCCGCTCCCCCATTGACACGTTCGTTCAAATCGCACCAGATATAGCCGTCACGGTCCGCCATGACCCAACACATGGTGGCTAAGAGGGAAGCCGGTGTATCGCGTATTTGCCGCGAAAATCCGGCGCTGCCCCCGCAACTGTAAGCAGTGAGTTGTTCCGAATCTTACGTCACTGATGCGGCATCGCATTGGGAAGACACGGGAACGACGGCGACCTGCGAGCCAGGAGACCTGCCGCGACACCGAAAAAACGTCCACGGGCGGGGTGTCCCGGCGGCGCTTGCGGACTCATGCCGGCGTTTCTCGCCGAGCATTTGAAGCAGCGTCTTCTCCGACATCCGGCCCCAACACCATCACGGGGTCTCTTGATGTCACTCTCTCCCGATCGCGAAGCCAACGTCGCTCCATTCATCCGACTGCGCCCCGAATCGCTTGCCGCCTCGGAATCGCAGCCGCCGATGCAGGTGATTCGCCGCAACGGCACGGTTTCGAAATTCGACGCGAGCAAGATTTCGGTCGCGATGACCAAGGCGTTTCTGGCGGTCGAGGGACATGGCGCGGCGGCCTCCCGCCGGGTGCATGAAATCGTCGAGCAACTGACCTCGGACGTCGTCGGCGCGCTGTCGCGCCGGATGAGCGAGGGCCGCACCTTCCATATCGAGGACGTGCAGGACCAGGTCGAACTCGCCCTGATGCGCAGCGAGCACCACAAGGTCGCGCGCGCTTATGTGCTCTATCGCGAGGAACGCACGCGCCAGCGCGCCGGACAGGACGTGGCCAAGGCCGCCCAGCCATCGGGGAAGCCCTCGTTACGTGTCACGCTGGCCAGCGGCGCGCAGGTCCCGCTCGATATCGCGCGGCTGACGCTGATCATCGAAGAAGCCTGCGCCGGTCTCGAGGGAGTCGGCGCCACGGCGGTGCTCGCCGAGACGCAGCGCAATCTCTATGACGGCATCAGCGAGGACGAACTGGCGCTGGCGGCGGTGATGGCCGCGCGCACGCTGGTGGAGCAGGAGCCGAACTACGCCTATGTCAGCGCGCGGCTCTTGCTCGACAAGCTGCGCACCGAGGTGCTGTCTTTCGTGCATGATGCGCCGACCAGCGCGTCGCAGGCCGAGATGGCCGAGCGCTACGGCGAGTACTTTCCAGCCTATATCAAGGCAGGCATCAAGGCCGAACTGCTCGATCCCGATCTGGCGCGCTTCGACCTGAAAAAGCTTGCAGTCGCGCTGAAGCCGGAACGCGACCTGGCGTTCCAGTTTCTGGGTCTGCAGACGCTGTACGACCGCTACTTTCTGCATGTGCACGGCAATCGCATCGAGCTGCCGCAGGCGTTCTTCATGCGCGTCGCGATGGGGCTGGCGATCCGTGAGATCGACCGCGAGGCGCGCGCGATCGAGTTCTACGATCTCTTATCGTCGTTCGACATCATGGCCTCGACTCCGACGCTGTTCAATTCCGGCACGCTGCGGCCGCAATTGTCGTCCTGCTTCCTCACCACCATCGCCGACGATCTCGACGGCATCTTCAAGTCGGTCAAGGACAATGCGCTGCTCGCAAAATATTCCGGCGGGCTCGGCAACGACTGGACCCGCGTGCGTGGGCTGGGCGCGCACATCAAGGGCACCAATGGCGAAAGCCAGGGCGTGGTGCCGTTTCTAAAGGTAGCCAATGACACCGCGATCGCCGTCAACCAGGGCGGCAAGCGCAAAGGCGCGGTCTGCGCCTATCTCGAAACCTGGCACATCGACATCGAGGAATTCTTGGACCTGCGCAAGAACACCGGCGACGATCGCCGCCGCACCCATGACATGAACACCGCGAACTGGGTGCCCGACCTGTTCATGCAGCGCATCGAGGCCGACGGCGAATGGACTCTGTTCTCGCCGGACGAGACGCCCGACCTGCATGACCTCTACGGCAACGCATTCGCCGAACGTTACGCAGCTTACGAAGCAAAGGCGGCGCGGGGTGAGATCCGCGTGTTCAAGCAGATCCGCGCCACCGATCTCTGGCGCAGGATGCTGACCATGCTGTTCGAGACCGGGCATCCGTGGATCACGTTCAAGGATCCCTGCAATCTGCGCTCGCCGCAGCGCCATGCCGGCGTGATTCATTCCTCGAACCTCTGCACCGAGATCACGCTTAACACCTCCGATGACGAGACCGCCGTCTGCAATCTCGGCTCGATCAATCTGCTCAATCACGTGCGGGAAGGCCGGCTGGACGAGGCGCGGCTGCAACGCAGCGTGACGACGGCAATGCGGATGCTCGACAACGTCATCGACATCAATTTCTACACCATCCCCGAAGCGCGCCGTTCGAACCTGCGGCACCGCCCGGTCGGTCTCGGGCTGATGGGATTCCAGGACGCGCTGCAGGCGATGCGGATTGCGATGGCTTCAGATGCGGCGGTAACGTTCGCCGATACCAGCATGGAGATGATTTCTTATTACGCCATTTCGGCCTCCGTCGATCTGGCGGCCGAGCGCGGGCGGTATCCGTCGTTCGATGGCTCGCTGTGGAGCCGGGGCATCTTGCCGATCGATTCGATCGAACTATTGGCGGAAGCCCGCGGCAGTCTCGCGATGAACCGCGGGATGACACTCGACTGGGATCGCTTGCGCGAGCGCGTCAAGGCGACCGGCATGCGGAATTCGAACGTGATGGCGATCGCGCCGACCGCGACGATTTCCAATATCTGCGGCGTCGCGCAGTCGATCGAGCCCGCCTACCAGAATCTCTACGTCAAGTCGAATATGTCCGGCGACTTCACCGTGGTGAACGAATTTCTGGTCCGCGACCTCAAGGCGCGCGGGTTGTGGGACGAGGTGATGGTCAACGACCTCAAATATTTCGACGGCAGCTTAGGGGCCATCGATCGCATTCCCGACGACCTCAAGGCGCTCTATGCCACCGCGTTCGAGATCGACAGCGCCTGGCTGATCGAGGCAGCATCGCGCCGGCAGAAATGGATCGACCAGTCGCAGTCGCTCAACCTCTATATCGCCAACCCTAGCGGCAAGAAGCTCGATGCGCTCTATCGGCTGGCGTGGGCGCGCGGGTTGAAGACGACCTATTACCTGCGCTCGCGCAGCGCGACGCATGTCGAAAAGTCCACGCTCCGGGGGACCGACGGCAAGCTCAACAGCGTCGCGTCCGCGGCGATGATGGCTCCAGCCCCGATCATCGTCGCGCCGGCCGCCACCGCGCCGGATTTGACCGGTGCGGTGGCGTGCTCGATCGATAATCCCGAATGCGAAGCCTGCCAGTAAGCAGCAAGAACAAGAGGAAATCACAATGCTCGACTGGTCCGAACCATCCGCATCCCCGCGTCAGACGCCGCCGCCCGTCGTGGTGCAATCCGTTACCCAGGCCGAACAAACCGGCCTCGGCATGATAGATCGTCGCGGCGGACGCGTATCTGTCGACGACAAGCGGATGATCAACTGCCGCGCCGACGTCAATCAATTGCTGCCGCTGAAGTACAAATGGGCCTGGGAGAAATATCTCGCCGGCTGCAACAATCACTGGATGCCTACAGAAGTTTCCATGCAGGCCGACATCGCGCTGTGGAAATCGCGCGACGGGCTGACGGAAGACGAGCGCCGCGCCATCAAGCGTAACCTCGGCTTCTTCGCCGCTTCCGAAAGCCTGGTCGCCAACAATATCGTGCTGGCGATCTACCGCCATCTGACCAATCCGGAGTGCCGGCAATATCTGCTGCGGCAGTCGTTCGAGGAGGCGGTGCACACCCACACCTTCCAATACATCGTCGAAAGCTTGGGGTTGGACGAGGGCGAGCTGTTCAACATGTATCGCGAGGTGCCGTCGATTACCGACAAAGCGGCGTGGGCACTGAAGCACACGCAGCATCTCGACGATCCGGATTTCAGGACCGGCACGCCGCAAGCCGACCAGGCGTTCCTGCGCGATCTCGTCGCCTTCTACGTCATATTCGAAGGCATGTGGTTCTATACGGGCTTCGCGCAGATTCTCTCGCTCGGCCGCCGCAACAAGATGGTCGGCATCGCCGAGCAGTACCAGTACATCCTGCGCGATGAGTCCATTCACCTGAATTTCGGCATCGATGTCATCAACCAGATCAAGATCGAAAACCCGCATCTATGGACCAAGGCGTTCCAGGACGAAGTCCGCGCCATGGTGCGCGAGGCGGCCGAACTGGAAGCGGCCTACGGGCGAGACACCATGCCGCGCGGGTTTCTCGGGCTGAATGCGGCGCTGTGCGAGAGCTACATGCACTTCGTCGCCAATCGCCGCTGCGCGCAACTCGGGCTGCAGCGGGTGTTCGACGAGACCGAGAATCCGTTTCCCTGGATGTCGGAAGCGATGGACCTGAAGAAGGAGAAGAATTTCTTCGAGACGCGGGTGATCGAGTACCAGAACGGCGGTGCGCTGAGCTGGGAGTAGGGGAAGCCATACTCTCCCAACACGCCGTCCCCGCGAACGCGGGGAACCCGGCGCATGCCAAACCGGCCAGTGTTGAGGTAAATAGCTCGCAAGCCCCGCCGGCAAAACCTCTGCAGATCCGCGTTGCAAAACCGTCTTGTCATCAGCCGTGAATAGTTGTTCACTTCTTCAAAGCGATAGCGCTTCTTATCGCTCAAGACATTGAAGGTGTGCGCGTTCTGGCAGGCTCCGCGGGGCTCGAGGGCGCGCCGGGGACGGAAAACGCGCCATGGTCTATCGGCGAACCCATCAGGTCGTAAAGCGACTGGCGGCGCGGCGTAGCGCCATACTGGCGGCGGCGCGGGATGCTGCGGCCGAAGGCGGCATGGCGGCGGTGCAGATCGCCCCGGTTGCGGTCCGCGCCAATGTCGCGGCCGGCACCGTCTATCGTTACTTCCCCTCCAAGGCCGAACTGATTTCCGAACTGATCGCCGAGGTCTCGCGGGATGAACTGGCCGCGATCCGCCGCGCGGCGGATGCGGCGCCGGGACCGTCGTCGGCGCTCGCCGCCGCCGTCACCACGGTTGCCGTACATGTGCTGTCGCAGCGCAAGCTCGCCTGGGGCATTCTGGCCGAACCCGTTGATGTCGACGTCTCGGTGTCGCGGCTTGCCAGCCGCCGCGAAATCTCCGGCGAGATCGCTGCCAGAATTGACGCCGCGGTGCGCGCCGGCCATTTGCCGGCGCAGGATACCGCGCTCGCCGCCACCGCGCTGCTCGGTGCGCTGCATGAATCGCTGGTTGGCCCGCTGGCGCCCGAGAATCTGGATGACCCCGCGAAGCTGCGCGACGCCGTGCAGACGGTCACACTTTTGGCGCTACGCGCCGTCGGCGTGATGGACGCCCGCGCCCGCGGCCTCGTGGTGCAGGCGGTGCTGCCGGCAAAGGCGCTGGTCGGGGCCTAGAAACCCTCCCCCTTTGCGACACGCCCTTTGCCGCAACCATTTGTGTCGCAACCATTTGCCACGCTGCGGCTTATCGACGGTCCAACCCGCGATCAGGAGCATGCGATGAGCACGACATCAGGGTCCGCCAAATGGCAGGGCGGCATCAAGGACGGCAAGGGCGCGATCTCGACCAAGAGCGGCGCGCTGAATGATTATCCTTACGGCTTTTCGAGCCGCTTCGAGGGCAAAGCCGGCTCGAATCCGGAAGAATTGATCGGCGCGGCGCACGCCGCGTGCTTCACCATGGCGCTGTCGCTGATTCTAGGTGAAGCCAAGCTCACCGCCGAGCAGATGGAAACCAAGGCCGACGTGACGCTGGAAAAACAGGGCGATGGTTTTGCCGTCACCTCGATTCATCTGACGCTGAATGCGAAGATTCCGGGCGCTGAGGACACGAAATTTCAGGAGCTGGCGGGTAAGGCCAAGGAGGGCTGCCCGATCTCGAAACTTCTGAACACGAAGATCACGCTGGACGCGAAACTGCAATAGTTCTCCGTCATTCCGGGTTCGCGCTTGCGCGCGCCCCGGAATGACGGCGGGAGCTGACGGCCATCACCTACGCGCCATCACTTCTCCGGCTTGCCTTCCCCACCGACAGTGGCGATGCGTACCATGTTGGTGGTGCCGGGGATGCGAAGCGGCACGCCGGCGACGATGATCACGCGCTGGCCTGCGTTGGCGAAGCCGTCACGAAACGCGATCGAGCCGGCGCGGTCGACCATGTCGTCCTGGTCGTGCGCATCTTCCGCCACCACGCAATGCACGCCCCAGACGACCGACAATTTGCGGCCGGTCGCAAGGTTCGGCGTGATCGCCACCACCGGCAGCTTCGGCCGCTCGCGGGCCACGCGGATCGCCGTGGAGCCCGATGAGGTCCAGCAGATGACCGCGGATAATTCCAGCGTCTCGGCGATCTGCCGCGCGGCGTCCGCGATGGCGTCGCCGACCGTATTCTCCGGTTCGGCCCGCTGCGCCGACAGCACCGAGCGATAGGTTGGATCGCGCTCCACCTCCTCGCCGATGCGATTCATGGTCGAAACCGCCTCGACCGGGAATTTGCCGGCGGCCGACTCAGCCGACAGCATGATGGCGTCGGCACCTTCATAAACCGCGGTCGCGACGTCGGAGACTTCGGCGCGCGTCGGCACCGGCGCCTGGATCATCGATTCCAGCATCTGGGTTGCGATCACCACCGGCTTGCCGGCGCGGCGCGCCATCCGCGTCATCTGTTTCTGCAGGCTCGGCACCCGCTCCAGCGGCAGCTCGACGCCGAGATCGCCGCGCGCCACCATCAGCGCGTCGGAAGCATCGATGATCTCGGCGAGCCGGTCGATCGCCTGCGGCTTTTCGATCTTGGCCATGACAGCCGCGCGGCCGCGGATCATCCGCTTGGCTTCATGGACGTCCTCGGCGCGCTGCACGAAGGAGAGCGCGATCCAGTCGACACCGGTCACCAGGGCTGCTTCGAGATCGGCCCGATCCTTCGGCGTCATCGCCGACACCGGCAGGTCGGTATCGGGCAGGCTGACGCCCTTGCGGTCCGACATCTTGCCGCCGATCACCACGCGCGTTACCGCGCGTTCGGACGTGGTTTCCTCGGCGATCAGCCGCACCTTGCCGTCGTCGAGCAGCAGCGCATGGCCCGGCCGAAGTGCTGCGAGGATTTCCGGATGCGGCAACTGCACGCGGTTGTTGTCTCCCGGCGCTTTGTCGGAATCGAGTACAAAACTCTGGCCGTTCTTCAACTGGATCGAACCTTCGGTGAACGCGCCGAGCCGCAGCTTCGGTCCCTGCAGGTCGACGAGGATGCCGATCGGACGGCCGTAGCTGCTCTCGACATTGCGGATGGTATTGACCAGCTCGCGCATCTTGTCGTGCGGCGTGTGGCTCATGTTGATGCGGAACACGTCCGCACCCGCCTCGAACAGCTTCCGGATCATCGCGCTGTCGGACGATGCCGGGCCGAGGGTTGCGAGAATCTTGATACGACGGAGCCGTCTCATTGCTTGGGCGCCGGGGCTGGCGGCAGACCCGGTCCGGCCGGCGGATTGGACAGGCCGGGAACCCCGCCGGGGCCCCCCGGTCCCATTGTTCCTGGAATTCCCGGCACGCGCTGCGCGGGCTGCTCGTTGGCTTCTGTCAATTGCACGGTCCACGCTCGCTGTTCGCCTGTATCGACCTCGAAGAACCCGGTGCGGTCATAGCCACGCGCCAGGCAGTTCTCGGTACCCTTGATGGTGAATTCCTTATCACGCGAACACATGAAGGCCTGCCCCGACCATTCGCCGCCGCGATCATAGTCAAGCGCGTAGATGTAATAGTAGCGCGCAACAAGAGTTCCGCGCAGCAGTGTCTCGCAACTGCGTGACGACACGTTCCACCACCCTTCAGTGGTCCAGCCCTCGGCATCCTTGTAGCCCAGCGCGATGCCGACCCGGCTGGACGTGTTGTTGCAGAGCCGGAAATCGGCCGCTGCTGGACTGCTCCACAGACACGCCACCGCCAGTGCAAGCAGCGGCGCAAGGCCGGCGGCGGTCACGCGAGCGGGGAGGGAAGGCAAGCAGCGCGAATCTTTTCCGATCATGCGGCGAAGCTATATCAAATCATTGACGATTTCGCGTGACCCGGCGGGCCCTGTCAACGGCCGGGAACGCCTTTCCCGCGCTATGGGAAACCGGGACTCCCTTGTGAGGTAGCCAATTTTGCGCGCAGATATGGCAAAATCTGTGACGATTCCCACCTGATATCAATGTGACGCGGGGTCCAAGACCATGACGATCGACGACAAAACCAGAACAGAACTGGAAGCCGCCGTTTTCCGGCGCCTGGTCGGCCACCTGCGTGCCCGCACCGACGTCCAGAACATCGATCTGATGAATCTGGCCGGCTTCTGCCGCAACTGCCTCTCCAACTGGATGAAGGAAGAGGCCGACGCCAAAGGGGTCGCCGTCAGCAAGGACGAGAGCCGCGAGGCGGTCTACGGCATGCCCTATGAGGAGTGGAAGGCGAAATATCAGGGCACCGCCACGCCCGAGCAGCTAGCCGCGATGAAGAAGGTTCATCCCGGGCATTGATTGGCCGTCGGTGAGATTCTTCCGGGCTACGATTCCTACCTTCCTGTGGGCGCGCTGTGGATGAGCGCGATGCTGCCTTGACGCGAGGCCCCCCGATCTTGAGGGTCATCTGCGAAAAAAGCGCCGTGCGGTAACGCGTGCGGCGCTTGATCTTTCAGCATCACCGTCAGTTCCATTCAGGAGTATCCGATGGCCACCTCCGCCGCTGCAGCCGTCCAGGACGAGCCCGCGACAAGATTTGCCAAAGACCAGCTCAAGGCCATCATCGAGCGCATCGAGCGTCTGGAAGAAGAGAAGAAGACGATCTCCGACGACATCCGTGACGTCTATGCCGAAGCCAAGGGCAACGGCTTCGACACCAAGGCGCTGCGCACCATCGTGCGGATGCGCAAGCAGGATGCCAACGAGCGCGCCGAGCAGGAAACCATTTTGGAAACCTACATGCAGGCGCTCGGAATGCTGTGAGGTTTTCGTCGTCCTGGCCAAGCGAACGAAATGAGCGCGAGCCGGGCCATAACCACAAATGGTGATGTTGAGCAAAGCCGGGGCTACAGCCGGCTCCAACGCGTACGTTCGTGGTGATGGGGTCCGCGAGGACGACAGGGAGCTTGTGGAAGCAGTACGACCGGAACCTAGCGCAGCGCGGCGGTGCGCAGCACGAACGACTGCGTCGGCAGTTGCGCGGTTGCCGATCCCGTGAAGCGGTCGCAGGTCATGCCCATCATCGGATCTTCCGAGAAAGTCATGGAGACCGCGGCCTGCGGCTTGACGAAGTGGGCGCGCATCTGGGTCATCTCGGTGTCGCCGAGCACGGTCGTCGACATCGCGCTGCTGGCGCTCGGCGCCAGCATCACCACCCGCATCCAGACATTGTTGCCCTGTGCGGCGGCAAGGCGGGTCGAGGTGGCGACCACGCTGTCCTGACCCTGGGTGCCTTTGGCGACAACGGTGTTGATTTCGGTCGCGGCGGCGCCGGAGTTGCGCACCGGGCGGGCGGGGCGCGGGATAGCCGCGGAGGCGGCGACGATGTTGGAGCGATCGAGCGGCGAAGAAGCGGCCGGCGCATAGGCCATCGCCTTGTTGAACGCGTCGCTGACGCTGGCGGTCGGTTGCGGATCGGTGGCGGCGGCGAGCGCCTGACGGGCGCGCAGGGCCGCAACCTGTGCCGGGGTTGCCTGGTTCGCCGCGGTCGGTACGTCGTCCCAGAAGCCGCGGGAATTGATGATATCGGCCGGCGTTTGCGGCCTCGGCTCGGCCTTGTCGGTGGACGCCTGCGCAACCTGTTTCGTCTCAGGCTTGTTCGTCTCAGGCTTGGGCTCGGCTCGAGCTCTGGGCGCCGACACGATCTGGGCGTCGGCCGAGGCGAGCTGGATCGTCGCACCGACCGGCTTTGCGCGCGGTGTCGGGACCGGTTCGGCGGATTTCACGGCAGCCACACTGGTCGGTGCAGGCTTCTCGTTCTTGACGGGGGCGCTGGCGGCCTCGTCATCCTCTTCAGTCGTCTTGCCGCCCCTGAACAGAGCTGCGAACAGGTTCGGCATCTTGATGGTTGCGGCACTGTCGCCATTGCCGCGGCGTTCGATGTCGGCGCGGGCCAGTTCATAGCCCTTCATCGGACCGCCATTAGACGGCAGGTGCACTGTGCGTCCGTCCGGGAATACCCTGGCAAGCTGATCGTGGGTCATGCGCGGCCAGTGACGAACGCTGCCGGTATCGAGGTGGACGAAAGGCGATCCGGAGGTCGGGTAGAAGCCGACGCCGCCGCGCTGCAAGCGGAGACCGGCGGCGCGGATCTGCTCCAGCGGTATGTCCGGGATGTAGAAGTCCATGGCGTGGCCAAGCATGTGCTGGCTGAAACGCGCCACGCCGGAGGAGCGGCGGCGGAGCATGGAGTTGGTGGCGGGGGAGCGATAGGCGGAGATGACCTGGATCGGCTTCTTGCCGTCGACGTCTCGGTAAACCTCCCAGATGATATCGAACAGGTGCCGATCCATCGTGGTGGAGTCCTGGCTGCGCCAGTCGCGAAGGAAATGATTGAGCTTCTTCAGCGCCTCTTCGTCGTAGCGCCCGTCGCGCTTGAAGGTGACGGTGAGATCTTCGCCGGAATGGGTATGATGGAAGGAGAGGGTGCGGGTTTCGTTCAGCGCCGTCGCATCATGCACCGTGCCCGCGCCAGCCAGCAGCAAAAGCGACGTCAAGCCGACCCGATATCCGGCTTTTGGCAGAGCAAGCGGATTGAATTGGCGCGCGAAACCAGCCAGCACGTATGAGCCCACCCAGTCGACGAGCGTTCACGGTGTTCTTTTGCAGACCCCCGGCAAAAGACGATGAACGCTTTCTTAAAGCAGGAGGGTTAACCGAGGTTTACCGTCCTGCCCCCAAGCAAGCCTTAACCTAACGCGTGGACTGTGGCGAAAACGTGCCCTGCCGAATCCGGGATGGCTAATGGTTAACCAATCAATCTCTCCGCCGAAGAGAGATTGTTGATTTCATTCGGCAATTCCGCGCTACTGACCGTAGTCCTCCGGATTACCGGGTGAACCGCGGTTGCGGCCGGCGACCAATCGGGGCCGGCGGCGTCATGGGCGACGGACCGCCGAACAGGCGCTCGAAGAATGACGGGCCGGAGGAGAAGGTGTTGTCGCTGGCGAAGTTGACGCCGGCCGGCAGGCTTGAGCCGGACGGGCGCGAATAGCTCGGTTGCGAATGGGCAACCATGGCTTCCAAATCCTTGCTGCGACCGTTCCTGAGCAGGGCGATCATCGTGGCGTCGCGGCCATAGATGTCCTTGCGAATCTGCAGCTTGCCGGCGTCGTCCACGAAAGCGGTCTGGTAGGTGATGTTGACCGGAATCGGCGTCGGGAATTTCAGGTCGATCTCGCTGCGGCCGTACATGCTGCGGATTTTTTCCGGCGTGTAGCGCTCGTTCGGCATCACGATATTGAGCAGGGTCGAGGCGTACTGATCCGGATTCTGCACGCGCATGCAGCCATGGCTGAACGCGCGTTCTTCCTTCGCGAACAGGTGCTTGTCCGGGGTGTCATGCTGATAGACCAGGAACTTGTTCGGGAAGTTGAAGCGAATGCGGCCGAGCGCATTGGCTTCACCGGGCGGCTGCGAAATGTGGATGCTGCCGTCGCGGTTACGCTCGAGCCGCAGACCCATGCGATCCAGCACGGTCGGATCCTGCTGCAGGGCAGGCAGATATTCGTTGTAGATGATCGACGGCGGTACGTTCCATGTCGGGTTGACGGTGATGAACTTCATCGTTTCCGTCAGCATCGGCGTGGCGTGCTTGCCCGGCTTACCGGTCACCACGCGGGTGGTCCAGACCGGGTGACCGTTCTGCATCACCTTCAGCGTGAAGTCGGGCACATTGAGAATGACATAGGCGTTGCCGAGCGAGGCAGCGCCGAGTTGGCGCGGCAACCAGCGCAAGCGCTCCAGATTGACGAGGACCGTATCGATCTGCCGGTCGCGCTTCGGGCTGTTGATCGCCTTGACCGTGCGGTCGTCGAGCACGCCGGTCGGCTTGAGATCGGCGCTCTCCTGGAATTTGCGGACGGCGGCAGCAACCTTGGCGTCGTAATACGTGCCGTCGGGATTTTCGGTGACGCCGAGCTTGGCGCGCAGTTGCGGCACGCGCGGGTCTTCCGGCGCGACCTCACCCTGCTTCTTGGTGGCGGCCTTGTAAGCCAGCGCCGGACCCTCGGCGATGTGGATCATCGGTCCGTCGCCCTGGCCGCGCAGCTCGGCGAGCTTGGCCTTCAGATCCTTGTAGAGCTTGTGCGGCGGGTTGTAGCCGTCGAGCGCCGCCGAAGCGTCCTTGGCGGTCGAGATGTTGGCGAGCACTTCCGCCGGGTCGGTCGGGTGCTCGGGGTAGAGGATGTCGCCAGCGACCTGCGACCAGTGCATCCGGCCGCTCTGGGCCTGTCGCGCATAGTCGAGCATGCTCGCGGTCAGTTTCAGTTCGGCTTCGGCGAGCTGGTCCGGCGAAGTGGCGGCGGCAAAATCCGGCACCGGATAATCCGCCGGATTGAGGCCTTCGGCGGCGGCGTCCTTCAGGCGGGCGATAACGCCCTTGCCGCTGTCGGTCAATTTGCCGGCTTGCGTCCATTGCGGCGCATAGTCCCGCGTCGAGTAGAACTTCTCGACGGCAGCGCGCTCGTTCTTGCGGTCGAAATAGCGCAACGATTTGGCGCCGAGCATGTCGCGCAACCGGTCGGCGACCGGCTGGTCGGCCGGCGCGACAGTGCTGACCTTCACCGGCTCCTTGGCAGGTTCGGGGGCGGGCGCGGTGGCTGTCGCAGCCGGGGGCGTGGTTGTGGCGGCGTCGCTCGGCTTGGCCGCTGGCGCGGTGACGTTCTCCGTCGGCTTGATATCCGTCTTGGGTTCAGCCGCCTTCTGGGCCATCCCCGGTTCGGCCGGCTTCTCTGTGGCCTTGTCTGTGCCCTTGGCCGCATCGGGCACTGCGCCGGTCGAGTCCATCTTGAAATCGCCGATGGTGGGAGGCGGAACGTTGGCGGGCTCGGGACGGGGAACTGCTGCGTCGATCGCGAGTTCGGCAGCGCTGGCGCGCGGTGTATCCGACGGAGCCGCCAGTGCTGAGGTCGCTGATACCGTGAGGAAGGTTGCCGCGACGGCCATCAGCACGCGGTCAAATCCTGCACGATTCGAACAGTCACGCATCGTCACACCCCCTTGGGCGAAACTGCCCCGGCATGGAACAGTCGTTGGCATCGTTCATAGCTTGCGCGGGAAAGCGCCGGCCTCGATCGGTTTCTCAGTCGTACGCCTGCAGTCGCGATTCAAACGCAGACGATACATGTGCCCCTCTCATGCAGCCAGCGCCATGCGGGACAACTCACGACAAACTGACCTCAAACTACCCGTTTGCATTCGGGTCACGCAGTTTTTGCCACGCCACCCGCCATTTGTCTGTCACCGCCAAGCCACGGTTCAAAAGCTTCCGAACGACCGATGTCCTTGGTTTGCCACGATCTTTGCCACGCGGGCGCCGTAATCGCGTAAGCGCCCGTTGCTCGCGTCTCAACTAGCGTCCTGCGCGCCGCCTTCGGCCGGGTCGTTGGCGGCAGCTTCATCGAGCTTACGATAGAGCGTGGAACGACCGATCTTGAGCCGGCGCGCGACTTCCGACATCTGGCCGCGATAATGCGAGATCGCGAAACGGATGATCTCGTTTTCCATGTCTTCGAGCGGCCGCACCTCGCCGGTGGTGGTTAGCATCGAAAGGCTGCCGGCAGTGGCGAGCGGGGCAATTGGTATCTCGCTACCCGAAACCATGGCAGGCGCCGTCGACGGCGCGACGACCAACGGCTCGCTGTGCGTTATCTGGCCGTCCGGTACGCCCTGGCCGAGGACTTGCGGGAAATCAGACAGGCCGAGCTGATCGCTTTCGCTCATGACGACGGCGCGGTACACCGTGTTTTCGAGTTGGCGGATGTTGCCGGGCCAATCGAGCTGCGCGAGATGGGTCACGGCCTCGCCGCTGATGCCGGTGATGGTGCGGTTCTCCTCGGCGGCAACGCGCGCCAGGAAATGCCGCAACAGATGCGGGATGTCTTCGCGCCGCATCCGCAGCGGCGGGATGGTCAGCGGCAGCACGTGCAGCCGGTAGAACAGGTCCTCGCGGAACGCGCCGCTCTTCACGAGATCGAGCAGCTTGCGGTTGGTCGCGGAAATGATGCGGACGTCGACCTTCACCGGCTTGCGACCCCCGACCGCCTCGACGGTTCCTTCCTGCAGCGCGCGCAAAAGCTTTACTTGCGCCGCAAGCGGGAGCTCGCCGACCTCGTCGAGAAACAGCGTGCCGCCGGAAGCTTCGACGAACTTGCCCATGTGCCGTTCGGTGGCACCGGTGAAGGCGCCCTTCTCATGGCCGAACAGGATCGACTCCACGAGATTGTCGGGAATGGCGCCGCAATTGACCGCGACGAAGGGTTTTGCCTTGCGTTCGCCGGAACCGTGAATGGCGCGGGCAAACAATTCCTTGCCGACACCGGATTCGCCCTCGATCAGAACAGGAATGCTTGATGCCGCCGCCTTCTGCGCGGTGCGCAGCACGGCTGCCATAGTCTCGCTGCGCGTGATGATGTCGGCAAAGGTCAGCCGTCCCTCGCGGCTGTGGCGGATGCGCTGCAATTCGCCCTTGAGCGCTGAGGTGTTGAGCGCGTTGCGCAGCGACACCTGTAGCCGTTCGAAGCCGACCGGCTTGACCACGAAATCCTGCGCGCCGGCGCGCATTGCCGAAACTACGTTGTCGATGCCGCCATGCGCGGTCTGCACGATGACGGGGATGCTCAGGCCTGCTTCACGCATTTTTGCGAGCACGCCGAGCCCGTCGAGGCCGGGCATTACGAGGTCGAGCACGACCGCGTCGATCGCTTGCGCGTCCGGTGGGGTCAGCAAGGCCACGGCCGCATCGCCGCTGTCGACGACCAGGGGCTCATAGCCGCACTTCTGCACCATGTTTTCAACCAAACGGCGCTGCACGGCGTCGTCGTCGGCAATCAAAATGGTGGCAGCCATGGCTCTCCCCGCACGCTACTGTATTGTACCGAATCGGGGCAATTTCGCCGATGCCGATTAACGTTCTCTTAAACGTTGAAAAACGGCGTTGTTGAGAAGCGGCTAGACGCTGAGGTGCGGCCACACTTCAAGCGCGCCGCGATAGCACATGTCGAGAGCCACATAGAGTATGATGGCGAGGCCGACATAGGCGATCCAGCGCTGCTTCTCCAGCAGGCGGGCGATGAAGTTGGCGGCAAGCCCCATCAGCGCGATGGAGAGCGCCAAGCCGAAAATCAGAACCATCGGATGCTCGCGCGCTGCGCCCGCGACGGCGAGCACGTTGTCGAGCGACATCGAGACGTCGGCCAGCGTGATCTGCCAGACGGCCTGGCCAAGCGTTTTCCGATGACGTTCAGGGGCGGACGCATCGATCGTGCTTGCAGCTGAGAGACTCTGCAATTTCGGTTCGTCATGATGCGACGTACGCAACTCGCGCCACATCTTCCAGCACACCCAAAGCAGCAGGACGCCGCCGGCGAGCAGCAGTCCGATGATCTGCAGCAACTGGACCGTTACGGAGGCGAAGCCGATGCGCAGCGCCGTTGCCGCCAGAATGCCCACCACTATCGCTTTTCTGCGCTGATCATAGGGTAGCCCCGCGGCCGCAAGGCCGATGACAATCGCATTGTCGCCGGCGAGCACCAGATCGATCATCACGACCTGGAAAAGCGCTGTCAGGGATTGAGAGGAGATCAACTCTAGCATTTGGGCCACTCCGTTGAAGTGTCCAATCCGACATCGCAGTTTGCGTGAACTGCCAGAGGGGCCCGGGCTTGGACGAACACATGTAAAAGGGCGCAGTCAGGCTGCGAAAAACTGCTTCCGTTACTCAGGTTGGTCGGAAAGGGCGAAGAGCTCGACGAGTTGATCCGGTTCGATCAGAACGGACAGAACGACGCCGATGAACGTCAGGCTTCCGGCGAGGTCGAACCACATGATGCGGAATCGGTCGCGCCGGCAGAGCAGCGCGAAGCCGGCCGTCAATGCGGCAACGCCGAAGAGCAGGGTGACGATCGCGGGCGCCAGCGCCTCCGCCGGCACCACGTTCCGGATTCCCACGGTCGCAATCAGCGCCACGAGCAGGATGCCGGCGAACAACTCCTTGCCGCGAGCCGCAGGGGTGCGGGCGGTCGTTTCAACAATCTGACTGCGGTCCAAGAATGCCATCGGATTCTTATTCGCGAGCTGAGATTGTGGTAGGGAACATTACCTACCCGGTCATTCATTCCAGATAGTTTAGTAATCATGAAACGAGTAAAACATCAAGATGGTTCCGCTGAACGTCAGCCGGCCAAGGCCGCGCCGGACGCCAAGCAGTTGCGGAAACTGGCCGGGGATTGGCTGAAGCAGCGGAGGGCGGATGCCGAATTGTCGCAGGCGGATCTCGCTGCTCGCCTCGGCCTGAAATATTACACGTTCATCTCCCAGGTCGAGAACGGGTTCAGTCGAGTTCCAACTGAAATTATGGGAGCTTGGGCCGGCGAATTGGGTCTTGAACCGGCCGCCTTCGCTAGGCATCTGTTAAGGTACTACGAGCCGGAATTGCACCGGCTGCTGTTCGGAGCGGAAAGCACATGAGCGTGGTTGCGTTCGAGCGCAAACAGGACGCGGGTGAGTGGAGTGAGCGAGAACTCAGCACCATTGTCGCGGCTCTGAGCGCAGCGCTTGCGCCGGGCACCGGACGCGAATGGGAAACCGGCATGACGGAGAAGCGCGATGCCCAGTTCTACCTGCTGGGACCGCTTCCGGATCAGGCTTGCGAGTTGTGTGTGTCGCGGATCGGCGGACGTTATATCCTTGAGGATGGTTTTGGACGGTTGCTCTTCGAGCACCGAAACCTCGATCTCGTCGCGTTGCACGCGCGGGCGGCAGTCCCGAGCACGTCGTGGCTTATGGTGCGCGCGATCGTGTTGTGGTGCGCGATCCGTAGCGTGATGAATGAAAGGGTCGAGCCGATGCTCGCCGAAAGCGAGGAACTGCTTGTCCAATTGGCACCGCAGCTTTCGGCTTTCGCCTGATCTCGCCCAATTTCCTGATCACCTCTCAATTTTGAAAGTGTCATGAGCGCAAAATCTGCGACCTCCCGAGCCGTCAATACGTCCCGTAAGCCCGTCAAGGGCAGCAAGGGGAGCGCAGCCAAACCCAAAACCGGCAAATTGCCGGAATGGAATCTCGCCGATCTTTACTCCGGCATCGACGCGCCTGAAATCGCTCGCGATCTGCAGAAGATGGATACCGACTGCGTCGCGTTTGAAACGGACTACAAAGGCAAGCTGGCGGAAGGCGTTGCCCGCGACGAGGGCGGTCTTTGGCTGGCGGAGGCGGTCGGGCGCTACGAGGCGATCGACGATTTGGCCGGCCGGCTCGGCTCCTATGCAGGCCTCGTTCATGCCGGCGACAGCGTCGATCCCGTGATTTCCAAGTTCTACGGCGACGTCTCCGAGCGGCTGACGGCGGCCTCGCTGCATCTGCTGTTCTTCGCGCTCGAACTCAACCGCATCGAAGACGCCGCGATCGAGCGCGCGATGCAAACGCCCGAGCTCGCGCATTACCGGCCGTGGATCGAGGATCTGCGCAAGGACAAGCCGTATCAGCTCGAAGATCGCGTCGAGCAGTTGTTTCACGAAAAATCCCAGAGCGGCTATGCCGCCTGGAACCGGCTGTTCGACCAGACCATCTCCGGCCTGCGCTTCAAGGTCGGGACCAAGGAGCTCGCGATCGAGCCGACACTCAATCTGCTGCAGGACCGTGCGCCGGAAAAGCGCAAGGCCGCCGCGCAGGCGCTGGCGAAAACGTTCAAGGATAATGAGCGGACCTTTGCCCTCGTCACCAACACGCTCGCCAAGGACAAGGAAATTTCCGATCGCTGGCGTGGCTTCCAGGACGTTGCGGATTCGCGCCACCTGAATAACCGCGTCGAACGCGAGGTCGTCGATGCGCTGGTCGGCTCGGTTCGTGCGGCCTATCCGCGGCTGTCGCACCGCTACTACAATCTGAAAGCCGGCTGGTTCAAAAAGAAGAAGCTGGCGCATTGGGACCGCAACGCGCCGCTGCCGTTCGCGGCGGCCGGCACGATCGCCTGGCCCGAGGCGCAGAAGATGGTGCTGACGGCCTATCGCGGCTTCTCCGCCGAGATGGCTGATATCGCGGAACGTTTCTTCACCGACCGCTGGATCGATGCACCGGTGCGGCCGGGCAAGGTGCCAGGCGCGTTCTCGCACCCGACCACGCCCTCGGCGCACCCCTATGTGCTGATGAATTACCAGGGCAAGCCGCGCGACGTGATGACGCTGGCGCATGAGCTCGGCCATGGCGTGCACCAGGTGCTGGCCGCGAAGAACGGCGCGCTGATGGCGCCGACGCCGCTGACGCTTGCGGAGACGGCAAGCGTGTTCGGCGAAATGCTGACCTTCAAGAGGCTCCTGTCGCAGACCAAAAACGCCAAGCAGCGCCAGGCGCTGCTGGCCGGCAAGGTCGAGGACATGATCAACACCGTGGTGCGGCAGATCGCGTTCTATTCGTTCGAGCGCGCCGTGCACACCGAGCGCAAGAACGGCGAACTGACCGCCGAGCGCATCGGCCAGATCTGGCTCAGCGTGCAGGGTGAAAGCCTCGGGCCGGCCATCGACATACGTCCGGGCTACGAAAATTTCTGGATGTACATTCCGCACTTCATCCATTCGCCGTTCTACGTCTACGCCTATGCGTTCGGCGATTGCCTGGTGAACTCGCTTTATGCCGTCTACGAAAACGCAACCGAGGGTTTTGCCGAGCGCTATCTCGCCATGCTCGCAGCCGGCGGCACCAAGCATTATTCCGAGCTGCTCAAGCCATTCGGGCTCGATGCCAGGGATCCCAAATTCTGGGACGGCGGGCTGTCGGTCATCGCAGGCATGATCGACGAGCTGGAAGCGATGGGCTGACAGGTTCGGCCCCGGGGCACGAAACGGAATTGTGATGGGCGCGGATACAATTTCCGCCGCTGTCACCCTACATGATAGGGGCGACAAGAGGGGAGTGCCCCATGATCGACACCCCAACACGGCGCGCGGTGCTTGGAGCGGGCGTCTTCGCAGCCGGTTCGCTGCTTGTCATCGACGGTAGCGTTGCTCAGGCGCCGCTTGCTCCCACCCCCGAATGCCATGACGGCGACGCCGCAACAGTGGCGCAGACCGAAGGGCCGTTCTTCAAGCCCTCTTCGCCCGAGCGCGTCGAGCTGATTGAAGAAGGCATGGCGGGACAGCCGATCGAGCTGGTCGGCTTCGTTCTTACCCGCGCCTGCAAGCCGGTCGCCGGAGCCTTGCTGGATTTCTGGCAGGCCGACGACAAGGGCCGATATGACAATTCCGGTTTTCGCTTGCGCGGTCACCAGTTCTCCGATGCGGAAGGGCGCTACAGGTTGCGCAGCATCGTGCCCGGCGCCTATGTCGGCCGCACACGCCATATCCACGTGAAGGTGCAGCCGCGCGGCGGCCGCATGCTGACCACTCAGCTCTATTTCCCGGGCGAAGCGCTGAACCGCACTGACGGCCTGTTTCGCAAGGAGTTGCTGGTACGCACGGCCAAGAACGCCGGCTGGCTCGCCGGGCGTTTCGATTTCGTGGTGGCTTAGGGGCGGCTCGCTTTCCGGCCGAGCGACCGAGTGGAGAACCCAGCGTAAAACATTCGTTGAACGGACCGTAAGGCCGTGTTATACATATTGTACAACACGGAGCTGGTGTCATGAGCAAAACCCCTCGCGGAATGGAAGAAGCCTCTCGCGAATACAGGCTGGAGGACACCGCCCTTCAAATCCGGAAGATCGGTAACTCGGTCGGCGTGATCCTGCCAAAAGAGCTTCTTGCCCGGCTCAATCTCAAGGAGGGAGACAAGTTCTATCCGGTCGAGCAACCGGATGGCAGTCTGCGGCTCTCACCTTTCAATCCGAAGCACGCGCGGACCATGGAAATCGCCCGCAAGGTCATGCACGAATATCGCGATACGTTTGCAGCGCTTGCAAAATGAGTGAGCCAATTTGGCTCGATGTCGATGAAGTCATCGACATGCATGCCGAGCAACTGGCGATATTCGGTGGACCGGAAGGCATTCGAGACCGTGGTCTTCTTGAGTCGGCGATTTTGCGGCCAGTGAACCAATGGAATTACGGGCAGACCGATATGGCAGCGCTCGCCGCAGCCTATGCGTTCGGTCTTGCCCGTAATCGCGCGTTCGTGGACGGCAACAAGCGGATCGCGTTCCACGCCATGATGGTCTTCTTGCGCGTCAACGATATACCCTTTGCGCCCGATCCGGCGCACGCCACCGCCATCATCCTCTCCCTCGCCGCGGGCGAGGTCAGCGAAGAAAGCCTGGCCCGCTGGATCCGGGATAATTGGCCTTCCGAATGACCCGATAGGCAGGGGGCCGTTGCCCTCCCAAACGCTTTGCGGTAATTGCACGCGAGAAACGCGGATTTTGACTGGGGATACCGATGGCAGACCATAACGAAGTGGCCTACACGACCGCTGACGGCAACGACTACGCGGCCCATGAGCAGACCTATGAAGGGTTCATCATGTTGGTCAAATACGGCACCGCCGCCGTCGTAATCATTGTCGCCCTGATGGGCTATTTCCTGACCTGACGCGTCGCTGCCTGCACCGCCGGGCCCCGGCGGTGGCAAGAAAATTCGCACGCATGCCGGTTGCGAAACCGGTATCCAACTAAGCGAAAAAGACGCTAGTTTGCTTGCGCGCGCCCGCCGCGCCGGGGAGGCCTCATGAAAATTGCCGTTGCCAAGGAAATCGATCCGTCCGAACCGCGGGTTGCCGCTTCCCCGGACACAATCAAGAAATTCAAGGCGCTGGGCGCTGAAGTTGCGATCGAACCGGGTGCGGGCATCAAGTCGGGCCTGCCGGATTCCGAATTCACCGCCGTCGGCGCCACAGTCAGCGCGGACGCGTTGAAGGACGCCGACATCATCATCAAGGTGAAACGGCCGGAGGCCTCAGAACTCGCCAAGTACAAGCGCGGCGCGCTGGTCATCGCCATCATGGACCCTTACGGCAATGAGGCGGCGCTGAAGACGATCGCAGATGCCGGCGTCTCGGCGTTTGCGATGGAACTGATGCCGCGCATTACCCGCGCACAAGTCATGGACGTACTGTCCTCGCAGGCAAATCTCGCCGGATATCGCGCGGTGATCGAGGCGGCCGAGTCCTTTGGCCGCGCGTTCCCAATGATGATGACGGCGGCCGGCACCGTGCCGGCGGCGAAGGTGTTCGTGATGGGCGTCGGCGTTGCCGGCCTGCAGGCAATCGCGACCGCGCGCCGGCTCGGTGCCGTCGTTACCGCAACCGACGTGCGTCCGGCCACCAAAGAGCAGGTCGAATCGCTTGGCGCCAAATTCCTCGCGGTCGAGGACGAAGAGTTCAAAAACGCCCAGACCGCCGGCGGCTACGCCAAGGAAATGTCGAAAGAGTATCAGGCAAAGCAGGCCGCGCTCACCGCCGAGCACGTCAAGAAGCAGGACATCGTGATCACGACCGCGCTGATCCCGGGCCGCCCCGCGCCAAGGCTCGTCAGCGCCGAGATGGTCAAATCGATGAAGCCGGGTTCGGTGCTGGTCGATCTCGCCGTCGAGCGCGGTGGCAACGTCGAGGGCGCGAAGGCCGGCGAAGTCGTCGATCTCGATGGCATCAAGATCGTCGGCTACACCAATGTCGCCGGCCGCGTGGCGCAATCGGCCTCGAGCCTTTACGCCCGCAACCTGTTCTCGTTCATCGAGACGCTGGTCGACAAGGCGAACAAGGCGCTCGCGGTCAATTGGGAAGACGAACTGGTGAAAGCCACCGCGCTGACCAAGGATGGCGCCGTCATCCATCCGAACTTCCAGCCGAAAGCCTAAGGAGAGAAGCCATGGAGCATGTCGCCCAAGTCGTCGACCCCTTCGTATTTCGGCTGTCGATTTTCGTCCTCGCGGTCTTCGTCGGCTACTTTCGTGGTCTGGTCGGTGACGCCGGCGCTGCATACGCCTTTGATGTCGGTGACGAATGCGATCTCCTCGGTGATCGTGGTCGGTGCGCTGCTCGCGGTCGGCGTGCCGATGATCTCGAGCGGCTCGGGCTGGGCGCGCGGCTTCGGCTTCGTCGCGCTGATCTTTGCCTGTGTGAATATCTTCGGCGGCTTCCTTGTCACCCAGCGCATGCTGGCGATGTACAAGAAGAAGGCCAAGTGAAATGACGGCGTGCACCTCGCGGGTGACAAAGACAATGGGGACCTGAGATGAACGCCAATCTGGCTGCATTGCTGTATCTCGTGGCGGGCGTGCTCTTCATCCTGTCGCTGCGCGGACTGTCCAGCCCCGCAACGTCACGCCAGGGCAATCTGTTCGGCATGATCGGCATGGCGATCGCGATCGGCACGACGCTCGCGAGCCATCCGCCGGCGGACGGCGTGGCCTGGCTGCTGGTCGTGCTCGGCATCGCCATTGGCGGCGGCATCGGCGCTGTCATCGCGCGGCGGGTGCCGATGACGTCGATGCCGGAACTGGTCGCGGCCTTCCACTCGCTGGTCGGCATGGCCGCGGTGCTGGTCGCCGCCGGCGCCTTTTACGCACCGGAAGCCTTCGATATCGGCAAGCCCGGCGCCATTCACGCATCCAGCCTGGTTGAAATGTCGCTCGGCGTCGCCATCGGCGCGCTGACCTTCACCGGCTCGGTGATCGCGTTCCTGAAGCTTTCCGCCCGCATGAGCGGCGCGCCGATCATCCTGCCCGGCCGCCACATCATCAACATCGCGCTCGCGCTTGCACTGGTGTTCTTCATTTTTGGCCTGGTCCGCTCAGGCAGCGCGCTCGACTTCTGGCTTATCACCATCATCGCCTTGGTGCTTGGCGTGCTCATGATCATCCCGATCGGCGGCGCCGACATGCCGGTCGTGATCTCGATGCTGAACTCCTATTCGGGGTGGGCCGCGGCCGGCATCGGCTTCACGCTCGGCAATTCCGCGTTGATCATCACCGGCGCGCTGGTCGGCTCCTCGGGCGCGATCCTATCCTACATCATGTGCCACGCGATGAACCGCTCGTTCATCTCGGTCATCCTTGGCGGCTTCGGCGGCGAAACGGCGGCCGCGGGCGGCGGCTCCGGCGAACAGAAGCCCGCCAAGCTCGGCTCGGCTGACGACGCCGCTTTCATCATGAAGAACGCCTCCAAGGTCATCATCGTGCCCGGCTACGGCATGGCGGTGGCGCAGGCCCAGCACGCGCTGCGCGAAATGGCCGACATGCTGAAGAAGGAAGGTGTCGAGGTGAAGTACGCGATTCACCCGGTCGCAGGCCGCATGCCCGGCCACATGAACGTGCTGCTCGCCGAAGCCAACGTGCCCTATGACGAGGTGTTCGAACTCGAGGACATCAACTCCGAATTCGCCCAGGCCGACATCGCCTTCGTGATCGGCGCCAACGACGTCACCAATCCGGCCGCGGAAGAGGACAAGACCTCGCCGATCTACGGCATGCCGGTGCTGCAGGTCTGGAAGGCCGGCACCGTGATGTTCATCAAGCGCTCGCTGGCATCGGGCTATGCCGGCATCGACAATCCGCTGTTCTATCGCGACAACACCATGATGCTGCTCGGTGACGCCAAGAAGGTCACCGAGAACATCGTCAAGGGGATGTAACCGATCGGGGCACCATGTTCGCGCGTCGTCAGATGATCATTGGCGCCGCGGCGACGGTCGGCAGTGCCGTCATCTGTCCGCTCTCGGCAGTGGCATTCGAGTGGCGCAAAGTACCGCGAACTGAAACAGGCTTTGCTCCCGATATCGAATCGCGCCTCGATGGACTGATTGCCGACCGGCGCATTTGGGGCTTGCATAGTGTTGTTGTCGCGCGTCGCGGCAAGCTGGTGTTCGAGCGCTATTTCGACGGCGAAGACGAAAACTGGGGTCGCTCCATCGGCCGCGTCGCGTTCGGGCCGGACACGCTGCACGACCTGCGCTCCGTCACCAAGAGCGTTCTCGGCCTGCTCTACGGCGTAGCACTAGCGGCCGGAAAGGTCCCGACTCTCGATCAGCCGATATTGGCGTCGTTCCCCGAATGCGCGGATCTCGCTACCGACCCGCGGCATGGGCGCATGACAGTGGCGCATGCCCTGACGATGGCGCTCGGATTGGATTGGAATGAGGACATTCCCTACGAAGACCCGAACAACAGCGAGGTACTGATGGAAGCCTCGCCAGATCGTTATCGCTATATCTTCAGTCGACCGTTCATGGCCGAGCCCGGCACTCGCTGGAATCGCTGCCCGATTTTGCCCGGACCGCGTTGTTCGACCCGATCGGCGTTGGACGGATCGAATGGACCAAAGGTTTCAACGGCGAGCCCGCGCCCTCTTCGGGCCTGCGCATGACGCCGCGCGATCTCGCGCGCGTCGGCCAGCTCATTCTTAGTCGCGGAGAATGGGAAGGCCGTCAGGTCGTGGCGGCGGGTTGGCTCGAGCAATCATTCAAGAGTTATGTCGCTGTCGATGAAGCGCGTCGCTATGGCGATTTCTGGTACATTGGCGATCTCCAGTACGGTAAACCGCCGAACCGCCCGATCGCTCACTGGATTGGGGCATTCGGTTACGGAGGTCAGAGACTATTCGTGTTTTCTGAACTCGACATTTCGGTAGCTACTACGGCTGGTAACTACAATGACGGGAATCAGTGGATGCCGCCGATCTGGGTGATCCGTGAAGTCGTGCTAGCGAGCGTGTTGTAATAGCCTGGGAGATCACACTGGCCGATAGGCAATGTTGCCTGTAAGCATCGCAGAGTCATGACCACCTTGAAATGGCTGCTCATCATCGCTTCGGCGGGTTATATCTGTGGTCTGCTCGCGCTGTTCTTCGCGCAGCGCGCCATGCTGTTTCCTGCTCCGACAAGCGTGCGCACGCCGCCGCAAGCGGCGGGCTTTCCCGAAGCAGAAGAACATGTCCTGACCACGGCCGACGGTGAGAAGGTCATCGTCTGGCATGTTCCGGCCAAGCCGGGGCGTCCGGTCGTCCTCTACTTCCACGGCAATGGCGATTATCTCGCCGGCTTCTTCGGCCGTTTTCGCGGCCTGGTCGCCGACGGGATAGGAATCGTCGCGCTCTCCTATCGGGGCTATGCCGGCTCGAGCGGGCAGCCGAGCGAGCAGGGATTGCTGCAGGATGCCGCGGCGGCCTATGCTTTCACGGCAGCGCGATACAGCGCGGACAGAATCGTTGCGTGGGGATTCTCGCTTGGCACCGGCGTCGCAGTTGCGCTGGCGGGCGAGCAGCCCGTCGGAAAGCTGATCCTGGAAGCGTCCTATACTTCCATTGTGGACGTCGCCGCGTCCGCGTTCTGGTTCGCGCCGGTGCGGCTATTTATGCGCGATCGGTTTCACTCCGACCGGCACATCGCCCGGATCAGGGTTCCGCTGCTCATGATGCATGGCGCGCTCGATCCCACGATACCCGTTACCTTTGGCGAACGGCTGTTCGCGCTGGCGAACGAGCCGAAACGGTTTGTCCGCCTTGCCCGGGGAGGTCACAACGATCTGGACAATTTCGGCGCGATTGAAATCGCGCGGAATTTTATCAACCTTGCGCAGGGATGGTCGCAGCATGGACGGGCGTACCTTCCGTCCACGAACCGGTTGGGAACTTGACCGCATGAGCGCACATGAACCGATGCCGCGATCAGCCTGGATATTCCCCGTGCTGGCGGTGCTGCTCTTTGCCGTGGCTACCGGCCTCGATATCGACTTTACACCATCGGCCGGCGGGGTCGTGTTTGCGGTGTTGCTGCTGGCGATCCTGTTCGGCACCGTATTCGCAGCGGTGCACCATGCCGAGGTGATTGCCGAGCGGATCGGCGAACCCTATGGCACGCTGCTGTTGACGCTCGCCGTCACCATCATCGAGGTCGCGCTGATCGCCACCATCATGCTCGGCGAAAAGCCGTAGCCGGCGCTGGCGCGCGACACCGTGTTTGCGGTGGTGATGATCGTGTGCAA
Organism: Bradyrhizobium sp. AZCC 1721; assembly: GCF_036924715.1. Lineage (NCBI taxonomy): Bacteria > Pseudomonadati > Pseudomonadota > Alphaproteobacteria > Hyphomicrobiales > Nitrobacteraceae > Bradyrhizobium > Bradyrhizobium sp. AZCC 1721. Next base: position 6,344,347 of record NZ_JAZHSB010000001.1, on the reverse strand, counting down.
CGGCTTGGTCGGCCTCTGCATCTTCATTGGCGGCTTGCGCTACCGCGAGCAGGATTTTCAGGTCTCGGGCGCCAACCTTTATCTCAGCGTGCTGTTCGTGCTGGCGACCATTACGCTGATCATGCCCAATTATACGCTGACGGCGCCCGGGCCGATCTATTCGTCGGCGCAGCTTGGCTTTGTGGACCTGGTCACGCTCATGCTCTACGGCGTGTTCCTTTATACCCAGACGATCCGGCATAGTGATTATTTCATCAAGGGAGGCGACGGTGCTGCCACCGAAGCATCATCCCTGTCGAACCGGATGCTGGCGCTCAGCGTCGCGCTGCTGCTTATCTCCCTGCTTGCCGTGGTGCTTCTGGCGAAGAAATTTTCGCTCGTGGTCGACGTCGTAACCGCGATGATCGGTGCCCCGCCGGCGTTCGCGGGCGTTCTGGTCGCGGTCCTCATCCTGCTTCCGGAGGGGGTCACCGCTATTGCAGCGGCGCGCAACAATGATCTGCAGAAGAGTATCAATCTCGCGCTCGGATCGTCGCTGGCAACCATCGGGCTGACTATTCCCGCGGTCGGCGTGGCCACCTACGCGCTCGACAAGGAACTCGTGCTCGGGCTCAATGGTCAGGGCATGGTGTTGCTGCTGCTCACGTTCTTCCTGAGCATGCTCACCTTCGGCACCGGCCGTACCAACATCCTGTTCGGGCTGGTGCACATGGTAGTGTTTGCCGTGTTCGTGTTTATGGTGTTCGTGCCGTAATCGGAGAAGAGTGAAATGCTTGCCGCCAAATCCGACGTTCAGGTCGACACATCAGAAGTCCGCGTCACCGAATGGCGGCTGGCTCCGGGCAGTGCCACCGGCCACCACACCCATGAAATGGATTACGTGATAGTGCCGGTGACGTCGGGCGAGATGACGATCGTGGCGCCCAACGGCGAACGCACCAAGGCGCAGCTCGCCTCCGGCAAATCCTATTTCCGGAAAGCTGGGGTCCAGCACGACGTGCTGAACGAGACCGCAAGCGAGATTGTGTTCCTGGAGGTCGAGCTGAAGCCCTGACCACCTAGCCGCGGGTTCTAGGCTGTTTCCGGGCCTCGCCCTGTGACCCGGACCAGCTAGGTAACTTTAGCCGACCCAAGCCGGTGTCGTCCGACCTGCACGAGAACTGCTGAATTGCCACCGATCCGTCGCAGTTGATCCCTCAATGTGCCTCAAAGTTCCAGCAATTAAAGGGCCGCGGGGAGTGGCCGGAATGCTGAATTACGTGAAGAAATTTGCGGTGGACATCTTCCCCTCGGTGGCCGCGACGGTCATCGGGGCGTACATCGTCAACCACTACATCGTGACCAAGCCCAGCGCGGACGCTCCCGCGGCGGCGGCGTCGGCCGCCAATCCCGGCAAGGCTGAAGCCAAATCCGGTGCCAAGACCTCCGATGCGAAGACGTCCGATGCGAAGACGTCTGAGACCACGGCCAGCGTCAGCAATCTTCCGGCCGCAGGCGTCAAGGCGAGGGGTATCTCCGAGAAGGCCATCATGGAGAAGACCGCTGCCGAACGACCGGCGGTGGCTGAAAAGGCCCAAGCGAAAGCCGAAGAAAAGTCCGAAGCGAAGGCTGACGCCAAAGCCGATGCTAAATCCTCCGATTCCAAATCCTCCGATTCCAAGCCTTCCGATCCTAAGTCCGACGTGAAATCGGCCGAGAACCCGGCCGACGCCACCAGCAATCCGGCCGATCAGCGCCGTCATGCAGCGGCGCCGCGCGAAAAGGAAAAGATCAGGGTCGTGCTGCCGTCGCCCGTGCAGCCGGTGGCGTCCCAGGCCACTCCGGTTGTGGCGGCTGCGCCGGCCGCCCCGGTCGAGACTGCGGTTACTCCGGATGAACGGCGCGACGCCAACGATCTGGCGCGCGCCGCGATCGAACGCCTGCGCGCCAACGGCGAAACGTCTCCGCGCGCCCCCGAGACGGCCCGTGCTCCCGAAGCACCCCGTGCTTCCGAAGCACCCCGTGCTTCCGAAGCACCCAGGGTCGCAAGTGCGCCGGCTGCCGTGAATGCGCCCACGCTTCGTCCGCTGCCGCCGCCGGTCATGGTCTCGGGCTCACCCGCTGGCGAACCCATTGGTCAGGTTTCGCCGCAGGCACGGCCGCCTTATGCTGAGGCCACGGACCCGAACCGCCCAGTCCCGCCCGCCGAAATTCCGGTCTCGCGCCCGCTCGATCTGCGTGCCGAAGTTGCGGAGCCTTCCGTCCGCGAACGCGCCACGGCGGCTGCCGAGGACGCGCTGTCGACTGCGAAGTCGATCTTCCACGCGGTGCTCCCGAGAAATAGTCTGCGGTCTTCGACAGAAAGCCGCTAACCGCCCGTACGGGCGAGCCCGTTTCGTGCGGCTTCGTCCTTGGGGCGGAGCGCGAGCGCGCGGCCGTAGGATGTGAACGCCTTGGCCTTTTCGCCCAGGCGCTCATAGGTGACGCCACGTGCCGACCAAGCTGGCGCGCTGTTGGGATCGGCCTGCACCGCTTCGTCCAGATCGGAAGCGGCTTCCTTTGCCTTGTCGAGGGCAAGGTAGCTGCTCGCCCGCGCCAGCAGCGGCTCGACCCGTTGCGGCGTCAGGCCATTGGCCGCTGTGAAATCGGCGATCGCCTGCTCATGCTGCTTGTCGGCTTGATAGATCAGGCCGCGGCCGTACAGCGCCTGCACGTTGTAGGGATCGAGTGCGAGCGCGCGCTCGAATTCCGCGAGCGCTTCCTCGGCCTTGCCGGATTTGGCGAGCGTCTGGCCGCGCGTTGCGTGGCCCTGGGCATCGCTGACGCTTTGTCCGCTGATCGTGCCGGTCGGCTTCTGCTCGACGGCCTGTGGCTTTTCCTTGTCCGATCCCCACGATCCCAGGTCGAACGAACAACCGCCGAGGGGCAGGCCGAGAACGATCGCGAGCAGCACGATGGATGCGGCCGTGAAGCGCGAAGCGCAGGGAAGTGTGTTGCAATCGGTAAGGGCCATGCGGCGGAATTCTCGCGCGTCGAACATGGCATAGGTAACCCGATGGCTCGCAAAATGCATCGGTCAAAATGGCCGCAACGGCGTCGACGGCGATGCGTGTTATCGAGCAGGCCGCGCGCGAGAGCGCCGATTTTCCGGCGCGCCCGAATTCTGTGGAACAGAAGCGCGAAAAACAAAACGCGGACCCAAGGGCCCGCGTTTTTCATTCAAACCTAGCGAACTGCTTAGCGCGGTCCGCGCGGACCTGCGCCCGGGCCACGGCCGCCGGCGCCGCCACGGTCGCCACCGGGACCGGCGCCGAACACCGGCTTGGGCTTCATCGGCAGCAAGCCTTCACGCTGCAGCTTCTTGCGGGCCAGCTTGCGCGCGCGGCGCACGGCTTCGGCCTTTTCACGGGCCTTCTTCTCGGACGGCTTTTCGTAATGGCCGCGGAGCTTCATCTCGCGGAAGATACCCTCGCGCTGCATCTTCTTCTTCAGCGCCTTGAGGGCTTGATCGACATTGTTATCGCGGACGAGAACCTGCACGCGGCATCCTCTTTCAATTGATCGGATAGGAATTCTGGTAAAGCGAAGGGCCGGCGAAAGGCCTGGTCCTCAACCCTGAGCGCGGGCATGTAGCAGACAAAACCGCAGATGTCCACCTGAGAAGGCGGTTTCCGGCCCCGGAAAGCTGCGAAAAATCGGCTGATACGGGCCCGTTTCCTCAAATAACGAGCCCTTCACGGGCCCCTCCCTAACATCCAGCAGCGCAAAAACATGCGGGAGGCGAGTATGAATACCAAAAAATATACCGCTGAAGCGATCGGCACGTTTTGGCTCACTTTTGCGGGATGCGGCAGCGCGGTCATCGCCGCCGGTTTTCCGGAGGTCGGTATAGGCCTGGTCGGTGTGTCCCTGGCATTCGGCCTGAGCGTCGTGACCATGGCCTATGCGATCGGCCACATCTCCGGCTGTCATCTCAATCCCGCCGTCACGATCGGCCTCGCGGCCGGCGGACGGTTTCCGGCGCAGCAGATCGTTCCTTACGTGATCGCGCAGGTGATCGGTGCTGTTGCTGCTGCGGCATTGCTCTATGTGATCGCAAGCGGCGCGCCCGGCTTCGATCTGGCCAAGGGCTTTGCCTCCAATGGCTATGACGCGCATTCGCCCGGTCAGTACAGCATGGTGGCCTGCTTCATCACCGAAGTGGTGATGACCATGACGTTCCTGTTCATCATCATGGGCGCCACCCACGGCAAGGCGCCTGCGGGCTTTGCGCCGCTCGCCATCGGATTGGCGCTGGTGATGATCCATCTCGTGAGTATCCCCGTCACCAACACGTCGGTAAATCCCGCGCGCAGCACCGGGCCCGCGCTGTTCGTCGGCGGCTGGGCACTGGCGCAGCTTTGGCTGTTCTGGGTTGCGCCCTTGATCGGCGGTGCGCTCGGCGGCGCGATCTATCGCTGGCTCAGCGAGGAGCCGGCCGGCGTCGTGGAAGGCTTGAAGACCGCCTGATCTGCAAACGCGCCCGACGGGCGAACTACTTCTTGCTTGCCGGAGCCACCTCAGTGACATGGCCCATCTTGCGGCCCGGCCGCGGTGTGCCCTTGCCGTAAAGATGAACCGTGGCGCCGGGAACCGTCAGCCATTGCTCACAGTCGAGGATATCGTCGCCGATCAGGTTGGTCATGGTGACCTGGCCGTGACGAACCGGCTTGCCGAGCGGCCAGCCGGCAATCGCCCGAATGTGCTGCTCGAACTGGGAGATCGAGGCGCCGTCCAGCGTCCAGTGCCCGGAATTATGCACCCGCGGCGCGATCTCGTTGACCAACACGTGCGGTCCGCCGTTTCCGGCAACGACGAACAGCTCGACCCCGAGCACGCCGACATAGTCGAGCGCATGAGCGATCTTCTCGGCAACGGCTCGCGCCTGTGCGGCCAACTCATCCGATATCGCGGCCGGCACGCGCGAGAATTTCAGGATGTGATCGCGATGCTCGTTTTCGGTGACGTCGTAGCATTCAACATGGCCATCCGCCGATCGCGCGGCGATCACGGAGATCTCGCGCTCGAAGGGAATGAAGGCTTCGAGGATCGCGGATTTGGTGCCGAGTTCTTCCCAAATACGGATGGGGTCGTCGCCCTCGCGAATAATCGCCTGGCCCTTGCCGTCATAGCCGAAGCGGCGGGTCTTGATCACGGCGGGAAGGCCGATGCGGGCAATGGCGCTCTGCAGGGTTTCCGCCGACGACACGTCGGCATAGTCGGCAGTATCGATGCCGAGCCGCTTGATGAAATCCTTCTCGATCAGCCGGTCCTGCGTGGTTTCGAGGATTTTCTGCGCCGGCAACACCGGACGGCGCGCAGCCAGCACCATGGCGGTGGCGGCCGGCACGTTCTCGAATTCATAAGTGATGACGTCGACATCATTGGCGAACAATTCGAGCGCCTCGACGTCGGCATATTCGGCGCAGGTTGCGTTCAGCACCACGTCGAAGGCGGGCGAATCCGGGTCCGGCGAAAACACCTGGCATTTGAGGCCGAGGCGCGCCGCCGCCATGGCCAGCATCCGGCCCAATTGTCCGCCGCCGAGAATTCCGATGGTGTCGCCCGGCTTCAGCTTCACCTTGTCTGAAACCGTCACGCCGAACCCTCCGGGCGCTCCTTGACCGCATCCGTCTGCTGCTTGCGCCAGGCGGCCAATCGCGTCGCCAGCGCCGGGTCATTCAGCGCGAGCACGCTTGCCGCAAGCAGGGCTGCGTTGATGGCGCCGGCCTTGCCGATCGCCAGCGTGCCGACGGGAACGCCGGCCGGCATCTGCACGATCGAGTACAGCGAATCGATCCCCAACAGCGCCTTGGATTCGACGGGAACGCCGAACACGGGGAGTTCCGTCAGCGCCGCCGCCATGCCGGGCAGGTGCGCCGCGCCACCGGCGCCGGCAATGATGACCTTGAAACCCAGAGCCTTGGCGCCCTTGGCGAAGGCGAACAGCCGGTCCGGGGTCCGATGGGCCGAGACGATGCGCTTTTCGCAATCGATCCCGAGCGCCGCCAACGTCTCGGCGGCGTGGCGCATGGTCTCCCAGTCGGACTGGCTGCCCATAATGATGGCGATCGGTGCGGTCATCTCGTCAATTCTGTTCGGGAATCCAGAAACATAGGCCGATTATAGGGTCGGCCCGGGGCTCATCCAAGGCGTGGCAAGGGATCAGGAATGGACTATCCTGTCTTGGTGAATCCCGGCAAGCCTTCATAAGCGTGCCTGCACAGGGAAGGCCATGAAGAAGAAAACCAGGGCGACCGCCTCCAGGGCCGGAAAACGCCTTAAAAGCGCGGCTTCCGGGCGAGAAATCGCTCCAAGGCGGGCGTCCGGCCAGGCGTCCCGGCCGCCAGCGGTATCCAACGGCACCAAGGCAACGATTCGCCGTCTCAAGGCCGAACTGGCCCGGACGCAGGCGCAGATCGAGGAACTTCAGGCCTCCGCCGATACCGACTTCCTGTTGGGCATCCCGAACCGGCGCGGTTTCGAGCGCGAGCTCAATCGCGCGATCGCCTATATGAAGCGCTATCGCGCCTCCGGTGCCCTGGTCGTGCTCGATGTTGATCGGCTGAAGCCGATCAACGACGCCTTCGGACATGCCGCGGGCGACCAGGTGCTCAAGGCCGTTGCCGCGGCGCTGCTGGCGCAGGTGCGCTCTTCCGACATGGTGGGCCGGCTCGGCGGCGACGAGTTTGCGCTGCTGTTGTGGAATCTCAGCGAGACCGACGCCAGGGCCAAGGCGGCCGCGCTGGAGGAGGCGATCGATCGCCTCAGCTTCGTGTTCGATGGCCGCACCATTACCGCGGGCGCCTCCGCGGGCGTCTCAGTGCTCGATACCCACTCCGAAGCCGGTCGTGCGCTGGAAGCGGCCGACAGCGCCATGTATGTGCGCAAGGCGCTGCGGCGGCATGAGGCGAAGGCGTAGTGTGGGCCAATCCTACTGAGTCAAAGGCGCGCTTCGCGCCGTGCCCACCAACAGACGAGCATGGAAGAAAAGTTGGTGGGCACGCTTGCGCTTTGCCCACCCTACAAATTCCGATCAACGATCTGGCTAAAGCCCGCTGAGATCGTCCGGCACGTTGCCGAACTTGCGCAGCAGTTTCGCATCGCCGAATTCACCCATCATGGGATCGCCACTGCGGCTGAAGGCAACGGCGCCGATGCTGCCGGCCATCCGCGACATCGTCTCGGCGCGCCGCAACGCGGTGGTCGGGCTCTGACATTCTTCCGCGGCGCCCGCCACCGGCGAGCCGCTATCGTCCTGCAGGAATGGCATTGCGACGTAATAGGTGACATCGGCCATTGTATCGCTCCAGTGTGATCGCTCCGGATCAGGCCGCGTTGCTACTCGCACGTGGTCTTTGTTTTGACGCGTTTTCTTCACGCGAACCGGTATCCACTCCGCTCGAAAATGCTTTCGCCGGCACACAGCCGGCTGCTATCGCGGCCTGCAGCTCCCCCAGTTCGATTTCCAGATACTCGTTCGCCATGATCAGCGCCTTGATAGTCGAGCGCAGATTGCCGTCGCACATCGCGATCGCCTGATCGCAGGCCTGCTCGTAGCGGTTGTTGTCGGACAGGGGCGGTGTGGTGGACATGGCTGGACTCCCGAGGCTGGCAGGAAGGTATGTTCTCTTTTTGTTCTAGTCGAGTCAAGCCGCATCCGCCAGCCGAAGGCCTGTTTTTTGGCCGTCCGCCAAGCCCACGAGCCGCCGTGGGTGTGGATGTCGGGGAAAAGGATTTGCCGAAAGGCGCACGGTTTTGCGCGCCGAACCAGCGGAGCGCGGCAAGCGCAACGATCAGGCAATGATGTCGGGCGTGATCTGGTCTTCGATGAAGGCGATGCGGTCGCGCAACTGCAGCTTGCGCTTCTTCAGCCGCTGCAGCCGCAACAAGTCCGGCGCCGGCGACTGATGCAGCGCATCGATCGCCGCATCGAGATCGCGATGCTCCTGCTGCAGCCTGGCGAGCTCGGTTTCAAGCTCGCGCTCATCATCGTCGGTCATGGCGTACGTTAGCTGAAAGCGCGATCAGGTTGCGAACGGATTCTTCGGAAGCTGGCGGTGAATATCGTCCCTGCGAGGCCGCTCCGCAAGCTGATCGGGTTCCATAGTCACGATTGGTTACAGATAAATCCGAAAATATGAGAGGCCCCGATTCTGGATACCCATCGACAGATTCGGCGGCTGGTGTACACTCGCACGTCCGGATCGAATCTGAGGTTTCACCCACCGAGGAGATTTCGTATGGCACTACAGGCGCATCTTGTTGAGCTTGAACGTAAGCACAAGATTCTCGAGAATGAATTGCACGAAGCGCTCGTGCACCTTTCCACAGACGACCTGCAAATTGTCGAGTTGAAGCGCCGCAAGTTGATGGTCAAGGATCAGATCGAGCGGTTGAAGCAAACCGCCGACGAAACCCTCCACTAAGTAGTCCAGCAAAGTATCGAAAATCCCCACACGGCCGGATGGGCGCCGATGCGCTCGTCCGCCTGTCGGTGATACTTCGGCCTCCGTCACAGCTCCGCCAGCGCGCCGACGTGATCGGCGATCGCAAGCGATGATGTCAGTCCCGGCGATTCGATGCCGAACAGGTTGATCAGTCCGGCGATGCCGTGATCGGCAGGACCTTGGATGAGAAAATCCTGCGTGGCGACGGCCGGCGGCACGATTTTCGGACGGATTCCGGAATAGCTTGGCATCAGCGCGCCGTCCGGCAGCGTCGGCCAATAGCGCCGGATCGCGGGATAGAATCGTTCGGCGCGGGCAGGGTCCACCGCATAGTCGATGCTCTCGACCCATTCGACGTCGGGGCCGAACCGGGCCTGTCCGGCCATGTCGAGGGTGAGGTGCACGCCCAGCCCACCGGGCTCCGGCACCGGGTAGATCAGGCGCGAAAATGGAGCCCGCGCACTGCAGCTAAAATAATTGCCCTTGGCGAGATAAGCACAGGGAATCATTTCGATCGGCATGCCCTCGATGCTGCGCGCCACCGCGGGCGCGCCCAATCCGGCCGAATTGACGAGCAGGTTGCACGCAAGGGTCATCGGCGCATCGCCGCCGGCTTCGATTTCGATATGACCGGCGTTGGTTCGCGCGTGCAGCAGCGGGGTGTGGAATGCGAAAGCCGCGCCGGCTTCTTCCGCATCGCCCCGCAGCGCCAGCATGTAGGCGTGGCTGTCGATGATGCCGGTGGATGGCGACAACAGCGCCGCATCGCAATTCAACGCCGGCTCCAGTTCGCGCGCCGCTTCGCCCGTCAGCAACTGCATGTCGTCGACGCCGTTGGCCTCGGCATGCGCGCGGATCGATTGCAGCTTCTCGGTTTCCTTCGGCGTCGTCGCCACGATCAGCTTGCCGCAATTGCGATGCGGAATGCCGTGGTCGCTGCAATACCGGTAGAGCGCGCGCTTGCCGCTGACGCACATCTGCGCCATCAGGCTGCCGGCACGGTAATAGATGCCCGCATGAATCACCTCGCTGTTGCGCGAGGAGGTGACGGTGCCGATACCCTCGGCGGCCTCGAGCACGATCACTTCGCGGCCCGCCTGGGCCAGGCGCCGTGCGATCGCGAGCCCGATCACCCCCGCTCCGATGACGACGCAATCGACCTTGTCCATGTCAGCTTCAGGCCCGGAAATCTGGCGCCGAAATCGGCGCTTGCCACGCTCGGCAATCATCGTTGGGTTCGGTGGAGCTGTCGAACAACCCGTTGGTTTGCCTCGAAATACGCAGTAAACGCAGTCCCATTAACGAAGCATTAATCATGTCGGGCCAATTGCCGTAATTTGGGTCATATTTTAGAATTGTGCGGGTAGTCGTTTACCCGATCCAAACCCGTCAAGCCAGACACTCCACCCGCAAACCTCGGGTGGGTAATGGCTGACAGCAACCGGCAGGCAGGACGGAAGAATTGGATTCCGGCGCAGGTCCTCGTCTGTCTGCTCGCCATTGCCGCGCCGTGCGGGCTGGCTTGGGGGGCCGCATCCTCGAGCGGCTTTGCGCCGGCGAGCCATATCGGGGAATTCGATTCCACTATGGCCTGGGAGTTCCTGCTCGGCGGGATCGTCGTCACCTCCTTCCTGGCCGCGATCGGCATCTGGATTTTGTCGGCGCTGCGCGGGGCGAAGCGCGCGCAATTGCAGCGCAGCGCGTTCATCAGTTCGGCGCTCAACAATCTCAACCAGGGCGTGATGATGACCAACGCGCAAAACCGCGTGGTCTTCTGCAACGAGCGTTTCCTCGAAATGTACGGGCTGAGCCGCACCGAGATTTCGAGCAGCATGACCGGCCGCGAACTGCTCGAACTGCGGCGCGAGCGGGGACTGCTCAATCACACCGCCGAAGAGTTCGGCAAGCTTGCCCGCCGCCCGGAAGGTGTCGTCACCGAACTGCCGAACGGTCGATCGGTGTTGTCGAAGATCTTCCGCCTGCCCAATGGCGGGACGATCGGAACGCATGAGGATTGCACCGAGCAGCGCCAATTGTCGCGCAAGCTGGCATCGACCACCAAGTTTCTGGAATCGGTGCTCGACAACGTTCCGGTCTGCGTCGCCGCCAAGAACATCGAGGACGGCCGCTATATCTTCGCCAACCGAGCGTTCGAGCGATTCTCGCGTTTCTCCCGCGATCACATCATCGGCAGGCGCGCCGACGAGATCTCCCGGCCCGAAACCGCGAAAAGCATCGAAGCGGCGGACCAGGCGGCGCTGACCGCGCCGGAAGGCTATCACCGCAGCGAATACGTCGTCGAACGGGGTGACGAAAAGCGCGTTGTCTCCGCAAACCGCGTCGTCGCGCGCAACGAGAACAACAAGCCGGAATTCCTGATTACGCTGTTCGACGACGTCACCGACCGCCGGTCGCTGTCGCGCGAACTCGAAAACACCAAGAAATTCCTCGAACTGGTGGTCGACAACATCCCGGTGTCGCTGATCGTCGAGCGTGTCAGCGACGGCCGGTATTTGCTCGCCAACCGCAGCGCCGAGACCATTCTCAATCGCCGCCGTGAGGATGCTACCGGCCTGACCGCCGCCGACATCTTCAATCCGCGCGAAGCCAAATTGATCATCGCCCGCGACGAGGCCGCGATCAAGAAGCGTGGCCTGCTCACCGAAGAGCACCCGATCTCGACCAAGGATGGCTTGCGGCTGTTCCTGACCCGCCGCATGACGGTGCTCGACGAGGCCGGCGAGCCGCAATATCTGATCAAGACCCATGAGGACGTCACCGATCGCCGCCAGACCGAGTCGCGGATGGCGCACATGGCCTACCATGACGGCCTGACGGATCTGCCGAACCGCGCCGCTTTCCTGCAGGCGCTGGCCCAGATGATCGAGGCCTGTGCCGGCACGGACGAGGAATTCGCGGTGTTGTGCGTCGACCTCGACGGCCTGAAGGAAATCAACGACGTATTCGGCCACGCCACCGGCGACAAGCTGTTGATCGAGGTTGCCGGCCGCATCCAGGCTTGTGCCCGCGGCGGCGTGGTGGCCCGCCTCTCCGGCGACGAGTTCGGCCTGATCATCGACGGCAAGCAGCCGGAGGCGGGCAAGGCGCTTGCCGAAAAACTCGCGCAGGCGCTGTCAGACGAGTTCGTGATCGACGGCAAATCGGTGCGGACTGGTATGACGACCGGCATCTCGGTTTTTCCGCATAACGGTCCGGATGCCGCTTCGTTGCTGGCCAATGCCGGCGCGGCGTTGTTCCGCGCCAAGCAGAAGTCGCGCGGCTCGATCAATGTTTTCGAGCCCGAGATGGACCAGCAGATTCGCGATCGCCGCGTGCTGCACCAGGATCTTTCGATGGCGATCAGGAACGGCGAATTGTCGCTGTACTACCAGCCGCAGGCCGCGGCGGGCCCGACGATCGCTAACAGCAAGGTCATCGGCTTCGAGGCGTTGGCGCGCTGGATACATCCGGTGCGCGGCTTCGTGTCGCCCGGCGATTTCATTCCACTTGCCGAAGAAAGCGGCCTGATCGTCGAAATGGGCGTCTGGATCCTGCGTGAAGCCTGCCGGGAGGCTGCCTCCTGGCCGGTGCCGATGCAGATCGCCGTCAACCTGTCGCCGGCGCAATTCATGCACGGCGATTTGGTCAGCCTGGTGCATTCGATCCTGCTCGAGACTGGCCTCGCGCCCGACCGGCTCGAGCTCGAAATCACCGAAGGCGTGCTGATCGAGGATTTTGACCGCGGTCTGGCACTGCTACGGCGGCTGAAGGCGCTCGGCGTGCGCATCTCGATGGACGATTTCGGTTCCGGCTATTCCTCGCTGAGCTATCTGCAGGCCTTCCCGTTCGACAAGATCAAGATCGACCGCGCCTTCGTCATGAATCTCGGGCGCAATCCGCAATCGGCGGCGATCGTGCGCGCCGTCATCGATCTCGGCCACGGCCTCGAAATGTCGATTGTTGCCGAAGGCGTGGAGACCCAGGAACAGCTCGGCTTCCTCGCCGACGAGGGCTGCGACGCGGTGCAGGGCTATTTCCTCGGCAAGCCCCAACCTATCGGGCACTACGCCACGCTGGTCGGCCGCAGCGTCGCAAATGCCATCGAGGCTGCGCGCAAGCTCGCCAGCGCCTGATTTCGCCAAACCGCGTCACCGATGTCTCACGACCCAATGATGCCATTGAGCGCGTAACCTTTCGGGCTTCTCGGATTTGAGCTCGACCATGCCTTTGCTTGCCTTCCTTTGCAGGCCCGGCTACTTTGACGGCCTATCTGATCGAGAAAGGAGGGCTGCGCGGTGACGACATTTTTCCGGCACTATCGCCAGCGTGGCCCCGTCAACGCCCTGCAAATGCGTTTGCAGGGCTGACCAGAGACCTTTCGCAAATCTCTTCCTGGTCTGCCCTCGTTGCAATTGCGGCGTCGAACGGTTGCTCGTTCACGCCCGCATTTCAGTAACGCGCCGCGCTTCGACGCGGACATCCGCTGATGGCTGCATGCCCGGATGCCGTGGTCGCCGGCAAGACCAGAAAACGATCATGACCCTTATCACTATCCGCAATCTCGGCGTGACGCTGAATGCTCCGCTGTTTTCTCGGCTGAACCTCCTCGTCAATGCCGGTGACCGTATCGGGCTCGTCGCGGCGAATGGGCGCGGCAAATCCACGTTGCTGCGCTGCATTGCAGGCATAATGGAGCCAGGAGAAGGCAAGATCACCAGATCGCGGGGGCTGACCATCGGCTATGTCGAGCAGGACGTGCCGTCGGTGCTGATGGATACGCCGTTTGAGGCGGCGGTGCTCGAGGCGCTACCCGTCGAACGACGGCAAAGCGAGAGCTGGAGAGTCGAAATTGCTCTGGAATCGCTGGAGGTGCCCGAGGCGCTGTGGCAGAGGCCGCTGAAGCAACTGAGTGGCGGTTGGCAGCGGCTTGCCTTGCTTGCCCGCGTCGCGGTGACCGAGGCCGACGTGTTGTTGCTCGACGAGCCAACCAACCATCTGGACCTCGCCCGGATCCGTCAGCTTGAAGATTGGCTGAACGCGCTGCCGCGCGATATGCCGGTCGTCATTTCGAGCCATGACAGGGCCTTTCTCGACGCAACCACGAACCGCACGGTATTCTTGCGACCCGAGCAGTCGCAAATATTTTCCCTGCCCTACACGCGGGCTCGCGTCGCGCTTAGCGAGATCGATGCATCGGACAAACGGCGCTACCAACGTGACGTAAAGGCGGCCGCGCAGCTTCGCCAACGCGCCGCAAAGCTCAACAATATCGGCATCAATTCCGGCAGCGCCCTTCTGTTGCAAAAAACCAAACAATTAAAGCAGCGGGCGGAGAGGCTGGAAGATGCGGCAAAACCCGCGCATCTGGAGCGACCCGCGGGGATGATCAAGCTGGCCAATCGCGGAACACATGCCAAGGTTCTGATTGCGCTGGACGATGCCGCCGTCTCTGCCCCGGACGGCAGATTGCTGTTCAAGACCGGCAAGCAGTTCATCTGCAAGGGAGACCGGATCGTGCTCCTGGGACCGAACGGGGCGGGCAAGACCCGGTTCGTGGCGATGCTGCGCCAAGCGATCGAAAACCCGGAAGCCATGCGGGCCTGTATCAAGGTTACGCAGTCGCTTGCTCTCGGCTATTGCGGACAGGATCTTGCCGATCTTGCCGATGCCGACACGCCGATGCACACGATCGTCAGCCGATTCGATGTCGGCGATCAGCGTGCACGCGCATTGCTCGCCAGAGCAGGCCTGTCGGTTGCGATGCAGAGCCGTCCGATCTGCCGGCTTTCCGGCGGACAGAAGGCGCGTCTCGGCATGCTCTTGCTGCGGCTTGCCCAGCCAAACTTCTATCTGCTCGACGAGCCTACCAATCACCTGGACATCGAGGGGCAGGAAGTGCTGGAGGACGAATTGCTGGAGCATCAGGCAAGCTGCCTGCTGGTTTCACATGATCGCAACTTCATGCGCACGGTCGGAAACCGGTTCTGGCTGATCGAAAAAAAGAAGCTGGTGGAACTGGAAGGACCAGAGCGCTTTTTCGCATCGATCGGCGCAACCGGCTGAGCGGCGCTTGATTCATTTCCAGGAGCGCCATCCACTTTTGGCCATCATGACCTAGTGTAGTGAAATCAGCTTCTCTCCAGTCACCCATAGCGTATGGCGGACTACGATCTCGCGATCATTGGCGGCGGGTTGAACGGCGTCAGCATCGCGCGGGACGCCGCAGGCCGCGGCCTGCGCGTCATCCTGCTGGAGCAGGGCGATCTCGCCGCGGGCGCCTCGTCGGCCTCGCCTCGGCTGATTCACGGCGATCTGGCAAGCCTTGAGCGCCGGCATTTCTTGCGGGTTCGGACGGCGCTCGCCGAGCGCGACATCTGGCTCAGGATCGCGCCGCATCTGGTGCGCCCGATGCGCTTTGCGATTCCCGCCCATTCCGATGAACGCCCGGACTGGCAGTTGCGCTCATGGCTGCTGTTGTACGACCGGCTGGCCTCGCGCAGCGGTCTGCCGGCCTCGGCGACTGTCGACGTCACGCATCATCCGATCGGCAACGCGCTGAAGCGCCCGTTCGGCACCGCCTTCGAGTATTCCGACTGTGTCGTGGACGACTCCCGGCTGGTGGTGCTCACGGCCGTCGATGCCGCGGCGCGCGGCGCGGTGATTCGCACCGGCGCGCGCTGCACCCGGGCCGAACGGGGCAGGGAATGGCGGCTGGTGACGATCGATCGCGGTTTTCGCAAGGTGATCACGGCAAGGGCGATCGTCAACGCCAGCGGCGCCTGGACGTCGTCCGTCGCCGAGACGGTGTTGCGCGTGCCGCCGCCGAAGGTTGCCGCCGAGCAGATGGACCAGATCGTGGTCCGTCGTCTGTTCGACAGCGACAATATCTATGTATTCCAGAACAGCGATGGACGACTGATTTTCGCCAGCCCCTATGAGCGCGATTTTACCCTGATCGGCACCGTCAACCATGCTTTCAAGGGCGATCCAGCCATCGTTGCGATGGCGGCCGGTGACGTCGCCTATCTCTGCGATGCGGCGAACCGCTATTTCCGCGAGCGGATCGAGACGGTCGATGTGGTGCGTACGCTTTCCGGGGCCAACATGGTGCGGAACGCCGCGAGCGGACGCGACGGGGCGATGACGCTCGACCACGGCCGCGGAAGAGCGCCGCTGCTCACGGTGTTCGGCGGCGACGTCACGACGTCGCGGCTGCGCGCAGAGCAGGCGGTCTCGAAGCTGACGCCGTTCTATCCGATGTCGCCGCGCTGGACCGCGACGGCGCCGCTGCCCGGCGGTGATTTTACCTGGGACCGCTTCGACAACGAAGTCGACGAAGTGCGCGAGCGCTGGCGATTTCTCGGCGAGGATCAAGCGCGGCGCCTGGTCGCGGCCTACGGCTCGAACGTCAAGGCGATCCTGGGCGACGCCAAGGAGCGCGACGAACTCGGCCTTGCTTTCGGACCGGAATTGACGGGCGCAGAGGTCCGCTATCTCATGCAGCGGGAATGGGCGCGCTTTCCGGACGATGTCTTGTTGCGGCGCACGAAGCTTGGCCTCACCATGCTGCCGGAGGACCGCGACGCGCTGGCGACGTTCATGGCGGCGGCCGTCTGACGAATGGGTGCGACATGCGGGGCGTGATCAGGCCAACCGTTTTCCTGGCGATCATCGGCTTGCTCGGGGGAATAGCCTATCGCTATTTCATTGACGATCCGATCGAAGCAACGTTGCCGTACTATCTCCGGAGCATGTTGCATGGGATGGGCATCACGCTGGCCGCCTGGGGTGTTCATCTCTACTTCACGTCGCGACGAAGTGCGTGGATCAGCAAATGGCCGTTGCTGATGGATCTGGCGGTGCGCTCAGCGACCATGGCCATCGTGGTCGCGAGCGCGGCGCTGGTCTTGCAGGCGGCACTGTACTGGGAATGGATCGAGACGAAGTGGCTGATTGAGAAGTTTCCCATTGTCGTTGCGTTTAGCTTCTTCGCATCCCTGATCGTCCTGTCAACCTTCGAACTGACACGGCTGGTCGGCAGCCGCGTGCTGTTCAACGTAGCGCTCGGGCGATACCGAAGCCCGGTGCGGGAAGCGCGCGTGCTGATGTTTCTCGATCTCGCAGGTTCGACCTCGCTCGCGGAGACGATGGGCGAACTGCGCGTGCAGGGCCTGCTCACCCGCTTCTTCTTCGACATCGATGGTGCGATCGTCGCGCATGGCGGCGAGGTTCACGCCTATGTCGGCGATGAGGTCATCGTGACGTGGCCGCTCGATGACAGGATGTCGGGGGCCCGCTGCATCGAATGCTTCTTCGCGATTGCCGACAGCATAGCGAACAAAGCTGACTCTTATCGGCAGGAGTTCGGCATGGTGCCGAGCTTCCGCGCTGGCCTGCATGCCGGTTACGTGGTGATCAGCGAGTGCGGCAGCTCACGCCGCCAGCTTGCCTATTTCGGTGATACCGTGAACGTGACGGCGCGGCTGCAGGAGCACTGCAAGGAGGTTGGCCGGAACTTGCTGGTGTCTTCCGACCTGCTGCGCCACATGAAGCTGAAGCCGGTTTTCGCCGTCGAAGCGCTCGGCGAAGTTCGCTTGCGGGGACGGGCGGCGGCAATCGAGGTGTTTGCCGTCGAGCGACGTGGCTGATCGTCGCGACCTGCTTGACCTCGCCTAGTTTCGCTGCGCTTGCCGCGACCAGGCCTCGTCACGCGCCGAAGGCCTACGGTCAAGCCGGGCCGAGATGCGGCTCGCGGCCGCTTCGCCGCGACCGGCGCGAAGGTACGCCACGATCAGCGTGTCCTCCCACAATTCGCGCTGGGCGTGGCTGCCGCCGATCCGCGTCAACTCGGCCAGGGTCGGCTCAAGCAGGTGGATTGCCTCCGCATTGTCGCCTTCCGCAAACGCCCGGATGCCGCGGCAGAGGTCGATGGCGGCCTGCCCCGGCAACAGCTTGCCGTCGGCTGCGCGTGCTTCGAGCTGCGCCAATCGCGTCTCCAGCGCATCGCTGCCGGTCATTGCGGCAGCCAGCGCAAAATGGACGTCGGCAAAATGCGCGCCGGCTTGCGGAAAGTACTTTTCGCCATAGGCGGCGATATCCTGCCAATGCGCCTCCAGTCCGGTCTGGCCGGCCAGCGCAAGCCGCCACAGCAGCGAGGCGCCGTCGGTGAAGATGTTCAGCGGCGGATATGGCCGGCCGCCGGCTTGATATGCTGTTCGTAGATCGCAAGCGCGCCGTCGGGATCGCCGGCGTCGAGCAATGTCAACGCGCCGTGCCAGGCCAGGTGCCCATGCAGAAAGCTCTGGCGCTCATGCGCCGGCATCCATTGCGAAAGGAAGCCGCGGCTGGCCTCCATGTCGCCCTGCTCGAACATCGCATGCGAGAGACCATGTGCCGCGTTGGCGTTGGCCGATCGCAGCCCCATCGCGCGCTCGGACAGCGTCCGGCCAGTGGAGAGATTTCCCGCCTCGGTGTGCGACCAGCCGAGGTAGCTGACAAACCACCAGTCCTCGCCATAATGGCGTGCGTGGCGTTCGCAGATCGCGAGCTTGGCCGCATCGTGATCGGGACGGCCCGAGAACGCGTAGAGACCGAACGCGCCGAGCAGGATCGACAGCACCTGCGCGTCGCGCGGATACTCTTCGAGATGCGCCTCGGCGCCGGTCACCGCGACCTTCGGCTTACTCTCGATCACGGCGGCCATGATCTCGACATGGCTTTTTTCGCGCGGGCTCGCGCCGGCGGCCAGTTCACGGGCCTGCGCCGCCACGGCACGCGCCTTGCTGCCCTCCATGTTGAGCTGATGCAGCCGGGCGCGGCCGATATGCGCCAGCGCAAAGCCGGGATCTTCCGCAATCGCCTTGTCGAAGGCGTCCTCGGCACCGTGCCAGGCCGACAGCATGCAGTCGACGCCTTCGCGATAATGCGCCGCGGCGCGATCCGAGGCGGTTGTCAGCGGGAGGTCATATCTGTCGCGGTTCATCGTTCTTGTCCTAGGGGCGTGCGATGACATCGTCAGGTCTAGAAGTCGAGCTTGTCGCGTATGGCATCGATGCCTGCTTTGGCGCAGGCTTCGTCCTCGTCGCCGCCGGGAGCCCCGGAGACGCCGACAGCGCCCACCAGCGAACCTGCCGCTTCGACCGTCAGCCCACCGCCGATGATGACTGCGCCCGGCAGATCACGGATTCCGGACTGCATCATCCCGGGCTGGCTGTTGGCAACGAGTTCGGTTGTGCTGGTGCGGAAGCTGACGGCCGTCCACGCCTTGCCCGAAGCGGTCGACACCGTGTGGGGACCTGCAAAGCGGTCGCGCAGCAATACTTGCGTCACGCCGAAGCGATCGACCACGGCGACCGACACCTGAAAGCCGCGTTTGCGGCAATCCGCCAGCGTCGCGCGCGCCAGATCGAGCGCCACCTCGGGGCTCAGCGATTTGTAGGTGACGATGGCTTCCTGGGCGGCGGCCGAGCTGGCGAGCAGGCAAGAGATCGCCGTCGTTGCCACCAAATTTCGAACGGTCATCAATCTCTCCCGATCATTCCCATCGCGCGCGGCGGCCGGCTTTCTGCGAATTCCGAACCTTACCAGAGACGGGAGCTGCATCCAGAATATTGTGGCTGCTTGTTCCGGGCCGGTTGAGCGGATGGCGATCCGCCGCTAGCGTGCGGCCATGATGGCGCAGGCAAATGACATGAGCGGGCAATCGCCTGAGATCGACACAGCGAAAATCAACACGGCTGTAGCGCAGGCGACGCCGATGGCGCCGGCCGGCGACACGCCGCTGCTCCGCATCGAAGGCGTATCCAAGAAATTCGGCAGTTTCCGCGCCGTGGACCGGCTCTCGCTCGACGTCAACGCAGGCGAGTTCTTTGCGCTATTGGGCCCGAGCGGCTGCGGCAAGACCACGCTGCTCAGGATGCTTGCCGGTTTCGAAACCCCGGACGAGGGCCGCATCCTGCTCGGTGGCCGCGATATCGCGCCGGTGCTGCCGCATGAGCGGCCCGTCAACATGATGTTCCAGAACTACGCGCTGTTTCCGCATCTCTCGGTCTGGGACAACATCGCGTTCGGCCTGAAGCGCGCCGGGATGGCGCGCGCCGCCATTGATACCCGCGTGGGCGAGATGGCCGCGCTGGTCAAGCTCGAGGGCATGGAGAAGCGCAGGCCGGATCAGCTTTCCGGCGGCCAGAAGCAGCGCGTGGCGCTGGCGCGCTCGCTGGCCCGGCGGCCCAAGGTCCTGCTGCTTGACGAGCCGTTGGCGGCGCTCGACAAGAAGCTGCGTGAAAGCACGCAGCTCGAATTGATGGAACTGCAGCGCCGCCTCGGCATGACCTTCATTGTCGTCACCCACGACCAGGAAGAGGCGATGACGATGGCGAATCGGATCGGCGTCATGGATGCCGGCCGGCTCGAACAGGTCGCTACCCCGCGCGATCTCTACGAGGCGCCCGCCTCGCGCTGGGTCGCCCAGTTCGTCGGCGACGTCAATGTGTTCGACGGCGAGGTCACCTCGCAGGAAGACCATCGCCTGACGATTGCGACCCGCGACGGCGGAAGCATCGTGGTCGCCGAGCCGCGCGATCTCGTCGGCAAGACGGTGGTCTCGGTCGCGATACGCCCCGAGAAGGTCAAGCTGTCGCGCCGCGGCCCGGCATCGGATACGGGCACCTTGCAGGCAATCAACCGGCTCGAGGGCGTTGTTGCCGATGTCAGCTATCTCGGCGGCTCGACCGTCTACAAGATCAAGCTCGATTCCGGCGCGGTGGTACGCTCGTCGATCGCCAATACTGCGCGGCTTGATATCGACACTTTGAGCGCCGGTCAGCGCGTGGTGGCGTGGTTCACGCCCGACGATTGCGTGGTGCTGGAGCGATGAGCACGCGCCGCATCTTCGCGCAGCCGGCGCGGTATGCCGCCATCGCGCCCTACCTGTGGATGGTCCTGTTCTTCCTGGTGCCGTTCGGGTTCGTAGTGAAGATCAGCCTGTCGCAGACCGCGATCGCGCAGCCGCCCTATGTGCCCGTGTTCGATTTCTCCGAAGGATGGGCTGCGATCAGCGCGGCCTTCGCGCAGTTGTCCTTCGATAGTTTCAGGCTGCTGATCTCGGACAGCCTCTACATCAGCTCCTATTTGCGCAGCGTCGTTGTTGCGGTAACCTCGACATTGATCCTGCTCTTGATTGGCTATCCGATCGCCTATGGCATGGCGCGGCTACCGCAGCGCTGGCAGCCGATCGCGATGATGCTGGTGATCGTGCCGTTCTGGACCTCGTTCCTGATCCGCATCTATGCCTGGATCAATATTTTGCAGCATGACGGGCTGCTCAATAAAATTCTACTCGCGCTGCATCTGGTCTCGTCGCCGGTGGTGTGGCTCTCGACCGATACTGCGATGTATCTCGGCATCGTCTATTCCTATCTGCCGTTCATGATCCTCCCGCTGTACGCGACGCTTTCGAAGATGGACCCCTCGCTTTTGGAAGCCGCAAGCGATCTCGGTTCGTCGCCGCTTCAGGCGTTCTGGCTGGTGACGTTCCCGTTGTCCTTGCCTGGGGTCGGCGCCGGCGCGCTGCTGTGCTTCATTCCGATCATCGGCGAATTCGTGATCCCCGATCTTTTGGCCGGCTCCGGTTCGATGATGATCGGCCAGACGCTGTGGCTCGAATTCTTCACCAACAAGGACTGGCCAGTCGCCGCCGCCGCCGCGGTCGCCTTGCTGGTGCTGCTGGTGCCGCCGCTACTGCTCTACGACCGGCTGCAGCGCCGCACATTGGAGGGCGATCGATGATGGCGCAACGTATCGGCAGGATCTCGCCATTCAACATCACCGCGCTCGCGCTGGGGATGGCGTTTCTGTATCTGCCGATCGTGATCCTCGTCATCTATTCCTTCAACGCCTCGCGGCTGGTCACGGTGTGGGGCGGCTGGTCGCTGCGCTGGTATCATGAATTCTTCAACGACCGCGCGATGCTGGATGCGGCATGGATGAGCCTTCGCGTCGCCGCGGTATCGGCCACGATCGCAACGCTGCTCGGCACGCTCGCGGCAGTCGGGCTGGTTCGCGGCGAGCGCTTCAGGGGGCGGACGCTGTTTTCCGGCATGCTCTACGCGCCGCTGGTGATGCCCGAGGTGATCTCAGGGCTGTCGCTGCTGTTGTTGTTCGTGGCGCTCAACGCCGAGCGCGGCTTCTGGACCGTGACGATCGCGCACACCACGCTGACGATGTGCTTCGTCACCGTGGTGGTGCAGTCGCGCCTCGCTTCGCTCGATCGCAGCCTGGAAGAGGCCGCTATGGATCTCGGTTGCGATCCGGTGCAGGCGTTTATTCGGGTGACGCTACCGCTGATCGTGCCTGCCATTGCCGCAGGCTGGATGCTGGCCTTCACGCTCTCGCTCGACGATGTCGTGATCGCAAGCTTCACCACCGGCCCCGGCTCGGCAACGCTGCCGATCCGGATCTATTCCGAGGTGCGGCTGGGGGTAAAGCCGGAGATCAACGCGATCTGCACCATGGTGATCGCGCTGATCGCGGTGCTCATCGTGCTCGCTTCGCTCGCTGCGAAGCTGTCGAGCTCGGAGGCTAAGAGCGCGGCGCCGCTGTAGTCACGACTTCACCGCGCCGGCCGTCAGTCCGCCTACCATGTAGCGCTTGAACGCGTAATAGATCGCGGCCGGCGGCAGCGCGTAGATGAAGCCGGTGGTCATCAGCAATTCCCAGGGCGAGTCGTCGGCGGCCAGGAAGTTGCCAAGCGCCACGGGGAGCGTGATCTCGGTATCCTTCGACAGCAGCAGGAACGCGTAGAGATATTCGTTCCAGGCGAGCAGGATCGCGTAGGTGCCGATCGCCACCAGCGAGGGCATCATCAGCGGCACATACACCAGCCGGAACAGTTGCAGGGTGGTAGCGCCGTCCATGGTGGCGGCTTCATCAAGTTCGACCGGCAGCTTGTCGGACGCCTGCTTCAAAACCCAGATCGCGTAAGGGGACGCGATCGTCACCATCGCGAGAATCAGCGACCAGTGATTGTTGAGGAGGCCGTAATTGCCCATGGTGCGATACATCGGCACGGCGAGGAATGCCGCCGGGATGAAATAGGTGAACAGCGCCAGATTCATCACCCAGCGCCCGCCGGGAACGCGCAGCCGCGAGATCGAGAACGCCGCGGCGGTCGCGATCAAGAGCGTCAGCGCGCCCGCCGAAAGGGCGATCACCACCGAATTGAAGAACTGGATCCAAAAATCGCGCAGGAAGTAGTGCTCCTGGTAGAACACGATCTTGAAATTGTTCAGCGTCGGATGCGTGGGCCAAAGCTTGCCGGAAAACGCGTCTTCCTTCGGCGAGATCGCGAACAGGAACATGTGGTAGATCGGCACGAGCGTCCAGATCAGCACGGGGATGCCGATCAGGAGCAATTTTGCTTCGGTGCCGATCTCGCGGAGTGTTGGCAGCTTCATCGCGACAACCGTTTCATCATGAAATAGACCAGCGGCAACACGAACGGCAGCGCGCAGACGATGGAGGCCATCGCGAGCGAGAGCTGGTCGAGCCGGAGATAGCGGATGCCGAGCGTGGCCAGTACGTGGGTGAGGTCGGCAGGGCCACCGCCGGTGAGCAGATAGACGCTGTTGAAATCGCCCAGCGTCCAGATCATCGAGAGCAGCGTGCAGGTGATATAGAGCGTCTGCATCGACGGCCAGGTGATGTAGCGGAATTTCTGAGACCAGCTCGCGCCGTCGACTTCGGCGGCTTCGTAGAGATCGTGCGAGATCGCTAGTCGCCCGGTCATCAGGATCAGCGTCCAGAACGGCAGCGATTTCCAGATGTGCACGCCGATCGCCATGGCGAGCGCGACGCTCGGATCGTTCAGCCAGTTCGGGCCGTCCTCGGCAGTGAATTTGAAGATCAGTTGGTTGATGACGCCCCATTCCGGATTGAGCATGAAGCGCACGGAAAGGATTGTCGGGATCGACGGCACCGCCCAGGGCAGGATGAACAGCACCGACAGCCATTTGATCCAGGTGCGCTGCTGGGCGAAGAAGCCGGATAGGAACAGCGCGATCGCCATTTTCAGATTGATGCCGACCAGGAGGAAGATCAGCGTATTGACGGCGGCGCGCGCGAAGATCGGGTCGTGATAGAGCGCGACATAGCTCGCCGGATGCCGCGCCAACCACAGCCCGTAGCCGACCGGATAGACCACGAAGGCCATGAACACCAGCAGATAGGGGGCGAGCAGCACGATGCCCCAGACCTGCGGTGTGGTCAGCCGGGCTGACAAAGGCGGGCTTGGAATTGCCTGATCGCCCGAAAGCGTGATTGCCATACGTATACTCTTGGAGCGAGAGGCCGGCCGTCGCTACGCCGTCGTCCCTGCGAACGCAGGGACCCATAACCACAGGTCGTTGTTATTGCGCAAGGTCGTCGACCGGCATTTTGCAAAACGACCGCCGCGGCCTCGCGATGAGCGCAAGCGCTCACGCGGGGGTCCCTGCTTTCGCAGGGACGACAAGCACCATACGTTCGCGGCGGCCGGCATTGCTTACGCTAACCCGCGACCTGCTTGAGGCGGGCGATCAGTTCGTCGACGGCCTTGTCGACCGGCACCTTCTCGCTCACCACGCGGTTCATCGCCTTGGCCCAGACGTTCTCGTTGTTCAAGATCGTGAACTTCCAGTTCTTGGTGAAGTCGAATGGCGTGGTGCCGCCCGTGAACTGATTGTACACCGCCTTGCGATGCCGGTCAGCCTGCCAGAACGGGCTCTGCTGGCTGGCTGTCGTTACCGGGAACCAGCGGCCGAGCGCGCCTTCGATATAGGGCCGGACGTTCTCCTCCTGCAGCAGGAACTTGATGAACTCCTTGCCCTCCGCCTTGTTCTTGGCGACCGTGAACATCAGGCCGGTCTTGACGTCGGAGCGATACTTGATCGGCGTGCCGTCCGGCTTGTTGGGGAAGGACGCGGTGATGATGGTCTCATCGTAGTTCTTCTTGCCGAGCGCGCGCTGCTCCGGCGTCAGCGCCGGGTTGTTGGCGTCGTCGAGCCATTTCGCCGCGATCGAGATCGTGAAGTTGTGCGTCATCACGATCGTCTTGTTGTGGAAGGCGACGTTGTTGTCCGGATCCTTCCAGGTGGTGGAGGAGGGCGGCGTGCAGCCCTTGATGTACGTGTCGGTGTAATCCTTCATCGCCTTGATCAGGTTTTCCCGCACCTTAGGATCGTCGACCAGGAGCTTGCCGTCGTCATCGACCAGCTTGACGTTGTAGGCGTCCATGAAGGTGTAGAACGACTGGAACGAGTCGGTGGATTCCACGCCCATCGGCTGGCCGACGGCATAGACGCGCTGACCGGTGGCCTTGCGGCTGGCGGCCTGCACCTTGTTGCACCAGAAGGACCAATAGTCCTCCCATTTGGTCGGGATGTCGCTTTCCTTGAAGCCGGCCTGTTCCAGCATGTCCTTCCAGATCTGGACGTGCATGCTCTGCTGCTTCAGCGGAAAGCCGTAATAGCCCTTCTTCTTGGCGACGTCGTTATAGAGCAGCGCGGTTTCCAGCGTGTTCGGCGCGAACGCCGACTTCATCGGCAGCAGGATATCGGAGAGATCCTCGAGCTTACCCTCATAGGCCCACTTGCCCTGCGCCTGCACGTCATAGCTGTCGGAATAGGCGACATCAGGCACAGTGCCCGAATCCAGCGCCGCCACCGTCTTCGGGATCATGTCCTGAATGGCGTATTGCGACAGTTCGACCTTGATGCCGGTCTTGGCCTCGAATTTCTTGATCGCCTCCAAGAGCGCGTCGTCCTCGGACTTGTAAAAGCCCTTGCCGAACCAGACGGTGATGGTCTTTTGCTGGGCCAGTGCGGGTGCAGTGGCGTAAAACAGCCCGACCGCAGCGACCGCAAGTGAAAGCCCACCTAGTTTTTTGGATATCACGTTGTTCTCCCTGAAAACGCCGGCTTGTTAACCGGTTGGATAAAAGACTAGCCCATGCGCGCGGCGCGATCCAGATGGGGCGATGCAAACTTCTGTAGGGGGATATTCAGGGCGCAAATGCGGCAAAGATGTCTGCGCACGCGGGGGCATTTTGGTTCAACCATTTTGGTTCAATCATTTTTGCGTCCTCGGATGCCGGAAGCCGGGGAGTTTGGCTCAGCGCCTGGCGTCGAAGGCGCTAGCTAGGTTCAGCGCCCTAATGAGCGAGCCAAGATGCGGAGATGAAAGCCGCGGCTATCGCTTCGCTCAATGTCCTCGTCGATTGCCGGCGCATTTCAGAAAACCCCGATCTGCGGTTTGGCGATCATCAGCCACATTATGATCGCCACTGCGGTGAACGCCGGAATGCCAAACGCGAACCATAGCCAAAAAATCCGGTGATATTCTATCGGCAGCGGCTTGCCTTCCGCCGCTGCGATCACGGCGAGGTCGCGCAGGCGCATTTGCATCCACACCACCGGCAGCCACAGCGCGCCGGTGATGACGTACAGCACGATCGACCAGACGATCCATCCGTCCCAGAACGAATAGCCGACGTTCAGCACGAGCAGCGTGCCGGTGATGGGCTGCACGACGACGGCGGTCGCCGTGAAGATGAAGTCGGCAATCACGACGATGCGGGCGACGCCTGCGATCACGGCCGGCTTGCCGCCGAGGTGAGCCGCCAGCATGAAGAAGGCGATGCCCGCGCCGGTGCCGAGCAGCACGGCGGCACCGACGACATGGAGATATTTGAGAACGAAATACAGCATCACCGGTCCTCGAGCACGGCCAGCGCCGCGAAATGCAGCACGATGATCGGCCAGATCTTCAGCATCGGCCCCAGCGGATCGGCCCAGAGCCGCGGCACCAGGATGGTGCCGATGATCGCGTAGGTGAAGGAAATCGCGATGGCAGCATAGAGGCCGTAGCGGCTGGTCGGCCTGTAGGCGATCGCAATTCCAATCACCAGATCGGCCAGGGCGCCCGCGATGATCGTCACCGCCGCAGCCGTTCCTTCCACGCCGCCTTCGCCCATCAGGCCCATGCCATAACCCCAGCCGGGCCCCAGCGAGACAAACGCGGTCGAGAGCCAGAACAGGGATAGAACGACAAAGATCGCGGGCTTG
The DNA here is from genome assembly GCF_036924715.1 of Bradyrhizobium sp. AZCC 1721. Classification (NCBI taxonomy): domain Bacteria; kingdom Pseudomonadati; phylum Pseudomonadota; class Alphaproteobacteria; order Hyphomicrobiales; family Nitrobacteraceae; genus Bradyrhizobium; species Bradyrhizobium sp. AZCC 1721. The sequence goes on along the minus strand of NZ_JAZHSB010000001.1, from coordinate 6,317,781 downwards.
ACCAGGTACATGCCGGCAAACCAGCGTTCCTGCACGGAGGCCGGTTCAGAGGCGAAGAATTCCGGAAGGCTTTTGGGATGCAGCCCGAGCCGCTGCATGTCTTCGAGATTGCCGACGGCGCCGCGCCCGATCTCCCGTTCGGCGGTGCGGCGTACGGGCGGCCGCCAGCCGAGATATGAAACCATGTCGCCGAATTTGTACATGAGGCTGGAAGCGAACCGCGGCAGGTGCAGCTCCCGCGCCGGCGGCCAACGGCACCAGCGGCGGAACAGCGCAACGACCGCGCTGAAGGAATAGCGATGCGGGCCGACCAGTTCGATAATCTGCCGCGCGGGCGCGGCCGGGTCGAGAAAGTGCTCCACGGTCCGTACCACGTCCTCAAGCAGGACGATCTGGAGCTGTCCCGTGTTCGGCATCACGGGAATGGCGGGCAGCGCCGCCAGGCCTCGCATCAGCGCGCTGGCGCCATAGGCCGCGCGGCCGATCACCACGGAAGGCCGCAAGATGACCCAATCGAGATCGCGCTCCATCAGCGCTTTGTCGCCGGCCAATTTGGATCGGGAAAAATCGCTCGGGGTTTCGCGGTCGACGCCGATGGCGGAAAAATGGATGACGCGACGGATCTGGAGCTGCTCGCAAGCGGCAAAGAGATTTGCGATGCCGTGATGATGCACCATTGAGGTGGAATCGCCGGGGCTGTCCTGGAGTACGCCTGCGCAATTCACAACCGCCTCGATGCCATCGAGATGCGGCAGCCAGTATGCGGGCAACTTCGCCTCGGAGATATCGACCCTGTGAGCTCCAGGGCCGGAATGGTCGCTTCTACTCATTGAAACGACGGAATGACCGCGCGAGAACAGGTGAGCCACGATTGCCGATCCGATCAGTCCGGTCCCTCCTACAACGGCAATCCTCATGACCGGCTCCGCGCCGAGAAGTCACGCCTGCTTCCGAGAACGTACGCCCCGAACGAATTCCTCCACGCCTGCACGCGGCACCGCATGACGGCTTTCCTTCATTCAGGGATAAGCACGCAGCGAAGAGCAATGTTCCTGGATCAAACCGGGCTCGGGTCGGTTTTGGATTGAAGGTGGCGCATCGGTTTGGGCTATGGCGGCGCTCCATGTCCCTTCGTTCCGGTCACGGGGACCGGGCAGGCGGCTCAGAACGAATTCGCCAATTCGATCTCCGCCTTCAGCGCGGCAATCCGCCGCTCGGCTTCCCTGGCCGTCAGGTTTTTCTCGAACAGTTTTGGCTGGTAGGCCTCGGCGCTGAGCGTGCGCAGCGCCGCCAATTGGCGCGGCGTCATCGGCGCATCCACCTGGTCCGATAGCCGGGACATCTGAAACCCCAAAGAATCTTCGATTCGATCCGAACTCTTAACTTGAAATTTGTTCTTTATTTGTTCTTATGGGGTTCTACCGCAGCGAGGTGGCCCCATGGACAACAAATTGAATGAAATTCGCAGGAAAATCAGCTTCTTACGGTCGGAGATGCTGAGCGCGGAGGATAACATCCGCAAACAGCTCAACCGCGATGAGGACTGTTCGGAAACAGCAACGCGTCTGATGGCCATGCGGGTCACCATGGTCGGGCTCATCGGCGAGCGGAACCGGCTCGGCGGCGAAGAGCGGCTGCTCAATGTCGATGAGCGGCTGAAGCTCGATGTCCGTGCGGTCAGCAGGAAGCCTGCGATCGGGGCGCCAGAGCGTTTTCCAGCGAAATGGGAACCGGTTCGCGGCAAGAAAACGCGTCAAATAAAAAATCCAGAGCCCCGTTCCGATTCAATCGGAACGGAGAAGGCTCGAGGCCGCCGTGAGCGATGATGCCATTCAGGCCCTGCGCCGGCAGATTGCCGAACTGGATCAGCTTGCTCGTCAGCTCAATCAATCCGGCCTGGATAACGCCCAGGCGCAACTCCTGCTCGCGCGCAAGCGGGCGGAGTTGGAAGATTTCATCAACAGAGGCCGGCGATGTCAGGACCGCTCAGATGGTACGACCCCAACGCAGATAACCCGCCGTGGCTAAAAGCCCTGGCGGAGGTTCGGATCAGGGCGACGCGGGAAGGATGGTGCCATGCCCATGTCCAGGCGATCGTTGTCGCAATCGATCAATATGCCGAGGCGGCGCTGGGCAATCGGGATTACTTCCTCAACAGGCCGCATAGCATCGGTGGCCGCAGCAACAACATTCCCTGAAGATCGCTTGCGATGGAATTGAGCGTAATAATTTGGAGGAGGTTGGATGTTTGAGCGATGCGGCTATAGGGCGGCGCTTTACCTTTTGGCTTTGATCGCGGCGGTGAATTGCAGCGTTTTCATCTATTCGCAGTGGTATCTGCCACGCTTTAGCTCTGGTCTTGCGGTCCACGCGGTGGCAGCGCTGGTTATTTTGGTGGGCCCTCTGGTTGTTCAGCAAAATTGCGCGATACGCAGGTGCGGCATTTTACTTTCTTGCTGCGGGATCTGCCGCCTTTGCATTTTGGGACTTTGCTGGCCGGGTGCATGTCGGCGTCATCTGGGGCGCGACAATGGGAGTTCTGAGTCTGGCTGCCGCATTGATCCTCGTTTTCTCAAAACCGTTCGCAAAAGAATTTGCGGCCGAGCGCGAAAAGCGGCCTGCGTGTAAGAAGTATCTCCTTCACGCGTTCACGTTGGCGATCGTCATTGCGGCGGGAGCTGCCGCATTGGTCGATGTCGTCGCTATGTTTTCTAGCTACCAAGGCCAGTACAGTAGACGGGCGGATGAGCCAAACGGGTCCGCGCACGGCGCGGCCCGATGACAGGCTCAGGCGCAATCCGCCAACTCGGGGGGCGTTAAGGCAGATTACGCTGACGCTAGTCCGCCCTACGTTAATTCGCCTTCGCCGGTGCATTGGCCGGCGCGTCCGCCGCCGCCTCCGGTACCGCTTGCCGCGATCCTCCGCCGGTAAACCGTTCGATCACCGAGCGCACCGCATCGCGCGTCTTGCGATCCTTCACCGCATCGAGCAGGGGCGCTGCGCCCGGCGAGCGGCGGATCAGGCTTTCCGGATCGGGAAACACCAGCGGATCGTCCCACGGGCCCTGCACCACGAAGGGCAGTTCGAAGCCCTTGTCGCCGGCGGCGGCCGAGGTCAGGCTGGCGACGCCCTTGAGGTCGTATTCGCGGCTCGGCACCGAAGCGGTGCCGGTCAGCGTCAGGCGCGTGGTCGGTCCGTCCACGCGGATATCCTCGACGGTGGCGATGCCGTCGTTGAAGTGCACCGAAACGATGAGGTTGTCGTAGGGGGTCGTGCCGGAGCGGAAATTGCCGCCGCCGGATAGCGGGCGGCGCTCCAGCCGCTTCAGCAACTGCTCGACATTGAAGCCGGCGATCGCGCCGTCATGACCGGTGAGCGTGGCGGTGCCGTCGAGCGAGGAGGCAAGGCCGAACGGGCTCGAGCCGGATGCCATCAACGAGACGCCGAGATTGCCGCGGCCGGAAAGCTTGGTGATGCCGAACAATTCGCTGGCGCAGGTCTGCAGATCGACATCGGTGAACTGGAACTGCGCCTTGACGTCGGCGATCGCGTCCGAACGCGCGATGCCGAACGAGCCCTTGGCGATGCCGCCATACATCTGCGCTTCGCCGACCGAGAGCGCCAGCGCGCCGCCGCGCAGATTGGCGCCGAACGCGGTGCGACCGAGTCTCGTCGGGCCGACCGTCACCCTCGCTGCCGACAGGCGCATGTCGAGGTCGGTGGCGGAGAGCGAGGTGAGGTCGAACAATTGCCGGTTCCAGTCGCGCGCGCCGCTCGCAAGCAGGCGGACGGTCGAGATATAGGGCGTGAAATCCAGGTTGCCCGCGGCGAGCGTCGCCTGCAGCGTCTGGCGGCCGTTATTGGCAACCGTCATCACGCCCTCGGCGACATTGCCGTCGAGTTCGACATTCACATTCGTCAGCGCAACCGAGGCTCCAACGACATTGGCGCGGGCCCTCAGCGCGAAGCGGCCGAACCCGCCGCTGCCAGGCACCGGCTGTCCCATCCAGCGCAACGCGTTGCGCAGCGACACGCTGTCGACGGTAACCGTGCCGTCCATCATCAGGCTGGTGCGGTTGGCCAAGGAGCCGTCGAAGGCCAGCTTCAGCGGCGCGCTGACCAGCCGCGCCTTCAGACCCGAGCGGTCGCCCGAGAGCATCGCGACGAAGTCGCTGGCCGAGATCGAGCCGTCGACGCGTTCGCCGCGCCAGTCGAATTGTCCGGTCGCCGCGAACGAGCGCGAGATCGACGGCCAGGCCAGCGAGAGATCGATGTCACTGAGCTGTTCGGTGGCGCGGTTGGCGGCATCCTCGTATTTGAGCACGCCGTCCTGAATCCTGATTTCCGAGAACGACACCTGGTTTTCGGCGCCGGGCTTCATCGTGCGCGCGATGCGTTCGACGAACGGCGTCCAGTTGCTCTGGCCGCCGGCCTCTCTGACGACGCGGATATGCGGCCGCAACATCATGACGTCTGCGATTTCGAAGCGGCGGAGCAGCAATGGCAGCAGGCGCAGATTTGCGGTCAATACATCGACCTGCAGCGCGGGGTCGGTGGTGCCGCCGCCCTTCAGCCCGACATTGTGGAACGAGACATAGCTGCCCGGAAACACCGATACGTCGATCGCGCCGGTGACGACCAGATCGAGCCCGGTAACCGCGCGAATCTGTGCCTCGACCGCCTGTCGCAACGCGTCGCGGTTGATGAACCAGGAGGTTCCGATCAGGGCGAGCACGGCCATGCCGAACAGCGCCGCAACCGGCATCCCGAGGCGCTTCATTCCTTGGGCCATCGTCAGTGACATATCCGGATCTGGCTAAACCGAAGTCGGGTTTCTGTGTTTAAGGTCTTGTTGATTAGGTGTCCTGCCGATCAGGGCAGGCGACGCATCGGTAACCCTGTGCCAACCCTCGCAACTTGAAGGGTTTTCTTGACGCTTTCAAGGCCGACAACGCCGGTTCCTGGGTCGTGATCACAGGCCTTTACAGCCCGCTCCGCCCAAAAGCCCGTACGATTCCGGGTGCGACCAGAAGTCCCTGCATGCCTGGCTTTGGAATTCCATGACAGCCTTGGGCCGGCTTGCTAGTATTTCCTTATTGCATATCGTTAATGTTTATATTGGGGTCATTAAATGTCCTCGCATACTAATTCTCACCTGCGTTTTAGGGCTGCCAATTTCCTTGCAATCCAAGCCGCTACGTCAAGATGCGCCATCGCGACGGCGGTGCTTGCGGTAACCGCGCCGGTGGCGCAGGCGCTCAGCGTCGAGACCGCCCGGGAAAGCTGCCGGATGACGGTCGGCAGGCCCATCGTTCAGGCTTGCATGCGAGCCTCCGGCGGAGCGGGAAACATCGAAGCCTGTCGCCAGAAGGCGACGCCGCAAGTCCGCGCCTGCGTGATGGCCGCCCTCGACAAGGCTAATGGTCGCGCCAATGTCGCCGTCGCTATTCCAACCGAAGCCGCACCGAAAGTTGCGCCCGGAAGCGCGCTGCCCGCTGGATTCGTCGCTCCGCCGCGAACCATCACCGACATCACCGCGATCCTGGACAGCGAGAAGCCCGATCTCAAGACCATCGAGAAACTGAAGGCCGAGGCCGATACCAAGCCGACCGGCAAGGAATCGCGCGAAGATCTGGCGCAGTTCTACTTCGATCGCGGCAACGCCAGGGCCCAGCTCGGCCGGCTCGCCGATACTATCGCCGACGCCAACAAGGCCATCGAAGTCGGCCGCGGCGCGGTTTCGGCCAACATGATGGGAAGGTTGATTTCGCTTGCCGCCCAACAGTACATGGCCGCCGGCGATCCCAAGAAGGCTTTTGAACTGTTTCAGCGGCTGCTTCGCGAGACATCCAACCAGAAGGGGGCCAGGGGGTACCTGGTCGGTGCGAACCGCGCGATCGCCGGCATCCTGATCCAGATGGGCGATATCGCGCAGGCGGAGGCCTACCTGCGCCGCAGCCAGCCGCTGCTCCAGGAAGCGCGAACCAGCGGCCATCCGATCATGCGGTCGACCTACAATACCTACGGTCAGAACTGGGAAGCCGAAGTCGAAATCGGCCGCGCCATGCTGTTCGAAGCGCGGGGGCAATTCCGCGATGCCGAGGCCTCGTACAAGCTCGGCGAGCTGCGCAAGCGCGCTGCGATCAAGCCAATGTTGTCGGGTGCAGAGAATCCGCCTTCCGAGTCCAGCATGGTGCTCGCCGTCGATCTCAACATCTTGAACCAGGCCCGAATGAAAGCGCGGCAAGGACGCTTTGCGGAAGCCGAGGTCGATGCTCGCCGGGCGCTGCTGTCGCAGTTGAAAAACCAAGGCAAATACAATCCCACCACGCCGCGCTTTATCGCGGGATTGGCCGGCATTCTTGTCGAGCAAGGCCGTTACGCCGAAGCGGAGCAACTGGCCAGGGTGAGCCTGGACATTACCCGGACGGTTGGCGTCGCTGAAGATTCTCTTTCGACTGTGCAGTTGTTGTCGCAGCTCGGCAACATCTTGAATCTGCAGCGCAAGGGAAAGGATGCGATCGCGGTCTTTGCGCAGATCGACAAGGCGATCGCGAAATGGGAGCCGGCGCGGCGAGAGGCTTTCGAACTCAACGGCGGGCGCATTTACTCGCTCTATGCCTCCGGCCAAATCGAAGCCGGCATTGCCGCGGCTGAACAGCTCCTGAAGAAGCAGATTTCCCGGGTCGGCGAAAATCATCTCGATACCGCCTCGGCGCGCGGCACGCTGGCGATCGGCTTGATGCGGGCCGGACGCGACCAGGATGCGATCCGCGAGTTCAGGACGGCGATCCCGATCCTGATGGCGTCGTCGCGCGAGAACGCCGATGACGACGACACCACGGCGGTGGCGGCGCGCAATCAGCGCCTGCAGGGCATCGTCGAAGCCTATCTCAACATGCTGGCGCAGGAGAAGAACCTGTCGGGCGATGTCGGCGTCGAAACCTTCAGCCTAGCCGACGCCATTCGCGGCCGTTCGGTGCAGCAGGCGTTGGCGGCGTCAAGTGCGCGCGCCGCCGCCAAGGATCCGGCGCTGGCCGAACTGGTCCGCAAGGAACAGAACCTCGGCAAGCAGGTGAATGCGCAACTGGGAACGCTGAACAACGTGCTGTCGCTGCCGTCGCACGAGCGCGACGACAAGGGCGTTCACGCGATCAACGCCTCGATCAATGCACTGCGCGCCGAACGGTTGAAAGCGCGCCAGGAGATCAGCCGGCGATTCCCGGTTTATGCAGACCTGGTCGCGCCGAAATCGCCATCCGTGGAGCAGATCAGGGCGACACTGGCCGATGGCGAAGCAATGCTGTCGTTCTACTTCGGACAGAGCAGCAGTTTCGTCTGGGCGGTTCCGAAGAACGGCCCGGTCGCATTCGCTGCGATCAAGGCGAGTAGCGGCGACATCGAGAGCAAGGTGCGCAAGCTGCGCGAGGCGCTGGAGCCGCAGGCGGCGATGATCTCGGACATTCCGCCGTTCGATCTCAAGCTCGCGCATGAGCTCTATTCGCTGCTGCTGCAGCCGGTCGAGAGCGGATGGAAGCCAGCCAAGAATCTGATCCTGGTGACCAATGGCGCGCTCGGCCTGTTGCCATTGTCGCTGTTGCCAACGGCGCCGACCGAGATCCGCGGCGACGACGATCCGCTGTTTGCAAGCTACAAGGATGTGCCGTGGCTGGCGCGGACGCACGCGGTCACGACCGTTCCCTCGGCCGCGGCGCTGCGTACCTTGCGTCAATTGCCGCCCGGCAAGCCCAACCGCGGCGAACTGATCGCGTTCGGCGATCCTTACTTCAGCAAGGAACAGGAGGCCGAGGCTGACAACGCCGACAAGGTGAGGGTCGCCGATGCCTCCGGCAACACGACGCGAGGCGGTCCACTGAAGCGGCGCAACAGCCCGAAACTCGATGGCGTCGACAGCGCCGAACTGGCGATGTTGCCGCGGCTGCCCGATACGTCGGACGAGTTGAAGTCGATCGCGCTGGCGCTGCAGGCCGATCCGTCGAAAGTCCTCAACCTCGGCAAGCAGGCCAGCGAGCAGGCGGTGAAGACGATGGATCTTTCGGGGTTCAAGGTGCTGGCGTTCGCCACCCACGGTCTCGTACCCGGCGAGCTGAACGGCTTGTCGCAGCCGGCGCTGGCGCTGTCATCGCCCACTGTTACCGGAGGCGATGGCGACGGCCTGCTGACGATGGAGGAAATCCTTGGGCTGAAGCTCGACGCCGACTGGGTCGTGCTGTCGGCGTGCAACACCGGCGCCGGAGCAGGCGCCGGTGCCGAGGCCGCCTCAGGCCTCGGCCGCGCGTTTTTCTACGCCGGCACCCGCGCGCTGCTGGTGACCAACTGGTCGGTTCACTCGCAGTCGGCGCGTGAACTGGTGACCGATCTGTTCAGGCGCCAGGCGCAGGATCCCAAATTGACGCGCGGTGAAGCGCTGCGGCTGGCGATGATGGCTCTGGTGGACGGCCCCGGCTACACTGGTGCCGACGGCAAGACCGAATTCGCTTATGCACATCCGTTGTTTTGGGCGCCGTACACCATCATCGGCGATGGCGGCGTGAGATAATGTTGAAGGGCAGGGGGAGAACGATCGTGCGTATCTGCGGCTTGCGGTTTTTGCTGGGAAGTATTGCGATTATCGCCGCCGGAGCGCTGCCGGCGAAAGCGGCGCAGGTTTTGATCACGGCCGAGGAAGCCGCGCTGCCGCCGCCGAAAGGCGCGGTCGCGGCCGAGCGGCGCGGAATCACGCGGGGACCCAAGGTCGATCTCCTGACCGGCGGCGGGCAGCTCCGGTCTCCGATGCGGCTTCAGCTCAAATTCGAACCCTATGGCGGGGCCAAGATCGATCCGGATTCGGTCAAGATGACCTATCTCCGGACCCCGAACGTCGATCTCACGTCGCGGGTCAAATCCTTCGTTGGGCCGCGCGGGATTGATATGCCGGAGGTCGAACTGCCGGCTGGCGAGCACATGGTGCGGGTCGACATCAAGGACACCGACGGGCGTGTCGGGACTACGAGCTTTATCCTGAAGGTCGTCCCCTGAGCGCCGCCTGTCCATACTGCGCGAGGGAAAATCCGCCCGAGGCGCTGGTGTGCGGCTCCTGCTCGCGGGAGATCGCGGTGCCGCAATCGCTGATGGTGGAGCGTGACGAACTGGCGCGCAAGCGCGACACGTTGCGCCTCGAACTGGAGCGCGCGAAGAGCGAAGTCGAGGCGCTCAGGCGCCGCAGAAAAAATCGGTCAGCCTGATGGAATGCCCGTTCTGCGCCGAAACGATCAAGGATGAGGCAGTCGTCTGCAAACATTGCTCGCGGGATCTGCGGATCGTGCGCCCTGTCATCATCGAGATCGAGAAAATCGTCATCGAACTCGACGCCCTGCAGCGTGAACTCGATCGGACCAATGCCCGCATCGAGCGGATTCGGTCCCCTTTGCGATACTACGGCGTTCATTCGCTTGCCTATGTCCTGATCCCGGTCATCCTGCTGGTGGCCGCTCACACCCTCATCACTATCATCTTGGACATTACCCCGCTCTATCTCCGGCTTGCTTCGGTGGTCATTCCGCTGCCGTTTGGCTTCCTGATGCATTCGCATCTGAAAATCGGATGGCGCGGCGCTATTGCGGTCGGGCTTTTGACGGCGGCGATCGCCGTGACATGCATGCTCACCGTAACCGGCATCAACGACAACGTTCCGATCGTGCCCGGACCTTGGATCGAATGGCGAGAGGTGATCGAATATACCGCCAGCATCGCGCTCGCTTTCGCGACCGGCAACATTCTCGGCTTCCTGATTGTCGATGTGCTGCCGAAAACGGTGACGCAGGGCGGCGGCAAGCCCAACCCGCTTGCCTACAAGGCCGCAGGCCTGCTCGTCGGTCGGCATGTCGGCGCGGAGCACCTGCGCCGCCGCGCTCGGATCATTCAGGATCTGATGACGGCGGCCGGGCCCATGGTGGGTATCTTGGGGACCGCGGCCGGGTCCCTGTATGCCGGTCTGAAGGGCGTTATTGGCGGCTGAGCGCATTGACGCACCGCGAAAAATTCGCCTAATAATCCGCTCATGCCGGCCTTCGGCCGTTCCCTCCATCAGGTCTTATTTGCATGAACAAGGTTTATCCCGACGCCAAATCGGCACTCGACGGCGTTCTCAAGGACGGCATGATGATCATGTCCGGCGGCTTCGGTCTGTGCGGTATCGCCGAAACCCTGTCGGACGCGATCCGCGATTCCGGCGTCAAGAATCTGACGGTGGTTTCCAACAATGCCGGCGTCGACGGCATCGGGCTGAGCCGGCTGCTGGAGACGCGCCAGATCAAAAAGATGATCTCGTCCTATGTCGGCGAGAACAAGCTGTTCGCGCAGCAATACCTCGCCGGTGAACTGGAACTCGAGTTCAATCCGCAGGGCACGCTGGCCGAACGCATCCGCGCCGGCGGCGCCGGTATCCCGGCGTTCTACACCAAGACCGGCGTCGGCACGTTGATCGCCGAGGGCAAGGAAGTGAAGGAGTTCGACGGCGAAAAATACATCATGGAGCGCGGCCTGTTCGCCGATCTCGCCATCGTCCACGCCTGGAAGGGCGACACCGCCGGCAACCTGATCTACCGCAAGACCGCGCGCAATTTTAACCCGATGATGGCGACCGCCGCCAAGATCACGGTGGCGGAGGTCGAGCACCTGGTTCCGGCCGGCGAACTCAATCCCGACCACATCCACACGCCCGGCATTTTCGTCAAACGCATCATCGAGGTCGGCACGGCCAAGAAGCGCATTGAGTTCCGCAACACCCGCCCGCGCCCATCGAGCGCGTCCGCGGCGGCAACGGGAGTAGAAATCTGATGGCCTGGACCCGCGAACAGATGGCGGCGCGCGCCGCGAAGGAACTGCGCGACGGCTATTACGTCAATCTCGGCATCGGCATTCCAACGCTGGTTTCGAACTACATCCCTGCAGGCATCGACGTCAGCCTGCAGAGCGAGAACGGCATGCTCGGCATGGGCCCGTTCCCCTATGAGGACGAGGTGGACGCCGACCTGATCAACGCCGGCAAGCAGACGGTCAGCGAATTGCCGTCGACCAGCTATTTCTCGTCGGCGGATTCGTTCGGCATGGTGCGCGGCGGGCATATCGATCTCTCGATCCTCGGCGCGATGCAGGTGGCGCAGAACGGCGACCTCGCCAACTGGATGATCCCCGGCAAGATGGTGAAGGGCATGGGCGGCGCGATGGACCTCGTCGCCGGCGTCAAGCGCGTCGTCGTGGTGATGGAGCATTCCGCCAAGGACGGCCCGAAGCTCTTGAAGAAATGCGACCTGCCGCTGACCGGCGAGCGCGTGGTCGACATGGTGGTGACCGACCTTGCGGTCTTCACCATCGACAAGCACGGCAAGGACGGCATGGCGCTGATCGAGCTCGCCGATGGCGTGACGCTGGATGAGGTAAAGGCAAAGACCGAAGCCGAGTTCCGCGTCGCGCTGAAGAACGCTTAACGTGATGGCGGGGCGGTCGCAACTTGCGATCCGTCCCGCGCGTCCCGAAGACGCAAGCTTCATTGCCCGCAACATCCTGTCCTCGCAGCGCGGCCCGTTCCCGCGCGGCTGGTTCGACATCGCGCTTGGCTGGGACGAGCCGCAATGCCTTGCGTTCGTCGAATGCATCGCGATCGCGCCAACGCAATCGTGGTGGCACATCACCCAATTCATCGTCGCTGAAGTCGAGGGTGAGCCGGCGGCATCGCTCTGCGCGCTGCCCGCTAAAGGCACCGAGACCGCCGCGCGGGCGGCGATCCAGGAGGTGGCGACCGCGATAGGGCTGAGCGCCGTCGATCTGAAGGCGATCTTCCGGCGCGGCGCCTATGGAGCGAATTGCTGGGTGCAGGGCGGCGAGGGCGACTGGCTGATCGAACATGTCGCCACACTGGCGGAATATCGCGGGCGCGGGCTGGTGCAGGCGCTGATCGGGCATGCTTTGGCTGCCGGAAAGACCGCGGGCTTCAATCACGCATCGATCTCGTTTCTGATCGGCAACGAGGCGGCGGAACGGTGTTATGCGAAGGCGGGTTTTGCATTCGCCGAAGAAAAACGCGATCCGGCGTTCGAAGCGTTGACCGGTTCGCCGGGCTTCCGGCGATTTGTGCGCGGAATTTAGACGCGTGTCGTCCCTGCGAACGCAGGGACCCATACTCCGCGGCCTCTCGTTTTTGGCGCTGGGGCCAGTTGCCTTCGTAACAACAACGGCCGGTGGTTATGAGTCCCTGCGTTCGCAGGGACGACGGAAATCTCAACTTCACGCCGGCCCGGCCGGTACGTCCGAAAATCGCGTCAGCCACGCCACCGGGCCGATACTGGCGGCAACGATCAGGAGCGCGGCAAGCGCGCCTTCCTCGAAACTGCCGCGGCTGGCGTACTGGTAGATCGAGGTCGCCAGCGTTTCGACGTTGAGTGGCCGCAACAGCAGCGTCGCCGGCAACTCTTTCAGGCAATCCACGAATACGACGATGACCGCGCCGAGCATGGCGGGGCGCAAGAGCGGCAGATGGATCAGCCGCATCGTCGTAGTCTGGCCGGCGCCGGCGGCGCGTGCGCTGTCGTCGTAGTCGTGCGGGATCCGCTCGAACCCTGCCTTGATGAATCCGGTCGGCACCGCCAGAAACCGGATCACATAGGCGATCACCACGGCAGCACCTGAGCCGACCACGATCAATCCCGGCAGCGATCGTCCAAGCCATCCGGCGAGTGCGTTCAGTCCGTTGTCGATGGCGAGCACCGGTGCGAGCAGGCCGAGCGCCAGCACCAGCCCCGGCAGCGTGTAGCCGGTCTGCGCGATGTTCATTGCGACCAAGCGCAACCCATTCGGCCGCCAGCGCCACGCGAGAATGGTCGCAAAGCCGAGCAGCAGCGCGGTCAACGTGGCAATGCTTGCGAAGGCGACCGAGTTGAATGCATCGCGCCACAGCGCTGCGTCGAAATTGGCAAAAAGCCCGCGCTTGAAACTCTGCTGCGCGAGGTACAATAGCGGCACAAGGAATCCCAGCACCACAGGCAGCAGGCAGGCCGCGAATGCACATCCGCCCTTGATGCCGGCGAGTGGGGTCCGCGGCGTGAGCCGCGGGCTTTCGGCGGAAAACTCCGTCGTGACATTGCGGCGTCCGTAACGTTCGACTGCGATCAGGCCGGCCACGATCGCCAGCATGAAGCAGGACAACTGCGCGGCGCCGGCGAGGCTGCCGCGGTTGAGCCAGGTCGTGAACACCGACACCGTGAGGGTACGGACACCCAGATATTCGCTGGCGCCGATGTCGTTCAGCGTTTCCAGCGATACCAGCGCGACGCCGACCGCCAGCGCGGGACGTGCCATCGGCAGCGAGATACGCCAGAAGGTGGTCCAGCGGCTGGCGCCGAGCGTCTTCGCGGCCTCGGCGAACTCCGCGCTCTGGTACTGGAACATCGTGCGCGCCGAAAGATAGACGTAGGGGTAAAGCACCAGCGCGATCACAACGACCGCGCCCGGCAGCGAGCGCAAATTCGGAAGCATGCGCACGGCGTCCTGCAGTGGAAGCCAGTGCGCGAGTGTCTTGTGCACCAGGCCCAGCGGCTCGAACAGGTCGACATAGACGTAAGCCGCGAGATAGGTCGGGATCGAAAGCGGCAGCGGCAGCAGCCATATCAGCATTTTCCGGCCGCGGAATTCATGCAGCGAAACCGTCCACGCCGTGCCGGTGCCGATCGCAAGCGACAGGACAGCGACGCCGCCGAGCAGGAGCGCGGTGTCGAGGATGGTGGCCGGCAGCACGTAGTCGATCAGGTGCTGCCAGACGTCAGGCGCCGGCTGCAGCGCGAGCGCAATGATCGAGATGACGGGGGCTGCGACGAGGATGGCGGTCGCAACCGCAATCGCTGCCGCGATGCGGCCCGGGCGCGTGACGGGACTCACGTCCGCACACGAAGCGGGCTAAGGCCTCTCCGCTTGTGCAGGTGGGCTCCCTCCCCCCTTGCGGGGGAGAGCGGGGGAGAGGGCTGGCCGCGAGCGATGCTGCCCGTGTGGCTTACCCCTCTCCCTAACCCTCCCCCGCAAGGGGGGAGGGAACGCAGCGGTGCGTGGTGCGTGCTCACGGTTCTACTTCAAAGAAGCTAGCAGCCGTTCAATTATCGAATCCGACCTTGTCCACCAACGTCGAGGCCGCCTTGCGGTTGGCGGCGATCTTGGCGATCGGCAGCGGGTCGGCATTGAGCTTGCCGTAGCCTGCAATCGTCGGATTGACGGCGACGCCGGCGCGAACCGGATACTCGTAGTTTGAGTCGGCGTAGATCTTTTGCGCGTTTTCACCGACCAGCCATTCGATCAGCTTGACGCCGTTGGCCTTGTTGGGCGCCTGCTTGGCCAGCAGCACGCCGGAGAGGTTGACATGGGTGCCGCCGCCTTCGAAGGTCGGCAGGACCACTTTCGTTGCTTCCGCCCACGGCTTCTTCTCGGGATCGTTGTTCATCATCAGCGCCCAATAGTAGGTGTTGGCGACACCGATGTCGCATTTGCCGGCCGCGATATCGCGCGCGACTTCGCGGTCGCCGCCGGAGGGCTTCTGCGCCAGGTTGGCCTTGACGCCGCGCAGCCATTCCTCGGCTTTGGCCTCGCCGTATTTGGCGGTATACGCCGCGAACAGCCCGTTGTTGTAGATGTGCTGGCCGGAGCGGATGCAGATCTTGCCCTTCCACTTGGGATCGGCGAGCTCCTCATAGGTGATCTTGTCCTGCTTGACGCGGTCCTTCGAGGCGTAGATCACCCGCGCGCGCATCGAAATGCCGGCCCAGTGGCCGTCCGGATCGCGATATTGCGCCGGCACGATCTCGTCGATCACCACCGACTTGATCGGCTGGGTGACGCCGGCCTGCACGGCCTCGTCGATGCGGCCGATGTCTACCGTCAGCAGTACGTCGGCGGGACTGTTGGCGCCTTCCGCCTTCATGCGCTGCTCGAGACCAGAACTCGCGGAGACGACATTGACCTTGATGCCGGTGTCCTTGGTGAAGGCATCGAACAGCGGCTGGATCAGCTTGGTTTCACGGTAGGTGTAGACGTTGACCTCGCCGTCGGCGAACGCCGTCGAGGCTCCGAACGCGGTAAGAAAAAGCAACGCTGCGGTTGCGGCGGTAGCGCGAATATTGATCATGGGGCTGCCCGACAAAGCTGATGAAGATGCCCGTCTCAGTAGCGCAGCGGCCATGGTGCCGTCAGCGACCGGATGTCGCGAACGGCTCGATTTAGAAGGATTCCACGCTATAGTTTAGAGCGATTCCAAACATGGCGAGCTGTCGCACCATGCGACCCGTGAAGCACGGCGGGGACGCAGATAACTGGGGCACGACCTATCGGCTGTCAGCAGCGAGGTCGAAATCGACAGCGGCGGTGTTGCCGCCGCTGATGACGACTGCAATGCGTTCGCCGGCGGCGGGCTTGTAGGCGCTCGACAGGATCGCGGAGAACGCCGCTGCGCCGCCCGGCTCTGCAACGATGCGCAAGGCGCGCCAAAGCGTCGCCTGTGCGTCGGCGATTGCGGCGTCGGAAACCAGTACGGATTGTCGCGCATATTTCTGGACGATCGGGAAGACCTGTTCGCCGACGCGCCGCGGCGCAAGCGAATCCGCAGCCAGCCCGCCGGCCTCGGCATCGATTGGATGGCCGGCTTCAAGGGCCCTGGTCAACGTGGGCGATGCAAGCGGCTCGACGCCGACCACCTTGATGCGGCCGGCATACCAGGCCGCGATCCCGGCGATCAGCCCGCCGCCGCCCACAGCTACGAGCAGGGTGTCGATATTCGGTGCCTGCTCCGAGAGCTCAAGGCCGATCGTTCCCTGTCCCGTGATGGTTTCCTTCTGGTCGAAGGCCGGCACCGGCAATGCGCCGGTTTGCTGCGCCCATATCTCGCTTGCCGCGAGCGCATCGGCATAGCGGTCGCCTTCGATCGCGAGGTCGGCGCCATAGTCGCGGATGCGTTGCACCTTCGCAGCCGACGAGACGCTCGGAACGAAAATCTTGGCCGGCTTGCCGAGCTTCATCGCGGCATAGGCGACTGCCGCGCCATGGTTGCCGCCCGACGCCGCGACGACGCCCGCCTGCGGCACATCGCGGGTCAATAAATTGGCAAAAGCGCCGCGCGCCTTGAACGAGCCGGAGTGCTGAAGAAGCTCGAGCTTGAGCGTCAGCGTACGGCCGGGAAGCCCAAACTCGGCGCCATCGACCTCGACGACCGGCGTCCGCCGGATAAAGGGCCGGATCAGCCGCTCGCATTGGACGATCAATTCCGACGTTACGACATCCGCTGAGGCATCCATTGCAACGACTCCCAAGGCTTTGTCGATCAAGGCTCGATTGACATGAATTAGTCATTTAGCTAATTAGCAATATGGCTTCTTTCGAGGATGACGTCGAGTCTGCTTTTCGCGCGCTCGCCAGCGATCGGCGGCTGTTGATCCTGGAATGGCTGAAACGCCCCCGGGCGCATTTTCGCCCGCAGGTCGACGGCGACCTCGTCAAGGACGGCGTGTGCGGGGTCTTGATTGCCGAAAAGCTCGGCGTCAGCCAACCCACCGTGAGCGAGCATCTGAAGATATTGTCGCAGGCGGGACTGGTGAGCGCCAAGCGCGTCAAGCAGTGGACGTTCTACAAGCGCGACGAAGCGCGCATCGCCAAGCTGAAAGCCGCCATGCTCGAAAAGATCTGATGTTCGGTCGTGGGCTGCGCCAGCGCGCGCCGACGCTGGGCGCTCCGTGCCGACATTTTGAGCAGCGAAGCGCACGTTATCCGTTCGACGTTGGCATCATCAGTGCCTAGTCTTGGCTGGAGCGGAGATGATGCCAATGCGCGCGGTACTGGACTATTGCACCGGAGGAGTGGAACGGGAGGTGCCGGCCAGCACCGTTCTCATTTACGAGGGCGGCAAGACCGGGCATCTCTTTGTCCTGATCCGAGGGCGGCTTGAGGTCATCAAGGGCGACAGCGTCGTGGCCGTCCTCAGCGAGCCGGGGGCGATGCTGGGCGAAATGTCGGTGCTGCTCGAGCAGCCCCATACAGCGACCGTGCGCGCCGCTTCCGATTCTGTGGTCTACGAGTTCGACGACGCCGCGGCGTTCCTGCGCGACCAGCCGGCGGTGGCGCTCTTGATCGCGCGGTTGCTTGCGCAGCGCCTCAATGTCGCGACCACCTATCTCGCCGATCTCATGCATCAGTATGGCGACCACGGTAACCATCTCTCGATGGTCGGCGAACTCCTGCAGAGCATGATCAACCTGCCGCCGACGCAGGTTTCGCCAGGCTCGGATCGGCAATCCGACTCCAGACTCTAGCTGCATTGGTAGCATCGGCTAGCGGCTTTTCCTGAGCAGTTTCTTCGCCTGTTCGATTTCGGGGAAGTCTTGCCCCGTTTCAAAATCGACGAGCGCTCGCGCGACCACCTCGGATCCGGCCGCTTCCCGGCCGTTGTTGATGCAAAGACGCGCAAGTCCAATTGCGCTGCGCAATTCGAAAGCTTTCGTCTGCTGGCTTCGGGCTATCTCAAGCGCCCGGTTAAAGGCGCCTTCAGCCCCGTAGAGGTTCGTCGGGTCGCGACGCAACAGAAGCTCACCCCGAGCACGATGCAGTTCGGCATCGAGCCAATGCTGACCAGACTGTTCTGTCACGTCGATCAACTCGCGCAGTATCTCCAACCCAGCGTCCGTTTGTCCTGCCGCTGCATTCGCCATGGCAACCTGCATTCCCCAAAAGGGTTCGCAAAGGTAACAGTCATTCTCATGCAGCAAGGTCCAACCTCGACGCATTTCCGCAAGCCCGGCCTCTCGGTCGCCGGCGCGCCACTTTGCAAGGCCAGTGAGATATGTGCCCGCGGCTACATACAACGGCATCGTATGGTCGCGAGCGAGGGCGAGCGCAAGGATTGTCTCTGTTTGCTGTAACGGCCCGCCGCACAGTCCGTCGAAAACCGCCTTATGGACGAGCGCATTGGCTTGGGAGAGCGCTCGCTTTTCTCCCGCGGAACGCACCGCTTCCGCGGCGAGCCGGCGGGCGCGATCAATCTGTCCGATCGGCCAAAGCACCAGAGCAAGAAATCTCATGATGACGAACGGCAGGTCCAGCGTTGAAGCCCTGAAGGTCTCCAGATTCGGTTCCGCACCATAGGTCGCAAGCGCCTGCTCAAGATGCGTTCTCGCGTTCATATAGTCGCCGCCGAACCAGCAGGTCGCCCCGTTTGTCCAATGCGCGACAACTGCGGCCACTGGGGAGTCCGGGTGCCTATTGGCGGCGTTCATGGTTGCATCCGCCAACTCCCACATCGGCGCGATCTCGCCATGCGTCAGACAGGCATTGAACAATCCCGAATAGATCGGCGCCAGCTCAACCGGATCATTGATATCAGCCGCGAATTGCCGGGCGCGCGTCCACGCGGCGACGGTTTGGGGGGCGCTGTGCCCGAGGCTGCCCCGCAGCGCGCGGCTGTAGATAATTTGAAGATGAAGCCGGCTCATGGTTCGGCCCGGGTCATCCGGCAGCCCGTCGGCAATTGCAATTGCCTTGCCGAGATGCGCGATTGCCTCGGTATAGGCGGAGCGCTTGAGCGCCTGCTGGCCTGCCTTGAGCCACCAATCGAGAGCAACCCCGTCGAGTCCCGCCTCGGTGAAGTGATAGGCCACGACTTCGGGCTCGGTCTCGGCGACGGCCGGAAACTGATCGCGCAGCACATCGCCAATATGTTTGTGCAGCAGTTGCCGGCGGCTCTTGAGCAGGCTCTCATACGCCGCTTCCTGGACCAGCGCGTGCTTGAAGCTGTAGCTCGCTTCCGGCGGCGTCCCGCGGCGCAATAGCAGTTCGGCCTCTTCCAGTTGCCTCAACGCGGTGTTCAGCGTCAGATCATCGCGCCCTGCCACACACCGCAGCAATGTGTATGAGAAGTCGCGGCCAATGGCGGCGCCTATCTGTGCCACTTCCTTGACCGGCGCCAGTCGGTCAAGGCGCGCCATCAGCGAGTCTTGCAGCGTCGCGGGAATGGCGAGTGGCGGTAGCGGACGATCAAGGCGATAGCGCCCGGCATCTTCCACCAGCAGTCCGGATTCCAGTATTGTCTTGGTCAGTTCCTCGATAAACAACGGGATGCCATCCGTCCTGTCGATGATCCGCGTCATCATTTCGCCTGGCAGCTGTCGACCGACGGTCACCTGCTCGATCAGAGTGCGCGCGTCCTGCCGG
The DNA here is from genome assembly GCF_036924715.1 of Bradyrhizobium sp. AZCC 1721. Classification (NCBI taxonomy): domain Bacteria; kingdom Pseudomonadati; phylum Pseudomonadota; class Alphaproteobacteria; order Hyphomicrobiales; family Nitrobacteraceae; genus Bradyrhizobium; species Bradyrhizobium sp. AZCC 1721. Next base: position 6,298,547 of record NZ_JAZHSB010000001.1, on the reverse strand, counting down.
TCAAGTCGGTCGAGCCGCAGCAGGCTGACATTGGCGAGACCCGCCCAAGGCGGCTCGAACTCGGGCCGGAAAGTCATGAGCGCGAGGATCGGCAAGCCCCTGATCCGGTCGACCGCGAGATCGAACAGCTCAAGTGTCGTGGCGTCGGCCCAATGCATATCCTCGCAGACGATCAGCACAGGTTGCTGCCGGGCCAAACCCTCGAGCTGATCGAGGAGGGCGGCGAACGTCTGTCGCCGCTGCTGCACCGGATTCAAGCCGATCGGCGGATAGCGCTCGCCCGTTGCGATCGAAAGAAGTGCTGCGATCAGCGGTGCCGCGTTGGCCACCTGCTGCGTTCCAAGTGCAAGCATTGCCTCAAGCTTGTCGAGCTTTTGCTCGGGCGTGTCCTGTGACCTGATACCGGCGCCGCGCTCGAGTTGAGCGACAAAGGGATGAAGCGCACTGTTGATGTGGTAAGGCGAGCACTGATACCGCACCCGGCAGTGTGCCCCCAACACAGGGTTCTCGCAGAGCATTGCGACCAGGCGCGATTTGCCGATCCCGGCCTCGCCGGAAATCAACACCACCTGACCTTGCCCCTGCCACGCCAACTGCTGGCGCGAGAGCGCGAATTCGATTTCTGCCTTACGGCCGACAAAGCCCAGCGAGCGCGCCGTGCGCACCGCCTCGAAGCGGCTCTCCGACGCCGCCCCACCTTCGACCGCCCAGACCGCGATGGGTTCGGAGATGCCCTTGACCTGGCGCAGGCCGAGGCCACGGAAATTGAACAATTCTCCAAGCAGCTCGCGCGTCGAAGCAGCGACGATAACCGCCCCCGGCTCAGCCAGGCCCTGGAGCCGGGCGGCGATGTTCGGCGTATCGCCGACCATCGCCTGCTGCTCCGACGCGCCTCCGCTGATGAGGTCGCCCACCACGACAAGTCCAGTCGCGATCGCGATCCGCACCTCAACCTGTTCCGCGCGCGTTTCGAGCGGCCTTATTGCGGCGATCATGTCGAGCCCGGCTCGCACGGCGCGCTCGGCGTCATCCTCGTGCGCGCGGGGGTAACCAAAATAGGCGAGCACTCCGTCGCCGACAAACCTGGCGATGCTGCCGTCGTAGGTGGTAATAACTCTGGCGCAGGCCGTCCGATAGGCGCGGATCACCTCCCACATGTCCTCTGGATCAAGGCGAGCAGACAGCTCAGTCGAGCCGACCAGATCGCAGAACATCACGGTGAGGTGGCGTCGCTCGGCATCATGCCGACGAGCCGGCTCGTCGACTAATTCGACTTGCTTGAGTTCGGCGATCGCGCGCAGCATCTTGCGGCGATGGCCCAGCAGGACTCCGAGTCTATCGAAGTCCTGATCCGTCAGCTCGGGAAGGACACCGATATCGATTCCATTCTCGGCAAAACGCAACGCGTATTGTCCAAGTCCAAGCTTCTCGAGCCAGTCTGCAATCTGCTGCATTGGCTCCACCGAACTGTTCTGGCTGGCGGCTGGTCGGATTTTGGACTACTGCTAAAAAAATGCCATTCAATATTTGCGGGATGCGGTATTGGGCTGCGGGCTCATCGAAAAATCACGTGCAACAACCAGGCTGATATGATCGACGACGCCGGCAAATTGAACGGGAGCCGGCGACAAAAATTCGCGCAGCATCTGTCTTGCAACACGACAACTCGTTGCGCAACGCGCGCGTTGCGCCACTAACGTTCGGCTGCGAACAATCTAACGCTTTCTGTGATGCCCTTGAGGGAATGACTGCCTTCATCGTGAAACCGGATGTTCGAGCCTGCGACAAGATCACGGACTGTATTCGACACCAGAACCTGCCCGGGCTTTGCCATCGTCGCAACGCGTGATGCAATGTGGACCGCGATGCCGCTCAGATCAGTATCGGTGATTTCGATCTCGCCGGTGTGAAGGCCGGCCCTCACCTGCAGCCCAAGCGCTTCAACGCCCTCATTGATCGCCAGCGCGCACCGGATTGATCGAGCCGGCCCGTCAAAGGTTGCCAGGAAGCCGTCTCCCATTGTCCTTACTTCATGCCCTCTATGTCGCGAGATCTCCCGCCGCACGAGAGCGTTGTGCCGGTCAAGCACGTCGTGCCATGCGCGATCCCCGATCGTCTCGGCACGCTTGGTTGAGTTCACAATGTCAGTGAACAGCACGGTGGCGAGCACGCGATCAGATTCGATTGCGCACCGCGACCCTGTCAGAAACTCCTCAACCTCATCCAATGCCCGTTCTGTTTCGCCAGTCCACAACAGGTGATCGCTGCCGGGCAGTTCAAGATATTTTGCGTTGGGGATTTGCCGGGCCATGAACCGGCCGGCTTCAACGTTGACGCGAACGTCCCCTTGTCGATGAATGATTAACGTTGGCACCTGGATCGACGGTAGGACTGGACGGACATCGATTTCGCTGTTCATTCGCATAAGTGCGACGACCGCAGAGGGACTTGCACCGAGACGTTCAAAGCGGGCCCATGCCAGCTTGAACGTCTCATCTGATGCCACGCTGGGCGCGAACAAACGGAGGCTCTCGCCGGTCCCCCAATTCTTCTCCATGCGTTCCAGGGCGCCTTCGATTTCGTCCGGCGGCAAAACCCACGAGCGGAAGTGGCCATAGGCGCCATACAGGACCAGTGCTCGGGTGCGTTCCGGGTAGGTGGCCGCGAACAGGACTGACATCGCGCCGCCTTCGGAGATGCCGAACAGGGCGGCCTGCTCCGAGCCCACGGCATCCATGACGGCGCGAACGTCATCCATGCGCTCTTCCAGGGTTGGCACGCCAACCGTCCTGTCAGAAAGCCCGGTGCCGCGCTTGTCGAACATGATCAGGCGGGCGAAGGCCGCCAAGCGGGTCCAGACTCGCGCACGATAGGGTTCTTCCCAAGCGACATCGAGGTTGGAAATGAAACCGGGAACGAACACGAGGTCGAACGGCCCTTCGCCGACAACCTGATAGGCGATGCGAACATCACCGCTCTTTGCGTATTGCGTTTTCGGAACCATTGCACATCACTTCACATAACGTGGCGTGATCGGCTTCCGGTGAGCAGGTGCGTTCTAAATCTTACCAGCTTGCCGCGGTGCGCGGAAGCCAAAACCGCGTAGCTCGGCTTCGGCATGCGGTAATCGGCTGCTGCTTACCAGAACAGCCATCACACAAGCCACCTTCAATGTGCTGCTCCGTGCATGGTCGCGCGGTGGCCGAGTGGCGGGCCACGTACTTCGTAGCGCAGGACCCACGAGCGTCCAACGAACGATACGGGTGCAGTCCTGCGCTGTCACACGGGCCTTTTTCGAACTTCTCCGGCGCTTGTCGATGAGGAGAAAAGCGGATCGGCGATCCGACCCAAAGATATAAGCCAAGGCGGCGGCGTCTCGATCGTTTTCGCCGGCCGCCGCAAGGGCGCGCGCAAATCGATGCGCTGCGCTTCACCGGCGGCAATCCAGAATGCTGCGCTCTCGTCGAGATCGATCACGATATAGACCGGCGGACGGCCATGCTGCAGGCCGGTGTTGAAGACCCAGGTCGTGTCGAGGCGGTCGAACCACGCGCCGTCGGGGATGAAGGGCGACTGATGCACATGGCCCGATATCACCATCGACGGCTGGTATTGCGCGATCCATTGCACCAGTTCGACGTCGCCGAAGAACCGCTTGCCGCCCCAGCTCGTGGGCGAATTCGCAGGCGGCGCGTGATGCACCCAGATCCAGCGTTTCGCCCGCTCGAGCGCAGCTTCACGAAGCTGGGTTTCGATGCGGCTCTTGAGCAGCGGCCCATCCCACCACGGACACACCGTGAAGCGCGTGCCGCCGATGGTCAGGCTGTCGCCGTCGCAGGCGATCCCGAGCTCGCGGACGTCACCGATCCAGCGCGCGATCTTCTCGCCCTCGGCCCTGCGGTCATCGAGATCGTGATTGCCAGAGCAGAGAATGACGCGTGTCTCTTGGGACAGCAGCGACAGGTATTTTTCACCACCAGAATCTGCGCGCGGAAGTCGACGAAAGAGGAGATATCGAGCGCGTCGCCGGCAAAGATGACCACGTCGAATTCACGAGCCGCCGCAAGCAGCCAGTCAAATTGCGGCAGCGAATAATGCAGATCGGCAACAACGAGGCAGCGCATAATGATCAAATCCAAATATGCCCGGGAAACAGGCGATCCGCAGTCGGATGCATTCAGGCAGAGTGGATTCGAGCAAGATTTGTGCCGACCCTGATGTTCAGACAGGACCGGTCCCCCGATAGAAAGATTACTGGCAGCTCCGAAATGGGCCGGATATCGGACATATCGTAGATATGGCAAATCGACGCAAATGACCCAGAACGGACTCGCGTGCGCCCCAAAAAGGGCCAATCAATTGCGCGCCTCTCGATCAGCATTGATCAACTTTTGAAGCTTGCCTGGGTCGAGAGCCTCATGAGAGTCAAGCACGCCGCGAACGTAGGATAGCAATGCGCTTCGCTCTACTGAGGGTCGCTCAACGATCTGGATTCCTTTTCCCCGGTCGTACATGTGGCCATGCGAGAAAAAATTCGCGCGCGCAGCGGCGAGCGAGTAGCTCCCGTTCGGTCCTCCCCAAACCTCATGACGCTTACATCGCCCTGACCATCATCTTCCCACCAGCAAACGCAGCAGATTTCCCATGCACTCCTCTCGGAAAGAGTGGGAAATCCACAGCACGGACAAGGGAATAAAGGGCTGGGCGGCATTGGGAGGGGAGTTTACCTGTAAGCCCGATGGTTTGTCATGGGGCCCCTTGCTGAAAAGACGCCGTCTCGGTTCGGCTTCTGGCCCTGGGCAGAAGTGGCTGCATCGATCTGTAAAGTCCGATCTTGGGGGAAAAGCGGATGCGCATTCTTAAGCCGGCGATGTCGCATTTTGACCCCAAGCTGACGTTGAAGTGGGAGGAGGTCAGAACGGCATGGTTGCCTTGGCGCCGGCAGCGTTCGCTTGGATCGTCCGCCGAAGCGTCCATCATAGAAAAGCTTGACCGAGGTACCGTGAAGATCCAGCACATCGACCCTGCTTACACATCAGCCACAACATCGTCGCTGACGGTGCCGATCAATTTCCGCACCCTTCAGGTTAGGCGACCACAGCATAGATGCGGTTCTCATCGGCGATGTTCCTACCGGCGAAGAGAAACTTAAAATCCTGCCATCCGCCGACCCCGACGACCACTGGGCTCGAGACATTACCGGGAGTTCCGTTGTCCCTATAGGACAGCAGTTCGCCGTTGTGGTTCACAGCGTAGATGCGGTCCTCACCGGCAACGTTCCTACCAGAGAAGAGAAACTTAAAATCCTGCCACCCGCCGAACCCGACGACCATCCATGGGTTCCCGGCAAAGAGATTACCGGGAGTTCCGTTGTCCCCCCAGGTCAGCAGGTCGCCGTTGTGGTTCACAGCGTAGATGCGGTTCTCACCGGCGACGTTCCTACCGGAGAAGATAAAATCGAAAGACCACGCACCAACTTGGGGCCCGATAACCACCGGGCTCCCGTGTTTGACATTACCGGGAGTCCCGTCGTCCCCATAGGACACAAGTCGGCCCCCGCTGGCCACACCGTAGATGCGGGGCCAACCGGCGAGGTTTACACCGGAGAAGAGACGCCAGAAATCCTGCCATCCGTGCCGGACCCCGACGACCACTGGGCTCGAGACATTACCGGGAGTTCCGTCGTCCCCATAGGACAGCAGGTCGTCGTCTGGTCTCCTCACAGCGTAGATGCGGTTCTCACAGATCGCCTGATCGCAAACGTCCAGAGCTGGCCTAACCAGCGCGTTGCCCGTCATCCGGCCGCCCAGGCCGGTCGGCTCGAACCGGCGAACATTCCTACCGGAGAAGAGAAACTTAAAATCCTGCCACCCGCCGAACCCGACGACCATTGGGCTCCCAACGTTGACATTACCGGGAGTCCCGTCGTCCGCATAGGACAGCAGGTCGCCGGTCCCGAACGAAGCATTTGTCCTGGCCATGAGCTCCTCCTGTTTCGACATGGCGCGTGTTGAATACAGTCAGACAATTGGACTTGCGGCGGCAGAGGTCGGTTCGCAACGCAGGCTTCAATGGTTTGACCAGTTTGAGAACACAACGCGCTGCTTTCAAACGGCTGCAAGGCTAATTCGAAGGAATACCGCGGCTGCGGCGTTGCCGTATGTGAGCCGGTTCACGGCGGCCAACCGTTTTTCTTGCCGGTATGTCGCTTGTTGGCCCTTTTCGGACTTCAGGCGACGTCTGATTCGAGGCCGCAAAGCGCCGGATAGCGGACATCGATAAGCCGCGCTCACGAATCTGGATTGATGAATACTGAACCTAGTCCTCGCTCGCCTTGAACCGGCCGAGCCCCTTCAGCACGAACGGCGCTACTAGCGCAATCAGCGCAATGCCGAGCAGCGTCGCCGACATCGGACTCTGCAGCAGCACGATGGGATCGCCGAGGCTGATCGCGAGCGCGCGGCGCAACTGGCTTTCGGCGATTGGACCCAGGATGAGGCCGACGACGACAGGTGCGATCGGGAAGTCGAACCGACGCATCAGGAAGCCCAACACGCCGAAGGCTGCCAGCATCGACAGCTCGACCACCGAAGGTTTTGCGGCGATGGTGCCCATGGTCGCGAACACGAGAATGCCGGCGTACAGCCACGGCTGTGGGATCGCGAGCAGTTTTACCCATAGCCCGACCAGCGGCAGGTTGAGTACCAGCAGCATCACGTTGGCGATGAAGAGGCTCGCAATCAGGCCCCACACCAGATCGGGCCGCTCGGCGAACAGCAGCGGTCCCGGGTTCAGCCCGTATTGCTGAAAGCCCGCCAGCATCATCGCAGCCGTCGCCGAGGTCGGAAGCCCGAGCGTCAATAGCGGCACAAGCGTGCCGGCGGCGGAGGCGTTGTTGGCAGCTTCCGGCCCGGCGACGCCTTCGATCGCGCCCTTGCCGAATTCCTCCGGATGTTTCGACAGCCGCTTCTCGGTCGAGTAGGACAGGAATGTCGGAATTTCCGCGCCACCCGCGGGAAGCGCACCAATCGGAAAGCCGAACATCGTCCCGCGCAGCCACGGCTTCCACGACCGCATCCAGTCCTGCTTCGTCATCCACAGCGAGCCGCGCACCGGCTCGATCTTCTCCTCGGCGTGATGGCGGCGCGATGCGACGTAGAGCGCTTCGCCTAAGGCGAACAGGCCGACCGCCAGCGTCGTCACCTCGACGCCGTCGAGCAGTTCGGGAATTCCGAACGCGAGCCGGGCCTGGCCGGTGAGCTTGTCGATGCCGATCAGCCCGAGCGTCAGCCCGATGAACAGGCTGGTCAGCCCGCGGATCGGCGAATCGCCGAAGGTCGCAGACACCGTCACGAAGGCCACGCACATCAGCGCGAAATAATCTTCAGGCCCGAAGCGCACGGCAAAATCCACCAGCCACGGTGCGAGAAAAGCCAGGCCGATGGTGGCAATGGTGCCCGCGACGAATGAGCCGATCGCCGACGTCGCCAGCGCCGGACCGCCGCGGCCGGCCTTGGCCATCTTGTTGCCCTCGAGCGCGGTTGCCATCGACGCGCTCTCGCCGGGCGTGTTGATGAGGATGGCGGTGGTCGATCCGCCATACATGCCGCCGTAATAAATTCCGGCGAACATGATCAGCGAGCCGCCGGGATCGAGCTTGTAGGTCACCGGCAACAGTAACGCGACGGTGAGCGCCGGTCCGATGCCGGGCAGCACGCCTACGGCAGTGCCGAGGAACACGCCGATGAGCGCATAAAGCAGGTTCATCGGCTGGACGGCGACGGCCATGCCATGCGCAAGCGCAGCGAAGGTTTCCATTACAGCAGTCTTTCCAGAGGGCCGGCCGGCAGGCTCAGCGTCAGCACCCGATCGAAGGCGAGATAGATCAGCGTGGTCATCACGAGCGCGATGACGAGGTCGGCGAGGATGGCGCGGCGCCCGAACGCCGCCGAGGTGGTGACGAACAGCGCCGATGTCGCCAGGATGAAGCCGCCGCCGAGGCCGATGATGGCGATCAGCAGCGCAAGTCCGCCGAGGATCAGCAGCACCGCTCTGGGATCGGCGCTTTCGCGCGGCGGCAGGTTGCCGCGCAACGCATCGATCAGATTGCCGATCGCGAGCAGGCCGAGCCCGACCGCGACGACGACCGGCATCACCTCGGGCCCCATGCCGTACATGGTGGTAGCCGGCAGTTGCCTGGAGTCCCATACCAGCACCGCGGCAAGCGCTGCGAGCGCCGCGGCAACGACCAGGCCCGCACGATCGATGCGCCGCGCCGCCGGGGCCTGCGGAAGGTCCGTCATGATTTGACGAGGCCGACCGACTTCAAGACGTCGGTGACACGCGCGGTTTCCTTCTTCAGGAAGTCGGCGAACGCATCGCCAGAAAGATAGGCGTCATCCCAGCCCTTCTGCTTGAGGATGTCCTTCCAGGCGTCGGACTTGATCATCTTCTCGACGGCGTCGCTCAACGTCTTGCGCTGCTCCGGCGTGATCCCGGGAGGCGCGACCACCGAACGCCAGTTGGCGAGCACGAGGTCGATCCCTTGTTCCTTGAAGGTCGGAATATCGATTCCGGCGATACGTTTCTCCGAGGTCACGCCGAGCGCGCGCAATTTGCCGGATTTGATCTGTCCTTCGTATTCGCTCAGGCCCGAAATGCCTGCGGTGACCTTGCCGCCGAGAATGGCCGCCAGCGACTCGCCGCCGCCGGAAAATGGAATGTAGTTGATCTTCTTGGCGTCGGCGCCGATCGTTCCCGCAAACAACGCTGCCATCACATGATCAACGCCGCCGGCCGAGCCGCCGGCAAAGGTTACCTTGGCGATATCGGCTTTCACGGCCGCGGCAAGATCCTGCGCTGTCTTGAGCGGCGAATTCGCCGGCACCACGATCACCTGGATTTCCTCGGTGAGGCGCGCAATCGGCGTCACCTGTTCGAGCGTCACCGGCGACTTGTTCATGGCGAGCGCGCCAACCATGACGAAGCCGTTCACCATCATCTGGTTGCCGTCACCCTTGGCGCCATTGACGAACTGCGCGATGCCGATGCTGCCCCCGGCGCCGGCAACGTTCGTGACCTGGACGCTACGGGCGATCTTGGCAGCGACCAAAGCCTGCTGCATCGCGCGGGCGGTCTGATCCCAGCCGCCGCCGGGGGCTGCGGGCGCCATGATCTTGAGCTCGAGCTGCTGCGAGAGGGCAGGTGCTGTGGCTGCAAGCGTCAACGCGACGACCGCGCCGAACAGGCGCGTATGAAACGGCATCATGGGATTTCCTCCAGGCTCACGCGGAGCCGCTGTGTGTCAATTCGTCGCATATCAGCCGGAAAATCCGCCGCTGTCCAGAAGGACCTTTGTGGGGGCGGACCGGATCTTTCAGATTTCGTCAGGGCTTTGAAGCTCGTGCGTTTTTGGCCTTCGGCACTTGCCTGACCGAAAGTGAAACGCCAACTGCTCGGCACACGTCCCGAACAGGCACCGTGCTTTGCGTTGCCTTGGCCTGGCTGTGGCGCCTGAATAAGACGCGATGACGAAGGGGCCACGGCCTCGGAGGCGAACGCGCCGCTGATGATTGAGGGGAAATCGATGCACGAGAATGCTCAATCCGGTCGAGAAGCCGATCGAAGCAGCGGCCCCAAGATGCGGCTGTTCTCCGCCGCCCTGAGCATGTTCGGCGCAAAGGTTCAGATCGCTGCACACGAGAAGGACATCGATTTCGAACTGGTCATGGTCCCCTTCACCCAGAAGGAGGGTTATGCGCCGAAGCATCCGGAAGTCCTGCGCATCAATCCGAAGCGCCAGGTCCCGGTGCTGATCGATGGCGATCTCGAGATTTTCGATTCCACCCAGATCTTCGAGTATCTCGAAGACATCAAGCCGAGCCCTGCGCTGTGGCCTGCGACCCCTGCCGCGCGAGCCTGGGCTCGCCGGCTGGAGCATGAATCGGACGAGGTCTATTTCCCGCATATCATCAAATTGATGCCGCTCTGGAATACGCCAAGGGATCCTGCCGGGAAGCCCGCGCGCGAGGCCGCTGCTGCCTATTATCGAACCATGGAGCGTGTCCTTGGCGACCGCGAGTTTCTCGCCGGCGAATACTCCTTTGCCGATATCGCGTTCTATATGGCCCAGCTCTTCGGTGCCCGCATGGGTGCCGACATGACCGGCGAAACGCCGAGACTTCTGCAATGGCGGCAGCGCATGACGACGAGACCGGCCGTCATCAAGGTCGTTCGACCGATGGCCGACTATTTGCGCAGCGATGGCCGCAGCGTTCCAGCGTTTCTCTCGCCAATAGTGACGTGATCGACGCTGCGGCTACCCACGCCCGTTCGTCTCCGGCTACGCCCGCACCACCGCGGGCGGAAACACGACCTCGATCAGGGTGCCGGAGCGGCCGCCGGTCTTGATCTGGAATTTGGCGCGGTTGGCTTCGACGAGCGCCTTGGTCAGCGACAGGCTGACGACCGCACTCTCGGACTGATCCGACGGCGCCCGCGTGCGGAACGGCTCGAGGGCTGCGGCAACCTCGTTGTCGTTGAGGCCGTGGCCGGTGTCGCGGACCCGCAGCATCACATCGCCGAAATCGGACAGCGCGGTCGAGACGATGACCTGGCCGCCGGCATTGGCGAGATGGATCGAATTGCCGATCAGGTTCAGCGTGATCTGGCGCAACGCCTGCGCGTCTGCGATCACAGGCGGCAGCGTGTGCGCGAGCGAAGTGCGGATGATGATGCGCTCGCGGTTGGCATGCGGCTGCATGACCGCCACACAGCTCTCGACCATCTCGTTGAGATTCTGGTTGGTGAAGGCGAGATCGAGCTTGCCGGTTTCGATCCGAGAGAGATCGAGCAGGTCGTTGACGATGGCGATCACGTGTTCGCCGGCGGCGCGGATGTCCTTCATGTATTCGCGGTAACGCTCGTTGCCGAGCGCGCCGAAACGCTCCCCGATCATCACTTCGGCAAAGCCGATGATGGCGTTCAGCGGCATTCGCACCTCGTGGCTGATCCGGGCCAGCACGTCGGCCTTGGCGTTGGCGGCGCGTTCCGCCAGCCGTCGCGCCTCGCGCAACTCGCTCTCGGTCTTCTTGGCCTGCGAGAGATCGCGGAACACCGCGAAGAAATTCGGGCCGTCTGGGCGGGTGCGGCCGATGGTCATCGACAGCGGAATGATGCCGCCCTTACTTTCGCGGCCGAGCACCTCGCGGCCGTGATCGAGCAGGCTTTCGACACCGGAGGCCTTGATGCCGGCGAGATATTCGAACACGCCGTGCTGGCTTTCGGGCGCAAAGAGATCGGCGAGATTGCGTTGGACCAGTTCGTCGCCGTCATAGCCGAACAGCGCTTCGGCGCTGCGGTTGGCTGCATGGATGTTGCCTTCGGCATCGAACATCAGGATGCCTTCGGCTGTGGTGTCGAGGATGGCGGCGAGTTCTTCGGCGTTGGCATGGCCGACATCGGACGGTTCGGGGATGTCCAGCTCCGCTACCGGCTCGGCTTGCGAGATGGCGGCGGCGATCGCCGCGCCCTCATGGCGCGTGGTCGAGAAGATCAGGGCCAGCGCCGAATCGCCGTCCCATGAAATCGTGTGGAGGCGGGCCTCGGCGGCCGATGACGGCGCGTTTGCATCCGCAGGCCCGCTTGCGGAAATCGTCACCGGCCTGCCGGTGTCCGATGTCGAGGACGCATTCGACGTGCCGGGTTCGACATAGAGCGCGTCGAGGCCGCCGGCCTCTTCCAGCGCATGCACGCTGGCATAGCCCATCTGCGTCAGGAAGGCGGGGTTGGCATAGAGCAGGCGGTCGAGGCGGTAGATCAGGATGCCGACGGGTAAGAGATCGAGCAGCGCCTTGTCGCGCGCGGCTTCGCCATGCGCGGGCGGTTCGGGCGAGGCCAACCATTCGGGCGGCCCGCCGGCTGGTTCGCGCGCGAACGATGCGACGGTTGGTTCAAAGATCGTTTCACCGGTGACGTTCGGCACCGCCTGGTTACCATTCTCGGTGACGAGCCGCGCCGACAATTGCCGCGCGAGTTCGTCGAAGGCACTGTTCTCGACCGGCGTCAGCGATAGCGGCTTCGCCTCGCCGGGCGCGCGGAATGGCACGACGTTGGGAGCATCTGCGGGCAATTCCGTCACGGTGTCCTTCAAGGCTTCGTTGGCGCTTTCCTTGACGCTTTCCTTGGGAGGTTCCACGGGCGTTTCCAAATCGTTTTGATGTGAAGTCTCGGCAGCAATCGGTTCGGGCAAATCGTCGACCAAAGGCGGTGCAACGCCTGTCGGGCTGGGAAATTCCGGGGCGGGCGGCTCTTGCGGCATTGCCATCTCGCCGGTCAATTCCGCCAGGCGCAGGGCGGCGAGCAGGGCGAGGGCGTCGAAATCGCGGCAGACGCCAAAGCCGCGATATCCGATGAAATTCCGCTGCCCGTCGAAAATCGGCAAGCCGGACAATTCAACCGGCAGAGTGCCGCCGCCATCGACCGGCCAGTTCAGCACGATGCCGCTCCAGGTCGCGCATGTGGCGAACGCCTTCATCACCCGCCCGTCGGGATCGAGCGCAAATCTCTCGGCGATCTCGCGCCATGGCCGCCCGAAGCCGGCCGTGGTGCGCGGGCCGATCAGGCCAGTGAATTCGTCGGTCCCGAGCGTGAAGCGGCCTTCCCGATCCATCTGCCAGGTGAAGCGCAGCGGCAGGCGGCGGGTCGGCTGCCTGGCGAATGCTTCGAGCGCCGGGAATGGCGTGCGTGGAGCAGGCTCCGTCGCGGCCGGCTCCTCCGCGGCGGCTGGCTCGGCAAACGCATCGAACAATGCAAACTCGGCGGGCGCTTCGCCCGATTGCGCGGGCTGGTCGTAATCGGGAACTGGCTGCGGCACGGCCGCTTGCTCCATGACGGGCGCGCTCGGCTGCGGGGCCGGCTTTGAGGCTGTGGCCTCGGGCCGCATCTCGTTCTCGGGCTGCTCATGCGCCCGCGCCGGCCGCGGCGCGATCAGCGCGATGTCGCCGGCCGCGATCAAGACACCATGGCTGCCATTGGGAAAGTCGAACCGCGAACAGCCGCAGGTCGCAAGCATGCCGGGCGCTGCGCCAAACCCCTGTAACCGCTCCAGGCGGATGGCGCCGTTGGCGAGCAGCCGTCCTGCGAGCCGCGCGATCTGCCGCCGGTGCCGGTCGGCCGGTCCGAAGGTCTTCTCAGCAAGGGCTGCGGCGCTGGCGGCGCCGAACATGCGGGCGCCGGCCGGATTGGCCCACAGGATCCGCCTGCCGTCGGCCGTCCACAGCCATGCCGGCGGGCGGCTCGCCGCATAGGCCGCCAATCGCGGATCGCTCTGCATCCGCCACTGAAATTCCGCGTCCTTCATCGCAACTACATGACCGTCCGGCGCCACGATCGGCACCAAAATGCCGATAACCTTAAGGGATCGTTACTATCGCAAGCCGGCGGCAGCAGGTCCACGGCCCGGCCGTCCGGCCGTGGTTTAAGCGGCGGATAACCTTAACCCCGGCTGGACCCTTTGGCTGGCCGCCGCGTTGGGTGGTTGCAAACGGCAGTCAAGGGTTCAACGGGGAACCTCCCGGCGCCGCATCCGTCCCCGGAGCGGCCCCCTGACAGTATCCGGACGCAATCCCAGCCAATGCAAAGGAACGCGCCATGAGTGGCGAAGTGCGAGACCGTTTCGAGATACCCAAGGAAATGCGATCGATGGCGGAGGCGAGCCTGGAGCAGGCCCGCAAGACGTTTGAGAAATTTGTCGCCGCCGCGCAGACCACCGCGGATACCATCGAGGAGCGTAATGCCTCGATGCGCGAGGGCGCCAAGGATGTCCGGCAGAAGGCTGTCGCCTATGCCGAGAAGAACGTGCAGGGCTCGCTCGATTACGCGCAGTCACTTCTGAAGGCCAAGGATCTGGCCGAGGTGACGCGGCTGCACAGCGAATATGTGCAGGGGCAAATGCGTGTGCTGGCGGAGCAGGCCAGCGAGATGAGCCAGATCGTCGGCAAAGCCGCCATGGATGCGGCGAAGCCGAAAGCCTGACCCCCGCCTGCAGCGGGCAGTACTGCAACCGCCAAATGGACCGACTGGAAGACGCATCCGGTGCGGGTCCCTATGCGGCGTCGCACCAGAAATTGCAGTGCGTTGCACAAATTTGACACGATATGGGTGCTTATTGGGCGAGCCCGTGGATGGGCAAACTTCCGTGAGTGCGTGTGTGTATGTGATCCCTTTTGGCGTTCCTTCCGGTCGTCCGCCCGGCACCCGCCAGGGGAACATCGATTAACCCCATTGTGAAGGATGCAACCTGTGACCAGCTCCACCGATCCCTTCTCCGCCTCCATCATTCCCTTCGAAGTTCCCGAGCAGATGCGCGCACTCGCCGAAAAGGGCGTTTCGCAGGCCCGCGACAACTACGCCAAGTTCAAGGATGCAGCCGAAACCCACAATGGCACCATCGAGGCCGTGTTCACTACCGCCAGCAAGGGCGCCAGCGAGTACAACGCCAAGCTGATCGAGTTCTTCAAGGCCAACACCTCGTCCTCGCTCGATTTCGCGCAGGAGCTGCTCGGCGTGAAGACGCCGGCGGCAGCGCTCGAACTGTGGACTGCGCACGCCAAGAAGCAGTACGAGGCCTTCACCGCGCAGGCCAAGGAGCTTGCCGAGCTTGGCCAGAAGGTTGCGACCGAGACCGTCGAGCCGATCAAGGCCTCCGCCTCGAAGTACTACAAGCCCGCCGCCTGATCGGGCTCGCATCGCCAACGAAAAGCCCGGGCGAAGCGCCCCGGGCTTTTTGCTGTTACGGGACCATTTTGCGGGCCCCGGCGCGATCCGCGTTTGAACGCAACACGCGCCCGAAACGACTATAATCAGATGCTTCCCGGCCTTGCCAAAGGCCGGCGTTGCACCTAGTTTCCGGCCAATTCGCGCCCCCCTCTTTGGGGCTTCCGCGTGAGGGATGCAGTTGTAGCTCAGTTGGTTAGAGCGCCTGTCTGTGGAACAGGAGGTCGGTGGTTCGAGCCCACCCAACTGTACCAATCCTTCAGTCGCTGAATTATCTCCCGACCTGCCGCGACACTTGTGCTGTGGCGCGTTGTCCAGCCGTGCTTGCCAAGCCCCACTCGTTCACCCACTATTCCGTAAATCATTGCGGCTTGGGGGAATTCATGGCGATTTTTCGGATCGAAAATTTTCAGCTCGGATTGTTGCTTGCCGCCGCACTAGCCGTTTCGATCTCGCCCGCCGTCAGTCAGACCTATACACGCGAACAGGAGCAGGCCTGCACCGGGGACGCGTTCCGCCTCTGCAGCTCCGATATCCCTGACATCAGCCGCGTCACCGCCTGCATGGTGCGCAACAAGTCGCAGCTCTCGCCGGCTTGCCGGGCGCACTTCCGTCCCGAGCCCGATGAAATCACGGCCCGGCCGGTGGGCCGGCCGACCATCATCCGGCCGGCAGCCCCGCGCAAAGCCGCTGCGGCCAAGCCGCGAAAAAAGCCGAAAAAGCCTGCGACCTGACGGCAGCGCGCCCGTTTCAAGGTCGCTTTTCGCGACAGACTGACGCTTGCCAGCGGCCGATTCAGTGAACATCTCCCATGGGGAAGAGGAGAGGGTTCATTGATAGATCACAGTAAAGAGCTCGACCGGCATTTTGCCTGGTTCGAGAGGAAGCTGCCATCGGGGCCGGCGAAGTTCGTCGGCTGGGTGCGCAAGCCGTCGTCGATCTACGTCCGAGTACCGCTTGCCATACTGCTGGTCGCCGGCGGCTTTCTCAGCTTCCTGCCTGTGCTCGGGCTCTGGATGCTGCCGCTCGGACTCCTTTTGTTCGCGCAGGACATCCCGCCACTGCAGAAGCCGTTGTCGCTGGGGCTTGGATGGATCGAACGCAAATGGCTCGAACGCCAGCGCGCAAAGCTCGAACGCGAGCGCACAAAAGGCGCGCAGTGAGCCAGGCAAGGTGAGCTTTCGATTCCTTCTCAAGGTCACCGGGGTTGCACGGTGTGACTCAAAAACCAGCCTTATTGGCAATTAAGTGGCTTCATCACGGCGGGTGATAAATTTTTCTTTCACGAATCACCGCGCTGATTCATTTTCGGCTTCTGGGGTCAACTGGAGGCCAAGATATGAACGTAATTGTTTTCGCATCACGTAAGGGGGGCTCGGGAAAGAGTACCCTGGCTGCTCACCTCGCTGCCCATGTTCACAAGGCAACGAAGCCCATCCTGCTCGTCGATGCCGATCCGCAGGGCTCGCTTACGCTCTGGCACAAATTGCGCGGCACCAACGAGCCGCCGATCAAGGCCGCGGTGAATTCCGTCAGCGGCATCGTCGCTGCCGCCAAGCGCGACGGCATCGAATGGGTGTTCATCGACACGCCGCCGAATTTGTCGGCCGTCGTCGACGATGCGATCCGCAACGCCACCATGGTGATAATTCCGGCGCGGCCCGGCGTGTTCGACGTCAACGCGGTGCAGGAAACCATTCAGACCTGCCGTTCGGCGCGCAAGCCCTACGCGGTCGTGATCAACGGTGCGCCTGCCGAACGCGACGGCGCCGAGAGCCGCATCGTCAGCATCGCGCGTGAAGCGCTGGCGAAATTCCGCGCGCCGGTGTGGAGCGGCCAGATCACCAACCGCGCCGATCTGATCATGGCGCTGAGCCAGGGCGAAGGCGCCCGCGAATATTACGCGGAAGGCCGGGCGGCCGCGGAGATCAGCAGGCTGTGGGGCGCGATCGAACGTTCGATCAAGGCGATCCGCGGAACGGCGTCGGCATCGGGCGCCATGCACAAGCAGGCGGCGTAACAACGCCGCTCTCGATCTGCCGGACTGATAAAGAACGCGCGGGCCCCGCGCGTTTTTCTTTTTGTTACTTGTTACGCCACCATCAGCACGTAGAACACGACCACCGGCGACAGCGTCAGGATCACCGACCAGACGCCGACAGCCCACAGAATGTCCTCGGTTGAAAAGCCCTGTTGTCCAGGAATGCTGTTGTTCTCGAAATGCACGACGCGCCCCCGCGTTTTTCTGTTGTATGGGGATGTTGATACGCCAACGGTTTTAAAAAGCCGGTTGCGATTTCGCTTGCATTTGACCGCACCTGCTACCGCCGATTAACCACCGCCATGTCTGGTTAACTTTCCGTGACCGCATGCCGTCAAAGTCGATCGAAGCCTCCCCCGTAACGTTAGAATTTTAGGCGTATGGATCTCCCGCTCAGAAAAACGACGGGGAAAAACGATGAGCACTTACGACAAGAAATTTCCGATTGCCGAATACGCCCAGAGCATGCACGACGTTCTTCTGGTGTCGTCATTCGCCGCCTGGGCGATGCTGCTCGGCTTCGCACCCGTGATGGCCTATCGCCTGCTGGTGAGCTAATTCCATTTCTCCCTCTCGCCATCGGGCGAGAGGGAGCCGATGCCATGCTTAAGCCCGCCGCAAAAGCTGTGGCCTCCGCTGTTCGACTTCCTCGTCGAGCAATGCCGCCAACTCTGCGCTTATCTCCACCATCGGCAGGCGAACCTCGGCGCTGTCGATCAGTCCGTTGCGCGCCAGCCAGTATTTTGCGGGCGCCGGGCTCGGCTCGGCGAACAACAGCCGGGACAGCCGGGAGAGCTTCTTCCAGCGCGCCCGCGCGCCGTCGCGGTCGCCCTGCGTGAGCAGCGTTCGCAGCGATGCGAAGGCCTCGGTCTCCAGATGCGCCGACAACAGAATTGCGCCATCGGCGCCGTCGGCGAGCGCGTCGTGATACTCCGCGTCTTCGCCGGTCAGCACGCGAAAGCCTGCTGGCCGTCTCGCCAGAAAGTCAATCGACTGCGCGCGGTCGGCGCCGCAATCCTTCATGCCGACAATGTTTGGATGCAAGGCAAGTTGCAGCAACGTCTCATTGGTGAGACTGACGCCTGTCCGGTAGGGAATGTTGTAGAGCACGACCGGCCATGAGGCGTGATCGGCGAGCGCGGTGAAGTGCTGCACGAGGCCGCGCTGCGACGGCCGGATATAATAGGGGCTCGCGATCAGATAGCCGTCGATCGGCCAGGTCGCCGTCTCATCCAGCGCATCGAGCATCTTCGCGGTGGAGGCGCCGGACAGGCCGAGCAGGATCGGCAAGTGACGCCGGGTGGCGGAGAGTTCGCTCTGCGTCAGCGTCACCAGCCGCTCGAGTTCGTCTGCGCGGAGCGACATGCCTTCGCCCGACGTCGCCGCGAGAATGAAGCCGTCGACAGGGCCAGCCGCATAGTGTCGGACGAGCCGGCGCAGCGACGCCTCGTCGAGTTCGCCATCGCGAAACGGCGTGATCAGCGGCAGCCACAGGCCCTGCAGCCGGCTTGCCAGGTCGTTGGTCGAAGGGGCAGTCATCGTTCCATCTCCTTTGGGGGTAAGCGCCGGAGACGGGACCAACAAAAAACCCCGTCCAGACGGCGGGGTTCGGGATCGTGGGTTCGCGACAGACTAGCGCGCGCGTCGATCTCGGGTCCCCGGATGGGGACCTTTTTTCGACGACACTGCTGCGCACGAACTCGTGATCATGTGCAGATGATGGAGGCCGAGAACCTCAATGTCAATCTGTGCGGGAACATGACACTGACGCGAAAAAAAGCCGGGCCCGAAAGAGCCCGGCTTGAGGTATTGGCCACGTGAGGCCGACACAATCACCTTCCAAGAGGGATTACTGAACCGCCGCGTCACTGGAGGAGGGGGACATATGCGCGACGCGACCGCTCAGCGTTTGGGCACTATGATCCTCATCAGTGCCTTGCAGCAACCGTCCGAGCCGCATGTCAGTCATGCGAAGAGCGGGGCCTCTATAAAATAGGCTAATCCGGAAAGCGAAAGACGAAGCGCCACCGTTCTAGCTTTTATTTTGGAGCATGATCTCCGGGCAAACGCTTCGCGTTTGTCCCCCGAGGAAAACCGGTCCCCACTTTTCCGGATCATGCTCTAGGAGGGCCAGCGCTGCGCCTTGCTCACCACGAAGTCGCGGAATACCTGCACGCGTGCGACCGTCTTCAGTTCCTCGGGGTAAACGAAATACGTGTCCACCGCGATCGAATCGGTTTCGCCGAACAACTGCACCAGGCGGTTGTTCTCCTCGACCAGATAGTCGGGCAGGGCGGCGATGCCGAGCCCCTGCTGGCAGGCGCGAACGAGCCCCAAGATGTTGTTCACCTTGAAGTAGGCCTCGCGTGGGCCCGAGCCGTTGCGGCCGGCATCGATCAGCCAGCTCCGGTTCTGCAGATGCGGCGGCACCTGCGCATCGCCGAGCATGATGATGCGGTGTGAGTCGAGGTCGTCCAGCGTCCGCGGCGTGCCGAAGCGCTTGATGTATTCCGGCGAGCAATAGGCATGGAAGCCGATCGAGAACAGCTTGCGCTGGATCAGGTCGGGCTGGGTCGGCTTGCGGGTCCGGATCGCGACGTCGGCCTCGCGCATCGACAGGTCGAGATCCTCGTCGGTGACGATCAGCGAGATACGGATATCAGGATAAAGCGCGGTGAACTCGTCGAGCCGCGGGATCAGCCAGTTGATGCCGAGCGCGGGCGGCGTCGTGATCTTGAGGTCGCCGCTCGGCCGCTCGCGGCTGTCGGTGAGTTTGGCGCGCGCCGCCTGCAACTGCATGAAGACGTCATGCGCCGTGCGGAACAAAAGATCGCCCTGCTCGGTGAGGATGAGCCCGCGCGCGTGGCGGTGGAACAGCGACACCGCAAGCTCCTGCTCCAGCGCGCTCACCTGCCGCGATACCGCGGATTGCGAGAGCCCCAATTGCTCGCCGGCATGGGTAAAGCTTCCCGCTTCCGCCGCCGCGTGAAAGACCTTCAGCTTGTCCCAGTCCATGTCAAATCCGTCTCGTGTTCTAGGCATGACTATTCAGCCGCCGCGCGATCGCTCGCGCGCAAAGCCAGGAAGCGTTCGGCCTCAAGGGCCGCCATGCAGCCGAGGCCGGCAGCCGTAACCGCCTGGCGGTAGGTTTCGTCGGCCACATCGCCCGCGGCGAACAGGCCGGGGATCGAGGTTGCGGTCGAGTTCGGCGCCACCTCGACATAGCCTGATGGCCTCAGCTTGATCTGGCCTTTGACGAGGTCGGTGGCCGGCGCATGCCCGATGGCAATGAAGACGCCGTCGGCCGCAACACTCGTGAGTGCGCCGGTCCTGACGTTCTTCAGGCGCACATGGGTGACCTTGCTCGGGTTCTCGGCGCCGCAGATCTCGTCGATCGCAGAGTCCCACACCACCTTGATCTTCGGATTCTTGAACAGCCGGTCCTGCAGGATGCGCTCGGCGCGGAAATGATCGCGGCGATGCACGATCGTGACCTGCGAGGCGAAGTTGGTCAGGAACATCGCTTCCTCGACCGCGGTATTGCCGCCGCCGACCACGATCACCTCCTTGCCGCGGTAGAAGAAGCCGTCGCAGGTCGCGCAGGCCGAGACGCCAAAACCCTTGAACTTTTCTTCCGAGGGAATGCCGAGCCAGCGCGCCTGCGCGCCAGTGGCGAGGACCACGGTTTCCGCCAGATAGACGTCGCCGCTATCGCAGGTCAGGCGGAACGGCCGCTGCGCCAGTTCGAGTTTGTTGACGAAATCGGTGACGATTTTGGTGCCGACATGGGCCGCCTGCTTCTCCATCTGCTCCATCAGCCAGGGGCCCTGGATCACGTCGGCAAAGCCCGGATAGTTTTCCACGTCGGTGGTGATGGTGAGTTGTCCGCCGGGCTGGATGCCCTGGATCAGCACCGGCTCCAGCATCGCGCGCGCCGCGTAGATCGCCGCGGTGTAGCCGGCGGGGCCGGAACCGATAATGACGACCTTGGCATGGATAGGCGCAGGCATCGGCGGATCCCTCTCTTATTCGGGGGTTTGTTTTGACTTGAGTAGAAAGCGCCCGGAAGGAGGTCGACGGCGCTGAAAGTGTCAAATCCAAGTCTAAGATATCTGGGTAGCTATGCAAGAATTGCAATTCATCCCAGCGAATTTTCCCCGGAACTGAAGTAACAATCGCGAAATATGGCATCGGGCGCGCAATAAAATTGCGCAAGCTGCACGGCGTGCGCTAAGAGAGTTGCCAGTAAGGCCAGCCCACGCGGCCAGAATTAGGGAACCCGACGCGCGTGTCGAAGAATCTTGACGAAATCGACCTTCGAATTCTTGCCGAAATCCAGGCCGACGGCCGAATCACCAACGTGGAACTGGCCAAGCGCGTCGGTATCTCGCCGCCGCCCTGCCTGCGCCGGGTCCGCACGTTGGAGGAAGAAGGCTACATCCAGGGCTATCGGGGCCTGTTGGATCCGCGTCGGCTAGGCTTCGACGTCACCGTGTTTGCTTCGGTCCATTTGTCCAGCCAAGCGGATGCGGATTTGCGTGCGTTCGAGGATTTCGTCCGCGCCGAGCCCCTGGTGCGGGAATGCTGGATGCTGTCGGGCGAGATCGACTTCATCCTCAAATGCGTCGCGCCCGACATGGCGACGTTTCAGGATTTCGTCACGCACCTGACGGCCGCGCCGCATGTGCGCAACGTCAGGACGTCGCTGGTGCTGCACAATTCGAAATATGAAGCGGCGGTGCCGCTCGATGTGAAGGTGGCGGGGTGAGGTGCTCCAGCCTATCCCCGTCATTGCGAGGAGCGAAAGCGACGAAGCAATCCATTCTTCCCACGCGGAGAGATGGATTGCTTCGCGGAGCCTGTCATCCGGCGGCGCTTCGCGCCGACCGGGTGGCTCGCAATGACGAGGTGAGACCTCAGCTTTACTTCTTCCGCATCGCGTCGATGCTGTACGGACCGCCGCCTGCAGTCGAAAGATAAAGGCAGGCAAAGCAGAACAGGATCGCGAGCGTGCCGCCGTTGATGAGCGGAAAGAAGCCCCTCGGCGCATGACCGATGAAATAGGCAAAGGCCATCTCGCCGGCGAGAATGAAGGCCACGGGCTGCGTGAACAGTCCGAGCAGCAAAAGCCCGCCTAGAATCAACTCGATCATACCGGCGGCTCCCGGTAGCGACATCAACTGCACCTTGTTGAGGAACGCGGCAGCGTTACCCTCCGGAATAGTCGGAAACTTCAGAATCTTCGCGACACCGTACTGAAACAGCAACAGCCCGGTGATGAAGCGAAACAGGCTCAGCGCCGGCGGTTGCCATTTCGCGAGCATCTTGTCGATTTGTTCCATGTCCTAGTCCCCCTTTGTTTGACGCGCTGAAACTTAGCGCCACGAGATTACACGGTCTTGTCGGATCGCGTGTGATGCCGACACAACACCCCTGAGATTGAATCATTCCCCTTCACCGCACAGCTTCGCGACATTGTTGCGATTGCAGCGCAGCACGATGCCGCCTCGGCAGTAGCCTGCAGCTCATCGCCGCAAAATGCCGATGCTTCGCAACGCCGGCACGCCCCTGCTCCAGTTAGTTATAGTCTATAAACATCGTCCGGGATTCGGATATTCTGAAATCCGCCGCACCACCACTCACATTCCTGTCAGGACCGCTGCAACAAAAAAGCCGCGTGGAAACGCGGCTTTGTCGCAACAGTAACTTGCAGGTGACTACAGCATGATCCGGACCCGAAGGGCCGCGTCAGCGCAAAGTGGATACCGGTTTTCCCTCGCGACAAACGCCGAGCGCGTTTGCGCGGAGATCATGCTCGAACAAATGAGATAGGGCGGGATGGCGATTCGAAGAACGTCATCGCGCTCTAGCGCCACTCGACCTTGGTGATCTCGTAGGCCTTGGCGCCGCCGGGAGCCACGACCTCCACGGTCGAGCCCTTCTTCTTGCCGATCAGGGCGCGCGCCAGCGGCGAGGTGATCGAGATGCGGCCCTTCTTGGCGTCGGCTTCCGGTTCGCCGACGATCTGCCACACCGCTTTCTTTTCGGTGTCCTCGTCGACCAGCGTGACGGTCGCGCCGAACTTGACGGTGTCGCCGGACAGTTTCGAGATGTCGATGATGTCGGCGCGCGCGAGCTTGTCCTCGAGCTCGGCGATGCGGCCTTCGTTGTGCGACTGCTCTTCCTTGGCCGCGTGATATTCCGCGTTCTCGGAGAGATCGCCATGCGAGCGCGCCTCGGCGATATGCTCGATGATGCGCGGACGCTCCACCGACTGGCGCTGCTTCAATTCGACCTCCAGGGCGGCATACCCGCTAGCAGTCATCGGAACCTTGTCCATCATCTCTTTCCGTCCTTCCCTCGTGCGAGCCGCCAGAAGTTGCGCGCACGAGCCACGCTTTCGATTTCGATCAGGAACTCGACACACGAACCCGCCAGCCCGTTGATTTTAGGCCCCGTCAGGGGCCTTACAACATCCAAAGGGCGGTGGGTTCCAGCCATGCCGGCTTATTGCCAATCGTTTCGCGGGCATTTTCGCCCGGCAAACGATCAGTTTTCGGAAAAATAACTCTGTAGCGTGCGGACCTCAAGGTCCCCGCCCAGATAGGCGCGGATGCCCTGGGCGGCCGCAACAGCACCCGAAAGAGTGGTGTAATACGGCACTTTATGCAAGAGGGCAGCCCGCCGCAGCGAACGGCTGTCGGCCAGTGCCTGCGGCCCTTCGGTGGTGTTGAAAACGAGCTGAATGTCGCCATTGGTGATGGCATCGACGATGTGCGGCCGCCCTTCCAGCACCTTGTTAACCTTCTCGGTCGGAATGCCCTTGTCGGCGAGGAAGCGCTGGGTGCCCGAGGTGCCCATCACCTTGAAGCCGAGCGAGTGCAAGAGCCGGACCGCCTCGGCGATACGGGTCTTGTCGATCTCGCGCACCGAGACGAAGACGGTGCCCTTGCGCGGCACGCGGGTGCCGCCGCCGAGTTGGCTTTTTGCGAACGCCACCTCGAACGAGCGGTCGATGCCCATCACCTCGCCGGTCGAGCGCATCTCCGGACCGAGCACGGTATCGACGCCGGGGAAGCGTGCGAAGGGGAAGACCGACTCTTTGACGCCGACATGGCCGAGCTGCTTCTTCTTCAGCTTGAAATCGGCGAGCTTCTCGCCGGCCATGATCCGTGCAGCGATCTTCGCCACCGGCGTGCCGACGACCTTGGCGACGAACGGAACGGTGCGCGACGCCCGCGGATTGACCTCGAGCACGTAGATCTCGTCGTCCTTGATCGCATACTGCACGTTCATCAGGCCGACCACGTCGAGGCCGAGTGCGAGCTCGCGGGTTTGCCGCTCGAGCTCCTCGATCATCTTTCCGTCCAGCGAATGCGGCGGCAGCGAGCAGGCGGAATCGCCGGAGTGAATGCCGGCTTCCTCGATATGTTCCATGATGCCGACGATGAAGGTGTCGTTGCCGTCGCAGAGGCAATCGACGTCGATCTCGGTGGCATCAGACAAATAGCGGTCGAACAGCAGCGGGTTCTTGCCGAGCACGGTATTAATCTGCCCGGTCTTGTCGTTGGGGTAGCGCGCCTTGACGTCGGCCGGTACCAGCTCGGGTAGCGTCCCGAGCAGGTAATCGTCGAGCTGGGTTTCCTCACGGATGATCTGCATCGCGCGGCCGCCCAGCACGTAGGACGGACGCACCACCAGCGGCAGGCCGAGATCGGCTGACACCAGCCGCGCCTGCTCGACTGAATAGGCGATGCCGTTCTTCGGCTGCTTTAACTTCAGTTTGTCGAGAACGCGCTTGAAACGGTCGCGGTCCTCGGCGAGGTCGATGGCGTCGGGCGAGGTGCCGAGGATCGGCACGTCGGCGGCTTCCAGCGCGCGCGCCAACTTCAGTGGGGTCTGGCCGCCGAACTGCACGATCACGCCGTGTAGCGTGCCGTTCTGCCGCTCGGTGGCGACGATTTCCAGCACGTCCTCGGCAGTGAGCGGCTCGAAATACAGCCGGTCGGCGGTGTCGTAGTCGGTCGACACCGTCTCCGGATTGCAGTTGATCATGATGGTTTCATACCCGGCATCGTCGAGCGCGAAGCAGGCGTGGCAGCAGCAATAGTCGAATTCGATGCCCTGGCCGATCCGGTTCGGGCCGCCGCCGAGAATGATGACCTTCTTGCGGTCGGAGGGCGCGCTCTCGTCGGCCAGCGCGCCCGCAAACGGCGCTTCATAGCTCGAATACATGTAGGCGGTGGGGGAGGCGAACTCGGCGGCGCAGGTGTCGATGCGCTTGAAAGCGGGGCGTACGCCGAGCGCGTGACGCTTCGCGGTGATCTCGGCTTCGGTGGACTCGGACAGCACGGCAAGCCGTGCGTCGGAAAAGCCCATCGCCTTCAGCATGCGCATGCCATAGCTGTTGGGCGGCAGGCCATGCGTCCTGATTTTCGTTTCCATGTCGATGATGCCGCGCATCTCGGCGAGGAACCACGGATCGATCTTGCAGGAATTGAAGATGTCTTCGTTCGACCAGCCGAGCCGCATCGCCTGCGCCACCTGCAGGATGCGGTTCGGCGTCGGCGTGCCCAACGCGGCGCGGATCGCGTTCTTGTCGTCGCCGCGCCCGAGCCCCTCGATCTCGATCTCGTCGAGCCCGGTCAGTCCGGTCTCGAGCCCGCGCAACGCCTTCTGCAGGCTCTCCTGGAACGTGCGGCCGATCGCCATGACTTCGCCGACCGACTTCATCGAGGTCGTCAGCGTGGTGGAGGCGCCGGGAAACTTTTCGAACGCAAAGCGGGGGACCTTGGTCACGACATAGTCGATGGTCGGCTCGAACGAGGCGGGCGTGGCGCCGCCGGTGATGTCGTTGGCGATTTCATCGAGCGTGTAGCCGACCGCGAGCTTGGCGGCGACTTTTGCGATCGGAAAGCCGGTGGCTTTTGATGCGAGCGCCGAGGAGCGCGACACGCGCGGGTTCATCTCGATCACCACCATGCGGCCGTCGTCGGGGTTGACGCCGAACTGCACGTTGGATCCGCCGGTCTCCACGCCGATTTCGCGCAGCACCGCGATCGAGGCATCGCGCATGATCTGGTATTCTTTGTCGGTCAGCGTCAGCGCCGGCGCCACGGTGATGGAATCGCCGGTGTGCACGCCCATCGGATCGAGGTTCTCGATCGAGCAGACGATGATGCAATTGTCCTTCTTGTCGCGCACCACCTCCATCTCGAACTCTTTCCAGCCGAGCACGGATTCCTCGATCAGCACTTCGTTGGTCGGGGAGGCGTCGAGCCCGCGTTCGATGATGTCGAGGAATTCTTCCTTGTTGTAGGCGATGCCGCCGCCGGTGCCGCCCATGGTGAAGGAGGGGCGGATGATCGCAGGCAGCCCGATCTCGGACAGCGCCATCAGCGCCTCGCCGAGCGCGTGCTCCTGGTAGCGCTTGCGGCGCTCGTTTTCGCCGAGCGTCCATTGCCGTTCGAGCTCATCCAGCGCGTCGCCCGTTAGCTTCTCGCGTTCGGCGAGGTATTTGTCGCGATAGGACTTTTTCAGCGCCGAGGCATTGGCGAGCCGCGATTTCGGCGTCTGAAGACCGATCTTCTCCATCGCGTTGCGGAAAAGCTGGCGGTCTTCGGCCTTGTCGATCGCGTCAGCGGTGGCGCCGATCATCTCGACGTCGAATTTGTCGAGCGTGCCCTGACGGCGCAGCGACAGTGCACAGTTCAGCGCGGTCTGCCCGCCCATGGTCGGCAACAGCGCAAAGCCGCCGGGGATGACGTAGCGCTCCTTCTCGATGATCTTGGCGACGATTTCGGGCGTGATCGGCTCGATATAGGTCGCATCAGCCAATTCCGGATCGGTCATGATGGTGGCCGGATTGGAATTGACGAGGACGATGCGGTAGCCCTCTTCCTTCAGCGTCTTCACCGCCTGGGTGCCGGAATAATCGAACTCGCAGGCCTGGCCGATCACGATGGGACCCGCGCCGATGATCAGGATGGTGGAGATATCTGTTCTTTTGGGCATCAGCTCTCAGACTGGATTTTGGGCACAAAAAAAGGGCGCGCAGCCGCGCGTCCCCTAAGCCAAGAGCGCGGGTCATCCTCGCGCGCGGGTGGTCTTTAGACCAGATTCCGCACCCGCGAAACCCCCCAAAAACCTTCATCAACCGCGTTTTTGAGGAAATTGACCCGTATTTCTGAGGTCCGCCTTCGCTCCGCTACGGCGCGACAGCCTTCGCCACCGCTGGCTTGCCGAGCCGAAGCTGCGGAGCAGCGAAGGCTGGAGGCCCGGCCTGGATTTGAACCAGGATAAAGAGCATTGCACTGCTCCCGCGTCGACGCTTCCGCCACCGGGCCGTAGCAATCATTGCCCATCACGGCGCGGTGAACCATCCTTACCGTGCTTTAGGGTTAAAACAACCTCAACGCGCGTCGCGCTTAATGGCGCTGGAATGCGTGCCGCGCGACGAACGTCATCCGCCACGGGTTGTGGCCGATGTTCTGATGCGCGCGGGAGGCGGTGAAGCCTGAGGCGGCGAGCTTCTCGATCATCTCGTCTTCACGGTAGCGCTGCAGCCCGACGCGCGTGCGCAGTTGGCGGTAGTCCGACAGCGCCGTGCTCGCAAGGCCATAAAGCGCGTCTTTCAGGAAGCCGTGCGCGGCGGCGAATTTCAAGAGCGCCAGCACGTCTTTGGCCATGCCGACTTCTGGCCGCAGGATATCGCCGAGCACCAGGCGACCGTTGGGCTTCAACAACCGGCGAATGACGGCAAGCGCCGAATCCAACTCCCCTGGCGTCATGTATTGCGCGACCGAATTCATGACGACGAGGTCGACCGAGCTTTCCGCCATTCGCGTGAGATCCTCGAGCGAGCGGACGCGGATCTTGGTGTTCGGCGCAAAACGCGCGATCAGCCGGCCGCGGACGCCGGGCGCCGGTTCGGCCAGATAGAGTTTTGCGCAGGCGTCCGCCACCTTGGCAGCCGACAGCGCTTCGCCGCAGGCATAGTCCAGCACGACCGCGTCGGGCGAAGCGATATAGCCGATGATATCGCGCGCGATGACCTGGAAATGCAGGTCGCGATGCAGCCTGCTCACATAAATCGTATGCGTGGAGTCGTAGTAGTCGATCCATTCGTCCATCGCAGGCGGGTCCGGCAAAACTGGGGGTTCCGGTAACGGAACCGGTACCTAGGTGGGGGCGTTAGACGGTCCGGCGCTCCCTGCCAATGCCGTCGTGCCCAATTCCTAACAGGAAGGTTCAACGTGAGCAAAACCAGCAATAAATCCGACAAGGTATCCGCCGACCTCGATACGCCGACCGACCTGCCGCCGGCCGCCGTGGACAAGATATCGGCCTCGCTCAATACGCTGCTGGCGGACGCATTTGCGCTCTATCTGAAGACCAAGAATTTCCACTGGCACGTCAGCGGCCGTCATTTCCGCGACTATCACCTTATGCTGGACGAGCAGTCGGAAGCGATCTTCGCCACCACCGACCAACTCGCTGAACGGGTCCGCAAACTTGGCGGCACCACGCTGCGCTCGGTCGGGCAGGTCGCCAAGCTGCAGACCATCAAGGACAATAACGAGGACTACGTGCCGCCGCGCGAAATGCTGCGCGAGCTGATGGAAGACAACAAGCATGTGGCGGCGGCGATGCGCAAGGCGCATAAGCTCGCCGACGAGCACGAGGATTCCGGCACTGCGGGCCTGCTCGAGACTTTCATCGACGAGACCGAGCGCCGCACCTGGTTCCTGTTCGAGGCCAGCCGCCAGGAAGGCGCCAACGTGGCGTGAGCGCGGATGCGATTCGCAGATTCGCAGGGCGGGCTTTGCCATCCCTGCGTTCTGCGGCGACTGCCTTCCGATTTGACATTCCCGTCGCGTTCCGGCCGGTTTTGGCATAGACTGGCGTTGCAGCTCTAAATAGAAGCGCTGCGCCCGGAAGCTTTGGCTGCGATCGGAAGGGGGCTGGAGATGCCTATTTCTTTCTCGATGATCGTTTTGAGCTCGCAGATGGTTGTTGCGGTCGCAGACGGCGTGCCGAAATTCGACATTGCCCGGAGTTGCAAGCTCGACGTCGCCGCGACTGCCGGCCTCACCGTCGATCAGTCGATAAAGAGCTGCGTGAACGATGAACAGAAGGCGAAGCGGCAGCTCGCAAGCCAATGGTCGAAATTCCCCGCGCCAAGCCGGGCAAGCTGCATCTCGCTAGAGAGCATCGGCGGCACGCCAAGTTACGTCAGCTTGCTCACCTGTCTGCAGATGGGTCAGTGGGCCCGTTAGCTGCCCCGGGCTGGTATTTCACTCAGGCGATGGCGCTGGCTGCCTCCGGCTAATGGGGTGATGGCGAGCGTCACTGCGTCAGGCGTGATGATCGAACTCGCTCAACGCAATGCGCACCTCCCGGGCAAAATCGACAAGCGATACCGTGAAGGCACCGAGGGCCACCATGAACAGGATGGCCACCCCGCGCTCATGCTGAATCTGGAGGAACGCACTTGCGAACGCGACGATGACAACGAGCGTTGCCGAAATACTTCCGATCACCGCCCAGAAGATTGCCCGATTCAGCATGACCGCACGTCGCATCAAACGTGGAAGATCAGCCTTGAGCCGACATCTGACGGTGTCATCCTCGGAGATGCCGTTGAGGACAATCGTTCGATCGATCACTCTGTTCAGGCGGGAAATCAGGACGGCTATGAAAGCTGCCAAAGCGCCGAGAAGAAACGCAGGCGCCGCCGCCTGCGAAATGACATGGGATAGCTGACTGACGGTCGGCGTATCGGGTAGCATCGGTTGCCGCTTTCTGCGCGCGATTGATGCCTTACTTCGTTACCACCCGGCGCGTTGGCGTCACGGTGCTGGTCGGAGCCATTGGCGAGATCGCGAATGTCAGCCAGATATTCCATCCCGCCGGCCGGTTCTCGGCGGCGAATTCGCCATAGCCTTTTAGATTCAGATATCCCTGCATGTCGCCGACGGGAAACAGATATCCGAACTGCGGGCCGATGCCGAAGACGCGGGACCGGAAACCGCCGAGCTGCGGATGCTGGCCGAAGTCGTCAGTGATCTGCTGGTATCCGTAGCCGACGAAACCAACGAAGAACTGCTTGGAGAGGAACTGCGAGATTCCCCAATCGACATGGAAGTCGATCCCGTTCTGGTATTGCGTGTCGGGATTCTTGAAGTTGTAGGTGAAACCCGCGACGGCGGAGAATTCGTGCCCGGCGGCCTGATTGAAGTAGGTGTAGCCGCCGCCAGCGTCGATCGCGGCGTGACCGATGCCGAGGTTAGAGAGGCGCGCTGGGTTGTAGGCGCCCACCGGAATGTCTCCGGTCAGATAGGTCATGAAGTTGTGCACGCCGGCATTCCACTTCAGCGTGGCCTGCGGATACAGGTCGCCGACGGAAGTGAGTGAATCCGAGATGCTTCCCGTGCGGGTCGTCACGATCGGTCCGACTGCCGCGGTGAGCGTTCCGTCAATGCCGGTGCTTGCCCGGCCGAATATGCCGGTGACGCCGATGGCCAGTTGGCCGCCCAGCACAGGTGTGGCGAAAGTGTAGGTGGGATTGAGCAGAATAAGATCGCCTTGTGCGTTCAGGCTGGCATTGAAATCGACGTTCACCGTTGCCGGAAATCTGCCGATCTGAATCTGCCGTGCCGCGGCGACGGCGCCCGATGCTTCGACCGAGGTGTGATAATACACCGCGGCCATGGACCAGCCCGGCACCGCCGGTGTCGCAGCAAAGCTCGAGAAGCGTCCGGGAAGCCAGTAGGAAATTCCGCTCTCGTCGGCGTAGGCGGCTTCCGGCATGGCGCCGAATATCAGCAGAACCACGCCGATGCCGCGCCAAATGTGCCGACGGCCTGAATCTCGTTGAGGAATGTTGTGCGCCATCTGTTTGCCCCTAATGGCTCGAGATCACAGTGATCAACCCTAGATTGGCATAGATTGAATGTCCCGTCGTAAGGTATCGCTCTGCGAAACGGTCTACATCGAAAATCCATCGCGACTGTTGCGTTGAGGTCACGAGGCAATCGCCTGCTATGCACCTCAACGGGGGTTTCGCGGACGAACCCACGTCCGAGGTCCGGTATGTGATCGCTCGCCCGCTCAGGCGGCGAATCCAGCTAATCGCGCAATAAACCAGTATGCGGCCATGATCCCGATCGCATAGGTCATCACCGGCCTCGCATGACGTTCGAGGAAAGCCGGTAATCTGATCCATTTGGCGCATGCCAGGGCGCCCAGGACGGCTGCGATGAAGACCAGTTGTCCGGCCTCCACGCCGACATTGAACGCAAGCAGCGCAAGCGGAATATCTCCCTGGGGCAGGCCGATTTCAGTCAGCGCGCCGGCGAAGCCAAATCCATGCAGCAGGCCAAACGAGAACGCGACCAGCCAGGGCCATTGCGCGGTCAGGCTGGCTTGTCCCCGGTCGGATCGAATGATCTCGCAGGCAAGAAGGAGAATACTCAACGCAATCGTTGCTTCGACCGGCGGACCGGGTATGTGCACAACCCCCAATGTGGCAAGGCTCAGAGTGATCGAATGTGCAACAGTAAAGGCAGTGACCGTGATCAGAAGCACCCGGCCGCGACGCACGATCAGGATCAGGGCCAGTACGAACAGCAAATGGTCGTAGCCGAGCAGGATGTGCTCGATACCGTGCATCAGGTAGGTGGTGGCGACCTCAAGCGAACTGCGCGAGGTTGCGATCTCGATCCACGGTTTGGACGGTCGTACCAGCGTGGTGGAGTAGGTACCATCGAGCAACTGCACGCGCACCAGCGCGTCGGTGATTGTCGCCTGCAGGCCGACGATTTCGATGCGCGTGCCGGTGAGGCCGTTGTCCAGTTCGACCAGCCTGCGTTCGACCAGCGAATCCTGGAGTTCGCGCAGTATGGGTTCGGTGACGTTGCGCGTTTTTTCGGGGAATCGGAGCGCTACCGGAAGCCGCGTGCCGGATAGCAGCGGCGTGCGCCAGACAATCTGATACCGCTGCGGCGCTATCTCGGTCACTTCCATATACGCCGGACGGGACTCGTGTGCGGACGCGCTGCTCAAAACTGCGAGCGTTGCGAAGAAAATGCCGAGAAATGCCGATCGTAAACTCAAGAATTTTCTCCGAAGGATCGCTTCTTGGGCAACCATCGTCGTCTAGTTTGGCAGCTTCTCCGGCAGCACGACCTGGTAGCGCGCTCGCATCGTCTCGTAGGCTTTTGCTTTCGCCTGAGCGCGCTGGTCAGCGATCCATCCGGCCTTGATGTCCGACTCGATTTCTTCGAAGGCGGGTAGCCTGCTCGGAGCGGAAGAGTCGACAAAAACCAGGTGCCATCCGTACCCGGATTCCACCGGTCCTTGCCAGGAGCCAGGCTTGATGCTCACGAGTGCCCGAGCAAAATCTAGTCCGAACAGCTTGGCGATATCATCGAAAGACCGATCGCCGTAGTGATCCTGGTACATGAAGGGGTCACCAAGAGCCGCAACGTCCTTCGCTTCGCCCGATTGGTCTGCGACTTTCTCCAGGGCTTTCGCAGCGGCTTCCCGGGTGCGTTCACCATGTCGATCGGAAGAAAAATAAAGATGGCGGAAAGAGACGCGCGGCAGAAGCGCAAATCGCTGCTGATTGTCCTTGAACCAGGCCCGAAGCGCGTCGGTCGAAGGGTCCTTATCGATTGAAGCGCCTTCGGCCAGAAATTCCATTTTCTGCGCCATGCGCCGCTTCACGATCGTGTCGTCCTTGTCCAACCCGAGCGCCATTGCTTCCCGAAACAGCACCTCCTCCCGAACCTTGAGTTCAATGAGGTTCTGCATTTGCTCCGGAGTTGGCGGAGGCCGGCCCTTCGCCAGCCAAGCCACACTTATCTGAACAAGATCGTCCGGCGTCAGGACAATCCGGTTGGATTCGGATGTCGCTTCGGATTTTGGACGCAGGAAGCTGTAGCCCGCAAACAGCACCAAGCCGACCAGAAGAAAATGAACCAGCGGTTCGCGCAACCATCGTCGCAGCAGCGATGGCTGAGCCGGTACGGCTGCGTCCGGATTCTTGCCGGACGCAGCGCTCCCATCTGTTGGATGATCTGGCACTACCAACCAGCCACGCTAGAACGGAGAACGCTCAGCCTGACCCAAACTGAGATTCTCCAGATTTACCGGTGTCGGAACGATCTCATAATTGGCGTAGCCGTACTCATTGCTGCGCGCACCAAAGTACTTGTCGCCCACCTTGTAGACGGTGACCTCGTAAGGCAGGTTTCCGAACGCGGTGACGATCTTGCCGTCCTTGATTGAATAGGAGGATGGCGAGCCAAGTTCACCGCTGTGCATGACGTCGCCGACCTGCCCCGGCTGCGGCAGAGTCCCGTCAACATTGGTGATCAGGCGCCGGCCCGCCGTACTCCAGATGACCTGGAACACGCTGCCGGTCGCGTTGTTGCGAATCCAGGTCGACTTGCCGACGATCAGATCCTTGAGTTGGTCATCATTCAGGGTGGTCGTGCCCGACTGCTGTTGCAGGCTGGCGACGGTGGTGCCCGGTTTTGCGGTCACGCGCGCCTGCTCGGTCGGCGTGTACCAGATCGGCGAAGCCCACGCGCGCTCCTGGACCGTGGCCGACACGATCTCGGGTGGATTGATCCCGAGATTCTTGGCCTGAATCGTGGTCCACCGCGGCGTCGGGATTTCGAGTGCCCGGGCGTAATAGAACGCGTTCAGACCCGGGTCGAATTCGGGATCACTCCACACGGCCTTGAGCTCGACCGCACCGATGGTGTTCTTGTAGCTCGCTTCCTGAATGTTGACGGTGCTGCCGATTGGCGGGACCTTGCCCGTAACCGGATCGGGCGTACGTTTGCCCGCCCAAACCACATCAAAGACCTTTTCGAAAGATTGGCCGTCCTTGGTCCATCCCTTGACGATTTGAATGCGGTCAAGGTTACCCGATGTCGGGTCCTTCACCGCCCACACCGCAAAGGACGGTGCCTTCTTGTCGGCCGGCATAGCTGGCAGGTCGCCTCCCATCGGCACGCCTTGCGCATAGGCGGTACGGACCCACAGCCGGTCCTTCAGCCAATCCGGAACGATATTCCAGATTTCCCTGTTCTTTACGTCTTTTGCGTCCTGGCTGTAATCCCACCCGCCAAAGAAGCGGAGCTGAATGCGCGGTCCGCTGGTGGCAAAGGTTTCCTTGCGCTGCATGGCGTTGAACAGGGAAGCGCGGGTGTTCTCCTCGGCCCACAGGCCGGTGAGGCCGGCGGGATTCTCGAGACGAACGTCGAGACCAGCGAAGACGTGACCCGACATGCGCTGCTTTTCATCGCCGTCGTTGCGGGCGTGGCCGCCGTAGAAGTTCTCCTGGCGATAGGGGACGCCGGTATTGTGCGAGTCGGAGCCGCCGACGATTCCAAACTTGTAGGGGTTGTAACCCCGCGAATCCTGCATCGCGATGCCGGTCTTGTAGGCGTCGCGAATGTAGCTGCCCGGGATGGTCGGGAAACGTCCCGCCGGATCGCCGAGCAGATAAGTCAGCACCTCGAAATTCGCGAACTCGTCGTTGGGCGACAGACTGGGATGCGTCTCTGACTGTCCCTTGATCTGCTTGATCTCGGACAGCTTCTCATTGCGTTCGCGCGACTCGGCCCAGGCCTTGTCGATCGGCCGTCCCTTGAAATCCACCTCCGTCGGGAACATGATTCCGTCGGAGAGGTTGGCGTTGTGCGAGATCGCTAGCAGTTCGCTGCCGGCCTTGCGCTGGACGTCCATCCAGTCCCACAGGTCTTCCGGAGCCGACGAGTCGATGGCGCTGAACGGCAGCTCCGGCACCTTGGCGCAGTCTTTGAAAAACACGTTACGGTGCATGTTCCGGTTGTCGGGCGTCGACGTCCATTCATAGGAACAGAACGCGGTAAATTTGCCGGGCTTGTTGAAGCGATCTGCGATCGCATTGTTCTCTTTCCAGATGTTGCCGGCTACTTCCGGGCTGATCAATTCCTTGATCGGCTTCTTGTCGACGATCGTGTAGCCGAGCCAAAGATATATTCTCTGAATATCGGCAGGGGTGCGAACCTTCAGCTTCTCGGCGATCGGCAGCTTGCTCAAGGCCGAGCCAGGAGTATTCGCCAGCTTCACCGTCCCGACATATTCGGAGTGATCGGTCACGCCCATCCAGTCCAGCGGGGTCGTGATCTTGATCGGATAACCCATTGGGTGTTGGATGATCTGTCCCGTCGCATATTTGTAGGCTTCCTCCGGCCCGGTCTTGGTGTTGCCGAAGATGTAGGCGTCGAACGACCAGCCCGTATGGACGTGGGTCTCCCCGAAATACGCGTTTCGCTCCGGGGTGGTTTGTGCGAACGCCGGCGATACGAGGGCGGTGGAAGCTGCAAAGGCGAACAACGCGATGCGGTGGTTTTTGCTCTTCATGTCAGTACCCCTGTGCACCTAGTTCAATTCCAAATCGATAGATCGACGCATTGCGAATTATTGCACGGGTGGGTCGCCACCTCTTCTTCGTGATAGCGGCCCACCACAAACATCACTGCGCCGCCACGATCGCCGGCGGCTGCCAGGTGCCTGTCCCCGGTGGCAGGATCGAAGGCGCTTCCGTGTTCGGCGCGTACTCACCGAACCAACTCGATCTCACTCAGCCGCCACTCCTTCGTGAAAAACGGCTCCAGCGGGCTGTAGAGGCGCAGGATCGTGAACCAGCCCTTGCTGGGCATGGTCTGAATCCAGTTGCCGCGCGGCACTCCTTGCGGCTGCGTCGGGCCGAAATAGACGGTCGTCGAGCCGTCGGCGCTGGCTTCGGCAGCGGGCGATGGATAGGTCTGACTGCCGGCGCGCGGAAAGCGCTGCGGCGTGTCGAGCAGCGATCGCGTCTGGTTGTCGTAGAGCGTGAGTGACCAGAACGCCCGCGCGGGGATGCCCTTGGGTAGCGTTACCTTGTAGGTTTTGCCGCCGTCAAAGGGGTTGTTGGCGGAATCGACGAAGCCCATGAGATATTGCGAGCCGACGTCGGGAATGCGCATGATCATGCCCGGTGAATCGAGCGTGTAGCCGTAATAGAACGCCGTCCTCGAATCCAGCGTCCGTGCGCCGGTCGGCGGCAGCGGCCTGAACATGCCCTCCCTGGTGAACTCCGGCGGCGGTGTCTCGAAGTTGGACCCACCTTCCCACAGCATGCTTCCCCACATCGAGTTGGGATAGTACGCCCATTCCGGATGGGACACGGCGTAGCGCCAGTTCAGCAGGCGACCGGCCGCGTTCCCCACGGCGGCAGCATCAGTGAGTATTTTCTTCATCCGCGCATCAGGTTTGAACGGCTTGCCCTTCACGATACCGATGGCGGCCATTTGCCCGGCGAGTTCTACGTCGTAACTGGTGGCCGGCTCCTGCTGGACGTTCTCATTGATCATTTCGAAGAAGCCGTAATCGCCGGGCGGAATCGTGTTGAACGCCTTGCCGCTGGCCTCGATGAACTTGGTCTCAGGAGGAGACGGGTTCTTGGCGAGCCGTACCTTGCCTTCCAGAGCTGTCGCGATGCTCGTGCCTACGCCGCCCGGAGTGTAAGGATAGATCTTGAGGTGCTTCTTGATCAGCTCAACGGTTGGCTTGGGATCGTTGTTGGTCAGGAACGATCGCGCTGCGTACAGCACGCGATTGGTCTTCGAGCGCGCGATGTAGAAGCCGCCTTCGGGCAGCGGGCCATCGTAGCCGGGCGGTATGATGAGGTACTTGCCGCCCTCGCCGCGATCCGGCCCAGGGAAACCGATATCGATGATCCATGAGAACCACATGTCGTTGATGGTGCCCAGTCCCTTCGGCGGTTGCTCCACCACCATCGGGCCCTTCGACAGATTCACTACCGCCATGTAGTAGATGGTGTCAGCGTTGGCGGTGAGAAACAGCGACTTTGCGTCCATCAAATCGGAGAAGATTATCGGGGTGTTGTCCTCGGCGCCGATACTCTGGAAGCCCTTTCCCAGGGCATACGCCGATGCGCCGCGGAAGCTGTTGTTGTACACGTTCAGGGCGCGTGTGAAGTCCAGCGTGTCGCGGACCTTCTCTGCGGTTTCGATGGTGGGCGCGCCGTCCTTGAACTCGAGCGTGCCGATCCGTGTGTCGACCTTGTCCGGCGTCACAAGCGAAGGAGGGGTTGCGGCGGCAGTCTGGGCGGCGGCCAGCTGAGGCAGCGCCAGTGTTGCGCAGACGACGGCTGCTGTCATCAGTTCGACAAGCTGTTTCACGGCGGCATTCCTTTCAAGCACTGATACGTTCAATCACGGGTCGAAGGCGAACCAGTCGATTGAGCACGGGAAAGCGCGTGCTTCCCCGTGTCTTCATTCGTTTCAATAGCAGGGCGGGTACGGATAATAGCCGCAGGCCGGACGGGCGTACGCGTAGGGGTGGTAGTACGCAGCCGCACCATACGCTGCCGCACCGAGCGCGCCGGCATACATCGCGCCGCGGAATGCGCTGCGCCGGGCGAAACCGGCAAACGACAGCGGCGTGAACGGACGGCCGATGATGTCGATGAAGAGCGCGGCCCCGCCGTCGGCGCCGGCAAGATCGCCTTCAAGGGTCTGGACATTGAAGGTGAGCTTGTCGCCCTCGAGCTTCGGATTCTTCAGGACCACGACGGCGTCCTTCACCGAACCATCCTTGCCGAGCACGGAGACCGTCGCGTTCGGCGGATTCTTTGCAAAACTGTCCTCGCCCGACCCCCATTCCGCGATCACGTCGGCGGTGGGTTGATGGCCCGCGCCCCGCACCGGACGGTCTGCAAAGATGATCGAACTGGGTGACACGCCGGTCAGAGTGAGGGTGTCGCCCAGCAGCGTCGCGCCGCGGGAGTTGAGCACGAACAGCGAGGGCACGATCTCGGGCTTGGCCGGCGCGCCGATGGTTTTCATGGAGGGCGGTGTTGCAGCGTTCTGGGCAAGGGCTGCGTCCGTACCGCATAGGGTGGTGGCCAGAGCCAGCAATCCGAAAATCTGATTCATTTTTGTGCGCATGACATCGACTCCTTACTAATTGCGCGAAGAAGTTCGATCGGCGCTCTCGCTCCAAGCGAGAGGTCGGCAATGAAGAAATACAATTCCGGCTGCAGTTTACGCTGTGTGGCGTCTGCAGAATCAAAAACGCGCTGGAATTAAAGGTCTTAAGCTTGCCGTCTCTTGCAGTCTAAGGTTGACTTTAGAAGAGTGATGCTTCGGCTACCTCCACGGGAAATATTAGCACAACCGGCAAAGGGACGCCAGCCATGGTTATCATTTTTTGCCTCTACATCCTTGCGATGTGGCTCGTGTTCTCGAAATTCAAGCTCGTGCGGTGGGGCTGGGTGTCGGGGACAATTTCGCTGCTCGTCGGCGGATTTATCCTCGCGACATTTTTGGCGCTTTTTAATTATCTCACGCCCTCGGGGCGTGTGACGGTGACTGGCCGCGTCGTGGAAGTGACGCCGAATGTGACCGGACAAATTGTTGCAATCCCGGTCAAGCCGAACGTGCCGGTGAAAAAGGACGACGTGCTGTTTCAGATCGACCCGGCGCCGTTTGAGTACAAAGTCAAGCAGCTTCAGGCTTCGCTCGCGGCAGCGAAGCAGCAGACCGAAATCCTCAAAGCAAATTACGAACAGGCAACCGCGAATGTGGAGGGACTTGCCGCACAGGCCGCCTACAACAAGAAGCGTCTCGCCGACATCGAGACGCTCGCCGCCGACGATGCCAACACGCAATTTCAGGCGCAGGACAAGCAGGTTCAGTACGAGACCGTGTCGGCGCAGCTCACCGCTGCCAAGGCGGCGCAGCAGAGCGCCAAGCTCGCGCTCGACTCCGAGATCGGCGGCGTCAACACCACGGTCGCGCAACTTCAGGCGCAGCTCGACAACGCCAACTGGGAATTGTCGCAGACGGCCATCCGTGCGCCCGCCGACGGCTATGTCACCGTGGTCGCCCTGACCGTCGGCGATCGCGCATTTCAGTTGCGATCGGCAATGTCCTTCATTGTCGAGAAGGAGATCACGCTGGTCGGCATGTTCTCGCAGAACGGCTTCCAGACCATCAAGGAAGGCACCGCGGTCGACATCGTGTTCGACAACGTGCCGGGCCGGATCTATCACGCCAAAATCATCGGCATTCCAAAGGGCATCGGACAGGGACAGATCGCCGCGTCGGGCACGCTCGCTCGCACCAATGCGCTCGGCGGCGCGACGGTGTTTCCGGCGGAGATATCGATTCCCGAGGGGATAAATCGTGATACGCTGCGCTTGGGCATGTCCGGCAACGCCACAGCCTTTGCCAACAACGCCGGGGTGATCGGGCTGCTTGCGTCAATTCTGGTGTGGGTGAGCTCCTACATGGCATACCTCTAGCCGTCGAACGACGGCGCCAAAGTGCTGGCGATGCGCAAAAAAAGCCGCGCGCACAAATGGTCGCCTGCAAGATTCCGATAATCAATTTAAGCGAGCGTGTGGGAGGCGCCAATATGATCGGTGGTGGCCAACGACCCCAAGCAGAATGATGCGGGTACAGCTTGGTCGTGTGCCGCGGCTCCTCAGGTTTGGAAAAATTAAGCGATGCAGAAAATTATCGAATTCCGTGACGTGGCATCGTCCGGCCATCGGGTCAGCCCCTCCGGCCAGCCGGCCGGACACACGCCGGGCTCACAATCGGCGGTGCCGTCGATCGAGCCGATCTATGCGGTGGTCGATTCATTGTCCCGCACCCTCGAATGCATCAAGACGTTGTGCGCGACCGAGCCGCACGGGCCGATCCGCGACAAGCTGGAGATCGAACGAACAAATCTCGTGATCGGGCTTTTTGTCGCGCGGATCGCGGCGATGCGGGTTTCGTCGAGCGAACCGATGCCGGAGGCTTTTTCCGAACCTAATGTCCCGATTGCCAGGCGCGGATGACGGCGCCCCGCCTCATCGCGTGCCGCGCTTCCACAACCGGACCAGCGGTCCGTCTTCGCCCAGCACCGGATCAGTCTTCGGCAGCTTCACTTCCGGGATCGTCTTCAGCGCCTTTGCGTGGTTCTCCGGCGTCGGGCGCGTGATCTGCATCGGCGGTCCCGGCGGATAGGCGCCGACCACGCAGAAATCGGGGCTGGCAAACACGCATTGATGCCCGGTGCCGGCGGGAAGGATCGCGACATCGCCGGGCGTGATTTCGAGCTCCTTGCCGTTGCTGCCGCCGAAGCGGACTCGGGCCCGGCCGCGGGCGACGCCGAGCGCCTCATGCACCGTGGCGTGGTAGTGCACATAGTCGTAGACGCCGTTGCGCCACATCGCGCCCCAGCCATTGCCGCCGAACAGCGCCTCGATGGTCTTTTCCGGGTGATCGTTGGCGACATAGACCGCGCCCTTGTAAACCAGCAGCGGCAGGGGATTGTTGGGCACGAGGCCGTCATCCTCGAACACGAAGGTGAGCGGCTCGACATCGGCGCTGACGATGGACATGGTTGTTCTCCACAAATCGCAGCAGATCGTAGGGTGGGCAAAGGAGCGTTAGCGCCGTGCCCACCATTCAGAGCGCGGACGTGAATGGTAGGCACGGCGCAAGTGCGCCTTTGCCCTCTCTACAATTCAAAACCGCCCTCCGCGCTTCACGTTCCCTTCGGAATCTCGAAAACCAGACACGTCGTCGTCGCATGCGCGAGCAGGCGGCCGTTGGCGTCGGTGATCCGCGCCTCGGCGGTGGCGGCGCGGCGGCCGACATTGAGCGTCTTGCCCTCGGTGCGGACAGGCCCGGTATCCTTTGTCATGCCCCTGATGAAAGAGATCTTGAACTCCAGCGTGGTGTAGCCGGTGCCGGCGGGAAGGGCGGAATGCACCGCAAGGCCCATCGCGGAATCCAAGAGGATCGCGGCATAGCCGCCATGCACCGAGCCGATCGGATTGTAATGCCGGAAGCCGGGCACGCTGTAGAACACCACATGTCCCTTCTCGGCGGTGGAATCGAACGGCTCGACCTTCTGCATGATCGGCGGCGCCGGCAACTTGCCGTCGAAGATGGCGCGCACGAAGTCGAGGCCGGACATCGAGGCCATGACGTCGGTCGGCGCTACGCCGTATTCGACGTTGGTGGCGGCGGGTTTGTCATCCATGGGAATGCGTCCTGTGGCCATCATAATAAACCGCGCAGGAAGTCATAGCGCTTTTCGGCACATACCAGCCGTCATGCCCGGGCTCGACCCGGGCATCCATCGCTCTTCAAGAAGATGGATTGCCGGGTCAAGCCCGGCAATGACAAGTGAGCGGCTTACGCCCGCTTCTTCTCTCGCATCAGATCCGCAAACCGCTTGAACAGGTAATGCGAGTCACGCGGCCCCGGCGAGGCTTCCGGATGATACTGCACCGAGAATACCGGCTTGCCCTTGAGCTCGATGCCGCAATTGGAGCCGTCGAACAGCGAGATGTGGGTCTGCATCGCGCCCTCGGGCAGGGTCGCCTGGTCGACGGCAAAACCGTGGTTCATCGAGGTAATCTCCACCTTGCCGGTGGTTTCGTCCTTGACCGGATGATTGGCGCCGTGATGGCCCTGATGCATCTTTATGGTCTTGGCGCCGACGGCCAAGCCTAGCATCTGATGACCCAGGCAAATACCGAAAGTCGGCGTGCCGGACTGGATCACCTGCTGAATCACGGGCACCGCATATTTGCCGGTCGCGGCCGGGTCGCCCGGGCCGTTGGAAAGAAACACGCCGTCCGGCTTCATCGCCAGAATGTCTTCGGCCGAGGTCGTCGCCGGCACCACCGTGACCTTGCAGCCTTCACCGGCCAGGAGCCGCAAAATGTTGCGCTTGATGCCGTAGTCGATCGCGACCACGTTGAACTCAGGTTCGCTCTGCCGGCCAAAGCCGTTCTGCCAGGCCCACGGCGTCTCGTCCCAGGTAAAGCGCTGGCCGGAAGTTACCATCGGCACCAGATCCATGCCTTCCAGGCCGGGCCATTCGCGCGCCTCTTCCTTCAGGCCGTGCAGGTCGAACACGCCGTTCTTGGCATGCGCAATCACCGCGTTCGGCATGCCCTTTGAGCGGATCAGCGCAGTCAGCGCCCTCGTATCGATGCCCGACAGCCCGATGATGCCGCGGGCGCGCAGCCACTGATCGAGGTGCCGCGTGGCGCGGTAGTTCGAGGGATCGGTGATGGCCGTGCGCAGGATAACGCCGCGCGCGCCCGGCGTCGCCGCCATGTTCACCGTCTCGATATCCTCGTCGTTGGTGCCGACATTGCCGATATGCGGGAAGGTGAAGGTGATGAGCTGCCCGGCATAGGAGGGATCGGTGAGTATCTCCTCATAACCGGTCATCGCGGTGTTGAAGCAGACTTCGCCGACGGCGTGGCCTTCTGCGCCGAGGCCAAATCCCTCCAGCACGGTACCATCGGCAAGCACGAGGAGCGCGGTCGGTTTATGGTCCGGCCAGGCTGAAGCGTTTTCAGATGTTGTCATGAGCGCACTTCATAGTCGCAAGCACCCCCGCGCGTCAAAGCCGGAAGGCCAAGAAAAGCCAAAGAAAACCGGCTATTCACATGCGTTTGCCGCATATTTGACAGCCGGTTCTATGGACCTGAGCCGGGTTTTCCGGTTTTTCACCAAATCCGGTCGAATCTGGAACCGGCAGGGCAATTCGACTGCCGATCCTGGTCGTTCCCGTCCTATATAGGTGGAATCGTTACATAACCCGGCATCTTTCCGGCGGCACCATTTTCAGTGAGGCACCCATGCTGCGCGACGACATCAACAATGCGGTCAAGGACGCCATGAGGGCGAAGGACGAGCGCAAGCTCTCCACGCTGCGCATGGTCAATTCGACCATCAAGAACGCCGACATCGACGCGCGCGGGCAGGGCAAGCCGCCGCTGTCGGACGCCGACGTGCTCGGCGTGCTGCAGAAGATGATCAAGCAGCGCCAGGAATCGGTCGAGCTCTACGACAAGGGCGGCCGCGCCGAGCTTGCCGCGCAGGAGCGCGAGGAGATCGCGGTGATATCAGCCTATCTGCCGAAGCAGATGTCGGACGACGAGGTGAAGGCCGCGATCTCGGCCGCGATCGCCGAGACCGGCGCTGCCGGCATGAAGGACATGGGCAAGGTGATCGGCGTGCTGCGCGCGAAATTCGCCGGGCAGATGGATTTCGGCAAGGCCAGCGGCCTGGTGAAGGCGGCGCTATCAGGATAAATTTTTTACGCTCGGGAACCTTCGTGCTGATGAAACATCGTTTGAGTCAAACTCGGAGCGATGACGTATCGCAACGCGAGCGGAGGAAGGCATGGCTGACCAGCAAGCTCTGCCCGCCGGTCCCGATCTGTCAAAGGGCATAGCCCCGTCCGAATTCGCAGGGGAGATGTTGCTCGGCCATGTCGGCGACGATGAAGTGCTGCTGGTGCGTTCGGGCTCGGAGCTCTTCGCGATCGGCGCCCATTGCACCCATTATCACGGGCCGCTCGCCGAAGGTCTCGTGACGGGCCAGGGAATCCGCTGTCCCTGGCATCATGCCTGTTTTGACCTGCGCACCGGCGAAGCTACCCGGGCGCCGGCGCTCAGTCCGGTCGCGGTCTGGAAGGTCGAGCAGCAAGACGGTCGCATCTTTGTTCGGGAGAAGCTTGAACAGCCCAAGCCGCAGGTGAAGGGCGCCGTCGATGCGCCCGGCAAAATCGTGATCGTCGGCGGTGGCGCGGCAGGGTTTGCCGCCGCCGAGATGCTGCGGCGGCAGGATTATCGCGGCAGCATCGTGATGCTGAGCAATGATGCCGCGGCACCGGTAGACCGGCCGAACCTGTCAAAGGACTATCTCGCCGGCAGCGCGCCGGAGGACTGGGTGCCGTTGCGGCCGGATGATTTCTACGCCGAGGCGAAGATCGACCTGCGGCTCAACACCGAGGTTACGTCGATCGATCCCAACGCGCGCCATGTCGTCACATCAGGCGGCGAGACCATCTCCTATGACCGCTTGCTGTTGGCGACCGGCGCGGAGCCGGTGCGCCTGCCGATACCGGGCGCAGATCAGCCACACGTCCACGTGCTGCGTTCGCTGGCCGATTCCCGCGCCATCATCGCATCGGCCGGCGGCGCGCGACGCGCGGTCGTGATCGGCGCGAGCTTCATCGGCCTCGAAGTCGCGGCGTCGCTGCGCGCCAGAAATATCGAGGTCCATGTCGTAGGCCTGGAGCAGCGGCCGATGGAGCGCGTGCTGGGGTCTGAGATGGGCGACTTCGTTCGTGCCCTGCATGAAGAGCACGGCGTCATCTTCCATCTCGGCGACACCGTAACCGGGATCGACGGCAAACGCGCGACGCTGAAAAGCGGCGGCGCGATCGACGCCGATATCGTGGTGGTCGGCGTCGGCGTGCGTCCGCGCCTTGAATTGGCCGAGCAGGCCGGGCTGGCGATCGATCGCGGCGTCACGGTCAATGCCTATCTGGAAACCAGCGTCCCCGGCATCTATGCCGCGGGCGATATTGCGCGCTGGCCCGATCCGCATTCCCTTGAGACCATTCGTGTCGAACATTGGGTGGTGGCCGAGCGTCAGGGCCAGACCGCCGCGCGAAACATGCTTGGGCAACGCGAGCCGTTCCATGCGGTGCCGTTTTTCTGGAGCCAGCACTACGATGTGCCGATCAATTATGTCGGCTACGCCGAGAAATGGGACGAAACCATCGTCGACGGCGACATCCCCGGCAAGGATTGCCTGCTGCAATACAAGCGCAACGGCCGCGTGCTCGCCGTCGCCTCGATCTATCGGGACCTCGCAAGCCTCGAGGTCGAGCTCGCGATGGAGAAGGCGCGGGCGCCTTAAGTCAGGGCTGCAAAACCTCGCTCCGCGTCATGCCCGGGCTTGTCCCGGGCATCCACGTCTTTAAACTCGCGGTAAGCAACAAGAACGTTGATGGCCGGCAACAAGCCGGGCCATGACGGACGTTAGGGATGGGTCGCCCAACATGCTCACCGAAGCC
The DNA here is from genome assembly GCF_036924715.1 of Bradyrhizobium sp. AZCC 1721. Classification (NCBI taxonomy): domain Bacteria; kingdom Pseudomonadati; phylum Pseudomonadota; class Alphaproteobacteria; order Hyphomicrobiales; family Nitrobacteraceae; genus Bradyrhizobium; species Bradyrhizobium sp. AZCC 1721. The sequence goes on along the minus strand of NZ_JAZHSB010000001.1, from coordinate 6,253,774 downwards.
TCAACCTACGACGAACTCTACCGCAACTTCCGCTGGGACATTCCCGCTCGCTTCAACATGGCAACCGCGTGCTGCGACCGGCATGGGGATGGCTCAGGCCGGCTGGCGCTGATCTATGTCGACGAGGGCGGCGCCACGACGCGCACGTCCTTCGACGACGTCGCGGAGCAGTCGCGCCGTTTTGCCAACGTCCTGAAAGCCGACGGCCTGTCGCGCGGCGACCGCGTGGCGGTGTTCCTGTCGCAATCTCTTGAACTGCCGATCGCGCATTTCGCCGCGTTTCGTTCCGGCATGATCTCGATCCCGCTGTTCGCGCTGTTCGGCGAGGACGCGCTGGAGTTCCGCCTGTCGAATTCCGAGGCCAAGGCTGTCGTTACCGACGAGGCCGGTTGGGAGAAGCTTGCGAAAATACGCAATCATCTTCCTGAGCTAAAGAACGTTTACGTCATCGGCGACCGCGCGCCTCCCGGCACGAAGCCGTTCTGGTCCTCGCTGAAGGCCGCGTCGCCGGATTTTGCGACCGTCGACACCGCAGCCGACGATCCCGCCTTGATCATCTACACCTCCGGCACCACAGGCAATCCGAAGGGCGCGCTGCACGCGCATCGCGTGGTGCTCGGCCATCTGCCGAATGTCGAGATGTGCCACAACTTCCTGCCGCGGCCCGGCGACCTGATGTGGACACCGGCCGACTGGGCCTGGATCGGCGGGCTGATCAACGGCCTGCTGGCGTTCTGGTATCACGGCATTCCCCTGGTCGGCCATCGCGCCCGCAAATTCGAGCCGCAGGCAGCGATGGCGATGATGGCGGACTTAAGCATCCGCAACACGTTCCTGCCGCCGACCGCGCTGAAACTGATGCGGCAGGCCGGCGTGAAAAATTCCGGCGTAAAACTGCGCAGCATTTTTACCGGCGGTGAATCGCTCGGCGGCGAATTGCTCGGCTGGGTGCGCGAAACCTTCGGCATCGACGCGCATGAAGTGTTCGGCCAGACTGAATGCAACCTCGTGATCGGCAGCAATTCGAACCTGTTTCCGATCCGCCCCGGTTCGATGGGCAAGGCGACACCCGGCTTCGACGTCCGCATCGTCAATGATCGCGGCGAGGAATTGCCCAGGGGGGAGCGCGGCATCATCGGCGTGCGCCAGCCCTGTCCCTGCACCATGATCGAATATTGGAAGAACCCGGAAGCGACCGCGAAGAAATATGCCGGCGAATTTTTGCTGACCGGCGATCTCGGCGTGCAGGACGAGGACGGCTATTTCTGGTACGTCAGCCGCGAGGACGACGTGATTACCACCGCCGGCTATCGCGTCGGCCCCTCCGAGATCGAACATACGCTGATGAAGCATCCGGCGGTGGCGATGTCGGCGGTGGTCGGCATACCCGATCCGATCCGCACCGAATCCATCAAGGCCTGGATCGTGCTGCGCCCGGGCTTTGCCGCGAGCGATGCGCTGGCGCGCGAAATCCAGGAGTTCGTGAAAGTGCAGCTCGCCGCCCACGAATACCCGCGCTTCGTGCAGTTCGCCGACACGCTGCCGATGACCGCAACGGGAAAGGTGTTGCGGCGCGAGTTGCGGGCGCTGGGTTAGTTTCGTCGTCCCCGCGAACGCAGGGGCCGATACCGCGTGATCTATCGAGGAAGCGCGGTAGCAGACACCTTATCACACAACGAAAGCCGGTGGTTATGGGCCCCTGCCTTCGCAGGGGCGACAAGTTGAGGGATTCTCGCCTCTATTTCGTCGTCCCTGCGAACGCAGGGACCCATAACCACCAGCGGAAGTTGTTTTGTACGCCGGTCGTTATCTGTCCTTTCCGGCAACAAAGGCCGCGGAGTATGGGTCCCTGCGCCGAGTGCGCGATTGCGCACGGAGGCAGGGACGACAGTGAGGTCAACTCGCCTTCAGGACCGAACGCAGCATCGCTGCCAGATCGTGCCGACGGTAGGGCTTGTTCAAAATCCGTACGTCGCGGCCGGCCCCATCGATCGCCTCGACGGGATGTTCGCTATCGCCGGAAGTCAGGAGGATATTCAACTGAGGCCGCAGGCGGGCTGCTTGCTTCGCAAGCTCGGTTCCGAACATGCCGCCGGGCATCACGACATCCGTGAACAGGAGATGGATGCTGTCCGGGCCGCGCAATATTTCGAGCGCCGCGGCCGCGTTGCGTGTGACGATGGCGCGATAGCCGAGCGCCTTCAATTCACCTTCAACATAGCGGCGCACCATGTCGTCGTCCTCGACGACGAGAATGGTCTCGCTGCCTGTGGGCGCGGCCGGCTGACCGGCGGACGGCGCGGCGGTCGTCTGAATTGCCCCAACGCGGGGGAAGAACAGCTTGACGGCGGTGCCATGTCCCGGTTCGGAGCGTATCTGCATCGACCCGCCGGATTGCTGCGCAAATCCGTAAACCATGCTCAGGCCGAGACCCGTGCCTTTGCCCACCTCCTTGGTGGTGAAGAACGGCTCGAAGGCGCGGCTGGCGACTTCGGCCGTCATGCCGGTGCCGGTATCCGTCACGGCGATCATGACATAATAGCCGGGACGCGCCTCACCGTTGACGTCCACGTCGGATTCACCGAGTGACGTATTTTGCACCTCGACCGTCAGCTTGCCGCCGAGCGGCATGGCGTCGCGCGCATTCAGCACCAGGTTGAGCAGTGCCGACGCCAGTTGGCCGGGATCGACGCTGGCCTGCCACAGCTCTTGATCAAGACGGAATTCACATTCGATATGCTCTCCGAGCGTCCGGCGCAGCAACTGCTCCATGCCGACGATCTTCTGGCCGATGTCGATGTGCTTCGGCATCAAGGGCTGCTTGCGCGCAAACGCGAGCAGGCTGCGCGTCAGGTCCGAGCCGCGTTCGGCGGCGGTCGCGATGCTCTCGGCGATCTTTTGCAGTTCCTTGTGTGTCGCAAGCTTCTCGGCAAGGTGCTCCGCATTGCCGAGAATGACGGTCAACAGGTTGTTGAAATCATGCGCCACGCCGCCGGTGAGCTGACCCATCGCCTCCATTTTCTGGGATTGGGTCAGCTTCAGGTTGAGCTCGTCGATGGCGGCGCGCTGATGCTGGAGCGATTCAGCGGTGCCGTTGAGCAATGTCATCAGCCCGCCGAGCTCGCCGCGCGGATGGGGTGGAGCAATCCGCGCGCTCAGATCGCCAACTCCAAGCTTCGTCGCCATCGCAGCCAGGCGTCCGACCTGACGACCGATGCTCATCGTCGCCAGAACCCATACGCCTGCGAGCAACAGCAGCGAGGCCACCGCAAGTATCGCCAGGTCCTCGTAGAGGCGGCGATTGGCTGCGGCCACCAGACCGTCCTTGGCCCGCCCGACCATAAGGTAAAGCCCGGCATCGCGCACCGAGGGGGAACGCGCGGCGGACCAGACATGGGTTCGGCCGTCCCGCCCGGTTACTTCGCGAAACGACTCATGATTCGGTGAGGTCGCAAACCGGAACAGCTCCGAAGTTGCCATCGATGTGCCGGGCGGTTCGGTCCAGTCCTTGCCCTCGGGCGCGACGAGGATCGTGCCGTTCCTGTCGACGAGCAGAATCTGATTGTCGTTCGACAGCCGCTTGTCGTGGTCATCGGCGAATTTCTTCAGATTGAACGAGGCGAGCAGGATGAATTTCAGCTCTGCTGTTTCCGAGCGAACGGGATAGGCGATCTGCAACACGGAGGTCCCCGTCAACCGGCCGAACACAGGCTGGAGTGTGACGGTGCCGTGTGCAACCAGCGCCCGCTTGAAATATTCGCGATCCCTGAGATCGAGCGTCCGGTCGGTTCGCAACGAGTCGCAGAACAGGCTGCCGTCCGGATTGATGGTCAAAATGCCGGTGTACCGCGGATACTCTTCGCGCACGGCGGACAGGAAGGCGGAGCAAGCCGCCTTGTCGCGCGTATCGAGGTCGCGGGCGCGGGCCAGACCATAGTGAAGCTGGGCCGTGCCCTGAATTTTCTCATCGAGATCGCTTGAGATATCGTTGGCGGTCGCCGACAGGCTGGCGCGTGCGGCTTCGATTTCGCTTGCGCGATTCTGCACGAAGCGCAGTCCCACAAGGATGGCCGGCACCAGCATCGCGGCGATGACCAGTATCAATAGCCGTGTGCGCAGGCTCATCGGTGCGTCGTTCCGCGCTCAAATCAGCGGTTCGTGTTGCGATAGAATAACGTTGAATCTGCGTGCCATCTTAGACTCGTGCTGCAATATCCCTTAGGCGGGCATGAGTCCACTCGCGGAGAACTGTATCCCGGTCACCGTCGTCCCTGCGAACGCACTAGGGCATCTACACGTCTTGGGGACGCGACAGATTGACTCGGGGCGGCATGATGTGCGTTCGCCGCAGCGTTTTGTATGATTCTCTCTCTGGCGCTTTGATTCGAAGGAGCGCCAGAGATGCAGCAGGAACCGGATTTGTCCCTGGGTAAGTTTGGAGACGTTCGCCTCGATAAAAGGGGGCGGCGCTTCTCCGGGCTATGCTTTGCACGCGCAGTGTCTGTTTGCGCCAGATGGCGCAGGGCAACTGGGCCGCGAACATGGCGTTCTGGCGGTTTGTGAACAATCCGCAAGTCACGATCGACAAGCTGATTGAAGGCTGGAGCCTGCAGACGTCGATGGCGGTCAGCGGGCGTCATGTGCTGTCGATCCAGGACACCAGCGAGATCAACTTCCACACTCGTCCGGGACATCGGCGCGACTTGGGCAAGGTCGGCAAAGGCAATGCTCGCGGCGTGCTGCTGCATGCCATGATGGCGGTCGATGCCGATAGCGGGGTCTGTCTCGGGCTCACCGGCGGTGAGGTGTGGACGCGCAAGCGCAAGGCCAGGATCGCTCACGAGAAGCGCGCCTTGGCCGACAAGGAATCGGCGCGCTGGGTGACGACGGCTAAGCAAGGCTGCGAGGTTCTGGTCGCTGCTCGTATGATCACCGTCGTCAACGACCGCGAGGGGGATTTCTTTGCTCACTGGTCGCTGACACCCGCTGACAATGTCCACCTCCTGTCGCGCGCCATGCACGACCATGCGCTGGTCGATGGCGGCACGCTTTATCAGGCGGTCGCGCGGGCCCGCTTCTGCGACAAGGCGGTGATCGATCTACCAAAGCGAATGGATCGCCACGGTCGCCAGGCCCACCTCTCCATGCGCCTGGGAACCGTTGTGCTCAAACGACCGCAGCGCCCCGGCGTGAAAGACCTGCCACAGGGCGTCAAAGTCAGCTTCGTGGAGGTCGTCGAGTTGCACCCCCCGAAGAGCGCCAAGCCCATTCATTGGTTGCTCCTGACCACTCATCCGGTCGTCACCGCCGCCGATGCCTGGCGGATCGTCTCCTGGTACAAGCAGCGCTGGATCATCGAACAGCTCTTTCGCTCGCTGAAGAGCCAGGGTCTGCGCATCGAGGATAGTCAGCTCGACAGCGCTGAAGGCCTGATCAAACTCGTGGCGATCGCCACCAGAGTAGCATGTATCGTCATCCAGCTCGTTCAAGCCCGCAATGGCGGCGAACAATTGCAGGTCGAATTTGTGTTCACGCCGGACGAGATCGAAGCGCTCAAGGCCATCAACAAAACCCTGAAAGGCCGCACCGAGCTCCAGAAGAACCACCATCGCCCCAACACTGTCGCCTGGGCGGCATGGATCATCGCAAAGCTCGGCGGATGGACCGGTTACGCCTCTCATCGCCCACCTGGACCAATCACCTTCCACATGGGAATGGCTCGCTTCCAACTCCTCGTATATGGCCCGGCAAGCGTGTAGATGCCCTAGTGCGAACGCAGGGACGACGAACAGCTGACGACAGCGAGACCTACGGTGTCCCGATCCCCAGTTCCTTCAGCGCGGCCAGCATTCGCTCCGGCGGCTGCATCTTGATTGTCAGCGCGGTGCCGGTCTCCAGCAGGCTCTTCAGGCTCGACAGGATTGCAGGCCAGCCTGTACGTCCGCCGGACAGGATGTCGTCGCTGATCTCCCGGTCATGCGACTGCAGCATCGTCAGTTTGACTACATCGCCGGCCTGCTCGATCTCGTAGGTGACGAGCGTCGGCCCGAGCTTTTCGAGCAGCGCCGGCCAGTTGACGTTGAAGGTGACGGTGAGCTTCCTCAGCGGTTCGCACTCGATCACCTCGCCCGAGATATGCAGGGCGCCGTCCGGCGTGCGCATGATGAAGGCGCCGCCGACCCTGAGATCGACCTCGACCGCCTGGCCGGAGAAATACTGCCTGGAAAACTCCGCTTGCGTCAGTGCCTCCCACACTTTCTCCGGCGTCGAGGCGATGTAGATCGTGTAGACAATGGCAGGCTTGAAGTCTTTGATGTTCATGACACACCTTCGATGCCGAGAGCGGAAACCGGAATTTCGAGCGCAGTGCCGGATTCCAACAGGCTCTTGAGGCTGGACATAATGGCCGGCCATCCCTTGGAGATGCCGTCCAACAGCTTGCTGCCCTCTGCAAAACCTTCATGCGTGAGCGTGAGCTTCACGAATCTGCCGTGCTGCTCGATGGTGAAGACCACCGTCGTAGCCTTCTCGTTGCGGTATGCCTCGTTGGTCACGTGCTTGAAAGTGTAGGAGAGCCGCCGCGGCCGGTCGGCCTCGAGAATCTCCCCGGTATCGGTCGTGGTGCCGTTCATGACCAGCGCCAGCGGCGAACCAACCTTCCAGTCGGACTTCAGCTCGGTGCCGAACCAGTAGCGTTTGGAGAACGCGCTGGACGTCAGTGCCTCCCACAATTTCTCCGGCGTGGTCTCGATATAGATGACGTAGACGAATTCCGGCTTACTCATCACGCTTCTCCAACCGTCGTTTCAACTCCGAGAGCGCGGAGAGTTTCCCGCGCTCGAATTTCTTGATCCAGCGTTCGCCGATCTGATGGATCGGAACCGGATTGAGGTAGTGCAGCTTCTCGCGGCCATGTCTCAGTGTCGTGACGAGGTTGGCCGCCTCGAGAATCCCAAGGTGCTTGGTGACGGCCTGCCGCGTCATGTCGAGGCCGTCGCAAAGTTCGTTCAGCGTCTGTCCGTTTCTGGCGTGAAGCCTGTCCAACAGCGAGCGCCGCGACGCATCGGCAAGCGCTTTGAAGACCTCATCCATGGGGCAGATATTAGGCAACCAAAAGGTTGCATGTCAAGGTTGGGCGCGGTCCACAGCCTGTGTTATCGTGCGGTCAGCCAGCGCAGACTGGCCTTAAACAGTCGGGGTGGAACATGAGTGGTCGCCTCAAACTCGCAGCCTCTTTCGCGATCTGTTTCCTTGCATCGTCAGGCATCGCTTTCGCGCAGCAACAAGTGATTGGGGCGCCGCCTGAAGCGCTCAACATGAAGCTGGTTGGAACCAGCGACCTGCAGGCGCGCAGCGCCTACCAGCCCACCATCCATCATCAGGGCGACCGCTGGATCGCCTATATCGGCCATCACGGCGGCAGCGACGAGATTCCCGCGCCGCTCAATCCGCAGACCGGCAAGACTGAGCCGAACGGCACGTCGATCGTCGACGTCACCGATCCCTCGCAGCCGAAATATCTGCGTCACCTGCCGGGCCAGGAGGGCAAATATGAAGGCGGCGGCGCGCAGATGGTGCGAATTTGCGACGGCAAGGCGCTGCCGAAGGGCGATCGCAACGCGGTCTATATGCTGCGCACCTTCGGCGGCGAGGCGCATGAAATCTGGAACGTTGCCGATCCCGCCAGTCCCGTATTGATCAGGCGGATTGCGGGATTGAAGGACACGCACAAGAGCTGGTGGGAATGCGACACCGGCATTGCCTTCCTGGTGTCGGGCGCGCCGGACTGGCGCACGCGCCGCATGACGCAGGTCTATGATCTCTCCGATCCCGCGCACCCGCAAAAGATCCGCGATTTCGGTCTGCCCGGCCAGGAGCCGGGCTCGACCGGTGCAGTGCCGACCGAATTGCACGGGCCGATCTCGACGGGACCTTCCGGCAACCGGGTCTATTTCGGCTACGGCACCAACAAGGGCGGGATTTTGCAGATCGTCGATCGCGAGAAATTGCTGGGCGGGCCCAAAGAGCCAACCCCGGACAATCTGCGCTCGCCGGAAATTGCGCGGCTGACGATGTCGCCATTCAACGGCGCGCATACGACGTTTCCGATGCCGGGCATGCAAATTGCGGAATTTGCGCGCGACAAGGACGGCAAAACCCGCGACATCGTGATGATCGTCGACGAGGCGATTTTGAACGAATGCAACGAGCCGCGGCAGATGGTGTGGTTCGCCGACGTCACGGTCGAGAAGGCGCCGATGATGATTTCGAGCTACACCGTGCCGGAAGCGAGCGGGACGTTCTGCGAACGGGGCGGGCGGTTCGGCGCGCATTCTTCCAACGAGAGCATGGCACAGGTCTTCTACAAGAAGATGGCCTTCATCGCCTTCTTCAATGCCGGCGTTCGCGCGCTCGACATTCGCGATCCCTATCATCCCAGGGAGGTCGGCTATTTCATCCCGTCGATCACGGCCGCGACCGACAAGCGCTGCGTCAAGATCGACGGCAAGGATCGCTGCAAGGTCGCGATCCAGACCAACAATGTCGAAACCGACGAGCGCGGCTACATCTACATCGTCGATCGCGCCAATACCGGCCTGCACATCCTGGAACTGACCGGCCCGGCGCGCGCCGTCGCCGGCCTGCCGTGATGAGGCGGTGATGCGTCGATGGCCGGTCATCGTTGTTGCGGCCGCCGCGCTCGGTGCGTTGTTGGGTGCCGCGGCCTACCAGCACATCGTGCCGCGCCAAGGTGAACAGAAAGGCTCGTGGCAGGAGATCGCCTGGTCGTTCCCGCGCGATGGCTGGCCCGCGGGACGCGCGTTTCGTTGCCGCGGCGCGTCGTGTGGCGATGGCATCGAGGTATACGTTCGGCCGAAAATCGGCTTCTGCAACTGCGACCGCGGCGTCGCCGACGACGACGAAGTCGACCGCGTCGCGGATGTTGATTTGATCAGCCAATATTTCGTGCCGTTCGCGCCAGGCGAGGTCGTGCAGGTCGCCGATATGGCCGGGCGGACCAGGGCCTATGATCTCAAACCATCCGATGGTTCGCGGCGCGCTGCCATCGGCATTGCCGTCTCGCGCCGCTGCGACCTCCTCGTTGCCGTCGCGCACGGTAACGGTGACGCGTGGGAAACGCGGCGCGCGGCGCTGGCGTTGCTGGCGACCCGCGAAATGACGCGCTGGATGATGGCCGCGATGGAGGGGCGATGACGGTTAAGACGGGGAGAGGGAGCAGGAAGCGCAGCTTCCATCTTTCGCCCCCGCATGCATAATGACGTAACCGCTCTCCCACCGAGTTCCCCCCATGTCCCTTCAGGTCTATCTCGCCTTTGTCGCCGCCTGCATTGCGCTCGCGCTGTTGCCGGGTCCCGTCGTCACGCTGCTGATCGCGAACGGCCTGCGGCACGGCACCCGCGCGGCGCTGATCAATTGCGCCGGCGCGCAAACCGGCCTTGCCATCGTGATCGGCATCGTCGCGATCGGGCTGACGTCGCTGATGGCGACGATGGGCTACTGGTTCGACTGGGTGCGCTTTGCCGGCGCCGCCTATCTGATATGGCTCGGCATCAAGCTGATCTGGCAGCCTGCGGAAGGCGTCAACGCCGACGAGCCGCCACCGCCGCCGCGCGGCGGCTTCTTTCTGCAGGGGCTTCTGGTGCTGCTCTCCAACCCGAAGGTGCTGGTGTTCTTCGGCGCGTTCATTCCGCAGTTCATGGATATGGAGAAGGACCACTTCCCGCAGGTAGCGCTGCTCGGCGTCACCTTCATGGTGATCGCGGCATCGACCGACGCGGTCTACGCGCTGCTGGCCGGACGCGCGCGAATGTTCTTCTCCAAGCAGCGGACGCGGCTGGTGTCGCGCGTCTCCGGCGGCTTCATGATCGGCGGCGGCATCTGGCTGGCACTGACGCGGGCGCGGTAAGCTCGCGATCCAAGTGATGTAGCTAGTCCCGATCGGCCGCGAGCTGCAAGGGAGCGCGACCTTCGCCTTGGCGAGACGCGATTAATTGCTGCCTGCGCAACATCTCCTCGATCTCCCCAAGTATCCGCGCCAGCCGCTCCGCCCAGGCTTTCTCGCCGGCGGGATCCGAGATCAAATCCTGACGGATTTCGATCCCTGTATTCATCAGCCCGCGCGCCTCGCCATGGACGGGGATCGTGTAGTCGGTCTCGTCGCTGACCGCATAAGGCTCGTTGTCGCCGACCACCAGATCGCCCTCGGCGCGAAACGCTTGCAGCAAGCGCGGCGGCAGATGCTTGTCGCGGTGGTAGAGCGTGCCGATATGCCAGGGCCGTGCAATCCCGGCATAGACCGGCGTGAAACTGTGCAGCGATACCAGCACGGTCGGCATGGCAGCGTTTCCGCGCTGGTCGATGATCTCGTCGATGCGCCGGTGGTAGGGATCGAAGATCTGCGCCCGCCGTATCGCGGCCGCCTCGCGCGAAATGCCTTCATTGCCGGGGATCGTGGTCGCCTCGCTGATGCGCGGGATCGAGCTTGCGACGTGCGGCGGGCGGTTGCAGTCGATGACGAGCCGTGAGTAACGCTGCACGATCAGATGGGCATTGAGATGCTTTGCGAGCGCTTCCGCGACGCCGGCAATTCCGATGTCCCAGGCGATATGGCGTGTCAACTCGCTCTCGGGCAGGCCGAGGTCGCCGAGCACGCGCGGAATGAGCCTTCCATAATGGTCGCATGTGAGCAGAAAGGGCGAGCGGCCTGCGGTGTTGTATTCGTGGACCGGAGGAACATCCTCGGCGCTGAGGAGCGGGGCGGGGCCGGCGGCGTCGTTCAACGTATCTTCCTTGAGCGTTGCTGGTCGAGGAGACGTATCCGAATCGATAATGGCTTAACGATGCCGCTCCGGATGCTTCCCCACAAGACGGTTTTGGCGATAGACCCCCGGCGGATTGCATCGCTTCGCGCGCAATGACATAGAAATCCCATGATTTCAGATCGACTGTTCGTCTACGGCACGCTGATGCGCGGCTTCGACCATCCGATGGCGCAGCTATTGTCGCGCAGTGCGGATTTTTTGGGCACCGCCACCTGCCGCGGCCGGCTTTATCTCATCAAGCATTATCCGGGGCTGGTGCTGTCGGATGACGCCAACGACGTCGTGTTCGGTGAGCTCTATCGTTTGCGCGATCGCGACGCGTTGCTGGCCGAGTTCGACATGTATGAGGCCTGTGGCGCCGGGTTTCCGGAACCGACCGAATACATCCGCCGCATGCTGCCGCTGTCGCTGCAAGACGGCACCGCCGGCGAGGCGTGGACCTATGTCTACAACTGGCCGGTCGCCGGCTTGCCGCGCATCGCCTCGGGGAAGTTTCTGGAGATGTAGGACGAGTCAGCCCGCATCCAGCCGCTCGCGCTCCAGCCTGATATCCACCTCGCGCTCGACATAGCGCCATTCCTCGGTGGCGCGCAGCGTGCGAACCAGCTCCTCGAATTCCTCCGCATGTGCGGGCGCGTATTCGAACCAGGTCAGGAAGTCGAAGGGCTCGCCGAGGTCCCGGCTGTGATAAAGCTGGCGGGCGATCGCCGGCAGGTATTTCAGGCTGTCGGCTATGTGGTGGGATCTATCCTCAAAGATCTGCCGCCGCTCCTCCTGCGTCAGCTCCCACCACGCCGCCGATTTCTTGATCGGGATCAGCGCCGCAAAGGTTGCCTCAGGTCGGCCGATCTCGGCCCGCACGGCGTCAAGCTGCGTCTTCTCGGCGCGCTCGGTATAGCGCAGATGGCTGGCGAAGCCGGCGAGCCGCCACGAGGTCGGCGAGGGCAGGATCGGCAGCGTGATCGACAGGGAATGCACGACCGACAGCGAAGGCGTCGGCGAAAGCGACGCGCCCTTGACCGGCGCAAACCGCGTCACCCGCCACGCCCCGCTCCTGCCACCCCGGAAGATCGCGAACATGCGGCTATGGAAGCGCGGAACCGGCGGCGATTCAAGGTGTCTCCGTCATTCCGCGTTCGTCCTTCGGACGCCCCAGAATGACGGATGGGGCTGTGAATAGCGGCGAGAAATCCGGCCGACTTCGCCTTTTAGCGGCCCGGCCCTATATCCATGGTCGGTTGGCACGGCCCTACGACTCGGCAAAACTCCACCCATGCGCTTCACGCCCCAATTTCTCGACGAACTGCGCGCCCGGCTTTCAGTTTCGGAAGTCGTGGGCCGGCGCGTCAAGCTGAAGAGAGCGGGGCGGGAGTTTAAGGGGCTGTCGCCGTTCCAACAGGAGAAGACACCCTCTTTCACGGTCAACGACCAGAAGCAGTTTTATCACTGCTTCTCGACCGGAAAGCACGGCAATATTTTCGACTTCGTCATGGAGACGGAAGGCGTCTCGTTTCCGGAGGCTGTTGAGCGCCTCGCCGCCATGGCCGGCCTGCCGCTGCCGGCGGCAACGCCAGATGCCGCGCGCCACGAGCAGCGCCGCAAGACGCTGCACGACGTGATGGAACTCGCGGCAAAATTCTTTGCCGATACGCTGGCCTCGCGGAACGGCGCCAAGGCGCGCGGCTATCTCGGCGACCGTGGCATTTCGTCGGCGACGCAATTGCAGTTTCGCCTCGGCTATGCCCCGGGCGAGCGTTTTGCGCTGAAGGAGCATCTGGGCGCGCAGGGCATTTCCACCGAGGACATGGTGGAAGCGGGGCTGCTCGTCGGCGGCGACGATATTCCCGTTCCTTACGACCGCTTCCGCGATCGCGTGATGTTTCCGATCGCCGACGCCAGAGGCCGCGTCATCGCCTTCGGCGGCCGCGCGCTGGAAAAGGACGTTTCGGCAAAATATTTGAACTCGCCGGAAACCCCGCTGTTTCACAAGGGCGACAATCTCTACAACCTCGCCACTGCGCGACAGGCGGCGCATGACGGCTCGCCACTGATCGTGGTCGAAGGCTATGTCGATGTCATCGCCATGGTCACCGCAGGCTTTGCCGGCGCCGTCGCCCCGCTCGGCACCGCGCTCACCGAAAACCAGCTCGCACTGCTCTGGAAGATGGCGGACGAGCCGATCCTCTGCTTCGACGGCGATCGCGCCGGGCGAAAAGCAGCGTACCGCGCCGCCGACTTGGCGCTGCCCAATCTTGCGCCCGGCAAAAGCCTGCGCTTCGCGCTGCTGCCGGAGGGACAGGACCCCGATGACCTCGCCCGCACCGGGGGCCGGGTTGCGATCGAGGAGGTGATCGGCGCCGCGCGCGGGCTCGCCGATATGATCTGGTCGCGCGAGATCGAAGGCGGCACGTTTGCGACTCCCGAACGGCGCGCCGCGCTGGAAGCGCGTATCAACGAACTCTCTAACGGCATCCGCGACGAGGTCGTGCGTCGCTACTATCGCCAGGATCTCGCCGAGCGCCTGCAGCGCACCTTTGCGCCCGATGCTGGCCGCGGCGGTTACGGCCGGGGTAATTTCCGGACCGGCCGCCCCGAATCACCCCGCGCGTTTGCCCCGCGCGGAGCGAGTCCGGCCGGCCGATTCGCCCCCCGCGGCCGCCCGCTGGGGATAACTTCAGGAATCGCCCCCGGCCCCTACCAGGCGGCGAGCCCCCAGCTTGCGTCCAGCCCGATCATGCGCGGCCAGCGCAGCGCGATGTCCCGCCGCGAGGCCTTGATCCTGCAATCCCTGATTAACCACCCTTGGCTGCTGCACGATCATCTGGAGGAGGTGGCTATGCTGGAACTGGCGCATCCCGAGGCCACCAAGCTCCGCGCCGGTATTATTACGGCCTTCGCCAACGACCATCATCATTCTCCCGACGTCGAGGAGCAGGCCGAGAAAATGCGCGCGGATCTCGAAGCGCGTGGATTAGGCGAGGTTCTTCAACGGGTTGAGCGAGCGATCACGACGGTGGCGGTGTGGGCCGCCCGCCCCGGCGCGGCGCGCGAGGACGTTTTGGCCACTTGGCAGCAACTCGTTGTCTTGCATCAGAAAACGCACGCCCTACTTAGGGAGAAGAAAGATGCCGAACTGGCATTGGCCGAGGAGACCAGCGAGGCCAATCTGGCGTGGCTGAAGGATGTCGGCGCCCGGCTGGACTCCCTCGATGGCACCGAGGCCCTGATTGAGGGTTTTGGCGAGCTTTCGGGCCGGTTCCGCAAAAGCGTTTGACGATTAAAAAATGATGCGGACGGCCTTGGCCGAGCCCGCGAAAAGACTCGCCAAATCCATGATTTGGCGGCAAAAACAGGGTTAAGCAAAGCTTAAGGGCCTTCGGGCTACGAAAGACAGAAACCGGTGATGCGAAAGGCAGGGGTGGCGACGGTCTGCGCCGCCCTTTGCGCGTCGTAACCATGGTGCGGAAAAGCGGGTGCCGCTTTCGACCGATCATGCGAAGGCGAATGAACAGAGCAAGGTGACGATCGAACGACGTCATCTCGAACGAATTGAGTTGAAGAGCGCGGGCGGCGACGCACGCCCGCATGAAGCGCGTTTCGGGAGCTTGATGAATGGCCACCAAGGCAAAGACGCTGCAGGTTAAGGACAAGGAAAAAGACGACAAGGCAGCGGACGCCCCTGAGAAGGATAGCCCCGACGCGCCGTCGCCGTTGCTCGACCTGACGGATGCCGCGGTCAAGAAGATGATCAAGCAGGCCAAGAAGCGCGGCTTCGTGACCTTCGATCAGCTCAACGAAGTCTTGCCCTCCGACACCACCTCGCCGGAGCAGATCGAGGACATCATGTCGATGCTCTCGGACATGGGCATCAACGTCTCCGAGGCCGAAGAGGCCGATGAAGAGGCCGAGAAGGAAGAAGCCGACGACGACACCGACAACGAGCTTGTCGAGGTCACGGCGAAGGCTGTCACCGAGGTCAAGAAATCCGAACCCGGCGAGCGCACCGACGATCCCGTCCGCATGTATCTGCGCGAGATGGGCACGGTGGAATTGCTGTCGCGCGAAGGCGAAATCGCGATCGCAAAGCGCATCGAGGCCGGCCGCGAGGCGATGATCGCGGGTCTCTGCGAGAGCCCCTTGACCTTCCAGGCCATCATCATCTGGCGCGATGAGCTCAACGAAGGAAAGATCTTCCTTCGCGACATCATCGATCTCGAAGCCACCTATGCTGGCCCCGACGCCAAGAACAACATGAACCCGGCAATGATCGCCGCCCCTGCGGGCGACGGCCAGGCCGCCAACGGCGAGGCCGCGCCCGCGCATGTCGCGCCGCCGGCTGCTCCCCCGTCGGCGACCCCGTTCCGCGCAGCGCCCGCGGGCGATGTGGAGACGGAAGAGAAGGATCCGGCGGAAGCCGCCGCCGAAGGCGACATGGATGACGACGAGTTCGAAAACCAGATGTCGCTGGCCGCGATCGAGGCCGAGCTGAAGCCGAAGGTAGTCGAGACCTTCGACAAGATCGCCTCCGAATACAAGAAGCTGCGCCGCCTGCAGGAGCAGGACATCGCCAACCAGCTTCAGAGCGAGTCGCTCTCGCCCTCGCAGGAGCGCAAGTACAAGAAGCTGAAGGACGAGATCATCGTCGAGGTGAAGTCGCTGCGCCTGAACCAGGCCCGCATCGACAGCCTCGTCGAGCAGCTCTACGACATCAACAAGAAGCTGGTCTCGTTCGAAGGCCGCCTCTTGCGCCTCGGCGACAGCCACGGCGTCGCGCGCGAAGACTTTTTGCGCAACTACCAGGGCTCGGAGCTCGATCCGCGCTGGCTCAACCGCGTCTCGAAATTATCGGCCAAGGGCTGGAAAAATTTCGTCCATCACGAGAAGGACCGCATCAAGGAGCTCCGCCACGAGATTCAGTCGCTGGCGGCGCTGACGGGTCTTGAGATCGGCGAATTCCGCAAGATCGTGCACGGCGTGCAGAAGGGCGAGCGCGAGGCGCGCCAGGCCAAGAAGGAAATGGTCGAGGCCAACCTGCGTCTCGTGATCTCGATCGCCAAGAAGTACACCAACCGCGGCCTGCAGTTCCTCGACCTGATCCAGGAAGGCAACATCGGGTTGATGAAGGCGGTCGACAAGTTCGAGTATCGCCGCGGCTACAAGTTCTCGACCTACGCTACGTGGTGGATCCGGCAGGCGATCACGCGCTCGATCGCCGACCAGGCCCGCACCATCCGCATCCCCGTGCACATGATCGAGACCATCAACAAGATCGTGCGTACCAGCCGCCAGATGCTCAACGAGATCGGCCGCGAGCCGACCCCGGAAGAGCTCGCCGAAAAGCTCGGCATGCCCCTGGAGAAGGTCCGCAAGGTCCTGAAGATCGCCAAGGAGCCGCTCTCGCTGGAGACGCCTGTCGGCGACGAGGAAGACTCACACCTCGGCGATTTCATCGAGGACAAGAACGCGATCCTCCCCATCGACGCGGCGATCCAGTCCAACCTGCGCGAAACCACCACGCGGGTCCTGGCCTCGCTCACCCCGCGCGAAGAACGCGTGCTCCGCATGCGCTTCGGCATCGGCATGAACACCGACCACACGCTGGAAGAAGTCGGCCAGCAGTTCTCGGTCACGAGAGAGCGTATCCGCCAGATCGAAGCCAAGGCGCTGCGCAAGCTGAAGCATCCGTCAAGAAGCCGGAAGCTGCGGAGCTTCCTCGATAACTAGTACTGCCTGTCATTGCCGGACTTGCTTGCTCGGCGAAGACGGGACCCGTCAATCCATCCAGACAAAGAACGGCGGGCGAATGCCCGCCGTTTTTGTCTGCTCAGGTCGCGCCAAATTCTCACGCCAGCGCCCGGGGCCACCCCTCTCCCCACCCTCCCCCGCAAGGGGGGAGGAAGCCGTACCAGTGTGCTCACCTCGCATTGCATCTTGGCTATCCCTGACCTGATTGGCACGAGTCAGGGACGCATCGGCGGTAGGGTTCCCTCTCCCCTTGCGGGAGAGGGTTAGGGAGAGGGGTGCCGCTTGCTCCGCTGGTAATTGAGAACGTGGAAAACACGCTCTCCAGCGACCGCGACGTTGGTTGATGCAATCGGGCCTTGCCTGCGAGCCTACTTCTTCTTCGCCCCAACGCGGCTGATGCTCTTGATCTTGAGCTGTGGGCGGCCAGATTTCTCGGCGATCTCGCGGTCTTGCTCCATGATGTAGCCGCGCGCCGGCTCGTCGCCGTCGAGCCCGCCGAGCAATTCGGCAGGCACGCGCCGGTTGGAGCGCTGCGAGTCGTCTTCATAGACGACATTGAAAAAGGCGAACTCGCCTTTGGGATTGGTCCCGGGTTTCTTTGGCATGCGCGGCTTGTCCTCGATAGAGGCGCCGCTGTCAATCATCCTCGCTGCGCGCCGGTCTGCCTTGCGAGACGGCGTGGGCGCGATTTATCTATGACCGCTTTGCCGGCATACTGTTCGCCTGGAACGAACGGAAGGGGTGGTGGTGATGCTGGCAACCTCCCACGCGAAGAGCAACCTCAAGCCGGTGCTGATGGCCTGCTGCCTTGCCATGCTGGCGGTGGGCGACAACAGCACGGCGATCATGGCGGCGCTTCCCGACATGAAGGGCAGCCTGCAGCTTGGTCCGGCGGAGCTCGAATGGGTGGTCAATGCCTATCTCCTGACCGCCGCCATCTTCATCATTGTCGGCGGCGGCGCGGCGGATCAGCTCGGCGCGCGAAGGTCCTCGATTGCCGGCATCGCCGTGTTCGCACTTGCGTCGCTGCTCATCGCGCTGGCGCCGGCCGGCTTCGTGGTGGTCGGCGCGCGGGCGCTGCAAGGGCTGGGAGCCGCGTTTGCCGTGGCCGGAACGCTTGCGGCGGTGACCGAAGCCGCACCTGACGAGCGGCGCCCGGAGGCGATCGGCGCCTGGACCGGTTTTCTGATGCTCGGCTTCAGC
Source organism: Bradyrhizobium sp. AZCC 1721 (assembly GCF_036924715.1). Taxonomy (NCBI): domain Bacteria; kingdom Pseudomonadati; phylum Pseudomonadota; class Alphaproteobacteria; order Hyphomicrobiales; family Nitrobacteraceae; genus Bradyrhizobium; species Bradyrhizobium sp. AZCC 1721. Next base: position 6,235,982 of record NZ_JAZHSB010000001.1, on the reverse strand, counting down.
ATCGGGCCGCTCGTCGGCGGAGCCGTGACGCATTACGCGGGCTGGCGCTTCATCTTCTGGCTGAACGTCATTGCGATGGTGCCCGCCGGCCTGATGCTGCTGCGGCATCCCGGCGCCGGCGGCCGGCGCGCGATTTCGATGGACTGGGGCGGACTTGGCCTTCTCGCACTCTTCATGGTGACGCTGATATCGGGATTGCAGGCGTTGGCACATGTCCGCACCAACCCGCTGTCTGCCATCGTCCCGCTTGCGCTGGCGGTGATCGCGTTTCCTCTATTGCTGCGGACGGAGACGCGGCGCCCTCAGCCGCTGGTCGACTTCGGCCTGTTCGCGAACCGGAATTTCGCGATTGGCGCCGGCCTCTTGTTTCTCGTGATGTTCGACATCATGACGCTGCTGCTTTACTACAACCTCTTTGCGCAATCTGCTGATGGGCTCGGCATATCAGCCGTTGCGGCCGGCCTTTCTCTGCTGCCGCTCTCGGTTGCGCTGTTTGCCTTCGCGCGAGCGGCTCCTACTATTGGAATGAGCATCGGCGTGCGGCGCATGCTGACGGGTGGATCGCTCTTGCTTGCGCTCGGCTGCGCAATTATCTGGTCGTCGTTTCAGATCGAAGCAAGGTTCGCTCTTCTGATGCCCGGTCTCTTTGTCGCCGGCGCTGGAATCGCGCTCATTTACGCCTCGGCGCCGCGGCTCGGACTTGCAACGCTGCCCCAATCGCAGGCAGGGAAAGGCTCTGGGTTACTCAATTCGTGCAGCTTTCTCGGCGGCACGGTCGGGGTGACCTTTGGCGGTATCGTCTTCGCGCTGACCGGATTTCCCGGCGTGCTGGTGCTGCTGGGAGTTTCAGCGCTGGCCAGCGCTGTGCTCTGCCTTCGGCTGCACGTGGATTGAAGGTCTATTTGTGCGACCGGCATCCGCAGGAAATTCAAGCGCATGCCGGATTCTTGGCATCCCCGACCGTGAGAAAAGCAATCGTGGCCGGTCCGATCTCGATCGAACCCGGCGGCGATGTCATCGCGGCGAGCCGCGGAAGATCGTCATTTGGGCCGAGCTCCAAAACCGTTCCATTCAGCTTCACGCTGGCGCTTTGCAGATGATCCGCCGACAGCGTGTAACGCTCGCTGGCCGCGGGCAATCGCAGCTTTGCGGCGCTCGTCTTGTCCGTATTGATGGCGAGCAGTGTGACGGCGCCACGCATGCCTCGTCGGCAATGCGCGTAGAGGTGCACGCCAGCGTGCACGCCGGCGTCGAGAACGGTCGTGCCCATTAGTCTGCGCCAAAGCAGCGCCGCCCAGTAGTCTGGTCGCGGTCGCAACGTCGTCTCGTCAAGCAGGCCGTAGTCGCTGGCCGCCAGCGTGTTGTGCGCCACCATCTGGACGCCGGCCCTGGCAAGCCGGCCAAGTTGATCGAGATATCGGAACGTATCGAGGAAAGTGGAAGCCCAGGGATTGCCGCCGCAGGCGGCCTCGGCGGTTTCGGTCAGCCACATCGGCTTGTCAGGCGCAAACTCGTCCCGGAGCGATCGGTAGAACGAGAGCGTTTGCTCCGTGCTCTTAAGCCAGCTTTCCGAAAGTGCGGCCTCTGGTGTGGTCTGGCCCGGAATCCCGGAGCATCGTTGCGAGAGGGCGCCGTAGTGATGATAGGAAAAAGCATCGATGCCGGGACCGGATGCAGCAAGCAGATCCCGCGTACCAAGAAAATCGGAGCTGGATTGCGGGGGCGATTGTGACGCTGTTGTCTCGCCGATCGAACCGGGGCCCAGAACGATCACATCCGGTTCGCTGGCCCTGATGAAGGCAACAAAGGCTTTAAAGTCCCGCCCGTAGGCCGCCGCATCGTATCCTTTCGGCGCGCGCCCCATGGCGGCCAGCGTCGGCTCGTTCATGAACTCGGTGGCGGCAATTCTGCCGCCGATAGATCTGGTGTAGGCGAACAACCGACGCGCCTGATCGCTCCGCCATCGGCCTGCTGCGTCCCGGACACCGGGGCTTATGGCCATCGACGTCACGATTTCTGCGCTGACGGCGCGGGCAAAGTCGATCACGCTTTTCCAGCGCTCGCGGCTCAGCACCGCGCGGAAGCCGTCAGGCGGCGTCGCAGGCGTCGCATCGCTTTCTGCAAAGTAGGTGCTATTGGCCCAGGTGCCGCTGACGCGCAGGTAGGCGGGGGCCAGCGCGGCCGCCAAGATACGCAGCCGGCGGTTCGACAGGTCGATCGGCGCCCGATACGCGTAGTGATCGGGGTTCACGCCCGCCGGGACATTTTCGGCGTTACCGGCGCCCCGAGCAGATGGCGCCGAGGCACTCGTCCTGTAGGGTTTCCAGAACCGTCCGCCGGTGACCTCGACCATTTCTACATTGTACGATTGAAAGCGTTCGTCGATGGTGCCGAGACGGGGCAATCGTGAAGGGTCGATGGAAAGCGTTGGCGCCTGGGCGGCCGCATTCTGGCTTGCCAAGAGCGCGGCGATCACAATTGCCATTCCGACTTTTAAACCACTGGACCTGGGCATGGCCATTGTCCCTGGGAAGCGCCAAGGCGGGCGTCGGCCCACGCGTTGGCGTTACAGCGCCACCAATTCGACGCGGCGGTTCAACGAACGGCCGGCATATCGATCGATTCAAATTAGTCGCAATCATGGCCGTTTTCGAGATGGCCAAGGGCTAGCAGATTCTGCCCATGCATCTGCCGCAACTCTCGAAGCGCGGCTGAGGACGTGCTAGAAACCGATGCGTACTTGCAGTGCTCTCTCAGGAATGGTCTTTCCATGCTTCGTATCGCATTTGCTTTCAGCGCCACCGTCGCATTGTTCGCGTCCTTAAGCCCCCACGCCCACGCCGCCCAATGCGGCACCTCCGCCGCTGGCTATGCCGCCTGGAAGCAGCAATTCGCCGCTGAAGCGCAGGCCAAGGGCATCGGCGCCTCCACAATCTCCGCCCTGATGGCGACGAACTATGCGCAAGCGACCATCAATGCCGACCGCGGCCAGCGCAGTTTCAATCTCTCGCTCGATCAGTTTCTGGCGAAGCGCGGGGCCACCACCATCGTCGCGAGGGGGAGGCAGCTCAAGCAATCGCAGGCCGCGCTGTTTGCCTCCATTCAGAGCCGCTATGGCGTGCCGCCGGGGCCGCTGCTTGCGATCTGGGGTATGGAGACCGGATTCGGCAGCCAGCGCGGCAATCAGAACATGCTCGCCTCGATCGCGACGCTCGCCTATGACTGCCGGCGCTCGGCCTATTTCACCGAGCACCTCTACGCGGCGCTGCAATTGATCGATCGCGGCGCGCTCTCTGCCAGCCAGCGCGGCTCGATGCATGGCGAGGTCGGCCAGACGCAGTTCATGCCAAAAGCCATTCTGGCCTACGGTACCGGCAATCTCGAAAACTCGGCCAACGCGCTGATGTCGACCGCGAACTTTTTGAAGGCGCATGGCTGGCGCGCGGGCGCCGGCTATCAGCCGGGCGAGCCGAATTTCGCGGCCATCCAGGCCTGGAATGCCGCGGGCGTCTATCAGAAGGCGATCGCGCTGATGGGCCGCCAGATTGATGGTGGGGAGTAGCGGCCAGTTGCGGCGTCGTCCCTGCGAACGCAGGGACCCATAACCACAGGCGGCGATTGTTGAAGCCAAGCCGTCAACCAGTCCGCTTTAACAATATCGGCCGCGGCGTATGGGTCCCCGCGTGCGCGGGGACGACGAGGTTTCGTGTGCCGCTTTCCCGTGGCATGATTAGCCCGAGACGCAACAAGGGATTCGCATGCGCATATTTCGTTGGGCCATTTTTCTCGGCGCCGTCATCTTCTCCACCCCCACTTACGCCGCCCGCTGTGGCGGCGATTTCAACACCTTCGTATCGGCGATGGCGGCGGAGGCGCAGGCGGCCGGAGTGTCGCAGGCGGTGATCAGTCAGGCGTTCGCGGGCATCACGCAGGATCCGGCGGTGCTCGCTTTCGACCGCCGCCAGCGCGGCACCTTCAACAAGACGTTCGAGCAATATGTCTCGACCCGCGTCGGCCCCGGACGCATCAACATCGGGCGGCAGATGCTGCTGAGGCACGCGTCACTGCTGGCCCGCATCGAGCAGAAGTTCGGTGTGCCGCCGCAGATCATCGTCGCGATCTGGGGGCTGGAGAGCGATTACGGCAAGGGCGACATCGGCAAGATGCCGGTGGTCCGCACGCTGATGACCATGGCCCATGATTGCCGCCGCACCGAACTGTTTCAGGGCGAATTGCTGGCCGCGCTGAAGATCGTGCAGCGCGGCGATCTCCCGCTGCGCGACCTGATCGGCGCCTTCGCCGGCGAGATCGGCCAGACGCAGTTCCTGCCGTCGTCCTACATCAAATACGGTGTCGATTTCGACGGCAACGGCCATGTCGACCTGCGCCACAGCGTGCCCGACGTGCTCGCCTCCACCGCGAACCTGCTGCACGTGTCGGGCTTCAAGCCCGGCGCGCCATACGGCGAAGGCACCGCGAATTTCGAAGCCATGCGGGAGTGGAACAGGGCGACGATCTACCGCAAGACGATTGGGTATTTTGCGGACCGTCTGACGGGGCGGTGACGAAGATGCAAGCCTCGGGCGAGATGCGTCGCGAGAACGCGGATGTATGACAGCTCGTCGATCTCAAACATGAAAATCTTCCGTCGTCCCTGCGAACGCAGGGACCCATAGCCACCGGCCGAAGTTGTTTTGCGAGGTCGTAGTTAACTTGTCTTTTCTAGCAAGAACTGCCGCGGCGTATGGGTCCCTGCGTTCGCAGGGACGACATTTGATAGATCGCGCGCCACCTCAAGCTCACTTCCCCTTCTCCTCCGCCACCCTCCCGATCCGCTTCGCCAACACCGCCCAATAGGTCGCCGGGCGAAACCGCTGCAAAAGGTCCATGAACTTCGCGTCGTTGCCGATCAGAATGCGCGGCTGGTTTTTCTCGATGCCGAGAATGATGCGTTGCGCCGCGGCCGGCGGTGTGGTCCTGGCGATCGCGTCGAAACGTTCGATCGATTCGGCGCGGCGCGCATTGTCGGCGATGCCGTTGCCGGTGCGGGAGTTGCGCACGATGTTGGTCAGGACCCCGCCGGGATGCACCACCGAGAGCTTCACCGGGCTGTTCGCCATCGCGAGCTCATGCCGCAGGCTTTCCGAAAATCCGCGCACCGCGAACTTGGCGGCGCAATAGGCGGTCTGGCCGGGCGGGGCGACGATGCCGAAGATCGAGGAGAGGTTGACGATATGCGCCTCGGGCTGCTTCGATAGATGCGGCAGGAAAGCGCGCGTTCCGTGCACCACGCCCCAGAAGTTGATGTTGATCAGCCATTCCATCTGCGCCTGGTCGACCTCGTTGAAGGCACCGAGCAGCGCGACGCCGGCATTGTTGATGACGATGTTCAGCTCCGGATGCGCGGCGATTGCCGCGTCGGCAAACTCCTGGATCTGGGCGGGCTCGCCGACGTCGACGCAGTGGATCGTTACCTTGCGCTTGTGCGCCTTTCCGATCTCGGCGGCCACCTGCTGCAGCCCGGCCTCGTCGCGGTCGGCGAGCGCGAGATCGCAGCCGCGCGCGGCCAGTTCCAGCGCCAGCGCGCGGCCGATGCCGCTGGCGGCGCCGGTCACGGCGGCCGCGCTTCCAGATATCGCAGTCATGTCGGATCGAACTCCTTGCAGGTCGAGGATCGGTGGGTTCCTGCAAACTTTCGCAAATTGGAACTGAACCATAAAGCGGTTTCCGCGCTTAGTGTCGAATACCCGACAGAGGGGCGGCATCGCCAGCCGACGCGATCCTGAGAGGAGGCTCACATGGGACAATCCAAACCCCATCGCGCAACGGCCCTCATTGTCGAGGACGACCCGATGCAGCGGAACATGATCTGCCTGCTGCTGGAGGAGAGTGAGGTCGATGTCATCGAATGCGAGAGCGCCGAGGCCGCTGAACTGGTGCTGGAGCGCGCTGCCGGCAGTCTGGTCTTGATGATGACCGACGTGCAGCTTGCCGGCAACATGGATGGTGTCGAACTCGCGCACATCGCAAGGAAGTACAATCCCGAGATGGGCGTGATCGTCACCTCGGGCAAGCCGCTGCATCAGGAATTGCCCGACGGCGTGCAGTTCTGGGCCAAGCCCTGGGCGCCGCTCGACGTGATCCGCGAGGCGGAGCGCATGGTCTATCAACGAGAGCACGGCGGCGGACCGCGCCCGTGAGCGCCGCCGCCCTGCTTTCGCGCCAAATGTCGTCGTGTTAATAGCAGGGCATGACCCTGTCGTTCCTGTTGACCTCGCTGATCGTGGTCGCTTCCCCCGGCACCGGCGTGCTGTACACGCTGGCAGTGGCGCTGACGCTGGGCGCACGGCCCGGCATCGCGGCCGCCTTCGGCTGCACCCTCGGCATCGTGCCGCATATGCTGGCCGCCATGCTCGGGCTCGCCGCCGTGCTGCACACCAGTGCTCTGGCCTTTGCCGCGCTGAAATGGTGCGGCGTGGCGTATCTGCTTTACATGGCCTGGCAGGCGTTGCGCGAGACGGGCGCGCTTGCGATCGACGCGCGCCCGGCCGCGAAGGCGCGCTCCAGCCGGCGCGTCATCGTGACCGCCGTCCTGGTCAACATCCTCAATCCAAAGCTCTCGATCTTCTTCCTGGCCTTCCTGCCGCAATTCGTTGCGCTCGACGAGCCGCATCCGCTGGCGCGGATGCTGGAATTGAGCGCAGCGTTCATGGCGATGACGTTTGCGGTGTTCGCGCTCTACGGCCTCTTTGCGGCCGCGATGCGCGACCGCGTCATCACCCGGCCGAAGGTGATGGCATGGCTGCGCCGCAGCTTTGCGGCGGGATTTGCCGCGCTCGGGGCGAAGCTGGCGCTTGCGGAGCGGTGACGCCTGCGCCGCGCGCGGCGACAATCCGAACATTGCCCTTCCGTCGTCCCTGCGAACGCAGGGACCCATACGCCGCGGCTTCTCTTCGGGCACCGCGGCGGACATCTTCATCTATTACGAAGGATTGTGGTTATGGGTCCCTGCGTCCGCAGGGACGACGGCGAATAGATTCGGAATCAAAAAGGCGGACCCGCGGCCCGCCATTCTCCAAAACTAACCCGGAGTTGGGAGCCCGGGCGGAGCTGAGCACTCCACCCGGGCCGAAATTCACTTCTTCTTCGACTTCTTGGCCTTCTTGGCCTTCGCCTTTTTCGCCTTCTTCGCTTTCTTAGCCATAGTATCCTCTCAAGGTTTTCATGGATTGAAACGCGACACCGAGGCATGCTTGGCGGAGGGCCAGCCTCGCAACATCCTCGCACACGATCCCAGCAGATTCGCAGGCTGCTGCCGCGTGCCGTCATGGCGGTGTCATCACGTTATCCACAGTTGTTATGCATTTTGATGCGATTTTTGCCGAAACGAGCATCGCCGCTGCCGCTCGCATGCGCGCGCATCATGCTTAACGATGTCCGAACGCGCGCGATCTTCATCAATTCAAAACCACGGTTTGGATTGGCCGGCGGCCCTCAGGGTCCGTTAAGCCGCGCAGATGCATTTTGTCCGTAAGACGACGGGGATTGTCGTGGGAGAAGGCTGGCGCGCGAAAGTCCCAGGCGGTCGTGAGATAACAGGGGAGACGGGACGCGCGCGCGTCCTGAGTTCGCGATGCTGAGCGTTCCTACGCTGTGGACGGTGTTCGTCATCAATTTTCTCGCGCTGGGCCTGATCTGGGCCTACGTCATGCGATGCTATCCGTCGTTCGAGGCCGCGCGGTTCTGGACCGGCTCGGCGTTCACGGCGGCGGCGGGCGCTGCGATGGCGATGCTGCGCGTAGTCTTCCCGGATTCTCTCGTGCCGTTGCTGTTCGCCGGCACCACGCTGGTACTGGCGATCTGCCTTGCCACGATGGGAATTCAGAAATTCTTCACCCGGCCCGTTTCGTGGCTTCGCACCGCGTTGACCACCGGCTTTGCCTTTGTCGGTCTGTCCTTTTTCATTTTTGTCTACGACAGCGTGCCAGCGCGGATGACCGTCTTTACGATCGCCCAAGTACTGCCGATGGCGATGGGCCTGAAGCTGTTGCTGACTCCGCACGAAGGGCGCGCCAATCCGGGCGCCCGGCTGGCCGGCGTCGTCACCATCATCATCATGATCATTCTCGCGGCTCGGTTGACCGGCGCGGTCACCGGCATGGGGCCCGGCTTCTCCTACATGCATTTCACCCCGGCGCAGTCGGTCGTCATCCTGGTGCTGGTGTTCCTGTCGATGTCGCTGAATTTCGGCTTCCTGCTGATGGCGATGGACCGGTTGCGCAACGAGGTCGCGGATCTGGCGCTGCTCGATGACCTTACCGGCGTCGGCAATCGCCGTTATCTGGTGCAGCGGCTCACGGAAGAGTGCGCGCGCTCCGAACGCAGCGGTCAGCCCTTCGCGCTGTTGGTGATCGATCTCGACGGCTTCAAGGGCATCAACGATACCTACGGTCACGCCGCGGGCGACGCCTGCCTGCAGCATTTCACCCTGATGGCGCAAACCCGGCTGCGGCCCGGCGACATGCTGGCACGCACCGGCGGCGACGAGTTCTGCATCGTGTTGCCGTCCTCGACGCTGCGCGAGGGCGCGATGATCGCGCGCCGCGTACTGGAGGTCTGCCGCGCGGACGCCGAACAATGCACCGGCAACGACATTCCGATCGCCGTCTCGATCGGCGTCGCCCAATGGACCCGCGAGATGGGCGGCTTCCCCGATCGCCTGATCGCTGCCGCCGACCACGCGCTGTACGACGTCAAGAAGGCCGGCCGAAACGGCTTTGCTGTCTACGATCCGGCGGCGCCGCTGGTGCCTGAAGCCGAAACGGCCGCGGACGTGGCCCTCCGCAAGCGGGCCTGAGGCGTGCTACTAAGGTTCGTCACTGGACCTCGGTCATGAATTTTCGCGTCGTCGCGGCGGTATTGTTCGCTCTGTCGCTTCCTGCTTGCGCCTGCGCGCAATCGCCCGACCTCGCCGCGATCGCGCGTTCGTCGGGCACGCCGGATATTCCCGGCTTGAAGATGGTCTGGCTGGCGCCATGGGGCGATCTCGCAAAGGCCCATCCCTGGCGCAACATCATCGTGCATCAGACCGAGGGGCCGGCTGGCTCCGCGCGCGGTGGCGCGCTGGCGCAATCGAAGAACCCGACGCGGCGCGGCGTCATGGTATGGGTCGAAACCGACGGCACGGTGTACTGGGCGGTCGGCGAACATCTCGTTCCGACGCATGGCGACGGCGCCAACCGCAACGACAACAAGTACATCGACAACGGCCCGACCTATCGCCAGGTGATCGGCAGCAATTCGGTCGGCGTCGAATTCGCCGGCAATTTTCCTGATGTGACGCGGGGCCCGACGGATGCGCAAGTAGCGGCGTGGCGTATTCTGCTAAAGGTGCTGCGCGCGCGTTACGGCATTCCGCTCGATCGCGTCTATGCGCACAACTGGATCGACTTCAAGGACGCGCGCTATTGCGAAGGCTGTGCCCTGGCGACAATGGCGCGGGAGTGGGGGGAGTAGGCGGGCTGCATCAAGCTTGTCGCCCCTGCGAACGCAGGGGCCCATAACCACTGCACTTCGTCGTTGAAGCAAAGCCGTCTCCGCATGTGCCATTTCCGCGGGCCGCGGCGTATGGGTCCCTGCGCCAAGTGCGCGATTGCGCACGGAGGCAGGGACGACAGCGTGGTGAAGCAGCACCCCCCAAAAACAAAAAGCCGGCGTTGCCGCCGGCTTTCGTTACTTGATACCTCTGCCGCGAATTAGTGCGCGGCTTCGAGTTCGGCTTCCTGCCGGGCAATCGTGCCCTTGACGGCCGACTGCACCTTTTCGAAAGCGCGGACCTCGATCTGCCGCACGCGTTCGCGCGAGACGCCGAATTCGGCGGCGAGGTCTTCCAGCGTCATCGGCTCTTCCGCCAGGCGCCGCGCCTCGAAGATGCGGCGTTCGCGCGGGTTGAGCACGCCGATGGCGCCGTTCAACGCCTGACGGCGATGATCGAACTCCTCGTGCTCGGCCATCACGGCTTCCTGGTTGGGCGAGTTGTCGACCAGCCAGTCCTGCCATTCGCCGGCTTCGCCGTCGTCGCGGATCGGCGCGTTGAGCGACGCGTCGCCGCCGAGACGGCGGTTCATGTCGATCACGTCCTGATCCGTCACGCCGAGACGCTTGGCAATCAGCTTTACCTGATCGGGGCGGAGATCACCTTCGTCCAGCGCGGAGATCTTGCTCTTCGCCTTGCGCAGGTTGAAGAAGAGCTTCTTCTGGTTCGCGGTGGTTCCCATTTTCACGAGCGACCATGAACGCAGAATGTACTCTTGAATCGAGGCCTTGATCCACCACATGGCGTAGGTGGCGAGACGAAAACCCTTCTCGGGCTCGAACCGCTTGACCGCCTGCATCAGGCCGACATTGCCCTCTGAAACGACTTCAGAGATCGGCAAGCCGTAGCCGCGATAGCCCATGGCGATCTTGGCCACGAGCCGGAGATGGCTGGTGACAAGGTGATGTGCCGCGTCGCGATCGTCATGCTCGCGCCAGCGTTTGGCGAGCATGTATTCCTGCTGGGGTTCCAGCATCGGAAATTTGCGGATCTCGGCGAGGTATCTAGAGAGACCGGATTCTCCATTGAGAACCGGTAACGTAGCTGTACGGGCCATTTGAGCGCCCTCCAGTGGTTCAGGCCCCCGATAGCGGCGGGCCCGGCAGGTGATCGCTGTGTTAAAGCCAATCACGCTGCGATGTTCCGCGTTGGATATTCAACGCATATGCAACATAGCAAAAAACGAACAAATAGGGAAGGAATGCTGACGTCACGTCCCCGTGTGGCAGCCATAACCTGTTGGTATAGCTTAATTTTCCTGAAAGGCCTGCGTCATAGGGCCGCTTCCAGGGCGTTTTGCAGAAGGATGAGATCCTCCGGCAGGGGCGCCTCCCAATGCAAAAGTTCTCCCGTTCGGGGATGTTCCAGGGCAAGCAGATAAGCGTGCAAGGCCTGCCGGCCGAGGGCGGCTAGCGCCGCCTGGCCCTCGGGGCCGAGGTGGCGGGCCTTGGTCTTGAAGTGCGGGCCATAGACGGCATCGCCCATCAGGGGGTGGCCGATATGGGCGAGGTGCACCCGGATCTGATGGGTTCGTCCGGTCTCGAGCTGGCAAGCGAGGAGGGAAGCGACCGGCTTGCCGTCGCGCCCCTGATAGGCCGCCTGCAATTCCCAATGGGTGACGGCCTCGCGTCCGCCCGGGCGCACCGCCATCTTCTCGCGGGCGTACGGATGCCGGTCGATCGGGGCTGCGACCGTGCCGCGCTGTCGGTTGGGTACGCCCCAGATGAAGGCCATGTAGCCGCGCTGCATCGGACCGGTGCGGCCGTGATCGGCGAATTGCACGGTCAGCGATTGATGGGCGTGGTCGTTCTTGGCGACCACCATCAGGCCCGTCGTGTCCTTGTCGAGCCGGTGCACGATGCCCGGCCGCCGTACGCCGCCGATGCCGGAAAGGCTGGCGCCGCAGTGCGCGATCAATGCATTTACCAGCGTGCCGCTCTCGTGGCCGGCGGCCGGGTGCACGACCAGCCCCTTCGGTTTGTCGATGACGATGATGTCGTCGTCCTCATAGACGATATCGAGCGCGATATCTTCGCCCAAAGGCTCGGGCGGAGCGGCTTCGGGGACGTCGATTGTGATCGTATCCCCTCGCGCGACATGATAAGCGGGGTCGCGGATGGGGGTGCCCTTGGCGGTGACGGAACCGGCCAGGATCAGCGCTTTCAGCCGCGAGCGCGACAGTTCCGGGCGGAGCACCGCGAGCACGCGGTCGAGGCGGGGCGATCCCTCGTCGCCGCCGACGGTAACCTCCAGCCTTTGACCGCCGTTCGATGATCTCTGTTCCATCATGTTTGACGCATGATCCTTTCGGAAAACCGGTTTCCACTTTTCCGGATCATACTTTAAAGAGCCTTGCATGACCGATACCGTTGCGCCCGAACCGACCCCCGAACAGGCCGCGCTAATCGCGCGGGTGCGGCGGATGATGCTGATCGCGGGCCTGACCTCGGCGCTTGCGGTGGCCGTGGTCCTGATCGCCGTCGGGTACCGTCTTTACCGCGGCGAGGGAAGCCCCACGCCTGGCACGACGGACATCACGGAAACCCTGCCCAAGGGCGCCCGCATCGTCTCGACCGCGGTCGCCGGCGAGCGGCTGGTGCTGACGCTGGATATAAGCGGGGTGACCGAAATCCGCACTTTCGACGCCAAGACGCTGAAACCCGCCGGAAAGCTCAGATTCGTCAACGAACCCTGAGGCAGGGCGGATCGGGTGTGCGCCGGGTCGGCACGAGGACCCGAAGCAACAGGGTTAACCACCCGTGCGAAGGCTTCAGACTTGCCTTGCCGACCGCACATTTCGAGGCTATTCCCTGAAGCACACGCTCCCTTCGTCTAGCGGTTAGGACGCGGCCCTCTCAAGGCTGAAACAGGGGTTCGATTCCCCTAGGGAGCGCCACCCCCCGACCATCGGCGCTGAAAGCATTGTCTTTTTTGCCCCAAAATTGTCCCACCGCAAGAAAGTGCGACAGTCGCGCTTTGAGGGTTCGCCCGCAACGCTGATACAGTCTTGGGCGTTTTCTTCACCGACCGCTCCCGCCGATGTTGATCAACTCGAAGCCGTTACCCTCCTTTCCGATGTTGGTTTGCAAAATCCATTCGATGCCAGCAAAACCGAGATCGATAGGTCCGGGGTTTGTGATGTTGCAATCGGCGATATGGCGCTCATACGCTTCCAACTGGCCAAGGACGCGAGCTCGTTCAATAATAGATCGATGGAGGGCCTCGGCACTATCGATCTCAAAAGTCACCATCACTTTCATTTGCTAATCCTCCTTAAGCCTTTTCCAAAATTGTAGGGCCCACTTCAGCTTCCCGATGGCCTCGGTCGCAAGCCGCTTGCGCCGGGCCTTCGCTGTGTAGCGCTCGATCTCCTTGAGCGAGGTGTGGCCGGTTACCGAGCCATCTGGTGCGGTGTCGCGCCTTCCTCGGCCAACGCGCTTGCGGTGTGCTTGCGCACGCCGTGCAGCGTGCAACGGTCAGGCAATTACGTTCGCTGGCGTGGTTGTGAAGGAACACTTCTATCAATCAACAGTCACTGCACCAAAGCCGCAATAGTGACGACGCCGCAGGCGGTCGCGCCGAGTGATCCCGGAAGATCGGCGGCATGGGGTCAGAGCTTGTTCCAGCCCCCTATATCAGCCCGCGTCTTCACGAACCTTACCACCAAGGCTGTGGTTAGAATGATTGGTCCAAGGAAATCCAGTCGCGTGTAGTGTCCGCTTGGAGCAAGGTCTAGTCTGTTGATTGAGCCGAGAATGCCCAACGCGCCTAATGAAAGATAGACGTAATCCAATTCCTTAATCCACTTCTCGCCGCGCATCTTTGTCAAACGTGCAGCCCATCCAAAGCGTAAACCATCGCAAATCAGGGCATACAATGCCGCCGCGTATATCACCAAGGTGACGCCCATCTGGCGGAGCGTGACTGTTTGCGGCGGCGCGAAGAGCATGGACGCAAAGGCCAATGGTGCCAGCGCGATAATTGTCCATGCAATCACTAGCTGGACACGACTGCGCGTTTGGTCTCGTGAATGCAGAATGCTCGCCACAAGCGCGGCGGCTGCCCCGGCTACATCGAAGTAATCACGCACAAAGCTCCAGATTGCCCCCAACTTAACCCTCCCCGTTACGTCGGTCCAGAATTCTACGCCTACCGATTGCACAAAGCACGCCTTACCACTCGATTTTCCACAGAGCAGCGTGAATGGTAGCGCTAGTTTGTGCTAGGACGTGTGGTGACGGTCAGTTGCTCGCTGATAATGGGGAGAAGGGGATGGATTGGAAGGCATTCATCGCCGCGATAGTCGGCTCGTTGGCGTGGCCTATCGTTGTTTTGAGCCTGTTGTTCATTTTGCGAAAACAACTAGTGGCGCTTGCTGAAAGACTTCAAGAGTTTTCGCTCGGCGGCGCAAAAGCGACTTTTGAAAAGCAATTGGAGACTGCGCGTAAAGAAGCAGAGAAATTGCCGCCGTCTTCGCCGTCTCCGGACGAGATACCCGACGACCAACGAATTGTGCCGCTGACCGATGAGAAGAAATTTTTGCGACTTGCCAATGAGTTTCCCGAGGCAGCGATCACAGAGGTCTATAAGGACATCGAGGGCATTCTGTTTCGTATCGGCGATATTCTGGGCATTCAGCGGACTAGCGCTGACCGGATAATGAATGAGTTATATGAGCGTAGGGAAGTCGATGAGAATGCGCGCGATCTCTTTCATACCTTGCGGAGAGCGAGGAACCTATCGGCGCATGGCAAAGGCGATAGACGCGTGAGCCCGGGTGAGGCGTTGGACTACCGCGATCACAGCGGCAGACTGATGACGAGCCTTTCCTTCGTCCTCGGAAAGCTGCAAGCAGCAGCCGATATCAAAAAAGCAAGAGGCTCGTAACCGCCGCTCCGATCAAGCGGCAAATTTGCCGGTTGGTGCCGTCAGCAAGCCCGATTTGCTAGCGGCTCGTCGTGAACCGTCCGACATTGCGACCGCTCGCGTCATAGAATGTCGACGTGTTGCCGCTGGTCGACTCGCGGTTGATGACCCTGCCGCGTGCGTCGTAGTTCGTGACCGTGCCGCTGCTGTCGGTCGACGAGTGCCGACACTTCTACCGGACGAGTCGTAGAACCTCTTCGATTGTGCCGAGGCGGCCGGTCAGCATCGCGAGCACGAGCAGCGTGGGGAGGATCATCTTGGGCATGGTGTTTGTCATGCTAGCTTTTAGCAAGTGACGCCGAAAAGAAAAGGGCGGCGCGGTGGCCGCCCACTCATGCTCGTCGGGTAACACCGCTCAGCGGTTCGTCGTGAAAAACATCAAGCGCTGATCTGTGGTTGCGTGCAGGTTGATCTTCGGCCAATGTGAAGGCATCCCCGGCGACAGTTCGTGGCCGTCGAAGCACGCAGCAAACCGGAGACTCTCGTCAGATGGTAACAAAGTTCGATTTCGGATTTCGCATTATAGAATTTGAGGACGTTCGACCGGGAGATATTTTTTTCGAGCGCGCTGAGTTGGACGGTATCCCACTTGGCATGCGCATCGTCCCGCCCGAGGGCCCACTACGTGAGAAGCCGGCCATTTTGCACTTTCAACCCAATCGACCTACGGCTGTCATCTCGACCAAGAACGTCAAACGCGATGTCGCTGTGCTCGACGCCGAAATCAGGGGACCTGCCTTGAGAGCCGAAAACCTACTCTACAACAACAGCAGCATGCGAGAAGGGGCGCTGATGTTTGCGCTCGGCGCCCATTTCCTGCGGGTCAGTTTCGACGGGGGAACGTGGGATGTGGACTTAACTAGCGGAGAGGCTCGTCTGACGGAGGCCATTCCATGTCCGTTCTGGGTCGATCAGTGGTCCATCGTGGTGAACCGGGAAGGATCATCCAAGGACATCATTTTCCAGTTTGATGGTCGTGCGAACCGTCTTGCGGGATAAGGGCGGGAGGGCCAAGACACCACCGTTCATCGCTGCCCCAGGTTGCTGCGAAACAGATCACTTCATCTCTTCCAGCAACTTCCGCGCGTCACCCAACAACGCCCGTATCTGCCTTCGCTCGGCGATCGCATCCCTGGTGAACAGGCCGTGCTTGCGCGCGTTCTGGTTTGCCTTTGGCGCGCCGGATCCCTGTGCGCCGCCGTGCATGCGGCAGCGCTTTTTGCCGTGCACCGCCGGCGAGCGGCACGCGCCACTGGCGCGGGTTTTGGCGCCGCACCGCGGGCTCGCCAGCATCGGGCCGGTGTTTCTGATGTGATCGCTCATGCCTGTGCTTCCCGCTTGGCATCCGCGGAAGCTTGCCCTCGCCTGGAGCCCGAGGCCTTCGGTGCCTTCCGCGCCGCGGAGTCCAGGCTTTTGTCCGATATGATCACGCTCGCATGCTGCGTGACGTTGCCGACAATGGCCTTGCTAAATTGTATCCAGTTAGATACATTGAGCCATGAACACGCTCATTCGGTCATCCGTCTTTTCCGATTGGCTGGATGGGTTGAAAGATCAGAAGGCCAAGGCGCGGATACTCAACCGGCTGTCGCAAGCCTCCTTGGGTAATTTCGGGGATTGCGAGCCGGTGGGCGAAGCGTCTCGGAAATGCGTATCCACCATGGTCCGGGATTCCGTGTTTATTTCGTGCGTCATGGTGTCGCCGTCTATGTGCTGCTTTGCGCTGGCGACAAGTCCAGCCAGCGCCGCGACATCGCCAGGGCAAAGCTCATGGCGAAGGAATTGAAGGAAAGCGGGCGATGAAAAAGGCCAAAGCCAGGGCAAAGGCAAAAGTCACTTACGCGCCATTCGAGGCCGCTGACTATCTCGAGAGTGAGGAAGCGATTGCGGAATATCTTTCGGTCGCAGCCCGCGACGAAAATCCCGGCGTATTACTCAAGGCGCTTGGAGACGTCGCCAAGGCGCGCGGCATGGCGGAGGTCGCGAAGGCGTCCGGTCTCGGCCGGGAAAGCCTGTACAAGACGCTGGCACCGGGTGCCAAGCCGCGTTTCGAAACGATTGCCACCATCATGCGGGCGCTGAATGTCGGGTTTTCAGTCGAAAGCAGGTTGCCAGTGCGAGCGAAGAAGGCTCGCAAGTTGACAGCAGCGTAGGTGGCGAGCGAGGCTGCGAAACGCACTCATTTCATCTCCTCCAGCAGCTTCCGCGCGCTCAGTATACACGAGCGCTGCAAGGGCAGGTTTGGGGACTTCACAGCATCAGTACGCTCGAAAGCCTAGGCGCCGCCGGTATGCTCGTCGCGTTTAAGCTGCTGCTGTTTGTACTCGGCTATAACTGCCGGATCGTCGTTGCTGCCGCGAACTTTATCGGCATCGCCTGTGCCGCCATCGAGGCCCTTGGCCGCTGCAATGTGCTCTTTGAGATCAGTGACTGCCGGTCGGATGTACGGTTCGAGATATTTATCGAGAATTCCCTTGCCAGGATCATCCAGCTCTTTGGTCAATGCTTGCAGATAGGCAGTTTTGTCCGTCGAGGCCCAATCGACACTGAAGCCGGCACGCTGAGCCAGGACTGAGTGGACGACCATGATGGTGCGTCCATTGCCGTCCAGGAAGGGATGGCCATGGGCGAGGTAGCCCATGACTTCGCCCGCTTTCTCTCGCATCGCTTTCGGGGCGTTGCCGAGCTTTAGCGCATGCTCGATTGCGTTCTGAATATACTTTGGATGGGCGAAGAGGACGCTGCCACGGCTTACCGCAATGTTGGGCGCTGTTTGGGTGCGATCCTGCCCGGCCCACGGATACATTGCTTCGAACAGTATTTTGTGCGTGCTGAGCACGTCGGAGTAGGTGAGGGCCTTCTTCGTTTTTAGCGCTTCGAAAGCGTCGTCGATCCCGGTTGTAAAGGAGGCATGCTCCAGCCGCCTCACAATGGCAGGGTCTTTCTCTTGAGCAACATTCCTTAGATACCCGCGCGATTCAAAGTCGCCGAACGGATCGAATGTCACGGCTTGGCTTCGTGCAGGTAGCGGGCCTGAAGCTGGATCATCTCTATGCGTGTAATGTGTTTGGCTCGCTGCAAACCAATCAGCAACTGCTCGATCTCATCAAGCTCAACCGTGTCCCCCGCCAGGCGGGAAATGTGGTGTGCCAGGCGATCATTTGGACCCTCCGTGTAGGACACTTGGAACGTCCGGGCCAGGGTCCGTATGTGCTCTGCGGTCGAAGAGGAAGTTAGCTTATTCATATCATCAATATAGCACTTTTTGACTGAAATTCCATTAACGAACAGGGCCAGAAATCAGTGGGTTGTAGGCGCTCTGTCGTGGCGAAAGCCTCTCACTTCATCTCCTCCAGCAGCTTCCGCGCGTCACCCAACAACGCCCGTATCTGCCTTCGCTCGGCGATCGCGTCCCTGGTGAACAGGCCGTGCTTGCGCGCGTTCTGGTTTGCCTTTGGCGGGCCGGATCCCGGTGCGCCGCCGTGCATGCGGCAGCGCTTTTTGTCGTGCACCGCCGGCGAGCGGCACGCGCCACTGGCGCGGGTTCTGGCGCCACAACGTGGGCTCGCCAGCATCGGGCCGGTATTTCTGATGTGATCGCTCAAGCCTGCGCTTCCCGCTTGGCATCAGCGGAAGCGTGCCTTCGCCTGGAGCCCGCGGCCTTCGGCGCATTCCGCGCCGCGGACGCCGGGTTCTTGTCCGAAACGATCACGCGCGCGTGCTGCGTGACGTTGCCGACGATGGCCTTGCCGCCATCCCCGACCGACACGTTCTGCACGGTGATGGCGGGCTCGCCATGGCTCCGGTAGCGGTTGAGCGCCTCGATCTGGGCGGGAAACGTGCGGGCGAGCCTGCCCAATGCGCGCGCGGCGCTGTCGTGCTGGGCGAGATCGTCCGCATTCGCAAGGTGATGGGCGCACCGCATCGCCATCACATGAACCGAAACCATCTGCGCCACCAGCATGGCCTCGACCGAATCCCGGGGGCGAATGCTCTTCACCATCGAAATCATGAAAGAGAGGTTGACCTCGTCAGGACTCTCGCCGCTCACGCTGGCCTTGACCAATTGCCTGAGGATGCCATGCATCGCTTCGCGATCCGCGACCCCGAGCGCATTCGTCATGAGCTGTTCGCCGAGCTCTTGATCTGGATGGTCGATGGAGAAACCGTGCGACAGAAGCTTTATTCGCGGGGCTGCGGCAGCTTTGATCGGGTCGGTTGCGGCGATCGCCGTTGGCACAGTGATATCAGGAGCGGTGTTCATGTCGAGATTCCTTAGGCCGCGCGCTTGCCGCGCGCGCGGTTCGGCCACGCGCAGGCGATCGCTCGCCGCGGCGGTCCGGTGCAATTTCAATTGTGGGTGAGGATTTTTCGGCTGCAATCGCGACGGACGCGCCCGCTATTGCGGGGCGACGGGCGCGTACAGGATTTCGGAATAATCGAAAAATGCCCCTGATTTGCCCGACGTGTCAAGTTGCGTTGTCGAATGCCGGCGGCCGCCTGCTACTTTGCATGGGGTTGTTTTCGATATTTTCGCGAGCGCGCGCCTTCCAAGCGGAGTTCTCGAACGTCATCCGCAATGATGGGCTTCACAAATGCTCGACCCGTCCTACGCGCTCCTATTCTCAGTCGTCATTCCCGGTCTTATGTATCTATCGACAAGCACCAGCCCGACGGCAACCGCGACATTGTTCGCGGGGACCAGCGATGCTGGTGAAACCAACGACCAGGGAGTCGATCGATGAGGTCCTTTCTGCTGCTTACGGCCGGTGGCCCATTGCTGGTCCTCACGTCCCACGAAACGCTGCACGATCCGAAGTTCCTGAGCAGGCTCAAAGCCAAGGGAATCGGCAAGTTTGTCGCCTTCGATGTGCCGCTCGATCTCGCGAAGGCGCGCTATGGCGGACATTTCCACGCGGTCGAGAGCGATTTGCACGAAACAGACGATCTGAGGATGCTCGATTACAATGGCCAGCGGATCTATCAACTGTTTCGTTTCGACGAACTCGGCGCCGCGATATTGCAAGAACAAACCTGAGGCACGTTTGATCGCGCAGGATGCGCGTGAGGCGCCAGTCTAGTTCGCGCGCGCGATCTGCTCATTCCCGCTCCATGATCTCGGCGATCGCCTTGATGCGGCCTTTGGCGTATTTCGGCAGGCCGGCGCTCAGCGAATCGCCGCTGTTGAAGGAGCTGTTGCCCATGAGCAGTTGCGCGGGCACGAGGTTTCGCAGCATCGGTGTATTGCTGTATTCCTTCTGCTTGTTCAGCACGTCGTTCCTGACCGCAATCAGGATGTAGACCGTCGCGATGGCGGCTTCGCGCTCGGTCGGATGCTGTTGCAGAACCGCAAGCAGCTTGCCGAACTGGATGACTTGGTTGACCCAAAAGATGTTCTGCTCGAGCGCGCTGGTGACTGTGGAGTCGAGCCCGGTCAGGCTCGGCAGCTCGGCAAGGTGCGGCTGCGTCACCAGCATGATCTCACTCTGGAACTCGATGAAATCCGGGATGGGCTTTTTGCCCTCCTCGCGCAGCTTGTTGGCAAGCTGGATGCCCGCCGGAATTTTTCCTTCGAACATGTAGCGGGACTGCACGCAAACCGCCTTCGCTTCCTCGCACCAGCGGCGATCCAGCGGACGGTTGTGCGCGGCGCTCGCGTCCTTGTTGGGAACAGCATCGCCCGCCGTGATCGGCCGGTGCTTGACCGCCGGATCGATCTGCTCGAGGAACGCGACATTAGCATACCGCGACAGATCCAATGCCGCTGCCGGTTTTGGAAGTCGAAACCGCGCCTCCGCCTGGTAGACCGAGAGCTTCAGCTTCGTTTGTTGCTTGAGCGTAGGCTCAACGAAGCTCGGGAAGAGCGAGAGGAAGCGCCGCTGAACCGGACGTGAGCGGGCCCAATCGTCGAAAGGAATGAGCCCGGTCGAGGAATCGGCGAGCTTGTCGTTGCGTTGGTCGGCGAAGATGACCGTGCGCGGTTTGATCTGTGCGATCGGAACGCTGGCGGCTGCGGGCACGTCCTCCACCTGGAATTCCTGCGCGGCCGCGCCCGTGCAAGTGGCCACGTAGGCGGCGATGAGGACAGCGGCACGGTGGAGGCTCATGGCAATGCTCAATTCAGCCGCCGCCAGAAGTAATCGGGATCGACTCGGAGCGGCGGTCGCGGGAGGCGGTCCTCGTCATCGGGATATCCGCGCCAGGAGGGATATTCGCGCGGACCAAGACGCCAGTTCGGGAATGGAAAGGGTAGCCGGTTATCGCCGTAAAGGCGGTTGCCGTAGGACCACTGCTGGAATGGCCCGTCGTCTTCGTCACGACCGCCGCGATAGGTGTAGCTTTCTGCACGCGAGACGATGCGAAATTGCGTATCATCAATTCTGCCCGCCGGATCTCTCTTGAGGTACTCGGTGAAAGCGCGCCCGGAGCCGGCCGGTGCAGGATCGCCGGTATAAGGATCGATCGACAGAGTAGCGAGCTGACGCATGGCTTCGCGCGAAGGGCCGTTCAACGCCGTCTTGGGAGCGTGCAGCTCCCAGGCTGCCTGCACGATCGGCTCGAACATCGGCAGCGCCACTTTCCCCCCGGTCTGGCCGCTCCCAAGGGTGCGGCGGCCGCCGTCGCTGTTGTCGTAGCCGACCCAGATGGCGACGGTGACGTCGTTTGTGAAACCGACGAACCAGGCATCGGCCGAATTATCGGTGGTACCAGTCTTGCCGCCGACATAGGGCGAGAGATGCTTCACCGCGCGCGCGGTTCCGCGCGCGAGCACGCCCTGCAGCATTGATTTCAACTGGTAAAACGATGCGCGGTCGGCGGAGCCGATCCAGTCCACCGCATGCGGATCGTGCCGGTAGATTGGGCGGCCGTCCTGTTCGATCGTTTCGATCGCATGGGGCCGGGGCCGTGCGCCTTCGTTGGCGATCGCCGCATAGAACGCCGCAAGGTCGATGAGCCGCACAGTTTGGGCACCGAGCACGAACGGGTAGTAGCGCATGCATTCCTTGTAAAGCTGCGCCTCCATCGCGATCTCGCAGACCCGGTCGAGTCCTCGCTCGGCGCTGTCGTCGAGACCGGTCGCGAGCAGTTGCGCGGTGGCGAGATTCCGGGAGTTTTCCAGCGCACGCCGCAGTGTAATGGCGCCCGAAGCGCCGCCCTCGTAGTTCTTCGGCGACCAGAAACCGCGCTGGCGCGCGTAGACCGTCGCGCCGATCGGTGGCAGCGTAATAGGTTCGTCCATCACCAGCGTGTTGGGCTGCAATCCCTTCCGAAGAGCGGCGAGATAGGTCAGCGGCTTCAAGGTCGATCCGGGTTGCCGCAGGCTCTGGACGACGCGGTTGAGCTGGCTTGCCGGATACGAAAAGCCGCCCGCCATTGCGAGAATGCGGCCGGTTTCGTTCCCGAGTACGAGCGCCGCTCCCTGTACGGTCGGTCGAATGCGCAGATCGGCACGCGCCGCCTGCTTACCCTTGGCTTCGCGCACCTGCACATAGACCACGTCGTACGGCTTGAGGCCGCGCCCGATCGCGGCGCTCCAGGTGTTCAGCGGCAGGATGCTTCCGTCGGTCAGGCCGACGTTGATCGCATGGCCGCGCTTGCCGCGCGCATTCTCCAGGACGACCGCCGATTGCCAGTGAACGTCATAGAGAGGCAGTCGCGTCGTCTTCAACGCCACGAGCCAAGCTGGCTCCGTGGTCCTCACGTCAGCCGCTCTCAGACGGACAGCATCGGAAATGTTCGCCTCGGGTCCCTCAAATTTGTAACGACCGGTGTTCAGTTCGTATCGCGCCAGCCCCTCCTGCAAGGTCGCTTCGACTACGCGCTGCAGGGCCGAGTTGACGGTCGAGCGCACTGTGTAGGAGGAATTGGTGAGATTATCGAGGCCCGCGACCGCCTTAGCCTCGCGGGCGACGTGATCGACGAAGTGAAAACCGAAGTCCCGCCGCGTCGGCCGGTACTCGACGAGCTGCGGCAATAGTGCTTGCGCCGCGGCGGCATCGATCATGGCGTCGTCCTGCATGCGGCCCAGCACGTAGGCAAGGCGCTCGCGTGCGCGCTCAGGGTGGTGGTCGGGATTGAAGTAGTTCGGTCCCTTGGCGAGCCCGGCGAGCAGCGCGCCCTCGACTGCGGAGAGCGCCTTGGCCGGTTTGCCGAAATAGCTGCGCGCCGCCATCTCGATGCCCCAGGCTCCGCGACCGAGATAAATCGAGTTGAGATAGAGCTCGAGGATTTCCGCCTTGGTCAGGGCGCGCTCCATCCGTGAGGCAACGATCATCTCGCGCAATTTTCTTTCATAAGTGACGTCGTTGCCCACCAGCAGGTTCTTGGCGACCTGCTGCGTAATGGTCGAGCCGCCCTGCGGCCGGCCCGGCTTCGTGAAGTTGCCGATGAAGGCGCGGACCAGTCCGCGCTCGTCAAGGCCGCTGTGTTGGAAGAAGCGCTTGTCCTCGGCGGCGATGAATGCGTTGCGCACCGCTTCCGGGATATCCGCAAGCTTGACCCAGATGCGGCGATTGTTCGGCGCGTAAATCTCGGCGACGCGCTCGCTCTTGTTATCGAGGATTACACTGGTGCCGGGAAGCCTGAGCTGTTTAAGCTGCTCGGCGTCGGGCAGATCCCTGGCCGCGCTGTTGTAGAAAGCGATGACCTGACCGAGATCGACCGGAGATCCTTTCACTTTTTCGACTTTGCAGAACTCCCGGTAGGCCACGTGGAGGTCGGCCAGATTCAGTCCTTTGAGCGCCTTGATCTCGCCGCTCAGCGCCTCCTTGTCATCCATGGCAGTGGCAATCAGATCGTCCAGGTTGATGTCCTCGATGTCGAAAGCCTTGCGCATGTGGGCGCAGCCGGCACTCAAAAGCTGCGCCACCTCGGAGCGGTCGCGCACCGCATCGAACTCCGTCTTGACCCCATCCGGCCGGGTGGTGACCTGACTGAAGGCAAGCGCCGTGGCGAAGATCTTGATGAGAATCGAGTCCATGACCTGCCGACGGTCAAAAACACCGCCTCCGTAAGGTCCCTTTTTGTAGGACAGTATTAAACAAGGCTGTTTTGCGGAAAAAGTTCCCGCTAGCTCGCTTTGGCCGCGGTGAGATGCCGGTCATTCAGGAAAAGCAGTGGGACCTCTGGTACCGCCGGTGCACGCGACGCGCGTGTCGGGATCAGTCCTTCGAGCTACCTCGACAACATCCGGTCGGCCCAAGCCATTGCCGCCGATTGCATCGGCAACGAAGAGATCATCTACGGCTGAGCGCAGCCATGCGATGGCGTGCCCCGCCGCTTCTCCGGCCGTTCAGCACCGCTCCGGGCCGCGGAACCAACGCTGCAGCCAATGCGTTTTAGAAGCTCAGCATTGGCAGCGTACTCATGAATGCCTTTTTTAATGCCTTTTTTCCGGTCGTGCTTGCCGCGGCGCTCCTCAGCGCCACCATCGCCACGATGCCTGCGGATGCTGCTCCTCGAAAAAAGAAGACCGCGGTCGCCCCTTCAGCTAGCGTCGCTCAGCCACCCACGGATAGATTTTTGGCCTGCGACGTTCGGGTGCGAGACTATCTTCGCGAAGGCGGAGCCGTGATACGGGTCACCAAGATCGAAGTGGATGATGCCCGACTGCAGTTGAACATTCATCATGAATACGGAGAGGCGGGAAGGTCGTCTCGAAAATATCTGCGCGGGGACAGTGAAGAAGAAATGCGCAAAAACCTGCGCGGAATATTGGATGAGTTCGCGGCGGCTGCGAAGGCCGCGGCAGCCGGTCGCGCGTGGTATGTGATCGCTGCTCGCAAGGTCATGCCGGACCTCCGCGAGGGTTCGGGCGAGAACACAAGCCCGTGGACAGCCATTGTCCTCGCGGATTTCGAGGGAAAATGCAGACCCATCACGTTCTATCAATCTATCGATCGGAGCAAGCTTGATCCTGAAGTGAGCAAGAAATTGGACGAGTGAAGTTTGTACTTGAAGTGATCTGCTTCCTCGGGATCGAAGCAAGTCGCGAACCTCCGCCGCCTAAGGTCGTCTGCAGGTCGCGAGATGCGCCGATATGCCGAAAGCAAGCCCATCGGCCGTGAGATAGCGAGCGAAGATTGTTTCCGCCTCTGCCAGGATGCGATCGATCTGCGGCTCCGGCAGCACAACTCCCATGACGGGCAGCCACCCCCTGAGTTCCGTCTCGACGAATTCGCGTATGTTGGGGAACCGTGCTGTGCCGTTACAGGTCGTGAGATCCACCAAGCCGGCTCCGGCGCCCTTGAACAACACGGCGAGCCCCTGCCTGTCACCCAGCACAAACGGTGCGCGAAGCGCGTCACCGGCGGGCTTTCCGGCGATGCGATCGAGCAGGTCTACGAGGGCAGCGAATGCGGAGGCGTGCTCGATGACATCCCAAACTGCGACCGCGCACCTGCCGCCAGGCACCATCACGCGCAGCATCTCCCGGACTGCTTTGTCGCGATCCGAAAAGAACATCAGGCCGAATTGACACACAACGACATCGAACGAACGGTCCGGAAACGGCAGCGCCTCGGCCGCTCCATCGCGCCAGTCGATGCCGGGCGCGAGGCTTCGCGCCACGGCCAGCATTCCTGCGTTTGGATCGAGTCCGGCGACACGAGCTGAGCTTTCGGTCCGCCTTGCCGCCTCGCGCGCCAGAACCCCGGTGCCGCAGGCAATGTCCAGAACGCGATCGCCGCGCTCAATCCTGGCAGCATCTGCCACCATCGGCGCCCATTGCTGAAAGAGTGCCGGAACGAACAGTGCCTCGTAGGTCCTCGCAGCGTCGATCAAGGTTTGCGAAACAGGTGAGGTCATCGTGTCACCTCGCGCAAAAGCAAGCTGGTGAAACGCTTCATGGTCGGGCAAGCTGATGCCTTGATCCGGGAGGCCTTTCACAACCCGGTATCGGGTTCGCCTGCCGACCAAGCTTCGACATCCTCGCGGAAGTCGAAGGGATCGGCAAGCACGATGGCGTGATCGAGCTCCGGAGAGTTCCGCTCCCGGATCACCGGCTTTCCCTGTAAGGGCACTCGGCCCTCGTTCGGCGCCGGGTCGAGCATCTGCAGAAGCATCTTGGCAGTGACGGTTTCGGTTTTAAGACGGCTGCCTGGAGCCTTTCCGGTTCTGATTGAATCAGCGGGGCGGCGAGAGGATCATTCCCAAGCCGTGCGGCTTGTGTCGCGTGTACGCCGCGGTGCGGCGCGCTGCGTTTCAATCCGAAATGGAAATCCCACGATTGAGGCTTCGACGGGCTGCGCGCCACATGGTCACGGGAATAGATGGACGAGCCCGATGCTCAGGCCCAGCAAGAGAAGCAGCGACAGCGTAACGGCGGCGGTGACCCTTCCGCCCACGGTCGAGAGCACGCGCACGTCGACGCCAAGGCCAAGCGCAGCCATCGAGAGCACGGTCAGGACAGCCGCCGTCTTCGTCACCGGTGCGACCATAAGATCCGGCACGAGCTGGAGCGAGCGCAGGGCCGCGAGCACCAGAAAGCCGATGATAAACCAGGGCACCAGCTTGAATGGGCTGATGGCGGCGACCTTCGTTTGATCGGCGTGGAGCTTGCGGCGGCGCGCCGCGACCAGCGAGAGGGCAACCACGATCGGCCCCAGCATTAGCACGCGCACAAGCTTGACCAGCGTACCAATTTGCGTGCTGATGATGCCCGCGGGCACCGTCGCCGCCAAAACCTGCGGGACGGCATAGACGGTGAGGCCCGCCAGGATGCCGTATTGTGTCGCCGACAGGCCCAGCAAGGGGATCAGGAGCGGCAGGCCCAGCACCATCAACACGCCGAGAATGGCGGTGAAGGAGATCGAGGAGGCGACATCGTCGCTATTGGCTCCGATCACCGGCGCGACGGCGGCGATTGCCGAGTTGCCGCATATCGAATTGCCGCAGGCGATCAGGATCGACATTTTCGTAGGAAGCCCGAGCATGCGGCTGAGGCTGAAGCTCACCGCGAGCATCACCGCGACGGTGGCGACGATTGCGCCGATCAAGAGATAGCCGGAGGCCGCGATCGCGCCAAAGCTGACGGACGCACCGAGCAGCATGACCGCGACCTCGAGCAGTTGCTTGGCGCTGAAGGCTATGCCGGAACGCCAGCGTTGGGATGGTTGCCAGACGGTGCGAATCGCCATTCCGAGCAAGATCGCGATGACCAGTGCCTCGACGTAAGGATGGACGAAGACGTGCTCTTCGAGGCGTTGCGCGCCCAGCGAAACGGCGGTGATGATGCCGCAGAGCGCGACCCCTGGAACGAGGGCCATGCCGCGGCCGAGCATGCCGGGTCGTGGCCTTGCGTCGTCAGAACTGCTTTGGGGTGGCGGCACTTATCCTCCTTGGAGAATAATTTATGCGCCGGACCACGCGGGCTCGCTAGTACATTTTCGGATTGTGCCCATACAGAGAGGTTATATCCCTCAACCTGCATTTGCAGGCGTCGGCGTGGCCATCGTCCCGGTGGCGACCAACGGCGATCAGATCAATTTGGGCGGTTCGAGGTAATCCTGCCGCGGTCGCGTTCGAACGGATCATTGGATCGGGACGTCGGGGCAACCCAACAGCGCATGCCGGCAAGATATTAAAGCGAGGCGAGCAAGCCCTGCGCCCACGCGACGGCGCGCTCGAAGGAGAGATCGCCCGGTTCGAAATAGACCGCGCGCGCCAGCACGATGACGCCGACAAGCCCCCAGAATAGGCCTATGCCGGCTGACTTCAGCCATTTGGACGCGCCGACCGGCGCGGTCGAAGGATCGACCGCCGGGACCGGCTCTCCAAAGGGATCGAATGCGGGCTGGCTCATGGTAGCTTCCGTTTCGCTAAGGCTAATGTCGCCAATAGCTGCGCGGAAGCAAGGGTAGAGGAATGCCTTTTGTGGCAGCGGCGTGGAAGCTCGTTTTCCGCTGCAGCCCCGGGCTAGGGTTTTCTTCTATCGCCCTCAGCCCGCGAGAAATCCGCCATCAACGGCGACAACCGTGCCGGTCGCATATTGCGACGCCGGCATGCAAAGAAATGCAACCGCGCCGGCGATGTCCTCCGGCTGTCCCCACCTTTTGAACGCCGTACGATCGGCAATGCGCTGGTAGTGCGCGCGATCGGATCGTCCTGCTGCATTGATTGCCGTCTCGATGTAGCCCGGCGCGACCGCGTTGACGCGGATGCCTTCTTCCGCCCAGGCCAGTGCCAGCGCCTTGGTCAGCATGACGACGCCGCCCTTGCTGGCGCAGTAGGCGGGAATGCGCGGCAGCGCGAGCGTTGCGTTCATCGATGCGATGTTCACGATCGAGCCTTTGGTGCCGGCAAGCGCGGCCCGAAAGGCCATGCAGGTGCGGAACGTGCCGACGAGGTTGACATCGAGCACCTTTGTAAAGGTCTCGATCTCAAATTCCTTGTCGCGCGCCAACATACCGGCGCAGTTGACCAGCGCATCGACGCGTGCCTGTCGGCCTGCAAACGATGCGACTGCTTCATCATTGGTGATATCGAGGGGAGCCAACTGCAATCCCGGCCGGGGCCGTAGCACGGTGCGCGCGATATCGGCCTCGTCGACGCCGGTGGCGGTTACCGTCGCGCCGAGATCGCAGAACAGATTGGCAATGGCAGCGCCGATGTCGCCCGCGCCGCCAATCACAACGGCGTGGAATCCAGGAGCCAGCGCGAAGGGTGCGTTCATCGGATTGTTCCTTGCTATTTGGATGATCGCGTCGGCGATGCAGT
Source organism: Bradyrhizobium sp. AZCC 1721 (assembly GCF_036924715.1). Lineage (NCBI taxonomy): Bacteria > Pseudomonadati > Pseudomonadota > Alphaproteobacteria > Hyphomicrobiales > Nitrobacteraceae > Bradyrhizobium > Bradyrhizobium sp. AZCC 1721. Next base: position 6,207,745 of record NZ_JAZHSB010000001.1, on the reverse strand, counting down.
GGACTCCCGGACGATCAGCGAATAGTCGACTTCGTGATGCATGATGGTCTGCTCGCCCGCGAGGTGACGCACGAGATACTCGCCGGCGCGCTGCCAGGTATCTCCGGTCGGTACATGGATGGTCGTGAGGCTGGGGCGCAAATGCCGGCTCCAGTCGAGATCGTCGAAGCCGACCACCGACAGATCGTCGGGCACCGAAAATCCGCTGCGTTCGGCCTCCAGCAGCACGCCATAGGCGATAACGTCATTGCCGCAGACCACCGCCGTCGGCCGGTCCTTGAGGCCAAGCAGGTAGCGGGCGGCTTCGCGCGCATCGTCCAGCGTATAGGGCACCTCGACATGCCATTGCGGGGGCATCTTGATGCCGTGTTCGGCCATCGCGCGGCGAAAGCCGGCGACGCGGGCGCTCGCCCGATCGTTGTTGCGCTGGAGTGCGGAGACGATTCCGATTCGGCGATGGCCGAGTTCGATCACATGCAAGGCCGCACGGTGCGCGGCGGCTTCATTGTCGGTGCCGACACAGGGATAGGGCCGGTCGGGACGATAGATGCCGACATTGATGAAGGGCACGGAATAGTCGGCAAGCATCTTGCGCAAGCCGTCGTGATGGCAGTCGCCGCGCAGCACGAGGCCGTCGACGCCGCGGCTGACGAGGTTGCGCGCCTGCTCCAGTTCAGCGTCGAGGTCGTAGCCGCTCGTAGTCAGGAACAGCATGTAGCCGACGGAAGAGAGATATTTCTGCAGGGAGGCGATGCCGCGCGCGAACATGGTGTTGTCGATCGTCGGGACGATCGCGCCGAGCGTGCGCGACCGGCGCGACGACAACTCGCGTGCCGGTGCGTGCGGAATATAGCCGACCGTCTCGACGGCGCGCGCGATGCGCGCCCGCAGCGGCGCGCTGACCGAGTCCGGGTTGTTGAGGGCGCGCGATACCGAGGCAGTCGACACGCCAGCCTCGGCCGCCACCGCGCGAATTCCCTGCTTTGCGGATCTTTCCATCGTCACGTCAGTCGGCAGAATGTAACGTTACAAATGCAAGGATGGCGGATAGTAGATGGGAAGTCCATCGGTATTTGCCTTACAAGTTGTATTTTGCGCAAACTTGACAGCCAATTTCATCGGCCTAGTATGTAACCGTTTTCAAGAAATCCGGTTGAGCCGGAAACGAGGGCGTCAGCCCCATCAGGGAGGAGATCGATGAAAGCCAAAGCCTTTGCGGCGCGCCTTGCGCTTGCTCTTGTCGCGGCCGGTAATGCTGCCTCGGTGGCCTGCGCCGCTGATTTCGACTGGAAGAAATTCCAGGGCAAGACCGTTACCTTCCTCGCCAACAACAATCCGGTGGCGCAGGCGCTGCTGACGCACAAGGCCGACTTCGAGAAGCTCACCGGCATCACGCTGAAGGTCGACGCCTACCAGGAGCAGCAGATGCGCCAGCGCCTCGTGACCGTGATGAACGCACGCAGCGACGAGGTCGACGTGTTCATGTCCTTGCCGTCGCGCGAAGGCCCGCAATTCGCTGCTGCCGGCTGGTACGCCGATCTGACGCCCATGACCAAGGGCGCGGTTGCCGGCGACTACGACTATGCAGGCCTCAGCCAGGCTCTATTGAAGGCGGGGACCTTCGACGGCAAGCTCACCAGCATGCCGATGAATATCGAAGGGCCGATCCTCTATTATCGGACTGACATTCTGAAGAAATGCGGCGTCGAACCGCCCGCGACCATAAAGGACATCGAGCCGGCAGCGAAGAAGCTGAAGGCGTGCGACGCCAATATCACGCCATTCGTCTCGCGCGGCCTGAAGCCTGCGATCGCCTATACCTTCAGCAACATGCTGCACAACATCGGCGGCAACTACATCGCCAACGGCAAATCCAACCTCTGCTCGGCCAAGGGCAAGGAAGCGCTCGAGACCTATAGCGGCCTGCTCAGGGATTACGGACCGCCTGGCGTCGTCAATTACAGCTTCCAGCAGATCTCGGCGCTCTATCGCAGCGGCCGCGCGGCGATGTCATTCGAATCCTCGAACGAGCTGCGCACCGTGACGGATGGCGGCGAGCGGCTGAAGGACACGGCGCTTGTTCCGTTCCCGGCCGGCGATGCGGGCCAGGTCCCGACAGCGATCGGCTGGGGCATGGCCGTCTCCGCCCACAGCAAGCAGCCCGAGGCTGCCTGGTATTTCGTACAATGGGCAACGAGCCCGGAAATTCAAAAGCGCATGGCGCTGCAGGGGATTGCGCCACCGCGCTCTGCTGTTGCCAACGATCCCGCGTATCGCAAGTGGATTGAGGAAGAGCCGGTGCGCAAGCAATGGCAGGCCGCCCTCGATGTCCTGGCTGCGAAAGGCTCGTCTGAGGTCGGCTATCCCATTGTTGCCAATCCGGAGTCGCGCGAATTCATTGGTCAGGCCGTGCAGGATCTGATCCTCAAGCAAAAGACCGTCGATCAGGCCTGCGCCGACGCCGACAAGGCGCTCGATGTCCTGATCGCACAGAAGTAGTGCATGAGGCGTCGACGGCATTGCCGCGGTCGACGCCTTTCCGTTCCAGATCTAATCCGGGAAAACATGCAGGCATGTCCGAGGCTGCCGCTACATTTACTGAAGATCGGCAGAGGTTAGAGCTGGCCGCACTTTCGGCGCCGGCGGTAATCTTCACCGTCGCGATGATTGCATTCCCGGTCGTCTATACGGTCTGGCTCGGGCTGCACAGCTTTTCCTCCACCGGCAAGCAGTCGTTTGTTGGGCTGGCGAACTATTCAAGGCTGCTCGCCGATGCCGAATTCTGGCACGGACTATGGGTGACGATTGCGCTCTATGTCCTCTCGCTGGTGCTGCAACTCGTGTTCGGTGTATGGCTGGCGCTGGTTCTTTTTCACGCCAAACGCCTTCCGGGCATCGTACGCTCGCTCTTCATCTCGCCGTTCATGATGCCGCCGGTGGTCGCCGGCATGATGTGGCTGGTCATCCTCGATCCGTCGCTCGGCGCCGCCAACTACGTCCTGCAATCCCTGGGTTTGCCGCCGTCGGAGTGGCTGGCATCGCCGGTCTGGGTGATCCCGACGGTTGCGCTGATCGACACCTGGCAGTGGACGCCCTATGTCGCGCTGATCGTGCTCGGCGGTCTGCAGTCGCTGCCGCCAAGCGTTTACGAGGCGGCGCAAATCGATGGCGCGTCGGCGTTCAAGACGTTCCAGCGCATCACGTTGCCGCTGCTGTTGCCGACGATCGTCACAGCAACGATCCTGCGCAGCGTCGATCTGCTGCGCTTCTTCGACATCATCTACATCACGACCCAAGGGGGCCCCGGCAACGCGTCGAACACGCTCAACATCTACGGCTTCCGGGTCGGCTTCGAGTTCTTCAACATTGGCTATGCGAGCGCGCTGATGTTGACGTTGACCGCGATCGTGTTCGGCGCGGTGCTGGCATTCAACCGCCTGCGTGGCGCGGTGGCCTGGTGAGGTGAAGTCATGACCGATGCACCGATCACCGATGCCTGGATCCGTCGCCTCAACCTGCTTCAGCTCGTGGTCGCCGGCATCATCGTGCTGACGCCGACGCTCTGGATGGTGCTGTCCTCGCTGAAGCCGTCATTCGAGGTGACGGCCTATCCGCCGACCCTGATATTCGCGCCGACGCTCGAGAACTATTCGCAGCTTACGAAAACCACACCCTTCCTGAGCTACGCGATCAACAGCCTGATCGTCACCATCGGCTCAACCGCCCTTGGCCTGTTGTTCGGAATTCCCGCAGCGTTTGCCGTATCGTGGACGCGGATTTCATGGCCGGCGATACTGACGCTGGCGGCGCGTATGGCGCCCGGAACGCTGTTCCTGCTGCCGTGGTACGTGATGTTCCGCCAGGTCGGCATGATCGGCTCCTATACCGCGCTCATCCTGAGCCATGCCGTCATCACGCTTCCGATCGTCATATGGGTGCTGCTACCGTCGTTCGACGGCATCCCGCGCAGCGTCTTTGAGGCCGCACAGGTCGATGGTTGCAGCGTCACGCGCATCCTCTGGCGGATCGCGCTGCCGCTGGTCGCCTCTGGCGTCGCGGTGGCATCCATCCTGGCCTTCGTGTTTTCCTGGAACTACTTCCTGTTTGCGCTGGTGCTCTCGAACGGCGACAGCAAGACGCTGATTGCAGCCGCATTCAATTTCATCGGCGAGGGATCGACGCAATGGGGCGCGTTGATGGCCGCCGCGACGCTGATCGCGCTACCGCCGCTGATCCTGGCCGCGCTGGTTCAGCGCTGGCTGGTATCCGGACTGACGCTTGGCGCAGTGAAAGGCTAGGGATTGGATGAACGTCGTTCCGCTACCGAATTCGATCATGCAGGCTGCCGTGTTCCACGGCGGCGACCGCATCACCATCGAGCGCATCGCAATGCCGGAGGTGGCGATCGGCGAGGTGCTGATGCGAGTCTTGCGAACCGCGCTGTGCGGCTCCGATTTCAAGCTCTGGCACAAGGGCGCCGAGTTTACCGCCGGCCATGAGATCTTCGGTGTGGTCGAGCAGCCCGGCCATCCCATGCACGGCAAACGTTGCGCCGTCTACATCCCGCTGCATTGCGACCGCTGCGCGGCCTGCCAACGCGGCGATACGCAGATGTGCCTGGAGATATCGAGCCTGATCGGCTGGAACAGACCGGGCGGTTATGCCGAATACGTGCCGGTCCCGGAAAATTGCCTGCTGCCGGTACCTGACGACATCGAAGACAGCCTGGCGCCGCTTCTGCTCGACGTGATCGGCACGTCAGGTCATGCCGTGCGTTTCGTCAGCCGTATTGTGCCGCCGCAAGAGGCGGGGCCGGTTCTGGTGATGGGTGCCGGGCCGGTTGGGCTTGGCGTGGTGCTGGCGCTCCGCAGTCTCGGCTATCGCGACATTCATGTCGCCGATCCCAATGCGGCGCGCCTCAAGATCGCGCAGTCCTTCGGCGCAAAGGCGCACCCGGTCGGTGATACGTCGAGGCGCTTCGCGCTGATCATGGAATGTTCGGGCGCGCACGCGGCCCGTAATCTCGGCATCGAGCTCGTCTTGCCGCGCGGAGCACTGGTGCTGGTAGGTGAGAACGCCGCGCCCTGGACGATCGAGGAAGGCAAGGTGTTCCGGCGCAAGGATTTCTACATGATCCGCACGTTCTACTTCCCGATCAGCGATTTCGAGCCCAACGTGGCCTTGCTGCGCCAATACATGGAGGAATATCGCGTCCTGGTCGACGGCGAATTCGGACTCTCGGCACTGCCGGAGAACTTTGCGCGATTCGCCCAGGGCGAATTGATCAAGCCCGTACTGGCGCTGGGCTAGCGGTCATGGCCTCGATCTCGATCCGCAATCTCGTCAAGCGTTACGGCAGCTTCACCGTCATTCCCGATCTCAATCTCGAGATTGCGGACCACGAGTTTGTCGTTTTCGTCGGTCCGTCCGGATGCGGCAAGTCGACCTTGCTGCGGATCATCGCCGGTCTTGAACCGATCAGCTCCGGCGAGCTCTATATCGGCGACAATCGCGTCAACGGCGTTCCCGCCGCCCAGCGCGATATCGCCATGGTGTTCCAGGATTACGCGCTCTATCCGCACATGCGGGTTTACGAGAACATGTCCTTTGCGCTCGAGCTGCGCGGTACGCCGAAGGCCGAGATCGATGCGCGGGTCAAGCGCGCGGCGGCCTTGCTGCACATCGAGCCCTATCTCGACCGCAAGCCGAAGGAATTGTCTGGCGGCCAGCGGCAACGTGTGGCGATGGGGCGCGCGATCGTGCGTAATCCGAAGGCCTTTCTGTTCGACGAACCGCTATCCAACCTCGACGCCAAATTGCGTGGGCAGGTGCGCGCCGAAATCAAGGCGCTGTCGCAACAGCTTAAGACCACGATGGTCTTCGTCACGCACGACCAGATCGAAGCCATGACCATGGCTGACCGGATCGTGGTGATGCAGAGCGGCACGGTTCAGCAATATGACACCCCGGAAGCGGTCTATGAGCGGCCGTCCAATCAGTTCGTCGCCGGCTTCATCGGTTCGCCGGCGATGAATTTCTTTCCGATCGAACTACGCGGAGAGCAGATCGTCTTTTCGCAGGATGGCGCTGACGCGCCGCTCGACGCGAAGAGCCGCGATCTATTGCGCAAGGCCGGCCATGGCGTATTCGGAATCCGTCCTGAGCATTTTTCGGTGACGGCAGATGCTGCCGGAGCCGTGGCGGTGACGGTGAGGCTGGTCGAGCCGCTTGGCTCGGACACGCTGATTCATTTCGATCTGGCCGGCGCATCGGCGATCGCGCGGGTCGATCCCTCGCTGCGGCCGAAGGTCGGCGATCGTCTTAACCTGCGTCCGCAGCCCGGCAGGGCGCATCTGTTCGACGGCAGCAATGGCCAGGTGCTGCGGTGAACGAGCACGCCAATCCCGCGACGCGGACGAGGTTGGCCGATACGGCCTCCAAAGACATGGCCGCCAAAGCAAAGCGCGCGCGTGTGATCTGCCTCGGCCTCTCGGCGCTTGATCAGATCTGGCGCGTCGACCAAAGGTTTTCAGGCGAAAGCGAAAAGATTAGGAGTCTCGACTATTCCACACTGGGCGGTGGCATGGCCGCAAACGCTGCGGTCGCCATCGCGCGCCTCGGCGGGTCCGCTGCTTTCTGGGGCCGTGGCGGCGATGACGCCGCCGGGCATGAGATGCGGTCAGCGCTATCAGCCGAAGGCATCGATGTTGCGAATTTCAAGTTGTTTCCCGAAGGCCGCTCGTCGGTCTCTGGCGTCATCGTCGACAAGTCCGGCGAACGGCAGATCGTGAATTTTCGAGGGTCGTATCCCGAGCGAACCGATTGGCTACCGCTCGATGCCGTCGCAGGCGCTTCCGCCGTGCTTGCCGATCCGCGCTGGCCGGAGGGAGCTGTTGCGCTGTTCGGCAAGGCGCGCGCATTGGGTATTCCGACCGTCCTCGACGGCGATGTCGCCGAAACCGCCATATTCGAGCGCCTGCTTCCGCTCACCGATCACGCGGTATTCTCCGAACCCGCACTGGCAGCCTTCATGGGGTCGGCCGACGGCGCGGCGCTGGCCAAAATTGCGCGCTTCAATTGCCGCATCGCCGCGGTCACCCGCGGACATGAAGGGGTGAGTTGGTACGAAAATGGGACCTTGCAAAAGCAGGCCGCATTCCGCGTCAGGGTCGTGGACACGACGGGTGCGGGCGACGTCTTTCACGGCGCCTATGCCTTTGCGGTCGGTATGGGTCTCGCCGTGCGCGATGCGATGGAGTTCGCTGCCGCCACGGCAGCGTTGAAATGTGAGCATTCGGGCGGACGCGCCGGAATTCCCTCGATCGAAAATTGTCTTGCATTCATGAGGACGAACCAATGAGAACAATTGGAAAGAACCGCGGGCTTGCGCGTCTGGCCGATGCGGAAGGGCATTTTCGCATGGTCGCGCTCGACCAGCGGCCGCCGCTGTTTGATGCCATAGCCCAGGCGAAAGGCATCACCAGGGACCAGGTCGAGTATGCCGATGTAACCGCGGCCAAGCGGCTTCTGGTGGAGGCGCTGGCGCCACACTGCAGCTCGATGCTGTTTGATCCGAATTTTGCGGTGCCCGCGGCCATCGACCTATTGCCGGCCCGCTGCGGCCTCATCATGACGCTCGAGGAGCATCGCGTCGAGGAAACTCCGGGTGGCCGCAAGTCGCGGGCGATCACCGATTGGAGCGTGGAGAAGATCCGCGCGATCGGCGGCGATGCGGTGAAGGTGCTCGCTTGGTACCGGCCAGATGCCGATCCTGCCGTCAACGAACATCAGAAGCGCTTCGTGCGGTCGGTCGGCGAGGACTGCGCCCATCACGACATCCCTTATGTGCTCGAGCTGCTGGTATACCCCTTCCTCGGGAGCGCCAACCACACCGCCGACTATGTGGAATCGCCGGGCAAGTTGCCGAAGCTTGTCATCGACAGCGTGCAGGAGTTTGCGAAGCCCGAATATTGCGTCGATCTGCTGAAGCTCGAAAGTCCGCTTGCGGCCAACAGCCTGCCGCCGCGCGATGGAAGCGCTGCGTCCAAAGCTGCGCAGAAGGAGTTCGAAGCAATCGGCGACATCTGTCGCCAACGCAACATCCCCTGGGTGCTGCTGTCAGGCGGTGCGGCACCGGAAAAGTTCGAGCGCGTGCTGGACTTCGCCTACGCCGCCGGCGCCGGCGGCTTTCTGGCCGGCCGAACGATTTGGCTGGATGCCGTGCGCAGCCATTTCCCTGATCGCGCGGCAGTCGCCGCCAGCCTTCGCAAGGACGGGGTCGGCGTGCTCGAACGGCTCAACACGCTGACCAAGGCCAAGGCAAAGGCCTGGACAGCGCGCTTTCCCGCCTTCAGCGAAATCAGGCAGGAAGGTGATTTCGCGCGAGCGTATTGATTTTCCGAGGCCTGACATGACGTCGCAACCATTCACCGTCCGTAGCGTGCAGGCCTTCTGTTATCGTTACCCATTGTCGACACCGGTTGTTACCTCCTTCGGCAAGATGCTTGACAGGCCGGCAGTATTCGTTCGTGTGGAAGACACTGACGGCAATGCCGGCTGGGGCGAGATTTGGTCAAACTTTCCATCGGTCGGAGCCGAACATCGAACGCGACTCGTCAACGAGGTCCTGGCGCCCGCGACATGCGGGCGCACAGTCGGCGCCCCCCAGGAAATATTCGAGGACCTGACACAAGGCACCGCCGTGCTGGCGCTGCAATCCGGCGAGCACGGTCCGTTCGCGCAGGCAATAGCCGGCATTGATCTTGCAATTTGGGATCTGTTCGCGCGGCGGCGGAAGCTGCCACTGTGGCGGTTGCTTGGTTGCAACGGCAAGACGATAAGGGTCTACGCCAGCGGAATTAATCCGACGGGCTCGCGGCAAGTGGCGGAATCGGCCATCAAGCGCGGGCATCGCGCACTGAAACTGAAGATCGGCTTCGAACTGGCGACAGACCGCGCCAATCTGGCGTCGCTACGCGATCTGGTGGGCGACGGCGGATGCCAATCAGGGCTGGTCGTTGGCCCGTGCGCTGGAGATTGCGCCGCATCTGCGCGAGTTCGATCTTGCTTGGCTGGAAGAGCCGATCCGGGCCGATCGGCCGTGGCGGGAATGGCAAGAGTTGCGTGAAAGCGTCGGCATCCCGCTGGCGGCCGGAGAGAACATCGCGAGCCGCGCGGGGTTTGAGCAAGCCCTCGGTGACAACGTGTTGCGCGTTGTGCAGCCCGACATCGCCAAATGGGGTGGCCTGACCATGTGCGCAGGTATCGCGCGCGACATCCTGGCGTCGGGCAAGACCTTCTGCCCGCACTATCTCGGCGGCGGAATTGGTCTGCTCGCATCGGCGCATCTGCTTGCCGGGATTGGTGGCGATGGTCTGCTGGAAGTCGATTCAAACGACAATGTGCTGCGCGACCGACTTTGCGGACCGCTCATCAACGTGACGAACGGAACCGTGACCCTGGGCGAAGAGCCGGGATTGGGAATCGAGCCGGATCTGAGTCCGATCGAGCAGTACCGGACTGCTTGATCCGACGGGGCCGCATGCATCTCGTTCGGATAGAGCAGCGCTTTCATTTCGCCCTATCGTAACTTACGCCGGTAACTTCGCTGCCCACTTCTTCGCCCAAACACCAAGAGGAACAAGAAGGGCATAAAGTTCATGTCCGGTCGGTGTAGCGCGATAACCCTCGTGCGAATGCTCGACCAAGCCTGCTTCACGCAGTTCTTTCAGGCGCGAATTGAGAACGGTAGGCGAGATCGATTCGCAACGTTCTTGCAGTTCGCGGAATGTGCAGGGTCCGCCATTGCTGAGATTCCACAGAACGCCCAATGTCCAGCGGCGCCCCAACAGGTCCAGGAGCGCCATGACAGGGACGCCTGTCCGCGAGCCTCGGACGGGTCTCCCAGGTTTTGGTGTTTGGCTCATAGGCATTCTCGCTACTAAATAGGTAGCATCCCCTCTGTCAAGCGTTGGGGATGTCGCTGCTCCATCGCGAGTACACAGGATGCCCATCATTGTGCTCGCCGCTAGCCTCTACTCCTGCAACGACGAGACACTTGCGGCAATATTGTCCGCCAGGGCTTTCACGAGCGGCACGTAGCGCTCGACGACGTCTGCGCGGTCGAGCGCTGAGGTGAAGTAGGTCATGCCGACGGTGGCGAGCACGCGGCGGTTGACCATGACGGGGAGCGCGATCGTGTTCGAGGAGCGCGGTTCGACCATCGGGTCGCGTTCGGCAAAACCTTGCTTGCGGATCGTGGCCAGCAAAGCCAATGCCCGCTTTCGTTCGGTGGCGAGCTTGTCTTCGGCCTCCTGCGAGCGGGCCAGCATGTCGAGCAGCATCGATCGCTCGCTGACCGGACAGAACGCCAGATAGGCTCGCCCCAGCGCTCGCCCGAGCAGGCTGAGTTGCATGTTGAGCGTACCGTGAAAGGGCGAGACCGGGCTATCGGGAATGGTGCTGAAGCGGACCACGACTGAACTCCGGTCGAGGACGGCGATGGCGATCGGCCAGTGATATTGCCGCGTGAAGGCGAGCGCCCACGGGCGCGCAGCCTCCACCACCAGCGGATCGCCGTGAAAGCCGTTGCTCAGCGATTTGACCCGCGAGGCGACCGCGTAGCCGCCCTGCCGCCGGTCGTTGGCGGCATAGCCCAGCGCGCAGAGCGACTTCATCAACCGCACGACAGTCGATTTCGGCAGCCCCGTCGCCCTGTGCAGGCGATCGATCGAGGTGACGCGGTGGCGGTTGAGCTCCTCCAGCAAGAGGAGCGTGCGCGAGGCGGCTTCGACGGTGTCGGATTTGAGCGGCATCCTGAAATTCCACCTGGTGGAACGCGACGGAATAGCTATGGCCGACCGGCGTCGTCCCTGCAATGGTTTTCGCCAAGCGCCACGCCGGGCCTGCCTTCTGAAGACAGCCTGTGCAGATGGCCGGGGAGGAGCAACCGTGTCCGGAGACGTCGTCAGGCCGCATTTTTCGTCATTCCGCCGCCGCCTCGCCGCGCGGCAGGTAGTCGTCGGCTCGTTTATCAAGACGCCGACCACGCATGCGACCGAGATATTCGGCGCGCTCGGCTACGATTTCGTCGTCATCGACGAGGAGCACGCGCCGATCGATCGCGCGATGACCGATGTGATGCTGCTGGCCGCGCGCGCCAGCAACCTCGCCGGCATCGTGCGGGTGTCGTCGGATGACCCGGCCAAGATCCTGTCCTGCCTGGATTGCGGCGCAGCCGGTGTGCTGGTGCCGCATGTCGCGACGGTCGAGAAGGCTCGCGCAATTGCGGCTGCCGCCCGCTATCGCGGTGGACGGCGCGGCTATTCCGGCTCGTCCCGCGCCGGCGCCTACGGCGGCACGCCGATGTGGACTCTGGTCGATGAACAAGATGAATCGGTTTGCGCGATTGCGATGATCGAGGACCCGGAAGCGCTGGATCACATCGACGCCATCGCCGCGGTCGACGGAATCCACGGCTTCTTCATCGGCCGCGGCGATCTCACGGTTGCCCTTGGCGCCAAATCGTCGGCCGACGCGTCCGTCAAGGACGCGGTGATCAGGATCATTGCAGCGGCGAAGAAGGTCGCCAAGCCGGTCTGCGTGATGGTCGCGAGCTCGGCGGAAGCCAAGGATCTCGCCGACCTCGGCGCCAGCGCCTTCATCATCTCGTCGGATCAGGGGCTGATGCGCCGGGCCGCGGCGCAAACGCTCACCGATTTCAAAACGCTCGTTCGAACCACGGATGGCTCACATGTATCACAGCACTGATCCGCGCGCTGCGCTCGCCGCCACGCCCGTCGGCGCAAAGCCCGCCGCCACCCACTTTGCAGGCGCCGAGTACGCCAAATTCTACGAAACGCCGCCGGCCGAAAATCGGAACGGCGCGCGCACCTGGTATGCCCGCGGCCAGAACTTCATCATTGCCTATAGCGAGGCCGACGAGGGCGCGGTGCTGAGCCGGACCAACCAGCCCGACGAATACGTCGTGCTGCTTCCGGAGCCCGGCGCCGGCGCCGAGATCGTCTGGGGCAACGAGCGCAAGGTCGTCAACGGTCATTCCATCAGTTTCGTGCCGGCGGGTGCAAGCTCCGTCACGCTGCTGGGTGCTGCCAAGGTGGTGCGCATGGTGACGACGCGATCGGAAGATCTCGCAAAACTCTGCTCGAACGCCGCGTCCTACGCGACGCCACATCCCAATCTGCCGCCGTTCGAGCCGTGGCCGGAGGCGGCTGCGGGCGCGAAGATCCACACCTACAGTCTCGACGTTGCAGCGACGCCGGGCCGGTTCGGGCGCATCTTCCGCTGCTCGACCTTCATGGTGAATTTCCTCGAGCCGCGAAACGGCCCGCGCGATCCAAGCAAGATGTCGCCGCATCACCATGAAGATTTCGAGCAATGCTCGCTGGCGCTGGCCGGCACCTTTGTTCATCACTTGCGCTGGCCGTGGACGACCGACATGGCCCAGTGGCGCGACGACGATCACGAACGCTGCGGATCGCCCTCCATTGCCGTGATTCCACCGCCGGCCATTCACACGTCGCAAGCCGTCGATCCCAAGCTCAACGTTCTCGTCGACATCTTCTGCCCGCCGCGCCTGGATTTCTCGGCCAAGCCGGGCTGGGTGTTGAACGAGGACGATTATCCGATGCCCGCGCAAACCGCCGCCGGACAATCCGCGGCCTGACACATCTCCATCTGAAAGGGCCTTCGACCATGGCCGACAAGCAAGTGTCCTACCCGCACACCGTGCCGCTACCGCCGCTGTCGCGGGCGGCGGAAGTCGCCGAGCTTCTGGTCGGCGCGATCGATCTGCACTGCCATAGCGGCCCGGCAGCCATGCCGCGCATCCTCGATCATCACGAGGAGCTGCTCGATGCGGCGGAAGCGAAGTTCCGTGCCGTGCTCTACAAGGATCACTTCTATGCCGGCATGGCGCATGCGATCCTGCTGGAGAAGCTGTTTCCCGAAACCAATGTGAAGCTGTTCTCCGGCATCGTGCTGAACAATGCCTCGGGTGGTATCAACCCGCATGCGGTCGACCATACGATCAAGCTCGGCGGCAAGATCGTCTGGATGCCGACGCTGTCGGCGGCGAACCATATCGAGGCGATGGCGGCTGGAAACTCGACGTTTCCGAAGACTTCGCAAAAGATGCTCGAACCGATCCCGCTTTCCGCGCTCGACGCCAATGGCAAGCTCACGGACGACACCAAAAAAGTCATCGATCTCATTGCCGAGGCGGACATTATCCTGGCCGGCGGCCACCTGCCGGCCAGCGAATTGCACATCCTGTTCGATGAGGCGGCGCGACGCGGCGTCAAGAAGATGATGGTCAACCATCCGACCTACATCGTCGGCTGCAATGACACCGATATCCGCCAGCTCGTCGCGCGAGGTGTCAAGATGGAGCATTCGATCTGCATGTTCATCGAAGGCAAATCCTTAAAGTACAGCGCGGATAATCTCGCGCACTTGATCGAGGTGGCTGGCGTCGACAACACGATTCTGTCGTCCGATCTCGGACTGCAGGGGTCGCAGCGTCCGGTCGACGGCTTCCGCAGCATCACCCAGATACTGCTCGATCTGCAGATGCCGCGGCCTGCGATCAAAAAACTCATCAGCGGCAACGCGGCACGGTTTCTGAACCTTCCGGTGATGCAGTCGACCGCGCAAGACGCCGCTTAGCGGGACAAGCCCAAAGACCGCGAAAAGCGGCGTTCGCTTAAGGGGAGGAAGTCAGCATGGAACGGGTAGATCGCGACGGTGACGCGCTGATAGACCGCATCGGGGCGCGAGCCATGCCATTCGTGGCGGCATTGCTGTTCATGGGAACAAGCCATACCGCAGCCGCGGAAGAGCAGCGCAAGCCGCCGAAGCCGCCGATCATCCTGGAATCGACGGGCGCGTATGAAGTGGGCGGCAAGGTCGTTGCCAAGCCCGGCGATCCCAGCCAGACACTCTCCTGCGACCATGGTTATGTCGAATACTTCATCCCCGCGAAAAGGCGTAGCGTCGGCCTGATCATGTGGCACAGCTCCAGCACCAAGGTGTGGGAGAACCGCTGGGACGGCGGCGAAGGCTACAAGAGTATCTTTTTGCGCAAGGGCTATCCTGTTTACCTGTGGGACGGCCCGCGCGTCGGTCGCGCGAACTGGAGTTGCGAGCCGATCACCTACACGCCGGATTATTTCGATCAGCGCAACTTTGCCGCCTGGCGTTTCGGCCTGACCTATCTCAATTGGCATCCGGGCCTGCAGTTTCCGACGGCCGACAAGGAAGCCTGGAATCAGGCGACGCGCGCCCGTTACGACGAGTTCGATACGCTCGAGAATGCACTGTTGCAGGCGGAGGCCGGCGGCCAGGCCATCGACAAGATCGGTCCCGTGATTGCCGTCACCAATTCCGCGGGCGGCTGGCGCGCGCTGTTGTCGGCACTCAAGGCAAAGAGCGACAACATGAAGGGCATCGTCGCTTACGAAACGCCTGGCTTCGTCTTTCCGGTGGGCGAGGGGCCCGAGCCGAAGCCGGATGCCCCGTACGGTCCCAATTCCGTGCCGCTCGTCGAGTTCAAGAAGCTGACCAAGTTTCCGATCCAGATAGTATTCGGCGACTACACCGAGACACGTCCGATCTGGGCCGCCTCGGTCAAGGTGGCACGGACCTTCTGCGATATCGTCAATCGTCACGGCGGAGATTGCGAAGTTCTGCTGCTTCCCGATGCGGGTCTGCGCGGCAACACGCATATCGCCTTTGCCGATCTCAACAATGAAGCCGTTGCGGACGAACTGTCCAAATGGCTGGGCCGCAAGGGCCTGGACAAGTTTGCCGAAGAATAAGCGCTGGTGCCCACGCAGGACCTGCGCACAGCTCGGGAGGAAACATGCGCCTGCTCTCATTCGGCCTCATAGGTCTTGCGCTTGCGATTGCACCATGTCACCGCGCCGCAGCCCAGGAGTGGCCGAGCCGGCCTGTCACCATGATCGTGCCGTTCCCGGCTGGCGCCGCCGTTGACTCGTTGGCGCGCGCCGTTGCCCATGCGCTGAGCGAAGACTTCGGCAAGCAGTTCATCGTCGAAAACCGTGCGGGGGCAGGCGGTAATCTCGGTGGGGCGGCTGTCGCCAAAGCGGCTGCAGATGGCCATACCTGGCTGTTCGGGACGCCGGCGCCGATCGCACTCAACAAGCTCATGTACAAGGGCCTGGCTTACGACTCCGAGCGAGATTTCACGCCGGTTGTGCTCGTCGCCAAGTCTCCAATGATCATCACGGCGACGTCAGACTTTCCAGCGAAGACGCTTCCCGACCTGATCGCCTATGCCAAACAGAACCCGGGCAAGGTCAATGTCGGCCATCCCGGCAACGGCACGCTCGGACACATTACCTCGGCGCTGATCCAGCAGTTTGCCGGCGTCGAGATGACACATGTACCCTATCGCGGGTCCGCCCCGCTGATCACGGACCTCTTGGGCGGGCAAGTCAACGTCGCCATGGATTTCATGCCGACCTATCTGCCGCTGCTAGCCGACCGCAAGATCCGCGCGCTTGCAGTGACGACGAGCCAGCGCGTCGCGCAACTGCCCGATGTACCTACCGTGCAGGAAGCGGGATTCAAGGGCTTCGAGGCGACCGCATGGTACGCGATCGTGGCTCCAACCGGTACACCGCCTGAGATCGTGATGAAGGTTAATAAGGCGGTGAATGCCTTTCTGAAGAGCGACAAGGGCAAGACCATCCTCGAACAAAATTCGCTGCAAGGCGTCGGAGGCGCGCCGCAAGACCTCAAGGCGTTCATCGATGGCGAACGCGACAAATGGCGGCCCGTGATCGAGGCGGCAAAGATCGCGATGCAGTAAAGCGAGATCGCCATAGATGACTGCTATTGAAATTCCTGCGCTGTCGATCCCGAAGGTTGTCCTCGTCACAGGCGGTAACAGCGGCATCGGCAAGGCGACGGCGGCGCGCCTTGCCGCCATGGGGTCTGCTGTCGTGGTCGGCTACAACAGCCGCCGTTCACTGGCCGAAGAAGTGATCGATGGGCTGCAAGGCAGCCGACACGTCGCCATGCGGATCGCGATCGACGATCCGACTTCCATCTCCGAGGCCGCGGCGGCCGTGGACAAGCAGTACGGGCGGCTCGATGCGTTGGTCAATTGTGGGGGCGCCACGACGCCCGTGCCCGCCGCTGATCTGGAAGCGTTGACGAACGATATCTTCGACCGGACCGTTACGCTCAATCTGCGCGGGCCATTCGCCATGGTTCGCGCCTTCCGTCCCTTGCTGGAGCGCGGCAGCGGGTCAGTGATCGTGAACATCTCGTCCATCGCGGCTCGCACGGGTCTGGGCAGCAGCCTGGCCTATCTGGCTGCAAAGGCGGGTGTCGACGCGCTGACGATCGCGCTCGCGAAAGTGCTTGCGCCGCGGATCCGCGTCTTCTCCGTCTCGCCAGCCGGCGTGGACACGGATTTTGTCGCCGGCCGGACCCGTGAACAGTTGCAGAAGACCGCCGTGAAACTGCCGTTGGCTCACCTCACCACGCCTGACGATGTCGCAAGGGCGGTAGTTGCCTGCATCGTCAACCTCACCAGTTCGACGGGAATTGTGGTGCCGGTGGATGAGGGCAGGCACCTCTGACGGAGCAACTCCGCCGCTGTGCGGACATCATGAAAAGAGAACAATGGAAAAACTGAAATTCTATATCGAAGGCGCCTGGGTGGATCCGGCCGCGCCGTCAACGCTTGGAATCGTCAATCCTGCAACCGAAGAGATCTTCGCGCAGATCAGCCTGGGCTCCCGTCCGGATGTGGATCGGGCCGCCAAGGCAGCCCGCCGCGCTTTTGCCACCTATTCCAAAACCAGCGTCGAAGAACGTCTGTCCTGGCTTCAGAAGGTCATCGAGGGTTTTAGAACGCGCCTGCCGGAACTGGCGCGGATGATGACCCTCGAAATGGGCGCGCCGATCACGTTTGCGACGGAGCGTCAGGCAACCGTCGCGCTGTTTCATTTCGAGGAAGCGGCGCGCGTGCTTGCACGCTACCGGTTTGAGGAGCGGATGGGGAACGGGATCATCCGCCGTGAACCGATCGGCGTCTGTGGACTGATCACGCCGTGGAATTGGCCGCTGAACCAGGTCGCGTCCAAGGTCGCACCCGCGCTCGCAGCCGGCTGCACGGTCGTCCTGAAACCAAGCGAGATCGCGCCGCTCAGCGCGATGCTGTTCGCCGAGATCGTCGACGCCGCTGGCGTGCCGGCGGGCGTCTTCAATCTCGTCAACGGCGACGGTCCCACAGTGGGCGAGGCGATCGCCGCCCATCCCGAAATCGACATGGTGTCGTTCACCGGATCGACGGCGGCTGGCGTAAGGGTGGCCAAGCTTGCGGCGGATACGGTCAAGCGCGTCGCGCAGGAGCTGGGTGGCAAGTCCGCCAACATCATCCTTGCCGATGCTGATCTGAAAGCGGCCGTGATCCAGGGCGTTCACGCCTGTTACACCAATGCCGGCCAGAACTGCCAATCTCCCACGCGCTTGCTGATTCCACGCGCGCAGCGGGATGCGGCATTCGAGGCGGCGCGCGAGGCGGTCGACAGCATTCGCCTGGGAGACCCGCTCGATCCCGCATCCACGATGGGGCCGCTGGTGAGCCAGGCGCAGTTTCAGAAAGTTCAGGATCTTATTCAGTCCGGCGTTGATCAGGGGGCGACGCTGGTGGCGGGCGGAACTGGTCGGCCTGCCGAAATCAACCGCGGATACTATGTTCGTCCGACCGTCTTCGGCGACGTGACGCCGCAGATGAAGATTGCACGTGAGGAGATCTTCGGCCCGGTGCTGTCGATCATGAGTTATGATAGCGAGGAGGAGGCGATCGAAATCGCCAATGACACGCCGTTCGGCTTGGCGGGCTTCGTGCAGTCCAGGAATGCGGACCGAGCTCGCACCATCGCCAACCGCATCCGCGCAGGGCGCGTCTACCTCAACGGTGCTCCGTTCGACCGCAGCCTGCCGTTTGGCGGCTACAAGCAGTCCGGCAATGGGCGCGAATTCGGTATCTTCGGATTTGAAGAATATCTCGAGGTGAAGGCGATACTGGGCCACTGAGACTGGCGAGTCGCGGGCGAGGGAGATGCTCAAGCGACAGGGCGGAAATGTCCGGGCGGATGTTTCGTATCGCGCCGGATCAGCCGGCGAAGCGTGGAAGGCTCCGCATATCCGACCTGCCGCGCGATCTGCTCGACCGACAGGCGCGTGGTCTCAAGCAGGAAGCGCGCTGTCTCCAGCCTGATCCGCTGCACGAACTGAATCGGTGATATGCCGCAGGTCGCCGCAATTCGCCGGGCAAATGTCCGCGGTGCCAGCGCGACGGCTGCGGCCAGCTCCTCGATCGCAAAGTCACGCGCGATGTTGTCGCGCACCCACTTCTCGGCCTTGGCAATCCTGGGATCCTGGCCTGCCAGATAAGCAATCGCCATGAATGGCGCCTGGGAGCGACGCTCATCCAGCAGGAGATAGTTGGCGCAGGCTTTCGCCAGGCCTGGTCCGGCAAATCGGCTGACGATCGCGAGCATCAGGTCCATCTGCGCCATGGCCGCGCCAGCGGTCGCGATCGGCCAATCGGCGACGACCATCTGCTCCGTCATGAGCTCGATTTGGGGATAGCGCTGCCGGAACAGCGGCGCGAGCCACCATGTCGTGGTCGCGCGCCGACCGTCGAGCAGGCCCGCCTCTGCCAACAAGAAGGTGCTGGCGCAGGACGCAGCGAGCATGGCTCCGGTCGCGTGCGCCCGGGTCATCATGTCGCCCGCGCGCCGGCACGCCGGGCTCATCAACTTCGTCTTCAGCTCGTCTGCCGACGCCGTGCCAAGCCCGGGAACGATGACGAGTTCAATTCCGCGCAGATCGACGTCGCTGCGGCGGGACCCGCAACGCACCGTCGTCACCTTGAATGGCAGAACGCGTTTCGCAGCGCTGATCCGGTTCGCGGTCGCCAATACGTCGTGGGTGATGGCCGCGCTCGAGGCCATGCACCCCTCGATCTCGACAACGGCGACTTTTGTCATGTCAAAAAATGCCTAATAAATGTCATTTTTGACACTAGACCGGTGGCTCCGAAATCGCAACGATAGTCACGAGAACGGCGTTTGTAGGTATCTACGGCCGCTGCGCCGCGGCTCCTGTCTGAGCATCCATTGATCGACAAAGGGAATTGCGCCGATGCCGAAACGGTCCATGAAGCAGGACGATCCACTTGAGGACTTCACGCGCCGCGACATCGCGCTCGATGGCGTCACCAAGATCGTCTACGTGGCCGGCACGGGGGCGGCCGTCATCGTGATGACGGAGATGCCGGGGATCAGCCCGCATGTCGCGCGATTTGCGCGCTGGGTTCGCGACGCCGGCTTCACCGTCTACATGCCGTCGCTGTTCGGCCGCGATGGTGCCGTTCCAGGCGCGGAGGAGGGCGCTGCGATCTTTCAGCGCGCCTGTGTAAGCGCCGAGTTTCGTGCCTTGTCCTCAAACCAGTCCAGCCCGGTGACAAAGTGGCTGCGGTCGCTGGCGCGTTTGGCGCATGGCGAGTGCGGCGGTCCCGGCGTCGGCGCCATTGGCATGTGCTTTACGGGAAACTTTGCGCTGACCATGATGCTCGAACCGTCGATGCTGGCGCCGGTGCTTTCGCAGCCGTCGCTGCCGCTGAACGATCCGGCAGGCATCGAAATCGCCCCGGACGAAGTCAGGGCCGTTCGCGAACGGATGGAGCGGGAAGATCTTACGGTGATGGCCTATCGCTTCGCAGGCGACAAGTTCTGCATGGAGCAACGCTTCGCGGCCTATGTGGAAGCGCTCGGCGACAGATTCATCGGGCGGGTGCTGCCGGATAGCGCGGCGAATACCGATCTTGCGCCGTTCTTCGCGCGTCACGTGACGACCCCGCACAGCGTCGTCACCGCGCACCTGATCGACGAGGCCGGCCAGCCGACGATCGCCGCCCGCGACGAAATCCTGGCGTTCTTCAGGCATCGGCTCGTGCCTTCGCGAAGCGGTCGCGGCTAATAGCCGTTTGCGGCGACGCCGCTGACATTCGCGTCAGGCGTGCTTGTCGAGGCGGCGCTTGAGCAGCGTCAAATGTTGCAGCAGGTCCGACTGTGCGACCGGCGACAACTCGCCGATCAGGGCTATCACCCATTCCTCGTGCCGGCGCGCCATTCGGGTGAATTCCTTGGCGCCGTCCTGTGACAGGCGCAGGCGGAAAGTGCGGCGGTCTTCGGAATCGACTTCCCGATGGATAAAGCCGTCGGCTTCCAGCTTCTGCACGAGCGCGGTGATGGCACCGTTCGAGACCATCAGGAGCTCGGAGACTTCGGACATGGTCGCGCCTGCAGGTTTGCGCGCGAGCTGCGCCAAAAGGTCGAAGCGGGCCAGCGTGGTGTTGAACTCCTTGCGCAGCCGTGCGTTCAGCGCCTTCTCGATCCGGGTGGAGCAGGCAAGCAGCCGCAGCCAGATGCGCAATTCGAGATGCGCGCCGTCGGATTCGTGCGCTGGCTCGCCTGGGCGCAGCGGTTGCATGCGCGCGCCCTTGGCGGATCGAGCCTTTCGTTTGACCGTGGCGTCCATGGCTGGAACTCACTCCAAGCTAGATGGAAATCGACCCGATGCTGGCTCCGCCGCAGACATAGAGCGTCTGCCCGGTGATGAAGTCGGCATCCGGTGAACTGAAGAAACTGACCGCGCGGGCGACGTCGGTGGATTTGCCGAGTCGGCCAAGCGGGATCGATTGCGCGAGCTTTTTCGCGCGTTCGGATTCCGGCGACATCACGCTCTCGAACATCTCGGTATCGCCGATCGGGCCCGGCGCGACGACATTGACGGTGATTCCGAAGGGAGCAAGCTCGAGTGCCCAGGTTCGTGCCATGCCGATGATGCCGGCCTTGGTGGCCGAATAGACCGTGCGTGTGGCGGCGCCGAGCGCGGCGCGGGAGGACAATAGCACGATGCGGCCGAAGCGGGCTTTCTTCATGTTGGGTAACGCCGCTTGCGCCAGCGCAATCCCGGCGCCGAAATGGAGCTGCGCCAAGGCGCCGACGTCCTCGTCGTCAACCTCTTCCAGAGGCTTAGGCCGAATAGCGCCGGCATTGTGCACGACATGGGTGATCGCAAAACTCGCGGCGATTTCCGTCGCCGCCTGGCGCGTTGCCGTCGCATCGAGCAGGTCGACCTCGCGCGAGGAGAGTTTGGGATGGCTCCAGTCCGGCTTGCGCCGCGACAGCGAGATCACGTCATAGCCCTCGGCGAGCAGGCCGCGCGCGATCGCAGCGCCAATGCCGGTATTACCGCCGCTCACGATCGCCGTGTGGTGGACCACGTTCATCCTCCCTCACATGAAGAGTTGGATGTTGCCGAAGGCAGCATCGCAATTTATCAGGTCGACACGCTTGAGCTTGATCTTCAGCCTGCCGTTCTCGACGCTGAGATGGTGCGTGGCCCAGGCCGCATAGAGTGTCTGCTCGTCCATGCGGGTCTCGATGTAATGCATCGGGGTCCAGGTGACATAGTTGTTGGCGGCAGGATCGCGCGAATCCACCTGCGGCGTCTGCAGCACATGATGGCAGCGGCTTTTCGGCTTCTGGCTGAACGTCCGCGCGCCCTTGAGCCGTTCGACCCGGATCGAGAGCAACAGCTTGTCCTCATACATCAGCGAGCAGGTCAGCCGCGGATCAGTTTGATTCCATTCCAGCGGCATCCAGTAGAAAGCGTCGTCAGCGTAGAGATCGAGCCATTCGTCGAAACGCTGCTGATCGATCAGCCGCGCCTCGCGAACCAAGAAGTCGATCAGTTCTTGATCGGTGGGAATCGCATTCTTCACTTGAGCCTCAGTGACCATGCTCATGTTACATCCCCATCGTCATGAACTTGGTCCACGCACGGAACTGGTGGCGCATCGGCCACTCGCTGGTGCCGTTGACTGCTACGTTGGTCTGCCCGGCTTCGTCGGGGCTGTAGAGGCGCTGGAGGTTCACCCACTCATTGCCGTTCGAGTGCAGGCCCTCCTGCGCGCGTTCATACATTTCGAGATCATCATGGCCGACGATCGAGGTCGGCGCGTTGATCAGCCGGTTGTACATCAGCGTGCGCTCGAGCAGCATGTCGGGCGCATCGACGAGCTGGAACGTCCAGGATTCGACCAGCGTCTTGTTGGCCGCGATCGGCTTGAAGTGCCGCAATAACTGGATCGGCCCCTTGATCATGATGTTGGGGAAATAGACCGTGTTGTGCCGGTTCTCGCCGAGGATCGCCTTGGCGCGTTCTTCGCCATAGGCCGCTTTCATCTTGTCGAAATAGCCAGGCACCGCCGAATAGTCGGAATGGATCGAGTGGTGCACGCCGGTGTGGCCGTGGCCATTGTCCCAGATCCGGATGCCCATGTTTTCGAAGAACTCGTACGGACTCATGAAGGGAGCGATGATCTCGACCGCCATCGGCTTCTTGGTGCCGGGCGGCGCCTTCTTCCAGACTTCGACCACGGTCCCGGCGGAGGACTCATGCGCGACCATCGGATGGCAGGTGTCGGTCTGGTTTTCCACCAGCATCTTCCAATTGCAATTGTGCATATAACGCAGCACGCCGCCGGCGACCTTGAGCTGGCCCACCGGCGAACGGTCGATCATGTTGTCGAAGCTCGATAGGCTTTCACCGAAGAACTCCTCGAAATCGAGGCCGCCGTTATTGATCTTGGCGAATACGAAGCCGCGGTAGTTGCGGACATGGCGCACCGGAGCCATTCCGCTCGCCGCATGGCTCTGTTCGAAGCCGGTATTCTCGTAGCCCTTCTTCAGGGGAATCGCGAGCAGCGAGCCGTCGGTCCTGAAGCTCCAGGCATGATAGGGGCAGCGGAAGAACTTTCCGGCATTACCGCAGGTCTCGGACGTGATGCGCGTGCCCTTATGCGGGCAGCGGTTGTGCAGCACCTTTACTGTCCCGTCAGTGTGGCGGACCAGCAGGATCGGCTGCGTGCCGATCGTGGTGCCAAAATAATCGCCGGGATTGGGGACCTGACTGTCATGGCCGACATAGACCCAGCTATTCGGGAACATATGCTCCATCTCGAGCTGGAACACTTCCTCGCTGACATAGACGTCGCGGTGAACCTCCTGGTCGCGGACCAGGTCGCGAATGGCCGCGACATTGCCGGCATATCGGGTCATGCGTTTCTCCATCACAGGTCGAGCACGAGTCGCTTGGTCTTCGCGCGCGAAATACAGATCTGCATCACCTTGTTCGAGGCCTTCTCGCTGTCGCTCAAGATGTAGTCGCGATGATCGGGAATGCCCGCGATCACCGTGGTCTGGCAGATGCCGCAATCGCCGCGCTTACAGTCATGCATTGGGTCCTCGCCGGCCTCGATCAGCACGTCGAGGATGGTCTTGCCGGCGGGAATCTCATAGACGCGTCCGCTGTTCCTGAGTTCGACCTCGAAGGCGGAGTCGCCGGACTTCTCTTCGGGCGCGGTGAAAATTTCGAAATGCAGCCGCCCTTGCGGCCAGTTCATCCGCTTCGCCAGCGCGATGGCTGCCTCGATCATCGGCAGCGGTCCGCAGAGGTAAAGCGGCACATCGGGGGCGAGCCGGCTCATCAAGCCCTCGAGGTCGAAGAAGCGACCGGCTTCGTCGTCGGCGTGGATGGTCGCTCCGGCGCTAGCCAGCCGCTCGATGTCGCCGAGAAAGGCGAGTTCGCCGCGGCTGCGGCCGGCATAGTAGAACGAGAACGGCCGCTTCGCCGCGTTCAATTCGCAGGCCATCGTGAGCAGCGGCGTTACGCCGATGCCGCCCGCGACAAGTGCCACTTCTCCCGCACCGGCTCGAAGCGGAAAATTGTTCGCCGGTGGCGAGATCGTCAGGCGATCGCCGGTCTTGAGGCCGTGCATAAAGCTGGAGCCGCCGTGGCTCTTGCTTTCCTGCAGCACGGCGATGCGATAGGCGGTCGGATGTTCGGCCGCGCGCGGCGACGCCGTTTCGATCAGCGAATAGGAGCGACGGCCAACATCAGGCAGGTGGATGTCGATATGGGCGCCGGCGGACCAGCCCGGCATCGGCTCACCGTTGACGCGCGTCAGCACGAATTCGCGAATGCGCGACGTGAGCGCCTCGGCCTTCGACACTACGACTTCGAATTGATCCATCCTAGGCGCCTTCGAACAGTGTCTCGACGGTGCGCAAGGCGCCGTCGAGTTCGTCGCCATCGGCGTCCTTCAGCGCCATCTTGGTCAGCCGCTGCACCCATTCGGCGGCATCCAGCCGGCCCGCCAGGCGCTCGGACGCAAGCATGACCTTTTCGAACTTCGATTCACCGCGCGAATGTGTGTCCGAGTAGCCGCCGACGAGACGGCGAGCCTCACACACGGCGGTCGCAAGCGCGGGATCGGTCCCGGCGAATTTTCGGACGCGCTGCACCCACTCCTCGAGATGGCGCATCTCGCGCGCGTGCCGCAGCGTGCGCCGTCGCAAGCGCCGCAGTCCGGCCACGCCGTACAGCAGCAGGAACGACGACGGCGCGGTCGTGCGGAGCTTGCGCCCATGATCGATCAGCCGGGCCAGCCGCTGGCTACGCTCGACTTTTTCGCCGAGAGCTGGTGGCAGGAGTCCCGCTAATTCCTCGATCCGTGGATGGAAGAACTCGGTGATCGCGACAACCTGGTCGTCGCCGGCGCGGACCTCGCGGCGGACCCGGTCGAATCGTCCCGCTCGTGTCTTCAGATCGGCCACGCGAATCACGTCGTCATAGGCCATTGCGACCGCGAGATACTTTGCAAAAGCCTGCAGCAGGCCGGTCGCCTCGCGCGGCATCGCTTCGAGCCGGTCGAGATATTCACTGCCGTATGCGACGTCCTGATAGTCTACCACGCGCTGCAAGCCGGCGGCGACGATGCCATGCACCTCCGGCGGCAACTGCCGCGCTCGCGCGACCAGCGCGTCATAGCCGGCGTGGCCGATTGCGTCGAGGCGCGGAAAATGCTTTGCGAGCGGCGGCTTCGCCACAGGCTTGATCTTGGGATCCTGCTTGACCATGGCCACGGCCCGTTCGCGGCCGGCGGCGAAGGCGCGCAGGCTGGCATCGACACCGACCCCCGCGGCCCGGATCGTGGCTTCAAAATCCTCGGTGGCAAAGGGCAGAGCGCCGGAGCCCGCGAGCGCGCCGAACAGCACCGAGGACACCACGCTGCCGGTGGCATCGGCGATTTCAGCCATATCGAAGGCGATAAAACGGTTGGCGGCGACATTCGCCGCCTCGTAAACCTGTGCCGCGTCTGCGGTGCCGTCGCCGGGCGCGGTCTTTTCGATCACGGCCAATGAGCGGTGCGACGAACCTATCAACAGCGTGCGATCAGGCGAGACCAGCCCGCGCAGGATGGCGCGGCCGGCTTCCATCAATTCGGCGCCGATCACGATATCGACCTTGCCGGGTGCCGGCATCAGCGACAGCACGGGGTGACGATCCGGCCTGCTCGTGTCGGGCGCGATCATCTCGATATAATAGATCGTGGCGCCGGTGCGCTGGGCGACGCCGGGCACCGAGGTGGATTGCGCGAACCAGCCACGCCGCTCGGCCAGTGCCACGATCCAGTCCACCAGCACGCCGCCGCCCTGGCCGCCCATCGCCAGCACCGCAACGGTGATCGGACGAGCCTGACTAAGCGCGATGGAGGAGGGCGCGACCGAGACGTTCATGCCGGCTCCTGCTCGAACGTGACGCGGCGTCCGGCGCGCCAGCGCTGCAAAGCGCCGATCATTCGTTGCCAGAGGCGATCGAGCCGCATTTCGAACGGGGTCGGATTGGATACGATGTCGGCGCGGTAGAATGAGGGACACAAGACGGCCGCGTCCGCGACCTCGCCGCAATGGCCGCAGCCGACGCAACTATTGTCGACGGCGGCGACCGGATTGTCCTTGAGGGGATCGCTGGTCGGCTTCACCGACAGCGAGGGGCAGCCGGAGAGGCGGATGCACGCGTGGTCGCCGGAACATACGTCCTCATCGACGCCGAAGCGCTCGCGCACGATGCGCTCGCCGCGCTTGGCGGCAGCGGCCACCAGCGGTTTCACGCGGCGCTGCTTGTTCAGCATGCACTCCGACGAAGCGACGATAATCTTCGGACCCTTCTCCTCCGTTGTCAGCGCCTCGCGCAGCGTGTCGCGCATGCGCGTAACATCGTAAGTGCGGTCGATCTGGCGCACCCATTTGGCGCCGACGCCCTTCACCGCCTCGACGATCGGGTGCTTGGTCGAACGCGATCGGTTGTCGGCGCGCGAGGACGGGATGTCCTGGCCGCCGGTCGCAGCGGAATAGTAATTGTCGACCACGACGATTACGCCGTCGTGCTGGTTGAAGACGGCGTTGCCGACGCCGCTGGTCAACCCGTTGTGCCAGAAGCCGCCGTCGCCCATCATCGAGATCGACCGCTTGCCTGCAGGTACGTTGAAGGCGGAGGCCGAGGCCGGGCCTAGCCCGTACCCCATCGTGGTGGCTCCGATATTGAAGGGCGGCAGGATCGAGAACAAGTGACAGCCGATATCGGCGGCGATGTGATGCGGTCCGAGTTCCTTCTCCACCAGTTTCATTGCGGAAAAGATCGGCCGCTCCGGACAGCCGGTGCAGAAGCCGGGCGGACGGGGCGGCACCACGTCGGCGAGCACGCGGATTTTCTCATCGACTTCGGTGCGGTCGATGTTCGGTGCGCGCGCGGCATCCGACAGGGCATCCGGGCGCCAGCGGCGGATGAAAGCGCCGATCGCTTCGCCCATGACTTGTGCCGTATATTCGCCGGCCATCGGGAACAGGTCCTTGCCGTGCAGCTTGGCCGGAATGTCCGCGTTGCGCAGAATCTTGTGCAACGCCTGCTCGATGAACTCGGGCTGTCCCTCCTCGACCATCAGCACTGCCTTCTTAGCCCGGCAGAAGTCGATCACCTCGCGATCGACGATCGGGTAGGTCACGTTCATCACATAGAGCGGCACGCGCGTCTCGCCCCAGATGTCGGCAAGCCCGGCCTCGCGCAGCGCGGTGACGACGCCGTTGTACATGCCGCCCTGCATGATGATGCCGATATCGTCGATGTCGCCGTCGAAGGTCTCGTTCATGCCGCGGGCGTGGATGAATTCGACCGCGGCGGGCCAGCGATGCTCGACCTTCTCCTTCTCGTGCAGGAACGAGGCCGGCGGCAGCACGATACGGTTGGTGTCGCGCGACGGCTGTTCGAGCGCGCGGGCC
Source organism: Bradyrhizobium sp. AZCC 1721 (assembly GCF_036924715.1). Taxonomy (NCBI): domain Bacteria; kingdom Pseudomonadati; phylum Pseudomonadota; class Alphaproteobacteria; order Hyphomicrobiales; family Nitrobacteraceae; genus Bradyrhizobium; species Bradyrhizobium sp. AZCC 1721. The sequence goes on along the minus strand of NZ_JAZHSB010000001.1, from coordinate 6,180,494 downwards.
AGCGGAAGGGCGGGACGGACGTTGTCGCGGGTGGCGAAGCGGCCATGCACATGGCAGGCGCGTATCCGTACCTCCAGCATCACGGGCGTATTCGACGCCTCCGACAGCTCGAAGGAATCGTGCACGGCCTTGACGATCGACGCCACGTTGGGCCGCGGATCGACCAGCCAGAGCTGCGACTTCATCGCGAACGCATGCGAACGCTCCTGCATGATGGAGGAGCCTTCACCGTAATCCTCGCCGATGATGATGAGCGCGCCGCCGGTCACACCGCCCGAGGAGAGGTTGGCGAGCGCGTCAGACGCGACATTGATGCCGACGGGCGCCTTGAAGGTGACCGCGCCACGCACCGGATACATCACGGAGGCAGCCAGCGTTGCCGCGGCGGTGGCCTCGCTGGCGCTGGATTCGAAATGCACACCGAGGTCGGAAAGAATGTCCTGCGCGTCCGACAGCACGTCCATCAGATGCGAGATCGGCGCGCCCTGGTAACCGGCGACATAGCTGACGCCGCATTCCAGCAACGCCTTGGTAATGGCGAGGATGCCTTCGCCGCGAAATTCCTGCCCGGCACCGAGCTTCAGGTCTTCCACCTCGCGCGCGAAAGAGCGTTCTGCCATGCTCGCCTCCTGAGGGCTCGCCCGGAACTCCGGATGACCTAATATAATTTTAGACATCAAACAAAAATGATGTCAATCGAACCCGCGAGTTCTGATGCCGCAAAACGCTTCACGCGCATTTGAGTGCAGTTTCTAGCCTGTTTCATAGGCTTCATGCACACGCGCCGGGCTTCCGATCGGCGGCCGGTTCGCTTGACAGGATATTTTAGCCATGAAACATTATTGAGGCGCGCGTTGCACTTGGCGGGCGCGCGCAAAACCGGCCTTTGCGGGAGACTGACATGACTCCGGTTTCGCCATTACGCGGGCCGTCGCGCGAACACCTCGCGTGGCCGTTCTTCGATTCCCGCCACAGCGAATACGCCGCCGCGCTCGACGCATTTGCAGGCGACCTCGGCGATACACACGGCCATGACGTCGACGAAACCTGCCGTTCGCTGGTACGCCAGCTTGGCGCGGCCGGATTGCTGGAGGCATCGGTCGCGGGCGATCGGTCCGATGCGGTGATCGATTCGCGGCTGATCTGTCTCGCCCGCGAAACGCTTGCCTGGCACAGCGGGCTTGCCGATTTCGCATTTGCGATGCAGGGACTTGGAACCGGTGCGGTGGCGATTGCCGGGTCGCCCGAATTGCGCGCGCTGGTGCTGCCGAAGGCGCGGCGTGGCGAGTGGATTGCCGCCTTTGCCTTGTCGGAGAAGGAGGCCGGTTCCGACGTCGCTGCCATGGGCTGCAGCGCCCGCCGCGAAGGCGACCACTACGTCCTCGATGGCGAGAAGACCTGGATTTCCAACGGCGGCATTGCCGACGTCTATACGCTGTTTGCGCCAACCGGCGAGGCACCGGGCGCGCGGGGCATCTCGGCCTTCGTGGTGCTGCCGGATGATCCCGGGTTTTCGATCGCCGACCGTATCGATGTGATGGCGCCGCATCCGCTGGCGACGCTGCGTTTTGATTCTTGCCGGATCCCGGCGGCGCGGCTGTTGGGTTCGCCGGGCGAAGGTTTCAAGATTGCGATGCGCACCCTCGATATCTTCCGCGCATCGGTTGCAGCCGCCGCGCTGGGTTTTGCCCGCCGCGCGCTCGACGAGGCGGTGGCGCATGCACTGTCACGGAGGATGTTCGGTGGCGTGCTGGGCGACCAGCAATTGACGCAGGCAGCCCTCGGCGACATGGCCGCGGGCGTCGACGCCAGCGCGCTTCTCACCTACCGCGCGGCGTGGCGGCGCGACGTGCAGAAAGCTTCCACGACCCGTGAAGCGGCAATGGCCAAAATGGTCGCCACCGAAACCGCGCAAGCGGTGATCGACCGCGCCGTACAGATGTTCGGCGGCCGCGGCGTGCGCTCCGGCGAAGTCGTTGAGCAACTCTATCGCGAGATACGCGCGTTGCGCATCTATGAAGGCGCGACCGAAGTACAGAAACTCATCATCGGTCGTGACGTCTTGAAGGCGGTCTAGCCGAACGGTCGTTCAGTCGCGTCCTGCTACGGAGTATGAAATGTTCGAGGTCTTGCAACCACCCGGTTGGGCCAAGCCGAGGGGGTACGCGAACGGCATCGCCGCGCGCGGCAAGATGATCTTCGTCGCTGGCCAGATCGGCTGGAACGAGCAATGCAAGTTCGAGTCCGATGATCTGGTGGATCAGATCGGCCAGACCCTGAAGAACGTCGATGCGGTCTTGCGCGCCGGCGGCGCGGCGCCGGGGCATGTAGTGTCGATGACCTGGTTCCTGCTCGATCGCAAGGAATACTCGGCGCGCCTGAAGGAAATCGGCGTCGTCTATCGCGACGTCATGGGCCGGCACTTTCCGGCCATGACCGCGCTGCAGGTATCTGGGCTGGTCGAGGATCGTGCCAAGGTCGAAATCCAGGCGATCGCAATGATACCTGACGAGATGAATTGACAACGCGACGCCGGAAGCGGCGCCAACCCCACAGGAGGGCGACATGGCAACGAAAGCGCGTGAAAACCACCGGGAAGATGTGGCCGGGCGGGGCCAATGTCGAAGACACCCCTGAATTGCTAGCCTACTATGACGAGCTCGAACGGCTGGAGGCGGGCGCACTCTGGACAGTCGCGAACAAGATCGAGCCGTGGCAGCCCAAATCGTCCTCCATTCCGGTGCTGTGGCGCTATGAGGACCTCCGCGCGCACGTGCTGCGTTCCGTTGAACTGGTGTCGCCCGAAAAAGCCGGGCGCCGCGTCATCTATCTGAACAATCCCGGACGCCGCGAGCACGCCGCCGCGGTGGGCTGGCTCTATTCTGGCCTGCAGGTGATGCACCCGGGCGAGGTCGCATCCGCCCACGCCCATTCGGCCTCTGCGCTCCGCTTCATCATGGAAGGCGAGGGCGCCTATACCATCGTCGATGGTCACAAGATGACGCTCGGTGCCAACGACTTTGTGCTGACGCCGAACGGCACCTGGCACGAGCACGGCGTCTCCAGCGACGGCACGCCCTGCATCTGGCAGGACGGCCTCGACATTCCCCTCGTCAACACGCTCGAAGCCAACTTCTATGTGGTCCACCCCGACCTGCAGCAGAGCGTCGGTTATCCCGTCGACGACATGACGCATACCTGGGGCAATGCCGGCCTGCGCCCGGCGGGCGCCGAATGGTCCAAGGGATATTCGCCGCTGCTGAAGTATGAGTGGGGTCCGACCTACGAGGCGCTGGAGCGTTACGCCAAGGCGACCGACGGCTCGCCCTATGACGGCGTTCTCATGAACTACGTCAACCCGGTGACCGGCGGTCCGGTGATGCAGACGATCGGCGCGTCGATGCAGATGCTGCGGCCGGGCGAAAGCACGCGCGCGCATCGTCACACCGGCAGCTTTATCTATCAGGTCGCCAAGGGGCGCGGTCATTCGATCATCGACGGCAAGCGCTTCGACTGGAAGGAGCGGGATATCTTCTGCGTTCCGTCCTGGGCCTGGCATGAGCATGTGAACGCATCCGCCAGCGAGGACGCCTGCCTCTTCACCTTCAACGACCTGCCGGTCATGCACGCGCTCGGGCTCTATCGCGAAGAAGCTTTTGGCGACAATGGCGGCCGCCAGCCGCTCGTACCCTAGAGCTTCGGTTCTGATCAATCAGAACCGAAGCTCTCGATTTTTGTTTGGCGCGTTTTCTTCACGCGAACCGGTATCCACTTCGCTTGAAAACGCTATAGGAGGGCATCGTGCGTCTTGTTACCTATCGCAGCACCGTTGAAGCTGCCGCCCGTCTCGGCGCGGTTGTCGGCGATCTCGTCGTGGACGTCGAGAAATTGGGCCAGCATACCGGGGTTTCTCTTCCCTCATCGATGCTCGACTTCATCGATCTCGGACCGCCGGCCTTGGCGGCGCTCAAGAAGATGCTGAACGAAGGCAGGGATAACTGGCCAGTCGGCGCTGCGTTGCCGCTCGCAAACGTCAGGCTGCTCGCGCCGATACCGCGTCCCCGGAAGAACATTTTTGGCATCGGCCTGAATTATGTCCAGCACGTCGCGGAATCCTCGCGCGCGCTCGACACCGCAAAAGATCTGCCCAAGCAGCCGATCATCTTTTCGAAGCCACCGACCAGCGTCATCGGACCGGACGAGGCCATTCATCACAACAAGGCGATCACGCAGCAGCTCGACTGGGAAGTTGAACTCGCCGTCGTGATGGGGCGAACCGCACGGCGCGTGTCGGAAGCTGACGCGCTCGGCTTCGTGTTCGGCTACAGCGTGATGATCGACGTCAGCGCCCGCGACAACCGCCGTGCCGGCCAGTGGATCTACTCCAAGGGGCAGGACACCTACGCGCCGTTCGGGCCGTGCATCGTCACGGCAGATGAAATCACCGACCCGCATGCACTCGATCTGTGGCTCACGGTGAACGGCGTCGAGAAGCAGCGCTCCAACACGCGTCACATGCTGTTCAAGGTGCCGCTCCTGATCGCCGACATTTCGGCCGCGATGACGCTGGAGCCGGGAGACATCATCGCGACGGGCACGCCCGAGGGCGTCGGCGCCGGCCGCTCTCCGCAGGAATGGCTGTGGCCGGGCGATGTGGTGGAAGCCGAAGTAACGGGCATCGGCCGGCTGCGTCATCCGGTGGTAGCGATCTGAGGGGCTGGCATGATCTTCGACATGGAGACGCTGGAAGCTCAGAACCGCTACAAAATATTGACGGCCACGGTGACGCCGCGGCCGATCGCCTGGATCACCACGCTCTCCGCGAGCGGCGTGATCAATGCCGCGCCGTTCAGCTTCTTCAACGTGATGGGGCACGAGCCGCCGACCGTCGCGATCGGGTTGCTGGCAGGTTCGCAGCGATTCAAGGACACGGCGGCGAATATCCTCGATACCGGGGAATTCGTCGTCAATCTCGTCGCCGAGCGCAACGCCGAGGCCATGAACATTACCTGCATCGATGCGCCGCCCGAGATCGATGAACTGGCGCTGGCCGGACTGACCCCGGCTGCCTCGCAGGCAGTGCGCCCGCCGCGTATCGCGGAATCGCCGGTGTCATTCGAGTGCCGGGTACTCACGTCGCTGGTGACGGGACCGCGACAAACGGCCGTGATCGGTCGTATCGTTCGCGCCCATGTCGACGATGCGGTAATTCTGGACAAGGAGCGCTGCCACATCGACACGCAGGCGCTGCGGCTGATCGCCCGCATGCACGGCAGCGGCTGGTATGCGCGCTCCACCGATCTGTTCCAGATCGATCGGCCAACCTGGGCGACGTGGCAGCAAAAGAGTGTCAAGGCGGAGCCTGCGTGACAGGATTGCCGATACGCGAAGCGACGAAGCGGAGGACATCTTGAAGATCGCAGTGTTGGGTGGAGGAAACGGTTCGTTCGCGGCCGCCGGCGACCTCGCGTTGGCCGGTCACGAAATCCGGCTGTGGCGGCGAAATCCCGGAGATGTCGACGCACACCGTGCGCAGGGCGCCACGATAACGGTCATCGATCGATCAGGCCGCCGCGAGGCCGGGCTGGCTGCGATCACATCTTCGATCGCGGAAGCGATCGACGCTGCCGATCTCATCCTGTGTCCGGCGCCGGCCTTTGCGCAACGCGCGATCGCCGAATTGGCCGCGCCGCATTTGCGCGACGGCCAGGTCGTGTATTTGCCGCCCGGCACATTCGGCTCCTACATCTTTGCGCGCGCCGCGCGGGACGCGGGCAACCGCGCGGAGATTGCAACGGCGGAGACCGGGACCCTGCCGTGGTTGGCGCGCAAGCAGGGCCCTCATGCGGTCCGCATCTCGGGCAGGGGCGCTCGATTGCCAACCGGTGTGTTTCCGCAGCGCCTTGCCCCGCACGCGCTTGATGTGATCGAGCGCGCGTTTCCGAATGCCATCGAGCCATGCGGCGATGCGCTCTCGGCGGCGCTGATGAATGCCGGCCCGATCATTCATCCGCCGCTGATCACCATGAACGCCGGTCCGATCGAACACTTCGACAAATGGGATATTCACAAGGAGGGAACGCAGCCGGCCATACGCCGCGTCACGGATGCGCTCGATGCTGAGCGCATCGCCGTTCGCGAAGCGCTCGGTTATGGAACGCCGCATTTTCCCCTGGCCGATCACTATTCGCGGGATGGTGAGCCCTGGATGTATGCGCGCGACGCGCACGAGCAACTCACCGATTCCGGCGATTGGTCCGAACGCCTCATTCTTGTCGAGCACCGCTATATGCTGGAGGATCTGCGTCTCGGGTTGTCGTTCCTTGCATCGGTCGCTGGTCTTGCAGGCGTGCACACGCCGCTGGTCAAGGCGTTCCTCGCGATCGGCTCCGCCATCACCGGTGAGGATTTCGCGGTGACGGGCCGGAGCTTGTCCTCGCTCGGCCTCGGCGATCTCGACCGGGCTGCGTTGCAAAATCTTCTGGCCGAGGGCTTCCGATGAAACCGGTGATCGGATGCCTCGGCGCTGGACGAATGGGCCGCGGCATTGCCGTCGTGTTCGCTTTCGCCGGTCATCAGGTTGTCGTCATCGATTTCAAGGAACGGGAGGCGTCGGCCTTCGAGACGCTAACGGCCGAAGCCAAGGCCGAAATCCGTTCGACGCTTGAGATCCTCTCGCGCATTGATCTGCTCCCGCCTGAGCTTGTGCCAACGATTGCCGAACGGATCACAATCGTATCTCGGCAGGACGCGGCCGCGGCGTTGCCGCGCTGCGACATCATCTTCGAGGGAATGCCGGAGATCCTTGAGTTGAAGCAGGGAGCGCTGGCGGAAGCCTCGCGGCTGGCGGGTGAGGGTCCTATCATCGCCTCGACCACCTCGACGATCCTGGTCGACGACCTCGCCGGATCGATCGAACATCCCGGCCGCTTCCTCAACGCGCACTGGCTCAATCCCGCCTACCTCGTGCCGCTGATCGAATTGTCTCCCGGCCGGCTCACCGCGTCGGAGACGACAGCGCGGATGAAGACGCTGCTCGAAGGCATCGGCAAGGTGCCGGTGGTCTGTGCAGCGCGTCCGGGCTTCATCGTTCCCCGAATCCAGGCGCTGGCCATGAACGAGGCCGCCCGGATGGTGGAGGAGGGCGTCGCCTCCGCTGAAGATATCGACAAGGCCGTGATCTATGGCTTCGGATTCCGCTTCGCGGTGCTCGGCCTGCTCGAGTTCATCGACTGGGGCGGCGGCGATATCCTGCATCATGCGAGCCGCTATCTGGTCGAGGCGCTCGGCGACAGCCGCTACGCCGCGCCGCCGATCATTGCCGCCAATATGCGCGAGGGCCGCATCGGCATGAAGACCGGACAGGGATTCATGAACTACGAAGGCGTCGACCAGGCTGCCTATCGCGAGCAGCGCCTAGCCGCTTTTGCCTCGGCGCTGCGGGCGATGGGGCTTGCGCGCGAACCCGTCGCGTAACGCGGCGCTGCCCTAGCTAGCTTGGGCATGTACTCATTAAGCGGTTCGCCGACTGGTGTCCGGTCTCACCCCAACAGCGGCCCAAGAGCGGAGATTCTCCCAAGTCGCAGATGGGCCAAGAGCCGACCTGCAACCGGCCTGAGCACGCCCGGGGCACGACTATCACCGGGATATTGCCCGTTACGGACCTTCCAGCGGGCCAATTCAGATACCAAAAACTCGTGGAATTGCTCCGGGTACTGGCAACGATTTCGTGCCGATCGACTGTCTCACGTCGCGCCCGCATGGCGTCTGGATTCGCTTCGAGCCGTGTCTGAACCCTCAAAATGTGAGCGCCTCGCTGCTGGCGAACGCATTGGCTACGCGGTGGGCATCGCTCCATGCGGTGAGTGCGACGGTTCATCCCTTACGAAGTCGATGAACGCGCGCAACGGCGCCGGCACGAGACGTCGGCCAGGATAGTAGAGAAAGGGACCCGAAAAGCTTTGCCACCAGGGTTCGAGGACCGGCTCGAGCTGACCACTGGCGAGATAGGGACGCAACCAGTCCTCGAAGAGGGTGACAATGCCGGTACCGGCGATGGCCGCGGCAACGGCGAGATCTGTCGCCGTCCCGACGCTGACCAGCAGCGGTCCTTTGGGTTCGACGCGAACGATTTCGCCCTCCCGTTCAAACTCCCACGGGGCCACCATCGCACCGGACGAAAAACGACCGCCAAGACAAGCGTGGTTAAGGAGGTCGCGAGGATGATTGGGCCGGCCGTGGCGATCGAGATAGTTTGGAGAGGCAGCAGTTGCGAAGCGCTGAACGCGAGGTCCGATTGGAATCGCGATCATATCCTGCTCCAGACGCTCGTCGTATCGGATGCCAGCATCACAACCCGCGGCCAGAACGTCGATGAAATTACTCTCCGCAATGACTTCCAGCCGAATGTCTGGATAGGCGGCGAGGAAGCGGGGCGCGATGGTGGGCAGCACGAGGCGTGCCGCGCTGACAGGTACGTTGAGACGCAACGTACCCGCTGGCCTGTCGCGGTAGCTGTTGACGACGTCGACTGCAGCCTCCACCTCGGCGAATGCTGGCCCGAGCCGATCGAGGAGACGCTGACCTGCCTCAGTGGGCACCACGGTCCGCGTCGTTCGGCTCAACAACCTGACGCCGAGTTGCGCTTCCAGCCTGGTTACCGCTTCGCTGAGTCCTGACGCACTGGCCCCGCTCGACCGAGCTCCGTCGCGAAAGCCTCCGGCCCGCGCGACGGTCACAAAAGCGTTCAGTTCACCCAGATCGATTTTCACTGTTCGCTTCTCCGAACGACCCGTTCGGATTGTACCCAGTTATCGAGCACGCGGCCAACGTCTACCTACCGACCATTGGTTTCATGGAGATGACCTATGCCCAACACCGACCCAACCGCTAGCTTTGACCTCGGAGGCCGCCGCGTAAAGCGGCTTGGCTACGGTGCCATGCAGCTTGCTGGCCCCCACGTGTTCGGTCCGCCCAAGGATCGCGCCGCGGCATTGGCTGTCCTGCGAGCGGCCATCGCGTCGGGCGTGAACCATATCGACACAGCCGACTTCTACGGCCCGCATGTCACAAACCAGTTGATCCGTGAGGCGCTGCACCCCTACCCCAAGGATCTCGTCATCGACACCAAAATCGGGGCTCGGCGTGGCGCGGACGCTTCATGGAATCCGGCCTTCTCGCGCGAAGAGCTCACCCAGGCGGTCCACGACAACTTGAGCAATCTCGGGGTCGACGCACTCGATGTCGTCAACTTTCGCGTCATGATCGACCGGCATGGCCCGGCCGAGGGCTCGATCGAAGCGCCGGTGAACGTCTTGGCGGATCTCCAACGTCAGGGCCTGATAAGGCATATTGGGCTGAGCAACGTGACCGCCACGCAGGTCGCGGAAGGACGCACGATTTGCAAGATCGTCTGCGTGCAGAACCAATACAATCTGGCCCACAGGTCTGACGACTCCTTGATCGACGACCTTGCCCGGGACGGCATCGCCTACGTGCCGTTCTTTCCGCTCGGCGGGTTCACTCCCCTGCAATCGTCCACTCTAACCGATGTCGCTGCTCGCCTCGGTGCAACACCCATGCAGGTAGCGCTTTCTTGGCTGCTTCGACGCGCGCCCAACATCCTCCCTATCCCCGGCACCTCGTCCGTCGCGCATCTGCGCGAGAATCTCGCCGCAGCCGAACTCGATTTACCGGATGATGCAATGGATGAGCTAAATGGCCTTGCCGGCAGCTCCGGTTGAGACGGTTTCCAGGCGCAGCATGGTGCCAGTGCTGCCTCATGGCAAATTGGGGCCGACAGTATGAAAATGGAAAACGCTCATGGACATCGGACGTCGCAATGCTTTCAAGACCCTGGCCGGCGCTATCCTCGCCGCCGCAACCGCCCCGCAGGCTCTCGCACGCTCTGGCGAGATTGAATCCCGGATTGCCCGCTTGAATGGCTGCGACATTCATTATCGGGTCGCGGGTTCAGGTCCTACCGTCGTGCTGCTCCACGGGTGGCCACAAACGTCCTTCGCATGGTTAGGCGTGATGCACAGGCTGGCCGACCGATACCGCTTGATCGCGCCCGACATCAGGGGCACGGGCCTCTCGGAAAAAACGGTCTCTGGATACGACAAGCGCAACATTGCCGAGGACGTCCGGCAATTGATCGAACTGGAAGCGGACGGTCGCGCGCATCTCGTCGGTCACGACATGGGCGGCAAGGCGGCGCTTGTGCTCGCCCTTGTGGCGCCGGAGTCCGTCTCGAGGTTGGTGCTCGTCGATTGTTCGGTGCCGGGCACGGAGAACATGGACGCATCGCGAGGTGGCCTATGGCACTACGGGTTCCACATGGCGCCCGAGATTCCGGAACTTCTAACGAAGGGCCGCGAACGCGACTATATCGCTGCTCAGATCAAGTCATGGTGTCATCGCAAGGACGCGGTGACCGACGAGGCGATCTCCGAATACGCCTCGCATTACGCGAAGCCGGGCGGGATGACGGCCGGGTTCAACCTTTATCGGGCGCTCAAGGCCGACGCCGCCCTGGTGGCTTCGTTGAGTGATCGCCGGCTTGTCATGCCGGTGATGACGATCGGTGGTCGCTACAGCGTCGGCGACAAGCTCGCCCAGCAACTCGCGCCGCGCTGCGACCGACATGTGGGCGTCGTCGTCGAGGACAGCGGTCACTTCGTTGCTGAGGAAGCTGAGAGTACGTTCTGCGACCACATCGTCCGGTTCCTTGGCGCCTAAGCACTTGACGACTTAGATCATACCGGTCACGACCCGCCGGATCGGCGCGAGCGGCTCCGTGTAATCTCATCGTGTTAGGGCTGTTCGGGTCGATCTTGGCGAGACCGTCCCCGATTGCGCATGGCGCGATCTGCCCGACAGCTTCGTTCGCTGGCGACGAGCAGGTGTGTGGGCCGCGATCATGAACGCCTTGGCAGGTGCGCATGATGCCGCTGTGCAAATGATCGACACGTCGATTGTCCGCGTGCATCAGCACGGAGCCTGCATCAACGGGAATACAAAGCAATGCATGAGGCGGTCACGGGCAGATCAGCAAGATTCATGCGCTCGTCGATACAAACTGGCTGCCGGTTCGGCTTGCGCTGACGCCCGGCGAGGCTCACGATAGTCGGCTTGCTGGAAAGCTATTGTCTCGCATGAAGCCTGGGTCGATGCTGCTTGCAGACCGTGGCTACGACGCCGACTGGATTAGAGAACTTGCCGTGAAGAAGGGCGCATGGACCAACATCCCACCCAAAAGCAATCGCAGCGAGCCGATCTGTTTTAGCTCTTACCTATATCGCGCCCGCAATCGGGTCGGGCGCTTCTTCAACAGAATCAAGCAATGTAGTCGAGTGGCGACGCGCTACGACAAACTTGCCGCCAACTACCTTGCCTTCATCCGACTCGCTTCAATCAGGCTGTGGCTGGCTGCGGGTAATGAGTCCGCGGCCTAGATCTAGTCGTTCGGATGATGCGAGGCCCCATTTCTACTTTGCATGGGGTTGTTTTCGCAATTTTTGGTCCCGCTCTTAGTTGCTCTAATGCCCGCCGAGATAGGCCGCGATCAGCTTCGGATCGTGGATCAGGGCGTCCGCCGGCCCCGATTGGATGATCTCGCCGGTTTCCAGCACATAGCCGTAATCCGCGGTCTCCAGCGCTGCGCGGGCGTTCTGCTCGACGAGCAGGACCGACACGCCGAGGCTCCGCAGCGAGGCGATGGTGCGGAAGATTTCCCGGACGATGAGCGGCGCAAGGCCGAGACTGGGTTCGTCGAGCACCAGGAGCTTCGGGTTCGCCATCAGCGCACGGCCGAGCGCCAGCATTTGCCGCTCGCCGCCCGACAGCGTGCCGGCGGCTTGCTTGCTGCGCTCCTTCAGCCGCGGAAAGCGGTCGAACACATCGTCGAGGCTTTTGCGCGTCGTCGAGCGATCGCGCAGGCTGTAGGTGCCGAGCAACAGATTGTCGGCGACCGACATGTCGGCGAACAGCTCGCGCTTCTCGGGCACGAGGCAGAGACCACGTTCGACACGTCCTTCGACATCGATCCGCGCAAGATCGTTGCCTTGAAAGACCATTCGTCCGGTGGACTTCAGCAGACCGATGGCGGCCATCAGCAGCGTCGTCTTGCCGGCGCCGTTCGGCCCGATCACGGTCACGATCTGCCCTTGCTCGACCGAAAGCGAGACGTTCCGCACCGCCTCCACCTTGCCGTAGGCGACCGACACATTCTCGATCGAGAACATCTGTGTCACGCGACACCTCCAAGATAGGCTTCCTGGACGCGGGCATCGTTGCGTATTGCCGCCGGCTCGCCTTCGCAGAGTTTTGAGCCGAAATCGAGCACGACGATGCGGTCGACCAGCGACATCACGAACTCCATGTCGTGCTCGACGAGGAGGATCGTCAGATGGTCGGCGCGAAGCGACCGCAGCAGTTCGGCCAATTTTAGCTTTTCCTGGCGGCGCAAGCCGGCCGCGGGCTCGTCGAGAACGAGCAGTGTCGGGTCGGCTGCGAGCGCGCGGGCGATCTCGAGCACGCGCTGATTGCCGAGCGGCAGGTTGCCGGCGAGCTCGAACGGCTTGTCGCCGAGCCCGACCCGCTCGAGCTGCTGCAACGCCTCGTAGCGTGCGCTGGCCTCTTCCGCCTGATTCAGGCGGAGCGCGCCGGCGAGCAGGCCGGTCTTGGTGCGCGAATAGGTGCCGAGCAGCACGTTGTCGAGCAGCGTCATGCGCGGGCGCAGCTTGACGTGCTGGAAGGTGCGGGAGATGCCGGAGCGAGCGATGTGGAATTGCTGGTCGTGGGTGATGGAGTGTCCCGCGAAAGCGATCTCGCCGCTGTTCGCGCGCAGCGCCCCTGTGAGCAGGTTGAACATCGTGGTTTTGCCGGCGCCATTCGGCCCGATCAGCCCGAGGATCTCGCCGGACCTCACTTCGAAGCTGACATTGTTGACGGCGACGAGGCCGCCAAACCGCCGCTGCGCGCCGCTCACCTTAAGAAGAAGCGTGCCGGGCGCCGGCTGCTCGCGGCGCGGCAGCGGGTTAGCCGGTTGCGGACGGGACTGCTTGAGGTCCGGGAGGAAACCTAACAGAAACGGAACGATGCCTTGCCGGGCCCGCTGCAGGAACAGAATGAACAGTGCCGAGAACGCCACGATCTCGAGCTGGCCGGAGGCGCCCTTCGCAATCAGCGGCAGATAATCCTGCACGGTGTTCTTCAGCAGCGTGACGATCGCAGCACCAACCACGCCGCCCAAAATACTGCCGGCGCCGCCGACCATCGCCATCATCAGATATTCGATGCCCATGCCGGCCTCGAATGGCCCGGGGCTGACGAAACGGCCGAGATGGGCATAAAGCCAGCCCGACAGCGCGCCGAGGAATGCGGCGATCACAAACGTCACCAGCTTGATCTGGAAGGCGCTGATGCCGAGGCTTTCGACCAGCGTGTTGCCGCCGCGCAGCGCGCGCATCGCGCGGCCGATGCGGGAGTCGAGAAGGTTGTAGCAGAGGAGGAGGACTGCGACGACGATCGCCCAGATCAAGAAATAGATCTGCCGGCTCTCCACCAGCGCGAACGGGCCGATCGAGATCGGCGGAATGCCCGAGATGCCATTATGTTGGCCGAGCCCCTGGATGTTGCCGAACAGGAACGCGATTGCCAGTCCCCACGCGACCGTGCTCAGCGACAGGAAGTGGCCGCCCAGGCGCAGCGTCACGAAGCCCAGGATTGCCGCGATGCTGCAGGTCAGAATGACGGCCAGCACCAGTCCGAGCCAGGGCGAATAGCCGTTCAGCGCTGTGACCCACGCTGTCGCATAAGCGGCGACGCCAACGAAAGCGGCCTGGCCGAACGAGACGATGCCGCCGACGCCGGTCAATAGCGCCAAGCCGATGGCCGCAAGCGAGTAGATGCCGATATAGTTCAGCAAGGTGATGCTGAACGGATTGAGCACAAAGGGTGCCGCCACGAGGCAGGCGATCGCCGCGGCAATGATGAGACGAATCTGCTGCGGCGTCATTCCTCGACTTCCTCTTCGGAATGTTGCGAGGCGAGCGAGCGCCAGAGCAGCACGGGAATCAGTAGCGAGAAGACGATGACGTCCTTCAGGGTGCTGCTCTGGAACGAGGCGAAGCTTTCGAGAAGGCCGACGCCGAACGCGCCGAGCGCAGCCCCCGGGTAGCTCGTCATGCCGCCCACGATGGCGCCGACAAAGGCTTTCAGGCCGAGCAGAAATCCGGAGTCATAGAAGATCGTGTTCACCGGCGCGATGAGGATGCCGGAGACGCCCGCCATCAGTGATCCCAGCAGGTAAGCGATGGTCCCGGCACGCGCCGGCCTGATACCCATCAGCCGGGCGCCGGTCCGATTCAGGGCGGTCGCGCGCAGCGCCTTGCCGATCAGCGTGAAGTCGAAGAACAGAAACAGCAGGCCGCTGAACACCAGCGCGGCGGCCAGGATCAGCACCGTCTGTCCGGAGACGTGCACCCCGGCGATCTCCATCGCCATCGACGTCAGCGGCTCGGTCCGGACGCCTTCGGGGCCGAAGAACAGCAAGCCAAGTCCGACCAGCGCGAAGTGGAGCGCGACCGAGACGGTCAGCAAGAGGAGAACAGAGGCATCCGCGATTGGGCGAAACACGATCCGGTCCAGTAGCGGCGAGATCGGCATGATCAAGAGCAGCGCCAGCACGATCCTGACCGGCATCGGCGGAGCAAAGCGCATCGTCAGCCAGACGGTCCCGACAACGATCAGAGGTAACACGAGATAGAAGAGGACGGCCTTCGGCACCGCGCGAAGCTCGCCGGACCGCGCCAGCGAGACGACTTCCATCGCGCAGGCCATGCACGCCAACACGACAACCAATCCGACTGTTCCGGGAAGCTGCTTGGCATCCAGCGCCGCCAGCGTCAGCGCCGTGAAGGCTGCGATGTCGCCGAACGGAATGAAGATCACCCGCGTAACGGTGAAGATCAGCACGGTGCCGATCGCCACCAGGGCGTAGACCGCCCCGGTGGCTATTCCGTCGATCGCAAGGATCGCTGCGATGTCTGCCGTCATGCCCTCAGTCGTCCTTCCGTATTACGCCTCGGCATCGCTCAGGGCTGGTAGGTCCAGGCGCCGTTGACCAGGCGAACGATCACCAGCGCGCGCTCGTCCACGCCGTGATAGGCACCGGGTTTGAAGTTGTAGACCGCGTGCACGCCCGAGAGCTCCTTGGTGTTGAGGATCTCGTCGCGCAGGGCCTTGCGGAATTCGATGGTGCCGGGTTTAGCGGTCTTCAGCGCGCGCGCCGCGGCTGACGTGAAGATCATCCAGCCGTCGAAGGAATAGGCCGAGAAGCCGTCCGTGCTCGCGAGATTGTTGGCCTTCTGGTAGGCGGCGCGGAATTCGAGCGCGAGCTTCTTGGCGAAATGGCTGTCCGGAAGCTGCTCGGCCACGATGACCGGACCGGCCGAGACCTGAATGCCTTCCGCGGCCTTGCCGCCGACGCGCACGAAATCGGGATTGACCAGCGCGACCGTGCCGTAGGTCTTGCCCTTGAAGCCACGTTCGCCGAGCGCGAGCAGCGGCAGCGCGCCCTGCGTGCCCGATCCGCCGATCAGAACGGCATCCGGACGGACGGCAAGAACCTTAAGGATCTGGCCGGTGACCGACGTATCGACGCGCGCATAGCGCTCGTTGGTCAGCACCTTGATGCCGTCCTCGGTTTCGACCGCCTTGGCGCCGTTGTAGACGAGATCGCCCCAGGCATCGGAAAAGCCGATATAGCCGATGTTCTTCATCGCGTCGCGCTTCATGCGATCGGCGACGACCTTGACCAGCAGCGAAGCGGGTTGCGGAACGGAAATGCCCCATTGGTCCGCCGGATTCGGTTGTCCGATCACCGGAGAGACGGCGATCATCGGCACTTTCAGTTCGGTCGCAACTGCCATCATGGCGATGGTCGATGGAGCGGTTGCGGTGCCGATCAGGAGATCGACCTTCTCTTCCTCGATCAGCTTGCGCGCATTTCGGGTTGCGGCGGAGGGATCGGAGCCGTCATCGAGCTGGATCAGCTTGATCTTCTCGCCGTTGACCTCGTTCTTGTACTCCATCGCAGCCTGGATGCCGCGTCCATATGGGATGCCGATCGAGGAGCCGGGCCCGCTGAGCGACGTCACGAAGCCAATCGTGATGTCGGCCTGTGCGGTCGATGCCGCAACGAGGCCGCCGATGAGGGCAGTCAAACTCAACATCTTGCGCATTGCATTCCCCTTGGTTGAAAACAGCCGCGACCTGAGCGAGATGTCAGCATGGATCGGGTCGGACCAGCACGATCGATGCCGTGATTGTCGCCGAAACCCGGCGCGGGTCCGGTCCCCGCCTCCGGATGGGAGTTATGAAATGAGCGTCAGCAAAGTCGGTTCCAATCTCGAGCGCCGCTTCGTCACGACGCGTCTTGGCCGCATCCATGTCGCTATGGCCGGAACCGGGTTTCCCGTTCTCCTGCTGCATCAGACGCCGCGCTCGTGGGACGAATACCGTGATGTGCTGCCGCTGCTCGGCCGCGATTTCCGCGCGATCGCAATGGATACGCTCGGCTTCGGAGATTCCGAGCGGCCTGCCGCTGATCCTTCGATTGAACTGTGGGCCGAAGGGGCGTTCGCGCTGCTCGATGCGCTGGAAGAGCCGCGGGCCGCGATCGCCGGTCATCACACCGGCGCGGTGATTGCGGTCGAAATGGCCGCCTCGGCGCCTGCGCGGGTGAGCGCACTGGTGCTCTCGGCCTGTCCTTTCGTCGATGCGGCGCGCCGGGCCAGGCATGACG
This sequence comes from Bradyrhizobium sp. AZCC 1721, assembly GCF_036924715.1. NCBI lineage: Bacteria > Pseudomonadati > Pseudomonadota > Alphaproteobacteria > Hyphomicrobiales > Nitrobacteraceae > Bradyrhizobium > Bradyrhizobium sp. AZCC 1721. The sequence goes on along the minus strand of NZ_JAZHSB010000001.1, from coordinate 6,163,684 downwards.
GCATGCGTGTGATCGACGAGGTCGAGGCGCGTACCGACGGCTCCCATCTCACTGAGCTCTGGGCGCGCCGGCAGCCGTTCTATCCCGCTGATGATATCGATTTGCTGCAGCGCTTTATGGTCGATGCGTTGCGGGCTGGCGAGATGGCGGCGGAAGGCCATCGGGTGGTGAATCGCTATCGGATGGAGGATCGTCTGGGAAGCATCCAGTGTCCCACGCTGGTCATTGCTCCGACAGCCGATCCGCACGTTCATCCCGTGGCTCCAAGAGTTGCCGGAGCTATCGAGGGTAGTATCTTGCGCGAGCTCTCAGGAGGCATGGTGCCGCTTCCCGATCAGATGCCCGAGACCTTCGCCGGCTTGGTCCGCGACTTCGTCGCCGCCGAGGTGGCCAAGGGCGGGAACGGCACCTGAAGCGCCGGATCCAACCGCGGCGGATGCGAACCCGTCTGCAACACCTGCTGTTTCGAGGTCGATAATCTCAGCCACGATTGATGACCTTTATCAACGCAACGACCAATGCGACGCATGCCCGCACAGGCGTGGATGCCCGTCAATTGTTTAAAGCCTAAAGTATTTATCGGCCGAACGTCAATACGCCAGCTTCGTGGCTTCGCGGAAAAGTTTGCGGCGGCGCGTGCAAGCGCAAAAACTGAATTCGCCTATGCAAAAGCGTGAGGCGCTCTCTGCCTGTCCTTTCGGCAACTCGATCTCGTCGCGCGCAGATATCGTCGGAAAGCCGTTCAATTGACGCGAAAATTATTTTGTGGTTGAAATATTTCAGTCGATGGAATGGCGCGCTAAGCTATCGCGTGCCTTCACATCGATGGCCTTGCGCATATCGTCAGTCCTCTCAGACTGCGTGCTTTGAGGATCGATCGGCGCGCGTCGCCTGTGAACGGGATATCCGCTGTGCGCATCTTCTGGCAGAGCTTCGTCGACCGGGCTACGAGCGCGCCCTACATGGCGCGGCTTGCGACCTATCTGAACGAGATCGCGGCACCCGGCACCAGCATCCACGTCGAGGGCATCACGCCTGCCGATCGCGACTTCGGCCGCCTCAGCGAATTCCGTTGCGCGATCCAGGCGGTCGACAACGGACTCGCAGCGCAGGAAAACGGCTTCGACGCCTACGTCATGGGCCACTTCCAGGATCCGGGATTGTACGAACTGCGTTCGGCGCTGACGATCCCGGTGGTCGGCGCCGGCGAAGCCACGCTGCTCGCGGCCTCGCAGCTTGGCCGTCGGCTCGGCCTTGTCACGCTCGATTCAGCTTTCGAAGTTTGGCATTATGAGCAGGCCGATCGTTACGGGCTTTCCGGCCGCGTGGTGCATGTCACCGGCATGGGCTGTCGTCCGGAAGATTTCAGCGCCGCGTTTGCGGGCGATGCGGCGGCGAAGGCACGCATGCTGAGCGACTTTGCAGCCTGCGCGCAGCCGCTGGTCGATCGCGGCGCCGATGTCATCATTCCGGCCGGCGTGCTGCCCGGTCTCCTGATTGCGAGCGAGCGTGGCTTCAAGATCGGCTATGCGCCCGTGGTGAACTGTGCGGCGGTCGCGCTGAAGAGCGCCGAGATGTGGGTGCAGTTGCAGCGTCTCAATGGCACCGAGCCGAGCCGCGGGCCGAGTTTTGCGCTGGCCAATGACCGTGCCCGCCGGGATTTCCGCACCACTGTGGCGCGCACGCCCGACAAACCGAATGGCGCTTGAGGACAAGACATGCTGCAGCCCGACAAGATCTTGTATGAAGCCGAGGTGACGGCGACCGGCGGGCGCGACAAGGCGGCGAGCGTCGACGTCAAATTGACCGTACTCTGAACGGCTCACAGGAATCCGGCGGTCCGATGCAGAGCTCCATCCGAACACCTTACGATCGGGTCGTGATGGCAGTTCCAGTGACGATCCCATACGTGCGCTACTCGATCGAGAGCGCGCAGTGGTGGATCGGCCGCGCGCTGAAGGCGCTGGTCGATGGCGCCGGAATCACGCCGCGCGACATCGACGGCTTCTGTGTTTCGAGTTTCACGGCGGGGCTGGACAGCGGGATCGGGCTCACCCAGCATTTCGGCCTCTGCGTGCGATGGATCGACACCATTCCGCTCGGGGGCGCGAGCGCAATAGCCGCGCTGCGCCGCGCGGCGCGGGCGGTGCAGGCGGGCGACGCCCGCATCGTGGCCTGCGTGGCTGGAGATACCAACCACGTCGATTCCTTCCGCTACACACTGGAAAACTTCTCGCGCTTCAACCAGGATGCCGTCTATCCCTATGGCGCCGGCGGCGCCAATGCGAGCTTTGCACTGATCGCGCGCAACTACATGCGAACGTTCGGCGCCAAGCGCGAGGATTTTGGCAAGATCGCCGTCGCCCAGCGCAGCAATGCGCTCCGCAACCCCAACGCTTTGATGAAAGCGCCGCTGACCATCGAGCAATACATGTCGGCGCGGCCGATCGCCGATCCGATCCATTTGTTCGACTGCGTGATGCCGTGCGCGGGCGCGGAGGCCTTCCTGGTGATGGGCGAAGATGTCGCCGCGTCCCTGAACCTGCCCGCCGCCAAAATTCTCGCCACGATCGAGCGCCACAATGCGTTCGGCGACGACCCCGTTCAGGTGCGCGGCGGATGGGCCGTTGATGTCGATGAACTCTACGCAATGGCGGGCGTCAAGCCTGACGATCTCGACTTTGTCGAGACCTACGACGATTATCCGGTGATCTCGATGATGCAGTTCGAGGACCTCGGCTTCTGCCGGAAGGGGGAGGGACCGGACTTCGTTCGGCAGCACGATCTCACGATCGACGGCAGCTTCCCGCACAACACGTCCGGCGGTCAGCTCTCGGTCGGGCAGGCCGGTGCGGGCGGCGCCTATCTCGGCGTGGTCGAGGCGCTGCGCCAGGTTCTCGGGCAGGCCGGTCCGACGCAGGTTAGGGATGCACGCGTCGGGTTGGCTTCGGGTTTTGGAATGATCAACTATGATCGCGGCCTCGCTTCGGGCGCGGCGATCCTCGCGGGATCAGGCGCATGATCGAACCGATCGTCAAACCGCGCCGGAAGAACCCTTTGCAGCGGACGCGGCTGCCGACGTCGCCGCCACGCGCACGCAGCCGCGCCTCGCACGGGTTTACGCGGGCCGCCGCCGAGGGCCGCTTCATGCTGCAGCGCTGCGGCTCCTGTGCAACGTTCTGTTATCCGGCGCGCGATGCATGCCCTGCATGCCTTTCCGCCGATCTAGCCTTCACGGACGCGCCGCGGCGAGGGACGCTTTTGTCTGAAACGACGCTGCATGTCACGGCGGACGTGCACTTCCGCGAGCGCGCGCCATGGCGCATCGGCCTGGTTGCGATGGAATGCGGGCCAACCCTCGTGACGCACCTGCACGCCGATTGCGAAGAGGGCGGGCCGGTCGTGATGTCGTTCCAACTGGACAAGAGCGGGCAGGCCGTGGCCTTCGCACACCCCGAACGTGAGACTCCCAACATGACGGACGACAGGCAGTGGCGTGAGATGACCGCCGATCCAAAATTCCGGCGCGTTCTGGTGACCAACGGACGCAGCATCGTCGGTCAGGAAGCGGTGGCTGCGCTGAAGACAGCCGGCGCGTCGATCGTGTTCGTCGGCGTCGCCGAGCCGTGGAAGCCGTTCCGCGGCGAGGAGGCGTTGCGCGGCATGGAGGGCGTCGAGATCGTGCCGCTCGATATCGGCGACGAGAAGTCGGTCGCAGATCTGGCGGCCGATATTGGCGGCAAGGTCGATATTCTCGTCAACACCACAGAGCATGTCCGTGCCGGCGGGCTGCTCGATCGTCAAGGCACCAGCGTCGTGCGCGACGAGATCGACCAGAGCTATCTCGGATTCGTGCATCTGGCGCAGGCGTTCGGACCGGCGATGCGGATGCGCGGCTCGGATGGCGTCAACAGCGCTGCCGCCTGGGTCAATATCCTGTCGGTCTATGCGCTGGCGAACTGGCCGGTGTTCGGCGCCTATTCTGCGTCGCAAGCCGCCTGTCTGTCGCTGTCGCACTGCCTGCGGGCGGAGCTTCGGCCCGGCGGCGTCAAGGTGGCGAACGTTTTCACGGGTCCGCTCGATATCGAGTGGTTCCAGACGGTGCCGCCGCCGAAGGTCGCGCCCCGCGCGGTGGCGAGTGCGATCGTGTCGGCGCTCACGCGCGGGCTTGAAGATGTGTTCGTGGGCGATGTCGCCGAAGACATTCGCCGGCGCCTGGCCGCCAACCCCAAGGCGGTCGAGCGAGAGCTGGGGGCGTAGGCGGCTTGTTGAGGACGGGAGAAGCGCAATGGGAAGCAACAGTCTCATGCAGTTTGCCGGCGCGGTTGCATCCGGCGCGGTGCGTGTCGTCGATCTGACTTTCACCCTCAGTCCCGATTTTCCGGTCATCGTGCTGCCGCCGGAATTTGGTCAGGCCGCGCCGGTCCGCATCCAGCAGATTTCGCGCTACGACGCGAATGGTCCTGCGTGGTACTGGAACAATCTCAGCTTCGGCGAGCACACCGGCACGCATTTCGATGCGCCGGTTCACTGGTTCACCGGCAAGGATCTGCCGAACAACGCAGTCGACACGCTGCCGGTGCGCGACATGATCGCGCCGGCCTGCGTGATCGATTGCTCGGCGCAGGCCGCAAAGGATGCGGATTTCCTTTTGACGATACCGGTCGTGGAGGCCTGGGAAAAAAGCCACGGGCGGATTCCGGAGCGGCACTGGGTGCTGCTGCGCACCGACTGGTCGAAGAAAGGCTGGCGCGACTACGCCAATCTGAAGGACGACGGCGCCCACACGCCCGGACCGAACGCCGCCGTGATGCGCTGGCTCGTCGAGGAGCGCGGCGTCATCGGCTTTGGCACCGAGACGATCGGGACGGATGCCGGCCAGGCCGGGCATCTCGATCCGCCCTATCCGGCGCATCATTTCCTTCACGGCGGCGGGCGTTACGGCCTGCAGTGCCTGTGCAATCTCGATCAGCTTCCGCCAACCGGCGCGGTGATCGTGGCTGCGCCACTCAAAATCCAGAATGGCTCCGGCAGTCCGTTGCGCGTGCTTGCGTTGGTACCCGGGCAGGGCTGAACCTTTTCGTCGACATCGAGTGACATCATGAACAAGAAAAAGACTTTGTTGATCGGCGCTGCGCTCTTGCTCGCCGCCGTGGCACCGGCGCATGCCGAAATCCTCGTCGGTTTTGTTACCGGCCTGAGCGGACCGGTGTCCTCGATCGGCGTGCCGAACGCCAAGGGGTTGGCCGCGGGTCAGGCCTATGTCGGCGAGATCGATGGTGAAAAAGTCCGCGTCATCCAGCTCGATGACGGCTCGGACCCGGCCGCCTCGACGCGCAACGCGCGTAAGCTGGTCGAGCAGGAAAAGGTTGATTTCCTGATCGGCACGTCAGGCGCGCCGCAGACGCTGGCGATGGCGACCGCCGCGATCGAGATGAAAGTGCCGATGATAGCGGTCTCACCGATCGCGCCAGTGTCGGCCGGAGAGGGCGGGCCGTGGGTGGTGCAAACCCCGCAGCCGACGCCGCTGCTCGTCCAGGGCATCGTCGATCACATGAAGAACCGCAACGTGAAGAGCGTGGCCCTCATCGGCTTCTCCGACGCCTTTGGCGACCTGATGTATAACTCGTTGCTGCAAAGCGCCGAGAAGGCCGACATCAAGGTGATCGCCAACGAACGCTATGCGCGCTCCGACAACTCGGTCACTGCGCAGGTGCTGCGTGCAGTTTCCCTGCGTCCCGACGCGATCATGCTGGGCGGCACTGGAACGCCCGGCGCGCTGCCCGTGATCGCGCTATCAGAGCGCGGTTACAAGGGGCCGCTCTACGGCAATCACGGCATGATCAGCGCGGATTTTCTGCGGCTTGCCGGCAAATCGGCCGAGGGCATCATCTGCCCGACCGGGCCGGTCACGGCAGGCGAACAGCTTCCCGAGAGCAATCCTATCCGCAAGGTCGCGCTCGCATTCCGCGCGGCCTATGAGAAGGCCAATGGCGAGGCGCCGGCCGACGCTTTTTCGCCCTATGCGTTCGATGGCTGGCTGGTGTTCATCGATGCCGCCAAACGTGCCAAGGCGACCGGCGCGACGCCCGGAACGCCGGCGTTCCGTAACGCGTTACGCGAAGCCTTGTTCACGACCAAGGATGTCGTCGGTGCGCACGGCATCTATACCTATACGCCGGCCGATCGTCACGGCGTCGATGGCCGCGCGCGGATACTGGTCCAGATCGAAAACGGGAAGTACAAGCTGCTGCCGTAGTTGCCGGGCCGGTACCCGCGGCTCAGGCGTGTCGTAGCTTCGCCTTCAGCGCGCGCATGTCGATCGCGCGATTGGCGCTGACGGCGGCAGCCGCCAACGTCTTGATCTCGCCCCGGGCGAGCTTGCGCGTTGACGACAGCGGCAACTCGTCGAGGATGGCGACGTAGCCGGGCACCTTGTGATAGGCGAGGCGCTCGGCGCAGGTTTCGACGATCGAAGCCGCCAGCGCGGCACCATCATCAACCTCCATGTTCGGCACAATGAAAGCAAAGACCTCTTCGCCGCGGATATCGTCAGGAACGGGCGTCACCGCGCAGCCGCCGATGCGCGTGTCCATGTAAAGCGCGCTTTCGACTTCGAGCACGCCGATGTTCTCACCGCTGCGGCGCACGATGGTCTTCTTGCGATCGAAGAAATACAGAAGCCCGTCCTCGTCGGCGAAAACCAGATCGCCCGTGTGGAACCAGCCGTCCTGCCAGGCCGCTTCGGTGGCTTCCTCGTCCTTCAGGTAACCGCTGAAGAATCCGGCTCGGGCATTGTCGCCCTTTGCGCGGACCAGCAATTCGCCAGGCTTTCCAGGCGCGACATCGGAGCCCTGATCGTCAACGAGGCGATACGTCATATCTGATGATGGCCGGCCGACGCAGCGCGCGCCAAACCCCGCGGGCTCACGGGCGGTGGTCGTCGCCGCCGCACCCCCGGTCTCGGTCATGGCCCAGGCCTCGACGATCGGGATGCGGTAGCGCTCCTCGAAGGTGGCGCGGTGGCGGACATCGACGCCGGGCGCGAAGGCGAAGCGCACGCGATGCTGCCGTTCCACTTCAGTTACAGGCAATTGCAGCAGGATGGCCGGGATGACGCCCAGACAATGCACGACGGTGGCGCCACTATCGGCCACGCACTGCCACCAGCGAGTGGCGTGGAAGCGGTCGAGCGGCACCACAGCGCCGCCGAGCACCATCATGCCGACGGCGCTGCAGCCGAGCGCGTTCATGTGAAACATCGGCAACGGCGTCAGGTTGATCTCGCGGTCCGGCCTTAGCTCTGCCACGCCGCCTTGCGCGAGGTACCAGTCGGCGACCTGCAGAAAATAGCGGTTCGAGAGCATGCAGCCCTTTGGCTTGCCGGTGCTGCCTGAAGTGAACAGCAGCGCGCATTCATCATTGTACTCGGGGCTTTGGGCGCTGACGTTCGTCTGGCACGGTGGAATGCGGCTATCGGTATCGATCAGGCGGGCGCGGCCGAGCACCGCATCTTTAGTCACATGGATGCGATCGAGCGTCGCCACGAGCAGGTCGGCCTCCGACAACTCAAGCTGGAAGGACAGTTCATCGGAGCGGACGTCGGGGTTGATCGGAACGATCGAAACCCCGAGCGCATTGAGCGCGAGCCAATGGAGAAAGAAGACCGGACGATTTTCGAGCAGCAAGGCGACCCGCGCCCCGCGTCCGTAGCCGGCGGTCGCGTATTCGGCACGCAGACGCTCGACCTCGGACCTAAAGGCGCCGTATTCGATCTTGAAACCTTCTGGTGCGTAGGGCAGTTGCGCACTCGCAGGCGCCAGCAGGAATGGTGCGTCCGGCCGCCTTGCAGCCGTGGCGGCGAAAGCATCGGATGGCGATCGATACGGAATGTTGAGACTCATTGCGAGCGTCGCTCCCATTCATGTCCTGCCGCCGGACGCAGGTAGGCGGAAGTCCGCATGCAGCGCTTGCTGCAGCGGTCTTCGTCGAATACTTTAAGCCTAAACTATATTGCTGGCCAATAGCGATCTATCGCAGACCAGCCCGGCGAAGCTTGGAAGTGGTCTTGGAAGTGGCCTTGGAGTTGGGCCTTGGAGGTGCGTATGCAGGCAGGTGATAGTGGCGCGGCCGGGCAGCGGCGGGGTGGGTCGATCTGGCCGCAGGCGGCTGAGCGTTTTCCGCCGGCGGATCGAATTCTCTCGACCATTTTGACACGGCAAGCCGCGCGGTACCGTGACCGCACCCTGTTTGTCTTTGGCGAAACACGATGGAGCTATGCTGAAACGGCTGCAATCGCCGCTGCGTCGGCCGCGCGCCTGATGCAGGCCGGAATTCGCGCCGGCGACCGCGTCGCGCTGATGTGCTCGAATCGACCGGAATTCCTGGAAATCTATGTCGGCTGCGCCTGGATGGGCGCCGTCACGGTGCCGATCAACACCGCGCTGCGCGGTATCCAGCTCAGCCACATCCTGCGCAACTCCACGCCGAATCTGCTGGTGATCGAGTCGTGCTTCATGCCCGCCATCGACACGCTGGAAAGCGACGTCGCGCCGCCGGATACTGTCTGGACAATCGACGAAGGTGTCGCGTCTCAACTCGCGCCCGGATCGATCTCGCCGCTGCCGGCGCTCGGCGAAGGAGCGCCGCCCGCGCCAGTGCAGCCAAGCGACACGGTCGCGATCCTCTACACGTCGGGCACCACAGGTCCTTCCAAGGGCGTTTGCTGCCCGCAGGCGCAGATGTTCTGGTGGGGCGTCTATTCGGCGCGTGCGCTCGACATTCGCGACGGCGACGTCCTGTTCACGACGCTGCCGCTGTTCCACACCAACGCGCTGAACGCGTTCTATCAGGCGCTCCTCAACGGCTGCACCTACGTGCTCGAGCCGAAATTCTCCGCCTCCGGTTTCTGGGCCGCGGCGCGCCGACATCAGGCAACGGTCGGTTATCTCCTTGGCGCGATGGCCGTGATGTTGCTGGCACAGCCCTCGTCAGCGAACGACACCGCGCATTTCGTGCGTGTAGCGCTCGGTGGCGGCGTGCCCGGCCAATTTCACGGTCCGTTCCTCGAGCGTTTTGGCGTGCCGCTGCTCGACGGTTACGGTTCGACCGAGACGAATTTCGTGTTCGCGGGCACGATCCCATCCGATCGCCCCGGCACCATGGGCTATCTCGTCGAAGGCGTGGAGGCTTGTATCGTCAGCTCCGAGGACGAACCCCTGCCTGACGGTGAAGCCGGCGAGCTGTTGTTACGCGCGCGCGAACCGCTCGCGTTTGCGACGGGATATTTCGCAATGCCCGACAAGACGGCCGAAGCCTGGCGGAATCGGTGGTTTCACACCGGCGACCGGGTCGTGCGCGATGCGGATGGCCACTATCGCTTCGTCGACCGAATGAAAGATTCGATCCGCCGGCGCGGCGAGAATGTTTCGTCCTGGGAGGTGGAGCATGTGTTGCTGAAGCATCCGGCGATCGCTGCCTGCGCGATCTATCCGCTGCCGTCCGAGCTCGGCGAGGACGAGGTTGCGGCGGCGGTCCAGCTCGAAACCGGCCAGACGCTTGATCCTGTCGAGATCATCAGTCATTGCGAGGGCAAGATGGCCTATTTCGCGATTCCGCGCTTTGTCCGGATCGTCACCGAGATGCCGTTGACCGAGAACGGCAAGATACGCAAGGCCGCGCTGCGCGAGGCTGGGAAGACTCCGGACACCTGGGACCGCGATGCCGCCGGATACAAATTGCGTCGTTAAAATCAGGCGCGGCCTTGGTGCGTCGCTTGCTTCACGGCGTTCTTCAGATCGGTTGTCCCGAAGGAGCTCCCAATGCGCGTATTGGCTTGGACGATTCTGACGCTTGGAGCGGTCTTGGCGCCCGCGCTCGCATGCGCCCAGGCCTATGATCCAAACTACCCGGTTTGCCTGCAAACCTATGCCATCGGTGGCGGCCATATCGACTGCAGCTTTGCTTCGCTGGAGCAGTGCGCCGCGTCTGCTTCGGGCCGCGCGGCCCAATGTTTGAACAATCCGTACTTTGCGCAAGGCGTCAGGAAACCGCCCCGGCAGCGCGGCGTTTACTAAAGGTGGCATCGGCTGGCGTCGCAGACGTGACGCCCGATTTTGCCCAAGCCAAGGCTTGCACCTATAATCCGGCGAAACCATCATCCCGTGAGGTCATGTGACTGCCCCCAATCCCGCTGCCGGCAAACCGGTCGATTCCGCCTCCCTCGTCAACGTACCGCGGTTGATAACGGCCTATTTTGCGTCGAAGCCGGATCCGTCCGATCCCACCCAGCGTGTTGCGTTCCGGCACCTCGGGCCATCGCGGGACGTCGTTGAAGAACTCGTTCAACGAAAATCATATCCTGGCAACGACGCAGGCGATCTGCGATCACCGCCGCGAGACGGGACTGACCGGTCCGCTGTTCATCGGCATCGATACCCATGCGCTGGCCGAGCCGGCGCTGGCGAGCGCGGTAGAAGTGTTTGCCGCCAACGGCGTCAACATCATGATCGACGAGGGCAGCGGTTATACGCCGACGCCCGTCATCTCGCATGCAATCCTGAGTTACAACAAGGGGCGAACGAGCGGACTTGCCGATGGCGTTGTCATCTCGCCGTCGCACAATCCGCCAGAGGATGGCGGGTACAAATATAACCCGCCGCATGGCGGCCCGGCCGATACCGACGTAACGGCCAAGGTTGAGAGGGCTGCCAATACCTACATCGAAGCCGACATGAAGGGCGTTGCGCGGATGCCGTATGAGCGTGCGCGCAAGGCGCCATCGACGCATCTGCACGACTACATCCGTCCCTATGTCGCCGATCTCGGCAATGCCGTAGACATGGCGCTGATCAAATCGTCCGGCGTGAGAATCGGGATCGATCCGCTGGGCGGCGCCGCCGTTCACTACTGGCAGCCGCTGATCGAGCACTACGGAATCAACGCAACTGTCGTGAACGACGCCGTCGACCCGACGTTTCGCTTCATGACGGTGGACTGGGATGGAAAGATCCGGATGGATTGTTCCTCGCCGTTCGCGATGGCAAGCCTGATCCAGATGCGCGACAAGTTCGACGTCGCCTTCGCCAACGACACCGATGCCGATCGGCACGGCATCGTGACCCGCACCGGCGGGCTGATGAATCCGAACCATTTTCTCGCGGCGGCGATCGCGTACCTGTTCGCGCATCGGCCGCAATGGGGCAGCGAGGCCGCGATCGGCAAGACCATCGTCTCCAGTTCGATCATCGACCGTGTCGCGAAAAAGCTGAACCGCAAGCTGGTCGAAACCCCGGTCGGTTTCAAATGGTTCGTCGATGGCCTTGGCACCGGCGGCTTCGGATTCGCGGGCGAGGAAAGCGCCGGCGCATCGTTCCTCAAGCGCGATGGCTCGGTCTGGACGACCGACAAGGACGGCATGGTGATGGGGCTGCTCGCCGCCGAAATGCTCGGTCGCACCGGCCGCGATCCGAGCCAGCAGTTTGCCGCCCTCACCGCCGAGCTCGGCGTGTCCTTCTATGAGCGGATCGACGTGCCGGCGACGCCCAAACAGAAGAGCGCGCTAAAGGCACTTGGGCCGGAGCAGCTCAACATGCACCAGCTTGCCGGTGAACCGGTCAGCGCGATTCGGACCCGGGCGCCGGGTAACGATCAATCGTTCGGTGGCATCAAGGTGGAGTCCGAGGTGGGATGGTTCGCCGCGCGGCCATCGGGCACCGAAGACGTCTACAAGATCTATGCCGAGAGTTTTCGGGACCAGAATCACCTGAAGACGATTCAGCAGGATGCCCAGCGGGCCATAGCAAAGGCTTTCTGACTGCCACGCCGCGAGGCGGTTGGAAGATGTGTAACGGGTAAATGCCAGACCGCCGCCGAACGGCGGCAGAGTATTGCATATTGCGCCTGGCTGCCCAAAGCTGCACCAGTTCGGCACAGCCTGGAACCTGGCAACGGAATTTCAGGTCACCGTTGCGCTTGCGATCACGCTGAAATCACGAGAGCCCACGCAGTGTTAGGCTCGGGAGTTAGCTGCCAGAAAGCCGTACCGAACGGGCGGCCTGTGAGCTATCGCGAGGTACCGGGGGATGAAATGAGTGCGGAATCGGTTGTCTACTATCTGAATCGCGTGCCGGAGAGCGATCCGAACGACCAAACCGAATGGCTTGTAACGGCGTTGGGGCAGTATACCGGCGCGGAATTGCGGGAACTGCTCTATGTCGCGGAAGAACCTGGCTTCTTTGAATTAATGCGCGGGCTGTTTGCGCTCCCGGATGAGAGCCGTGCCGCCCTGCAACATTTCCTTGAAACCGGTCACCCGCCGGCCATGAAGGCGGCGATCGACCCGAAAGGCCGGTTGACCATCGAGCATGTCACCGAGGAGAAGCGGATAAAATTGCTTCCCAGGATCGCAAATTAGCACCTGCGTCTCCCTGAGGTTGTGCTAGAATCTCCCAGCTTGAATAGTTGGGGAGCCTGCCGATGGCGACGAGGAAGTCAGGCCCGCTCGATGCGATGGTGGGCGTCAGGATTCGCCTGTTTCGCGTCAACCGTGGCATCAGCCAAGCCATGCTTGCGGAACGCATCGGCGTCACTTTTCAACAGGTGCAGAAATACGAGCGGGGCGCCACCCGGGTTGGTGCCAGCCGGTTGGCGCAAATCGCTTCCGTGCTCGACGTTTCGGTCGGTGAGTTGTTCGAATCTTCCCGGCCCGGATCTCCCGGCTTGAATTCACCGGTTCATTTGCTCGCCGAGCCGGGCGCCTTGCGCGTTCTCAAGGCCTATGCACGAACGCCCCCACGCGTGCGGCGTTGCGTCGCCAAGCTGGTTGAAAGCATCGGCGATCGAACGGCGGGGGCGAAGGCCACGGTTGCGCGGCTGAATACTGTCGATCGCGGCGATCGACGGAGGTTTCCCTCGCGAGGATAGTCTTTCGTAGAAGACGTGCGGCAACCTCGTGCCGCCCCGTTTCTGCCGCTGGAGCGTTTTCCAGCGAAAGCCTGCCCCGGATTTTGATCCGGGGTGGATACCGGTTCACGTTAAGAAAACGCGTCAAAACAAGAATCGAGAGCCCGGTTCTGATTAAATCAGAACCGAAAGGCTCTAGTCCGCTCGCGGCTTCAGCCGGTCGCGCGAATCGCAAACCGCTCCGGCGGCCTGCTGCCGGGAATGAACTCGCCGATCCAGTCGCGGCGCGTTGCTTCGATATGCCAGGACATCGCCTCAGCCGAATAGGGTGCCGGATCGGGAATGTCCTTGCGGATCTCCTTGCCGTCGAGCCAGCCGCAGCTATGCGAATAGCGCGTCTTGCAGACGAGATGGACATCGCCGTGATCCTGCAGCAGCACGTATCCGTCGGCCGGAAAAAACGTGCCGGCAAGCTCGATCGCAGCAGGCAACTGGCGCACCAGCAGGAATGTGCTGGTGGATTGCGTCTCCGATTCGGAAACCAGCAAGCCGACCAGGCTGTGGATTGGCGCGATCGCCTGCGGTGCAACCAATGCGAGAGGCTCCGTGATCGGGCCGGCTGTCGCAATCGAAAGATATTCACCCTCCGGTCCCCAACGGCAGGCGATCAGCCACTCGCGGCTGCGGCTGCGAATCAAGGTCGGCTTGGCGTAATCCGATCGAGCAATATCTGCTGCCATGGCTATGACGAAGGCTTTCGCGAGCATAAGTTCCTCCAGGGCGAGGGCGGACTGGCCTCACGTCCGGAGTCTGCACGTCAAGTCGTGAGGTCACCGTGAGCGGTACCGAAAATTCGATGCAGAAATTGTTCGCGCGCGCTGCATCGTTGCTTCTTGGCAACGATGTGGACGCAGCCGGCGATCACGATGCCAGACTCATCCTTCAGGCGCTGGAATATGCCGAAGAATCCAGCAACGGGATTGATTCGCAGCTCGCGAATCGCGCGCATTTGCTGATCGCTGCTTCCCGATTTGCGCGCGTGTTCGAACTGGCCTCGCCCGATGCGCCAGGCCTGATCAGCTTTGGCGCACAATTCGATCCAGCGCTTGCCGATCCCTTGCATGAGGAAAGCCCGATGGTCGGCGTTTCCGGCGTCGGTCTGACGTTGCGGGAAGCGTTTCAGGGCTGCATCGGCGAGGGCATCGAGTACCTCTCTCAATTGCAGACCGGAACCGACCTGTTGCTCAAACCCGGCGTCGACGATTGGGCCGGAAAGCTCGGGCCGAAGGCGCTGGAGTTGGTCGCTGCCGTTTCGGAACGCCGCATGCAACCGGAGCGAGCGCTTTCCTGGTGTCGCGCAACACGACTGACCGACGGCGGCGAGGTGTTGCTTCCGGCGGACATCTGCCTGCGGCGGCCGCCAGCGCAACGCGAGTTTGCGCCGCCGTTCCCGCTGAGCATCGGATCGGCCGCCGGTCCGTCACGAGACGCCGCAGCGCTGCATGGCCTCTTGGAATTGATCGAGCGCGATGCTGCCAGCCTGTGGTGGCGAGGCGGTCAGTTGCCGCGATCGATTCCGCCGCAGCATGAAGCGGGCATCGCAGCGGAGGGCTTGTTGCGGCAGCTTCGGGATGGCGCACCGATGCTGCGCCGGACATGGCTGCTCGATATTACGACGGATATCGGCGTGCCCTGCGTCGCGGCGGTCTCCTGCCGGGCGGACGGTTCCGGTTTCGCCTTCGGCCTCGCCGCGCGGCCGTCCCTCGAGGCCGCAGTTCGCTCGGCGATTCTCGAAATGTGCCAGCTCGAACTGGCCGACATCGTCGTCGCAACCAAACGCAGGGAACGCGGCGATGACGCGCTCAACGCACAGGATCGCATCCACCTGCAGCGCGCAGCGATCAACGCCGACGAGTGCAGATTGCTGCAGCCGGTCGCAGAGTGCGCGGCCCACCTGTCCCTTGCCGCAACTGAAGCGAGCGTCATATTTGGATTGATCGTACAGCGTTTGGAAAAGCTCGGAATCGAAACATTCTACCTCGAACTCACGCGCCAGCGTTTCGCCATTCCAGTGGTCCGCGTGATCGCCCCGGGCCTGCAACTCGAGCCATCCGAAATCGTCACGGCCAGGCTGCAGGATGCGATGGCGGGGAGTGGAGGCGGCGCAACCTATACCGGGGGCGTCCCTTTGATATAGAGTGGCGGGAATTAACCAACCGGTTCCGGAAACCGTTTCATGCCGGCCAGTGCCAACGCCATGACATCAGACAATGCCGCGGCGGCGCCCGAAAGCGCTCCGCGTCTGTCGGTATCGCTGGTCGGCCGGCTCGGCGTGCGGTTCAACGGCCGCCCGATCGAACTGCGAACCCGCAAGGCCGGGGCGGTCCTTAGTTATCTTGCGCTATTGGAGACCAAGCAGGAGAGCCGCGAGCGGCTGGTCGGCCTGCTGTGGAGCCGTTCCGACGAGGAAAAGGCGCGTGCCTCGCTGCGGCAGGTCGTGCGCGAACTGCGGGCGATGTTCGAGGAGGCCGGCTACGACGGCTTTGTCGCGGAGCGGCTCCTGATCGGCCTCGACGTTGGACGAATCGAAGTCGATATCGAAAGCGTGATTCAACTCGCCGAAGGCGGGCGCGTTCACCCGCTGCTGCTCGACACCCCGCAGCTCGACGGGCGCTTGCTCGAAGGAATGGACGATCTCGACCCGTCGTTCCGGGTCTGGGTGCTGGCGAAGCGGCAGACCATCCATGAACGGCTGATGCGCAATCTCGACGAGGGCTTGACCTCCGCAAGCGTAGCCGCCGAGTCCAAAAAGAGGATTGCGGCCGCGATCGTCAATCTCGATCCGACTCATGAATACGCCTGCCGCTATCTGATGCGGGCGCATGCGGAGGAAGGCGATATTGCCGGCGCGCTGCGCATCTACAAGGCGCTGTGGGACCTGCTCGATCGCGACTACGCCATGGAGCCGTCGTCGGCCACCGAAGAACTCGTCGCGAACATCAAGCTCGGCATTCTGGAGCGCGCGCCGGCCGATCGGGCCGCATCGGCAGCGAATGATGAATTCGCTGTCAGGATGGTCAGAGGGACCGCCGCCCAGCCGGTAGTCCCGATGGCGCCACCGGTCAATGCACCTGCCAAGACGCGCCTGGTGCTGCGGCCCTTTGCGATGCACGGTGTCGACGAGGACCACAGCCATCTGGTGCAGGGCTTCTCCCAGCATCTCGCTGCCTGTCTCGTGCGCTTCCGGGAATGGAGCGTCGTCGATCGTCCTCCGGCGGCCCTCGTGCTTCCGGCGGGTACGTCTCCGCAATACTGTATCGAGACCACCGCCTACCAGGCGGGTGCCGAAATCAACATCGTGATGGTGCTTCGGGACGATACCACCGGGATTTACGTCTGGAGCGAAAGCTTCCGACTCGGCCTCGGCAACTGGTTCGAAACACAGCAGCGCATCATCCGCCGGATCGCCACCTCCCTGAACGTGCAGCTCTCGACCGAACGGTTGATGCGGTTGGCCGGTGAGCCCGACGTATCGCTCGACCTGCATGACCGCTGGCTGCGCGGACAGAACCTCATGTCGAAGTTCGATCCCGAAAGCTGGCGGCGGGCAGTCGCCATTTTTCGCGATGCCATCCGCGACAATCCGAGCTTCTCGCCCTGCTACAGCAGCCTCGTGCAGATGAACAACATCGAGCATCTGGTGCATCCCGGGATCTTTCGCGATCTCGAAAAGGCCAAGGCCACTGTGGAACTGGCGAAGACCGCCGTTCAACTGGATCCGGTCGATTCCAGGGCGCATCTGTGCTGCGGCTGGTCCTATGTGATGGCGCTTCGGGAAGCCGAAGCTGCGCCGCACATGGCGCTTGCCTGCGAGCTCAATGACAATGACCCGTGGACGTTGCTGTCGAGCGCTCACTATGAGGTCTTCTGCGGATCAATCGAGCAGGCCCGGCTCAGGGCCGATCAAGCGCTGACGCTCTCACCTGCGCCTTCCTATCTTGAATGGGCCTATCATTGCACTATTCGTTTTCTGTGCGGCGACTACGCAGGCGCCGTCGAGGCCTGCGATCGCGCCAATAGCGTCGGGCGGACATTACCCGCATGGCGGACCGCTGCGCTGTTCTATCTTGGGGAGTTGGGGAAGGCGCGCGAAGAAGCCCAGCGCTTCGTGAATGGATTACGTTCATTTTGGATCGGTACATCGACCCCGACCGACGAGGCTGTCGTGCGGTGGGTCATGCAGGCTCACCCGATTAGCGTGCGAGAGCGACAGGAAACCCTTCGTCGAGGCTTGCTCGGCGCAGGGCTTCCTGTCGGGGAGATCGGCCAGCTCTGACTAGGCGCAGAAGCTGATCGTGTAGTCGCCGATACGCTCGGCATGCACCTTGAATTTGTCGGCTTCCGGAATCACCGGATCCATCCCGTTGAACAGCCGCTTGTAGAACGGCGGAAGCGGGTAGGTTGCGCCTGGCTTGCTGAGCTTCTCTTCGGAATCCGCGATCGCCACGGCGGGCGGCAAGCGCACCACGATTGTGTCCATCTGCTGCTCAACGAACTTCACCTTCGTATAGCGATCCGGCACCGTCATGAACACCTGCGCCTTGGCGAGTTGCTCCTTGAACTCCTCGACGGTGGTCGGGATCGGGTATTCGTTATCGTCGTCAAGATAGTTCTTGCCCGTCGACCAGGTCTTTACGAGGTTGCCCCAGCGCTCATGGTTGGTCACTTGCATTCTTTCGAGGGCCATAGTTTCTACTCCTCCGGGTTGCGCGAGACGGACAATTCCGCTCACAAAAATGCAGGCACGGCCTGCTGCAGCTCAGCAATTTCGGTAGTCAACTCCACCAACTGCGCCATGTTTGAGATCTCTGGAATGTCCTGAAGTACGTTCGTCAGGTAAAATTCGCGGGAAACGAGATCCAGTTGATCGACGAGCGCGCCGCCTCCGCCGGTCGATTGCGGGACGCTCGCGAGCGCCCCGAATATCACTTCCGATACGATGATCGAACCGAGCAGCCCGAGTTGCAGGCCCTCCGTCTGCTGCATCGCCTCGAACAGGATGAAAAACGGCAGCGGCGGATCGTTCGAAAGGGTTTCAATGTCCTCGTCCGTGAGCGCGCCGTAGGCCGGTGTCGAAACGAGCCATTCGCGAAGCTGATTGACACGGTGGGCGCGGTCGGCAAGCAGGCGCGACGTGGCGATGAACTGCGGCCGCCTGCAGCTGATCTCGGCAATCAGTGCATCTACCGACCACATGCCGGCGAGGCCGGCGCCGAGCAGGTCGCGATAGAGCAGGCCGACCCGTTCCGTCTCGTCGAACGCCGGAAAGATCTGGTCATTGCCGAGCCCATCGCTGAGATGTGGTCCGATGCGGCGGCTCAAATTTGGCGTCGAGCCGTTGATCTCGAAAAAGCGCGACCATTGCACCATCCAGGTCTCGTCGAGCGGCATGTTTGCCGGGTCGTTTACCGAGCTCTTTTCAAGCGTATTGTTGAGATCATGGAGCGACAGGTCGTTGATCTGGTATTCGGGTCGCACCATGGCGTGACCGAAGCGGAATGCGCCGTGCGAAAACTCGAACGGAATTTCCCAATCTCCGATCGCAAGACCTTCGCCTGATGCGAGACGGTCGATGAAGTGTGGGGCAGGCCCGCAGTAGCTCGCGTAGATCGCCGGATGAATCACCCGTCGCATCAGGTCGTTGCGGATGATGTTGTGATAGATGGCCGTCAATGCGCCGCGGGCGCACAGGAAGCGCTTGTAGGCGGCGCCGAACTGGCCGTTTGGCCCCGCTTCGCCTTCGCGGCGGCGAATGATATCGACGAGCCCGTTGTGCAGCAGCGCAAACAACGCGGTGAGCTGGGACATCACGGCGTGATCGTCATTGCGCGGATCGGCGACTAGCGCTTCAGTGAGTGCAACGCGGACACCCTTGATACTGCGATCAATGCCCGTCACGTTCTCGGCGGGGGTCCGTGCGATATCGCGAAATGGGCAGCCGGTCGCCGACTGCTTTTCCTTCCAGCGCATTCGCCCGAGCCGCAGCTTGGTGCGACGGTCGTCATTCGGCGCGTCGAGTGCATAGATGTGCGGAGATCCGACCGGGCCGCTGCCGTACAGCGTCTCCAGCCGAAGCGGGGTGCGGCGGGCGTTGGTCGTCCCTCGGCCGAGCCCTCCCGCAACCGAAAGCGGAATCGCCGAGTGAACCAGATCATGCGCAATGAACTGCAGCAGATAGGTATAGCCCGAGGGGATGCAGGGATTTTCCCAATATTCCAGTGATCGAACCTGATGTGACGGCCATTTTATGGCAGCATCCATTCGCCGCGACAGGCGATGCATCAATCCGCGAAGCTTTGCATGGTGTGACGGCGACTCGAGCGGATCGATACCGAAGGCGCGGAAGCGCTGCGACGGAGCGGGCGTGCCGAAGAAATGACGAAAGCCGGGAGTCGTTGCCGACGAAATAGGGGCGCGCGTATCGAGTTCTGAAGTTCGGAACGAGGATGCGTCGGCGACCTTCTGCACAGCCATCAGAACTGCTCTCGCTTGATCAATGCGGCGAGATTGGAAAGAAAGTCGTGAAATAATCGTGAGTTAAATCGTTAGAACCTGTGGACATATGTGGACATCTTTTGGTCATTCTGCGGGCCGCTCACGCCTGTTTCACGATTGGTGACGCGGCGGCATGACCAGTGGCGGCTGGCATAGAAGCGCGTGTGAAGCTGATTGAGGCAGCACCCTTGGCGCGCCATTTCGGCCAATGCTCGCGGTGATAATTGTCGTATCAGGAGCGGTGTGCGCTGCCGCGCTCGATACCTGCATCAAGGCACGCAAGTGAAGGCAAACCCGGCGTGATGTTTGCGAAACATTGCCTTGGACCGGCATTCCGGATAGCCATGGCATATACTTCCCGCTTGAGGCGCTTTCCTTCCATGGCTGACTTCCACGGCGTCTTTCCCTATCTCGTGTCACCGATCGATGCTTCCGGCGAAATTCGCACCGAGGTGCTGGGCCGATTGTGCGACGACCTCATCAAGGCGGGCGTGCACGGGCTGACGCCGCTGGGATCGACCGGCGAGTTCGCCTATCTCAACCAGGCGCAGCGTGCCAGCCTCGTGCAGACTACGATCGAAGCCGCGAACGGCCGCGTGCCGGTGATCGCTGGCGTCGCCTCGACATCGACGGCAGATGCGGTGGCGCAGGCGAAGGCGTATCAGAAGCTCGGCGCCGACGGCATTCTCGCGATCATGGAGGCTTACTTCCCGGTCGCCGACGCGCAGGTCGAATCCTATTTCCGCGCCATCGCCGACGCGGTCGACATTCCCGTCGTGATCTACACCAATCCGCAATTCCAGCGCTCCGACCTCACGCTCGACGTGATTGCGCGGCTCGCGACCCATCCGCGCATCGGCCACATCAAGGACGCCTCCACCAATACCGGCCGGCTACTGTCGATCATGAACCGCTGTGGCGAGGCGATCCGCGTGTTCTCCGCATCCGCCCATATCCCCGCGGCGGTGATGCTGATCGGTGGGGTGGGCTGGATGGCCGGTCCTGCCTGCATCATCCCGCGGCAGAGCGTCGAGCTCTACAAACTCTGCAAGGCGGCGCGCTGGGATGAGGCGATGGCGCTGCAGCGCAAACTGTGGCGCATCAACGAGGCTTTTGCGCGGTTCAACCTCGCCGCCTGCATCAAGGCCGGACTCGACATCCAGGGTTACGCGGTCGGCGATCCCATCCCGCCGCAGGTGGCGCTGACGGCCGAGCAGCGCAAGGTGGTCGAGGCGGCGCTGCGCGATCTCGGATAAGCGCAGCAGCTTGCGAGCATGGCTAGATAGCCCGCAGCGCCTCCTTCGGCGTTTCGCGCATCAGCGCTTCGAGGTCGCTCTGCTCCAGGGTTTCCTTCTCCAGAAGTTTTTTCGCCGCGCGATCCAGGATCGCACGGCGCGCCTGCAGGATGCCCTGCGCGCGGTCGAACACCCGATCGACGATCGCGCGAACCTCCTCGTCGACTGCCGCAGCGGTTTCGTCGGCATAATCGCGCTCGCGCGTGGGGAAGGGCCGATCGGCGCCGGCCAGGAAACTGCCGGGATCGCGCTCGTAGGCGACGCCGCCGAGTCTTTCGGACATGCCGTAGCGCGTCACCATGCTGCGGGCGATGTCGGTGACGCGGCGAAGATCGTCGGCGGCGCCGGTGGACAGGTGGCTGAACACGATCAACTCCGCCGCCCGGCCGCCGAGCAGCACCGCCATCTTGTTCTCCAGTTCCTCCTTGGTCATCAGGAAGCGATCCTCGATCGGGCGCTGGATGGTATAGCCGAGCGCGCCGACGCCGCGCGGGATGATCGACACCTTGTGCACGGGATCGACGCCCGGCAGCGACAGCGCGATCAAGGCGTGCCCCATCTCGTGATAGGCAACGATCTCGCGCTCCTTCGGATTCAGCAGCCGGTTTCGTTTCTCCAGCCCCGCGACCATGCGCTCGACCGCGTTGTTGAAATCGGTCATTGCGACGGCAGTGGCGCCGCGCCGTGTCGCCAGCAGCGCGGCTTCGTTGACCAGATTGGCAAGGTCGGCGCCGGTGAAACCGGGCGTCAGTGCAGCGACCGCCTCGGCATCAACGCCGGAGTCGAGCTGCACCTTCTTCATATGAACTTTGAGAATTTCGGTGCGGCCCTTCTTGTCGGGGCGGTCGACCAGCACCTGGCGGTCGAAGCGACCGGCGCGCAGAAGCGCCGGATCCAGGATTTCCGGCCGGTTGGTGGCGGCGAGGATGACGAGGCCGGAGCGCGAGTCGAAGCCGTCGAGTTCGACGAGAAGCTGATTGAGCGTTTGCTCCTTCTCGTCGTGGCCGCCCGCAAACGGCCCGATGCCGCGGGCGCGGCCGAGCGCGTCGAGTTCGTCGATGAAGATGATGGCAGGCGCTTTCTGATGTGCCTGCTGAAACAGGTCGCGCACCCGCGCCGCGCCGACGCCGACGAACATCTCGACGAATTCCGAACCTGAAATCGAGAAGAACGGCACCTTGGCCTCGCCGGCCACCGCCTTGGCCAGCAGCGTCTTGCCGGTGCCGGGCGGACCGACCAGCAGCACGCCCTTGGGCATACGCCCTCCGAGCCGTCCGTAGTCGGTCGGATTTTTCAGGAAGTCGACGACCTCGCGCAGTTCGTCCTTGGCTTCGTCGACACCGGCGACATCGGAAAAATTCACGCCGGTATTGGACTCGACATAGATCTTGGCCTTGCTCTTGCCGATCGCCATCAGCCCGCCGCCAAGGCCGCCGCCTTCTGCAGCGCGTCTGGCGATGTACCACCACAGACCGAAGAACAGGAGCACCGGCATGACCCAAGACAGCAGGTCACGCAGGAAAGTGCTCTCGATCTGGCCGGTGAATTTTACGTTGTATTTCTCGAGCTCTTGTGCGGTCTCCTGATCGACACGCGTGGTGACGAACTGCTTTTGTCCGCCGGACAGCGGCTCCTTCAAGGTGCCCTGCACGGTGCGGTCGGAGATGCCGACGGTCGCGACCTTTCCCTGCTTCAGCAATTGCTGATATTCGCTGTAGGGAATGATGGCGATCTGGCTCGCCGTGGAAACGAAATATTGGATGATGAAGACGGCAAAGATCGCGGCGATCGCATATCCGATATTGAAACGCGTCTTGTTGTTCATCTCGCAACTCCGGACGCCCTGTCGCAGGAAGCCGCATCGGGACCTTTGCCTGATGGCCATGCCAGGCGCCCGATCAGGACCGGCGGCGCAATGACGGACTGCGGCTTTAGAACAATTAGAATGGCAGGATTTGGTTTCAAGGCCGCACCGCTTGCGCGACAAGCCGTCATGCATAAATCACTCAACCGGCCCGATTTTGCCGTATGATTAAGTCTCTGAAAGTTCAGAAACTTTAGTCCGGCCAGGACGTTTGGTGGGTGATGATGCCCGGCCTGCTTAATCTTCCGCATCGCGCTTTGCGCGATATCAAATGAGTGATCGATGAATCGTCGCTTCGCGCTTTCATTAGCCGCCATCGCAGCCGTACTGGTGGCGTTGACCGTCTCCAATATCCGCTACAGCCCGTGGACCAATACAGTCGCCCGCAGCGTCGACCAGCGGGGCCCACTGTCTGACGCCGAGCGCGCAAACATCGAGCTTTTCGAGCGGGTCTCGCCGTCTGTCGTGCAGGTCGCGGCACGATCCGCCGTGGCCAATCCCTTCGAAGAAGAGGAAGGCCCGGCAGCCTCCGGCCGGGCGGCATCCGGCACTGGCTTTATATGGGACAGTAGCGGTCATGTGGTCACCAACAATCACGTCGTGCAAAATGGCCGCGAGGTAGCCGTTCGCTTCGCCTCAGGCGAGGTGGCCCAGGCTTCAATCGTCGGCGTTGCACCGAACTACGATCTGGCGGTGCTGCGGATCAGGAATCCGCGTCAGTTGCCGCCGCCGGTGGCGCTTGGCAGTTCTAACGACCTCAAGGTAGGCCAAATTGCATTTGCGATCGGTAACCCATTCGGACTAGATCAATCGCTGACGAGCGGAATCATCAGCGCGCTCAAGCGGCGGCTACCGACCAGCAGCGGTCGCGAGATCGCCAACGTGATCCAGACCGACACCGCGATCAATCCCGGCAATTCCGGTGGCCCCCTTTTGGACTCGGCGGGACGGTTGATCGGCGTCAACACGGCCATCATCTCGCCCTCCGGCTCCAGCGCCGGCATCGGCTTCGCCATTCCGGCCGATATCGTCAATCGTATCGTGCCCGAACTCATCAAGAATGGTCGGGTGCCGACCCCTGGAATCGGGATCGTCGCCGCCGGCGAAGCCGTTGCGACGCGCATGGGCGTCGAAGGGGTGATCGTCGTGCGTACCGCGCCCGGAGGTCCGGCCGAACGGGCTGGCATCCGTGGCGTCGATTTCAACTCGGGCGCGCTCGGCGACGTGATCGTTCAAGCCGATGGTAAGCCGGTTCACCGGCTCTCCGACCTGACCGACCAGATCGAGCAGGTCGGCGCCGGCAAGAGCGTCCGCATCACACTGAAACGCGGTTCGGAAACGCGCGATGTCAACGTCGATATCGTGGATATCGGCCGCGGCTAATAGTCCCCTCTGAAGGCAGAATCGTGCCCCGCTGCGGTGCTCGCGCCCGCAGCGCTGGCTCTCTTGTTGCTGCGGGCTGAATAGTTGTCTCGCGGCGAAAAACCGCTAAAACCCCGCTCAATCCGAACAAGCTAAGGACAAACTGATGAACATTCTTCCCGGCAATATGCGTTTCGGTGCGGGCCAGCCGGTCAAGCGTTTGGAAGACCAGAGACTGCTCACCGGGAAGGGGCAGTTCATCGACGACAAGCCCGAGGAGGGCGCGCTGTGGCTTTACTTGCTGCGCTCGCCCCATGCCCACGCCAAAATCGTCTCGATCGACACGACTGATGCCGCCGGTATGCCGGGCGTCCACGCGATCTATACCGGCGCCGAGCTGGTCAAGGACGATATCGGCACCATCCCGACGCTTGCGATCTTCGAGCGGCCGGATGGATCGCCGATGACGGTGCCGCCGCGACGCCTGCTTGCCCATGAAATCGTGCGATATGCCGGCGAAGCTGTGGCCGCCGTGGTCGCGACGTCGCGCGTGCTGGCGCAGACCGCGGCCGAAGCGATCGTGGTCGATTACGAGGTGCTGCCCTCGGTGGTCGACCCTGTCGAGGCGGTGAAGCCCGGCGCACCCGTCGTATGGCCCGAGGCGCCCGACAACATCGTGGCTGCCATGAGCTACGGCGACGCCGCCAAGGTCGAGGAGGCCTTCGCCAAGGCTGCGCATGTGGTCTCGCTCGACCTAGTCAGCCAGCGGCTGGTGCCCTCCGCCATGGAGCCTCGCTCGACGATTGCCGAGATCGAGAAGAAGACCGGCCGGTTGATCCTGCACGTACAGTCGCAAACGCCCGGCTCGACCCGGGACCTGCTGGCGGAATCCATTCTGAAGCGACCGAAGGATAGCGTCCGCGTGCTGGTCGGCGACATCGGCGGCGGCTTCGGCCAGAAGACCAGCCTCTATCCCGAAGACGGCATCGTTGCTTACGCCGCGACCAAGCTGAACAAGAAGATCCGCTGGCGCGGCGACCGCACCGACGAGTTCGTCGGCGGCACCCATGGCCGAGATCTTACCTCGACCGGCGAATTCGCGCTCGACGCCAAGGGCCGCGTGCTCGCTTACCGCGTGCGTTCGATCGGAGGCACCGGCGCGTACTCGTCGGGGACCGCGAATATCATTCCGCTGGTGCTCGGGCCCTTCGTGCAGACCGGCGTCTACGATCTGCCGCTGGTGCATTTTGAGGTGAAATCGGTGATGACCCACACCGCACCGGTCGGCGCCTATCGCGGCGCCGGGCGGCCCGAAGCCGTGTTCATCGTCGAGCGGCTGATGGATGCCGCCGCGCGTCAGATCGGAATCGACCCGCGTACCATCCGCAAGCTGAACTACATCAAGCCGGCGCAACTGCCCTACACCAATGCGGTCGGGCAGGTGTACGATTCCGGCGCCTTCGCGCACATGCTGTCGCGCGCCTCCGAGCTTTCGGACTGGGATGGTTTTAACGCGCGCAAGAAGGCGGCGAAGAAGAAGGGCCTGCTCTACGGTCGCGGCCTTACCAGCTATATCGAATGGACCGGCGGGCGCGCGCATACCGAAAAGGTCAGCCTGCACGCGACCGCGGAAGGCCGCATTATCCTGCATTCCGGCACCATGGCGATGGGGCAGGGCCTGCAGACCACTTACACGCAAATGGTATCCGATACGCTCGGAATTCCCATGGACAAGATCGACGTCGTGCAGGGCGATACCGATCTCGCTACCGGCTTCGGCAGCGTCGGTTCGCGCTCGCTGTTTGTCGGCGGCACGGCAGTTGCGGTTTCGAGCAACGACATGATCCAGAAGGCGCGCGAGAAGGCCTCGAACGTGCTGGAAACGTCCATCGAGGATATCGAATACCGCGACGGCTGGCTGACGGTGGTCGGCACCGACAAGCGCATCAGCCTGTTCGAGATCGCGAAGAACGAGGATGGCGCGCGGCTCTCCGTCGATACCGAAGGCGAAGTCGACGGCCCTAGCTGGCCGAACGGCACGCATATCTGCGAGGTCGAAATCGATCCGGAAACCGGCGTCAGTAAGGTGGTGCGCTACACGACGGTCGATGACGTCGGCGTTGCCGTCAACCCGATGCTGGTGACCGGTCAGGTGCACGGCGGTGTCGCCCAAGGCATCGGGCAGGCGCTCTATGAGGGCGTCGCCTACAGCGAGGAAGGGCAGCTATTGACCGCGAGTTACCAGGACTACTGCGTGCCGCGCGCCGACGACATTCCGCCGATCGCGGTGGCGCTGGACGATTCCGCGCCGTGCCGCACTAATCCGCTCGGCGCCAAAGGCTGCGGCGAATCCGGCGCCATCGGCGGGCCGCCCTGCGTCACCAACGGCGTGATGGACGCGTTGAGCGAGCTCGGCATCAAGCAACTCAACACGCCGCTGACGCCGGCGAAGGTCTGGCAGGCGATAAGGGATGCGAGGGCGGCGGGGCTCTAAAACGTCCGACGTCGTTCCTTCACCCTCCCCTGGAGGGGGAGGGTCGGCACGCATCGAAGATGCGTGGCGGGGTGGGGTGACGGTCTCTCCTCCCGAACACTGTCCGAGCTGAGAGATCACCCCACCCCGTCTCACATTTCGCCGCGCTCCATGTGAGCCGACCCTCCCCCTCCAGGGGAGGGTATTCGTGCCTACAGCCCCAACACCATCTTTGCGACGATATCGCGCTGGATCTCCGACGAGCCGCCGAAAATCGTATAGGCCCTGCCGTTGAGATACTCCGGCACGACGGGAAGCAACTCCTCGGGGATTCCCGGCGCCTCGTTGAGCCGGTAGAGCGGCCGTATTGGCTCGACATAGAGCCCGTCATTGCCGATCACGTCGACGCCGAGCCGTGTCACCGCCTGGCGGATTTCGCTGACGCGCAGTTTTAAGAGCGACGACACTGCGCCGGGATTTTGCCCGGTCTGCAGCGCCGACAGCACGCGTAATTCCGTCATCTCGAGCGCGTCGATATCGACCTCGATCTCCGACATCCGCACCGCGATATCGGGATCGCCGATGGCCCGGCCGGTCGCGTGAGATTCGGCAAGGCTAGAGACCGTCTTCAGCGCTTCGCGCAGCTTGGCCGAGGCGATGCCGGAGCCGCGCTCGAACTCGAGCAGATACTTGCCGTAGGTCCAGCCCTTGCCTTCCTCGCCGACGCGGTTGGCGATGGGCACCCGTACGTCGTCGAAAAACACCTGGTTGACCTCGTGGTCGCCGCCGATGGTCAGGATCGGCCGCGTGGTAATGCCCGGGGTCTTCATGTCGATCAGGATGAAGGAGATGCCGTCCTGCTGCCGCTCGGTCTCGTTGGTGCGCACCAGCGCGAACATCCGGTTGGCGTGGTGGGCGTGCGTGGTCCAGATCTTGGTGCCGTTGATGATGTAGTCGTCGCCGTCGCGCGCGGCTCGGGTTTTCAGCGAGGCGAGGTCGGAGCCGGAGCCCGGCTCGGAATAGCCCTGGCACCAATAATCCTCGCCCGAGAGAATCCGCGGCAGATAAAAGTTCTTCTGCTCGGGCGAGCCGAAGCCGATGATGACCGGGCCGACCATCTTGACGCCCATCACGTTCACATTGGGCACGCCGGCGCGGGCGCATTCGGCCTCAAAAATCCAGCGTTGCGCCGGCGTCCAGTCCGGCCCGCCATATTCCACCGGCCAGCCCGGCGCGCCCCAGCCCTTCTTGTGCAGCGCGCGCTGCCAGGCCATGCCGATATCAGGATCGGAGAACACCGAAGGCGTCAGCGCGGTGGCGCGCTTCATCTCCGGCGTGAGGCTGGCGGCGATGAAGTCGCGCACCTCCTTTTCGAAGGCGCGCTCCTCGGCGCTGAAGGTGAGATCCATGGGTATGTTCCTTTCAAGCCTCAACGGCTCGTCCGCCGAGGGCGGCATGACGGCGATAATGATGGGCGCTGCCGCCGAACAGCATCTCGAAGGCGAGCAGGCGCTTGAAGTAGGAGCCGATGTCGAGCTCTTCGGTAACGCCCATCGCGCCGTGAAGCTGGACGGATTGTTCGGCGACGAAGCGCGCGCATTTGCCGATCTTGGCTTTAGCGCCCGAGGCGGCGCGATTGCGCGCGACCGGTTCGGCATCGGCCATCAATGCCGCGCGCAGTGCCATCGAGCGCGCCTCGTCGCATTGCATGGCGATGTCGGCGAGGCGATGACGGATCACCTGATTGGCAGAGAGCGGCCGGCCGAATTGCTTTCGGATTTTGGTGTATTCCAGTGTCTGGTCGAGCAGGGCCTGCATGATGCCGACGGCTTCGGCACCGAGCGCAGCCATGGCGCGGTCGACCACGACTTCGATCGCCGGCAGCGCGTCGCTGCCGTCGCCGAGCAGGGCATCGGCGGGAAGCTGCACATCCCTGAGTTCGAGGTTGCAGGCCCGGCCGCCACCAAGCCGCGGGAAATCATGTGAGGTGAGGCCGGCGGCGCCTCGCGGCACCATGAACAGACCGATCTTGCCGTCATCGATGCGCGCCGAGACGATGATCTGCCCAGCGGCGTTGCCGTCGAGCACGGCGATCTTCTGTCCATCGATACGCCAGCCGTCAGGTGTTCTCTTCGCTGTCGTAGCCACCCTGGCAAGGTCGTAGCGCGCCTGCCGTTCGGAATGCGCGAATGCCAAAATCAGTGAACCATCGGCAATTTTGGGCAGCAGTCGCTGCTTCTGCGTTTCCGTGCCGCACTCCGCGATCAGCGAAGCGCCGATAACGACGGTGGAGAGATAAGGTTCGGTAACGAGGCCGCGTCCAAATGCTTCCATCAGGATGCCGATCTCGATAGCGCCACCGCCGAGCCCGCCATGTGCCTCGGCAATCGGCAGTGCCAGCCAGCCGAGATCGCCGAACTGCTTCCAGATATCCATGCTGAAGCCGAGCGGATCGTTCGCGATCCTGCGGCGGTGATCGGCGGTGTAAGTCTCATTGACGAAGCGGTCGGCACTTTCGCGCAGCAATCGCTGCTCGTCGCTCAGATTGAGGTCCATCTGATTTGCTTTTGCCTTTTTCTTAGCTGGCCTGCGCCGGCTTTCGGACGGACGGGTGAAGGCCCGCGGGATCCACGATCATTCCGAATTCCTGAAGATTGTGCGCGTGGCAGAGCTGATGCAGCGCGAATGCCTGCTCGATCGCCGCAGGCTGTCCCGTCACATCGACCGAGCGGTTGACGGCCTCCTTGGTCAGCTTCAGCGCGAAGGAAGGTTTTGCCGCGATCCTTTCAGCAAGCTTCATCACGAAGGGGGAAAGCTCGTCTCGCGGCACCACGTGGTTGACCATGCCGAGCCGGTGGGCTTCCTGCGCACTCCAGACGTCGGCGGTGAACAGCAATTCCTTGGCCTTGCGCGGGCCTAGCTCCCAGGGATGCACGAACCATTCGACGCCGCAGACGCCCATGGTGACCACGGGATCGCAGAACTCGGCGTCATCGCTTGCGACGATGAGGTCGCAGGCCCACGCCAGCATCAATCCGCCGGCGATGCATTTGCCATGCACTTCGGCAATCGTCGGCTTTGCGAGGTTGCGCCAGCGCCGCGTGATCTGCAGATAGATTTCCTGCTCGCGCGCAAAGCGGCCGTGGGCGTTGGGTTCGGCGAACCCGCCCCAATTTCCGACCGGCGGAAAATCCACGCCGGCAGTATTCTTGGCTCCGGGGCGCAGGTCATGCCCTGACGAAAAATGCGGGCCGTTGCCGGCGAGAACGATGACCTTGACTGCGTCGTCCTGCACCGCCTGATCAAAGGCGGTGCTGAGATCGTAGGTCATCTGCAGGTTCTGCGCGTTGCGCGCCTCGGGTCGGTTCATCACGATCCGCGCGATGCGCGGCTCCGGCCGCTCCACGACGATGGTTTCGAAAGCGGTCAATCGGCCCTCCCTCAATTATTGTTATCGGGCCATGTTGTTATTTCGGCGAATGATAGGCAAGGGCCATCGGGCTGCAAAATGAACCTGAAGCAGGCTTGCGCCTTGCATGCCAGACGCAACCAATCAAACCGGTTGGCGTTGAACTTTCCTTTGGGAGAGTTCGATGCGCAGAGTTTGGACTGTACTGGCGGCGCTGGCGACGCTGAGCCTGACCAATTGCGGCTACAACGCCATCCAGGCCAATGACGAGCGGGTCAAGTCGGGGTGGTCGGAGGTGGTCAACCAGTACCAGCGCCGCGCCGATCTGGTGCCCAACCTCGTCAATTCCGTAAAAGGCTTTGCGCAACAGGAAAAGGACGTGCTGCTCGGCGTCACCAATGCCCGCGCCAAGGTCGGCAGCATCCAGGCCACGCCAGAGGTGCTGAACGATCCCGCTGCGTTCCAGAAATTCCAGTCCGCCCAAAGTGAACTCACGAGCGCGCTGTCGCGGCTGCTGGTCGTCACCGAGAATTATCCGCAGCTCAAATCGGATACGCTGTTTCGCGATTTGATGGCGCAGCTCGAAGGCACCGAGAACCGCATCACGGTGGCGCGCAACCGCTACATCAAGGCGGTGCAGGATTACAATGTCGGCATCCGCACCTTCCCGAACAATCTCACGGCGATGGCGTTCGGCTACCAGGAAAAGCCGAATTTTGCGGTCGAGAACGAGAAGGCGATCTCGACGGCGCCGAAGGTGGACTTCAACCCGACGCCGGCGCCTGCCAAGTAGCGGCTGAAAAGGCCACTGCGATGAACGCTGCGAGAGCGTCCCTTCTTGCACTACTGCTGTGCTGGGCTGCTTCAGCTCTGGCGCTCGTCGCGGTGCCGCCCTTGAGCGGGCGGGTCGTTGACCAGACGGGCACACTCGCTGCCGGCGACGTCGCCGCGCTGACGCAGCAGCTTGGGGATCTCGAGGCGCGAAAAGGCAGCCAGATCGCCGTGCTGATCGTGCCGACGACGGACGGCGAGGCCATCGAGCAATTCGCGCTCCGCGTCGCGGAAGCCTGGAAGATCGGCCGCAAGAAGATCGACGACGGCGCGCTTCTCGTGATCGCCAAGAACGATCGCCGCTTGCGGATCGAGGTCGGTTACGGCCTCGAGGGCGCGCTGACGGATGCCACGACCAAGCGCATCATCGACGAGGACATCACGCCAAAATTCAAGAGTGGCGATTTCGCCGGCGGTGTTTCGGCAGGCGTCAACCGGATGATCGCGGTCGCCAATGGCGAGAAACTGCCGGAGCCGGAACCGCCACACTGGCAAAGTCCCGGCTTGTCCAACTATGTCGATCCGTTCAATCCATTTATCCTCGTCTTCGTTTTCATTGTCGGTGGGGTGCTGAGGGCGGTGCTCGGCCGATTCATCGGCGCGGCGGCGACCGGCGGCATCGCAGGCGTCTTCGGCTGGTTCGTTGCGGGATCGTTCGCAGTGGCGATCCTCATCGGCTTTATCGCGTTCGTCGTAAGTTTCCTCGTCCAGAACATGGGCTCGATGGGCCCAAGCGTGGGACGCCGCGGCAGGGACAGTGGATGGGTCGGTGGCAGCGCGGGCTCCTGGTCCGGCGGTGGCAGCTCCAGCGACAGCGGGTTCCGCGGTGGCGGTGGCAGCTTTGGCGGCGGCGGTGCATCGGGGAGCTGGTAGACATGAGCATCGCACGTATCATCAGGCATCTTCTCCAGCATCACTGGCGTCGCCGCCGCGATTTCCCGCCAGCCGTCTTGGCAGGGATCGAACAGGCGATCAAAGCGGGCGAGGCAACTCATTCCGGGCAGGTCCGTTTCGTGGTCGAAGGCGCGCTCGACGGCGCACCGCTGTTTCGCAACCAGCCCGCGCGAGAACGGGCGCTGGACGTCTTTTCGCATTTGCGGATATGGGATACCGCCGACAATAACGGCGTGCTGATCTATCTCTTGCTCGCCGATCACGACGTCGAGATCGTCGCCGACCGCGGGATCGATGCTAAGGTCGGTGCTGAGGGGTGGGAGAAAATCTGCCGGCAGATGGAAGCCGATTTCCGCGCCGGGCATTTCGAGCGGGGCGTGATCACTGGCGTCCAGGCTGTGTCGCGGGAACTGGTGACGCATTTTCCGAAGGCGGGCGGCGGGCCGAATGAACTCCCGGATGCACCTGTGGTGATGTAACCCACGCCCAATGCCCTAAACCAATGGATAGTCGGCTCCATCCGTTTCCATAGTGTGAGCCTACCTCTGGACGGATTGGCCATACCTGCATGCAATGGCATCAGCCGATGCTGGGTGTTACCGATAATGCAGTAAGCGGAATGCAAAGCAACGGAACCGGACCCGCGAGCCGGCAGTTGCAAGACAAGGTCGGCGGCGTAACGCCCGCCGGCCTTTTTCTTGATCAAGCGGACAGCGAACTGCTCGACATTGTATCCTGCGGGCCGGCAGGCCTAGCTGTCGTCGAGCTTGTTGAGGTCGCGCACCGACTGCATGATCGGCTCGAAATTCGCTCGCGCGTCCAGCGCGTCGAATAATTGCGCGGTATCCGACAACAATCCATGCGAGCGCTGGATCGCGATCCGCACATCCTCCTGCGGCGTGTCGGACAGCCGTCCGTGGCCCGACAGCAGGATTTTCGAGTTCAGGCCCTTCAGCCGCTCCAGCGACTGGATGTAGTCGGCGATGCTGCCGGAGCCGAACACGCCGCCCATGACGCCACCGGGCATCAACGTATCGGAGGCGAACAGCAGTCCCTTGTCCTGGTCGAACAGCGTGATGCAGGCCGAGGTATGGCCGGGCGTGTGCATCACGTTGAGGCGGAAACTGCCGAGGTCGATCAAATTGCCTTCTTCAAGCCAGAGATCGATGTTGATCGGCACGTTCGGCTCGTTGAACATCTTGCGCAGCATTGAGAAGTCGTCGCGCAGCATGATCTTGTTGGCGGCGAGGCGGTGCGCGGCGATGAAGGCGCGGCCGTGGAAATGATAGGCCGCGCCGATGTGGTCGAGATGCTCGTGGCTCAGCACTACCATATCGATATCGTCGGGCTTTACCCCGACGTGATCGAGAGACGTCAGCAGGTGCGGATAGTTCGAGGATAGCCCGACATCGATCAGGATGGTGCGCGAGCTCCCTCGCACCAGATAGGCGTTCGCCGCACGGTTCTTGAAGCGGACCTGGTAGACGTCTTCGGCGGCCTGGATCAGCGTACAGAAGTCGCTCTCGAGCAGCGTCTTGAACGGGCTTGGTCTGCGCTCGCTCATGAACCGCCCGCGGTTCGGAAGGCGACCGTGTTGGAGGCCCGCAGGCGCTTGCTGAGCGCATCCATGATCATCAGCGCAAAGGCAGGCTGCTGGCTCACCAGGTAGACGAAGCGGGCGTGATTTATGCGCATCACGCGGGTGTGTGGGGTGGCCGCAATGGCCGTCGCCGAACGCGCCGAGCCGTCGATTACCGCCATCTCGCCGAAGAACTCACCCTTGCCGAGCGTGACGATCACGGTCTTGCTGGCGCCGTTCATCTTGGCGATCTCGACCTTGCCGTCGAGCACGACGAACAGTTCCCGGCCGGTCGAGCCTTCCTCAAAAATGACGTCATCTACATCAAACTCGTTGATGCATTTCTCGATGGTCATGGTGGCCCCCTGCCTTTCTGGCTGGTCGGTTGCGTCCATGTTAGTCGGGAAAAGAGCCGGCGCAAACGGAACCACGGATGCCGCAGGGCAGCATAGGAAAGGCTGGACCGGGATGGCTGACGTGTATCAGGCCAAAACCGGACCGGATCAGTTCCTAAAATTTCGGTAAGGCCCGGGCCGGTAACGATTTGGCAAGCAATAAAAGTTACCAAATGGTCAATCAATTCTGGAGAATCCAACGTGAGCGATCAACAATCCCAGCCCACCAGCGGTGAGACCGGAACCCTTGGGGCCGGGCCAGCCGCACCGGACAAACCGGCGCCGAGCGAGCCGGTGGCCGCCGCGGCTGAGGTCGAGCCCGTGAGACTGGCGCCCGAGCAGGAAGAGACCGCCCCGAAGCCAGACGCGCCCAAGGTGGACGCCGTCAACATGGAAGCGCCAAAGGTTGAGGCTCCCAAGGTTGATGCTCCCAAAATCGACGCCGTAAAGCCGGAAGCGCCGCGCTTCCCCGGCAATGTGACGATCATGTCGCCTGGCGACCGCGTCGGCACTGAGACGAAGGCTGCGCCGGCGGAGCCATCGTCCGGCAAGCGCAGGATCGGCGCCATGGCCGCCGTTGTGGCGCTGGCGACCGTGGCCGGTGCGCTCAGTGGCGCGTTGGCGACCACAGGTATTGGAAAGTTGATGGCCGGAGATTCGACCCAGGCGTCGGCAAAGGACAGCGCCCTCGAAGCCTCGGTGGCGCGGCTCGATGCCGAGATCGGTGCACTGAAGGCGAGCCTGGAGCAGACGTCCAAGACGACGACAGGCCAGCTCAACAAGGCCAGTGATCGCCTCGACAAGGTCGAGAAGGCCCAGGCCGAGCCCGCGGCGAAACTTGCCAAGCTCAGCGAGACCGTCGACAAGCTCCGCGCCGCCCAGGCCTCCGCAACGACCGCTGCTGCCGCGCCGGCCCCTGCGAAGGAAGTGACCGGCTCGGTGCCGCAGCAGGTTGCTGCCGCCGCGCCCGCGCCAGCACCCGCGGTTCCGCCCAAGCCTGAAGTCGCCCGCCTGCCGACCGTCGAAGGCTGGGTATTGCGCGATGTCGGCAACGGCAGCGCGCTGATCGAGAGCCGCCGCGGCATGTATGAGGTCTATGCCGGCGATCCCGTGCCCGGCCTCGGCCGTGTCGACGCCATTCGCAAGCAGGACGGCCGTTGGGTGGTCGTGACCAGCAAAGGCCTGATCGCCGCGCGATAACGCACGACAAACCAACAGCAAGGCGTTTCACGGCGATGTGAAGCGCCTTTTTTCTTGAATAGACCTCTTCGCGCGGTGTTAGTTGCGACATGAGCCGCGCGCCACGATTTCTCGCCATTTTGTTTGCTCTGCTGTGTGGTGCTTTGTCGGCGCGTGCGGCACAGGGTGCGGCGCTTGGGCGCGGTGCCGCTATCACCGATCCCGTGACGTTACGCGGGCTTGATGGTGGAAAACTTCGCCTCGACCGCATGCTCGTGCCGGAGCGGTCGGCGGATATCCCGCTTGCCAATAGCGAATTATTCGCTTTGCCATCGATGGCGACAGTCCGGCATGCGATCGACGGCGAGTTCGATCGCTACATCGCGCGGCATCACGCGAGCCTTTCAAAGGAAACGATCGGCATCGGCGAGGGCTTCGATTTCCAATTGTTCGACCGCACGCTGCTTTATTCACAAGAGACGCGGTTCGTGCTGGCCGGCATCGTCAATCGTATGGACCGCACCTACGCCGCAGAAGCAAGCTGCGGCGAGATACGCCTGATTTACCGCCTGACGCGGGTCAACAAGGCGGCGGGCGACGATGCGTCGCCGCCGCGGCTGCCGATGACGCTGAACCTCGTGCTGAAGGCAAGAGGCGAGGGGGCGGCGATCGCATGCTCCGAAATTGCCAGGCGCTGGCTCGGCGGAGAGCCGTCGGCGAGCGATGGCCCGCTCGATCTGATCGACTATCAGAATATCGATCGCATCGAGACCAATCTCCAGATCGCGCACGCGCCGAAATCCTCGGTTCGCGACTTCCGTACTGATTATCTCCTGAAGGTGTTTCGCTACGACCGGCAAGCGCGCGCGTTCGTGGAATCGCCGATGGAGAACCAGATCGACCGTGCGCGCCTTCTGGCGGACGATGGCCTCAAGCGCGAGTTCAGGGCATGGCTGCTCGATCCCGTCAATCTCGTCGCGTTCGATCGTGGCACCGTGCTGATCCCGGAAAAATTCCTCGCGAGCGGCGCGATTGCGCCAACGCCGGTCGGATTCGATCCGTCGGATCTGGAGCCGGAATTCGGGCTGGTGCATGGAGAGGGCGCCGTGTTCAGCGATGCTGACGTGGTGACGGCGTTAAGGAAGGCCACGGAAGGCGGCGCGAAGCTGCAGAATATCCGCTCGCGTGCCGGGTTCGAGCGGCGGCTCAACGACGTGACCTGTTCCGGCTGCCATCAGACGCGCGGCATCGGTGGCTTTCATTTCCCAGGCGTCGACTGGATGGCTGACAAGCCTTCGAATACAACCGTGGTGCCGGCGTCGCCGCACTTCTTCGGCGACCAGATCCGCCGCCGCGATATTCTCGCGGCGCTGCGCGACGGCGAGCCGCCGGACTATTCGCGCGGATTTGCCAGCCGTCCGCAGTTGCGCGGCAGCACCGAACTTGCCGGCAGCAACTACTACGACGGCTGGGGCGCGCATTGTTATGTGCGAGGCAAGTCAGCCGCCAACGATGACGGAAGTTTTCGCGACTGGACCTGCGCCGAAGGGCTGACCTGTCAAGCCGCCGGCAAGATCTCGCGCATCGGCATGTGCTTCGTCAAAAGCCGGTAGCGATACGCAAGGTCGCTTGACGCACGACTATTTGGCGTAGTGCGTCAGGCGCTTGCCGGGTAGCAGATCATACGCTGATTTCCAGCCGGGCAGTTGCGCCATCCGCGCGAGCCAGGCGTTGATCGCGGGATGGCTCACCGCCCAATCATACCCGGTCTCGTCTGCGGGATAATGCAGATAGGCCATCATGGAAATGTCGGCCACCGTCGGCCGTTCGCCGATGGCGAATGCATTCTTCTGCATGTGTTGTTCGAGAATCGACAGGAAATCGTCGAGGCGCCTGCGGAAATGTTTCAGCACGTGCTCGTCCGGCGACGGCGTGAAGGTTCGGAAATAGCGGTACGTCGCCATGTAACCGGTGAGCTTGTGGTTGTCCCAGAACAGCCAGCGCAGCAATTCGAACTGTTCCTGCTCGGTCTCGCCGTCGAACCGGCCGAATTGCTTTGCCAGCTTGAGTAGGATCGGCGCTGTCTGGGTGAGACGCTCGCCGTCGACCTCGAGCACGGGAATTTCGCCCATCGGATTGACGTCGCGCCGCCATTCCGGCGTGCGCGTGATGCCGCCGCCGAAATCGGTCCATACCGGCTCGAAGCTCTGCCCACACAGGGTGAGCATCAGCGCGAGCTTGTAGCTGTTTCCCGACTCCGGAAAGTAATGCAGTCGATATCTGGGCATGGCTTTTCGACTTACGCCACTGCGCCGGCCGAGCGCAGCGCTTTGATTGCTGCCTCATCATAGCCGGCGTCACGCAAAATTTCGTCGCTGTGCTCGCCGATGCCGGGCGGCTTGCGCGGCTGGACCTTGCGGCTGCCGTCGACCCAGATCGGACTGTTGATCGTGAGCATGGTGTCATTTTCGAACGGCACCAGTACCTCGTTCTCGATCATCTGCCTGTCATTCGGAATATCGTCGAGGATGCCGACCACGCCGAATACCAGGCCGTTGCCGTCGAGGATCTTGCGCCATTCCGCAAGGTCCTTGGTCACAAACGTCTCGTCGAAAATCTTGATCAGCTCGATCGACCGCGCATGACGGTCCTTCTTGGTCTCGAAGCGGGGATCGGTGACGAGATCCTCGCGGCCAAGGCAGCGCGCTAGCGTCGGCCATTGCCGGTCCTCGTTGAGCAGGGAGAGGATCAGCCAGCGTCCGTCCTTGCACTGGTAGTGGTTGGTCACCGCGTTCAGCGCGCGCTCGCGCGGACGGCGTTCGCCGAATTTCGCGCCGACCAGTTTTGCTTGCGCCAGCACCGAAGCGGCCCAGACGCCGTTGGCCATCAGGTTGGAGCTGACATGCGATCCCTTGCCGGTGCGCTCGCGCTTGTAGAGCGCTGTGACGATCGCGCCGTAAAATGCCATCGCGCAGGGGTGGTCGCCCATGCCGGCGATCGAGCGCGCCGGCGTCGTATGTTCGTCCGCCCGTACCAGGTCCATTAGGCCGGAGCGCGCCCAATAGGCATTGGAGTCGAAGCCGGGCTTGTTGGCTTCCTCGCCCTTCTCGCCATAGCCGGTGAACGAGGCGTAGATCAGGCGCTCGTTGTGGGGTGCCAGATGCTCGTGGGTGATGCCGAGCCGTTGGCGCACCTGCGGCGGGTAGTTGGTGATGAAAACGTCGGCCTGGGCGGCGAGGCGATGCAGCACCGCCTGTCCCTCGGGCTTGGAGAGATCGAGCGCGAGGCTCCGCTTGTTGCGCGCCTCCAGCATCCACGCAAAATTGTACTCGCTATGCGGGTAGCCCGGCAAATTCGGCAGGTTGCGATAGGGATCGCCGGCGCCGGGCGGCTCGATCTTGATCACGTCGGCGCCGAAATCCGACAGCACGGTGGCGGCCGCGGGCGCGGCGATGAAGCTCGCGCAATCCAGAACCTTGAGGCCGTCGAAGATACCCTTTTCCATAGTGCCGCCGCTCCGTGTGGCTTGTTGATTTTTTTCGCAAGTCGGAATTACCGCTAGCGAAAATCTGGAATTCGGATGCCATTTGGCCCATGCGGGGTGGGCGATGCAACTACTCGCCGCCAGACATCAGCGCTGCATTTCCGCCGGCAGCCGCCGTGTTGATGGTCACCGTCTGCTCGGTTGCAAAACGCGCCAGATAATGCGGCCCGCCGGCCTTGGGCCCGGTGCCGGATAGCCCGTGGCCGCCGAACGGCTGCACGCCGACGACGGCGCCGATCATGTTGCGGTTGACGTAGATATTGCCGACCTGCAGGCGCTCGATGGCGTCTTCCACCGTATCGTCGATCCGGGAATGGATGCCGAGCGTCAGTCCGTAGCCGGAGCGCTCGACCGATTGCAGCACCTCGTCGAACCGGTCAGCGCGATAGCGAACCACATGCAGCACTGGGCCGAACACTTCTTCCGTGAGCTGGCCGGCATCGGACAGTTCAAAAATATGCGGTGCGACGTAATTGCCCTGTGGTGCGTGACCCGCAAAGTGCACCCGGGCTTCTTTCTTCATCCGTTCGATATGCGCGTCCAGCCGCTGCTTGGCCTCGGCGTCGATCACCGGTCCGATATGCGTGGCCGGATCGCAGGGGTCGCCGATGACGAGTTCGCGCGCCGCGCCCGCAATCATCTCGATCACGCGGTCGGCGACGTCGTCCTGCAGGAACAACAGCCGCAGTGCCGAGCAGCGCTGGCCGGCGGAGCGGAATGCCGAGGTCACGACGTCGTCGGCGACCTGTTCGGGCAGGGCGGTGGCATCGACGATCATCGCATTGATGCCGCCGGTCTCGGCGATCAGCGGCACGATCGGCCCATCCTTGGCAGCGAGCGCGCGGTTGATCGTGCGCGCCACCTCGGTCGAGCCGGTAAAGACGACGCCGGCGATCTCGGGATGTGCCACCAGCGCGCCGCCGATCCGGCCGTCGCCGGCGATCAGATGCAGCGCTGATGCCGGCACGCCGGCTTCGTGCAACAGCCTGATGGCTTCAGCCGCAATCAGCGGCGTCTGCTCGGCCGGCTTCGCGACGACCGCGTTGCCCGCCATCAATGCCGCCGCGACCTGTCCAAGGAATATCGCCAGCGGAAAATTCCACGGCGAGATCGCGACGAAGACGCCGCGGCCGCGCAGACGGAGCATATTGCTCTCGCCGGTTGGGCCCACAAGCGGCTTGCCATCGCCAAACAGCTCGCGTCCCTGTGCCGCATAGTAGCGGCAGAAGTCCACGGCTTCGCGGACTTCTGATACCGAATCGTCCAGCGTCTTGCGGCCCTCTCGTTGCAGCAGCGCGATGAAATGCGCCGCGCGGGCTTCCAGGAGATCCGCAGCTTTTTTAAGCACGGCTGCGCGTGTCTTGGCCGGTGTTCTGCTCCAATTCGTGAAGCCGGCGCGTGCGGCCGATACCGCCGCATTCGCCTCCATCTCCGTCGCATCCGCAATGCTTCCGGATGCGGGCAGTCGTTCCGCGGCGATGGCCGAGACGAGTTTGCTCAACGCCGCGCGTTCACCGAATTCGATTCCGCGGGAGTTTTTTCGTTGCGGCCCATAGAGGTCGCGCGGCAGCGGGATATTCGGATGTCTGGCATTATCGGCGCTGCCGACGATATCAGCAGGGCGCCGCAGCAATTGCGAGACCGGCACCGCCCCGTCGGCGGCGAGCGCGACAAAGGATGAATTGGCGCCGTTCTCCAGCAATCGCCGCACCAGATAGGCGAGGAGGTCGCGGTGGCTGCCGACCGGCGCGTAGGTGCGATGAGCGATATCGGGACGGTCTTCGCCTAGCTTTGCGTAGAGGGCCTCGCCCATGCCGTGCAGGCGCTGGAATTCGAATCCGCTCTGCTCCGTTGCCAGTTCGAGGATGGTCGCGACGGTGAGCGCATTGTGGGTGGCGAACTGCGGAAATATCC
This sequence comes from Bradyrhizobium sp. AZCC 1721, assembly GCF_036924715.1. Taxonomy (NCBI): domain Bacteria; kingdom Pseudomonadati; phylum Pseudomonadota; class Alphaproteobacteria; order Hyphomicrobiales; family Nitrobacteraceae; genus Bradyrhizobium; species Bradyrhizobium sp. AZCC 1721. The sequence goes on along the minus strand of NZ_JAZHSB010000001.1, from coordinate 6,123,487 downwards.
GTGGTCGCAGCGCCAGCAATTGTTTTGCGCAGGCAACGTAGTTCAGGTCCGTCATCGCCTTGCGGGTGAATACGGGATAGCCGTCGAGCCCGCGTTCCTGCGCGCGCTTGATCTCGGTGTCCCAGTAGGCGCCCTTGACCAGCCGCACCATCATGTTGCGGTCGAGGCTGCGTGCGAGCCGATCGACGTAATCGATCACGTCACTGGCCCGTTTCTGGTAGGCCTGGATCGCTAGCCCAAATCCGTCCCAGCCCGCAAGCGAGGGATCAGCGAAGGCTGCCGCGATCACGTCGAGCGACAATTCCAGCCGGTCCGCTTCCTCGGCATCAACCGTGAAATTGAGATCATAGGCTTTGGCTTGCCGGGCGAGATCGATCAGCCGCGGAACCAGTTCGTCCATCACCCGCGCTTGGCTCACGGCCTCGAAGCGGGGATGCAACGCGGAGAGCTTGACCGAGATGCCGGGCCGGTCGGGCAGGGGACGGTCATCGGCCGTGCGGCCGATCGCCTCGATGGCACTGGCATAGGAAGTGAAGTAGCGCGCGGCGTCGTCGTCGGTGCGGGCGCCTTCGCCGAGCATGTCGAAGGAGTACCGTTGCTGGCGCGCGGAATGCGGTTGCGCCCGCGACAGCGCCGCCTCGATGGTCTCGCCGAGCACGAAATGATTGCCCATCAGTCGCATCGCCTGCCGCGTTGCCGCCCGCACCGCGGGCGCGCCCAGCCGCTTGGTCAGCCGCCCGATGGTGCCCTGCGGGGTCTCGCCGGGCTGGATCACGCGGGCCGACATGCCGAGCGCCCACGCCGAGGCGTTGACCAGGAAGGCGCTCGACCTGGTTTCATGATGGATGAAGTCGCCCTGGCCGAGTTTGTCCTCGATGAACTGGTCGGCGGTGCGGGCGTCCGGGACCCGCAACAGCGCTTCCGCCAGCACCATCAGCGCCAGCCCCTCCTTGGTCGACAGCGCGAACTCGCGCAGCATGTCCTCGACCCCGCCGAGAGGATCGTCGTTGGCCCTGATGGCTTTGATCAGCGCAGTCGCTGCGCGATCGATGCGCCGCTCCTGCGCCGCGTCCAGCCGCGCGGCCTGGAGCAGGCGGGTGGCCATCGCGCGGTCATCGGGCGCGTAGGGCGCGCGGAAGGGTGGAAGCGGCGACGGAGGAATCAGCATGGGATTTCTAGCATGGGATTTCTCTTGGCTTCGGCCAGTCTAACGGGGCCGGGATGGGCGGAACAGGCCCGCAAGTCCCCTCAATTGCGCTGGGGATGGCGGCGCCGGCGGAACCGACTGGCGCATGGAAAACACAGCGGCCGGAATTTCGCCGGCCTGATCCACAGATCGCGGGCTTGCTGGTTGGCAGCGTGCGGGAGCCGCGCTAATCGTCAGGCACGCCGTCGCTTGGGAACAGCAGGGATCATGAGAGGTGCCGCTCAGCCGATACAGGGAAGCCGAGCGCGGAATAGCTTCGCGGCCGCGCTTGGCGTGATTCTGGCCGCGCTGTTTGGAGCGCCGCCGGCGAGAGCGGTCGAGATGAGCGCCGAGGTCGCCAATCTCTACAGCTCGGTTTCGATCTATCCGCCTTCAGCCAAATCCATGACCGTATGCTACGGCTTCGTCTGCCGGCGCCGCGAAATCCTCGATTTCACGGCCGGCGACCGCAGCGCGTTGACACAGATCATGCAAGCGGGCCGCGCCTCGGCCGCGGCCGAACGCGCGGCAGTGCAGAGGGCGGTGGTGTGGTTCGATCGCCGCATGGGGCCGATCATCGGCACCAACAAGCGCGTGGCGAAAGCTGACTTCCGCTACTTCGACGACAAGCACAATTACGATTGCTGGGACACCACGCGCAACACCACCAGTCTTTTGCTGGTGCTGCAGGAGTGGGGCCTGTTGAAGCATCACGCGATCGGCGATCCGCGCTATCGCGGTAATACGCTGGTATTGCAGACACCGCACAACACCGCGGTGCTGGTCGATCGCGCCACCAGGGTCGAATGGGTCGTCGATCTCTGGCCGCGCGGCTACCTGCAGCCACCGGACGTGATGACGGTTCAGAAGTGGGTCACGGAAGATTGAGCGGCCGGTTTTTCGCGCAACGATCTAGCCATCGTGCGTGCAGAAGCGGTGCCCGCTCCGCCGAACGCTCACAGTTTTCGAGAAGTTTCTTAAGCCCTACTCCCGGATTTAGGTCCGAGAGTGCGCCGTTGCCGATTGCGCGGTCGCGCTAAACCTTGAGGTTCTCGGCCGAAGTTTTGCCGCGGTTGGCGATCTCTTCGTACTCGACGGTCTGCCCTTCATTGAGTGTCGAAAGACCAGCTTTCTCAACTGCCGAAATATGAACGAACACGTCCTTGCCGCCGCTTGAGGGTTGGATAAACCCGTATCCCTTGGTCGGGTTGAACCACTTCACCGTACCTTTAGCCATTCACGTCGTCTCCGCGGAATCAAAAAAATAAACGAGCTGCCGGTCCCCGCACTAACCGGCATGCCCGAGGCATGAGGATACGCGGGTTGGGGCAGGCTGGGTAGCGTAAACGGACCGGCCGTTTCGGCAAAAATGCCCCCATTCCCAGCCGATTCCGGCCGTTTTGAGGGTTTCCGGTCCATTTGACGCGGCCGGGCGGCCGGCAATTCCAATTTTTGGCGGGTGGATCGATCCGCTGCGTTGACGCCATTCTTTCGCCTGGAGGGTGGCGGCGGCGAGCCTTCAGCATGGCTGCGCCGCGCTTGGGCATGGCCGCGCCGCGTTCGCCGACACTTTTCTGAACGATTATTCATGCGCCTCGAACCACCATTGCCGGCGTGATTTCACGCGGCGGCGCTTTGCTCTTCGTTAGCCAGCGCCGGCAGCATCCGCGCATCTGTCACGCTGCGTACGATCATCGGCTCGTTGCGTCCGCGGATCTCGACTTCATGCTGCGGCAATGCATCGGCGGCGAGGCCAGCGGTAGCGCGAACTTCGTCCGAGATGACGACTTCGCATGCAAGGCTCTTGGTCATGTCCTGCAGGCGCGCCGCGACGTTGACGGCGTCGCCGAGCGCGGTGAACACCATGTGATCGCGGTAGCCGATATCACCGACGATCACTTCGCCGCCGTTGATGCCGATGCCGAAGCGGATCGGTTCGCGCAAATCATGTTCGAGAAATTTATTCAATTCGTCGATGTTGGCAGCGATCATCGCCGCCGCGTGCAATGCCTGGCGGCAGGCTTCCTGCCGGCTGGTCGAAAGTCCGAACAGCGCCAGCATGCCGTCGCCGACGAACTGGTTCGGCATGCCGCCGCTCGCGAGCACCGCCTGCGACACCGCGCCGAGGAACCGGTTGACGATGAAGACGGTGTCGAACGGCAGGCGCTTTTCCGCAAGCTTGGTCGAGCCGCGCATGTCCACGAACAGGCTGACGAGATAGCGCTCCTGACCAATCCGCGTCGGGTGCGACTCGTGACCGTCGGCGGAGGTGAGCGGCAGGAAGAGTTGAAAGAATGAGAGATCGGATGGCGGCCGCAACTGACAGGCGAGGCGGATGGATGGATCCGAGGTGCCGACCCGGCCAAGCACGAACGCCTCGCGCTGCGACGGCTCTGGCAGCGCAGAGCAGTCGCCGATGATGCGGATGCGGCAGGTCGAGCAGCGGGCGCGGCCGCCGCAGACGCTGGCATGCGGCACGTTGTTGCGCAGGCTCGCCTCGAGTACGCTCAGGCCCTTCGGCACACGGACGGTGCGCCCGTTGCCGTAGGACAGGCTGATCATGCCGCGGCGGCGCTCGTTGATGGCGCGCACGCCTCTCGCCACCAGCGCGATGCCGATTAGGCCGAAATAGCCGAACAGGAAATAGTCGGTGATGCGATCGAGCGCCTGCGCCTCGGCCCGCGTGCCGATCTGGCGCTCCGACTGGGTTTCCGCCCGCCATTCCACGCTGTCATTGTCAATCACCATGCGCCCGCTCTGATAGAAGCCGAGCATGGAAAGCGTCGGAATAAGTACCGCCGCGGCGAGCAGCAACGGGGCTGCGCGCTTGTAGAACGCCCGCATCCGCAGCCACAGATACAGCCCGATGCAGCCATGCACCCAAGCGATGGTCATGACCGCGAGCATCATCCAGATCCGCCACGGCGCCCAGATCCAGTACAGGAACAGGATCTGCGGATAGAGTTTCTCATGTCCGTAGAGCGTCTGGCCGAGCCGGACGCCGATGATATGGGCGATGATCAGCATCGGCACGCTGAGGCCGAGTGCAAGCTGCAGCGGCTCGATCGCCTTCCAGCGGAATTGCCGGCGTTCATACAATGCCCAGATGCCGAGCGCGGTGTGCACCAGGCATGCCGCGTAGAACAGGACCGTGACCGGCAGGAACTGCCAGAACGACGTGTGGAGATAGACGCCGGTCGCCAGCGCCTCGAGCGAGATGTTGCCGAGCGCATGGTTGAGGAAATGGCTGACCAGATAGGCGAACAAAATCACCCCGGTGACAAGGCGGACCTGCCGCAGGCTGATGCCGCGGAGGAAGGTCGTGATCTGGTCTCGGGAGAGGGCGGCCATGCGATCCATAGGTCAATATTGGGCAATGGTAGCGACTAATTCATACGGTGAATACCACTCGCCGTCGTCCCTGCGACCCGTCTTCGCCAAGGCTTCGCCGGGGTTTGACGTTGGGCTCGCCGAAGCTTTAGCGAAGGCGGCACGCAGGGACCCATACTCGCGGCCTCTCAGTGGGGCTGTGGCCATGCGGTTTTCCTTATCATGATCGGTGGTTATGGGTCGCCTGGGTTCACAGGGACGACGATCAACTTTTTTCCGCCGCGGCTCGTTGACACTCCCGGCACAGTCGAGGAAAAGCGCGCCGTGACCATAGCCCCGCCCAATAACAGCCAAGCCAAACCGGACCGTTCTGCCACGCCGCCCTGGCTTGCCGTGGCGTTGCTGATCGCCGCGTTGACGGCGATGCGGCTGGTCTATGCCAGCGTGCTCGATCTCCGTACCGACGAGGCCTATTACTGGACCTGGTCGAAGGAGAGCGCGCTCGCTTTTCTCGATCATCCGCCCGGCATCGCCTGGCTGATCCGGTTCGGCACCGCGATCTTCGGCGACACCAATCTCGGCGTGCGTTTCGGCGGCATCGTCGCGATGCTGGTCACGCAGCTCCTGCTCGCCGACATCGTCCGGCGCGTGACGCATGATGTTCGCGCCGTGATCTTCGCCATGCTGTTGCCGGAAGCAGCGCTGTATTACGGGCTGCTGATGGCGAAGGTCGCGCCCGACACCGCGATGATCCCGTTTGCGGTCGCCATGCTGTGGGCGCTGGTGCGGCTGCATGAGAGCGGCAACCCTCGCTGGTGGCTTGCCGCGGGACTGTTCGCAGGGTTGGCGCTGCTGTCGAAGTTCACCGCGATCATGCTGTTGCCGGCGGTTGTGGCGTTCGTGCTGGTGCCGGACTGGCGCCGCCGCTGGCTGCTCAGCCAGTATCCATGGCGGGCAGCGCTGATCGCGGCGATCGTGTTTTCGCCGGTACTGATCTGGAATGCGCAGCACGATTGGGCCTCGTTCCGTTTCCAGTTCGTGCGCGCGGTCGCGACCCATCAATTGTCGCTCCGCACTGTCGGCGAATTCATCGGCCTGCAGTTCGGTCTCGTCGGCTTCGTGCTGCTGCCGGTGGTGCTGTCCGGCGTCATGCTGACGGCCTGGCGCGGCTACCGCACCCGCGAGCCGGTCGCGATCCTGCTGTCGACCGCCGTGCTGGTGCCTTTCCTCTATTTCCTCTGGAAGTCGCTGACCCTGCGGGTCGGCGACACCTGGCCGATGTTCCTGTGGCCCGCCGGCTTTGCCGCGACCGCCATCAACCTCGTCATGCTGCCGCGTGAGGGCTTTTCGGAGTGGATGGTCCAATCGACGTTCCGGTGGGCGAGGGTGGCGGTGATCTCCGGCATCGCCTTCGTGGTCGGCGTGTTCTTCTATTATATCGCGGCGCCCTGGAATTTTATCGGCAGGACCGATCCGATCGGTGGCGAGGCCGGTTATGAGCAAGTCGCGACGCGCGCGCGGGATCAGTTGCGAGAGACCGGTGCGAGCTGGATCGCGACGTCGGATTATCGCACCTATGCAATGTTGCGCTGGTATTTCAAAGGGCAGGTGCCGGTCATCCAGATCAACGAGCGCGGACGGTTTCAAGGCTTTCGCGATCCCGGCATGAACCTGATCAAGGATCATCCCGGCCTCTACGTCGCCCGTGAGCCGGACCATCGCCTGCCGCTCTGGAATCTCACCACCGCGAAGCGGCAGCCGCTGGAGCGGGTCGAGCGCGTCTGGCGCGGGATGGTGATGGATACCTACGCGCTGGAAAAATTGACGGGCTGGACCCCCGAACTCTCGCCGCCGCCGGATTCGCCGCTGTTCCGCTGGCGTGTGCTGGCGGGGCGCGAGGCGCATGACAATCGCCTTTCGTGAGGTCGTCATCCCCCGCGCATGCGGGGGGCCAGTACGCCGTGGCCTTTCCACGTCATTGCGAGCGAAGCGAAGCAATCCATCTTTCCGCGTATGAGGTGGCAATGGATTGCTTCGCTTCGCTCGCAATGACGTGTGGCTACAGTTTCGCATTCTCGCGACATGTTTAGCCCGAGGTTTGCATCTTCTTTTCCCGCCCTCTCATTCAGAGGGCGCAGGGAAGACCGGGTGCTTGCCGCACCCGCGGTCTCGTATGCAAGTGCGCAAAGCAAAAACGCACACGAGCATACAGGTACAGCGGGAGCATCCCGGCCTTCCCTGCGCAATGGCTTTACGGCTTACTTCGCGCTCTTCCCGGAGAACGGCTCTTTTGCCTCCGTCGTCGGCGGGACACTTCCCGCAGACTTAACGCCAGCACCGCGGCGCCCGAACCACACGACTTCGCCGTACGCTTCCTGCGCCTACGTCTTGCGCATTCCGCGTCCATCGCATCTCACCGCACGTTCGTGACGATCGCGAGCGCCCCTCAATGGGTGAGACGGGCGCAGTTATGCCGATGATTTGCTCCGGAAGTTAAGCGGAATATTTTTGGTTCCTGGGCTTGACACGATTTCTGAAAATCAGAAGTGATTTGCTCGTCGGGCAGTCACATACGACGTCACAGATGACAGACCTAGTGATTTAGAGATGACTCAACGCAACTGACTCGCTAGGATTTCGCGACGACAATCTCGCCCATACCAAAGCACCGGAGTAGCAATTTTGGCGTCGTGAGGAGCAGTGCAAATGAGTTTCATCCGTTCGGACGAACATTCCGCGCCCCATAGTCCAGACGATCCTCTTTACTACGCACCGCGCGCGGTGCGCAGTGAAGCGGCCCATCGATCTAACGCGACACAGACGAGATCGGACCATTTGCCTCCCACTTCCTCTCGGTCTCGTTTTGATGAGATGCGTGAGGAAGCCTTCGCCAAATCCAACCGGCATCCGCTGGAGTTGCAACTCGCTCACGAACGCCGTCCACGACGCGCGCTGTTTGCCGTTGCGGGTGGAGTTGCCGCAGCAATCGGTGTCGCTGTGGTCGTGGCGCTCATCTTTTTTAACCTAGTTCCAAAGTTAGAACGCGATCGCTCGGAGCTCGCTGTTTCCATTTCCACTCCCGCATTGGCTACACCGGCTCAAACGACGCCCAAAGACTCCCAAGAGCTGCTACACGGTTTCATGCAGTTTCAACAATCACAAGAAAGCAATAGCCCGGAACGTGCTGTTTCCGAACCCGCCTCCGCTGGAACGGCTAAGGCGCCCGAAAAATCCGAAGCTCTGCTTGAGAAATTCATCCAGTGGGAGCAAAGAAAATAGCGTCAAAGAACAGGACGCGCCACCAAGCCATTTCCGAAAATTGCGTTGCTCGATATAGGACGGATAGAAAGTAACTGCCGCGGGGCTCGCGGTATTCATAGGTGACATCGATCTGATGGTACGGACCCCCGCGTCAGACACCGCTCGTCGCGCCCGGAATGACGGTGAGAGCAGATGCCGTGGCGATTGGCTTACGCCTCATCTTCGCGCTTGCTCAAAAGGTCCTTGGCGAGATCGGAGAGCGCAGGCCGCGGTAATGCCGTGAACGGCAGCGGGCGCGTCACATCGATCGCGGCCAATCCCAGCCTTGCCGTCAGCAGGCCGTTGAGCACGCCCTCGCCGAGCCGTTGCGAGAGCTTTGCCGCGATACCGTGGCCGAGCATCTGCTGCACCAGGCTGTCGCCCACCGCCATGCCGCCGGTGATGGCGAGATGGCCGATGATTTGGCGCAACAGGCTGATCATGCCGAGCGTGCCGGGGCGGCCGCCATAGAGCCGCGCCAGTTGCCGGATCAAGCGCATCGCGGCGACGAACACGAACAGCACGTCGATCAGCGCGCGTGGGCTCACCGCGGTCACGACCGAAACGCGCTGCGCGGCCGTTGAAACCAGCCGGCGCGCCTCCTCATCCAGCGGCGCCATCAGTTCGCGCTCGGCAAGCTTGATCATGTCGGCGCCATCGATGATGTCGTCGGCGTGGCTGGCAAGCGTGGCGCGGGCGCGCGCCAGTTGCGGGTTTTGATGCGCGAGCTTGAGGAGTTCGTTGACGACGGCGCGGCTCTCGGCGCGGTCGTCGCTGCGCAGCACTTCAGTGGCGCGCTGGTGCAGCTTTTCGATCGCCGCCAGCCGCGCCAGCCCGAACGCCTCGCGCGCGATGACGACGGTCAGCGCCAGTCCGGCCGCCGCCGCAAATGCCAGCGCGACGTAGCCCAATGTCTGGCTGCGCGCGAACAGGTCCTCGATCAGGTTGACGACGCCGAGCCCTGTGCCGAGCAGCACCAGCCCGCCGATAGCCGACCAGAACAGCGCGCCCCAGCGAAAGCCGCGGCGCATCGGGACCCTCGGTGCATCGAGTGGAACGGGCAACAGCGCCGGATCCGCCTCCGGTGTGATCTGCACCGTGCCGCGGGCAGGGCGGCCGGTGTCGTCCGGGTCTATCACGATGACGCCGGGATCGCCGAGCTTGAACGTCGCCGGTCGCCGATGCGGCGTTTTCTCGCTCATTGCAGTCGGTCTCCGATCAGGAACTGAAGGGCGCGGTCGAGGCGGATGTGAGGCAGCGCGGGCTCGTCCTTGCCGGTGCGCTCCAGCAGCGGCGGCCGGAAGCGCAGGAAGCGGAAATCGGCGCTGTCGGACGGTATGCTGGAAAGGCCGCGAAAGCCGCCCTTGAACAGTTCTTCGGGATCGGCGGGGAGATCACCCGGAAAGGTCGCCACTTCGGTCTCGCCATCGAAGGCCTCGCCATTGGCGGTCTCGCCGGGCGCGGGCGTGCCGAGGATCGACGGCAGCTTCTCCCGGCCGCGCGTAACCATTGCCTCGCGCGTGGCGCGTACCGCTGATAGCGCGACCACGTCGATGGCGGCGCCGGCATATTCGGCGCGGTCGGCTGCCTTGGCGGCGGCCCGCCGTAGCACGGCTTCGAGCCGGTCGTGGCTGGAATGGTGCAGATGATCGGCCTTGGTGGCGGCAAACAGAATCCGGTCGATCCGCGGACGAAACAAGCTGCTGAGGATGGTGCTGCGACCGATCCGGAAGCAATCGAGAATGCCGGCAAGCGCGGCTTCGAGATCGTGCAGCGCCTCGGGCCCGGCATTGAAGGCCGCGAGCGCATCGACCAGCACGATCTGGCGGTCGAGCCGCGCAAAATGATCGCGGAAGAACGGGCGCACCACGACGTCCTTGTAGGCTTCATAGCGCCGCCGCATCATCGCCCACAGCGAACCGTCGGGCGCGGCGCCATCAATGGGCACGTCGAGCGGGGCGAAGGTCAGCGCCGGCGATCCTGCGAGGTTGCCCGGCATCAGGAAACGTCCGGGCGGCAGCAGGCTCATGGCAAACCGTTCGTCGCGGCAGGCGCGCAAATAATCGGTGAAAAGTCTTGCGGCGGCGAGCGTCGCCTGCTCGTTCTCGCGGCTCTCGGGTTGAAGCGCCTTCAGATGCGCGTGCCAGGGCGCGGCGAGTGTTGCCCGCGGGCCTTCGCGCGACAGCGCAAGACTCTCGGCCGACCATTGCTCGAAACTCCTGTTGAGCAGCGGTAAATCGAGCAGCCATTCGCCGGGGTAATCGACGATGTCGATGGTGAGCGTGCGGTCCGCGCCGTTCTGCCGCTGGTAATCGATGACGAGGCGCAATTCAGAGATGTCAGTGGTCGAGTTCGGCCAGCGCCGCTGCTCGATGAGGGTGCGGACGTGGTTTTCATAGTCGAAGCGCGGCACCGCGTCGTCCGGCTGCGGCGCGAGCCGGGCGCCTGCGATCCGGCCCGAGGCGTAGGGTTCGAACACCGGAAACCGGCCGCCGCGGGTCAGGCCGTGGATCAGCGCCGTGATGAACACGGTCTTGCCGGCTCGCGACAGGCCGGTGACGCCGAGCCGCACAGTGGGATTGAAAAAGCTGTCGCCGTAGTCCAGCAGCGCCCGCGCCGACAGGCGCGCTTCCTCGACGATATCTGAAAAACTGGGGGCCATACGGGGCGGAAAGCTCGAGAGGGGCGTTGGTGTGCAATTACCGGAGAAGTGGCGATTGGCGGACCGAAATCAAGCGCTTGTGATCGTCTGACGAGCGAATCCGCTCGGGATATCCGGCGGTTACCGGCTGCACGAAAATGCCACGGCGACGGGATACTGGCATCGTCAGCGAAAGCGCATGGCGACGGCCCTGGAGCCGGCGGCGTGAACGGTTCGTTGACCTCGGAAGACCCATATATAATCGCTCCCTCACCACGTACTGCGGACCTGCATGACTATCTTCAGACTGAAACAAATCGCCTCGACATCCATCCATGCGGCGGCTGGCGCCATGCACTGGAATTACGACCGCGCCGAGCTGATCGCCGATGGCGTCGTGCATATCGTCGGCGTCTGTTTCGGGCTCATCGCCGCCACCGCCCTGATCGTGCTGACGGCGGTCTATGCCGGTGCGTTCGAAATTACCGTGGTGTCCGTTTACGTCACAGGCCTGCTCGCGATGCTGACATTGTCGGCGGTCTATAATCTCTGGCCGGTGTCGCGCGCCAAATGGGTGCTGCGCCGCTTCGATCATTCGGCGATCTATCTCTTGATCGCCGCGACCTATACCCCGTTCATCGTGGAACTCCGGGACAGCTATCTCGCGATCGCGCTGCTGACCGGGGTGTGGTGCATCGCGATTGCCGGTGTGGTGCTGAAACTGGCGCTGCCGGGGCGATACGATCGTTTGGCGGTCGGCCTCTATCTCGCCTTGGGCTGGAGCGGCGTCACGCTTTACGACGCCGTGGTGAAGGCGGTGCCGCCGCTGGCGCTGGGCTTTTTGGTGGCAGGCGGCGTGCTCTATAGCCTTGGGGTGATCTTCCATTCCTGGCAGCGGTTGCGCTTCCAGAACGCGATCTGGCACGGCTTCGTCTTGCTCGGCGCCGCCTGCCATTATACGGCTATTCTCGATATGGTGGTCCTGACGTAGGATCATAACAAACGGGAGAGAGCGACCATGCAGGTGACAGGCAAAGTCGTGGTCGTCACCGGTGGCGCCAATGGCATCGGCAAGGCGATGTGCGAGGCCTTTCATCGTGAAGGCGCCGCCAAGATCGTTGTTGCCGATATCGATCCCGATGGCGCGCGAGCCGTCGCCACTCCGATCAGTGGGGCGGCCTTCAAATGCGATGTCGGAAAAGAGAAGGACGTCCTTCACGTCATCGAGGAGACCGAGCATCAATTCGGCCCGATTGCGCTGTTCTGCTCCAATGCCGGCATCGGCGGCGGTTTCGATCCACTGTCGGTGAATGCCGGCGGAAACTCCGACGAACCGTGGCAGCGAAGCTGGGCCGTTCATGTGATGGCCCATGTCTATGCGGCGCGGCATTTGATCCCGCGCATGAAGGCGCGCGGCGGCGGCTATTTCCTCAACACGATCTCGGCGGCGGGACTATTGTCGCAGGTCGGCAGCCCGGCCTACTCGACCACCAAGCATGCCGCAGTCGGCTTTGCAGAGAATCTCGCGATCTCGCACAAGGCCGACAACATCAAGGTTTCGATCCTGTGCCCGCAGGGCGTCGACACCAACATGCTGCGCTCGATCCCGAAGGGCCCGCAATCGGGCGACGGCGATCTCTCGCCGGAGCAGGTAGCACAGGACGTGCTGAAGGGGCTGGAAGAGGAAACCTTTGTGATCCTGCCGCACCCGCAGGTGCTCGGCTACATGCGCAAGAAGACCGAGAATTACGACCGCTGGATCGCGGGCATGGCCAAGATCCAGGCGAAGATGCGGGAAGCTTACGGGAAATGAGCTGAGGGGCACACGGACCTCTCCCCCGTCATTGCGAGCGAAGCGAAGCAATCCATGGCTCAACACGCGGAGGCATGGATTGCTTCGTCGCGTTGCTCCTCGCAATGACGGAGGAGAGAATTTCGCATTACTCCTTTGCTACTGACACCTGTGCATCAAGCCGTCGTCCAGGCGGACCATTGTGCCGGGCTGGCAGATTATGCCGTTGCGCGCCGCGTAGTCCTGGCTCCATACGCCCGGACCGCCGTAATAGGCGTTGGGACTGTTGCCGCCGTAGTAGGCGTAGGGTCCGTTGCCGCGGTCGTAAGCGTAGGGTCCGCTGCCGTAGTAGGCGGCAGTCGCTCCGGCTGCGACAGCACCGGCGCCCACCGCGGCGGCACCGGCCGCGGCCCGCCGCGCCTGCCGCCGGGTAACGCCCGGCGCCGGGGTCAACGGATCAACCGTCTGTGCTTGCGCGCGCTCGACAGATAGCGAAACGTTCCTTTGTTCGCTCCAATCAAACGAGAGCATGGTCGCGCATGTGAAGACGGAGATCGCGAGGGCAGCTTTTCTGAGGCTTGGCTGTTTCATGGCATTCACTCCATGGTTGCCCCATGCCGAATTCTCGTGCGAACGTAGAACAACGTCAAGTAAATGACGCGTATGGAACTCGCGGTCCAATAGACGAGCCCTATGGGTCATGAGCTGGTATGCCAGGCTATTCGGACGGGCCCAGCGACGCAGGATCGCCCCATGCGCTGATCGCTGCGGCGCGTCGGGCCTAGCTCTTCCGCGCGGCCGCAATGGTCCATCCACGTCATTGCGAGCGAAGCGAAGCAATCCATCTCACCGCACGAGGAGAGATGGATTGCTTCGTCGCGTTGCTCCTCGCAATGACGTGGCGAAAGGCGTGCCTCACCCCTTCTGCGCGTAGAGCAGGGGAACGGCGGAATCGACCATCACCTCGATCAGGCTGACGCCGTCACAAGAGAGCCCGTAGCTGAGCGCGCCCGCGAGTTCGGATGATTTCGTCACCCGCACGGCGTGGCAGCCCATGCCTTCCGCGAGTTTCACGAAATCGATGCCGGGTAGCTCGAGCCCCGGCACATTGCGCACCTGCATGACCTGGCTGAACGAGCGCATCGCGCCGTAGCCGGCGTTGTTGATGACTACCACGGTGAGCGGCAGCCTGCGCTGCGCCGCGGTCCACAGCGCCTGGATCGAATACATCGCCGAGCCGTCGCCGATCAGGCAGACGGTGCGGACGCCGGGGCGTCCGAGCGCGATGCCGACCGCGGCAGGCAGGCTGTAGCCGAGGCCGCCGCTCGCCATGGTGTAAAAACTGTCCTGGCCGCGCATCGGCATGAACTTTTGCATCGCCGGGCGGTGCGAGGGCGCTTCCTCCACCAGTGCTGCATTGTCGGGCATGGCTTGCGAGAGCTGATACAGCAGGAATTCGACCGGGAGCGGATCGGCCGCCGCTGGCGCCGGCGGCAGCACGCGGCCCGCCGGCATCTCGCGCGCGGTTTCGGGCAAGAGGTCGAGCAACATCGAAAGCGCCGGCTTCATGGTCGCGATGATGCTGGCGCCCGACGGCGTGACCGCGGCCGCATCCGGATCGTCGGTGACCTGGAAGATCGTGGTGGCGCCATCGAAGATCGGAGCATGGCCCTCGACATGGAAGGTGAACACCGGCGCGCCGATCACGACCACGAGGTCATGCTCGCGCAGCGCGTCCGATAGCTGTCCCGGCGAGGCGTGCAGGAAGCCCGCAAATTGCGGATGACGTTCCGGAAAGGCGCAGCGCGCCGAGAACGGGCTGACCCAGACGGCAGCCTTCGCCTTCTCCGCCACCGACACCATCAGATCGACGGCCTCGGCGCGGTCGACGGCCGGGCCGACGACGAAGGCGGGGCGTTTGCTGGCTGCGAGCGCTGCGACCAGCGCTCTCATCGCTTGCGGGTCGGGGCCGAGCTCGCGGCTGATGTGGCGGGCCTCGACCGGCTGAGTCGGGCGTGTCCAGTCGTCGATCGGAATCGAAACGAAGGTCGGCCCGCAGGGCGGCTGCATCGCGACGTAATAGGCGCGCGCGATCGCTGCCGGCACATCTTCGGCGCGGGCCGGCTCGACGCTGTATTTGACGTAGGGGCGCGGGAATTCGGAGGCTCGCTCGGCATAGAGAAAAGCCTGCAGCGGCAGGATCGAGCGCGCCTGCTGGCCTGCGGTGATGACCAGCGGCGTCTGGTTGCGATGGGCGGTGTAGATATTGCCGAGCGCATTGCCGACGCCGGCGCCGGAATGCAAATTGACGAAACCGGCATTGCGGGTCGCCTGCGCATAACCATCGGCCATGCCGACGACGGAAGCCTCCTGCAGGCCGAGCACGTAGTCGATGTCGTCGGGCCAGTCGCTGAGGAAGGGCAGTTCGGTGGAGCCGGGATTGCCGAACACGCGCTTGATGCCGAACGCGCGCAGCAGGCCGAAGGTGGCGTCCTTGACGGTGAGGGAGGCGGCGGCGGCTTTGGCTGGTTTGCGAGACGACATCAGGTGATTCCCATTGTATCTAGCTTTCCGTCATTGCGAGCGAAGCGAAGCAATCCATGCTTCAACGCGGGGACAGATGGATTGCTTCGTCGCTGCGCTCCTCGCAATGACGGTGAATTATCACCACACAGCCGTGCCCTTCATCGTCGGCTGTCCCTCCGCGTTCGCGATCCACAGCTCCATACCGGCGTGGGTTTCATTGGCGTTGATCGAGAACTCGCCGCCTTCGAACAGCGGCTGCACGCCGCGATAGCTGAACTTCTTCGGCGCCGAGTCGCCGTGCAGCTTGGCGGCGAACTCGACGAGCAGGGCGGCCTGCAGCGGGCCGTGGAAGATCAGGCCCGGATAACCCTCGACCTTGGTGGCGTAGTCGCGGTCGTAATGAATGCGGTGGCCGTTGAAGGTCAGTGCCGAGTAGCGAAACAGCAGCACGGGATCGCTGACATGGGTTTCGCGATGCCGTGCGACCGGTGGCGGAGCGGCTTTCGGCGGCGAAGCGGGGGCAGCGCTCCCCATGTCGCGATAGACGATGTCCTGCCGTTCGCGGATGGCAACCCCGCGCGGCGTCGTGATGGTGTGTTCGACGGAAACGAAGCACAGCACGCCTGTCGAGCCGGTCTTCATCGTCACGTCTGAAATGCGCGATGTGCGCGTCGATTCATCGCCGACGCGCAACGGTTGGAGGAATTCGATTTCGCCGCCGGCCCACATCCGGCGCGGCAGCGGCACCGGCGGCAGGAAGCCGCCGCGGGTCGGGTGGCCGTCGGGACCGAGCTGCGACATCGGAAATACCGGCTGCGCCAGGCACCAATGCGTGGTCCACGGCGCGGCATCGCCGGGCTTCGGGTCGCCGATGTCCTGAAATAGCGTCGCGCGCAGGCCCTTCACGAGTTGCGCGGTGACGATGTCTGACGCTTCCGCGCTGCGGCCGATCCATTGGCGCAAATGATCGAGGTTGAGGGCTTCGGTCATGGCTGGCGGCTCTTGTTACGGGGAGCTTTGGGAAGTTCGACGTGATCGCCGATGGCGGGCACCGCGCCATAGTGCCGTTCCTCGCCGACGAAGATCGCGGCGGGGGCGGCGTAACTCACCTTGCCGTTCGGCGTGTCGACCTCGATGCGGCGCAGATGTGGATGCACCGAGAGGTCGGCCATGCTGTTGACCTCGGCGAAGGCGATGTCGGCGTCGTCCAGGCGCTTCAGGAGTTCGGCGCGCATCATCGCGGCAAAACTGTCGGCGACCACCTTGTCGGTGAGCTGGCGGTTGCGCACGCGCTCGACCATGTTGGCAAAGCGCGGATCATTGGGCAGGTCGGGCTGATCCAGGACTTCCGCGCAGAGCTTCTTCCACTCGCGCTCGCTCTGGATCGAAATCAGAATGCCCTTGCCGTCCCTGGAATTGAACACGCCATAGGGCGCGATCGAGGGGTGGGCCAGCGCCATCCGCTTTGGCGGATTGCCGGCTTCCGAATTGATCAGCGGCACCGCCATCCAGTCCGCCATCACATCGAACATCGAGATCCGGATATCGGCGCCCCGGCCCGTGCGTCCCCGCGCAATCAGCGCCTCGAGGATCGCGGCATGCGCGGTGGCGCCGGTGGCGATATCGACGACGGAGATGCCGACGCGCGACGGGCCTTCGGGGCCGCCGGTGATCGAGGCAAGTCCGCTCTCGGCCTGGATCAAGAGATCGTAGGCCTTGCGATCGGCATAGGGGCCCTCGTCGCCATAGCCGGAGATGGTGCAGCAGATCAGCGCGGGATAATCCTTCTTCAGGCGCTCCAGCGAGAAGCCGAGCTTGTCCATCGAGCCGGGCTTGAGGTTCTGCAGCAGCACGTCAGCGCTTGCGATCAGCTCTTCGAGTTCAGCGCGGCCCTCTTTGGTGGCGAGGTCGATCACTTGCGAATTCTTGCCGCGGTTGAGCCAGACGAAATAGCTGCTCTGGCCCTTGGCGGCGGCGTCATAACCGCGGGCGAAATCGCCCTCGGGGCGTTCGACCTTGACGACATGCGCGCCGGCGTCCGCAAGCCTGGAGCTGCAGAACGGGGCTGCAACCGCCTGTTCGACGGAGACGACGATCAATCCCTCTAACGGCAGCATCTTCTGTTCTCAGTAGGAGCGGGGCATGCCGAGCACGTGCTCGGCGACGTAGGACAGGATCAGATTGGTCGAGATCGGCGCGACTTGATAGAGCCGCGTTTCGCGGAACTTGCGCTCGACGTCGTATTCTTCCGCAAAGCCGAACCCGCCATGGGTCTGCACGCATGCGTTCGCCGCCTCCCACGACGCATCCGCCGCCAGCATCTTGGCCATGTTGGCCTCGGCGCCGCAATCGAGCCCGGCCTCGTATTTGCGGGTGGCTTCCTTCACCATCAATTCCGCCGCACGCATCGCGGCGTAGGCTTTTGCAATCGGAAACTGGATGCCTTGGTTCTGGCCGATCGGACGGCCGAACACGGCGCGCTCCTTGGCATAGGCGGTGGCTTTTGCAATGAACCATTTGGCGTCGCCGATGCATTCGGCCGCAATGAGAATGCGCTCGGCGTTCATGCCGGAGAGGATGTAGCGAAAACCCTTGCCCTCGTCGCCGATCAGGTTTTCGGCCGGCACCCGCATGTCCGTGAAGAACACTTCGGTCGTGGCGTGGTTCATCATGGTTCTGATAGGGCGGATCTCCAGGCCCTTGCCCTTGACCTCGCGCATGTCGACGATGAACACGGAAAGACCATCCGTGCGCTTCTTCGCCTGCTCCTTCGGCGTGGTGCGCGCGAGCAGGATCATCAGGTCGGAATGTTCGGCGCGGCTGGTCCAGATCTTCTGGCCGTTGACGATGTAGTGGTCGCCGTCGCGCCTGGCGACGGTCTTCAGCGAGGAGGTGTCGGTGCCGCTGGTCGGCTCGGTGACGCCGAAGGCCTGCAGCCGCAATTTTCCGCTAGCGATCCCGGGCAGGTATTTCGCCTTCTGCGCATCGCTGCCGTGCCGCAGCACGGTGCCCATCGTGTACATCTGGGCGTGGCAGCCGCCGCCGTTGCAGCCAGCACGCTGGATCTCTTCCAGGATCGCGGCCGCGGCCGACAGCTTCAGCCCGGAGCCGCCATATTCCTCGGGGATCAGCACGGAGAGGTACCCGGCCTCGGTGAGCGCATCGACGAACTCCTTCGGATACGCCATCTGGCGATCGAGCTTGCGCCAGTATTCGCCGGGGAACTGGGCGCAGAGTTTTGCGACGGCGTCGCGGATGTCGTGGAATTCGTCTTGTTGTTCTTGTGCGGTCATTGGGTTTTCTGGCGATGGATGCGGGTTGATGTCAATTGCTTAAGGACGCGGAACGTTGTGAAACGGCGGCTGGGCACCTATGCTGAATTGTTATAGCGTATGAACCTGCCTTCGAAGATTGGCAAGTAATGGATATCCGGCAGCTCAGGACCTTCAGTTGCGTGGCGGAGCTCGGCAGCCTCAGCAAGGCCTCCGATACGCTGCGGGTGGCGCAGCCGGCGCTGAGCCGCCAGATCAAGCTGCTCGAACATGAATTGCGGGCCGAGCTGTTCACGCGGAACGGCCGCGGCATGGTGCTGACCGACGCCGGCCGGCTGCTGCTGGCGCGCACTGCGGGGATCGTCCGGCAGATCGACCAGGTGCGCGACGAGATCCAGTCCGCCGGCGGCCCGCCCTCGGGCCGGGTGGTGCTCGGGCTGGTGCCGACCGTGAGCTACGTGATTTCGGCGCGGCTCGCCCGGCGCACGGTCGACAAGTATCCGGGCATCTCGCTCTGCATCGTCGAAAGCTATAGCGGCCATCTGACGGAATGGCTGCACCGCGGCGAGATGGACCTGGCGCTGATCTACGGGCCATCGAGCGACCTGCATCTTTCCGTGCAAAGCCTCGGCCGCGATCCCATCGTCGCCGTCGGGCCGCGCGGCAGCGGGCTGTCCGAGAGGAAGCAGGTCGATATCGGCTGGCTGCTGCGGCAGCGCCTCGTGCTGCCCAGTCATTCGCATGGGCTCCGCGCGCTGATCGAGCAGGCGGCGGCGAAGAAGAAAATCAAGCTCGACGTCAAGCTGGAGGCCGATTCCTTCCGCGTGCTGACCAGCCTTGTCGAGGAAGGGCTGGGGTACACGCTGCTGCCGCCGTCCTCGGTGCGCCACGAGGTCGCCAGCGGCCGGCTGGAAACCGCGGCGATAGCAAAACCGTCGCCGATGCGCGAACTGACCCTTGCGTCTCCCATCGATCATCCCGGCTCGACTGCGATTGCGCTAGTCACCGAATTGCTCCGCGACGAACTGATCGCCTGCCGCGAAGAGGGCCTCTGGGACATCAAGCTCGCCTGAGCCGATGCGAGGGCCTGCGTAGTGGCTTAGAACAAAACAGCCGGGTGCGGCATTCCCATCTGGCTACTTCTGTCATGCCGCAATTGTATAGGGGCGGCGGGGCAGCCTGCTGGCACTAACCGTCGCAAAGGGCTTTTTTCGGCTGATGCATCGCAACCACACGACGGCTTTTGCCGAGCAGTCAGCCTGACGCCATTGTTCCTGTCACCGCTTTGTTCGCAGGCAATTGATCGAAATGACCGCTTCTGGCAATTGCAGCCCTCGCGGAGCCTCATAAGATGCCCGAGCAGCCGATCCCCCACCGGGAAGTGGCTGGTCATGGATTCAGATCAAGCGATTAACTCAGCAGACTTGAAATCTGACGCCCCTGTCTCAGGTGGAGTTCCTGCCATGAACACGCTCCTCCGGATCCTGCTGGCGATCGTTGTAGCCGTTGCCTCGCTGGGCGCAATTTCGGAGCGGCTGCGGCTGGAGGGGGTGACCGATGACGAAATCCGCATCGGCAATCTCATGCCCTATAGCGGGAGCCTCGAGATCTTCGGGGCGATCGGCAAGGCCGAAGCAGCCTATTTCGAGATGCTCAACGCGCGCGGTGGCATCAACGGCCGCAAGGTGCGGTTCATCTCCTACGACGACAAATCCGATCCTGCTTCCGCCCTTAGCCTGACGCGCAAGCTCGTCGAGGAAGACAACGTGCTTCTAATGTTCGGCTCGTTCGGAACGCCGGGCAATTTTGCGGTCCGCAAATATCTCAACGAACGCCAGCTTCCCCAACTGTTCGTTGCTTCCGGAGACGATCATCTCAGCGATCCCTCGCTGTTTCCATGGACCATGGGCTGGCAGCCCTCGTTCCGGGAGGAGGGACGCATCTACGCCAACTACATTCAGGCGTTCTATCCGGGCAAGCGGATCGTCGTTCTCTGGCAGAACGATCATTTCGGCCGGGAGGTCATCAAGGGGATGGAGGACGGCCTCGGTCCCGTCGCGCGGATGATCAGGGTCGGTATCGCCTATGATCTCAGGGATGAACATCTGGATACGCATGTATCGATCCTGAAGCGATCGGGCGCCGAAATTCTCGTGTTCGCGGGCGTACCCGAAAACGCCGCAAAAGTTATCCGCCTGGCGGCGAGCCTCGACTGGCGTCCCGTGTTCATCATGAATCAGATGGCCTCCTCAATCGGGACAGGGCTGAAACCCGCGGGTCTCGAGAACGCGGTGGGCGTGACTACCGCTGCCTATCTGAAGGACGCCAACGATCCGGCCTGGAAGGACGACCAGTCTGGCGCCGACTGGCAGTCGTTCCTGGAAAACTATCGTCGCGCCGGCGGCCATGACGAAAGCGCCGCCATGTTCGGCTACGCAGCCGCCGAGACTCTGGCGCAGGTGCTCAGGCAGTGCGGCGATGATCTATCGCGCGAGAACGTCATGAAACAGGCCGCGGCGCTGAAGGATTATCAGGGCTCCGTTCTGCTGCCCGGCATCAAGATCAGCACCGGTCCCTGGAATTTCCGGCCGATCAAGCATATGCGGCTCGTTCAGTTCGACGGCCGCACCTGGCAGCCGATCGGCGACGTCCTCGAAACCGCGTTTGCCAGCACGGACAAGTAGCAAGCGCCCACGATTCTTGCCGCCTCCTTCGAGTCGGAAATGGTTCGGCCGGGTGCGCGCTCAGTCCCGGCACGCTTTATCAGCTACTCAACGGGCGAGTTCATCGATGATCCATTGACCGTAGATCTCATGTACAGCTGCGTGATGCAGAATGTGCAGTCTGATGAACCCGGTAAGCAGATCTTTGAACTGCATGTCTCGTTTATCGAATTTCGTAATTGGAACGCGCGCCGGCTGGGACCACGTTCCGGCCGGGTTCATTCAATGCTCGCCCATTTACGATCACGCAACGTTGGAAGCGCAGCGCCGCGGATGGCCGGTAATAAGACTGCAAGGCACGCATCTTCACCCGACACTGGAGCCGGCCGAGACCATGCTCGCCATCCTATCCATGTCGCGCCAACTTGCTAACGCCGCTTAGTGGCTTGCCGGAATGGCCATCACCGTCAGCCGCTACGTCTGTGGTGGAAATTGACGATCAAGCCAACGCCGCCAATCGGCCTCGACCTGATTGGCCACGGCGCGCCCGGCGTCTCCGTAGAGGTAGAGACGGACCGTCAGCAGAATCGGCCCTCCGATCGGCATGGCAAAGAGATGTGCGATGCCGGGTGCGGGATGTTCGAGCCGCAATTGCAGCCCTGGCCATTGCGGAGGACTGACATTCTCTACGATGCCGCGTAGCTCTGGCACTCCAGCCGGTGTCGCAAAGCGTGCACCGGCGCTTGCGTCAGCCAATCCGAGCGGGCCGACCAGGCGGCTCCAGGCATCGCGCTCGTTCGACATCGCGGAAAGCGCCACGGTCGTCGACTGTTGCCCACGGAATTGCTCCAGATAGAGCCGCAGGTTCTGGAAGAACGCGATCCAGCCGTAGCTGTGTCCCTCGAACTGGCCATCCCAATCGTCCGTATTGGCGAACCAGCTATGAACGACCCGGACCACACATGTGCCGTCGTCCTTGGCTTCGACGGTCCACTCGGTGGCCACCGTGCCAGGTCCTCCCTCTGCTTCGGCGACGAAACGCTTGGCCGGCTCCCAAGCGGTGATCTTAGCCTCGGAATCCATTCCCGGGCCAAAGCTCGATTTGGTATTGCCGCCGACTTTCTCGTCCAACGTCGTCGGCACAAACCACGACGAGATGCCGGGACCTGTCGCGATCGCCTGCCACACCTCTTCGGGTGTGCCGGGGACCTCAACCTTGGCTTCGACGCTGCGACGGCCAGACGGTTCCTTCTTTACGGGCATGGTCCGTCCTTTCAGTGAGACGTTTGAGGCAAGGGATGAGACACGATCACCAATCGATGGTTACGGCCGCCCGAAGCGCTCGCATCGTGGTAGCGGCTGACCAACTCGGTGATGGCTTGTATCAGCTCGCGCGTGAACGCGGCGCGGGCGGCGGGGGAGGCGAAGCGAATCTCTGTATCGATCGACAAGGTCGCAAGCTGCTTGTCGGCTTTCCGCGCACGTTTCCAGAGATCGCCGACCTCGCGAACGATCCGGGCGCCGAGTGCAATCAGATAGCTGGCCGCGAGCTGATCCTTGCTGCGCTTCGGATCGGCTGCGACCGCGCCTAACGCCTCTGGCGAAACAACGAACGACTTGGCCGATAACACCAATAGCCGCTCGGTCAATCCGCCCCACTGCCGTTCGTCCGCGACCTCGACCAACCTGCAGGCTTCGAGCGCGCGCAAATGATAGTTCACCTTCTGACGAGGCAGTCCCAGGCGCGTCGCCAGGATCGCCGCCGACGCGGGCTCTGCAAGTTCGGCCAACAACGCGCTTCGAATAGGGTCAAGGGCAGCAACTGCAACCGCCGGATCGCTGATCACTTCGATATCGAGCATGGCGGTAACGTACATTGACAAATTTTTTTGTCAAGCGCGGCAGTTGCGTTCAGTCGCAGTTCCTACCCGACGCGACTGTGCATTCTCATCCGAATGGAGTTGTCGAACCTGCGCAAGCGAGATGGCGATGCTTTTCCTGGCACAAGGGGAATCGAACGCCGTCGGCGGCGATGTCCGCATTCGAGGGTCACACGGACATAGGATAGGGCAGGGCCGAGCTCGCTTGTGCCCCCAAATCGGACATCCAGCCAACGAACTTCCTTGGTCTTGAATTGGTCCTACATTTCTAGGAGCCATGGGGGCTGTCCGTATTTATCCCCGGTTGTCCTAGTTGAAGCCGGAGTGTCCGTTAACAAATGGATAGTTTGTTAACGTCCGCGACCTAGAATTGTCTTCATGAAGAAAATCCTACTCGTGCTTGTCGGTTTCGTGCTGCTCCTCCCAACGGTTTTAATCGCGGCTATTCTTCGGATTACCCACGATGGTGGGCGCGATCTTCGCCTTCATAAAGGCAGATAAACTCTATCAGGACCGCCTCAGTTGACTAACGCAGTGATCATTTGGGTTTGGGGGCTCGTCTTTTTCTTCGCCGCCATCCCCGGCGCGGTATTGGGCTGGATCATCGGAGCATTGTTCGGCTCATGGACTGGCGCAACGTCATCACTTGCCGTTTCGGTCATTGCAGGGGTCATAGCCGCGGAGAAAATCTATCCAGGGTCACTCAACGCGATGAGTGTCGGCGTCTTCTATGCATACTATTATCCCATGTTTTTCGTTCCGCCGTTCCTAGCAGCCATGCTGCTCGGAGTGTGGATCAGCAATCTCACTTCAAGGGCCCGATAGAAGCTTAAGGCCGCCCTCAAGCGCCATAGCGCCTATAAGGCCCGCTGTTGGCCCCAAGTCTACGTTGCGGGCGAACCAGATGATCTCAGCTTTCGATTCAGGGGCGGACATGGGCGGGCCAGCCCGCGGATCAGCGAGAGGCCCGGCAAAACCCTTGCGGCTACGTTGCGGCAGGTGGTCCGAACCAGGTCGTTAGCGCCTCAGTGAGCCCGAACTCAGTTTGGTCCCCCACCCAGGCGACATATCCGTCTGGCCTGATCAACACGGCGGTGGGCGCAGCAACTACGCCGATTGCCGGCAGCTCCCACGCACCAGCATATTCGGCGCTGATCAGTTGGACCCGGTCCGCCCACGGCGTGATGTCGATGCGGTCGGGATGACCGAGGTCGAGCAGCACGGGGCGGGCACCGTGCAGCAGAGTGAACACTCGCAGCGGACCGTCGGCGGTGACCAGGTCGAGATCAGGCATGCGGCGTCCGAGTAGCGGATGTCCCTCGCCGAGGTCGTAACGGATGTCCAGACCGGACATCATCGCGGCGAAGCGTTTGCGGGGCTCGTCCATGCCGAGGAGTTCGGACATGGTGTCCTGCAAGGCCTTCACGCGGTCGTCCGGGCGACGCATCAGCGCGACTTGCGCCATCGTGTTGCGCAGCACGCGGGCACCGACCGGGTGACGCTCGGCGTGATAGGTATCCAGCAGGCTTTCCGGTGACGTCTGCTTGACCACCTGCGCCAGCTTCCATCCCAGATTCACGGCATCCTGCACGCCGATGTTGAGGCCCTGTCCTCCCGCGGGATAGTGCACATGCGCGGCATCGCCAGCCAGCAGCACGCGTCCCTTGCGGTAGGACGCCGCCTGCCGGGTCATGTCGGTGAATCTGGAGATCGAGGTCGGACTGTGGATCCCGTAGTCGGTCCCGAAGACAGCGATGAGCGCTTCGCTGAGATCGCGCAAGGTGGGTTCGCTGGTGGATCCCAGGTGCTGCTCGGTCACCATGACCCGCACCGGCCCGCCATCCTCCAGCCTGCTCAGGCCATGAAGGCCGCGGGCGTCGTGGCGGATGCCCCATTCTGCCTCCCCGGCAATCTCAACCTCGGCGATCAGGTGGCTCGTTGTCGGATCCCAGCCAGGGAAGTCGATGCCGGCCGCTTTGCGGATCAGACTGCGTCCGCCATCGCAGCCGACGAGATACTTCACCCGCAATGATTGGCCATCGGACAGCACGACGTCGACGCCAGTGTCGTCTTGCGCGAAATCCGTCACCTCACGTCCGCGATAGATCGGCACCGCCAGCTCCTCGACCCAGCTGGCGAGGATGCGCTCGATATGATTTTGCCACAGTGCGAGCCCGTAATTGTGCCGGGTGGGAAAGTCGCTGATGTCCAAACGGATCAAGGCGAAGCCTGCGACCTGGGCCACCTGTCCCTGCGAGAGAAACCGATCGGCGATTCCGCGCTGATCGAGCACCTCGATGGTGCGTGCGTGCAGACCGCCCGCGCGCGAGCCGACGAGCTCCTGGTCAGGGCGCCGCTCGACGATGGCAACGTCGATATCAGCCAACGCCAACTCGCCGGCCAACACCAGCCCTGTCGGGCCTCCGCCAACGATGACCACCGCATGCTCGCTCATCGCCAAACGCCGGTCGTTTCCGCGGCTGCGATCAACCCGGCCCTGCGCGATCGGCACGTCGACGGCAAATGCACTCATTTCGTGACCCCCGTAGGTTGTGGCTTCGGTCGGCGGTTCTACGGGATGACCGGGGTCTTGAAGCAAGCCCCTTGTGCGCTACATATTGAAGTGGGGGAAGACGGGTGTTCTGCTTTCCGGATATTTCCGGAAGACACAGCCAGCAGTGATCTCTGCCTGATCCACGATCATCAGGTTCGAATGTGGACGCCGCCTTTGGGCGGCTTTTTCTTTTGCGGCCTGTAGTGATCAGACGAGATTGCGCGCGCCGCTCACCCCGGAATGCGCACCGGCAACTGCTCGATGCCGCGCACGAAGCTTGAATAGACCCGCTTCGGCTCGCCGACCACCTCGATGCGGTCAAAACGCCTCAGCATTTCTTCCCACACGATCTTGAGCTGCAACTCGGCCAGCCGCATGCCGACGCAGCGGTGGATGCCGAAGCCGAACGACAGATGGGTGCGGGGACGGGCGCGGTCGATGATGAATTCGTCGGGCCGCTCGATGCCTTCTTCGTCACGGTTGCCGGAGACGTACCACATCACCACGCGGTCGCCCTTTTTGATCTTCTTGCCGCCGATCTCGGTGTCGACCAACGCGGTGCGGCGCATATGGGCGAGCGGCGTCTGCCAGCGGATCACTTCCGGCACCATGGAATCGATCAGCGCCGGATTGTCGCGCAGCTTCTGATACTGGTCGGGGTGCTCGTTCAACGCCAGCACCGAGCCGCTCATGGTGTTGCGCGTGGTGTCGTTGCCGCCGACGATCAAGAGGATGATGTTGCCCATCAGATTATCGGGGTCCATGTGCCGCGTCGCATCGCTGTGCGCCATCATCGACAGCAGGTCGTTCTTCGGCGGCGCGTTGACGCGCTCGTTCCACAGCTTCGAGAAATAGGCGTAGCATTCGTCCATCTCCCGGCGCCGCTGCTCGGGCGATTCCACCACGCCGCTCTTGGGCAGCGCGGTCGAGACGTCGGACCAGCGCGTCAGCTTGCGCCGCTCCTCCCAGGGGAAATCGAACAGCGTCGCCAGCATCTGCGTCGTCAGCTCGATCGAGACGCGCTCGACGAAGTTGAAGGTCTCGTTGCGCGGCAAATTGTCCAGCACCTTTTGCGAGCGCTCGCGGATCAATTTTGCCAATTCATCCAGATGCGTCGGCGTGAACATCGGCGACACCGTCTTGCGCTGCGCCGAGTGCCTGGGCTGGTCCATCGCGATGAAGCTCGGATAGTCGTAGCCGGGCGGCACGTCGCGGATCGAGATGCCGCCGAGCGTGGAATCGGAGGAGAAGATGCCGTGATTGGTGTCGACATGCATGATGTCGTTGTACTTGGTCACCGACCAATAGGGCTCGATCGGCGAATTCTCGCAGTAGTGAACCGGCTCTTCCTTGCGCAGCCGCTCGAACCACGGCCACAGCGTGTCGTTCTGGAAAAGTTTTGGCGCACCGGGATGAAAGTCCTTCAGCGGCGTCGAATAGGCCTCCTCGCGCGCGGCGCGCAGCAGCTCTTGTCGGTCGGCTCTGATGGCTGTTTGAACGTTCATTGTTCGATCATCCCGGGTGAGCGTGAGCGCGGCTAGGCGGCGATGCGGACCGGCAGGGTCTCGTAGCCCTTGACGAAACTCGAATATACCCGCTTCGGTTCGCCGATCACCTCAATATTATCGTACCGCTTGAGGATTTCTTCCCAGATAATCTTCAGTTGCAATTCCGCCAGCCTGATCCCGACGCAACGGTGGATGCCGAAACCAAAGGAAAGGTGGGTGCGGGGGCGGGCGCGGTCGATGATGAACTCGTAGGGACGCTCGATCACCTCCTCGTCGCGGTTGCCCGAGACGTACCACATCACGATCTTGTCGCCCTTCTTGATCTGACGCCCGCGGAATTCGATGTCTTCGAGCGCGGTGCGCCGCATATGCGCCAGCGGCGTCTGCCAGCGGATTACTTCGGGGACGAAGCTGTCGATCAGTTCGGGGTTGTCGCGGAGCTTCCGATACTGGTCCGGATTCTTGTTCAGCGCATAGACGCTCCCCGAGAGCGTGTTGCGCGTGGTGTCGTTGCCGCCGACGATCAGCAGGATCAGATTGCCGAGAAAATTCTTCGGGTCCATGTCGCGCGTAGCATCGCTATGCGCCATCATCGACAACAAATCGCTCTTCGGCGGCTGGTTGATGCGCTCCTTCCACAGTCTTGCGAAATAGGTCGCGCATTCCAACAGCTCGGCCTGCCGCTGGTCCTCGGTCTCGACCAGGCCGCCATGATGCGGAATCGTGGTTGCGATGTCGGACCATCGCGTCAGCTTGCGGCGGTCTTTCCAGGGGAAGTCGAACAACACGGCGAGCATCTGCGTGGTCAGCTCGATCGAGACCTGATCGACCCAGTCGAACGTTTCGTTCTTCGGAAGGTTGTCGAGGCATTCGGCGGAGCGCTTGCGGATGTTGATCGCGAGCTGGTCCAGGTGCGTCGGCGTGAACATCGGCGCCACCGTCTTGCGCTGCGCTGAGTGGCGCGGCTGGTCCATCGCGATGAAGCTTTCGCGGCGCAGGTCCGGCGCGACGTCGCGAATGGTGATGCCGCCAAGCGACGACGCCGAGGAGAACACCGCGTGGTTGGTCTCGACGTCCATGATGTCGTTGTACTTGGTTATCGACCAGTACGGCCCGAACATGCTGTCCCTGCAGTAATGCACCGGGTCGTCCCGGCGCAGCCGGTCGAAATACGGCCAGAATGAATCGTTTTGAAACAGTTCGGGATTGCCGACATCGAAATCCGCCAGCGGCATGGATTGAGCCGCATCGCGCGCGGCGCGCAGATGAGAATCTCCGGCGAGATCGATGGTTCCGTGCATGAGCCGCTCTCCCTGATTCCCCGTGCGAAGCGTGCCGAACGGGTGATGTTTTACCCTATTACATCCCGAGCCGTGCCCCGGCGCAAGGGCGAGTTGGGCGCATTTGGCCGCATCGCAGTGCCGGTTCGATCTTGGGCGGCGCGCGCGTATTTCGCCGCGTGACAAGTATAGGCCCGGGTACTAAGTCTGTTTGAAACAACGTTAAATTCGCCGGGAGGCGGCCATGATTTCCAACGCCCATCGGATGTTCAACTTCGATCTTGGCGAGACTGCGGACGCAATCCGCGAGACCGTGCATGCGTTTTCGCAAAACGAGATCGCCCCGCGCGCCGCGCAGATCGACCGCAGCAATCAGTTTCCGCGCGATCTCTGGCCGAAGATTGGCGCGCTCGGCCTGCACGGTATCACGGTGGAAGAGGAATATGGCGGCGCCGGCCTCGGTTATCTCGAGCACTGCATCGCACTGGAAGAAATGTCGCGGGCATCAGCCTCCGTCGGCCTGTCCTACGGCGCCCATTCCAACCTCTGCGTCAACCAGATCCGCCGCAACGGCAATGAGGCGCAGAAACGGAAGTATCTGCCGAAGCTGATCTCGGGCGAGCATGTCGGCTCGCTCGCGATGTCGGAGCCGGGTGCTGGCTCAGACGTGGTCTCGATGAAGACCCGCGCCGAAAAGAAGGGCGACCGCTTCGTGCTGAACGGCAACAAGATGTGGATCACCAACGGTCCCGAGGCGGACACGCTGGTGGTCTACGCCAAGACTGATCCTAACGCCGGCCCGCGTGGCATCACCGCCTTCCTCATCGAAAAGGGCATGAAGGGATTTTCCACCGCGCAAAAGCTCGACAAGCTCGGCATGCGCGGCTCCGACACCTGCGAACTCTTGTTCGAGGATTGCGAGGTGCCGGAAGACAACGTGCTGAGCGAGGTCGGCCGCGGCGCCAACGTCTTGATGAGCGGCCTCGACTATGAGCGCGCGGTGCTGGCGGCGGGCCCGATCGGCATCATGCAGGCCTGCATGGACGTGGTGCTGCCTTACGTGCACGAGCGCAAGCAGTTCGGTGAGCCGATCGGCAGCTTCCAGCTGGTGCAGGGCAAGATTGCCGACATGTACACCACGATGAACGCCTCGCGTGCCTACGTGTACGCCGTGGCAAAAGCCTGCGACCGCGGCGAGACCACGCGGGAGGACGCCGCCGGTGCGATCCTCTACGCGGCGGAGAAGGCGACGCAATGCGCGCTCGACGCCATCCAGCTCCTCGGCGGCAACGGCTATATCAACGACTACCCGACCGGGCGGCTGCTGCGCGACGCCAAACTTTATGAGATCGGCGCCGGCACCAGCGAAATCCGCCGCATGCTGATCGGACGGGAGCTGTTCGAAAAGACGGCGTAGCCTTTCCAAACTCAAGTCCGTTGCAAATGGCCAGCTTCGTTTCGGCGTGCAACAATGGCTACTGAGCCTCTAAGGTGCTTATTCAGTTCGCCGATCCGCTCCGCTCCGACATGCCAAGGACCGTAGTTTCGAAGGTCTATGAAATTCTTGGCTTCCTGACCGGGCAGATTGAAGCGGACCAACGCCACGCTATCCGCGCTTTCAAGCATGAGTGCTTCCAAGTCATTCTTTGCGTCCGCATCATAGTTTGCGATGATCAAGTCCGGCTTCTCAATGGGCGGAAGCGCGCGAAAGCCGGCCGCCTCCATCCATGCCAGCCCGGCCAAAGTAACGGAACAGCAAAAGCACAAGCCATCGAAGCGGCCACGGCCTCGTTGCCAGTCGATCCACCAATCGTTCTGCCAGTCCTCATAGCCGAAGAGCATGCCTTCAAGCCGCTCAAGATGCTCATTCCACCCTGCCGATTTCGCTGAAGCTTGCCAGATCAGGTTGTGCGCAGGAATTCGCCACTCCTCGCCCTTCGGCGTGTAAAGCACCGTTCGATGACCGAAATATTTTTTACCCGGAGGGTCGGATGGTTCGATAATCTCTTCCCGGTGCAGCATGCCTTCGGCCACCCAATGATCAAATCGATGTTCACCATCGAACGTCATCGGCGGACAAGCGTGAGACATGCGCGCAAGCTTCTTTCGACCGTCCAGCAGGAGAGGTAGCTCATATCCGGTATGGATCAGATAGGGCGCTTCACTGGCGTCGTGCCACCGAAATAGCGCGATGGCGAGATCAGTGGAGTTGAATTCGGCACGATCATACTTGACGTCGAAGCGCTCGATCAGCGCCGCAAGCTGGTCATCACCGAGACAATAGGTATGATTCAGATCAGGATCCTGGCTCGTGTCTTCTCCAAGGATCGAGCGAAGCGGCCCGATGTCGCCGACATGAAAGCGCATCTGTGCGATGGGACACCACAAATCGCAATCAAATGTTTCCAGGATAAAGTGATTGGAATGCGGTGAAGGGCGCATGATGCTGCATCGGTTCAGGACAGATAGTCTCATTGTTGACGATCAGACGCAAAAGCTCCGTTAATGTCGGTGAGTTACTTAATGAGAGCTTAGCCGCCAGCCGCTGCCATAGCGCGAGAGCCTGGACTGCATTTTTGGGCATGAAGCGTATTCGGTCACGACATCGGACGTTAGGCCATGTTCGACCTCAATCCGTAAACCGCCGAAAAGCCCTGTCGGATCAAGCGATCCCGGCCAATCTCGATTGATGAGCTCACCACTATAGCAAGCGATTGTGGGAGCTGGGTCACACAACAACCGGCAAATCTGTGGTTTGATCTCCCACCGTTCGCGCTGGAGTTGAACCATGAACCAGATGAGCTGGCCGCCGCAGGTGCCGCCACCGCAGCCTTTGCCCGAGCCGCCGCCAATGCCGGTGGCGTTTTCGGGCAGCCGCGGCGAATTCTTTGATCTGGTCAAGCGCGGCGCCGGGCTGGAATTCGTCACGCTCGGCTTCTACCGGTTCTGGCTGCTCACCGACATTCGCCGCCATCTCTGGGCCAACACCCATGTCGACGGCGACGCCGCTGAATATACCGGCCGCGGCAAGGAATTGCTGATCGGATTTTTGGTCGCGCTCGCGATCCTGGTGCCGGTCTATCTCGGCTACTTTCTGGTCGGCCTCGAGGCCGAGCATATCCAGGCGTTTGCCAGTATTCCGCTGGTCGCGTTCTTCTATGTGTTCGGGCAATTCGCGATCTACCGCGCGCGCCGTTACCGGCTGACGCGCACGGTGTGGCGCGGCCTGCAGTTCTGGATGACTGGCTCGGGCTGGATCTATGCCTTGCAGGCATCGCTGTGGGGCCTGTTGTCGGCGGTGACCCTTGGGCTGGCGCTGCCGTGGCGCTCGGCCGCGCTCGAACGCTACAAGATGCGCCACACCTTCTACGGCGACCTGCAGGGCCGTTTTGAGGGGCGCGGCTGGGAGTTTTTCAAGCGCGGCTGGTGGCTGTGGCTGCTCACGCCGATTGCGCTTTACGTGTTCCCGCTCGCCCCGTTCATTTACGGAGCCTTCAAGGCGATCGAATGGCGCTGGTGGCTCTCGGGCATTCGGTTCGGCGGCGTGCGCGTGGAATCGTCCTTGCCCAAGAGCGCATTGATCGGCCTGTACTGGAAAGTCATCGGCTGGATCGTGGTGCTCGGATTGGTGTTCTCGGCTTACCTCGCGCTGGCGGCGGTATTGGTCGCCAGCATGAGTGGCGATGCATTCAGCGAGTTCTTCAAGTCGCAGGAATTCATGAAGAGCATTCCGCTTCTGGTGCTCGCGGGCATCGGCTACCTGGTGTTTGCGCTGACGATGAATATCGTGATCCGGGTCTATCTGTTGCGTGATCTCTGGGTCAGGGTGCTCGGATCGATCAATGTCAGCGGTATCGAGACAGCCGCCAACGTTTCGGCGCGCGGCGGAATGGCCAACGCGCTGGGCGAAGGATTCGCCGACGGCCTCGATGTCGGCGGCTTCTAAGGCTTCAGAGTCCTGATGGTCATGGATAGCGATACACCAACGCCTGCAAAATCGACCACGCTCGGTTCGGCGACCTATTTCGACGGAACGTCGAGCCGGCGGCGCATGGTGACGCTCCGCCTTGCCGACCGGCTCGCAATCGACGAGGGCGAACAAGCGCTGGCGGCGTGGGCCTACGCCGACATCCGCCGCGCCGACAGCCCGGCCGGTGTGCTGCGCCTGAGCTGCTTGACCGCGCCCGCGCTGGCGCGACTTGAACTTCGCGACAAGGAGCTTGCCAACGAGCTGGTGTCGCGCTGCACCAACATCGATGACCACATGATCGGCCGCCGCGGCGTTGCCGCCATCGTCGGCTGGTCGCTCGCGGCCGCGGCGTCGATCGTCGCCGTGGTGCTGTTCGGACTTCCGCTCGCGGCCGATCGCCTCACGCCGCTGGTGCCCGAAGCGTTCGAACGGCGGCTCGGCGATGTCGCAGACAGCCAGGTCAAGACGATGTTCGATGCCAAGGTGTGCGACAATGCCGCCGGGCAGAAGGCCTTCACAAAACTCGTCACCGCGCTTCGCGAATCCGCGGGCCTCGACACCTCGGTGCAGTCGGGCGTGCTGTCGAGCTCGTTGCCGAATGCCTTCGCGCTGCCGGGCGGCAAGGTCTATCTGTTCAACGGATTGTTGGCGAAGGCCGAGAACGCCGACGAGATTGCGGGCGTGCTGGCCCATGAGCTCGGCCATCTCAAGCATCGCGACAGCATGCGCGCAATGATTCACAACGGCGGCACGTCGTTCCTGATCGGATTGTTGTTCGGCGATATCACGGGATCCAGCGCGCTCATCTTCGGCTCGCGCACGCTGGTGACGTCGTCGCATTCGCGCGAAGCCGAGACCGATGCCGACAGTTTTGCGATCGACGTCATGCACCGGCTCGGCCGGCCGGCGAAGCCGACCGGGGAATTGCTGCTTCGGGTCACTGGAAAGGAGGGCAAGGGTCTCTCCATCATCTCCACCCACCCCTTGAGCGAGGACCGGCTGGCAAGGATGAGCCGGCAAGACCCGCCGGCCAGCGGGCCGCCACTGTTGACATCAGAGGAATGGCGATCGCTGAAATCGATCTGCGACGGCAAGATCTGACCGGGCTGGCTTATCTACGGGCGCTCTTCCGTGATCTCGCCGCTTCGATCGGTGCAGGTGCTGCACCGGCCGGCTTCAAGTCCCACACCGCCTGCATGGCCGAGAAGGCTTGTGCAATCATCGGCTCGTTGCGCCGCGACGTCAGGCAGGCGAAACCGAGATCGCAGGTTAGCGCCACCTTGTCGGCAATCACGAAATTCCGTTTGCTCGTGACGCGGTCGAGCACGCTGTCGCGGGTGAGGCCGAGGCCATTGCCACCTTCGACAAGATCGATCATGGCTTCTTCCTGATCGGCGAAGCCGATGCGCTTCGGCGATGAGCCGATCGGCCGGAACACGTCGTCGACCAGCCTCCGCTGCGCCGAGTCATGCGGCGTTCCGATCCAGGGCAGGTCGACGAGATCGGCCCAGCCCTTGCCTAGGACCTTGCCGCTCCATTGGCGAGGGGCGATCACGCGGTAGTCGAAGCGCGTCAGCGCCATGAGCTGGAACTTGCCATCGTCGATGGTGCGTTCGGACAGCATCCCTGACGTAAGCAATCCGGCTGGTGTGGTGTCGATGTAGTATCCCACGTCGAGCTCGCCTCTGCCGATCTGCGCCAGCACGTCCTCGGCCATGCCGTAGCGCAAGAAGACTTCGGTCTTCTTCGAGGAGATGGCGAGGCTTCGCACGAACGGACCGAGCCGGATCGACTCGGGGTCGAGGATCGTGCCGACGCGCAGCGTGCCCCGCAGCGATTCGCGCAAGGAATCCGCCGCGGTCCTGAAATCGGCCGACGCCGAGACCGTCCGATGTGCCAGCGGCAGCAGGGCGGCACCCGCCTCCGTCAGGGTAAAGCCGCCCGGCGTCCGGTTGAAAAGCTGCAAGCCGGTGCTCTCCTCCAGGCCCTTCAATTGCAGGCTGACGGCAGGCTGGGTCAGGTGCAGGAGGGTGGCCGCACGCGAAACCGTGCCTTCGCGGGCCACGGTGATGAAGCAGCGCAGAGCCTGGATCCGCGGCAGGTCGTTCATTTGAGAGACTTATAGCAAGCACCCATGACCCCCATTAGACAGGATTTGCTCTTGGAAGTCACAACCTTTCATCAATAAAACTTGGCGTTGTCATTGGAAAAAAGGTGGATAGCCCCGATTTGGGGGCCGAGACGGAATCGGAGCGCGGCCGGTCACTGCGGCAAGTTGTTGACCTTTCGTACCCAGGTGCGCACGTCGGCCAGCACGTCCGGCAGCAGCGCCTTGACCTCCTGAACGGTCATGCCGGGCTTGATCCGGGGATCGTAGAGAAGGTTGAGGAGGTATTGGTCGTAGATATCGAAATAGCCCCTCGACACATTGTCGTTGAACATGGTCCAGGGCACGGTCGAGGTATCGTTGATCGGCCCGAGCGACTGCAGCAATTCCTCATAGGCGCAGTCGAAGAAGACGAAGTCGCCATTGTCGACGGTG
The DNA here is from genome assembly GCF_036924715.1 of Bradyrhizobium sp. AZCC 1721. Taxonomy (NCBI): domain Bacteria; kingdom Pseudomonadati; phylum Pseudomonadota; class Alphaproteobacteria; order Hyphomicrobiales; family Nitrobacteraceae; genus Bradyrhizobium; species Bradyrhizobium sp. AZCC 1721. Next base: position 6,089,043 of record NZ_JAZHSB010000001.1, on the reverse strand, counting down.
AGGATCACGTCGGAATGCTCGATTTCGAATTTCTCGTTCTTGCGAAAGCCGGACAGGCATTGCGGGTCGAGCGAAGAGCGAATCTGGCGCGCCCGCTCGCTGCCGTAGAAGGTCGCGATAGTGCGCTGGAGATCGCGGTCGCGCACCAGCTTGACCTGCACGTTGGCGTCTTCGCTGGTTTCGACCATGGCGATGTCGAGGTGCTGAACATGCGCGGCGATGTCGGCCACGATCTTCGCAAGCTGCGCCTTGCGGTCGGCGCGCGTGCCGTCGGCGAACACCCGCACCGGCCTGTCATATTTGCGGATGCGGTCGACGCGGCCGGCGAGATGATATTCGGCGCCGAAGGCGATCTTCAGAAAGCCCTCGACGATCTCGCTGTCGGTGAAGATCTTTTTCTCGGTGCGCTGACGCTGCGCGATGGCGGGAATATCGGCGAAGGCCGTGCACGGCATGAAGGTTCCGCCGAGTGACGCGGCGCACAGAGCAGCCGCTAGCATCCGTACATACAGGAATCGGCGGGGCGTGCGCATTCAAACAACGCTGCAGCAATTGGCGCGTGCGTGCAAGGCTTGAAAGGCTCGATCACGCGCTTGCGCGCATGACACCCAATTCCGGGATGGCTATCGCCTAATTTCTCACGATAACCGGCGTGCCGATGCGGACGCGGCTATAGAGGTCGGTCACGTCCTCATTGGTCATGCGGAAGCATCCGGACGAGACCGCCTGTCCGATCGTCTCGGGCTCGTTGGAGCCGTGGATGCGGTACAGCGTCGATCCCAGATACATCGCCCGGGCGCCGAGCGGATTGTCGATGCCGCCGGCCATGTGGCGCGGCAGATCCGGCCGGCGCCGGAGCATCTGAGCCGGCGGCGTCCAGCTCGGCCATTCCTTCTTCGCGCTGATGCGGTGGGTTCCGCCCCAGCGGAAGCCGTCCCGGCCGACGCCAATGCCGTAGCGGATCGCCTGGCCGTTGCCGAGAATGAGATAGAGCCGGCGCTCGGCGGTGTTGATGTAGATCGTGCCGGGCGCGTAACCGCCGGGAAAATACACGGTCGTGCGCGGGATCGGGCTCGCTCCGCTGGGCATGCCGGGTCGGAAGAAACCGGGGCCGCCGCCCATGATGTCGCGCGAGTCTTCAAAGAAAAAGAGATTTTGGGCCTGCGCGTGACCGGTCCCCACCAGCATCGTGATTGCTGCAAACAGCAAAGCAAAAGCCCGGATCATTTTTCTCCCTCGCGAAAAAATCTGAATATGCAGGTTGAGACAGGCCATAATTGCGGCGGTCGTGCAAGCAACGAGCCTGTGACCACAGCCATTTTCAGACGCCGCGGTTAAAAAAGGCAACACGCTGGAATCGATGGCTGCATTGTTCCGCTAAACCTTTGACGAAACGTGCGAACAATGTTTGATCGTTAGCGGTTCTTAAGAACAAAGCGCGAAGGGGAATGAGACCATGAACGGTGCGGAAAGTCTGGTGCGGACATTGGTCGCGGGCGGGGTGGACGTCTGCTTCACCAATCCCGGCACCTCGGAGATGCATTTCGTCGCCGCACTGGACCGGGTCGAGGGGATGCGCTGCGTGCTCGGCCTGTTCGAGGGCGTGGTGACGGGAGCTGCCGACGGCTATTACCGCATGAAGGGCACGCCGGCCTCGACGCTGTTGCATCTCGGGCCCGGTCTTGCCAACGGTCTTGCCAATTTGCACAACGCCAAGAAGGCCAATTCCGGCATCGTCAACATCGTCGGCCAGCACGCGACCTACCACATCGGCTACAACGCCCCGCTGACGTCAGACATCGAAGGGTTGGCGCGGCCGATGTCGTCCTGGGTGCGGACCTCGCCGGATGCCAAATCCGTTGCCGCCGATGGCGCGGCCGCGATCGCCGCCGCCAGGAGTTCGCCGCCGCAGATTGCCACGCTGATCCTGCCCGCCGACACTGCCTGGAACGAGGCCGACGGCATCGCGCTGGCGCCGGCGGAAAGCCAGCGCGCCAATTATTCCGCACAGGCCGTCGACAATGCCGCCAAGGTTTTGCGCAACGGCGGCGCGTCGACGCTGTTGCTGATGACCGGCAGCGCGCTGACCGAGCAGGGGTTGGCGCTGGCTGCCCAGATCGCGGGCAAGACCGGCTGCAAGGTGATGGGCCAGACCTACAATCCGCGCATGGCGCGCGGCCGGGGCCGGTTCGCGATCGACCGCATTCCTTACGTGATCGAGCAGGCGCTGCCGATCCTGAAGGATTTCAAGAACATCGTGCTGGTCGAGGCCAACGACCCCGTGGCGTTCTTCGCCTATCCGAACAAGCCGAGCATGCTGAAGCCGCAGGGCTGCGAGGTCCACCGCATGACCACGGGCGCGGAAAATTCCGTTGCCGCGCTGGAAGCGCTGGCTGGCGCACTGCACGCGCACCCGCAGGACCGACAGCCGCAAAAGATGGTCGAAATCGCCAAACCGACCGGTGCGCTGACGCACGCCTCGATCGCGCAGGCGATTGCGATGGCGATCCCGGAAAACGCCATCGTGGTCGATGAATCCATCACCACCGGCCGCGGCTTCTTTCCGCCGACGGCCGCTGCCGCCCCGCACGACTGGCTGCAGAACATGGGTGGCTCGATCGGCTTCTCGACCCCGGTCGCGACGGGTGCCGCGGTGGCATGCCCGGACCGCAAGGTGATCTGCATGGTCGGCGACGGCAGCGCGATGTACACGCTGCAATCGCTGTGGACGCAGGCGCGCGAAGGCCTCAACGTCGTCACGATCGTATTCGCCAATAAGATCTACCAGATTCTTCGCGGCGAATTCGACGGCGTCGGCGCCGGCGAGCCGGGGCAGCGCGCGCAGGATATGCTCAAGATCGATCGTCCCGACCTCGACTTCGTGGCGCTTGCCAAGGGCATGGGCGTGCCGGGCCGCGCGGTCGCCAATGCCGACGACTTCAACAAGGCGCTGGCGGAAGCCGTGGCCGAACCGGGGCCGCGGCTGATCGAAGTGCAGATGTAGGGAACGACCATCGAAAGTTTTGAGCTAGCCGGAATGCCGCAATTATGAAATCGTCATTGCGAGCGTAGCGAAGCAATCCAGAAAGCCAGGAAACAAGACTGGATTGCTTCGTCGCTTCGCTCCTCGCAATGACGGTGCGGAGGCCAGATGCAGACCGAACTGGACAAGGTCGTCACCGCACTTCGCGAGTTTTATGCATGCGAAACTTTCCTGCTCGAACGGGATGTCGGCGAGCGCGCGCTGACGCACCGGCTGGCGGTGCAGTTCGAAAAGCACTTCCCGGGCTGGGAGGTCGATTGCGAATACGACCGGCTCGGCGACCGTACGCTGCGGCTGCCGCACGGATCCACCGTCTCGACCGACGATCACCTCGCAAAATCCATCTATCCCGACATCGTGGTGCACCAGCGCGTCATTCCCAACAATCTGCTCGCGGTCGAGGTGCGCAAATCGGCCAATCACCAGCCGCTCGAACATGACCAGCACAAGCTGCGCGCGCTGACCGATCCGCACTTGTGGTTCGCCTACTGGATCGGCGTGCTGCTGACGCTGGGCAAGACCCACGTCGCGATGTCGGAGGTCTATACCAGCGGCGTTCTCGACCGGGCCCTGTCCGGCTGGTTCGCGCAGCGACTGAAGGATGCAGGGCTAAGCGCAGGTTGAAGTCCGCGAAGGGAGATTTTTGATGACGCTCAGTCGATCGATCCTGGCCATCGCATTTATCGCCGTCGCACAGCACGCTCTGGTGCAGCAGGCCGCCGCGCAAGCTTCCGCGCCCGATCTGGAAGCCATTCTGGCCCATCCCAAAATCGCCAAGACGCTCGACGACATCAAGGCTGACGACGAGCGGACCTTCACCGAGCAGAAGCGCATCACCGAAATTCCGGCGCCGCCGTTCAAGGAAAAAGTCCGTGCCGAATATTTTCAGAACCGGATGCAGGAGCTCGGCTTCAAGAATGCGTCGATCGACGCCGAAGGCAATGTGATCGCGCTACGCAAGGGCAGTGGCGGTGGCCGGCCCAAGCTCGTGGTTTCCGCGCATCTCGACACGGTGTTTCCCGAAGGCACCGACGTCACGGTGAAGGAAAAGGACGGCGCGATCGTAGCGCCAGGCATCGGCGACGATTCACGCGGTCTTGCGACATTGCTGTCGTTGATCAAGGTGATGAACGAAAACGCGATCGCGACCGTCGGCGACATCCTGTTCGTCGGCACCGTCGGCGAGGAAGAGCTCGGCAATCTGCGCGGCGTGAAGGCGCTGTTCCGCGATCACACCGATGTCGACGGCTTCATCTCGATCGACGGGCTCGGCATCACCCGCGTCGTCAACCAGGCGACCGGCAGCCATCGCTACGAGTTCATCTTCAAGGGCCCGGGCGGGCACTCGTTCCAGGAGTTCGGGCTGCCGAGCGCGACGCATGCGATGGGCCGGGCGATCGCGAAAATTTCCGAGCTGCAGACCCCAATCGATCCCAAGACCACGTTTACCGTCGGCACTGTGACCGGAGGCACCTCGGTCAACGCCATCGCCGCAGAAGCCCGGATGGCCGTCGACATGCGCTCGAATTCGACCGAGGAACTGCTCAAGCTCGAGGCCCGGCTGCTTGAACTCGTGAAGGAAGCGGTGGCGGATGAGAACGCGCGCTGGAAGTCCGACAAGATGACGGTCGAGGCAAAACTGATCGGCGACCGGCCGGCGGGCATTGTCGCGATGGATTCGCCGATCGTGCAGGCGACCCAGCGCGCGGTCTCTGCGGTCACCAAGGGGCCGCGGCCGACCTTTGCCGGCTCGTCCACCGATTCCAACATCGCGATGTCGCTCGGCATCCCTGCCGTCACCATTGGCGGCGGCGGCGAGGGCGGCAACTGGCACTCGCGCAACGAATGGTACAAGCCAACCAACGCCTGGTACGGCCCGCAGAACGCCCTGTTGACCGTCCTGATACTGACCGGGCTCGACGGCGTGACCAAACCGGCGCTTGCAGTGCGAAACGCCGCGAAATAGCGGCCGAGCTGTCCCCAGCACCGTTAACCATGCCCCCGATTGGACAAATTGTCGGCCAATTGCGGCCAAAGCGGTAACGGAACATCGTTCCCCAGTAGTTCTTCGTGCGTAGGGGATGTGGCATGGCGTACAGGATCGTGGCGGAACGCAAGGACGAGACCGTCAGGATGGACCGAAGCAGCATGCTGGTGGCGGTCGCCAAAGCGCGGGTCTGGGCCAGCGAGGGATGGAAGGTCACCATCATCGTCGGCGACGAAAACGAGGTCGCACCGGCCGACGCGCGCCGGCTTTCCTTCGTTTGATCGAAGATTCGTGGCCGTCTCTCCGACGGCCTACAGATTGAGTGGAACCGGGAACCCGGGCCGACGTTACACCTGCGGGCAGGCTTTTTGGAGCAATGCCATGCGGTGGCGGTCTGCATCCACAGGCGCCGACGAGATGCGCGGCACCAGCGATAATGAGTTCTCTTATGCAACCGGATGGACCATCAGCGGACTAGCGACGCTGGGCACCATCGTGGCGATCTGGGTGCTCGGGATCTGAGGCTATCTCTGTGCGACCCGCGTGCTGCCGGTCACGAGGAAGCCTGCCTTGTCCGGTTAACAGGACGCACCATCGTCGGCGCTGCAGCATCACGTAGTTGATCTCCTGAACCAGAACGAAAAAAAGACCGCCCCTTGGGCGGTCTTTTTTTCGTTGTTCTGAGAGAAGGGCTGGCGGGTCATGCCCGAGCAAATGGATTACGCCGTCGATAGGCGCAGACCCCGATGCCCGCCAAGGCAACGATCATCATCATCCGGGTCGACGGTTCAAATACCGAGAGACGTGCTCGATCTGACTGCCGAGCGGCTTCACATCAATGGCCGATCGTTCGTCGCCACGCGGCGGATTTTACTGGTTCGCACGCCGTGTGCCGGATCTTGCCGGATTGCGTGAATCGGAAATGCGTTCTCATGATCCTTCCGTCGTAACCGCGATAATCCAGTGCAATGCCGTCCACCTCCGGGATCAACACGTCAATGGCGAACGCGTTGTTTCCCGCCTTGGCGAGTCGTGGCCGCCAATATCGCTCCATGTCCGATCGGCCATTGAAGCGGCCGTCCTCACAGCATTCGACGGTGGCGGCATCGTCATACAAGTCCAATAGCGCATCGAGGCGTCGCTGCTTACAGGCGTCGATCCAGCCAACGACAACATCGATCGCATCGAAGCGATTATTCGCATTTGTCATGTCAGATCCTCCTTCGAATAATTAACGGCAAAGCAAATGAACACGTTGTGAACCAGGCGTTCAGATGCGGTTGGGGGTTCCGCACACCGAAGCATCGGCCGCTCCTAAACGCATTTTCGCCAAACTGTTATCGGCTTCTGACTGCGGGGCAGGACCGTTAAATCGGAGTTCTGCATGCTCAAACAAATTCTTGTTGCGTCTGTCCTTGTTGTAACCGGGTCGATCGCTTCGGAAGCCCGTCCTTCCCGTACCGCTCAAATACCCGAATGCAATGTGACGATGCCTTGCGACTTCTCGTTTTCGCAACCCCGTCGTGAGCGGATTAGTTCTTACACACATCAAGCGACCGCACAGAGTTACCGTCGCGAATTGGCGGGCGTGAGTGTCGATCGCGGTCAAACGGTCGGCGGTCGTCCGGCCGGTTGTCCCCGCTCGTTCTGCGGCTGCGGCGCGTCTATACGTGTTTTCGGCCGGATCGTGCCTGGTCTAAATCTCGCATCCAACTGGCTGCGCTTTCCACGAACATCGCCAGCACCCGGAATGGTCGCTGCGCGGCGTGGGCACGTTTTCGTTCTAGAGCGACATGTCGAAGGTGATACGTGGATGGCATACGATGCAAACTCGGGCGGCCGCGCAACGAGAATCCATGCACGCTCGTTACGAGGGTACACGGTTGTTAACCCGCATGCTGCTTGAATAGTGGTTCAATCCCCTGTGAAATCCGATAGCGCGGTTGTGCCAGAATTGGCGCAGCCGCGCTGGCTAAAACGAAAAGGTCCTGGAACGAGTAATCGGCGCCATTTAATTCATTGGGATTGGCATTTGGCCGAACTTGATATCGACGCGATCGTCGCCGCGCTAAATGCGGCTGCACTGGATCCCGCGGCGCCATAGCGCGATAGGAACGAAAATCTGCGAGCCGCATTGGACCGTGTGTCGCACATCCCCGATGCGACATTAACTGAAAGGACCTCAGCGCCGCCGCTGGGGCCCTTTCTGCTGATGGCCTGCAACAAGGGCTCCGCTGCGAACGCGGGACGCGCCTTTAAAACGCCCGGCGCCGCGGCGGCGGACCGGCTTGCGGGTGGCGCGCACGGGTGAGCTCGGAAATAGCGATCAGCGCGGCGCCCGCGATGATGGTGATGGCCGCCATCACAAGAAGGGTTGTAAGCATGGTTCGCTCCCGGAAAGTGCCGCCACCACGACGCCCCGAGAATCGAGTTCCGGCAAGACGGGCAAACTACGGGCCGCGGCTTATTGGCGAAAGCAAGCAGCCTGCTCGATGAGTCTGCTGCCGGGCAGACGGCGATCCGGCACGGGATTTCAATGGCCCTCGTGAACGAGGACCACGGGCATGCCAACACGACGGCGCATCAAGCATGAGAAGACCTTCGAAGAACGGCTGGCGGAAGAGGCCAAGCGCTTCAGAGAGGCGGCAAGGGAGGCACAGCCCGGCATGGCCCGGGAACTGCTCTTGCGGCGGGCGCGACAGATGGAAGCCGCATCTCGGCTAAACGAATGGCTCCGCTCGCCCGGCATGAGGGCGCCGGAGTAAGGCCGCCTGGGCTGCGCCTCTCTCTTCCTGTGGCGGCCGCAACGGTCGTCTCAAGGGGAACACGACGTTCTTGACACGGTTGCCCCGTCAGAGGAGGTACCCATGACCGAAAAGCCCACGCATGAACAGCTTGAGGAATTGAAGAGGCTCAGCCGGGAGGCCCGCGTCCCCCGATCAGTCCGAAATCGTGACCTCGAAGGAAGAGGCCGAAATTCGCATCCGCGACCTGAAGGAAAAAGCCCGCATTGAATAGGTAAGCCGATTTCGATGCGCCTACACGCGTCACGCTGGTGACGCGACTATCTACCGAATAGGCGGGTACCAAAAGAGAAAAGCCCCGATTTACGGGCTTTGGAATGGTGGACGCACAAGGGATCGAACCTTGGACCTCTCCCGTGTGAAGGGAACGCTCTCCCGCTGAGCTATGCGTCCGGGAAATATGGGCGAACGATGAGCCCCGTCAGAGCCCGCGATTTACGAAGGACGGGCCCATAGTGTCAAGCGATCAGTCGGGCCGTGACCTCGCGTTTTCGCGCGGGGACGGGGAATTACGCCCCCTGCTGGCGGGCCCGCGAAGCGTGCGACTGCAGCGCGCGGATGCGCTCGGCCAGCGTCCCGCCGCCTTCCGCCATCGCGGGGGCGGCACCGGCGACGTCGTTGGCGGGTTTGGCAGGCACTTTCGGGACGGCCGGTTCCGCGGCCAGCATGGCCTCGATCGCCGAATTCGGTCCCTCGAGCTGCATCGCGAGTTTTGCAACTTCGGCCGCGATGTCGTTGATGCGCTCGCGGAGCAGCGCGTTTTCCATCCGCTCGGTCGCCCAGGAGCTTTCGGCCTGCTGCTGGATCGCGTTGATGTCGCGCTGCAGTTTGGCGCGCTCGTCGCGGGCGATGCGAAGCTGCTCTTCCAGAGCCGCCTTCTCGGTGCGCAATTTTTCCACGGTCGGCGACTTGCCGCCGCTCATGCCTGCGATCTCCTCGCGCAGTTCGCGCGCGGTGCGTTCGGCGTTTTCGTTCGCCTGCCGGAGCTGATTGTTCTCGTATTCGCGCTCAGCCAGGATCTTGCCTTGCGTGGCCAGCCGCGCTTCGAGGTCGTTGACGCGGTTGCCGAGCATCTCGGCTTCCTTGACCTGGACGATCAATTGCCGGTCGAGATCGGTGACGCGCTGGCTCAAATTTTCGACACGGCTGCGCGCTTCCGTCAATTCGCGCGTCGCATGCTCGGACTCGGCGCGCTCCTGCGCGAGGCGGGTCTGGGTTGCCGAAAATTCCTTCTCGGCGTCGCCGACGCGGCTCTTCAGTTCCTCGATCTGCGTGCGCACCGTGACCAGCTCGACTTGGCGGCTGTCCGCCATCATCGAACGGTCGTTCAATTCGTGATTGATCCTGGCGAGTTCGGCCTGCTTGTCGGTCAGCGCCTGCTCGGCGTTGCGCAACAGCTCGGTCTTGGCCGCGAATTCCTCTTCGGTGGCGCGTAGCTGCTCCTTCATCGCCTTCTCGCGCGCTTCGAGCGCAAAGATCGTGGCGTTCTTTTCGCCGAGCTCGATCTTCATGCGATTGATCGCATCGCTCTTCTTGCCGAGTTCGGCGAGTTGGCTGGTGGTCTTGTTCTTGAGCTGCTCGACGCTCATTTCGAGCCGCCGCGCCGACATGGCGAATTCCGCGCGCAACTGATCCTTGTCGGCCTGGATTTCGGCCATCGACAGCGGCGTCGCCGCCTCCAGCCGCCGGGTCGTCAGCCGCACCGCGCGGTTATGCACCAGCGGCACGATCATCAGGCCGAACAACATCGAGACCAGAAAACCGATCGCCAGATACATGATCGGCTCGATCATGGATGGTTACTCCACACAGACAAGGAATCGTTAATCACATTGCCACGCCAGCCCGACCCTGCGCCAGCCCGATGCCGCGTTAACCTGAATCCACCCGGGGAGATCCGGGGAGACTTGGCGTCTGTGCTTGAAGCTGGGCTTAGAATGGGTTCCAGGTCGCCCGTGGAGTATATTTGAGATACCCGACATTGGCGCCGAGCCTTAAGCCGATGCCGGAACGGATCGGCACCAGCACGATGTTGTTGGCGGTCAGCGCGGTCATGCCGAAGCCACCGACGATATAGGCGGAGCCGTCGATGCCGACGAAGCGCTGATAGATCGCGTTGGTGGCGGGCAGGTTGTAGACCAGCGTCATGGTGCGCGCGCCGTCGCCGCCCCAGTCGAAGCCGACCGACGGCCCCTGCCAGTAGACACGCAAGTCGCCGGCATTCTTGGTGTAGAGCGTGCCTTCGCCGTAGCGCAGGCCCGCCACAAAAGCGCCGGAGCCTTCCTCGCCGAGCACATAGCCATTGGGCAAGCCCCATTGGCTCACCGCCCGTTCGATGACCGAAGCGAGGCCGCGCGAGACGTTGCCGAAGAACTTGTGCCCGGCCGACACCAACTCCTCGGGCCCGAAAGTCTCGGGACCCGGCTGCCGCTGTGGTGGCGGGTAAGGTCCGCCCGGTGGGGGCGGATAAGGCCCTCCCGGCGGCGGCTGCTGCGCAGAAGCTGGCACGGTCCAGCACATCAGCGCGGCGAACGTCACCGCGGCAAGGCGTGAAGCAAACGTCATGAAAGAACCCCTGGCATCGAATTCTGGCCGCCGCCTTAACCTGACGCCAACAAGCATGGCTCTAGGTTGCGCCCAGTGTCCCCTCGACTCGCATGTTATCGGCACCAACTATGACGGCACAACGGCATTTTGGCTTCGATATAACGGCATAAGTCCACCGTTTCAGGCTTCCTGCCATCGGCCAAGGAAAATCAACGGTTCAATTGGTATCAATTCAGACAATGACGGCACAACGGCAGGAAAGATACGGTTCGCGCCCCCAAATGGCCGCTTTTGCCTTATTGGCAAGTTTTTTTTGCGCAGCCAGCCTTGATTTCGCCGCGCGCGCCGCGACCACCGAGCGGGTGGTGGTGAACCGCTATTCCGGACTCGCCATCGGAGGCTTCGATCCCGTCGCCTACTTTACGGAATCCATGGCCATCGAGGGCTTACCCGATTTCGAGGCTCGCGAAGCCGGCGCCGTCTGGCGTTTCCGCAACGAGGGCAATCGCGCTTCTTTCGTCGCGCATCCGGATATCTACGGGCCTCAGTTCGGCGGCTATGATCCGGTCGACCTGGGGCGAGGGGTTACCTATGCAGGCAACCCGCGCTTTTGGGTGGTTGCGGGCCAGCGGCTCTATTTGTTCGGCCGCGAGGACAACCGCGATGCGTTCGCCGCCGAACCGGCGCGTTTCGTCGAGGAAGCCACCGCACGTTGGCCGGCGCTCGAGCGAGGGCTGGCGCAGTAGCTTCCATTTGGCCGGCACTGTTCCCGCGGTCGCTGCGCTCGCCCGGGTTACAGGCCCCGCGTTCAGGGCGTCGCCTTCGGATCGCCCCAGGCGATGAATTCGGGAACGATGAAGCCCGTCCGTCCCGTGCCAAATTGCAGGGCGGCGCCGGTTGAATCCGTGATCTTGCCGCCGGCGGCCGCGACGACGGCATGGCCCGCGGCCACGTCCCATTCCGAGACCGGCGACAGCCGGGGATAGATATCGACGGAGCCTTCGGCCACCCGGCCCAATTTGACCGCCGAGCCAAGCTCGCACCGTACGGCCCCCGGTCTTGCGGCAATAAAGGCTTCGGTCCTGGCGTCGCCATGCGAGCGGCTGACCGCCACGGTCCATGGCTGGCCGCGCGGCGGGCAGGGGCGGGTACGTATAGGCTCGACGAGCGGCTTGCCCTTGCCGAGCGTCAGCCGCTCCGCGCCGCGTCCGACAATGCCGCGCCAGATCAGCCCGAGCGCAGGTGCGCTGATAATGCCAAGCAGCGGCGTCCTCCGGGTCACCAGCGCCAGGTTGACGGTGAATTCGTTGCGGCCGGCGACGAATTCCTTGGTGCCGTCGAGCGGATCGATCAGGAAGAAGCTTTCCATATAGGGCAGCGCGGACGTTTGGACGCGCTCTTCCGAGAGCGCAGGTATTTCGGGCACTACCTGGGCAAGGCCCTGGGCGATGATTCGGTCGGCCGCCAGATCGGCCTCCGTTACCGGCGAGCCGTCGGTCTTGCCGTCGACCTTCATGGCGGAACGGTTGACGGCAAGGATGGCGGCGCCGGCCCGGATCACGATCTCGGTCAGCGGTTCGATCAGCACTGCTGCGGCCTCGCGATCGAGCGCGGGCGGACGTGCCTCATTCATGAGCTCGGCCCATTTGCTGTTCGTCCTGCCTTACCATTGCCGCCCCCTGCTGGCAGCACGGGGCTGCGCAGTGTATCAAACCGATAAGCACGCGTGATTCGTAACGGTCCGCCAGCAATTTGTGACCCGGCGGCTTTCCAGGAACCCATGATGTCTGGTACTTCATCTCCCGGTCCGGCTCCCGATACCCTCGAACTTGCGGCGCTGCTGTGTTCGCGAGTCTGTCACGATCTCATCAGCCCGGTTGGCGCGATCGTCAATGGGCTTGAGGTGCTTGACGACAACCCGAAGCCCGAAGACCGCGATTTCGCGCTCGATCTGATCCGCAAGAGCGCCAAGACCGCCTCCGCACGGTTGCAGTTCTGCCGCCTGGCGTTCGGCGCTGCCGGATCGGCGGGCGCGCAGATCGATCTCGGCGATGCCCAGACCATGGCACGCGGCCACATCGAGGACGGCAAGATCACCATCACCTGGAATCTGCCGCGGCTGTTGCTGCCGAAGAACCGCGTCAAGCTGCTGTTGAACATGCTGATCATCGCGCAGCAAACGATCCCGCGCGGCGGCACGCTGACGATCGATCCGATCGGCGACGGCGAGACGATGGGTTTTCGCGTCACGTCTTCGGGCCTCAACGCGCGCGTGCCGCAGAACATCGCCAATCTCGTGAGCGCGAGTTCGACGGCGACCGTCGACGCGCATGCGGTGCAGCCTTACTATACGCGGCTGTTGGCGCAGGCCTGCGGGCTGAGCGTGACGCTTGAGCCCGACGGGGAAAAAGTGCTCGTTACTGCTTCCTGAGCGCGGCGCAGCGCCGACATGGTTAACCAACGGTTGAAAACAGGCGGCAGAATTCATTTCTGCCGTCTTATCTCTTTGTTGATCCCGTTCTTTTCCATTTGCTCAACCAATATTAAACGCTTTGCATAGAAGCTGGCCCTGTTCCGTAAGGCGCGTCGATGTCGCGTGCCGGTGCGTACGAAGGCCAGTTTCATGGATGATTTGTTGCGGGAGTTCCTGACCGAAACCAGCGAGAGCCTGGATACGGTCGACAATCAGTTGGTGCGGTTCGAGCAGGACCCGAGCGACGCGAAGATTCTGGATAACATCTTCCGCCTCGTCCACACCATCAAGGGCACCTGCGGCTTTCCTGGGCCTGCCGCGGCTCGAAGCCCTTGCCCATGCCGGCGAGACCTTGATGGGCAAGTTCCGCGACGGCATGCCGGTCAAGGCCGAAGCAGTGACGCTGATCCTGTCGAGCATCGACCGCATCAAGGAAATCCTCGCAGGCCTGGAAGCCACCGAGACCGAGCCCGAGGGCACCGACGAAGACCTGATCGAGAAGCTGCATGCGATGGCCGAAGGTGGTCACCCTGCCGAGGTGCAGCCTGAACCCGCTCCCGTCGTCGCCGCGCCGCCGGCTCCGCCCGCGATGACCAAGGGCACGCTGGTCGAGCAGGTGCTGGAACGCCCGTTGCGTCCGGGCGAAGTCTCGCTCGACGACCTCGAGCGCGCCTTCCGCGAGACCGCGACCGAAGCCGCGCCGGTTCCCGTCGCCAAGGCTGCGCCGGCGCCGGAGGCCAAGGAAGCTGCGAAGGAAACGAAGGCAAAGCCGGCCAAGCGCGCCGCCGCCGCCGAAGTCGACGGCGAGGTCGCCGACAAGATCGCCAACCAGTCGATCCGCGTCAACGTCGACACCCTCGAACATCTGATGACGATGGTCTCCGAGCTGGTCTTGACCCGCAACCAGCTCCTGGAAATCTCCCGCCGCAACGAGGACACCGAGTTCAAGGTGCCGCTGCAGCGGCTCTCCAACGTCACCGCCGAGCTGCAGGAAGGCGTCATGAAGACGCGGATGCAGCCGATCGGCAATGCCTGGCAGAAGCTGCCGCGCATCGTGCGCGACCTCTCCGGCGAACTCGGCAAGCAGATCGAACTGGAGATGCACGGCGCCGACACCGAGCTCGACCGCCAGGTGCTCGATCTGATCAAGGATCCGTTGACGCACATGGTGCGCAACTCCGCCGACCACGGCCTGGAGACCCCGGCCGAGCGGCTCGCGGCCGGCAAGGGCGAGCAGGGCACGATCCGGCTCTCCGCCTATCACGAGGGCGGCCACATCATCATCTGCATCGCCGACAATGGCCGCGGGCTGAACACCGAGCGGATCAAGGCCAAAGCGCTGCAGAACGGTCTCGTCACCGAGGCCGAACTGGAGAAGATGACCGAAGCCCAGATCCACAAGTTCATCTTCGCGCCGGGCTTCTCCACCGCCGCCGCCGTCACCTCGGTCTCCGGCCGCGGGGTCGGCATGGACGTGGTGCGCACCAATATCGACCAGATCGGCGGCACCATCGACATCAAGAGCGTGGCCGGCGAAGGTTCTTCCGTCACCATCAAGATCCCGCTGACCCTGGCGATCGTCTCGGCCCTGATCGTGGAAGCCGCCGGCGACCGCTTTGCGATCCCGCAATTGTCGGTGGTCGAGCTGGTGCGCGCCCGCGCCAACTCCGAACACCGCATCGAGCGCATCAAGGACACCGCGGTCTTGCGGTTGCGCAACAAGCTGTTGCCGCTGATGCACCTGAAGAAGCTGTTGAAGATCGACGACGGCTCGTCCAGCGACCCCGAGAACGGCTTCATCGTGGTGACGCAGGTCGGCAGCCAGACCTTCGGCATCGTGGTCGACGGCGTGTTCCACACCGAAGAAATCGTGGTCAAGCCGATGTCGACCAAGCTGCGGCACATCGACATGTTCTCCGGCAACACCATTCTGGGCGATGGCGCCGTGATCATGATCATCGACCCCAACGGCATTGCCAAGGCGCTCGGCGCCTCCGGCGCCTCGGCCCATGAGATGGCCGACGAAGCCTCCGCGGCGCATGCCATGTCCGGCGAACAGCTCACCTCGCTGCTCGTGTTCCGCGCCGGCTCCTCGCAGCCCAAGGCGGTGCCGCTCGGCCTCGTCACCCGGCTGGAAGAGATCGCCACCGACAAGATCGAGCTCTCCAACGGCCGCTACATGGTGCAGTACCGCGACCAGCTCATGCCGCTGGTGCAGATGGCCGGCGTCACGGTCCAGAGCACCGGCTCGCAGCCGATCCTGGTGTTCGCCGACGACGGCCGCTCGATGGGGCTCGTGGTCGACGAGATCATCGACATCGTCGAGGAGCGGCTGCACATCGAGGTCGCCGGCCAGCAGGACGGCATTCTGGGTTCCGCCGTGATCAAGGGCCAGGCCACCGAGGTGATCGACGTCGGCCACTTCCTGCCGATGGCGTTTGCCGACTGGTTCTCGCGCAAGGAGATGCGGGCCTCCTCGACCGCGCAATCGGTGCTGCTGGTCGACGACTCCGCCTTCTTCCGCAACATGCTGGCGCCGGTCTTGAAGGCCGCCGGCTACAAGGTGCGGGTCGCCGTCAACGCCCAGGAGGGGCTCTCGGCGCTGCGCTCGGGCCAGACCTTCGACGTGGTGCTGACCGACATCGAGATGCCCGACATGAACGGCTTCGAGTTCGCGGAAGTCATCCGCGCCGACAACAATCTGGGCACGCTGCCGATCATCGCGCTGTCCTCGCTGGTGTCGCCGGCGGCGATCGAGCGCGGCCGGCAGGCCGGCTTCCACGACTACGTCGCCAAGTTCGACCGCCCCGGCCTGATCGCGGCGCTGAAGGAACAGACCGCCGAGACCCGGCGCGCGGCCTAGAGCATGATCCGGAAAAGTGGGAACCGGTTTTCCGAAATGATCATGCTCAAAACGAGAGAACGGTAACAGACCATGACAACCAAGACCGAGACCATCGAGGGCACCGTGGCCGAATACGTCACCGCCGTGATCGGCGGGCAATTGTTCGGCCTGCCGATCTCCCGCGTCCAGGACGTGTTCATGCCGGAACGGCTGACGCGGGTGCCGCTGTCCTCCGCCGAGATCGCCGGCGTGCTCAATCTGCGCGGCCGCATCGTCACCGTGGTCGACATGCGCGCCCGGCTCGGCTTGCCGAAGAACGACGACGGCAAGCCGCCGATGGCGGTCGGCGTCGACTTGCGCGGCGAGTCCTACGGCCTCTTGATCGACCAGATCGGCGAGGTGCTGCGGCTGCCCGACAATGGCCGCGAGGAAAACCCCGTCAACCTGGATTCCCGCTTCGCCAAGCTCGCCGGCGGCGTGCACCGCCTCGACGGCCAGCTCATGGTCGTCCTCGACGTCGATCGCGTTCTCGAAATCATGCCTGACCTGATGGCGGCATGAGAATCCAACCCGGTACGGAAACATCCCTCTTGGGAATTGATGCAAGTGGAGGCCTAAAATGAAAACATGTCTGGTCGTTGATGACTCCAGCGTCATCCGAAAAGTCGCGCGACGTATCCTCGAAGGTCTCGACTTTCAAATCGTCGAAGCCGAGGACGGCGAGAAGGCGCTTGAAGTCTGCAAGCGCGCGATGCCCGAGGCGGTTCTGCTCGACTGGAACATGCCGGTCATGGACGGCTACGAATTCCTCGGCAATCTGCGCCGCATGCCCGGCGGCGACGCGCCCAAGGTGGTGTTCTGCACCACCGAAAACGACGTCGCGCACATCGCGCGTGCGCTGCATGCCGGCGCCAATGAATACATCATGAAGCCGTTCGACAAGGACATCGTCACCGCGAAGTTCCAGGAAGTCGGCTTGATCTGATCTCTATGTGATCCCGGCGGCTCGACGGCCATCGGCGTTGGTTTTGCAAGTGTGCCGCTTGAGTTGGGTCGGGTGAAGTAATGAGTGTTGCGTTAACGAAGTGTCCGCCGCCAATCTCGACAAGGCAAGACAAGCTGCGCGTGATGGTGGTCGACGACTCCGTGGTGATCCGCGGGATGATCTCGCGCTGGATCGGCGCCGAGCCGGACATGGAGGTCTCCGCCTCCCTGCGCACCGGCCTCGACGCCGTCAACCAGATCGATCGCATCAAACCCGATGTCGCCGTGCTCGATATCGAAATGCCGGAGCTCGACGGCATTTCTGCGCTGCCCCAGTTGCTTGCGAAAAAGCGCGACCTCGTCATCATCATGGCGTCGACGTTGACCCGCCGCAATGCGGAGATCAGCTTCAAGGCGCTCTCGCTCGGCGCCGCCGACTACATTCCAAAGCCGGAGAGCACGCGCGAGGCCACCGCTGCCGAGACGTTCCACCACGATCTGATCCAGAAGATTCGCCATCTGGGCGCCAGGGCCCGCCGCCGTGCGTCGCCGGGCGCGAGCCCGGCTCCGGCACCAGCCGAGCGGGTGCGCGAGGTATCCGTTCATCCGGTCGCCGCACCGGTTGCGCAACTGCCACTGGCGCGCCGGCCCTTCAGCATGCTGGCGCCGCGTGTGCTTCTGATCGGCTCGTCGACCGGCGGCCCGCAGGCGCTGATGGCGCTGGTCGCCGACATCGGCCCGGTGATCGATCGTTTTCCGGTGCTGATCACCCAGCACATGCCGCCAACCTTCACCACAATTCTCGCCGAGCATCTGGCACGTGCGAGCCGCCGGACGGCGCATGAGGCCGTTGACGGCGAGATCGTCAAGCCCGGCCGGATCTATCTTGCGCCGGGCGGCCGCCACATGCGCGTCGTGCGCCATGGCGCGGACGCCACGATCGCGCTCGACGACGGGCCGCCGGTGAATTTCTGCAAGCCTGCGGTGGACCCGCTGTTCAACTCCGCCATCGACGTCTGGCAGGGCGGCATCATGTCGGTGATTCTGACCGGCATGGGCTCCGACGGCATGCGCGGCGGCAAGGAGATAGTCGCCGCCGGCGGCAGCGTGATTGCCCAGGACGAAGCGACCAGCGTGGTGTGGGGCATGCCGGGCGCGGCCGCCAATGCAGGTATTTGCGCGGCGGTTCTGCCGCTCAATCAGATCGCGCCAAAACTGGTTCGGTTGTTTTCGGGAGATCGTTCGTGACGCCTTCAGACTATGAGTATCTGCGTAAGCTTCTGAAAGAGCGCTCCGGGCTCGATCTTTCGGCCGACAAGCAATATCTGGTCGAAAGCCGGCTGCTGCCGTTGGCCCGCAAGTCCAGCCTGCCGGGCATTTCCCAACTCGTCGAGAAGATGAAGGGCGGGGCCAACACGCTGACGGCAGAGGTGGTCGAGGCGATGACCACCAACGAGACGTTTTTCTTCCGCGACAAGATTCCGTTCGATCATTTGCGCGAAGCGGTCATTCCGGCGCTGGTGCAGGCGCGCGCGGCCCGCCGGTCGTTGCGCATCTGGTGCGCGGCTTCCTCCACCGGGCAGGAACCATATTCGATCGCGATGTGCCTGAAGGAGGCGGGACCCCTGCTGTCCGGTTGGCGTACCGAGATCGTCGCGACCGATCTGTCGCAGGCGGTGCTGGAAAAATCCAGGGCCGGTACCTTCAGCCAGTTCGAGGTGCAGCGCGGATTGCCGATTGGGTTGCTGGTGAAATATTTCACCCAGAACGGCGAACTCTGGCAGATCAATGCCGAGATCCGCGGCATGGTGCAGCACCGTCAGCTCAATTTGCTGCAGGACTTCTCCCATCTCGGCGTGTTCGACGTCATCTTCTGCCGCAACGTGCTGATCTATTTCGATCAGAATACCAAGGCTAACATCTTCGAGCGGCTCTCCCGGATGCTGGAGCCCGATGGCGTGCTGGCGCTGGGCGCTGCCGAATCCGTGGTCGGCATCACCAACAGCTTCAAGCCCTATCCGGAGCGACGCGGACTTTATCGTCCGAACATCGCACCGGTGATACGGGTGGGGGCGTCGACCCTGGTGCCGCAAACCCTGCGGGCGGTTGCCGCGGCGCGCTGATCTTCTTTACCTCGCCCCGCTCTTCGCGGGGAGAGGTCGGCGCGTAGCGCCAGGTGAGGGGTCGCTCGGCGCGCTCCGGTTGTCATCGGATTTCGCGGGTAGAGCCCCTCCGTAGGGGCCTCTCAGCCTCAGCCGGTCGAGGCGGAGGATCTTCAGGTGTGCAAACAGTACTTCGATCTTCTCAGCGCGAGTGACGGCGTACTCGCCATTCGACAGGGGGCCGCGGCATCAAGCTGCGACGCCCTTTACGGGTTTGATCCGCCGCAGCTCATCGAGTTCCAGTTCCGCTTCCGCCTTTGCAGTGGCCAGTATTCGCACAGCGTAGGCGATGTTTTCCTCGGAGTGATTGGCCATCACCTGCATGCGAATTCGGGCCGCGCCCTTGGGAACGGCGGGAAATTCCACTAGGTTGGCGACCAATCCGAGTTCGATAAGGCGTCTTGAAACAAGACGTGCAAGGCCTTCCGAACCCATTTTGACGCAAACGATCGCGGATGGGTCGCCATAATAGTCGAGGCCGGCCTGCTTCAACTCGCGACGAAGCGACAGGACGTTGGCGAGCATCTTGCGCCGTAGCGCGTGCCCTTCGCCGGAAGCGACGATCTCGAATGCCTTCAGGATCGTCGCGGCCTGCGCCGGCGAAAGGGCATTGGAGAAAGTGGCAGGGGCGCTGTAAAAGCGTAGATATTCCTGCACCGCTCGGCTCTTGCAGGCGACGAACCCGCCGTTTGACGCAAACGTCTTGGAAAAGCTCCCCATCACTATGTCGACCTTGCCGAGCATGTTCTGCAAGCCGATGTGGCCGCGGCCGTCCTCGCCCAAGCAGCCAAGATCATGTGCGACGTCGACGACAAGAGTCGCATTGAATTCGTGGCAGAGAGCTTGCAGGACAGCGAGATCGGGGGTGTCAGAGTCCATCGAGAACAATCCCTCCGTGATCACGAGGATTCCGTTCTCTTTGTCCTTGGCTCGGATTTTCGCGAGGATGTTCCGGCAATATTCGTTGTCGAGGTGCCGGAACAGATGAAGGTTGGTGCTTGCGGCGTGAGCGCCCTCCTGCAGGCAGGAGTGTGCCAGCATGTCCATCACGATATGGTCGGCCGACCTGACGAGGCCCTTCACGACGCCGAAGCCCGCGGCCCAACCTGTCGGGTACAACACGACGTGGTCCATCGCCAGGAATTCGGCGATCTTGCGCTCGAGCGCTACCGAGTACGAAGTGTTGCCGACAAGCGCAGGAGAGCCAGCGCTATGTACCCCACAGCGCTCGATAGTCTCGATCGCCGTTGCCTTGATGGCCGGATGCGATGCCAGGCTGAGATAGTCCTGCGAAGCAAAGTTTACGCCGAGCATCCTGTTGCCCCGGTCGTCCTGAGCAGAGCAAACGGTCTTGGGACCGTCCTCCGTGGCACGAGAGAAGGGCCAGAGGCCGTGATGCCGGCGCAGATCCTGCCAGCGGAAGAAACCTTCGGTGCGTCCCAAAAGGTCTGCCCCACCGGGGACGCGGAAGTCCCTCATGCTGCCCGTCAAGGCGGCCGGCGCAATACCGGTGTATGAATCGTTTGAAGCCATCCCGAACTCGTATTTTTTGGTTATTCTGTTGAGCGTGCAGGATGCCCGGGACGAGATTAATTCCTGGTTGGATATTGGGAAGTTTTCCGGCCTTTTCCGGCGAAATTTGTGTTTGGTTTTCTGTACCTTAAGAGCTGCACAGAAAGTCATGGCGGACGCCAGGAAGGGCCGCGGGGGTCTTGGGCGCCCGCGCGCGTAAAGGCGGCGTTAACCATAGATGGCGCAATGTGTCTTTCATGTTTCAAGGCCCATCCGGAGCAAGCGAGGAATTCATGATCGGCGTCCTGAAAGGCCAGCCATTCCACAAAATTTCAAGCCAGGTCGCGGCGGCAGCGATGGTTGTCTGTGCGCTTTCCGCGCCCGCATTCGCTGCGGATTTGCGATTGCCTGTGAAGGCGGCCCCGCCCATCCCGCCTGTTCCGGTATTCTCATGGACCGGCTTTTATATCGGCGCGAACGGCGGCTGGGGCTCAAGTCGCAACTGCTGGGATCTTGTTCCGCCCACGCCGGTACCCCCTGCGCTGCTCGGCCCCGAAGGCTGCCACGATGCGACAGGCGCCGTAGCCGGCGGCCAGATCGGCTATCGCTGGCAGGCAGGCGCCGCAGTCTTTGGTCTGGAAGCGCAGGGTAACTGGGCTGACCTCAACGGCAGCAAGATCAGCCCGCCGTTCCCTGCCACGACCAACCGGTCACGGATCGAAGCGTTCGGCCTGTTCACCGGCCAGATCGGCTGGGCCGTCGAAAATACACTGTTTTACGTCAAGGGCGGCGGCGCCGTCACCGATAGCCGCTTCCGCTACACCGACAATGCAACCGGCATCGTTCTCGGCGCTGCGAACGACACGCGATGGGGAGCCGCGGTAGGCGTCGGCCTCGAATTCGGCTTCGCTTCGAACTGGTCGGTCGGTGTGGAGTACGATCATCTGTTCATGCAGGATCGTACGTTTGACTTTACCAGCCCGGCTGGTGCTTACGCCGGCACGGTTGCCACCCGTCAGGATGTTGATCTCGTCACGACCCGCGTGAACTACAGGTTTGGTGGCCCCGTGGTCGCGAAGTACTGACCGCGCTGAAGTTCGACGGCGTGGGCCTAGGCGGCCGGACTCTCGCGAGCGACCGAAGGCAGATGCGACCGCATCTTGCCGAGCAGCCGCTGCATGTCGACAGGCTTCGTATCAAAATCGGAGCATCCGACTTCGACGCTCTTGTCGCGATCGCTGGCAAGCGCATGGGCTGTCAGTGCAATGATGGGAATGGCCGATGTTGCCGGATTGGCCTTGATCCGCTGTGTTGCTTCCCAACCGTCCATTTCGCCGAGCGCTACATCCATCAGGATCAGATCGGGCAATTCGCTCGCTGCCATATCCACGCCCGTCGGACCGTCGCAAGCGGAGCAGACAGAAAAGCCGTTGCGCTCGAGACGGCGCGTAAGCATGTCCCTGTTCATCTCATTGTCTTCAACAAGCAGAATTCTATGCATTGGCAATTCCGGCGGGAGCAGGCAGAGCAGTATCGGTGACGTCGGGAACGAGCGTGGCCGCGGCGTAGCGGTCGGTTTTCCGCCGACCTTCGACGAGTGGCATTCGGATGGTGAAGCGGCTGCCCTTTCCGGGTTCGCTTTCCACGGAGATCTGGCCGCCCATCAACTTGCAGAGCCTTTGGCTGAGCGCCAATCCAAGTCCCGTACCGCCATACTTGCTGGTGCTGGAGTCGTCGGCGACAGTGAATTTCTCGAAGAGATTCGGCATTTGATCCGGCGCGATACCGATTCCCGTATCGATGACGTCAACGATGAGTTGATCGCCCGCCACGCTCTTGAGGCGTCGCGCGGCGATTTCTACCGTACCGTTGTGGGTGAATTTCGCTGCGTTATCAGTCAGCTGCCCAACCAAATTGCGAAACCTTCCAGCATCGCAGAGCGCGGTCCCCAGATCGGGGGAGATCGAACATGCGAACTCGCTTCCGTTTGCCTCAACTGCGGTCCTCGCCCGTTCGGCAACATCCCGAAGCAATTCGCTGAAATCTATTTCTTCCAGATGCAGCTCCATTTTTCCTGCTTCGATCTTGGAAAGATCGAGCACCTCGTTGACGAGCTTCAGCAGGTGCTGTCCGGCCGTGTGTATCTTGGTCAGGTCAGCAATACCCTCCCTGTCGCCTTCTATCTCGGCGTCTTCGAGCAGCATCTGGCTGTAGCCGATCACTGCGTTGAGCGGTGTGCGCAGCTCGTGACTCATCTTGGCCAGAAATTCGGATTTCGCGGCTCCCGCGCGCTCGGCTTCCTCGGTAGCCGCACGCAACGCCGATGCCGTCGCCATGTGCTGCCGCATCTCGCTTTCTAGCTCGCCCTGCGAGGCCTGGATCTTCGCATAATAGAGCGCCATCATCGCCACATAGATCGACGCCGCCGTCGTCGAGACGAGACCAAGCCCCTGCATCGCAGCAACCGGCAGCTTGCTGTTGATTTCGAACCCACGCGAGTAGAAGAAGGTGAATACCGCCACGTTGGCAACGAACATGATCATTACGATCAGGCGCAGCTTGCTCGACGAGCCCAGATAGAAAAATGCCAGTAACGGTATGACGAGTACCCAGGCAAGCGTGGGGGAGGTCACGCCGCCATAGAAGAAGCAGCTCCAGAGAATGCAGAAGATCAGGTTCTCGATCGAGACGAGCGCAAGCGTGTCGTAGGGCGCGCCGGCGCGCAGAATGAACGGAAATACCCAGAACAACGTGATCGACGCCGCCAACACCGCCACGTCATATCCGGGCGCAGGATCTAGCAGATAGATTGAAATCGGGACGACGTTTCCGATGAACGGACCCAGGATGTGACTGACAAGAAACACGTGAGCACGGTTTCTCGTATCGCGGTCGGAGGCGATGCTGGGCGGAATGAAGTAATTGACCAGATTGTCGAGGGCAGCAAGTGCCGTTGCAAACTTGGCGTTCATGAAATTGGGCCCGCTTCCTGCGAGTTAGTGTTCCGATATTCCGATCCGTTGCCCTTGCGACTTTGCAAGTAAAAATAAGTACAGTTTCCGGCAGCTAACAGTTTCACAGCTCGCTTAAAACCGCGTTAATCGACAGTCACCCCCGACTAAACCGATTCTTAAAAGGCGGTGCGCTAGCTTGCCTGCCATAAAACTTCAGTGGGGGCTCAATATGCCCGTTTGGCAAGAAGTCGTTAAGTTTATTGATTGGTTTGTTCCGGCGGAGGCCAAGCTCGAGCGCTCCGAGCGGGAACTCGCGCAGAACTTCATATTCACTCATCTGTTCGGGCCTGCACTTTCGCAGTCCATCAGTCTGTTTCTCTATCTCAGCGACCCGCACCAGGGTTTTGCCTGCTGGACCGTCATCACTTGCATCTGGCTGTTCTGGACTCTTCCGTTCGTCTACAAGACGAGCGGCAACCTGCAGCTATCGGCGCTGATCTCCGTTGAGTTGCTTGCTTTCACCTCGTTGTTCGGCGCCTACTTCTACGGCGGCGTCAGCTCGCCATTTCTGCCGTGGTTGATCGTCAGCCTGCTGCTTGGCTTCTTCTATCTGTCGGAACGGCCAATCCTCGTCGTCGGCCTGTTCACGTTCAACATTCTTGGCTTCATTCTTGCCTACCTGCTGTGGGGTTTTCCGACGCTACTGTCGCACGAACAACTTTCGACGGTCGGCTGGATCTCGATCCTCTCCGCCACGATCTACATGTCGTGGATGGCGATCTACTACGCCAACATGATCACCGTGGGATCCGAGCTCGAGCGCGAAGCCGAAAGGCATCGGGAGACGGCGGTGCGCCTGCGCGAAGCCAAGGACAGGGCCGATGAGGCGAACCGCGCGAAGTCGATCTTCCTGGCCAAGATGAGCCACGAGCTTCGAACGCCGCTGAATGCCGTGATCGGATTCAGCGAGATTTTGCTCGAGGGTGTGGAATTCGAGGGCAAGAACAGCCGAAAGAAGCCGGATCTCGAACGGATCAATTCCGCAGGAAAGCATCTGCTGTCGTTGGTGACCGACGTTCTCGATCTGTCGAAGATCGAGTCCAACCATGTCGAGCTGAAGATCGAACAGTTCGATCTGAATGACATGGTTCTCGAGGTTGTCGCCACGGTTCAGCCGACGGTGGCCGAAAAGAAGAACAAGCTTGTCGTCAGGTGCCCATCCAACCTGGGCATCGTGTCGACGGACCAGACCAAGCTGCGACAGGCCGCGCTCAATCTGTTGAGCAATGCCGCGAAGTTCACGGAAGCGGGCACGATCGTCCTCTCGGCGCAGCGCCGCAAGCATCAGGCGGGCGACTGGATCGAGATCCAGGTTCAGGACACCGGAATAGGCATCAGCGAGTCCGAAATCGGGAGACTCTTCCAGAATTTTGGTCAGGCGAGCCAAGCGACATCCAGCAAGTATGGCGGAACGGGACTCGGTCTTGCGCTAAGCCAGAAGCTTTGTGCGCTGATGGGCGGAGGCATCTCGGCAACCAGCGAGCCTGGACGAGGATCCTGCTTCACCATACGTGTGCTGGCCTGGATGACCGAGCAGCAGCCGGCCGATGAACCGTCCATCATGCCCGCGTTTGCGGTCGCCAGTTCATCGGCGGTGTAAAGATGTCCATCCAGAACACAAATGTAACTCGTCTCGAGGACTTTGCGTCACAGGAGTCCACGAGTACCACCGCCAGCGATGCTGAGGTGCGTCCCCATTTGCTGATTGTCGACGACATCAGCGACAATCGCGCGATCCTTTCGCGGCGCTTTGAACGGCGCGGCTTTGCCGTCACGGAGGCGGAATCCGGGCTTGCCGCCATTGAACTGATCGAGAGAGAGACGTTCGATCTCGTCCTTCTCGACGTCATGATGCCTGGAATTGACGGCATAGAAACCTTGAAGCGGATCCGCGATCGAAAATCGGCGTCCGCACTTCCCGTCATCATGGTTACCGCCAAGTCGGAAAGCACCAACATTGTCGACGCCCTCGAGTGCGGCGCCAATGACTACGTCACGAAGCCGGTGGATTTTTCGGTCGCATTGGCGCGGGTTAATACGCAGATCAGCCGCAGGCGCGCCGAGCAGCAGGTGGAGTTTGCGAATGAGCAGCTTCGCAGGACAAATGAAGCATTGGAGGCGCGCGTGGAAGAGCGCACCAAGCGCCTCGCCGACGCCAATCAAAGGCTCAAGGAAGAGATCGCGGATCGTGAGGAACTGCAGGCGAGATCCCAATATCTAGCTTATCATGATTCGCTGACGGGGCTCGGCAATCGGATGCTGTTCAAGGAACAACTCGAGCAGGCGCTTACAGACGAAACGGTGACACCGCATCCGCTTGCGGTCCTGTTCGTAGATCTCGATGGATTCAAGGCGGTCAACGACACCGGGGGCCACTCGGTCGGCGATCTGCTTCTGAAGTCCCTTTCTGCCAAGCTTCGCGATCTGCTGCCGCCAACGGACCGCATTGCGCGGCTTGGCGGCGACGAGTTCGCGATCCTGCAGATATCGGGTATCCAACCATCAGCGTCGCTCGCTCTTGCGGAGCGAGTCATCGAGGTCGCGGCTCATCCGCAGACTATCGAGGGAAACGACGTGACTGTGGGCGCGAGCGTCGGAATTGCGATTGTGCATCCTGGTGAAATGAATGCGGAAACCGTCCTTAAATGCGCGGATCTCGCGATGTACAGCGCGAAGTCCGGCGGTCGCGGCACATTTCGCATGTTCGATCCGCAGATGGATGCCATCGTCCAGACCAGGCGGTCGCTGGAGCGGGATATGCGCAACGCGTTGGCCCAGGGCGACTTCAGCCTGTTCTATCAACCGCTGGTTAACCTGCAGACCAAGAAGGTAACCGCCTTTGAAGCGTTGATGCGCTGGCATCATCCCGAGCGGGGCTCGGTGGCGCCGTCGGAATTCATTCCGGTCGCCGAGGAAATGGGCCTGATCCTGCCGCTGGGCGAGTGGGCGTTGAGACAAGCATGTATGGAGGCGGTCCACTGGCCGGACGAAATCAACCTCTCGGTCAATCTGTCTCCTTTGCAGTTCGCCAAGGGGAACCTTGTTTCAACCGTCATGAGCGCGTTGGCTTCGTCGGGACTGCCAGCAAACCGCCTCGAGTTGGAAATCACGGAATCGGTGTTGCTCGAAAAATCCGAAAGAAACATCGGGATCTTGAACCATTTGCGCGCACTGGGCGTCCGGATATCCATGGACGATTTTGGCACGGGCTATTCTAGCATCGGTTACCTGCGCAGCTTTCCCTTTGACAAGATCAAGATAGATCAATCCTTCGTCCGGGATGTGCTCGTTGATGAGGGTAGCCTGGCAATCGTTCGGGCGATCGCCGGGCTGGGTGTGAGCTTCGGCATCACGACAACCGCCGAGGGAGTCGAGACGGAAGAGCAAATGCGCTGCCTTAACCAGGAGGGCTGTATCGAAGTTCAGGGATACCTGCTCAGCAAACCGGTACCACCAGCCGAAGTGCCTGGATTGCTGGAGCAGCTTAAAGCCGCTGGTGCGCCAGCTTCCGGTTCCTGAAGTGTGTGCTAGGTTCAACCCGATTGATTGGTCCGAGAGCCGGTGATGGAAACCGGACTCGATGTACCGACAGAACTTCGTCTCCTGGTCGCCACTGGCCTCGATAACGCTGAAAAGGCTTTTGCGTTCTTTTTCGACGCCGGGACAAAGTCGGCTGCACCAGCTTCCAAGGAAACAATCGCTCTTCTAAAGCGGGTTGTGGCCGTGAAGTTAGATTACGCTCGAAAGCTTGCGCTCGCGAGTGAGCTATCAGAAATGACCGCGTTGCAATTCGTATATTGCCAAGCACAAGTTGAAATCACGGCTGATCTAATTCGCATTGTTTCGGATTCGATCCCCAGCGAGCGCTGACTCAATAACGGCATCATTTAGTGATGTCTGTTAGTCTAAAGGTTAAAAATCGAAGCCCATTAGGCGTGCCCCCTTCAACGAGGGATGCGACCTCACCCTCACCCCACCAACCCTCTAAGAGCGAGCTTCGGTCGTCTCGACCCCGCGAAGAGCGGGGCGAGGGAGCGCGACACACCGCCTCTGCTGCCGCGCTACAAGATCGCGTGCGGCAGGAAACGCGACGCGTTGCCGGTGATTGGGTTCTCGTCCTCGCGGATCGACAGGCCGCATGGCGTGTGATCGACCAGCCAGCTTCCGAGCACCGGGTATAGGTCGGTGAAGCTCGGCAGCGGTGCGAAAGCCTGCCGGATGAATCCTTCCGCGCCATAGGGGCCCTGCTGCTCCGCCAGCGTGGTGCCGGCGCTGACGAGCGCAACATTGGCGCCTTCACGCGAATAGAGCGGCTTGCGCACGAACGAGGAGCCGAGCATGGCCGCCTTCGGATCGTCCTCGAAATAGGCCGGCAGCAAATTGGGATGCTTCGGAAACATCCCCCACAGCAGGGGAAGGATGCCCTTGTTGGAGAGGATCGCCTTCCATGGTGGTTCGATCCAGCGGGTCGGCGCGGTTGCGAGTTTTTCGCCGAACGTGTCGCGGAACATCCATTCCCAGGGATAGAGCTTGAAGGCGAGTTCGATGGCGCGGTCGTCGAGATCGACGAAGCGGCCATTGCCATCCAACCCGATTTCCTTGATGTCCATCAATGTCGTCTTCAATCCGGCTTGGCTCGCAGTGTCCTGCAGATAGGCCAGCGTACCGGCATCCTCGGCATTGTCGGTCATTCCTGTGAGATGAAGATGCTTGGCGCCGCCATGTTTCTTCCAGGCGTCTATCAGGCGCTCGTGGATTGAATTGAACTGGTCGGCGCGTTTCGGGATGATGTTGCGCTCCATCGCCTGTTCGAGCCAGGTCCACTGAAAAACCGCTGCTTCGAAAATCGAGGTCGGCGTATCGGCATTGTATTCCAGCAGTTTCGCCGGGCTCCAGCCGTCGTAGCTCAGGTCCAGCCGGCCGTAGAGGCTGGCGTCACGGCGGCGCCAGCTCTCGGAAATCAGCGGCCAGAACGCTTCGGGTATTTTCAATCGGCGCAAATACTTTTCGTCGTTGATCACGCGGCCGACCAGCTCAAGGCACATCGCATCGATCTCGGCGGTGGGCGCCTCGATCCGCCGTTCGATTTCCTGCAGCGTGAACGCGTAATAGGCCCGTTCATCCCAATAGCGTTCGCCATTGATGGTGTGAAAAGTAAACCCGACGCCTTCGGCGGTGGCACGCCAGTCGTCACGTTCGGGGCAGACGATCCGTTGCATGAAATTCAACCGCCTGAAAAGCCGATGGCATGCCCGAACGAGCCGAAGCCGCCGCGCTGCACCGAATGCGAGCCGGAATCGGAGGAGGAATGGCTCGAAGAGGAGTAGTCGCTGCTATAGTAACCGCTGCGCGACGAGCCGCCGCCGGAGCCGCCGCCATGGCCCGAGGAAGAGCTGTGGGAGGAGCACTCGGCGGTGTTTTGCGTCGGCGATGCCAAGTGCGGGTTTGGTTGCTCGCAAGTGCGGTTTGGCATCAGCGTGTAGGCGGTGGCGCCGACGGCAAACGTGCCCATCAGCAGGAGTGCGACATGGCCTGAACGCTTGGCCGGCGGCGGAACGGGACGCGGCGCCGCCGGCACCGAGACCGGCTTGCGCTTGCCGAATTCAGGCTCTGAATTGTTCGCCATGGTCAGTAGGTCATGCAAGCGGCGTTGATCGCGCCGGCGGCCAGCGAGGACAGCCCGAGCCAGATCGCGGCGGCGAGTTCGCCCGATGCGATCCGCTTCGACAGGTTCGGCACCGGAACCCTGACGAGGTAATAGACGATGATCTGCACGATCAGCGCGATCGCGGCCCAGATCAGGCAATCCCAGACATTGGCCGAATGGGTGATGGCGCTGACCAGCGGCAGCACGAAGCCGAGCAGGCTCAGGCCCAGCGCAATCGCGGCGGCCGGCTCATTGGCGCGGATCAGATCGAACTCGTTGTGCGCGGTGATGCGGGTATAGACGAAGAGGTAGGCAACCACGGCAACGATCGCCGTGCAGAAATACACCAGAAACGCCGGCAGCCCGGCGAGGGATTGCAGGATCATTGAATTTCGCCCCAACTCGTGCGTTCCGGCAGGTTCGCACGATCTGTCAGTCGACGCATCGGGGCAGGCGGTTCAATCCCAAACAAAAACCCCACCATTTCGGGCGGGGTTCGCAAAACTTCCATGGCGGCCTTGATTCAGCCGGCTATTCCCTGACCTCGATCTTGCCCTTCATGGCCGGGTGCAGGCCGCAGATGTAATCGTAGATTCCGGCGTCAGTGAGGGTGAGCTGGGTGGTCTGGCCTTTCAACGCGATCGGCGAGCGCTGCGCCTTGGGGCTAGTGATCGTGACCTGGTGCGGCGAGGAGTCAGTGTTGTGCCAGGTGATGGTCTGGCCCTTGCTGACGACGACGGTCTCCGGCCCGAACTTGAAGTCGGAGATTGAGACCACGCCGGGCCCCGGCGCCGGCTTTGCCATGGCGCCTTCGGGCGTGCCCTTCAAGCCCGCCAGTGAGATAACGAAATCCTGCCCGGCATGCGGTTTGTGGCAGGTGAAGCAGGCCGTCAAATTGGCCTTGTCGTTGACTTTCTTGTCCGGGCCAAACGCCTGATACTCCCATTCGCCGTTCCGAATGTCGTCCTTGTACTCGGTGCCCCAGCCGTCGCGCTTTTCCATCACCGTGTAAGCAACGAGTTCGCCCTTCTGGAAACGACCGTTGGCATCCTTGAGAGGCTCGCCGGCCGCATCGAGCTGCGCCTTGTACTGCACCAGCGTCAGCACCGTGCCGCTCGGGATCGGTTGCCCCTTGCGTACCGCATCGACCGCTGCTGGCGTCGCATAGAGCTCGCGATACTGCTTGTTGTCGTAACGATCGACCGTGGCGTAGAGCGTGCCCTTGTCGAAATTCTCCGGGAAGGCGACCTTGTCGCCGCCGGCGAGCGCCGAATAGCCGATGAGTGCGCCCGATGCCGATCCGAGCGCGACAGCGGCAGCCAGCCTGACGTTTTTCATGACTTCCCCCTCGTTTGCGGATGACTCCGTCAAGTACGAGACAAAGCGGGTTTCAATCCGGGGAGGCGAATTTGTCGCGTGGCAGTGGCCCAAACAAAAACCCCGCCATTTCGGGCGGGGTCCAGTCGGGGGTGGCGAGCCTTGGGCTCGCCGTAAGCCCTGATCAGGCGGGGATGCGCTCGTCTGCCTCGTGCGGCTCGCGCAGCACGTAGCCGCGGCCCCACACGGTTTCGATGAAGTTGCGGCCTTCGGAGGCGTTCGCGAGCTTCTTGCGCAGCTTGCAGATGAAGACGTCGATGATCTTCAGCTCGGGCTCGTCCATGCCGCCATAGAGGTGGTTGAGGAACATTTCCTTGGTGAGCGTGGTGCCCTTGCGGAGCGAGAGCAGCTCCAGCATCTGGTATTCCTTGCCGGTCAGGTGCACGCGCTGGCCACCGACCTCGACCGTCTTGGTATCGAGATTGACCACGAGATCTCCGGTCTGGATGACCGACTGGGCGTGACCCTTGGAACGGCGCACGATCGCGTGGATGCGGGCAACCAGTTCGTCCTTGTGGAACGGTTTGGTCATGTAGTCGTCGGCACCGACGCCGAGACCTTTGACCTTGTCCTCGATGCCGGCGAGGCCGGAGAGGATCAGAATGGGAGTCTTGATTTTCGATACCCGGAGCTGCTTGAGCACGTCGTAGCCGGACATGTCGGGCAGGTTGAGGTCGAGAAGGATAATATCGTAGTCGTAAAGCTTACCTAGATCGACGCCTTCTTCTCCGAGATCCGTCGTGTAGACGTTGAAACTCTCGGATTTCAGCATCAATTCGATCGACTGCGCGACGGCGCTGTCATCTTCTATCAGCAAAACGCGCATGCCAGTCCCCTTTAGTCCGCCGCTCCGGGCGTCAGGTCGGCCGCACTTGCGGCACTCAAAACGCCTTTAACAACTGATTCGGATCCTGACAGACACATGGTTAACAAAATCTGATTCCGGTTCGCAAGCTCTTTAAGTGCAATTTCTAACGAATCGCCCTAAGATGTTGCTCGGAAGCAGCTTTTCTCCATAGTGCCCACTCAGGTTCCAGATTAAGAGGCGGGCCTAACCGACTCCCGCGTTTAGCCCTTCTTCTGACGGGCAAGCGCTTTCAGTCACCAAAGACAGTGACGCAATGATTAATGATGCGGGTAAACACGAGGTTAAGCGCGGTTTCTTAAAGTGCGGAAACTTAAGGTTTTCGCAATGAAGGCGCTCGCGGAGCAGATCGGCGATATCGACGGCGTCAATATATATGGCCGCGTTGTGGGCGTGCGCGGCCTGATGGTCGAGATCGCAGGGCCCATTCATGCGATGTCGGTCGGCGCCCGCATCGTCATCGAGACCGGCGGAAGCCGCTTCATCCCGGCCGAGGTAATCGGCTTTTCCGGCAGCAATGCTGTCGTGATGCCGTTCGGTGGACTCGACGGCGTCCGGCGTGGTTGCCGCGCGGTCATTGCGACGGCGGCAAGCCAGGTGCGGCCGTCGCCGGCCTGGCTCGGCCGGGTCATCAACGCCATGGGGGAGCCGATCGACGGCAAGGGGCCGCTGGTGCAGGGCCCGTCGCCCATGCCCTATCGCAATGCGCCGCCGCCGGCGCATTCGCGCAAGCGCGTCGGGGCGCCGCTCGATCTCGGCGTGCGGGCGCTCAACACGTTCCTGACCTGCTGCCGCGGCCAGCGGCTCGGCATCTTCGCCGGCTCCGGTGTCGGCAAATCGGTGCTGCTGTCGATGCTGGCGCGCAATGTCGATGCCGATATCACCGTCATCGGCCTGATCGGGGAACGCGGCCGCGAGGTGCAGGAATTTCTGCAGGAGGATCTTGGCGACGAAGGCCTGGCGCGCTCGGTGGTGGTGGTGGCGACATCGGATGAGCCCGCCTTGATGCGGCGGCAGGCCGCCTACCTGACGCTGGCGATATCAGAATATTTCCGCGACGAGGACAAGGACGTGCTGTGCCTGATGGATTCGGTCACGCGCTTTGCGATGGCGCAGCGCGAGATCGGGCTGTCGGCCGGCGAGCCGCCGACCGCGAAAGGCTATACGCCGACGGTGTTTACGGAGCTGCCAAAACTCTTGGAACGGGCAGGGCCGGGCACCGGCGTCGGCACCATCACTGCCATTTTCACGGTCTTGGTCGATGGTGACGACCACAACGAACCAATCGCGGATGCGGTGCGTGGCATTCTGGACGGTCACATCGTTATGCAGCGCTCGATTGCAGAGCGCGGACGGTTTCCCGCGATCAATATTCTCAAATCGGTCTCGCGCACCATGCCGAGATCGGCCAATCCCGACTATCTTCCCATAATCATGCGGGGCCGCCAGGTGATGGCGACCTACGCCGACATGGAGGAACTGATCCGGCTTGGCGCCTATCGGGCAGGCTCGAGCCCGGAGGTCGACGAGGCGATCCGGTTGCACGAGCCGCTGGAAGCCTTTCTGCGCCAGGCCAAGGACGAAAACTCGAGCCTCGATGACGGCTACCGCCAATTGGCGCAGATCCTCGCCAATTTGGAAACGGAACGCTAACTTTGTCAGGCCATCATCCCCGGCACATGATTAATGACGCCGGTGGGGTCCCCCGAGGGAGCCGGCTCCGTCCCGCGTTCAGATTGGGACTTCTGGGGAGTATGAGTCGATGAAGTCACGAGAAACGCTGATCCGCCTGAAGAAATTTCAGGTCGACGAGAAGCGCCGAAGGGTTACCCAGATCGAAGGCATGATCGCCGACTTCCAGCGCATGTCGGTTGATCTCGAGCGCGAAATCCAGACCGAGCAGGAGCGGGCCGGAATCAACGACCCCTCCCACTTCGCCTATCCGACCTACGCCAAGGCCGCGATCCAGCGCCGGGAAAACCTGACCCGCTCCGCCGACGAACTGCGCATCCAGCTCGAGGATGCCAAAAGCCTGTTGAGCGAGGCGTTCGAGGAATTGAAAAAGGTCGAACTGCTCGACGAGCGCGACCAGGCGCGCGAGCGCGCCGAGGAGAGCGCCCGCGAACAGGCCGACATGGACAGTATCGGCCTGATGCGCGCCCGGCTTGGCGTCGCCTGACGCTTCTCACACTCATCGGTTGAAGGAATCGAAAACCCGGGCCACAAGGCCCGGGTTTTTTCTTGGTGGTTTTCTTGGCGGATTGCCCGGAATCGGCGACTTGGTGCCCAGTTTGACGCAGGGTATGCTACGAAACTTCTCGATTGCTCCAGCGTACGACGCGATGGAGGACCGAGATCGATCTTGGGGGTCGTTGAATGCTGACGCCAGCGGAGCTGGTCTGGCTGATTGCCGCGGTGGCGAAGGGGGATGAGGCCGCTTTTGAGCGCCTTTACGCCGCCACGCGCGCGAAACTCTTCGGCGTCGTGCTCCGTATCTTGAGGCGTCAGGACCTCGCGGAGGAGGTCATTCAGGAGGCTTACGTCAAGATCTGGAACAGCGCGGGACAGTTCAACCCGGCGCTCGCTTCGCCGATCACGTGGATGGCGTCGATCGCGCGCAACCGGGCGATCGATGTGGTGCGCAAGAAGAGCGAAAGCTCGATCGAGGAGGAGCCGACCGCCATGGAAGTGGCGGCCGAGTCGCCCGATCCGCTGGCGCGGCGCGAGATGACGGAAGAGTTGAAGCGGTTGCTGGAATGCGTCGGCCGCCTGGAGCCGGATCGGCAGAAGCTCGTGCTGCTCGCCTACTACAACGGCTGGAGCCGCGAACAGCTCGCCGTCAAGTTCGAGACACCGGTGAATACGGTGAAGACGTGGCTGCGCCGCAGCATGATGGAGATAAGGGAGTGTCTCGGACTAGGGTCCGGGTCTTGAACGATGGCCTATAGCGAAGACCATATTGCACTCGCTGCGGAATATGCGCTCGGCACCCTCGATGCCGACGAGCGCGCGCAGGTCGAGACCATGATGGCCGTCGATGCCGAATACAGCGCGCTCGTTCACGCCTGGGAATACCGCCTTGGCGTCTTGAACCAGATGGTCGGTTCGGTCGAGCCGCGGCCGATCGTGTGGGAAAACATCAAGGCCGCGATTGGAAGTTCCACGGAAGCGCAGGCGCCGCTGACGCTGCCTCAGGCGCCGCAGCCTGCGCCTCCGGCCGAGCCCGTGGTGGCCGAGGCACCGCCAGCCGTCACGGCGCCGGGCGTGGCAGACAATGCGGTTGCGGACAGTTCGAACGTCATCCAGTTGACGGGCCGCGCGAAGCGCTGGCGCAATGTGGCTTCCTTTGCCACCGCAATTGCCGCATCGCTTATCGCGATGCTGGCGGTGCAGGTCTATCGGCCGGAACTGTTACCGGAGGCGCTGCGGCCCAAGCCGCGCATCCAGACCGTCGAGGTGAAGACGCCGGCGCCACAGCCGACACCCTCGGCGCAATATGTCGCGCTGCTGCAGCGTGACGGCGGTTCACCCGCGTTCATCTTGACGGTCGATGCGGCGACGAAAAATTTCACCGTCCGCAAGGTCGGGGCCGATGCCGAGCCGGGCAAGAGCTTTGAGCTCTGGCTGATTTCCGACCGCCTGCCGCAACCGCGCTCGCTCGGCGTGATCGGCGGCAGCGAATTCACCGCGCGCCCGGCGCTCGCCACCTACGACGCCAGTACGATCAACACCGCTCTCTTTGCGGTGACGGTCGAGCAGGCCGGCGGCTCGCCGAGCGGCCAGCCGACCTCGGCGCCGGTCTTTAGCGGCAAGCTGATCGAGACGGTACCGGCTGCTCGCTAGCGCCTGCTGGGGCGGAGCAGCACGCCAACAAAAAAGAAAACGCCCGTGGGGAGCGGGCGTTTTCGCAGTCAACTTGGGGGTAGTTGGGGTCTTATATATCCACGTGGCGACTTTGGGGGGCTGTAAAGAGCCGCGTGAATTCCGTGAATTCCTGTTGCGGATTCCTCCGTTAACGTACGACTGAGTTACCGGAACTGGTGATCGCCACCGGCTTGCCGGCCTTCATCACGCGCGTGCTCGCGGTCTGGGTGAGACCTTCATCCGAGCTGTTGCGCGCGGAGATGCTGAACCCGGCGACCACGACACCTGCCACGAGGGCCACGACCACGATCTTGAGATGGGTCGTGCGATCCGCGCTGTAGATCGAATGGTTCATGGAAGTCTCCTGCCGCCTCCGGCCTAACGGATTTGTTGGATGCGTCCGCAGGCTGGTTCAACGTCTCGCGTCAGAAAACGTAGGACTCCGGGATCTGTTTCCAAAGGAGCGATCACAAGGCGGTGAAAAGACTTGAACGGCCGCGATCGGAACGCCTGCGGCGATCGCCGGAAATGAATAAATATTCAGTCTCTGTAATAGCTTATGTGGAGATCACCGCTTCTCAAGGCCGAATGGTGCCATATCGGCCATTTTCGACAAACCAGTTGCCTGTGGCGAAAAGGCTTCGCCATTTTCGCCGGTGATTTGCGCCGCGCCCGCCGCCAAACTAGACGCTACCGACCGTCTTCAGCCGCGCGCGCGGGTGAATTTCCGCCTGCGACAACACGGTGGTTTGCGAGCGGAACCGCTCGACCAGCGAGCGCACGAACGGGCGGATTGCAGCGGAGGTGACCAGCACCGGCGCCTCGCCCTCGCGCGCTGCCTGCTCGAAGGCGTTGCGAACACTGGCCATGAACTCCGACAGCTTTGAGGGCTGCATTGCGAGGCTGCGCTCTTCGCCCTGACCCACGATCGATTCCGCAAACGCCTGTTCCCATCGCGACGACAGCGCGATCAGCGGCAGATAACCGTTGTATGTGGTATTCTGTGCGCAGATCTGGCGGGCGAGGCGGGCGCGGACGTGCTCGACCATGGTGGCGGGGTTGCGCGAGAAGGCGAGCGCGTCGGCGATGCCTTCGAGGATGGTGGAGAGGTCGCGGATCGAGATCCGCTCGGCCAGGAGAAGCTGCAGAACGCGCTGGATGCCCGACACCGTGACCTGGCTCGGCACGATGTCCTTGACCAGTTCGCCCTGTTCCTTCGGCAGGTCCTTCAAGAGCTTCTGCACCTCGCCATAGGACAGCAAGTCGCTCATGTTGTTCTTGAGCAGCTCGGTGAGGTGCGTCGACAGCACGGTCGCGGCATCGACCACCGTGTAGCCTTTCAGCGAGGCCTCTTCCTTCAGTGCGGCATCGACCCAGGTGGCCGGCAGACCGAACGTCGGCTCGACGGTGTGGATGCCGGGCACGCCGACCTGGTTGCCGGCGGGGTCCATCACCATGAACTGGTTCGGCCAGATTTTGCCGGTGCCGGCGTCCACTTCCTTGATCTTGATGACGTAGGTGTTGGCCTCGAGCTGGACGTTGTCGAGGATGCGCACGGCGGGCATCACAAACCCCATTTCGATCGCGAGCGAGCGGCGCAACGCCTTGATCTGCTCGGTCAGGCGGTCGGTGCCGTCAGGGCCGTTGACCAGCGGCAGCAGCGCATAGCCAAGCTCGATCTTGAGGTCGTCGATCTTGAGCGCGGTGGCGATCGGCTCTTCGGCCGCGGCGTTGGCGGCAGCCGCCGCGAGATCGGGTGCAGCGGCCGCGGCGGCCTCGGCAGCCTTGGTGACGTTGTTGTGGTTTCGCGCTTTCCAGGCCAGCGCCGCGGCGCCGCCGCCGAGCGCCAGGAACGGCAGCATCGGGATGCCCGGCAACAGCGCCAGCACCAGCATCACGCCGGCCGACATGCCGAGCGCCTGCGGGTAACCCGAGAGCTGCTTCATCAGCGCCTTGTCGGCCGCACCGGTGATGCCGGCCTTCGACACCAGGAGGCCCGCGGCGGTGGAGACGATCAGTGCCGGCACCTGCGTCACCAGGCCGTCGCCGACCGTCAGAATGGTGTAGGTACGGGCGGCGTCGCCAAAGCTCATGCCCTGCTGGGCGACGCCGATGATGATGCCGCCGATCACGTTGATGAAGACGATCAAGAGGCCCGCGATCGCGTCGCCGCGGACGAATTTCGAGGCGCCGTCCATGGCGCCGAAGAAGCCGCTTTCGTCCTCGAGTGCCTTGCGGCGCTCCTTGGCGGTCTTCTCGTCGATCAGGCCGGCGGAGAGATCGGCGTCGATCGCCATCTGCTTGCCCGGCATCGAATCCAGTTGGAAGCGCGCGGCGACTTCGGCGATGCGCCCCGAACCCTTGGTGATGACGACGAAGTTCACGATCACGAGGATCGCGAACACGATAATTCCGATCACGAAATTACCGCTCATCACGAAATTGCCGAACGCTTCGATGACATGGCCGGCGGCGGCCGTGCCCTCATGGCCGTGCGACAGGATCAGGCGGGTCGAGGCCATGTTCAGCGACAGCCGCAGCATGGTCGAGATCAGAAGCACGGTCGGGAATGCCGAGAATTCCAGCGGCGCCTGGATGAACAGCGACGTCATCAGGATCAGGATCGACACCGTGATCGAGATCGCCAGGAACAGATCGAGCACGATCGCCGGCAGCGGCAGGATCAGCACCACGAGGATGACGAGGACGCCGAGCGCCAGCGCCAGATCGCCGCGCTTCAGGATATCGCCGATTTCGCTCAAGGACGGAAACTTGCCGCCCGTGCCTGCGCCGCCCTGACCCGCCGTGACATCGACCATGGTAGCCGCTTCCCCCCGCGTCTGCCGCCATCGGGCGCCAGACGTCTTGGCGGCGGCTGAAGGGCCGCCGTTCCGAAAGTGAGGCACCGCACTGGCGTCCACGGGGTTCCTCCCGTTTTACGCGGCCGACGACACTCGACTTCACCCGGCAATTTTTGCCCGGTGTATGGTTAGCAAAGGGTTAACGGGGGAGGTTTGGCCCGGTTATTCCGACGCCGATGGCTTTGCCGCCGTAAGTCGCTCCACATTTTCCTGTCATACCCGCGAAGGGCACACTGACCGAATTGTTCGGCGCCGGCGGAGAGACGGTGTGGATGCAGCCGCCGTTCTTCTGCGATTACGGCTCGAACATCGAACTCGGCGAGCGCGTCTTCTTCAACTTCAATTGCGTGGTGCTCGACGTATGCCCGGTAAGGATCGGCGACTTCACGCTGTTCGGCCCGGCGGCGCAAATTCTGACGCCGATGCACCCCTGGAACGCCGAACAGCGCTGAAAGGAAGAGTTCGGCAAGCCAATCGAAATCGGATCGGACGTATGGGTCGGCGGCGGAGCGATCATTCTGCCGTCCGGATCGGATCGCGGGCAGTGATCGGCGCGGGAAGCATTGTGACGCGGACATTCCTGAGGGCGTGTTTGCTGCAGGCAATCCTTGCCGCACCGTCCGGGAAATCACCGAGCAGCGATCCTGTTCCTCCATTTAACGTTCAGGAACATCTAGGCCGGCGGGTTAACCTTGTTGGCAAACAGACTGTACGTGGGTCGGTTTGTTACTCGAGCCGCCGCCAAGTTGCCGCATTGGACCGGAGAATTTTCACTGCCACTAAACAAAGTGGAGGAGCATCATGCTGAGAATGATGTTGTTGGGCCTCCTCATCCCATTGGGTGTTGGCGTGCTCGCGGCAATGGAACTCAGAACTCCTGCGCGTAATGCACTAGTGGTCGTCCAGCCCCTTGCCGAGACAACCGTAGGCGTTTCCGATTCACATATTTCCGATTCACATGCTGCGTTGGCGAAGGCTGATCGACTTGAATTTGCCGCTGCGAGCAGCGAGACGCCAGCGCAGCATGCTCTAGAGCATGATCCGGACCCAGAGGGCCGCGTTCGCGAAAAGTCGGTACCGGTTTTCCCTCGCGACAAACGCGGAACGCGTTTGCGCGAAGATCATGCTCAAATCAAAGAGATAGGGCAGGATGACGATTCGAAGAAAAGTCATCATGCTCTGGTCGACGAACGCATTTCTCCGCCGCAAGGCATCAGTGTCGGTTCTTCGGAGCCCCCGAGGATAATCAACCGCCATCGGCACGATCGCAAATCAAAGAAGGTCACGACCGCCGCCGCTCCTAAGCCGAAGCCAAAGACAACCGATATCAGGCGAACTACCATTTCCGAGCGGCGAAAGACCGCCAGCGACACCGAGCCCTGTCGGCTAAGCGCGTTTGGTGGCTTGCGCAAGGCTTTGAATTCAGTCGACTGCGAAATCTGATTATCGGAACGGCTTGAAGCTGCTTCTAACGAGCCACTTCTCGCCGCCGCCCGTCATGGATTCCATCCGCCGCTGCCATAGGGGCGGGTGATGATTTCGAGGAGGTGACCGTTGAGATCCTCGAAGTAGACCCCGCGTCCGCCGTCGTGACGATTGATCTCGCCGGGCTGCTTGCGCGCCGGATCGGCCCAGTAGGCAAGCTTGCGTTCCCGAACCCGACCGAAAATCTCGTCGAACTCGGCTTCGCTGACCAGAAAGGCGTAGTGCTGCGGCGCGATTTCGTCGGTGTCCATGTAATCGAGAAAGGCTCCGTTTTCGGTAGCGACCATCTCAAACGGCCCCCCGTGCTTCGGGGCTGGAAGGTTCAATATATCGGTCAGGAACTTCGCGGAAGCCTTGCTGTCGCGCGCCGGCAGGATCGTGTGGTTGAAATGGACCGCCATGTTCGCTTCTCCCTAAAGATTTTGCGCTGCGCGCCGCTGGTTTGTTCGATCCATAAAGAGAGCTTCTCGACAGCGCGAACAACGAGCCTTTGCTACCGGCTGTCTTCAGGCGCCAGAATGGATCGGACGAGGCGGCTGACCTCGTTCGAGTAGCCGCAGCTCAAGCCTTGCTGCCAAACGGCTCCACCGCCTAACCAGCACACCTTCGGTTGAGTTCCATTCGTTGGAATGCAGTCAAATGATTTTGGCTGCCGCGCGGCAGGAGACGAGGGGACGCTACGCGGCCTCACTGAAAACGATGCGTGGGGGAGCCGAAACGAAAACCGAACAGCATTTGCGTCCTCGGAGCTACGCTTCGCGCCAGCCGATTGAAGTCATTCCTTCATGCCAGGGCCGCGCGCGAGTGCCGCCGATTGCTGCAGGCTGATGCCATGGGCGAGCGGGTCGGCGTGGCGATGCACCAGGTGCCACTCGGTCCCGTCCCGCCGATAGACGAGCGTAACGCGCAACGCCCATTCCTGTGCGGGCAGCTCCCCGACCTCGACATGGTCCCGTTCGATCAGCGCGAGAACCACCATGTCGGCCGAGCCATAGGATTGGACGACCTCCTGCTTGTGGGTGCCGTTCTTGAAGAACCGTCCCACCCTGTCCCAGGTCTCGGACGTATAATGCGAGCCGTGCGAGGGTGGCCCGCCGAACGGAGACATCAATGTGAAATCGTCGGTGATGGCGATCATCGTTCGGTAAGTCTCTGCGTCTCCCCGCATCAGCGCCGCGTTCGACACTTCGGAATGCTTGATCAGCTTGGCGACCGCATCTTCTGCCGCGGCCGGCTGCGCTGCTGCGAGCGGCAGACCCGCCATCGCCGGGATGGCGCGACGCCGGGATAACGCCGGAGGCGAGCCCGCGCCGGGCGTCATCGGTGATTTCTTCGACATGTAAGCACCCCAGTGTTGAACGAACCCGTGTGATGAGCGAGGCGCTAGATGACCCTTTGGGTATCGTGAAGCCAGTGATAAAGTCTCAGCACCATGCTGAAGCCGGCTCAGCTCCTGCGCATCGATCTCAGTCTCCTGGTGTTGTTCAGCACCGTGCTCGAGGAGGGGCATGTCGCGCGCGCGGCGGAAAGACTCAATCTCACACCCTCGGCCGTCAGCCATGGGCTGCGCCGGCTGCGGCATCTCCTGCATGATCCGCTGTTCCTCAAGACGCCCGGTGGCGTGAAGCCTACGGACCGTGCCCTCGCACTTGCCGGTCCAGTTGCTGAGGCTCTCGCGCGTGTCGATGGAATCATGTCGATGGCCGGGCCGTTCGACCCCGGAGGCACGCGGCGATGCTTTACCATCGGTGCGCCTGATGCATTGGCGGCCATCTTCCTCGGCCCTCTCGTTTCCCGCTTGGCCCGCGAGGCGCCAGGTGTCGACATCCGGTTGCTGCAGCTCATGCCGCAACATCACGGCAAGCCGACGAGCCAAGTCTGGCAAACCACACTCACGGAGCTCGACTCCCACCGGCTCGATCTTGCAATACTCCCGATCGGCCCGTTGCCGCCCCGTTTCGCCGAGCGGTTGCTGTTCGAGGAAGACTTCGTCGTCGCCATGCGAAAAGGTCATCCACTGGCGCGCGCACCAAACCTGGCAGCATACCTGAAGGCACGGCACATGCTGGTTTCGGCCATCGGCGATGCGCAGGGAGTCGTCGATGCCATGCTTGCCGAGCGGGGGCATTCGCGGCGCGTGGCGCTGACGGTTCCGAATTTCATGATGGCGCTGGTTCAGCTCGCCGAAAGCGATCTGGTTGCGACCTTGCCGCGAAGGCTGGTCGAGTACCACGCCGCGCGGTTCAATCTGGTGGTGCGCCCGGTGCCGTTGCCCTGGCGGCCCGATCCGATACGCCTCGTCGCATCGCAGGCCGCGATGGCCGATGCCGGCCTCGCTTGGCTGTTCGAGACGTTGGCGAGCTGCATAAGTACGAGCACCGGTTCGCGCTCGAGGCAAGAACGGAGGCGTCGCAAGCCGTGTTGACCTGGAAGCTGCGAATTTACGGTGACACCCGTTCAGTGGAACGGCTTCGGTGACTCTGACCTGATGTTGTCTCCAGAGCTTGGGGTGCAAGTAGCGCGCACAAGCAAAGCAATATGCGGGACTCGGCATAACCAACCCGGATGTCGCTCCGCTCATCGGGCTACGCTTGCTGTACGAGGGAGAACCGCGCAAAATCGCTCATGCGCCGCAGGTCAACTCGTCGAGCAATACCTTTGTGGCTTTCAGATCCGCGGTCTCGAAGCCCTCAGTAAACCAGCTAAAGAGCGGTGCGAGCAGCGCGCAGGCATCCTTGCGCCGCCCCAAATCACACCACAGGCGCGCCAAGCTGCGGGCGGCGCGGAGCTCGAGCGACTTGGCGCCTTGTGCGCGCGTTATTGTCATAGCTCGCGCAAGGCAGGCTTCGATCTCGGAGGTTGATCTCCCTTGCACCCGCATGAGCTCCCCCTTGATGCGTGTAACTTCGCCCTCCCACATGTGTTCGTGATTGTTGGCGATGAGGTCCTCCACCTCCGCAACGATCCGTAGCCCTAGTTCGGCCTGGCCGACTTGCGCATAGGCCGCGGCGAGCATGCAGAGATACCGGGCTTGATACCAACTGACGCCGAGAGCCGCGCGGCGCTCGGTATTCTCACACATGAGCGCGATACCCGACTCTGGGGCGCCCTGCTGTACCATAGCCCAGCCGCGAAGAATCAACCCATTCACGCGCCAATAGCCAAGGCTGTGCCGATCGGCCAGTTCAATGATCGCTTCGGCATGGGCTTTCACGCCTGAGACATCGCCGAGCAGTTCGTCCAAACCCGCGCCAGCGAAATTGTGGACATGCGCCGTGAGGTTGGCCTGGTCCAACTCCGCGGCGCAGTGGAACGCTGCGGTACTCGAGCGGCGCGCTTGCTCGGGAAAGCCCAGAATCCAGAGGACGGGTGCAAGATAGGTGAGAGCCGACACTTTCGGGTCGTGAACGTAGTGCACCGGTTGTGATCGATGCCGGCGTGCGTCGTAGAGGCGCAAGATCGCCTCAAATTCGGACCGTGCCTCGGCAAACTCGCCGAAGTGCATGGCCGTGATCCCGGCCAAGCGGTGACTGGCAAGACGGATAAGCGGGCTTGGAAGGCGCTCCGCTACACGACAGGCCTCGTCGGTTAATCGCCGCATCGCGGAATAATCGCCCCGCACGAAGTAATAGACGAACTCACCGCTGAGGGTCGCGACGAGAGGCTCGGCCTCGCCGAGACGTTCGCAAAGCGCGCGTGCACGGCCATAGGCGGCGCCTGTCTGTGGGGCGGAATAGCCGTATACGGCGATCATGGGAGTACCGATCGCGATCTGAAAAGCGAGCTCCTGCCGATCCCGCTCGAAATTTTCCGGTAGCGCGTTCAGCGCCTCCAACCCTCGGGTGAGATGCCGGATTGCTTCGAGATTGGCCGAACGTTGGGCAGCGCTTTCGCCTGCTTTCAGCCAATAGCCGACGGCACGTTCAATTTGGCAGGCTTCAGTATAGTGGTGCGCCAGTAGCTCGGGCTCGCGCGCCACGCGGTCCGGGAAATCCCCCTTGAGGGCACCGGCGATGCGCGCGTGCAACCGCTGTCGATCGCTGCGGAGCAGCGTGCTGTACGCCGCATCCTGCACCAGAGCGTGTTTGAAGCTATAGGCGGCCTCCGGCGGCGTGCCGTACTGGAACACCAGTTCCGAATGGACAAGCCGCGCCAAGCTGTCTTGTGCCTCCCTCTCGGTGAAGGCAACGACAGCCGCGAGCAGTTCGTATGAAAACTCGCGGCCAATGGCCGCTCCGATTTGCGCCATTTTCTTCGGACCTGGCCCGAGTCGGTCAAGCCGAGCCAACAACGAGGCGTGGAGGGTTGCGGGTACGGTTAGCGCCGATCGCGACGTTGCCGCGCTCGCATCTACGCCGTTATGTCGACTGGCTTGCGCTTCT
The DNA here is from genome assembly GCF_036924715.1 of Bradyrhizobium sp. AZCC 1721. Taxonomy (NCBI): domain Bacteria; kingdom Pseudomonadati; phylum Pseudomonadota; class Alphaproteobacteria; order Hyphomicrobiales; family Nitrobacteraceae; genus Bradyrhizobium; species Bradyrhizobium sp. AZCC 1721. The sequence goes on along the minus strand of NZ_JAZHSB010000001.1, from coordinate 6,045,191 downwards.
ACGACAGCCTTCGTCAATTCCTCGATGAAAAGTGGCACACCGTCGCTGCGCTCGATGATCTCTTCCGCTGTATGCCCGGGGAGCGCTTTGCCGCCTGCGACACACTGCACGAGGGTCGCACCCTGGCGCCGGTCGAGGCGGCTGAGGGCGAGCATCGTGACGTGTGACTGCCCGATCCATGGCGCCTGAAACTCGGGCCGGAATGTAATCAGCAACAGCACAGGCAGGTCTGCGACGCGATCGACCACGCGATCGAGGAACTCGCGTGAGCTGGGGTCGATCCAATGGACGTCCTCGTAGACCAACAATACCGGCTGGCTCTGCGCGAGGACGACGAGCTGGTGGAGCAACAGCTCGAATGTCTCCTCTTTTTTGCGCTGCGGATTTAGCACGCTCGGTGAGTACAGATCGTCAGCAGGAATGTGTAGCAACTCGGCGATAAGCGGCAGACCCGCAATCGTCGACGAAGTCGGCGAGAGCAGTGCCTCGATCTTGCGAAGCTTCATCTTTGGTGTATCGCCCCGCTCGAAACCTGCCGCGTGTTCGAGTTGCACGATCGTCGGGTGCAGCGCGCTATCCTGGTGGTGCGCCGAGCACGAACAGCTCAGCCGGACGTGGGGCTCACCACGCACCCGCTCCAGGAGGGCAGCGGTCAGGCGCGACTTGCCAATGCCAGGCTCGCCGGAGAGCAGGATCACCTGGCCCGCACCGGATCTTGCCTGTATCCAGCGCTCGACCAGCAGCTCGATCTCTTCCTCACGCCCAACAAGTGGCGTGAGAGCGGTCGCCGGATGCAGTGCTTCGAATCGGCTTTCGATCGTGCTCTCTCGTTGCACGCACCACGCACGCACAGGCTCAGCAAAGCCCTTTAGCTCGACCATGCCGAGTTCGTCATATTCGAAGATCCCGCTCGTCAGCCTGTGCGTGTTCGCGTCTATCACGACGCTGTCCGGCTCCGCCAAAGTTTGCAGTCGCGCCGCAAGATTTGGCGTCTCGCCCACTACACCGCGCTCCTGGGATTCTCCGGCGCCGATGAGATCACCGACGACGACAAGACCCGTGGCAATACCCACACGGACCGCCAGTCTGCCGCCGGGCGCAGCCGGCGCTGACCGCGCCATTGTCACAATCTGCAGGCCGGCGCGAACAGCTCGCTCTGCGTCGTCCTCATGCGCCTGCGGGTAGCCGAAGTAGACCAAAACTCCGTCGCCCATATACTTGGCTACGAAGCCATCGAACTTCCCCACCATCCTCGCAACGTCTTTGTGGTAGCTGCTGAGCACCTCGCGCAGGTCTTCCGGATCAAGCCGAGACGCAATCGCGGTCGAGCCGACGAGATCGCAGAACATGACAGTGAGACGCCGGCGTTCGGCACCGGCTAATGCCGGCTTGGCAGCCGCATTTTCGGCTCGTTCCAGAGGAGCGGCACTGGTCAAAGGAGCGCCACAGAAACCACAGTAGCTATTGCCGATCGGATTCTTGCGACCGCAGGCGCCGCAACGCTGCGGCAGCGGCGCGCCGCAGTTCCCGCAGAATCGGTTGCCACCCTGATTGGTGCTTCCGCAGCTTGGGCACTCCATGCTCGCCCTCCAGCTCGGAACAGGGCGGCAGTGTAGACGAAGGTCTGGCTGGAGGCCAGCTCTCCGCGCTCGGCCAAAGACGAGGCATCGCGTCGCAATACTGAAGCGATTTTGTACGCAGGGTTGTGACAATCGCAAACGACGCTCCCGGGCGTCTCGTCTACGCGAGCGTTCCCTTTCAGCTCTGCTGCAACGCTTGAGCTTTTTCAGACGTGTGTTTCTTAGAAAACGGTCGCCAGCTCAATGATCCATGCGTTCGAAGAACTCGGCGCTCCACCCATCCCACGTACTGCCTGACCACGCGAAACCTAGTCTACCTCTTCTCTAACAGCCGACATCGGACGGACCTCGCGAAGCGCCGAAGGACGGGCGGCCTTAAATCACCACGTGGCTCAAATGATCACGTGCAAAGCCGGCAAGGCTCAACGCTCGCGCGCAGATTCGCCTGAAAAAATAAGCCTTTAATGGTGAACGAGCTCACACCAGGAGCTCGAGCGGCAGGTCCATTTTGCTGGCTTCGGGACGACCCAGATGCACGACCGAATTACCATCCCCAAGTTCGTGGTCGGCGAGCTGCCGGAGCTGAGAGACCACGGCCGCGACCTGCGAATAGATGCCTGCCGAGGCATCGCGCTGTGGTTCATCTTTCTTGACCATGTTCCCAACAACATCGGAGCTTGGCTGACGCTGCGGAACTACGGCTTCAGCGATGCCGCGGAAGTGTTCATGTTCGTCTCGGGCGTAACCTGCGCGCTGGCTTACGGCAAAGCATGGCGCTGCGAGGGCTGGACCGGAGTGATCAGCCGAACGCTGCGGCGAAGCTGGGACATTTATGTCGCATTTCTGCTGCTCACGCTCGCCTGCGCCATCCTGGTTCACCTCGCAGGCACGGGCCGTATTGCTGACGAGAGCAATACGCGTATCTTGTTGGACCATCCGGGCGCAACGTTCGCGCGCGCGGCGATCCTGCAATACCGTCCGGTCAATACCGACGTGTTGTCGGTCTTCGTGCTTCTTCACCTCCTGTTCGCGCCGCTGCTGTGGCTGCTGCTGCGAGCGCCGAATGCAACGCTTGGCGCCTCGCTGGCGCTTTATGTGCTGGTGCATGTCTTTGGCTGGACCGTCCCGGCCTGGCCGAACGGCCACTGGGCTTTCAATCCGCTGGCCTGGCAATTGCTGTTCGTGCTTGGCGCGTGGTGGATGATCGACGTCAAGAGACACCAGCCGTGGGTGACGTCACGCACGACGCTTGTGCTTGCCATCCTGTATCTGCTCTTCACCCTGGTCATCGCATTGAGCTGGCGCATCAAGCCGCTGGAAGCACTGATCCCGCAGGCGCTGGCGAAACTATTTTATCCATTGGACAAATCGAATCTCGATCCATTGCGACTGCTGCATTTTTTGGCCCTTGCGGTTTTGGCGTCATGGCTCGTGCCCCGCAAGTGGCGAGGGCTGACGACGCCGGTGATGCGCGGCGCGATCCTCTGTGGCCAGAACTCGCTGCCAATCTATTGCGTCGGCGTTCTCTTGACGTTCGCCAGCTACGCGGCGCTGCTCAACATCTCGGACGGACTTGCGATGCAGATAGCATTGAGTATCGCTGGCATCGCAGCGATGATCGTGACCGCAACACTGCTAAGCTCGATCAGCATCAAACCCAGGCAGCGATCGCAACAGTAACGCGCATCGTTGCACATGCGATCCATGTGGCGCTATACATTCCCCATGTCCCGCGATTTTCGCCTTGATCGCACTCCCGTCGACGTTCTCAACTATGAGATCGCCCAGGACCAGGCCGTTGCGCTCGGACGGATGGGGCGAGCGCTGGAAGCGGCCCTCGCCAGGCTGCGGGAGTTCGATGCCACCCAACCACGCTCGGGCGCGCCGGCGTCAGCGCAGCAGGCACGGCGCCTGCTGGTGACGGAGGCAGGCCACGCGCTCTGGATGTTCGTGGTGCAGCGAGAGGCGTGTGGCTTGCGCGACAGCCGCCCTGTCATGCGCGACTACAACGTGCCGAACGAGGTGCAGCAGTGCATGGGGGTAGTCCCTGCCACATCGATGCTGTCAGCAACATGACTTGCTGAGTTTCGACCGACCCATCGAGTTCGAGATGAGTAAGAAGCGGCCTCGGACGTTCGTGCGGCTGCCCGGCACTCGCGCCCCGATCTCGTTTTCCAGGCCAGAATGAATCCACCGCCTTGCCGGATTTGAGCCCTATTGTGACCCAGGTCACGGCCAAAGGTCGTTTCCAAGGGGGCGCAACTTCGGGGTTCCTATGTCCGGTCATTTGCGATCTTGCACCGCCGCTATTGTCCTTCTCGCAAGTCTCCCGACTTCGCCTGCATCTTCGAATCCGCTTGCAGACTTGTTCAATGTCTCTCCTCCGCAGACAGCCCCTGCGCCTGCTCCCGCGGAAAAGGAAAGCGAGTGCTTGCCACGACCCGGTACGTCGACGGCGGAAGGTCAGCGCTGGGTCTATCGTACTGAGGGGCGCCGCAAATGCTGGTTCCAGGCTGCCGAGGGGACCGCGACGGTGAAGCAGGTTCGTCATCGCGTCGCGAAGCCTCGTGTCGCCACTGCCGAGGAGAATGAGGCCGCGCGGACCAAGCAGAAGGCGGTCATGGATGCGCGTGCAGAGCTGCTGCGCTCCGCACCGGCGGAAACGTCTCAGCCGACGCCACCCGCGCCCGAGCCCAAGATGGTCGATGCCGCTTCCGTCCCGGCTACGGCGGCCGCAGCCTTCGTGACGCCGGCAACCGTCGCCAACCGCGCGACCGATCAGCTCACGCCTGACCACCCCACGCCGCGCCGGCTCGACGCGGAGACACTTCTGGCAGCCGCACCGGCGCCAAGCGAGGCGGTTGCGGTCTCCGTGCCTCCGGCCGCACCGGTCGCCTCTCCGATCGCCGAGGCGGCTGATGACGGCTGGGGCTGGATGGCAACCTGGCTTGGCGCGCTGCTGATGGCGCTGGGGCTCGCCTCCGTCTTGGCCTCGAGCCGGACCCTTCGGGAGGCCGTGCTGTTGCGCGATTAATCGGGAGCAGTGGCTGTCCTATGCAGGCAGTGGCCAAGTAATCTCCCTGACTTTCAGCTCCCTATAGCATCGCGCATTGGCCTGGATGCTTCTAGTCGATGTCCGACTACTGGTAGCCACGACCGTGCTCTCGATTGCAACGGCTACTGCTCTTCAGCCCAATCCGTTTTCTCGCAGCTAAGGCAGCGGAGGAGGCGAAAGCTCTTGCCCTGGCGACTGTCGAGGATCACCACGGGCCGCGCTATGCCGCCGCAATGATTGCAAGTTGGATGTTGAGGCGGCTGGCACCGCCCGGCGTCGCTCGCATCTCGTACGTTACTCACCGCACCCTCCTCTAAGGGCGACTCACGCAAGACGAAGCGCACACTGGTTCCAAGAACGCGTCCGGGTCGGCCTTCGATCAAAACAAGCGCGAGTTGTCGTGAGAACGGCAGGCGACCGGCTGAAATCAGCGTTAACTCGACAACAGACGTCAGTGAGCACAAAAGCCGAAGCCAAGAACCAAGCGCACCGTCAATTTTCTAATCTAAAAGCCAGATCCTTCCGCTCCATAACTCATCAAAAGTGTCAGGAACGTAATTCGGCGCCCGGGCTTGCACGGCTTCCTCCGGTGCCCACGCTTGCACGGCTTCTTTCGGTACCCACGCTTGCGCGTCTTGTGGATTGAAACGCTTTGTCACAACGTCCTTGAGCGACGGTTGTGCGGCCACGCCCTTGGGCCACTCCAGCAAGGCTTTCGAAAGCCCCGGCTTGCCTTCGTACCAGCATTTTCGTCCGTCGATGAGACGATACGACCACCATTTTCCATTCGGATTTGACGGCGCCGCGGCGCTGCATTCCTGTTTCGCTTCCGCACCTGGAATCCCCAACAACAACAGCGCAGCAACGAAAGCCGTCAGAGCCATTGATGAGGGCTGCTTGCTCATTTGCGTGGCTCGAAGCAACTACGTTGCTGCAAGCGGCTCACAGCAGCCATCACATCGGGACGTTCGAGAACTTCTACCAATTTGTCGAGGATACGCTCACTGTTCTGCGGCCGGGGTTGCAGGTATTCTTCCAGTATGAGTTGCGCCTCGCCAATCGCCCGAATAGCCAATTGTTGATCAGTCATACGCGTTACTCGTTACTCACAGCGCCCCCGCTAAAAGAAAGAAGGCAAATCAAGACCCCATTTGGGTTTTCTCCACGTTTTTTCTTCAGAGTTCCATCAATTTTTATTTCAATGTTTGGCAGGAGCCCTGCCGAACTATGTGGATGGAACTTGTCTACTGGGCGCAGACGGATTGCGGCCGCGATGGTTGTGGTTGCGATCTTTCAAGCCGCTATCTTGCGGCGAGATGGAAAGATCGGACCGCCTCCGGCCGTGAGTGACTGTCTTCTGAACTCGGATGTGCGCCAAGAAATCCTGCGTGGGGAAAACTCCGCTTAGGTCAGCGAACTGCATTGTGCGACTCGGCAGTCCGTGCTGGCTTCCTCGAAATTTGAGTCTGGTTTGCGGGGCAAGGAAGTTGAGCCAGTTTTCCTTTATGCTTCTGCTCGTGATGTCCCTGATGCTCACCGTGTGCGTCGGAGTGGCAGCTTGGCGCGTGTCCGACGACTGGCCGGAAGTTACCGGAAGCACTTCGCCGGCATTCGTCCACATGCATTGAAAATAAGGGCCTCAACTCCTGACGGAGCTAAGGCCCTTGCTGCAGCAGATACAGCCTGACGCTCACACCGGGCTGACGCCGGGATGCTGCGCGCGTCCCACCCGGTCATGGCAAATGTCAGCCGTGCGTTAGCCGATACGTTGCGCAACAGGAATGTAGGCAAACCACCGCACTAGGAACCCGCGCGAGCGGGCGGCTCAATCGCAGTAGCTCCACCCGCCATAGCCGTCGTCGCATCGCGCTCGCGCACGATACGGCACAGGCAGCGGCGGCCGCGGCGCGTATTCGCCCGCATAGTCGTATTCCTGCGCGTAGTAGCGTTCGCGATAGACTGGCGCACGTTCGACGTAGACGGGCTGCGCGGGGTAGGGCGTTCCGTACTCGCCATAGACCGCTGCCGGTGCGCGGTAGGCAGGGTCCGGATATCGGTAACCGGGTTCCGCGTACGGCCGATAAGCCGGTCGCGGGCGCACATTGATGTTTGCGGAAGGCGCGTAGATTCCGCCTGGCGCGACGTAGACGGATGACGACAGATCGCTGGCCGCGGCAACCCCGGAACACAGGACGACGAAAGCCAGCGTGAGCGATGATCGGTACATGTGTGAAGCCTCCAACTACTCAAGCCGCGCCAGCCAGCGTGGTTAATTTTCGCTAAACAATTCGAGCTGCGCAATGATATTTTGCGCGAAGAAGTGTGCCATTTCTGGACTGCGCACACATTCGCGTGTCGGCGATTGTCGTAATTGTGAATGCCTCAGCGTGGCGCGTCATTGCAATGACGGCTGGAGACACATCCAAAGGATCGTCATCATGAGCGACTTCACCATCCGCACGATGCGGCCGGACGAAATCTCACTCGCCATAGACTGGGCCGCCGCCGAAGGCTGGAATCCGGGGCTTGCGGATGCGACCTGTTTTTCGTCCGTTGATCCGCACGGCTTTATCATCGGCGAGATCGATGGTGCGCCTGTCGCGACTGTCTCCTGCATCAATTACAGCGCGGGCTTCTCCTTTCTCGGCTTTTACATCGTGCGGGCAGATTTGCGCGGCAAAGGTTACGGCTTGCGGATGTGGAATGCGGCCATCGCGCATGCCGGCGCGCGCGTGATCGGACTCGATGGCGTGACGGCGCAGCAGGACAATTACAGGAAGTCCGGCTTTCAGCTTGCTTACGCCAACGTCCGCTATGGCGGCATGGTCGCGGCGCGGAGTGTGCCGCAGGCCGGGGTGATTGACCTGAGCGAAGTTCCGCTGGCTGACGTGGAAGCAGACGACGCAACGGTGTTTCCCGCGCGACGGCCGGCGTTCCTGCGGACCTGGATTGGCTCGCCCGGACATGTCGGGTGCGCGGTCGTGCGCGATGGACGGCTTGTGGGTTGGGGTGTGATCCGGCCGTGCCGGAAGGGTTTTAAGATCGGGCCGCTGGTGGCCGACGACCGCGCTACGGCCGAAGCGGTATTGTCCGCTTTGCTCGCCAAGGTGGGCGGCGGCGAGATTTTTCTGGACGTGCCCAGCATCAACCGCGACGCGGTTGCGCTGGCGGAAGGTTTTGGGCTCGCGCCGGTGTTCGAGACGGCGCGTATGTATACCGGCGCAATCCCGCCGCTGCGGCTGGAGCGGGTGTTCGGGGTGACCAGCTTTGAGCTGGGATAGGGGACACAACCGTCATTGCGAGGAGCGGAGCGACGAAGCAATCCATCTATCCCCGTGCGGAGAAATGGATTGCTTCGCTTCGCTCGCAATGACGATGGAGTACGCATCGCCTTGAAGCGAATACTACCGGTCGCTCACCCGCTCATCCCGTGACGCGCGCCGGGACGCCGAAAAAATCTCCCAGCTCACCATGAAGATCGCGGCGATCAGCGGACCGATGACGAAACCGTTGAGGCCGAAGACGTCGATGCCGCCGAGCGTCGAGATCAGCACGACATAGTCCGGTAGCTTGGTGTCCTTGCCGACCAGGAAGGGGCGCAGCACATTATCCACGAGGCCGATGACCAGCACGCCATACGCGATCAACCCGAGGCCCTGCCAGATCGCGCCGGTGGCGAGAAAGTAAATCGCGACGGGGAGCCACACCAGGCCGGCCCCGATCGCCGGCACCAGCGACAGGAACGCCATCAGCACCGCCCACAACAGCGGCGCGTGAACGCCGAGGAACCAGAACGCCAGGCCGCCGAGCGCGCCTTGCGCAATGGCTACCAGAACACCGCCCTTGACGGTGGCGCGAACGACGTCGGCAACGCGGCTGAACAGCGCGGTCTTGTGGTCGGCGCCGAGCGGAACGGCCTCCTTGATCCGATCAGCCAGCACTCGCCCGTCACGCATCAGGAAGAACATCAGGTACAGCATGATGCCGAGGCCGATCACGAACTCGAACGTGTTCACGCCGATGCTGAGCGCCTGCGGCGCCAGGATCTGCCCGCCCTTCATCAGGCTGGACGACAAGGTCTCGCGAAGCCCTGAAAGGTTGGTCAGGTTAAGCCGCTCGAGCCAGCCGATCACCCAGGCCGGCAGCGCATCGAAGATGCGCTGGACGTAGCCGGCGAGATCATATTCGCCCGACTGGATTTTGCCGAACAGGCTGGTGGCTTCGCGGACCAGCGAGGCCGCAACGATGGCGAGCGGCAGGATCACCATCGCGATGATGAGCAGGACGGTCACCAGCGCCGCGAGGTTCGGCCTGCCGGGCATCGACCGCAGGAGCGCGCGGTTAACCGGCGCAAAGATGACGGCGATAATGATCGCCCACAGCACGGCGCCGTAAAACGGCTGCAGAACCACCCAGGCGAAAGCCAGCGTAACGGCAAGCAGCAGGAGGCGGAAAACCTGTTCGTCAATTCGTCGCACGGGCGTCTCGCTGGTTCCTTCCATATGGCCGCGCGGCCGTTCGGTGCTTGTCGCACGGCCACGATGAAAAGGAAATGCAGCAACCATTGAACCCTCATGGTGAGGAGGCGCGAAAGCGTCGTCTCGAACCATGTGGCCCGGCTGGGGTGCCATTCATCCTTCGAGACGCGCGAAGGCGCGCTCCTTAGGATGAGGTCTGGCAGGAATTGGAGGATGAGCAAAGCGCATGGCGCAGTGCCCATCCTCTGATTAGCGGTGTCCGTCTCGTCGCCGCTACTTCACTGTCACCCTGCCGATCATGCCGTTCTCGCGGTGGCCGGGGATCAGGCACGAATATTCGAACGTGCCCGGTTTGGTGAACTTCCAGACGATCTCGGCCGATTTTTTCGGCGTGAGCCGCACCGCGTTCGGCTCCTCGTGCTCCATATGCGGATGCTTCTGCATGTCCTCGGCATGCTTGAGGTTTTCTTCCGTGGTGGCGAGCAGGAATTCGTGGTCATCCTCGCCGACATTGCGGATCACGAAGCGGATCTGCTCGCCGCGCTTCACCTCGATGCTCGAGGGCGCATATTTCATCTCGCTCATGTCGACCTCGACGGTGCGCGCGGGTTTTTTGGGGTCGCCGGGCTCGCCCGCCGAATAGGTTTCGTGGGCGTGCTTGTCATGGCCGAATGCCAGTGGCGTCCATGCCGAAACGGCGATCAATGCGAGGCCGGCCGTCATGATGTTCTTCATCTCTGTTCTTTCCTGTTTCCTTGTCAGCGAAGCGCGGCCGCGAGGCGCGGGCCGCCAGGCTGAATCCATGATCTTGCAATAAGCCATGGGCATGCGCGCTTCACTCGCGCGGCTGCCCATGTCGTGACGTCAGAGATCAGGCGATGGGGGGACGGAAGTGTCGCGGCGGCGCCTCACCGGGCAGGCGCTGGACGTTCTTGGAGGCGCAGATCGACATCGGCTGCGAGGGCTTTGCGACGGCAGGCGGATCGGCCGCGATCGCGCACACGCAGAGCGTGGCGCAGCACGGTCCCGCAGAGCCCTTGCCGTCATGCTGATGCTTGGCAGGCACGGGCATCACGTCGCCGGCATCGGCGTGATCCATCGCGTGCTGATCGGTCTGCATCTCGTGATGCTGATGCGCGGCGACATGCTCCGGCTGCGCACCGTCATGGAAATGAGCGGCACCCGCCGTTCCGGGCTGGTGCATAAGGCAGGACGCGGCATCGCCGAGCGCCAGCGCCACGCCCGGCGCGAGCACGCAAAACAGGTAGAGCAGGGCGGCGAACCACCCCGCTTTGACACGCGCAGGTCTCGTCAGGCGGACGAACATGATGGGAAGGTAGGACCGACGGACGATTCCGCCAAGGCAATGCAGGGGCGTTGCCCCCCACAACTGCATGCCTAACATCGCGGCATTGTGGCTTGACCTTGGGCGATTTGACCCCGAAGTTCCGGCTGCCGTGGTGATTTCTTCTGAGCTTTCCCGAGATTCCGACCTGTTCGTTCCCGATTCGCGCCGGGCGTGGATCCGGCTTGTCGTGGCCGTGCTGATCGGCTCGCTCGGCAGCGTCGGCATGTGGTCGGTGGTGGTCGCGCTGCCGGTGGTGCAGACGGAGTTTGCCGCGAGCCGCGGCACCGCGTCGCTGGCCTTTACCATGGTGATGCTCGGGTTCGGTTCCGGCGGGGTGCTGACCGGCAAGATCACCGACCGCTACGGCATCGTCACCGCGATCGGGCTCGGCATCGGCATTTTGGGCCTCGGCTATGTCGTCGCGGGAATGTCGACCTCGATCTGGCACTTTATCCTGGTGCATTTCGCCATCGGGCTGTCCTCGTCCGCCACCTTCGGCCCGCTGATGGCGGAGGCCTCGCACTGGTTCGACCGCTATCGGGGGCTCGCGGTCGCGATTGCCGCTAGTGGCAATTACATCGGCGGCACGATCTGGCCGCCGCTGGTGAATTTCGGCATCGAGCAGCTCGGCTGGCGCACCAGTCATATCGCGATCGGCATCTTCACGGCGGTAGCGATGACGCTGGCGCTGATCGGCTTGCGGATGCTGATGGGCGCGGGAGGCCAGCGCGACCACGACAACGCGGCGCCGCCGCGCGTCGATCTAAAACTCTCCACAAACGCGCTGACGGCGATTCTGTCGCTCGCCGCGATTGCCTGCTGCGTGGCGATGTCGATGCCGCAGGTGCACATCGTCGCCTATTGCGGCGACCTCGGCTATGGCGTGGCGCGCGGCGCGGAAATGCTGTCGCTGATGCTGGGCTTCGGCATCATCAGCCGGATCGGAAGCGGCTTTCTCGCCGACAAGATCGGCGGCATCCGCACGCTTTTGATCGGGTCGTTCGCGCAGGGCACGGCGCTGTTGTTCTACCTGTTCTTCGACAGCCTGACCTCACTCTATATTATCTCGGCGATGTTCGGCCTGTTCCAGGGCGGCATCGTGCCGAGTTATGCGATCATCGTGCGCGAGGCGATGCCGGCCTCCGAAGCGGCGACCCGCGTCGGCATCGTGATCTTTGCTTCCGTGTTCGGCATGTCGTTCGGCGGCTGGATCTCGGGCGCGATCTTCGACGCCACCGGCTCCTACGGCGCCGCGTTCGCCAATGGGCTGGCGTGGAACGCGCTCAACATCACGATCATGGTGCTGCTGCTGATGCGGGCACGCCAGCGGCTGGCGATGGCGTGAGCGTCATACCGCCTGTCCCGCTTTCAGCAGCGAACAGCCCGTGATCTTCAGGCTGCCGTCCGGCTGCTGCTCCAGCGTGCACATCGCTTCCCACGCCTCGCCATTGTCGTCGACGATATGGACGCGCTGCGCGATCCGGCCATTGGCTGAACGCGCCTCGCCGAATTCGAAACTCTTGTGGCGATAGACCGGCGCGTAGCCTTGCCGAACCATCTGCATGAAGATGTCGGCCTGCGGAAAGATCTGCCTGATCTCGGGCGCGGCATGGGAATAGGCGGCCGCGGCGTCGTCGCGGATGAACGCCTGCTCCTGCGCGCGGATCACGCTCTGGGCAGTAGCGACGTCGTCGGCGAGGGCAGGGGTGCCCAACCCGATCAGGAATGCGAGAACCAGAGCAAGAGCGCGCATGCAAAATGCCCCCGAACTGGCGGTGCTTGCCGCGGTGCAGACACGCGGAAATTTATACCCGCCGGCACGCGGGCGGAAGTACTATTCGCGTAAGCGTCAGGCGAGATAAGGAACAAGCCAAGGCACTTATCGTTTTTCAAGTATCGTTTCTCTCGGGGAGGAACATCCGATGACACTCGCACGCGGAAACATTGGCGGTTACGAGTTCGACCGCATGGTGCTGCTGTTTTCCATGATGGACGGCCCGAGGGAAATACCCTGCGCGGTCAGCGCCTCCGCGATGGATGCTCTTGAGCATGCCTCGCGTACGGCGACCAGCCAGCGCGAAGAACAATTCCTTCGGTTGCGCGACCGCATCGAACAATGCGCGTCGCGCAAGTTCGAAGCGGGGGAGTTCGAGGGGACCCCGCCCGGCATCATCCTGCGCAGCATCGATTTTCGCGGCTAGCTCTATTGCTGACCCTCAGGCAATGTCGTCGCCGCGATGGCTGGCCGCTTAGTGCGAATGCAAGTCCAGGAACGGCGTGTCATTCGCGCTGACATAGAAGATAACCACCTTGGTCGGCTCGGTGGCGCTGCGGTTATAGCCGGTCATGGGCACGTTCGGCGGTTCGACCATCGCTTCGCCGGCCTTGACGTTAAGCGGTGGACGGCCTTCGAGTTCGAGCGTGAAGGCGCCTTCGAGGACGTAGACCGTCACTGGAAAGCGATGGGTGTGATACACGGTCTTGTCGCCCGGCTTGAACGTTGCGGTCATCACCCGCACGGTTTGCTTGTCATCCTTTGGCAATCCCTCGACGATCTGTTGCAGCACCATATTCGGCTTGGCGATATTCGGCGCAGGCGCTCCTTGCTGCTGCGCCGATGCGGGATTGTCGAGGCCAGCGCCGAGGCCGGTGAGAAGGAAAATGGCCGGGATGAATTGGCTGCGCATGTTTTCGCTCCTTGTGTCGGTCAGGTACCGCGCGGTGTTTCGGCGCGAAGAAGCCTACGGGCCGCCGCCCTGCCGCGGGAGCCGCAAGATTGCGAAACCCCGCCGCAGAAGTGCATAATGGGCGAATGTTCGACTGGAACGATCTGAAATACTTTCTCGCGGTGGCGCGTCACGGCAGCACGATCGCGGCCGGCAAGGCGCTCGGCACCAGCCAGTCGACGGTGCACCGCCGCCTCGAAGAACTCGAACGCAGACTAGGGCGCGCCCTGGTGACGCGGCAGAACACCGGCTATCGCCTGACCGAATACGGCAACACGCTCTTGAAATATGCCGAGCGCATCGAGGCGGCGGTCGATGATTTCCAAAGGCGGGCAACCGACGTCGAGCAGGAACTAAAGGGCGTGATCCGCGTCACCTGTCCCGAGCCGATCGTCTATCGCATGACCCAGTCAACGCTGATCGACCGCTTCCATGCCCGTTACCCGCAGCTTCGCGTCGAGTTTATCACCAGCGACCGCTATCTTGATTTGTCGAAGGGCGAGGTGGATGTTGCGTTTCGCTCAGGCGATACCGACGACGAGCTGGTGGGCCGCAAGATCGCCGACTCGGTCTGGGCGGTGTATGCCAGCCTTGGATACATTGAGCGCCACGGCAAGCCCGAACGGACCGAGGATCTGTCGCGTCACCTTCTCGTCGGTTTCGATGAGACGCTCGCCAACCACCGCGCCGCCAAATGGCTGAAGGAAGTGGCGCCCGGCGCCCCCATGCCGGTGCGCAACAACAGCGTGCTCGGGCTGGTCTCGGCCGTGAAATCCGGCGTCGGCCTCGGTCCGCTGCCGACGGCGCTCGGCGATGCGGAGCCGGATCTGGTTCGCGTGCTCGGGCCCATTCCTGAATTGACCCGAAGCTGGCGGCTCCTGGCCCACCCCGATATCAGGCGCGTCCCGCGCATCGCGGCGTTCTTCGACTTCATCGTGGAAGAACGCGACTCGTTGAAATCGATCCTGACAGGATGAGAGGCGGGCAGCCCCGCGCCTACCTGCCCTGAAACACCGCAGCGCGACGCTCGATGAAGGATTGGATGCCCTCGCGCGCATCGGCGCTGTTGAGCACGCGCTCGCGGACTTTTGGAATGTAGGCGATGGCCGCCGCCTCGCCGTGCTCGACATATTTAAGCGCCGCTTCCTTGGTGACCTGAATGCCGAGCGGCGCATTGCCGGCAATGATCTTGGCGAGCGCCATCGCCCGCTCGATTTGCTGGCCGGCCGGCACGACTTCCTGGACCAGCCCGATCTCGCGGGCGCGCGCTGCGCTGAATTCATCGCACAGGAACAGATGATACATAGCGTTGCCCCAGCCGGTGCGCGACAGGAAGCGGAAATGCGCACCTCCGAGCGGGGCGATGCCGCGCCTGGATTCCATCTGGCAGAAGCGGGCGTCGTCGGCGGCGACGACGATGTCGCCCGCCAGCATCAGCTCGATTCCGACGGTGAACACGATGCCCTGCACCGCTGACACGATCGGCTTCTTGCAGCGCTTCTGCAGGCCGAAGACGTCGACATTGCCCTCCCTAACATTCCGCTTCTCGGCGTTGGGGCCGAAGAATTTCGGCATGTCGAGGCCGGCGGTGAAATCCTTGCCTTCGGCGCAGATGACGCCGACCCAATAGCTGTCGTTGTTGTGGAGCTCCGTCAGCGCGTCCGACAATTGCTCCATCATGGCGGGCGAGAACGCGTTCTTCTTGGCCGGGTTGTCGATGATGATCTTGAAGATGCGATCGTGGATTTCGGTGCGGATTGTTCCTTCGGCGCTCATGATCTCCTCCGTCCTGATTGTTCTAAAAATGCAGTGCAAGACGCGCGTGTCTATCGCTCGTATTTGACGGCGAGTGCGGTGCGGATTGACGCGGCGCGTTCCGGCGAAAAGTGCGATGCGCCATGGTCGAGCAGGTCGAGGAACGACAGCACGCCGCCGCGCGAACCCCAGCTTCCTTCCTCGATGATACGGAAATTGATCCACCAGCCCGGCGAGGGCGTCTTCATCCCGCAGGCGTCCGCAAGCGCGGCGTGTATATTGCGGATGACGGTGGCGCGATCCTCGCGCGTCCAGCAGCAGTCCATCACCACGACGTCGAGCACCATCACGTCGCTGGGCTTGTCCGAGAGCAGTTCCCCGCCGTGCGCGATCATGTCGAGCGGGCGCTCGACGAAATGGACCTGATAACCGCGGCGCGCTTCAGGCGTCAGCTTGCCGACCTCCGGCACGAGGACGGCGTCCGTCAGCGTTTTTGCCAGCACCCGCCGCTGATCGGCGTTCAACCGTCCCTGCGGCGTCATCACATGGATAAACGTCATTGCGCGTCTCCTCGCGTCGGCATTCTTCTGACTATGACGAACGTCATAACTTCACATTGAGCTGGCTATGTCAAGCGTCATAATCTAGCATGCGGTCATGCAGACGAAGGAAGATTCGCGATGACGTCGGATACCCGCGCAAAAATGGTGGCAGGGGCCGCCAACCTGATGAGCCGCCGCGGCGTCAACGCCACTAGCATGCGTGAGGTGGTCCGCCACACCGGCACGCCGCGCGGTTCGATTGGTCATCACTTTCCGCGGGGCAAGCAGCAGTTAATCGAGGACGCGCTGGTATTTGCGGGCAAGCAGGTCAGCGGGCCGCTGGAGCAACTGACGCAGTCGCGCGGCGCGATTGCGGGTCTGCGCACCTTCATCGCGCTGTGGCGTCAGACGCTGGAGAAGTCGAAATTCCAGGCCGGTTGTCCAGTGCTCGCAGTCGCGGTCGAGCAATATGTCAACGATGCGACCGAGAAGGGCGGCGAACCTGACGAAGCCGCCCAACGCCATCTGCTCGATCTCGCCGACGGCGTGTTTGCCGACTGGCAGCGCATCATGCTCACGGCGTTGCGCCGCGAGGGCGTGGCGCCTGCGCGCGCGCGGCGGCTGGCGGCGCTCGTCATCGCATCGACCGAAGGAACGGTCGCAATGTGCCGCGCCGCGCGCAGCGCCCAGCCGCTTGACGATGTCAGGCAGGAACTCGAATGGCTGTTGTCGAGCGCGCTGGCGAAGTAGGGCGAGGTGCATTCCGATGTCGATCACCTTCGGGTGCCGATATCAGACATCCAATGGAGGGGATCCAGCGAGATTGAGCGGCTTGAGGCGACGTAGTCAATCTCGCCGCGCGTGATACCGATGTCCGCAAGCTCGCTGTCCGTCAGGCGACACAACTCGGTTCGCAGCTTCTCGCGTTTGCGCCACTCCTGAAATGCATTCCAATATGCTTCGAGAGGACTGTAGGCCTGCCGCTTTGCGGTTGCTGGTCCCAGCTCGATAGGCTCCCGAATCGCGCTCATGACGGTGTGTCCTGCCTGGACTTTTCACCGGGCGAAGTTGCCGCAAGATGCGCTGGCGCGCTTAACTGGTGGCTTACATTTCCCTTATCGGCAGCTTATTCTTCGTGCTTCGGAAGCCCTTAGAGGTGACCCAGAAGGAATGGCAACTTGCGCTATCTCTTCGAGAATTACACGCTTGACACCGAAAAGCGTGAACTGCTCCGCGGAGCGGATGCGGTGTCAATTGCACCTCAGGCTTTTGACTTGCTTGATTACTTGATTCGAAACAGGGAGCGCGTCGTCAGCAAAGACGACCTCATTGTTGGCGTTTGGAACGGACGCATTGTATCTGATGCTGCATTGACGACCCGCCTGAACGCCGCACGGAATGCGATCGGCGATTCCGGCGAAGAGCAACGCCTCCTCAGAACACTGGCGCGGAAGGGCTTCCGTTTTGTCGGGCAAGTGCAGGAAGAGCGAGGCGGCGCGGCGCCCGATAACTGGGCAGAACCGCCGAAACACTTCCTGCCGCTGCCAAGCAAGCCTTCAATTGCTGTCCTCCCATTCGTCAACCTGAGCTTAGATCCAGAGCAGGAGTATTTTGCCGACGGCGTCGTAGAGGACATCACCATGGCGCTGTCGCGCTTTCACTGGCTCTTTGTGATCGCGCGCAATTCGAGCTTCACCTACAAGGGCCGAAGTGTAGACATGAGGCAGGTCGGTCGCGAGCTTGGGGTGCGCTACGTACTCGAAGGCAGCGTGCGCAAGGCAGGAAATCGCCTGCGCATCGCAGGGCAGCTTATTGATGCCGAAACGGGAGCGCATCTGTGGGCTGACCACTTTGATGGTGAGCTCAAGGAGCTGTTTGATCTACAGGACCATGTGACTTCCAGCGTGGTGGGGGCAATAGCACCAAAACTGCAGCGCGAGGAAATCAAGCGGGCAAAGCGCAAGCCAACTGAAAATCTGGATGCATACGACTATTATCTGCGGGGGCTGTCCAGCGCTAGTCGGTGGACCAAGGATGCGAACGTCGAGGCGCTCCGGCTCTTTTGCAAGGCAGTCGAGCTCGATCATGGTCTGGCCTGCGCATATGGCATGGCTGCGTGGTGCTACGTGCGGCGGAAAGCGCGTGGTTGGATGGACGAACGCGTTCAGGAAAGTGCGGAAGCTGTACGGCTGGCTCGGAAGGCGGTGCTGCTGGGCGAAGATGACCCCATTGCACTGTGTATGGGTGGGTATGCGCTCGCCTTCGTAGCTCATGAGTTCGACGATGCGACGGCGTTCATGGACCGGGGACTTGCGGTAAATCCTAACTTGGGGCGAAGTTGGATGCTTAGTGCGTGGTTAAGAGTTTGGAGAGGTGAGCCGGACTTAGCACTTGAGCACGCTGCGCATGCCATGCGATTGAGCCCGCTCGATCCTTCCACGTACGCCTTGCATGGGGCCATGGCCTATGCCCATTTTCTCGCAGGCCGCTATGACACGGCGTCGTCATGCGCCGAAAGCTCTTTGCGTTTCAATCCGACTTTCCTACTGGCCACATGCATTTCCGCAGCGAGCAATGCGCTCGCGGGGCGACTTGACCTGGCGCAACGAGCGATGTCACGAGCACTCGAATGTAATCCCAATTTGCGCGCCACCAATCTGAGAGACTTAGCGATGTTTCGTCGGGAGGCGGACTTCGCCACCTTCGCCAAAGGTCTCCGGAATGCAGGCCTTCCCGATTAATCGTGATGCCGAATGCTCTAAAGAGGACTGGCGCTTCCTGACCCCGCATCATCGCGCGCCGTTCCGCCGATATCGAAATAGGCGGATGCCTGCACATGACTCGACTCGGACGTATGCGGTGACGAATATTATGCCGAGCGCATTCGCTCAATCAGACCGTAGATATCTCCGAGTACATAGAGGTCCCGAACCTTGCCGCCGTCGAATGTGAAGATCGGCATACCGGTCCACCATACATGGCGGCCGCTTGGCGCCACCCCGAACACCCCTGACGATGGTAGCCGTGAAAGCGCATCTTGCCACTCACGCGATTGCCTTCCTCAATCAGAACCAGCATGTCCGTCGTGTAGTTGGCGAAGGCGGTTGTTACCCAATCCACGTATTCGGCGAATTGGCCATGCCCGACCAGCGAAGGACCGAGAGAGCCACGAAACGTGAAGTCCGGATGGAAAATGGAGGGGATTAGACTTTTGTCCGCACGATCCCACATCTCCTTGTAGAACATGCGCACAAGCTCTTTTTGAGGTGAGAGGACAACGCCGTCCAAGTTTAACACCGGTTCATACATGAACCCTCCTTGGGCCGAAATCTAATTGTGCCCGAGTATTGAAAGCCAAAGCCTGTCGTTGCAAGTAGCGGATTGATGAGTACGCAGCCTTGGCTGCTCAAAACGTTGGCGGCGTGCAGGCACTTATCACCTCGCACGGCTTTCCGCCGACGCAGCGGAAGCGGTGCGGGCGGCGGCTTTCGAAATAATAGGCATCGCCGGGATCGAGGATGCGGCGTTCGTCGTCGACGGTCACTTCCAGCCGGCCGCTCACCACGATGCCGCCTTCCTCGCCGTCATGCGTCAGCGGTACCCGGCCGGTGTCGCTGCCCGGCTCATAGCGCTCTTTGAGAATCTGCAACGCGCGGCCGAACAGATTGTCGCCGACTTGGCGGTAGGAAATCGGCTGCTTGCCGATTTCGGTCAGCTCGTCAGAGCGGTAGAACGCCTTGCGCGGCCGCTCCGGCTCGATCGCGAAGAACTCGGCGAGCCCCATCGGCAACCCGTCGAGGATGCGCTTCAGCGCGCCGACGGAGGGGTTCATCTGGTTCGACTCGATCAGCGAGATCGTCGAATTGGTCACGCCGGAGCGCTTTGCCAGCTCACGCTGCGACAGCTTGTGGCGGGCCCGGACGAAGCGGAGTCGCCCACCGATATCGACGCTCATCGAAAATCCCTGTTGCAGGTGTTTCGGATCGAACAAATATGCCCTG
The DNA here is from genome assembly GCF_036924715.1 of Bradyrhizobium sp. AZCC 1721. Lineage (NCBI taxonomy): Bacteria > Pseudomonadati > Pseudomonadota > Alphaproteobacteria > Hyphomicrobiales > Nitrobacteraceae > Bradyrhizobium > Bradyrhizobium sp. AZCC 1721. The sequence goes on along the minus strand of NZ_JAZHSB010000001.1, from coordinate 6,025,706 downwards.
ATCGAGTTAGCAAAATCAATGGGTTGCAGGAGTGCAGAAAAGGACTTGTTGTGGCTTCCCGAGCGTGGCCCGGTGGTCCCTTGAGCTGCCAGCAAAGGAGCTAGACCGTGACCCTTCATCAGAAGCCGAACACCCTGCAGACCGACTCGTTCTGGATGCCTTTCACGGCCAACCGGCAGTTCAAGAAAACGCCGCGCCTGTTCGCCTCCGCCGAGGGCATGCACTACACCACCGTCGACGGCCGCAAGGTGATCGACGGCTCCGCCGGCCTCTGGTGCGTCAACGCCGGCCATGGCCGCCGCCAGATTGCGGCTGCCGTCGAACGGCAATTGATGAACCTCGACTTCGCGCCCTCGTTCAACATGGGCCATCCGCCGGCGTTCGATTTTGCCGAGCGGCTCACCGAGATCGCGCCGAAGGGACTGGATCGCGTCTTCTTCACCAATTCAGGCTCAGAGTCGGTCGATACCGCGCTGAAGATCGCGCTGGCCTATCAGCGCGCCATCGGGCAGGGGACGCGGACGCGCCTGATCGGCCGCGAGCGCGGCTATCACGGCGTCGGCTTCGGCGGCATGTCGGTCGGCGGCATGGTGGCCAACCGCCGCGCGTTCGCCACCCATCTGCCCGGAGTCGATCACATCCGTCACACCCATGATCTCGCCCGCAACGCCTTTGCGAAGGATCAGCCGGAGCACGGCGCCGAGCTCGCCGACGATCTCGAGCGGATGGTGGCGCTGCATGGCGCCGACACCATCGCCGCCGTCATCGTCGAGCCGGTGCCGGGTTCGACCGCGGTGCTGCCGCCGCCGAAGGGCTATTTGAAGCGGCTGCGCGAGATCGCAGACAAGCACGGCATCTTGCTCATCTTCGACGAGGTCATCACTGGGTTCGGCCGCCTCGGCACGCCGTTTGCGGCTGATTATTTCGGTGTCACGCCTGATATGATGACGACCGCCAAGGGCATCACCAACGGCACCGTCCCCTGCGGCGCGGTGTTTGCCAGCCGCAAGATCCACGACGGGTTGATGACCGGGCCTGAGGGCACGATCGAGCTGTTCCACGGCTACACCTATTCGGCGCATCCGACCGCGTGTGCCGCGGGGCTGGCGACGCTCGACATCTACAAGGACGAGGGGCTTTTGACGCGCGGCGCGTCGCTGGCCGAATACTGGCGCGATGCGCTGCATTCGCTGAAAGGTCTGCCGAAGGTGATCGACATCCGCAATGTCGGCCTGATGGGCGCGGTCGAGCTTTCGCCGCGCAGCGACGGCGTCGGCGCACGCGGCTATGACGTGATGGTGGATTGCTTCAATCGCGGGCTTTATTTGCGCATGAGCGGCGATTCCTTTGCGCTGTCGCCGCCCTTGATCGTCGAGAAGAGCCACATCGACGACATGGTTTCGATCCTCGGCGACGCGATCAAGCGTGTGGCCTGATCCTTGCTCGCAGGGAAAGACAGAGGCCGCGGCAATTGTGCCGCGGCGAATGCGTGAGGGATCGTGAAGGTCATCGTTCTCGGCAGTGGCGTGATCGGCGTCACGACAGCCTATTATCTGGCGCGTTCCGGCCACCAAGTTGTTGTCGTCGACCGCCAGGCTGAGCCTGCACAGGAAACCAGTTTTGCCAATGCCGGCGAGGTCTCGCCCGGCTATTCCTCGCCCTGGGCCGGCCCCGGCGTGCCGGTCAAAGCGATCAAGTGGCTATTGATGCGGCATGGGCCGCTGGTGATCTGGCCCAAGCTCGATCCCGTCATGTGGATCTGGGGGCTGAAGATGCTGCGCAACTGCACGGCAGAGCGCTACGCGGTCAACAAGAGCCGGATGATCCCGATCGCCGAATACAGCCGCGATTCCCTGCGCGCGCTGCGCGCCGAGGTCGGCATCAAGTATGACGAGCGCAGCCGCGGCACGCTTCAGCTCTTCCGCAAGCAGAAGCAGCTCGACTCGACCGGCGATGATATCGCGGTGCTCAAGCAATACGGCGTGCCGTACGAGCTTTTGGATCGCACCGGCTGCATCGGCGCGGAACCGGCGCTCGCGGCCGTGAAGGAAAAATTCGTCGGCGGGTTGCGATTGCCGCAGGACGAGACCGGCGATTGCCACATGTTCACGCAGGCGCTCGCTCGGGAAGCTGAAAAGCTCGGCGTCGAGTTCAGGTTCAATACCACGATCGAGCGGCTGGTCGCGGATGGCGGCAAGATCACCGGCGTCGTCACCAGCGCCGGGTTGTTGCAGGCCGATGCCTATGTCGCGGCACTCGGAAGCTGGTCGCCGCGCTTGCTCAAACCTTTGGGTGTTTTTGTTCCGGTCTATCCGGTGAAGGGCTACTCGATCACGGTCCCCGTCATCGATCCCGACGGCGCGCCGGTATCGACCGTGATGGACGAGAGCTACAAGGTCGCGATCACGCGGCTGGGGGATCGCATCCGCGTCGGCGGCACCGCGGAAATTTCCGGCTATTCGAACTCGCTCGATGCGGCGCGGCGGGCGACGCTCGATCATTCGCTGACCGACATGTTTCCGCGCGGCGGCGATTTGAGCAAAGCGAGCTTCTGGTGCGGCCTGCGCCCGATGACGCCGGACGGCCCGCCGGTGATCGGCGCGACGCGCTACGGCAATCTGCACCTCAACACCGGCCACGGCACGCTCGGCTGGACCATGGCGTGCGGCTCGGGGAGGGTGCTGGCCGATATGATTTCGGGACGGAAGCCGGATATCGATGTGAGCGAGCTCAGCGTGAGCCGGTACGATCAGCGGTTTGGGTAGTAACGCACGATAGCCAACCCGTCATTGCGAGGAGCGTAGCGACGAAGCAATCCATGTCTCCGCAAGTGGCGATGGATTGCTTCGCTTCGCTCGCAATGACGGCGGGATTAGCGGACTAGCTCTCGTCACGCAATGCGGGGTGTCGTTGCCTTCATCACTCCTGATCGGGAGGATCAAAGGCTCGAATCGGAGGCAGCGTGCCCGAATACTTCTCGCACTCGACCACGGTCACCTGACCGCAGCAACCTTGCGCGAGCCGCGAGGTGCCGATGTCGCGGGTGAGCACGTTCGGGTTGCCATGAACGCAGAGCGGATGTTCTGCGGCGCCGGCTTGCGGATCGTACCAGGCGCCGGTGGACAATTGCACCACGCCGGGCATCACGTCGTCTGAGACGGCGGCGGCGGCCAGACACGCGCCCCGATCATTGAACAGGCGGACGATATCGCCATCGGCGATGCCGCGACGCGTCGCGTCAACGGGGTTGAGACGGACGGCTTCCCGGCCGGCAATTTTTTTGGACTGGCTGTACGCACCGAAGTCGAGCTGGCTGTGCAGCCGGGTCGCTGGCTGGTTGGCGATCAGCGTCAACGGGTGGCGCTGATCTGGCGGTTCGGTCGACGGCAGCCATGCCGGGTGCGGCGGGCAATCGTCGTAGCCGAAGCCTGCGATGATTTTCGAATAGATCTCGATCTTGCCGCTTGGCGTGGGCAGCTTGTTCTTGACGGGATCGTTGCGGAAGGCGCGCAGAAAGCCGCCGTCATCAGGGGCCGATGGCAGCGCGAGTTCGCCACGCCGCCAGAACTCGTCGAAATCCGGCGCATCCCAACCGGCATCGGCAAGCGCCCGTCGCGTCGGCTCGTAAAGATGGGCCAGCCATTGCCTGGTATCGCGTCCTTCCGTGAAGGCCTGTTCGACGCCCAATCGCCGCGACAGCGCGGCAAAAATATCGAAATCGTCGCGGGCTTCGCCAATCGGGTCCACGGCCTTGCGCATCGCGACCAGCCTCGGATCGGTGCCGGCGGCGCCGATATCGTCGCGCTCCAACGTCATGGTCGCCGGCAGCACAATGTCGGCAAACTTAGCCATCGGCGTCCAGGCGCTCTCGTGCACGACAATGGTTTGCGGGACATTGAAGGCCTGCCGCAGCCGATTGATATCCTGGTGATGATGGAAAGGGTTGCCGCCCGCCCAGTAGACCAGCTTGATGTCGGGATACCGCATCGTGCGGCCGTTGTATTCGAACATTTGTCCCGGATTGAGGAGCATGTCGGCGACACGCGCGACCGGGATGAAGTCGGCGGTAGCATTCTTGCCTTGCGACAGCGTCGGGATCGGAACCGCGTTGAGACGGCGTCCGGTATGACCGAGCGCACCGAGCGCGTAATTATATCCGCCGCCGGGCAGGCCGATCTGGCCCAGCATGGCCGCGAGCACCACGCCCATCCATACCGGTTGCTCGCCATATTGCGCCCGCTGCAGGGAATGCGAGACCGTGATCAAGGTGCGTCCGCGCGGCAGCCGGCGGGCGATGTCGACGATTGTGCCGGCCGGAATGCCGGTAATGTCGGCGGCCCATGCCGCGTCCTTTGGCGTATGGTCGTCGCGGCCGAGCAGATAGCGTTCGAAGATGTCGAAGCCGGTGCAATAGCGTGCGACAAAGCCGCTGTCCCACAGATCCTCGACGAGGAGCGTGTGCGCGAGTGCCAGCATCAGGGCGACGTCGGTCCCGACCTTGATCGGCATCCACCGGGCGCCGGCCGCTTCCGGCATGTCGTCGCGCAAGGGAGCGATGCCGTAGAACACGGCGCCACGGCGCGCGGCCCTTTGCATAGCGTCGCGCTCGATGTGCCGGCTGATGCCGCCGCTTGCGACGTCCGAGTTCTTCAGCGCCATGCCGCCGAAGGCCAGCACCGTATCGGTATGCTCGGCGATCTGATCCCACGTCACGTTATGGCGCGAGATGCCCTCGAAGCCGCCGAGGACATGCGGCAGGATCACGGCCGAGGCACCGGCACTATAGCTGTTCACCGAACGCACGTAGCCGCCGAACGCGGTGTTCAGGAAGCGGTGAACCTGGCTCTGCGCGTGGTGGAAACGTCCGGCGCTGGCCCAGCCATAGGAGCCGCCATAGACCGCGGCGGCGCCATATTCGGTTCGGATCCGCGCCAATTCGCCTGCGAGCAGGTCGAGCACTTCGTCCCAGGGGCACGCGACAAATTTCTGGTCGAAGGCGCGCGGAGCGGGTGCGCTTCGCTCCAGCCACGCCTTGCGCACCATCGGCCGCAGGATGCGGGCCTTGTGGCGCATCGCCGTGCTGAAATTCTGCAACATCGGGGAGGGCGCCGGGTCGTGCTCGTACGGCTTGATATCCAGCGTCGCGCCGTTCCACCGCGCCGCGAAGGCGCCCCAATGCGCGCTGTGTGGGCTCCAATCCTCTCGGGCTTGATCCATTCCTTGTTCCAGACTGTTCATGACGCCTGCGTCACGCAATTCACCCACAGCACGACCGCTTTCGCATCTTTCGCGGGATTTGAGAAGCGGTGCGGGCGGCGGCTGGCAAAGCGAAAACTGTCTCCTCGCTTGAGCAACCAGGACTCGGCGTCGACGGTCAGCGTCATCTCGCCTTCCAGCACCAGCCCCGCTTCCTCGCCGTCATGCGTGTAAAGCTCATCGCCGGTGTTGCCGCCGGGCTCCATGTGCACGAGAAACAGATTGAGGCGGTTCTCAGTACCCGCCGGACTCAGCAATTGCTTGGAGATGCCGGTCCGCCACAGTTTCAGTTCGGCGCGCTGCATTTCGCGCGTCACCACACCGCCGGATGCCGCCCCGTCGTTCGGCTGCGAGCCGAACAGCGCGGCGATGCCGACGCCAAGCACGTCGGCCAGCGTCGCCAGCACGCGGAGCGAAGGCGACGACAGCCCGCGCTCGATCTGGCTGAGAAAGCCGATCGACAGATCGGTCTTCGCCGCAATCGTCTCCAGCGAGAGCTTGTGCTCGCGGCGCAGGTCGCGGATGCGGCGGCCGACCGCAAGGTCCATCGCCGGCTCGGCCGGCCTGACGGCGGTCTTCGCCTTCGGCCGGGCCGTTGCCTTTCCGGCGGCCTTTTTCCTGGCCCTTGCCTTGGCCTTGAACGCCGGTTTCTTTATTCGCTTGCCGCCGCTCACGTCAGACCGCTTCCTTCATGTGCATGAAAATCGCTTGCAAACCTTGGAGAAGTGTGGCCACAATTTCATATTGGTGAAAATAGGCCTGAACGGCGTTGCCCGCAACTCTTTGGTCTAAGGCGGGCGGGCCCGGGCGGCGTGCAGTTTCAGGAGGTGGTGCGATGGCTCTGAAGCGTCTCGTTCAGGCCGCGGTGGCGGCCTTGGTTCTCACAGCCGCAATGCCGGCATCCGCGCAAAAAGTACTGAAGGTGGGCTCGACGCCGACCGGCGTACCCTTCACATTCCTCGATACCAAGACCAACAGCATTCAGGGCATCATGGTCGATCTCATCACCGAGATCGGCAAGGACGCCGGCTTCCAGGTTCAGATCGAGCCGATGCAGTTCTCGACCCTGATTGCCTCGCTTACCTCGAACAAGATCGACATCATCTCAGCGGCGATGTTCGTTACGCCCGCGCGCAAGGAAGTGATCGATTTCTCCGAGCCGTTCTACAGCTACGGCGAGGGCCTCCTGGTGCCGAAGAGCGATACGAAGACGTACACCAAGCAGGACGATCTGAAAGGCGAAGTGGTCGGCGCGCAGGTCGGTACGGCGTTCGTCGATGCGCTGAAAAAGTCGGGACTGTTCAGCGAGGTGAAGGCCTACGACACCATTCCCGATATTCTGCGCGACGTGAACGCCGGCCGGCTGAAGGCCGGCTTCGCCGATTATCCGATCCTCGCCTACAACCTGAAGCAAGGCGGCTTCCCTGAGGCGCGCATTGTCGAGAGCTACAAGCCCGCGACCGTCGGTTCTGTCGGCATCGGCGTGCGCAAGGGCGATACCGAGCTGCTCGCCAAGATCAATGCCTCGCTGGCGAAGCTGAAGGCGAACGGCACGGTCGAAAAGATCCTCGATAAATGGGGCCTCAAGGCGCAGGGTGCCTGATGCAGGCGTTCTGGCGCGACGCGACCGAGTTCCTGCCGATCCTGATGAGCGGCGTGGCGTTGACGGTCATCGTCACCATCGGCTCGCTCTTGCTGTCGACCGCGCTCGGCCTGGTCTGGGCCTTGATGCGGGTATCCGGTATCGGCATTTTCTCGGGGGTCAGCGCCGGGCTGATCAACGTGATCCGCGGCATCCCGATCATCGTCATGCTGTTCTATCTCTACTTCGTGATGCCCGAACTCGGCCTCACGCTGACGGCGCTGCAGGCGGCGATCTTAGGCCTCGGCATCGCCTATTCGGCCTACCAGGCGGAGAATTTCCGCGCCGGGATCGAGGCGATCGACAGGGGACAGATCGAGGCGGCGCAGGCGATCGGCATGGGTTGGTGGCAGACCATGCGCCGCGTGGTGCTGCCGCAAGCGGTGAAGATCGTGTTGCCTCCCTACGGCAACATCATGATCATGATGCTGAAGGATTCGTCGCAAGCTTCGACCATCACGGTCGCCGAACTCGCCCTGCAGGGCAAGCTGATCGCGTCCTCCACCTTCAAGAACACCAGCGTGTTCACACTTGTGGCGCTGATGTATCTCACCATGAGCATCCCGCTCATTCTTCTGGTCCGTCACTTCGAGAAGCGCGCGGGCCACAAATGATCGAGCTCAGCAACGTTCACAAGAGTTTTGGCAAGGTCGAGGTGCTCAAGGGCATCACGGCTTCCGTCGAGAAGGGCGAGGTTGTCTGCGTCATCGGCCCGTCAGGCTCCGGCAAATCCACCATCCTGCGCTGCATCAACGGGCTGGAGAGCTATGACAGCGGCGACATCCTCGTCGAAGGCGCGCGGGTCGATCGCAGCGCGCCCTCGATCGTAGCGATCCGGACGCAAGTCTCGATGGTGTTCCAGCGCTTCTACCTGTTTCCGCACCGTACCGCGCTGGAAAACGTCATCGAGGGGCCGCTCTATGTGAAGAAGGAGCCGCGCGCCGAGGCGCTGGAGCGTGGCCGCGCGCTGCTGGCGCAGGTGGGGCTCGCCGAAAAGGCCGACAGCTATCCGCCGCAACTCTCCGGCGGTCAGCAACAGCGTGTTGCGATTGCCCGCGCACTTGCGATGCAGCCGAAGGCGATCCTGTTCGACGAGCCGACTTCGGCGCTCGATCCCGAACTGGTCGGTGACGTGCTCTCGGTGATGCGGAAGCTCGCCGACGACGGCATGACCATGGTCGTCGTCACCCACGAGATGGGATTTGCCGGAGATGTCGCCGACCGCGTACTGTTCATCGACGGCGGCGTGATCGTCGAGCAGGGGCCGGCGAAGTCCGTGCTCAATCAACCGCAGCATACGCGCACGCAGGATTTTTTGCGGCGCGTGCTGCATCCGCTCTGAGTTCGCCAGCATGAATGCGCCCATCCGACTGCCGCTGCCGCCAAGTCTCTACGCCGATACGGCGGTCGCGCCGGCACCGACGCCGCCGCTCGATGGAGACAAGGACGTTGCGGTCGCGATCATCGGCGGCGGTTTCACCGGGCTGTCCACCGCATTGCATCTGGCCGAGCAGGGCGTGAATGCGATCGTGCTGGAAGCGCAACAGCCGGGCTGGGGCGCTTCGGGCAACAATGGCGGCCAGGTCAATCCGGGCCTCAAGCACGACCCCGACCAGATCGAGGCCGATTTCGGCGCCGAACTGGGCGGCCGGATGATCGCGTTTTCCTACGGCACCACCAACTACACGTTCGACCTGATCCGCCGCTACCAGATTCCGTGCGAAGCAAGGCAGAACGGCACGCTGCGCGCGGCCTACAACGAGGCGAGCGCCAGGGGAATCGAAAACACGGCAAAGCAGTGCATCCGGCGCGGCATGCCGGTGACGCTCTTGAATCGCGAGCAGATGCGGGAGGTGACCGGTACCGGCCGCTATCTCTGCGCCATGCTGGACAATCGCGGTGGCGACCTGCATCCGCTGAGCTATGCGCGCGGGTTGGCGCGCGCCGCGATCGCGGCCGGCGCAGCCGTCCATGGCGAGACGCCGGCGCTTTCGTTGTCGCGTGAAGGCGCGCATTGGCGCGTCGAGACGCCGCGCGGGATCGTGCGCGCCGAAAAAGTGCTGCTGGCAACCAACGGATTCACGGACGATCTGTGGCCGGGCCTCCGCCGCACTATCGTGCCGGTGTTTTCATCGATTGCGGCCACCGCGCCTCTATCCGAGGAGGTCGCGCGCGAAATCATGCCGACGCGTTCGGTGTTGTACGAGAGCGGCTACATCACGGTGTATTACCGGATCGATGCGCATAATCGTTTGCTGATGGGCGGACGTGGGCCGATGCGCTGGATCAGCAAGCCTGGCGATGTCGCCTATCTCATCCGCTATGCCGAACGGCTGTGGCCGCGGCTGAAAGGCGTGACCTGGACGCACGGCTGGAATAGTCGGCTCGCGATCACGCCCGATCATTATCCCCATGTGCATGAGCCGGCGAAGAATCTTCTGATCTCGCTCGGCTGCAACGGCCGCGGCGTCGCGCTCTCGACCGCGATGGGTGCACAGCTCGCGCGCCGTCTCGTTGGCGGAAGAGATGCTGTGATCGATATGCCGATCTCAGGCATCAAGCCGATGGCGATGCACGCGTTCTGGCCGCTCGGCGTCACCGCGGCCGTACTGGCCGGGCGGGTGCGGGACCGGCTGGGAATCTGACGCCGCGGCCGCGCAGCCCTCAAACAGCCAAACCGAGACATCGCCCGCCTTCGACGGAACCTTCCATCCCCCGCGAACGTTCGCTAGCGCAGGGCCGATTTCGAGGAGGTCAAGATGCGCAAGCAGTTACTGTTATCGACTGGGATTATCTGCCTGATGCTGGCACCGGGGCTATCGTATGGCCAGGCCCCGGGCGGGAGAAGCGAGGAACCGAAGCAGATGCAGCCGAGCGATCGTGGCAAGGGTGCTGCATCGCAAGAACGCGGCGCCGAGCGAGCGCAGGAACGCGCCAAGGGCGCCGAGAAGGGTGCGGAACAGAAGGCTCAAGGCGCGGCGGGTCGTGAGGAAAGAGGACCCGGTTCCCGGCAGGCAGGAGAGAAGGGCAAAGCTGCACCTGGGGCCGAGCGTCCAACGGCTGCGAGCGAAGACAGCAAGCGTGGCCGCGGCGATGACGCGAAGAGGGCCACGGAGCAAACCAAGGGCGCCCGCCCGGGCGATCGGGAGGCCGATCGCGGCCGCGATGCCAAGGAGAGCGCTAAGGACAGTGCCAAAGACAGAACCAAGGGCACCGCCGAGTCCGAGAGGACCAAGAGCGGAACAACGACATCCCAGAAGGAGCGCGAGGGCGCAACCACCACGCAGAAGGAGCCGAGCCGCGATCAACAGGACAGAACCTCGAAGGATGCGGCTGAACAGAGCAAGGACCGGCCGGCGACCGCGACTGACGCCACGCGCACACAGACCCAGGCCAGCCAGACGCAGGACCGCCAGCAGATCTCGACCGAGAAGCAGGTGCGCATCTCCGAGACGCTGACCCGCGAACGTCTCGCGCCGCCGCAGCGCAATCTCAACATCTCGATCCGGGTCGGCGAGCGGCTCCCGCGCCATGTGCGGGTGCAACGGCTGCCACCCACGATCGTGTCGATCGAGCCGCAGTACCGCGGCTACGATTACTTCACGACCGAGGAGGAAATCGTGATCGTCGAACCCCGCACGCAGCGGATCGTGAGCCATATCCCCCGTGACACGTCGCGCATTCGCGCTGCAGGCGGCGAGGCCGCCGGCAGTGGACGTGCGGCCGACGCGATGGCTCAGGCCGGCGGTGCGCCCTGCCGTATCATGCGGCGGGATACCGCGGGCAATCTTACTGAGGTCTCGCCCACGACGGTTGGTTCGACCGCACCGCAGGATTCGATCAGCGTAAGCGTTCGTGCGCCGGGCGGCGGTGGATCGACGAACCCGATTGCACTGGGCGCCTCGGAAGGACAGATCGTGGTCACCATGCAAGGCGGCGAGTGCACGGTTACGCTTGAGCCACAGGCGCGGTAAGCGGGTGCGTCTGGTCTCGCAAGAGGCCGCCACGTCAGCCGGTTAGAAATGGAAAGTGCGGCATCCGATCTGCCGCACTTTTCCGGTTGAGCGGCATTTTGTCATTGCCGCGCCGCTCCCCGGAGGCCTGTCCGCTTTCTATCCCTCCGCCACTGCCTCGCTCCAGGCGTGGAACGGCTCGGTGGCACCGCTGTTGGTTCCGCCGTCGCGCAGCACCACGCTGGGGCAGGCGAACTTCATCGGCAGGTTCTGGATGCGCGCCTCCTCGTAATCGAAACGCGAGCCCAGCGCTTCGCGCGCGGCCTGCGGCAGGCGGACGTCGCCGATCACGATCGCGCCTTCGCTGGCGTCAATGCGCGGCTGATGGATTGCGGCATCGAGATCCATGCCGTAATCCATCACGAAGGACAGAAGCTGGCTTACCGCCGGCAGAATGCGCCGGCCGCCCGAAGCCCCGGCCGCGACGCGCCTTCCGTCCGCCGCCTGCGCCAGCACGGGCGTGTAGTTGGTAAGGCACCGCTTGCCCGGTGCCAGCGAATTCGGCGTGCCCGGGGTCGGGTCGAACCACATGATGCCGTTGTTCATGGTGATGCCGGTCTGGTTCGTCACGAATTTGGAGCCGAAGGTGGACAGCAAGGTTTGCGTTACCGCGGCCATGTTGCCGTCGCGATCGACGGCGGAAAAATGCGTGGTGCAGGCAGGCGCCAGCGCTTCGGCGCCGAGCGCGCGCCTGCCGTCTTCATCGCCCATGTCCTTGAGGCGTTCGCGATACGCTTTTTGCAGCGCCGATGCATAGGCGATGTAGGCCGCGGCGTCCGGTCCGCTGCGCGCAGGCTCGAGATTTTCCTGCAGCAGACGAAGCGTGCGCGCCAGCGTCGGCCCGGCGGTGAGTTCGGGCGTCGCGAACACCTCGCCGCCGCGATAGGGGATCGCCAGCGGCTCGCGCACAATGCCCCGAAATGGCTTGAGATCCTCGGCCGACAGCGCGCCGCCGAGGGCCTGAATGTCGGCGGCGAGGCTTTGCGCCAGATCGCCTTCGTAGAAGTCGCGCGGGCCGGCGCTGGCGAGTTGCGCCATCGTGGCCTTGAGCCGATCCTGCGGCATGCGGACCTTGGACCTGATGCCCCATTGCGGGTTCGGCGGCAGGCCGTCCTGGAGATAGGCGGCGGCGCTCGCGGGGTAGCGCCGCAAGTCTGCTGCCGCGCTCGAAATCATCACCGTGGTCCACCAGTCGACCGCAAGCCCTTCGCCGGCAAGTGCAATGCTCGGCGCCAGCAACTCCTTCCACGGCAGTTTGGCGTAGCGGCGGTGCGCCTCTTCCATGCCGGCGACCACGCCGGGCACGGCGATCGAACTGGGGCCATGAATGTTGCGGTCGTCCTTTACCCGCGGCCAGGGGAAGATGTCGGAAGCCGCGCCACCGCCGGTCAGCGGATAATCTTCCACCCGCAGGCTCAGCGGCGCCCGCATGCCGTAGTCGATCACCTCATAACGGCGTTCGCCCGCCCGGTAGAGCACCATCGCGCCGCCGCCGCCGACCCCGCTCATCCAGGGCTCCAGAACGCCAAGTGCAAACGTCGTCGCGATCACGGCATCGATGCAGTCGCCGCCCGCGGCCAGCACCTCGGCCCCCACCTGCGCCGCCCTGCTTGATTGCGCAGCGACGATGCCGCCTCTGGAAGTGACGGCCGGCTTGCGTACCGCTTGGGTATTGGAGAACTGGTCGCGCATCGGATTGCCTTTGATTCCCTGTAACGTGTCTGGTTGCCGGTCGGGCAGAAGATCTCGTCGACGTCATTACACCCTAAAAATCTCAGGCCAGCCATGACAGAATGACATGCTGGGAATTCGCATCGCCCGTCTTCGTGTTGGCGTCTTGCGTCGGACAATGGCACATTGCGAACGATGACCGTATCCACAAAGGAGCATACTGGCTTGACCGCCGACGCATTTATTCATCTGCCGGAGCTGCGGGCCCGGGTAACGCACCCGGAAAAGTCGCTGCTGCGCCTGACGCCAAAGATGTTTTCGATGTGGGAGCAGCGGGCGCGGGCCGCGGGATGGCCGGCAGGCTGGCGGCTGTCGGACGAAGCGATCGAGGCGTCGCGGCTTGCGGTGCTCGGCGATCATCCTGATGGCGACGACCTCTGGGTCTACTCCTACGGTTCGCTGATGTGGGACCCCGGCTTTCACTTCGCCGAAGTCCGGCTCGCCGACGTCGAAAATTATCAGCGCCGCTTCACGCTGAAGATCAATCTCGGTCGGGGATCGCACGACTATCCGGCGCTGATGCTCTCGCTCGAGCCGCAATTGGGATGTTGCCGCGGGCTGGCGTTCCGCATTGCGGCCGATTCTGTCCATGCCGAGACCGCGATCCTGTGGCGCCGCGAAATGCTGCGCGGCGGCTATGCGCCGGCGATGGTGCCGATGACGACGCCGCAGGGACCAATCACCGCACTCGCCTTCACCTCCAACCGCTCGCACCCGAGTTATGTCGGCGAACTGCCGCTCGCCGAGACCGCCGCGATGATCGCGACCGGGAAGGGCGTTCTCGGCACCAACCGCGAATACCTCCTGCAACTGGCGACGCAGTTGCAGGCGTTGGAGATCGAGGATCCGTATGTCGCGCAGTTGCATGCGCAGATCGGCGGCGCTCCCGGTGCTTGAGGCGGTCACCTCACGGCGGCCTGCCGAGTCTACTTTCAAACAATGTTTCAGGCTGATTTTCCCGCACAATCCGGCATCCTGACGCAAGTGCTGGACGCGGATAGTTGGCATCATAAGAGCCGCCGCGCGGAGACAATCGACGCCGAAATAATCAATGGAGAGGGCGCGCATGACTGGGGAGATCAAGTCGCACTACGAGGTCGTTGTCGTCGGCGCGGGCGTGTCGGGCATTTACCAGATCAAGCGGCTGGCCGATCTCGACGTGGATGCCCTCGTGCTCGATGCCGCCCCCGATCTCGGGGGAACCTGGTACTGGAACCGCTATCCCGGCGCGCGCTTCGATTCCGAGAGCTACACCTAAGGCTATTCGTTCTCGAAAGAGCTGCTCAACGAGTGGCACTGGCAGGAGCGGTTTTCGAGCCAGCCGGAGAATCTTCGCTACCTCAACTATGTCGCCGACAAGTTCGATTTGCGCAAATACATGCGGTTCAACCGCAAGGTGGAAGCGGCGGCGTTCGACGAGGGCTGTCATCTGTGGCGGCTCCGGCTCGACGATGGGCGTGAACTGAGCTGCCGATTCCTCATTCTTGCGGTCGGGTTGCTCTCGGTACCGACGCTGCCGCGGCTTGAGGGCATGGAGACGTTCAAGGGGCGTTCGTTCCATACCTTCTATTGGCCGCACGAGCCGGTTGAACTCTCCGGCAAGAAGGTCGGCATCATCGGCACCGGCGCCACCGCGATCCAGGTGATCGGCGAGATCGCCGACAAGGTCGGCGAACTCACTGTGTTTCAGCGGCGTCCGAACTGGAGCGCGCCGCTGAACAATAGTCCGATCTCGGACGAGGAAATGGCCGACATCCGTTCGCGCTACGATGAAATCTTTGCCGCCTGCAAGCGCACGCCCGGCGGCTTCGAGCACGAGCCGGACCGGCGCGGCTTCTATGAAGCCACCCGCGAGGAGCGGATCGCGCTGTGGAACAAGCTCTATGACGAGCCCGGCTTCGGGATCTGGCTCAGCAATTTTCGCGAGATTTTTACCGACGAGGCGGCCAATGCCGAGTTTTCCGCTTACGTCGCCGATCGCATCCGAAGCCGCGTGAAGGACCCGGTGACGGCGGAAAAGCTGATTCCGAAGGATCACGGTTTTGGCGTGCAGCGGGTGCCGCTGGAGACCAATTATCTCGAGGCCTACAACCGTGACAATGTGCATCTCGTCGACATCAGCGAGACGCCGATTCTGCGAGTCACCGAAACGGGCCTGCGCACCAGCGCGCGCGATTACGAGCTCGATATCATCGTTTACTCCACCGGCTTCGATGCCATCACCGGTGCATTCGACGCGATCGACATCGCCGGCGTCGGCGGAGTGAAGCTCGCCGACGAATGGCGCGAGGGACCCTCGACCTTTCTCGGCATGATGGCGCATGGCTTTCCGAACTTGCTGATGCCGACCGGGCCGCAAAGCGGTTCGGCTTCGACGAATTTTCCGCGCGGCATCGAGAACGGCGTCGGCTGGTGCATGGGCCTGCTCGGCCACATGTGGGACCGCGGCTACACGCGGGCCGAGCCAACGGCCGAAGCGCAGGCGCGCTGGACCGCGCACGTGACCAAGATGTACGCCATCATGCTGATGCGCAAAGCCAAGTCGTGGTTCACCGGCTACAATTCCAATATCCCCGGCCACGAGCACGGCAAGACTCGGTATCTCGTTTATAATGGCGGCACGCCGAAATATGTCGCGGCGATCACCGAAGTTGCCGATAGCGGGTATGAGGGAATCGTGTTCGATGCGGGCGCACGGGCAGCGGCGAGGTCCGCGGCCGCCGCGGAGTAAAATACGCATAAAGGCTGAGCGTAGGATGGGTTGAGCCTACAGGTCCGCCTTCGGCCGGC
Source organism: Bradyrhizobium sp. AZCC 1721 (assembly GCF_036924715.1). Classification (NCBI taxonomy): domain Bacteria; kingdom Pseudomonadati; phylum Pseudomonadota; class Alphaproteobacteria; order Hyphomicrobiales; family Nitrobacteraceae; genus Bradyrhizobium; species Bradyrhizobium sp. AZCC 1721. Next base: position 6,010,274 of record NZ_JAZHSB010000001.1, on the reverse strand, counting down.
CCGGTGAAGGACTCCGCGAAACCCATCGTCTTTGGAAAGGCGATGGGTTTCGCAAGAGCTCAACCCATCCTACGAGTTCGAGTTCGATCGTCGCGCTCGCGCCTTTGCTTGCATCACGTCACTGCGCCCGCAGCAGCCGCCTGGGATGAACGCCATCGACATAGCCCATGAACGGCGGATGGATCGAATAACCGATCAATTCGCGAGCGCGCTCGGGCAATTTGCTGGCGACCTCGGCAGGGACCGCGAGCGCCATGTTCTCGAGTTGCCGCACCCAGCCCACGCAATATTGCGGCGTGATGATCAGGCGCGGCTGGTCCGACCGGTTGGCGCCACCACGGTGCCATAGCGTTCCCTTGGTGATGGCCAGCGAGCCGGATGGCATGATCAGCTTCACGGCGTCAGGCCTGTCGCCTTCCTCGTGACCGGCTTCGTTAGTGAAATGAGTTGGCTTCACCGCGCCCTCGATATATTGCCCGTCCCACAGATGGCTTCCGGGAATGATTTCGGTGGCGCCATTTTGCTCGGTCGTATCATCGATCGCCCAGAACGTGCTGATGCCAAGGGCGGGGCGGGGGCGCGGAATCTTCACGCCGCTGTCGTCGAAATGCCAGGGCTGGACGGTCTCGCCGGGATGGAGATTGATCGCGAGCAGAGCAGACAACAGGCAGCTCTCGCCGAGTTCGGCTTCCACAAAGGCCATCGCGAGCGGATGGATCGCGAGCTCGGCGAAGACAGGCGCTTTCGCCAGCAGAGCATACACGCGGTTGGTTCTGGTACCTTCGAAATCGTTGCGGCCGAACAGATCGCGCGCCAGATGCGGCGCCAGCGCCGCGCGGATTTCGGCCACGCGGTCGGGCGCAAGAACACGTTCGAAGATCAGGTAACCGCTGCGGTCGAACTCTTCCTTTAAGGAGGCGAATGAGCGTGCCCCGAGCCAGGGCAAAACCTGCTCCGCTGCCGCTGCCATCTGCGCTCTCCCTCGTGAGCCCGGTCAAGCCAGGCCGCTTGCGGCATATCATACGCAACTAAAGGCGTTTTTCACGAGATTTCTGCAGCGTCGACGGTGGCGCAGATCATGATCGCGGTGCGAATGCGTAGCGGAACGTGCAGCTCGGCGCGCCCTGCATCAGCGTTTGGTCGCGCCTGAGGCTGACCTCGTTGCCGCCGGCTGCCGCGATATCGAAATCGGTGGCGCAGACCAGCAGAGCGCCGAGTTCCGGCTCGCCCAGCGCGCGGAAGAATTCCGCGAACCGGCAATGCGTGACGTCGAATTCCAGCGCCGCCTCATCGTGCCGGCGCATCTCGACCGTTACTTCCCGCTCGGTAACTTCGGCAAGCGCGGTATGCATGGTGGCCCATTTGCGCCGCGCGCTGCCCTCGACGTTCTCGCCGATGGCGGCGAACAGCGCCTTCGACCAGTCGCGCAAGGCTTGTCGCGCAATCGCGTCAGCCTTTTCCTGGCCCAGTTCCGCGCGCAGCGCCCGCAGCATCGGCACCAGCACCTGCGCCTGGATCCGCGTTTTGTCCAACAGCGACAGGCGAGGATCGACCATATAATCGTCGAGCACGTTCATCGCAGTATCCTTTGGTTTCCCGACCTTCAGCGAGATTCGGCTGCCGGCGAGGCGAGCGCAACCGAGATAAATTGAACGATTGACTTAGAAAATCTGATGCATGACCCTTGCGGGGAACGTCGGGGCGATTGCAGGAAGTGGCCGCGGAGTGACTGTCAGCGAAAGCTATGCCGAGTTTCTGCGCGAGCAGTTCGCGCCGCTTGGCCGTCTCACCATGCGGCCGATGTTCGGCGCGACCGGTGTGTTCTGCGCCGGGCTGATGTTCGCCGTGGTGACGGAGAACACGCTTTATTTCCGGGTCGATGACCAGAACCGGGAGACGTTCAGAGAGGCCGAGGCGTTTCCACCGCTCAGTTATGTGAAGAAGGGTCAGACCATCGACCTCGCGTTCTGGCGCGCGCCGGAGCGGCTGTTCGACGAACCCGATGAGCTTGCCGCGTGGGCGCGCGCCGCACTGGCGGCGGCGCATCGCGTTGCGGCGAAGAGGCCTGCGCCAAAGCAACGCAAAGCGCCGAGGCCGCGCAAACGCCCGTCGTAAGCGGTTCAAATCTTTTGGCCGCTCGAATCAAGCCGAGCGGCCGTTGCCTCGTGCCTATCCCGCAGCCGCGTTGACCGCGATCGGCGAAGCGCCTTCGCCGCTCTCTTCCAGCTTTCGCGGCAACCCCGCAAAACTGCGCAACGCTTCGGCCATCCTGGCACGCGGGCTGACGCCGGTGATCACCACATCCACCATCATCAGGGACGTGTGGATGTGGCCACGCGCCTGCAGTTGCTCGACCGGCACGCCTGCGGCGGCCATCGCCTCGGCATATTCGATCCCCTCGTCACGCAGCGGATCGAACTCGCAGGTCGCCACGAACGCCGGCGGCAGGTTCGCCAGATTGCCGCGCAGCGGCGAGGCGCGCGGGTCGGTGCGGTCCGCGGGCGAACAATAGATATCCCAGAACCAGAACATCAGCGCGCGCGTCAGGAAATAGCCGATCGCATTGTCGGTGTAGGATGGACGGTCGAACCGGCAATCGGTGACCGGGCACACCAGGAGCTGGCCTGCGATCTCTGGCCCGCCGCGGTCGCGTGCGAGCTGGCAGGTGACGGCGGCGATATTGGCGCCGGCGCTCCAGCCCGCGACCAGCACGGGTCCCGGCCGGCCGCCGAGTTCGGTGGCATGCTCGGCGATCCAGCGCGTTGCCGCATAGCCATCCTCGGCCGCCGCGGGGAAGCGATGCTCGGGCGCATGGCGATAGCCGACACTGGCGACGATCATCCCGCTGCGGCGGCAGATGTCGCGGCAGAACGGATCGTCGGATTGCTCGTCGCCGAGCACCCAGCCGCCGCCGTGAAAATAGACCACGATCGGATGCGGCCCCGGCGTTGCCGGCCGATAAAGACGATATTGCAACAGGCCATCGGCGCCGTGCAGCACGCCGTCGCCGACCTCGCCGACGGGCCGGCCGGCCGGACGGCTCTTGTTGAATTCAGTGAGGAAGTCGCGCGCGCCCTGGGCGCCGAGCGACTCGATCGCCGGCAGGTTCATCTCCGCCAGCATGCCCAGCACCAGCCGCACGTCCGGCTGCAGCCGTACGACCTGGCCGTCATTGCATTGCTCCGCAACGTTCGGGCCGGTGAGTTTGAAGCCGAGCATGCCGCGGGCGACGACCTCGTTGCAAATGCTGCGATAGGGGCCGACGCCGCCGGTATAGGGCATCACGCCCTGCGCCTTGCCGGGCACGTTGGCGCCCGTATACCAGGTGTTGGCGAGCCGATGCAGCGTCAGCGTCGAACAGTCGGCCATGTGCTGCGCCCAGCCGGCCTGCGCCGTCTCGGTCGCGTCGATGGTCGTAAAGCCGGCTTCGCGCATCGCCGCCAGCCGGTCAACTACCCAGTCGACATGCTGCTCGATCGAGACCGCCATGTTCGACAGCACCGACGGGCTGCCCGGGCCCGTGATCAGGAACAGATTGGGGAAGCCTGAGACCGTGAGCCCGAGATAGGTCTGCGGACCGTTGGCCCAGACGTCGGACAGCGATTTGCCATCGCGGCCTGTGATCGGATGAACGGCCTTGATGGCGCCAGTCATTGCGTCGAAGCCGGTGGCGAACACGATCACATCGACGTCGAACGTGCGCTTGTCGGTCGTGATGCCCGAAGCCGTGATCTCTGTGATCGGCTCCTTTCGCAAGTTCACCAGCGTGACGTTGGGGCGGTTGAACGTAGCGTAGTAGTTGGTATCGAGGCAGGGACGCTTGGCGCCGAACGGATGGTCGCGCGGGGTCAACGCTTCCGCCGTCTCCGCGTCCTTGACGATCTCGCGGATCTTCTCGCGGATCAGGTCGGCGAGCAGCGCATTGCCGTCGACGTCGACGCCCTGGTCGGCCCAAAGCTGAGTCAGGATGTAGACGAGATCGCCGGCGGCCCAGGCCTGCTCGAACCGCTCGCGGCGCTCGGTATCACTCAACTGCCAGCTCACCGCCATCTGCTGCGGATAGGGGACGCCTGCGAGCGACCACCGCGCCTGCTCGCGATAGCCGGCGCGGTCGCCCTGCAGCAGTGCGAGCCGGTCCGCCGGCGCGGAACCGTTGTGGGCGGGAAGGGCGAAATTCGGCGTGCGCTGGAAAACGCTGAGATGCGCGGCCTGCTCGGCGAGCAGCGGGATCGACTGGATGCCCGATGATCCCGTGCCGATGACGGCGATGCGCTTGCCGGCGAGCTTGACCTCTTCGTGCGGCCAGCGGCCGGTGAAATAGATCTCGCCCTTGAAGTCCTTGACGCCGTCGATCTCCGGCGGCTTGGGCGCAGAGAGGCAGCCGGTCGCCATGATGTAATAGTGAGAGGAAACATCAGCGCCATTGCTGGTCGTGAGCCGCCAGCGTTCGGCCGCCTCATCCCAATTTGCCGCCCTGACATTGGTGCCAAAGCGGATGTCGCGCCGCAGATCGTATCGATCGGCGACGAAACCGAGATAGCGCAGGATCTCGGGTTGCGTTGCGTATTTCTCCGACCATTGCCACGCGCTCTCCAGCTCGGGATCGAAGGTGTAGCCGTAGTCGATGGTCTGGATGTCGCAGCGTGCGCCGGGATAGCGGTTCCAGTACCAGGTGCCGCCGACATCGCCGGCTTCCTCGATCACGACCGCCGAGAAGCCGGCCTTGCGCAAGCGATGCAGGAGATAGAGGCCGGCAAACCCGGCGCCGACGACCGCGACATCGACCTGTTGTGTCGTACCGCTGTTTGTCGCTTCAGAAGAACGTGCTGCGACCGCTGCGTCTGGCATGCCACTCCTCCCGTATGTTTTATAATTTGGAGGAGGCTACTGCTGCGTGTTCAGTTTGTCATCAGGACATATGCAATCGTTGAGTGTTTGCTGCAGACGCGCGCCGCGGCGCCTCCGAGTCCGCGATTTCGCGAATTTCTCCGCGAGTGGCAGCGACTTAACCGCAACGCTTTTCGCTCTACATCTTCTACCGGACTGCATCCCCGATGTCGTCCCTGCGAACGCAGGGACCCATATACCGCGTGATCTCTCGATAAGGCAGCGTCGCAGACGTCTTTCGCAAAACGTCCGCCGGTGGTTATGGGTCCCTGCGTTCGCACTAGGGCATCTACACGCTTGCCGGGCCATATACGAGGAGTTGGAAGCGAGCCATTCCCATGTGGAAGGTGATTGGTCCAGGTGGGCGATGAGAGGCGTAACCGGTCCATCCGCCGAGCTTTGCGATGATCCATGCCGCCCAGGCGACAGTGTTGGGGCGATGGTGGTTCTTCTGGAGCTCGGTGCGGCCTTTCAGGGTTTTGTTGATGGCCTTGAGCGCTTCGATCTCGTCCGGCGTGAACACAAATTCGACCTGCAATTGTTCGCCGCCATTGCGGGCTTGAACGAGCTGGATGACGATACATGCTACTCTGGTGGCGATCGCCACGAGTTTGATCAGGCCTTCAGCGCTGTCGAGCTGACTATCCTCGATGCGCAGACCCTGGCTCTTCAGCGAGCGAAAGAGCTGTTCGATGATCCAGCGCTGCTTGTACCAGGAGACGATCCGCCAGGCATCGGCGGCGGTGACGACCGGATGAGTGGTCAGGAGCAACCAATGAATGGGCTTGGCGCTCTTCGGGGGGTGCAACTCGACGACCTCCACGAAGCTGACTTTGACGCCCTGTGGCAGGTCTTTCACGCCGGGGCGCTGCGGTCGTTTGAGCACAACGGTTCCCAGGCGCATGGAGAGGTGGGCCTGGCGACCGTGGCGATCCATTCGCTTTGGTAGATCGATCACCGCCTTGTCGCAGAAGCGGGCCCGCGCGACCGCCTGATAAAGCGTGCCGCCATCGACCAGCGCATGGTCGTGCATGGCGCGCGACAGGAGGTGGACATTGTCAGCGGGTGTCAGCGACCAGTGAGCAAAGAAATCCCCCTCGCGGTCGTTGACGACGGTGATCATACGAGCAGCGACCAGAACCTCGCAGCCTTGCTTAGCCGTCGTCACCCAGCGCGCCGATTCCTTGTCGGCCAAGGCGCGCTTCTCGTGAGCGATCCTGGCCTTGCGCTTGCGCGTCCACACCTCACCGCCGGTGAGCCCGAGACAGACCCCGCTATCGGCATCGACCGCCATCATGGCATGCAGCAGCACGCCGCGAGCATTGCCTTTGCCGACCTTGCCCAAGTCGCGCCGATGTCCCGGACGAGTGTGGAAGTTGATCTCGCTGGTGTCCTGGATCGACAGCACATGACGCCCGCTGACCGCCATCGACGTCTGCAGGCTCCAGCCTTCAATCAGCTTGTCGATCGTGACTTGCGGATTGTTCACAAACCGCCAGAACGCCATGTTCGCGGCCCAGTTGCCCTGCGCCATCTGGCGCAAACAGACACTGCGCGTGCAAAGCATAGCCCGGAGAAGCGCCGCCCCCTTTTATCGAGGCGAACGTCTCCAAACTTACCCAGGGACAAATCCGGTTCCTGCTGCATCTCTGGCGCTCCTTCGAATCAAAGCGCCAGAGAGAGAATCATACAAAACGCTGCGGCGAACGCACATCATGCCGCCCCGAGTCAATCTGTCGCGTCCCCAAGACGTGTAGATGCCCTAGTGCGTTCGCAGGGACGACATAGAGTATGCCGCGCGCTCGTTCGCTAGACGCGCTTGCGTCGCTCATTCGTGCGCCGGCGCTCTATTCCGCGGGGCGCCCAATTCGGGCTGAAATCGAGTGTGAAGTCACGAAAACTTTCCACGGCGGGTGACAGCGATGCGCTGTTCCGGACGAACATCGCGATCTTCCATTTGACCGTGGGTTGCGTGAGCGGCAGGAACGCCAGTCCGAAGCCGCACACCAGCGGCTCCGCCATCGAGGGGCAGATCACGGCGCCCTGTCTCACCCGCAGCATCGATAGCGCGGTGTTCACCCGGTGCACCGGAACCAGCTCCTTCGGGTGATGCCTAGGCGGCACGTTGCTCAACACATTGACGGCGATGTTGGGCATGTAGTTGAGCAGGGGCCGCTCGCGGAGATCCTTCCAACTGACCGACTTGCCCTTTGCCCGCGGATCATCGCTACGCAGCGCCACCCAGAGCGGGTCGGCGCAAATCATGTGCACCTCCATCGATTGATCGGGAACGACGCCTGCCGGCCCGAAGCCGATGTCGGTCGAGCCGTTCTGCAGGCCAGCCAGCACCTCCTGGATCGGCACGTCGTCAAAGCGGACGTCCACGCCGGGATGGCTGTTGTTGTATTCAGCGATCAGCTCCGGCAGCAGCGTGCACGATAAGGTCTCGGGCGCGGCTACGCGCACCAGTCCGCGGCGGAGCTCCTTCAGGTTGGTCAGGCTCTCCAGCGCCTCGTCGAGGTTCGACAGCACGCGCCGCGCCATCGGGGCGAAGATCTCGCCGACGATAGACGCAGAAACCTTGCGGGTGGTGCGGTCCAAGAGGCGGACGCCGACGCGGCTCTCGAGCTCCTTGATCAGGCCGGACAGCGCCGCCTGCGACAGGTGCATGGCCTTGGCGGCTTCCGAGAAGCTCGCGGTCTCCAGCACGGCCACATAGGCGCGCAACTGCCGCACTGTCACATCCATCGCCATACCGCGTCCCCCGGCATCGTCGTTTCTGTATTCATAGGGCGAGCTTATCAATTGGTCAAAAAATACACATTGTTCGATAGAAGGCGCGTATCTATCGTTGCATCCTCTATAGGATGAAGGGCCCGGCGATCCAGCCGTGCGATCGCGCCAATGTGGCTCGAATAAAAATGGGATGGACGCGACGGGCTGCTCCGCATTTTCAGGCGGCTCAAAAAGAGGCATTCATGAAAGTCACACGCCGAACCTTGCTCGGGACCATCGCCGCCTGCCTCTCGGCAAGCTCCGGCTTCGAGGCATTTGCCCAAGGCGATTGGCCGTCACGGCTGGTGCGGCTGGTGTCGCCCTACGGCGCCGGCGGAGCCAACGACATCTCGCTGCGTATTCTGGCCGAGCAGCTTGGGCGCAGCCTTAACCAACAGTTCATCGTCGAGAACAAGCCAGGGGCGGGCACGCGCATTGCCAACGAGCTGGTCGCGCGCGCAGCGGCGGACGGATACACCTTCCTCTATGCCGCCGCGCCCTATGCCACCGCCGAAGCGCTGTTCGGAAAACTGAAATACGAGCGCAAGGATCTGCAGCCGGTTGCGATGACTGTCATGGCGCCGCTGTTCCTGATCGTCAACGCCAAGGCGAGCTTCAAGAATTTGCAGGAGATGATCGCCTACGGCAAGTCGCAGTCGGACGGCCTGACCTTCGCCTCGCCGGGCGCGGGCTCTCAACCGCATCTGGCGGCCGAGTTGCTGCTGAGAGACGCCGGCGTCAAGGGTCTCAACGTGCAGTACCGCGGCGATGCGATGGCGTACACGGAACTGCTCGCCGGCCGTGTCGATGCCACCCTGACTGCGATCAGCACGGCGTTACCGCACATCCAGAACGGCGATTTCCGCGTGCTAGGTGTTGCCTCGGCCGAGCGGAGCGCGATCTACCCGCAGGCTCCGACCTTGCGCGAGCAAGGCTTTCCCAACGTGGTGGCCTCGGGATGGTTCGGCTTCATGTCGCCGGCAGGGACGCCGCAGCCGATCGTCGAGCGGATGCAGCAAGAGATCAATCGCGCGCTCGCCGACGCCGAGGTGAAACAGAAGCTGCTGGCCCAGGGGCTGGAAGCCCGCGCCGGCTCGGCCGCCGAATTCGGCAGGTTCATCGACAACGAGACACGGAAATGGAGCGAGGTGATCCGCGCCGCAGGCCTCAAAGGCGAATAGGGCGTTCAGTTCGCATACAGGCCTTCGACGATCGGCAATCGCGCGGCGCGCAGCGCCGGAAACAGTCCGCCGATCAGGCCCACGATCAGTGCGAGTGCCACGCCCTCGGCGATCAGCCAGGGGCTCAGCTTGAAGTCGAACACCACCTGGGTGAAGTTGCCGCCAAGCGTCGACGCCGTGACGCCATCGAATATCAGGTAAGTCGCGGCCGCGCCTAACAGGCCGCCGATGACGGCGAGCAACAGCGATTCGGCCAATGTTCCGACAAAAGCCGGGAAACCGCCGAACCCGATGGCGCGTAGCGTTGCGATTTCCGTCGCGCGCGCGGCGACCGACGAATACATGGTGTTGAGCGCTCCGGCGACCGCTCCGAGCGCCATCGCGATCGCCAGCGGCCAGCCGAGTTTCTGAATCAGGTCGGAGGTTTGCGAGGCCTGCTCGGCAAAGTAACTCGCTTCGGATTTGACATCGAGCTTCAGCCGCGGATCGTTGTCGCTGTAGCTTTTGAGCTCATTCAGTGCAGCCGGTCCGGTGAGCCGCGCGCGCACGGTCTGGACGATGTTGTTGCGGTTGAACAGGCTCTGGACCACGGAAAGATCGGCCCAGATCTCTGATTCGAACACGCTGCCGCCGGCCTCGAACACGCCGACGACGGTCCAGCGCGTGGCGCCAAACGATACTGTGGAGCCGAGGTCCAGCCCCTCAAATTCCCGCAGCAATGCCTTGCCGACCACCACTTCGTTGCTGCCGCGACTGAACATGCGGCCTGCGGTGATGCGAACGTCCTTGCGCAACTCGGAGCCCTGTTCGCCGATCCCGCGCAGCGGCAGATTGGCCTTGGTCTTGGTCGTGCGCTTGATGCCGTCGACCACAAGATAGAGTTCCGGCGAGATCAGCGGCTTGCCGTCGCTACCGCGCGCAATCCCAGGTCCATCCTCGATCAGCCGCACCTGATCGCGGCTCACGGTGCTGTTGATCTCGGCCTGCGAGCCGGCCCGCAGCACGATGGCAATGTCGTCGGCACCGGATCCCGCAATGGTGCGCTGGAAGCCGTTCGCCATCGCCAGGAATGCGAGCAGCACGATCACTACCAGTGCGATTGCGATCACCGTCGAGAGCGAAAGCCAGCGGCGCTGCGAAATGCTCTTGAGATTGATGGCGGTGACCGCCGCCACTTGAAGCCAAAGCGAACGCATGCCTATCCCCGTCCGAGCGCGGTTGCAATTTTGAGCCGCATGGCATTGAGCGCCGGGATGATCCCGGTGATCAATCCAAGCGCGATCATCAGCGCCAATCCCTGCAGCGCTATCGTCGGCGATACTGCAAACGCGGGCGCGATGTTGGCGAGGCTGGTGCGGAGCGCCATCGCAATCAGCGCTGCAATCGCAAGGCCCGGAATGCCGCCGAGCAGCGCCAGCAGCACGGATTCGCCGAGCACCATCGTCAGGATCCGCGGACCTGAGAAGCCGAGCGTCTTCAGCACGCCGATCTCGCGGGTGCGCTCGCGGATCGAGAGCGCCATCGTGTTGCCGACGATCATCAGGATGGTGATGAAGGCCGCGCCGACCACCAATAGCACGATCAGGGCGATATTGCCGAACTGCGCCGCGAACGCCTTGCCGAATGCTTTTTCGGTGTCGGTCGAGGTCTCGGCGGTGGAGTTGGCGAACATCGCGTCGATGGTCTTGGCCACGCGGTCGTTGTTTTCCGGCGAGGTGGTCTGCAGGATCATCCAGCCGATGGTGTCCTTTCCGAAGCTGCGGGTCTCGTCGAAATAGGGATACTGGAACAGGAGGAAGTTGGTATCGACGTGCTGGGCCTTGCCCTTGGCGATGGCGACAATGGTGAGATCCCAGGTATGACCACCGCTCTTCTGGCTGAAGATGTTGCTATTGAGAGGAATCCGATCGCCGATCTTCCAGCCCCACTTCTGCGCCAGCGCTTCACCGACCACCGCGCTGCCGCGGTCGCGGATGAAGGCCTGAAGCTGCTCGGGAGGAACGTCGATTTCGCTGCGATAGACGTCGAAGTAGGTGTTTGGCTCGATCGCGAGCGCCATGATGAAGTTCTTGGGGTCCTGATAGTAACCGCCGAACCAGTTGGCGAATGTCACCTGCCGCACCCCTTCCACCGCTTTTACGCGGTTGAAATAGGCGATCGGCATCGGCTGGGTGAAGTTGATCTTGTTGACCGTGATCATCCGATCGGCGGCGGCGGCATCCTCGCCGGCTGTGAAGGCACGGTAAAATCCGGCGAGCACACCGAAGATCATGAAGGCGATCAGGATCGACACGATCATCAAGCTCGCGCGCAATTTGCGGCGGAACAGGTTTTTCCTTACCAGATCGAAGTCGTTCACGCGGCAAGCTCCCGTTCGACGAAGCGGCCCTTGTCGAGATGCAAGACGCGCTTGGCATAGTTTGCCGCCGCGGGATCGTGGGTGACCATCACGATAGTCTTGCCGAGCTCGCCGTTGAGCAGTTGCAGGATCGACAAGATTTCGTCGGCGGATTGACGGTCGAGATCGCCGGTCGGTTCGTCGCACAGCAACAGGTTCGGGTCCGAGACGATGGCGCGCGCAATCGCCACGCGCTGCTGCTGGCCGCCCGACATTTCGCGCGGACGGTGCTTGACGCGATCGGCAAGCCCGACCACGGAAAGCGCGGTGTGAACACGCTCGGCGCGTTCTTTGCTGCGCAATTTGGTGAGCAACAGCGGCAGTTCGACATTCTGCGCGGCGGTCAGCATCGGCATCAGATTATAGAACTGGAAAATGAAGCCGATATTGGCCGCCCGCCAGGCTGCCAGTTCGCCCTCGGAGAGGCCGTCGATGCGATGGTCCGCCACCGCAATCTCGCCCGCGTCGACGCGATCGATGCCGCCCAGCAGGTTGAGTAGCGTCGTCTTGCCCGAACCCGATGGTCCCATGACGGCGACGAAATCGCCGCGGGGAATCGCAAGATCGAGATGGTCGAAAATCGAGATGGTTTCCTTGCCCTTGGTGAAGCGCTTGCTTACGCCGGTAAGGCGAACCATCGGGTGTTCGGCTGTCACGTTTGTCTCCTCTTTGAATCGGTCGGGAGCTAGTTCGCGGCGCTGGCGTCGGCGGAGCCGTTCGCCTTGGCTTCGCGCATAAAATTCACCTTCACTGCCATGTCGGGCAGAATGCGCGGGTCCTTCTTTTCGAAGCGAATGCGGACCTTCACCGTGGCCTTCTCGCGGTTTGCAGTCGGCACGATCGCGATGACCGAGGCGGGAATGGTCCAGTCCGGATAGGCATCCAGCACCGCATTCACGGGACCGCCGGGGGTGACGCGGCCGATGAAGGCCTCGTTGACGTCGACCTCGATTTCGATCGAATCCATGTCGACGATGGTGCAGATGCCGGTGCGGGTGTAGCCGCCGACCGACATCGGTGAAATCATCTCGCCGGGTTGGGCGCTGCGGTCGATGACGACGCCGGCAAACGGTGCTCGGATTTGGTGCTTGTCGAGCATCGAGCCGCTGCGCTTGGCGTCGATCTTGGCGGTCTCGAGTTGCGACTGCGCCTGGCGCAATTGCGCACTGAGCACGCCGACCCGAGCCTGCGCCTTGGTCAGATCAGCCTCGGTGGCAAAGTTCTTCTGCGACAATGTCTGTACCCGCGACATGATCCGGGTCGCATCCTCAAGATCGGCGCTGATCGCGGCCACGGCGGCGTCGGCGGTCTCGACACGCGAGCGCGCCAGTTCATAGTCCCTTTCAGCCAGCACGCTGTCGAGCCGCGCGACGACTTGCCCTTCGGTCACCGTCCTGCCTTCGTCGGTGAAGACCTCGACCACCTTGCCGGTAATTTCGGCCGCAACGGTTGCCTTGCGGCGCGCCACCACATAGCCGGAGGCCGCCAGGCTGCCGGCCGCCTTGCCATTCGTTGCGGGCTGCTGAGGCTGCTGCTGCGCTTGCGGCTGTGAGGCTGGCTGCGGTGCGGCTTGCGATGTCGTCTCTTTGGGCTGGTCCTGCCTGCGCAATTCGAAGGCGGCAAAGGCGGCAAATGCGACGATAACGCAGGCGGCAACGGCCGCCGAGATCGGCAGCCAGCGGCTCTTCGGTCGCTCCACCTTGCTGGCGCTGCGATCGATGGTCAGCGATCTCAGCAATTTGCTCTTGTCTTCGCGCATCGTTCATTTCCATCCGGCTGCTCGCTGCAGCTTCCGCGCGGGCGACGTCGTCCTCGCGCGGGCGGTCTCTCTTACAGCCGATCTACATGTCTCGCCATAGCAGGCGGTCGAGCCCTCAGCTTTTTCGTGAGGCGCCGACCCCCAGCTCGGTTGTAGATCACGTTCAGCTCTCGCGCGCGCCAGGCGGCGCCCATTTTTCGACGAGCGAATTGCGAAATCTAAAGCCTAATGGCGATAGAAGCAATTCTTGGAACCAGCAAGAGTTGTATCCGTCGCGCCGCCAATTGCCAGGCCGTCAGCATCGCGGATCCCTGCGTAGACGCCGATGATCGTGAAATGACCTCAAAACCCGGCAAAATCTTGCACTCGGAACCCTGTCATTGGACCCGCGTATATGCTTTTCGGCGCAAAGATACATAATGCTAGGGTTGAAGGCCCACCAGCCGGCAGGGCTTTCTTAAGACCATATTTCTGGCGTTCGCATTTACAAATGTTCCAAGACAAGAGCTTGAGGAATCGCGGAAGCCTCATCATGGTTGATCTGCCTATGACGAGACGCCAGCCTGTTTTGATGTGGCTTGGTGCTATCAGCGCCATCGTCAGGATACTCCTAGCAGTAACCCTGGTTTGGTGCGCGAGCGCGATGGCGGCGGCGGGAGCTGATCTGTATCGGGCGCAGACCGTCGTCACGGGGCAGGGCGAGGCCAACCGCATCATCGGCTTTGCCTCCTGTCTGGAGGACGTCCTGATCAAGGTGTCCGGCGCGCAGAAACTCGCAGGTGACCGTCGATTGGCGACGTACAAATCGAACGCGAAAAGTTTCGTCAGGGCATTCAGTTATCGCGACCAGTTTTCGGGCAAGCCCATTCGTGACGAGCAGGGCACCCGCGATCGGCCCTACGACCTGACGGTCGACTTCGAGGAAAAGAAAATCGACGACATTCTCAAGGCGCTTGGTCTCAAGCCGTGGCTTTCACATCGCCCGCGCCTTGCCGTCTTTGTCGGGATGGAGAACGGCCCGAGGAACTTTATCGTCACGGCGGATGGAGCTCAGTCCGATTTGCAGCGCGACGCGTTGCTCGCAGCCGCCGACAGGCGCGGGATGAACATCGTGCTGCCCAGCATGGCTGCGTTGGCGAAATCGGGCCTCGAAGGCGCGAAGCTCGAGACTGTGCCGTCCTCGACTCTGGCGCCGCTCGCGACCGAGCAGGGTGGGGAACTCGCGTTGGTCGGACATCTGGTCTGGAATGATCGCGAGCTTGGGTGGGTCACGCGTTGGCGAATGGACTGGCAAGGCCGGACGCACCGCTGGCAAATCCGCGGCGTGACTTTCGATGAGGCGTTCCGACGTGGCGTCGGCGGCGCGGCCCAGATTTTATCAGACAACGGCGATCCGGGCGGTCATGCGCGCCGCTGACGGAATGGGCCGCGGGTTAGCGGGAAGGCGCTTCACCCGATCTCGATCGCCACTTTGCCGAAATGCGCGCCGCTCTCCATGTGCGCAAAAGCGTCCTTGGTCTGATCGAAACTGAACGTTCTGTCGATCACCGGCTTCATGCCGTTGGTGGTGATCGCATCCACCATCGCCTGGAGATCCTCGACCGATCCGACGGTGACGCCCTGCAACCGCTGCTGCTGCATGACCATCAAGGGTAACCGCAGGTCGGACGGCGGCGGGCCGGCGAGCACGCCGATAAACGCGATCGTGCCGCCGATCCTGGTCGCCCGGATCGATTCATTTAACGTGCCGACACCGCCGACCTCCACGACCAGATCGACGCCGTGACCGCTCCATTCGCGGGCTTTCTTCCCCCAGTCGGGTGTCGTCCTGTAGTTCAATGTAAAGTTAGCTCCGAGCTGCTTGAGGCGTTCGATCTTTGCATCGCTGGACGAGGTTGCGATGACGCGCGCGCCGCACATTTTGGCGAACTGAACTGCGAACAGGGATACGCCGCCCGTCCCCTGCGTCAGAACGATTTGACCGGGCCTCATGCCGCCGAGCTTGACGATCGCGCTCCAGGCCGTGAGCCCGGCGCAGGGAAGCGCGGCGGCTTCGATGTCGCTGAGGTGCTCCGGCGTTCGGACCAGCGCGTGCTTCGGAAAGACGCGATACTCGCTAAGGACGCCGTCGACCGCGCCGCCAAGGGCTGAGCGCATTTTTGCTTCGCTCGGTTCGCCGCCGATCCAGCTTTCGAAGAAGCTGCCGATGACGCGGTCGCCGGCTGCGAATTCTCGCACGCCCGGACCGACCCGCTCGACCACGCCCGCGCCGTCCGAAACCGGCACGAGTGGAAATTTCTGACGCGAGCCGTAACCGCCCTTGACCGTAATGAGATCGCGATAGTTCAGCGTTGCCGCCCTGAGCCGAACCAGCACTTGGCCGTCGCCGGGCTCCGGCACGGGCTTGTCCACGAGGGCAAGTCCATCGATTCCGCTCGGTCCCTGTAGTTCGTAGCACTTCAACGGAGATCTCCTTCGACGCGGTCCGGTGAGCGCTATATTGCCGCAAGTATTCCGGTTCCGCCAACCCTGCGAGCTAGAATCGCGCAGCCATCTCGGCCAGCCGCCGATGCGCGCCTTCGCGAGCCGCCCGGATCGGTTCGAGCGGCCCGGTCGTCGGTCCGATCGGCACGAAACGCACATTGCTGACGCCGATGAACCGCAGCGCCTCGCGCAGGTAAGGCGTCGCCATGTCGATGCGGCCGCGATTCATGCCGGTGACGAAGTCGCTGCCGCTTGCCAGGATCACCACCGTCGGTCTGTCTGCGACCAAGGGCAGATATCCCTGCGCGGGATCGAACCGGAACGTAAGCCCAGGCTGCGTGATCACGTCAATCCATTGTTTCAGCTTGTAAGGAATCCCAAAATTCCACATCGGCGTCGAAATCAGCACGCGGTCGGCGAGCGCGAACCGCAGCGCGATGCGCTCGGCGACCGCAAAGGCGTCGCGCTGTGAATCGGTGAAGGCCCGCCCATTGATGCGGGCATATTTGGCCTCCAGTACATAACCCTCGAATTCCGGCAGGTGATCCCGCCACAGGTTCATCACGTCGATGTCCCAGTCCGGCCGCGCCTGGCGGAAGCGGTCGATAAAAACGTGCGCGCCGGCCGAAGATTCCGAGTCCGCGCGCGGCGAGCAGCTCAGGTGAAAGAGTTTTGGCATGGCCGCGCTCTGGTCATCCTAATCCCCTGATAACCGCATCGGCGTTGGTGACGACGGCGACGTTCTGCATGGCAAAATTGATGGAGGCGTTGTGCCAGTCGGCGTTCATGGTCGAGCAGCAGTCTTCCGGCACGACCATAAAGTAGCCCTTGTCTGCGCCGGTGCGGGCGGTGTGCTCGACCGACATGTTGGTCCAGGCGCCGGTGTTGATGATCATGTCGCGGCCGGTCGCCTTCAGGATGGTTTCCAGCCGCGTGCCCTCCCAGGCGCTCATGCGCATCTTCTCGACCACGAAATCGCCGGCGCGCGGCTCAAGCCCCGGAACCGGCGCGGCGCCCCAGCTTCCGCGCACCATCGCGCCGCTATCGACCAGCCCCTCGAACAAGGGAGCGTTGAGCGTGACGCCGGGCGCGCCCGGTTCGACGATGAACCAGACATGGATGATGACGACGCCGCGGGCCCGTGCGGCCTCGGCAAGGCGGCGGACATTGTCGACCACCCGCTGCTGCCGCGCATGGACGGGCGATCCGGAATCGGCGAACGCGCCGCCCTCCATGATCACGTCGTTCTGCAAATCCTGAATGATCATGGCGCAGCGGCGCGGATCGAGTTGCATGTCGCCGCTGGTAAGTTGTGGTGAGGCGGGCTGCGCGGCACCGATATCGGGGCCGGTCGAAATCCGCCCGCTCATATAGGGCTCATGGCGCGGCCCGGCTTTGACCGGAATCGCATAGACCGAATGCGTGGCGGTCAGATAGAGCGTGCGAAACTCGGGTCCGCCCCAGGTGAGATTGGCGACGAGTTCGGGAACGCGCACCTTGCCGAGCAACTCGCCTGATGGCGAATAGACCCAGACACCGCCGGGCGCCGTGACCCAGACATTGCCGCGCTGGTCGCACTTCATGCCGTCGGGCAGGCCGGGCTCGAGCTCGGAGCGGATGCCGCTGGCGAAGACGCGCGCGTTGGCGAGCGAGCCATCAGTTTCGACGTCGAAGACGCGGATCAGCGCCTGCGTGGTGTCGTTGACGTAAAGCAGGCGCTCGTCGGGCGCGAAACAAAGGCCGTTCGGCTGATCGAACATGTGCCGATCGACCACGAGTTTCGGCGGGCCCCCGCCGGGCGGCACGCGAAAAACGCCCTGAAAGCCGAGCTGGCGCGGCCGCTCGACGCCGTAGACCGGCATGCGGCCGTACCAGGGATCGCTGAAATAGATCGCGCCGCTCGAATGCACGCAGACGTCGTTCGGGCTGTTGAGCTCCTGATTCTCGAAATGCGAGGCAATCACTTCGCGTCTTCCGTCGGGACGTTCGCGGATCAATGACGAGGTGGCGTGCTCGCAGACGATCAAATTGAGCCCGGCGTCATAGGTCATGCCGTTGCATTTGTTGGAGGGGCGCTTGACCTCGACGACACCGCGCTTGGCGTCCCATCGCCGGCGCACGTCGGCGGGCATGTCCGAAAACAGCAGATACTGATGAATCGGATGCCAGATCGGCCCTTCCGTGAATTCGAAGCCGGTGCCGACCTGGCCGACCGGCGCATAGGGGTCGATCAACGTTTCGAATTCCGGGCGCAGCGTGACGTGCGTCATCGGTCCGTCCTTTCAGCGCTCAGGCCGGAAACCAATTGCGTTGCGGCAGGCTCTGCACCACGGGGCCTGGCACCTGGTCATGGAGCCGGCCGACCACCATGCCGCCTTCGATCTTGGCCGGCCGGTCGTGGACCGGGAGCAGATAGCGCGAGTTGCTCAGGAGCTTTTTGATGGCCGCCTTCTCCGCCCGCTTGCTGGTACCGTGATTGCCTGTCGTGCGCGGTTCCCAATCGTGAATCTCATTAAAGGGCGTGACGATCTGGTCGTTGAAGTCGTAGATCACATCGCCGCAGATGGTGGCGATGCCGTCGGCAGTGTGAACGTGGATGTTCATCGAACCTTCTGTGTGGGCGTTGGCCGCATCGCAATAGACGCCCGGCATCAGTTCGATCGGCCCGGTCACCTCGAGATCGAGAAAGCGCAGCGCGCTCTTGGTGTGCAAGCGGTCGATCAGGTGCTTGATGTCGGGCGCTGGATATTGCGGATGCATCAACCCGGAGACGGAATATTCCAGCTCCTTGCGGTTGAGCACGACGGTGGTGTTCATCGGAAACAGATCATCCTTGCCGGCATGGTCGATGTGCAGATGGGTGTGGCAGACGAAGCGGACGTCGCCCATGCGCACGCCATGGCGCGCGAGCTGATTCTCGATCATGTTCTCGTGGTATTGCAGACCGCGCATGCCCAGCGTTTCCATGATCTGGTTGGAGCGGTAGCCGGTGTCGACCACCACCGGATAGGGCCCGCCGACGATCAGGAAGCCGAGCGTCAGGACACGGCGGGTCCGGCCGCAATCGCGGCCGAGCACGAGAAAGCTCGATTCCAGTTCGATATCCCCATAGTCGAGGATTTTGATTTCAAGCGGCATATATTCCCTCCCACATTCTCTTAATCGGCGGATCCGCGTGCGCCGTCATCGGTCAAGCCGGTAGACGCGCGTGGCGGTCGTTCGCAAAATTGCATCGCGCTGATCCACGGCAAGCGAAGCCGTCGCGGCGAGATAGGCGTCGATCAGTTCACGATAAGTGGTCCAGAGTTTTTCGATCGGAAAATTGGAGCCGAACAGGCAGCGGTCGGCACCGAAGATCGCGATCGTCTCGGTGAGAACACCGGCTACATGCGCAGGGTCGTTGCGGTGGATGAAGGTGCCGAGGCCGGACAGTTTTGAGACGACGTTCGGACGGGCCGCGAGGCGGGTCATCCCAGTTCGCCAGGCGGATCGACCTTGCGGCGAGAGGTCTTCCAGCATGCCGGCGTGCTGCAGGATGAAGGTCACATCGGGACACGCTTCGGCGAGACCCGCGGCATCGGCCATCTGCGGCGCAAACACCTGCAGATCGAAGCTGAAGCCATAGTGGGCGAGATGCGTGATGTTGCGCCGGATCTTTGGATCGGCGCAGAGGTCGGGCCGCGCCGCAAAACGATAAAGCGGGTTGTCGTGCCAGTGCAGTTGCATGCGCACGCCCCGCACAAGGGGATAGCGGGCCAAACGGTCGAGTTGCGGGCGGATATCGTCGACGTTGAAATTGGCATAGGAGACGATGGCGTGCGGCCAGCCATGGTCCTTTGCGGTCTCTTGCACCCAGGCCGTTTCATCCTCGAAACGGTCGTTGGCCCAGTTGGTCTGCACATAGACCGAACGCGTTACGCCGGAACCTGCGAGGTCAGCGAGATATTCCTGGATCGGATAGTCGCGCCGGATCGGCTCGTAGGGGCCGAAGATGCGCGGCTGCATCGGGCCAACCAGCCACGGCAGGTCGGCCTGACGCCAGATGTGGTGATGGGCATCGACGATTTCGGTCACGCGGCCTTCCTTTGTCCAAGCGAGAGTACATGCGAAACGATCGCAGCCGTGGATCCGCCATCGACCAGATCGTCCACAAAACGGCGGATCGCGATCAGCGCTTCGGTCTGCGGCTGAAAGCCGGGGCCTGACGCCAGCGGCGTCAGCCAGCTCAGGCGCCAGGCGCGCCGCGATAGTTTTGCGACGGCGTCGCGCAGGGCGGAGGGATCGCCACGTTCGAGGCCGTCGGAGAGGATGACGACGGCGGCGCCGCGCGCATAGCTGCCGAACCGCGGTACCGCCAGGAACGCCTGCAGCGCATCGCCGATGCGGGTGCCGCCATCCCAATCGCTGACCAGATGCGCGGCGGCGAACAGCGCCTGCTCGCGGCGCTTGAGACGAAGCGCACGCGTCACGCGGGTGAGCCTTGTGCCGAAGGTGAACACCTCGACGTTGGGAGCCGCATGCACCACGGCATGGGCGAGCTTCATATTGTCGTCCGTGCGCCCTTTCATCGAACCCGAGACGTCGATCAAGAGCAGCAGCTTGCGCGGACGGGTGCGCCGCTTCAGCCGCCCGAGCCGCAGCACCTCGCCATCGTTGCGCACGCTGTCGCGCAAGGTTCGCCGCAGATCCGCCCACGGCCCGCGGCGGGCGCGCATGCGGCGGTGGCCGCGGCGTCGCGGTAATCGGGCAGGGGCTTCGCGTGACAGCCGACGCAAGGCCTCGCCAATTTGGCTTGGCGCGAAGCGGCGTTCGACCAGCGCCTCCGCGCGGGCCGCAGCGAGCCCTGACTCGTTAGCTTCATCGGCGAGCAACGTTTCATCCTCGCCGCGGCCTTCCTCCTGCACGCGAACCACTTCCTCATCTTCGGCGCCGGCACGATCGACCGCTTCGCTGCCGAGGAAATGGATGTCGAACAGCCGATCGTAGGTCGCGCGCCGCTCGGGTGGCGGCGCGAGCGTTGCCAATCCAGCCTGCCGAATGGCTTCGAGGCTGCGCGGACCCAGCAACTCGATGGCGGCCAGGAACGTAGTCGTCTGTTCCGGCGCCACGGCAAAACCGTTGGCGCGCAATAGAGCGACAAAGGACACGAAGACGCCGGCAGCACGTGGCAATTGAGGTTCGTCGCTCACGCGGCAGCCTCCGCAATGAGGGCGTCGAGCCGGCCGGAGATGAAGGTGAGATCCTCCTCGTCCTTCAGTGCAACCCCGATCGAGCGCTTGAACGCGTCCGGCCAGCGGGCGCCGCGCGCGTGCAGCAGTGTGGCGGCTTCGGCCCATTCCACAGCTTCGGCAATGCCTGGCGCCTTGCTCAATGGTTCGCGTCGCAACCGGCCGACGGCGGCGACGACCGCGCGCGCGGTCGCTTCGGCGACACTGGAAGCCCGCATCATGACGATACGCGCTTCGCGCTCGGCGGTGGGATAATCGATCCAGTGGTAGACGCAGCGCCGGCGCAACGCTTCGTGCAGATCGCGGGTGCGGTTCGAGGTCAGCACGACGACGGGGCGCTCGGCGGCGCGGACGGTGCCGCGTTCGGGAATCGAAATCTGGAAGTCGGAGAGGAATTCGAGCAGAAACGCTTCGAACTCCTGGTCGGCACGGTCAATTTCGTCGATCAGCAGCACGGTGGAGTCGGGCGCGCGCAAGGCGGCCAGCATCGGCCGCTCGATCAGAAAAGTCTCGCCATAGATGTCGATGCTCTCCTCGCCGGCCTGGCGGATCGCGAGCATCTGGCGCGGGTAGTTCCACTCGTAGAGCGCGGCTGATGCGTCGATGCCCTCGTAGCATTGCAGCCGGATCAGGCGGCGGCCGAGCACGGCGGCGATGGCTTTTGCAGCTTCGGTCTTTCCGACACCCGGCGCGCCTTCGAGCAGCAACGGCTTGCCGAGCGCAAGCGCAAGATAGGACGCCGTCGCCAGGCCCTCGTCGGCGAGGTAGTACGCCGTCCGCAGCGCCCTTTCGAGCGCCTCCGGGCTGTCGATGCCGACGATGTTGCCGCGGACCGTCATGCCTGACCTCAGCGCCGCGCTTGCGGCCGCGCGCCGCCCTGCGCTTTGATCGCCCGCAAGACTTTCTCCGGCGTGATCGGCAGTTCATCCATCCGCACGCCGACCGCGTTGAAGATGGCGTTGGCGACCGCGGGCAACACCGGGTTTGCGCACATCTCGCCAGGGCCCTTGGCGCCGAACGGGCCGTCGGCCGCAGGGCGTTCCAGCACTGCGATATCGTGCGGACAGGTGTCGCCGGGGCCGGGCATCAGATATTCGACGAAATCGCGCGGACCATGCGCCGGGTCGGGATAATAGGGTTCGGGTGTTTCAAAGAGCGCGTGGCTGATTCCCATCCACGCGCCGCCAACGAGCTGCTGCTCCACCAGCCGCGGATTGAGCGCGCGGCCGAGTTCGTATGCACTGTCCATGCGCACCATCGCGACCTCGCCGGTCTCGTCGTCGACCTCGACCTCGGCGACCAGGCAGGCGTGCGCATAGCAAGTCGCAGGTGACATCTCGCCGGTCTCAGGGTTCACCTCGGACAGCGGCACCAGAAAGATGCCGCGTCCCGATATCGTCTTGCCCTGCTTGAACTGCGCGGCAATCGCGACATCCTTGGTGGAGATCGAGCGATGCGGCGCGCCCTTGACGTGGATATTGCCGCGACCGTCGGTCTCGAGATCGGTGGCGTTGACCTCCAATTCCTCCGCTGCAGCTTCCATCATGACGCCGCGGGCCTCTTTCGCCGCCGCCATCACCGCATTGCCGACCCGATGCGTGCCGCGCGAGGCGAACGAGCCCATGCAGTGCGGTCCGGTGTCGGAATCGGCGGTATCGACATAGACGTCCTCGACCGGCACGCCGAGCGTCTCGGCGCAAATCTGCCGCGTCACCGATTTCATGCCCTGGCCGAGGTCGATTGATGACAGCGACACCGTGAACTTGCCGCTGGGGTTGGAATGCACCAACGCCTGGCTGGGGTCGCCGCCAAGGTTCATGCCGATCGGATAGTTGATCGAGGCGATGCCGCGTCCGCGATGCTTGGCCATGGTCAGCGCCTCCTGGTGCCGAAGACGGAGGAGAAGCGGGTGGCGCCGTGTGACGGCGACGGAGCCGGCGGCCTCGGGGGAGGCGGCGCCGGCGTGGGGGGCGGCGGTTGCTGGGTCGTTGCAGGCGGTGTCCGATCGTAGGTGGTTCGCTGCTGCACAGCCGCGGCGCGTTGGAGAACAGGTTCAAGCGGCGTCGGCGATATTACTGCCCGGCTGCCGCCGCCATCCTTGCGCGACGACATCTGTTTGACCTCTTCGCGCAGCGGCCATTTTGCTTTCTCGGCGGCGACCTGGACGCATTCGATCAGCGCGGTGTTCTTGGCCTCGCGCCGGTGCGCCTTCATGTCGCCGTCGCGATAGGCGTTGAGGATGCGGAACTCCATCGGGTCGATGCCGACGAGATGCGCGAGCTTGTCCATCTGGCATTCGAGCGCAAAGTCCA
The DNA here is from genome assembly GCF_036924715.1 of Bradyrhizobium sp. AZCC 1721. Taxonomy (NCBI): domain Bacteria; kingdom Pseudomonadati; phylum Pseudomonadota; class Alphaproteobacteria; order Hyphomicrobiales; family Nitrobacteraceae; genus Bradyrhizobium; species Bradyrhizobium sp. AZCC 1721. The sequence continues at coordinate 5,987,250 of NZ_JAZHSB010000001.1, read as the reverse complement.
TTGCCGTGACGCCGAAGCCGCGCATGGCGGTAGCAGGCGTCCGGTTGGTGAACACGCAGTAGACGTCGCCGTGGACGTTCGGGATCGTATAGGGGCCGGGCAGGTGGGCCACGCATTTGACGACGGCGTAGCTTGAAAGCCTTGTATAGGCACCGCTGTCGAAATAGGCGCGGATCTTGCGCGCAACGATGCGGCCGTCGCGCATCACGCCGTCCTTGATGTAGATGCGCTCGGCTCCGCGCGGCGAGCCGAACTGCATCTCTTCTTCGCGGCCGAGCTGATAGCGCACCGGGCGCCCGGTCAGCATCGCGCCGAGAATGGCAAGCGGCTCGGTGAGCGTATCCACCTTGCCGCCGAAGCCGCCGCCGACGGTGCCGCCAATAAAGTGGAAGGTGTTGGAGGGCACATCGAGGATCTTGGCGCAGGTATCAAGCGAGAAGAACAAAGCCTGCGTCGAGGTGTAGACGACATAGCGGCCGTTGGTGTCGGGCGCCGCGATCGAGCCGTTGGTCTCGGTCGGCGCATGCTCGATCGGCGACATCTGATAGCGCTGCTCGAGCACATGATCGGCCTCGGCGAAGCCGCGCTCGACGTCGCCGAAGCGCAGTTTTTGGTGATCGTAGACGTCGTGATAGATGAATGTGTTTTTTGGGTAAGTCTCGTTGACGACCGGCGCGCCCGGTTTCAGCGCCTCCTCGACGTCGAACACCGCCGGCAGCGGCTCGTAGTCGACGCGCACTTTCGCCATCGCCTCATAGGCTTCCCGCGGGCTGTCGGCGACGACGGCAATGATCGGCTCGCCCTTATAGCGCACCTTGTCGACCGCGAGCGACGGCTCGTCGTCCTTGCCGAAATTGATCAGGCTGAGCAGGGTGTTGAGGTTGCGCGGCACGTCGGCCCCGCGAATGATGCGCCGCACGCCGGGGGATCGTTCCGCTTCCATCGTATCGATGCGGCGCAAGCGGGCATGCGCGTGCGAGCTGCGCAGCACTTTGAGATGCAGCATGCCCTGCAGCTTATGGTCGTCGAAATAGGTCGAAGTGCCCGTGACATGGCCGAGCATGTCCTGGCGCTGCGTACCTTTCCCGATCTCCTTCAGGTTATCGTCGCGCTCGTCGGCGAAGATGTCCTTGCGCAGTTCCAGCATGGTGGTTTCCTTTAGGCGCGGGCGCGTCCGCTCGTGGCGGCGGCGAGCACGGCGTTGATGATCGGCTCGTAGCCGGTGCAGCGGCAGATATTGCCGGAGATCGCCTCGATGACCTCGGCGCGGCTCGGCGACGGATTGCGATCGAGCAGCGCTTTCGCCGCCATCAGCATGCCCGGCGTGCAGTAGCCGCACTGGGCTGCGAACTGCTCCATGAAGGCGCGCTGCAGCGGATGCAGGTTGGGACCGTCCTTCAGCCCGTCGACCGTTTCGATCGAGCGACCGTTCACGGTCTCCGCCAGCGTCAGGCAGGAGAGATGCAGCTCGCCGTCGATCAGCACGCTGCAGGCGCCGCAGCCGCCCTGGCCGCAGCCGAACTTTGGCGTCATGTCGCCAATTGATTCGCGGAGCGCGACCAGCAGATTGACGCCGCCGTCGACGAATAGCGCGACGTCGCGGCCATTGTGACGAAATTGCAGGGCGGTCTTGGTCATGAAGGCTTACTCCAGGCCGGACAACAGGCGGCGAAGATGAACGCCGACGATCTCGCGGCGATACCAGGCGCTGCCAAGGGCATTATCTGAGGGTGACACGCCTTCGGCGGCTACCGCCGCAGCGGCGTTGATCGCCGCGTCGTCAAGCGCGCGGCCCTCCAGCGCCCGCTCGGCGGCCCTTGCGCGAATTTGCGTTGCGGCCATCGAGCCGAGCGCGATGCGCGCACCTGAGACGCGGCCGCCGCTCGAAGGCAGGTGCGCCGCCAGCGTAATCACCGAGCCGCCCTTCGGCTTGATGCGGGCGATCTTGCGATAGCGGAAGGCGTCGGCGCTTGCAGGCCGCTGACACGCGACCGCCAGCACCAGCGCGCCGCTCTGCCGTTCGCGGGATTGCAGGAACTCTTCGATTGGCATGTCGCGGGCGCCAAGACCGCCCTGGACGGAGACTGTCGCGTCGAGCGCCAGCAGGGCGACGGTGAAGTCGCCGTAGGGGCTGGGCGCGAACAGATTGCCGCCTACGGTGCCCATGTTGCGCACGGCCGGCCCGCCGATCGAGCGCGCCGGCGCGTGCAGAAAGGCGAGTTCGCGCTCGGCCAGAATCCTCGCAAAAGTGACGCCGGCGCCGATCGTGACGCGCGAGCTTGCGACGTCGATGCGGGTCAGCGCCAGGTCGGTCGCGCGCACGACGGTGGAGATCGAGACATCGCCCTCGTTGAGGGCGCGCATGACGAGCGTGCCGCCGCCGAGATAGCGCGCGCTGCGGTCGGACGACAATGCCGACGCCGCCTCGCCAAAATTCGCGAATGTCTTCACCGTGACGGGCATGGCTTCACCTCCGCTTTCATGCGGCCTCCTTCAGGTGCCGGCGAATGGCGTCGAAGCCGGCTTGATAGATCTGTTCCGCGACCATCTGCGTCAGCCGCTCGGCATCGGCAGGCCGCGTGGTGAACCTGGATTCCCAATGCCAAAACGTGCGGTCACCGTCGGTGACCGGCAGCAGGCGGACATGGGCGACATAGTTGAACATCGGGATCGGCGTATCGAGCAGGCAATAGCTAAAGGTCTGTTCGAGGTCGGACAGGGCGAGCAGTTGTTCGCGCAGCTCCGAGCCGTCCTGCAGCTTGAAGCGGCGCACGCAGCCGATCTTGTCGGCGGCCTGTGCGCGCTCGATCGTGCTGGTGGCGACCTCAGGATGCCAGCGGTCGTGGCCGTTGAAATCGCGCAGCACAGTTCCAGACCGCGATTGTCGGCGCGTCGAGGATCGTGCTTTTGACGATATGCGGCACGCTAGCCTCCGAAGGCACGCTTGAGCGCATCAAAGCCGCCCTGGAACACGCCGGTCCCGATGTTGCTGACGAGTTCGTTCTCACGCTCGGGCGCGCAGTCGAACTCGGCCGTCCATTCCAGAAAGGTCTGGTCGCCGTCGGTCACGGGCGTCAGCCGCAGCGTCGCGACGTAGTTCTCCACGCCCATCGGGGACTCCAGGATGGAGTAGGTGCAGAACATGTCGTAGTCGGAGAGCCCGAGCAGCTTTTCGCGGATGCGATCGCCGTTGCGCAGGCGAAAATCCCGCACGCATCCGATCTTGTCCGCGGGCTCGCCGCCCTCGATGCGGCTCTCCGCAATCGCGGGATGCCAGTTCGGCAACCCGTTGAAGTCGCGCACGCGCGCCCAGACGCGGTCGTTGCGGGCGTTGACGACGGTGGAAACGTACACCCGGGCCATGACGCGTGCTCACCCTTTCTTGCGCGGTCCGCGTTCAGGGGCGGGTTCGCCGGGGCCGGGGACCGCAGGAGGCGCCTCGGACTTGCCTTCAAGCTTCCCTTGGCCGCCCTTACGCGCGGAGTCCCTGATGCCCTGCATATCGCGCGCTTCGCGAATGAGGCCGGGCATCTTGGCAAGGCTTCCGCCCTCGACGCCGATATCGGAAAGGATCGAGTCGATCAGCGGCGCCTGCACCCGGTAGCGCAGCGCCGAGTCGATCACCTCGTCGGTGGCGCTGCGACCGCCATTGCCACCGCCGCCGGCGCCATTGAGGCCGTCGACCTGAAGGATGCGGATGCCCTCGATCTTCTCCATCGGCTTGACGCTCTCGCGCACGATGCCCTCGATGCGGTCGAGCAGCTTGCGACGGAACAGCGAGTAGCGCGCCTGGTCGGTGAGCACGTTCTCGGCCTCGTTGAGCAGCCGCTGCGCCTCGGCTTCGACCGCGGCGCGCACGCGTTCGGCGTCGGCAGCGATACGGGTCTCCTCGGCCCGCTTCTCCGCCAGAAGCACCTCGACGGTCTTTTGTCGTTTGGCGATCTCGCTTTCGCGGGCGGTGACGACGCGCTCGGCCGCTTCGGTCGCCCGCACCCGCGCATCCTCGGCGGCCACCTTGGCGGCAGACTCCTCCAGCGATTTCTGATAAAGGGCGATCGCCTTCTCCATCAGCGCCGTTTCGACGTCCTTCTCGCGATTGACCTCGAGTTTCCGCAAGTCTCGCTCGCGGCCGATACGGGCTTCGTCGAGGCCGCGATCGGCGGCGATGCGCGCCCGCTCGACTTCCTCGCGGGAAGCAATCTCGGCTTCCTGCAGCGCCTGGACACGACCGACTTCGAGCTGCTCGATCGCGCGCCGGCGTGCCAGCCGGGCGGCCTCCAGCGCCTGTTCACGCGAGACGTCCGTGGTCTCGACTTCCTTGCGCGCGTTGATCTCGGCCTGCTTGACCTGGCGATCGGCGTCGATGCGCTCGGAGCGCTTGGCGGCGAGCGCAATCACGCGCTCCTCGTCGGCGATCTCGACCGCTTTCTTCTGATCGATATTGAGCACCTCGCGAGTCCTGGACGAGGCGATGCGTTCGGCTTCGAGCGCCAGTTCGACCTCGACGCGGCGCCGCTCGATCGCGTCACGCCGCTTGAGTTCGGCGGCCTCGATGGCTTCGGTACGCTCGATCTCGAGTCCCCTTGTTTCTCGTTCGGCCCGAATACGCTGCGCGGCGACGACCTTCTCCTGGGAGATGCGGGCGGCCTCGATCGCTTCGCGCGAGGCGATATCGGCCTCCTCGACGGCGCGGTTGCGCGCGATTTCGAGCGAGCGAACGCGTTCTTCCTGGGCGATGCGGGAGGCTTCGGTCGCCTCTCGCGCCGAGATACCTGCGACCTCGAGCGCCTGGTTGCGCTCGATTTCCAGCTTGCGCGTGGTGTGCTCGGCGGCGATCCGATCGGCTGCGAGTGTCCGTTCGCGTGCGATCCGTGCGGCTTCCACGGCCTTCTGCGCCTCGATCTCCGCTTCCTGGATCGTGCGGACCTGCTGGATTTCCAGCGCGCGGGTGCGCTCGTCGGACGCAATGCGTTCGACGTTGACGATCGTGGTCTGGGCGATGCGCGCTTTTTCGGTCGCCTCGCGCGCCGCGATCTCGGCTTCTTCGACCGCGCGGGTGCGCTCGATCTCGCGCCGGCGGGTTTCTTCCTCGTTGGCGATCCGCGCGTCGGTGACGGCGCGGTCCTGCTGGATGCGCGCCTTCTCGATTGCTTCCCGTGCCGTGATCTCGGCCTCCTCGACCGTCCGCGTGCGCTCGATGTCGCGCTGCCGCACCTCTCGCTCGGAAGCGATGCGGGCGGTATCGACCGCGCGCTGATTGGCGATCTTGGCCTTTTCGATTTCCTCGCGCGCCAGCAGCTCCTTTTCCTCGACCGCGCGCGTGCGCTCGATCTCGCGGTGCCTTGTTTCGCGCTCGGAGGCGATCCGCGCTTCGGCAATGGCGAGCTCGTTGGCGATGCGCGCCTTTTCGATCGCCTCGCGGGCAGCGATCTGCGCCTGCTCGGCTTCGGTCTCGCGCAACGCGCGCTCGCGAGCTACCTCGGTGCGCTGCAGCGCCCGGCGCATCTCGATGTCGCGTTCCTGTTCGAGGCGGGCGGTCTCGCTCTCACGCTCGATCTCCAATGCCTGCCGCTCGGCATCGAGGTTGCGGGCTCGGATCTTGATCATCGAATCCTGTTCGATGTCGTTGCGCAGCTTGCGCTTGGCCTCGATGTCCTCCATCAGCCGGGTGAGGCCCTCGGCGTCGAAGCGGTTCGACGGATTGAAATATTCGAGGTCCGTCTGGTCGAGATCGGTGATGGCAACCGATTCGAGTTCAAGTCCGTTCTGGGCCAGCGCTTCGGCAGCGGCAGCTTTCACTCGCGCGACATATTCGCCGCGCTGCTCGTGCATCTGCTCCATGGTCATTTCGGCGGCCACTGAACGTATGGCGGAGACGAACTTGCCGGAGAGCAGGGCGTGCAACTGCTCCGGCTCGAGCGTGCGCCGCCCGAGCGTGGCGGCGGCGATCGCGACGGCTTCACGGGTCGGCTGCACGCGCACGTAAAAGTCTGCCTCGATGTCGATCCGCATGCGGTCGCGGGTGATCACGGCGTCATGCTTGGCCCGCACGATCCCCATCGGCAGCACGTTCATGTTGACGGGCGTGTAGTCGTGAATGAACGGCAGCACGAAGGCGCCGCCGTTGATCACCACGCGCTCGCCCAGGAGACCGGTGCGGACGAAGGACACTTCCTTCGACGATCGGTGGTAGAGCCAGTTCACGATATAGACGACAATGGCGATCACGATGATCGCGACGATCAGCCAGAGGATCAATTCGCCAACCAGAGTCCCCGACATCTCTTCCTCCCTTTGGTCTCGGCGTTACCGCGCGCCGATCGCCTTGAATTTGCGGACCTGTTCCGTCAGCGCCCGCTCCACCGGCAGGCGCTCCATCGAGGAGGCGCCGTAGAAGCCGTGGCACTTGCGCGTATGTTTCATGATGAAGTCGGCGTCGGCGGGCTCGGCGATCGGGCCGCCATGGGCCAGAACCAAAATGTCCGGATTGACGCTGAGCGCGGCTGCCGCCCAGGTGTCGATCTGTTCCGGACAGTCTTCGAGCTTCGGCGCGGTATGCGCACCGATCGCGCCGCCGGTGGTCAGGCCGAGATGGCAGACGATGATGTCGGCGCCCGCGATCGCCATTGCCGCGGCTTCGCTCTCGCTGAACACATAGGGCGTCGTCAGCATGTCCTTGTCGCGCGCCTTGGCGATCATGTCGATCTCCAACGCATAGGACATCCCGGTTTCCTCGAGATTGGCGCGGAATACGCCGTCGATCAGGCCGACGGTCGGAAAGTTCTGCACGCCGGCAAAGCCGAGCGCCTTCAACTGATCGAGAAAACTGTCCATGTCGCGGAACGGGTCGGTGCCGTTGACGCCCGCCAGCACCGGCGTCCGGGTGACGACGGGGAGCACTTCGCCAGCCATCTCCAGCACGATCGCGTTGGCGTCGCCATAGGGCATCAGTCCGGCGAGGGAGCCGCGACCGGCCATGCGGTAGCGGCCGGAATTGTAGATCACGATCAGGTCGACGCCGCCGGCTTCCTCGCATTTGGCCGATAGGCCGGTGCCCGCGCCGCCGCCGACGATCGGCTCGCCCTTGGCGGCCATGTTGCGAAACTTCTTCAGGATGGCTGAACGTTCGAACTTCGCCATGGTCACCTCGCGACTTTCCGACGTGTCCCCGGGCGTCCGACCAGAGGACGGAGCGCGTTGACGATGGCGGATGCAAATTCGGGTTCGTTGATGTGGCGCCTGATGCGGATGAGCTGGCGGTTGCCGGTCTGGCGCACGCTGCGTTCCAGCGCTGTAAACAGCGCCGCGTCGGCTTCCGGATCCCAGAACGGCTGGCTAGGGGCGTCGAGCGCGGAAACGCCGCCTTCCGGCAGGAAGAAGCGCACCGGCCCGTCCATCCGGTTGAGTTTTTCGCCGATCCAGCGGCCGATGCGGTCGTTCTCTTCCGGCGTGGTGCGCATCAAGGTCACCTGCGGATTGTGAACGTGGAATTTGCGCTGGCGGTAGCGTTCGGGGATGGTGTCGGGCGCACCGAAATTGACCATGTCGAGCGCGCCGACCGAACCGATGAAGGGGACGCGGCTGCGGATGATCGCGCCAAAGCGGTCGTCGGTCGCCGGGAACACGCCGCCCATCAGGAGATCGCAGACTTCCGTCGTCGTGAGATCGACGACGACTGCGAGCATTCCGGAATCGACCAGCTTTTCCATCGAGCGGCCGCCGACGCCGGTGGCGTGGAAGACGAGACACTCGAAATCACTGCGGAGATCGGCGGCGATCTTCTGCACGGCTGGTGTTGTCACGCCAAACATGGTGATGCCGACAGCGGGCAACGCAACCCGCGCGTTACGCTCGGCCGCGCTTTGATTTTCGAGACGCGCCTTCACCATGCCGGCGATGGCGTTGGCGCCGTTGGCGAGCACGGCACGCGAGATCGAGTTGAGCCCCTGCACGTCGGTGACCGAATGCATCATCGTGATATCGGCAGGTCCGACATAAGGGCCGACGTCTCCCGATGCGACGGATGAGATGATGAGTTTCGGCACGCCGACGGGAAGGCCGCGCATGCCCGGCGCGACCAGCGAGGCGCCGCCGGAGCCGCCGGCCGAAATGATGCCTGCGACACTGTTCTGACGGCGCAGCCAATTGGCGAAGGCATCGGCCATCGCGGTCACCGACGCGCCGCGGTCGGACCCGAACACGCTCGACCCGCCGCGGCCGTGGTTGAGCGCGATTTCCTGGGCGGAGACGTCGCAGGTGGCGAGCTTGCCGCTGGTGGACACGTCGACCAGGCGCGTCCGCAAACCGTGACCGGCGATCACGTCGCGGATGAAGCGCAGCTCCTCGCCCTTAGTATCGAGGGTGCCGACGACGAGAACGACCGGTGGCCCGGACGCGGATTGAACGACGGCACCGGCTTGGCGTTTTTGTCGTGCGACGTCTTCGATCCGGGTGATACCCGTCGAAAGCGTGCGCGCGGCTGCCTCGATGCGCGCAATCGGTGCCGGCTGCGACCAGCGCGTCGGCAGCGTGGGATTGGAGATATAGATGCGGATTGGCGCCGTGCTCGGGGCGCGCGGCGGGGAGGGATGCGTCTTCTCCGCGCTCGCATCGGTAGCTTCGATATCCGTTTCCAGCTCGGCGTGGACACCAACGACTCCAACACCGAGCAGACGTTGCTGCAACTCGCGGTCGGCGGCAAGGCGCGCGGAGTCGATGATGCGATTGATGCGGCCATTGACCATGATCGCGACGTTCTTCGAAATCGCCGTGGCGACGCCGATATTCTGCTCGATCACCAGCACCGACATCTCGCCGTCTTCGGCAAGCCGCACCAGCATTTCCTCGACCTGGGCGACGATGACAGGCGCAAGGCCTTCGGTCGGCTCGTCCATGATGAGGAGATGCGGGTTGGTGAGAAGCGCGCGCGAGATCGCCAGCATCTGCTGTTCGCCGCCCGAGAGCTGGCCGCCACCATGATCTTTGCGCTCGGCAAGGCGGGGAAACGTCTGGTAGATGCGATCGATGGTCCAGACGCCGCGCCGCATCCCGGCCGCCAGCCGCAGATGTTCGTCCACGCTGAGCGAGCGCCACAGCCTTCGCCCTTGCGGAACGTAGCCGACGCCTGCTTGCGCGATTCGCGCCGGGCTGAGGCGGGTAATGTCCTCGCCGCGGACGCGCACCGAACCGCCGCTCGCCCGCAGCAAGCCCATGATGGTCTTGCACAGCGTGGTCTTGCCCATGCCGTTGCGGCCGACCACCGAGAACACGCCGGAATCCAGCGTCAGCTCGACGCCCTGCAGCGCGTGGGAATGGCCGTAGTAAACGTCGAGGCCCCGGACTTCGAGGGCAGGTGCTGAACGGCTGAAATCACTCATGGCCGGCCCCCAGATAGAGTTCCTGCACCTCCGGGTCGGCTTCGATCTCGTGCGGCAGGCCTTCCTTGAAGACACGGCCGTTGTGCATCATCGTGACGCTTTCGACGACGCGAAGCGCGACATCCATGTCGTGCTCGATGATGATGTAGCCGATATGGGCGGGCAGCGACGTCAGGATATCGATCAATTCGCGCCGCTCGGTGGGTGACAGGCCCGCGGCCGGTTCGTCGAACAGGATGAAGCGCGGCGCGCCGGCGAGCGCGAGCGCGATCTCGAGCTGCCGCTGCTGGCCATGGGCGAGTTCCGCGACCCGTTGCTCGCTGACCGATGTCAGGTGCACCGCCTGGATCAGCGCCTCTGTCGCATGCATGAGGGCATCGTTCGCCCCAGGGCGCAGCGGCGAGAATCGCCCGCGAGAAACGCCGCGGCAGGCGAGGTAGACGTTGTCCCTCACCGTAAGGCCGGGGAACAGTGCCGATATCTGGTACGTGCGGCGCAAGCCGCGCCTGATACGCTCATAGGGCGGGAAGTGGGTGATGTCCTCGCCGAAGAAGCGGATGGTGCCGGAGGACGGCGGAAAGTCGCCGGTCACGCAATTGAACAGTGTCGTCTTGCCGGCGCCGTTGGAGCCGAGCACGGCGCGGCGTTCGCCCGGACGAACCGTGATGGTGACGTCGGTCAGCGCCGCCAGCGCGCCGAACAGCCGGGTTACGCCGCGCAGCTCCAGCGCGGCGCCGGCGCCGACAGCAGAAAAGCGTGGCGCGGCGCTATCCATGGCCGTGGCCTCCGCCTGCGCGTTTATCGACGGTCGCCGCGCCGCGGCGCCACCGCTCCCATAGCCCGATCACGCCATCCGACGACCAGAACACGATGGCGAGGAAGCCGAGGCCGATCAGCAGCCGGAAGCGGTTGCCGTCGAGCCCGAGCTTGACCAATAGATCGAGCGCGAAGGTGCGCAGGATGACGAAGATGAAGGCGCCGATGAAGGGCCCGATGGGGCGGGTGATGCCGCCGACAACGGCGATGATCAGGATGTCGATGCAGGCGCCGACGCTGACCGAGCCGGGCGAAATCTGCCGGTAGTTCCAGACCTGCAGGACGCCGCCGAGTGCGGCGATGAAGGCCGCGAAGGCGTAGGCCGCTACGCGGTGCGCGTTGACATTGAAGCCGAGCGCCGCCATGCGGCGGGGATTGTCGCGCACGCCCTGCAGCGCGAGGCCGAAAGGCGCGCGCGAGACGTATTGAACGGCGAAGTAGCAAAACGCTGCGACGCCCAACGTGACGTAATAAAAGGGGATATCGGAGCGCCAGTCGATGCCCCAGAAGCGCGGCGTGGCGATGGTGTTGATGCCGGTGTGGCCGCCGAAGATCGCCCAGTTCTGGTTGGTGAAATAGTAGAAGGCCGCGCCGATCGCGAGCGTGATCATGATGGTGTAGATGCCCTCGGTGCGCACCGCGAGCGCGCCGCCGAGCGTGCCGAACGCCGTGGCCAGAATGAGCGCCATCGGCGTTGCGAGCCACCACGGCCAGCCGAGGCTGATATTGGTGTTGGCGCTCATGCCGAACACCGCGACCATATAGGCGGCAAAGCCGGCGACGGTGAGCTGCATCAGGCTGACCATGCCGCCATAGCCCGCCAGGAACATCAGGCTGAGCGCGACGGTCCCGAGGATCAGCGTCGTGGCAAAGATCTCGATCAGGAAGAAGCCGTTGGCGATGAACGGCGTGATCAAGAGGATCACGGCCACCAGCCAGACCGCCGGCTTGTTGAATTCCGGCCATGCCAACAACGCCGCGCGCACTTTTGCCGGTTGACTGGTCTGAGGATGTGCGCCCTGGACCAACGACATGTCAGCGCCTCGCAAGCAGGCCCTGCGGCCGCAGCGCCAGCACCAGCACCATGATGAGGAAGGTCACGACAATCGCATAAGTCGGGATGTAGACGGAGCCGAGCTGCTCGGCGAGGCCGATGATGACGGCGCCCAGCGCCGCGCCCGGGATCGATCCCATGCCGCCGACAATGACGACGACGAGGGAAGCGAGCAGAAAACGGGTATCCTCGCCGGGCGAAAGCGACTGAAAGGTTCCGCCGACGACGCCCGCGATGCCGGCAAGGCCGGCGCCAAGCGCGAACACGGCAACGAAGACGAGCTGGATAGGAACGCCGGTCGCCGCCAGCATGTCGCGGTCATCGACGCCGGCGCGCACCATCATGCCGACGCGGGTTCGGTTGAGCGCCAGCCACATCGCGATGCCGATCACGATCGCCGCGACCAGGATCACGAGCCGCACCAGCGGATAACGCAAATAGACCGCCTCGCCCGACGATCTGACCGCGGTGACCAGCGGCAATTCGATCGGGCCGACCAGCCAGCTCGGCGTCTGGATCTGATAGAAGTCACCGCCGAAGGCCCACAGCATCAGATCGGCAAACACGATCGAGAGCCCGATCGTGACCATGGTCTGGCGCAGATCCTGCCCTTCCATGCGGCGGAAGACGGCGATCTGCAGGACGATGCCGACCAGCGCCACACCGAAAAATGCGATGATGAAGCCGAGGATCCAGGAACCGGTCCAGGCGCTGATGGCGTAACCGATGTAGCCGCCGAACAGATAAAGCGAGCCATGCGCCAGATTGACGTTGCGCATCAGGCCGAAGATGAGCGTGAAGCCGCTGGCCACCAGGAAGTAAAGGCTGCCGAGCGTGATGCCGTTGAACAGGGCGTTGAGAAAGACCCGCTTCCTGCCGATCGCCTCTTCAAGGCCGGGCGGCCAGACGGCAAGGATCAGCCACAACAGCACCGCGACGGCGATCAGCAGGATCAGCGCCCATGCCGGATGGCGTTCGATAAATCTTGTCACGGTAGCAGCCCGGCCGTCGCCATACCGTCCTCCCAGACGCCGCGGCCGTTTCGGCTCGCGTTTTGGGGCATCCTAACGGCGCCGCGGACCTTGCACTTGATTGTCAGTATCTTTTCGCGCCGGATACGCGTCAGGGGCGCAAGACTTTGGCGGCGCGGCGGTATTCAGTCGGCGCCATCCCGACATTGGCCGCGAAGAAGCGGGTGAAGCCGCTCTGGGAGGAGAAGCCGAGATCGAAGCCGATATCGGCGATCGGCACTTCGGTCGCGACCAGGGCGTCCAGCGCCTGTTCCATGATCAGTGTATTAAGGTAGAGGTTTGGCGTGACGCCGGTCTGGGTGCGGAACAGCCGGTAGAAGTGCGGGCGCGACAGCCCGGAGGCCCGCGCGATCGAATCCAGCTCGATCTCGGCGCCCGGGCTTTCGGACATCAGCTTGATGGATTTGCGGACGCGAAAGTCGGTGACGGCGGTGGCGGTGCGCGTCTCCTGCACCGGCTCGGACGTCTGCCAGCTTTCGTCATAACAACTGTCGATCAACTGCCTGAGTTCGCAGTCGAGGCTGCTCAGCGAAGGCGCGCCGCACACCAGCGCGGCAGAGCGGCGAATATGCCTGTCGAGCGTGGCCGTACGCTTGAAGCAGGTGCGGCCGAACCGCAGGCTGTGGGCGCGGGCCGCGTCGGGGGCGAACCATTCGGCGTTAACGTAAAGCACGAAGAAGATCGCCCCGTTCTCCATGTCCGTCGGAACAAAATTGTGCGGTTCCCAGGGGTTGACGGCAACGATGGAGTCTTCCGCAAGCAGCCATCGCTCATCGCACACATCAATGCGGGCTGGCGTTCCACCGACATGAAAAATCAGGTGCCCTTCGCGATGCGCATGCATGTTGAAGGGGCGGTTCAACTGATAGACCGTCGCGCGACCGAACCGGCCGTGGAAGACGGCGAGAGCCTTGCTCATGCCTTCCCTCCCGCGGGATGTTCTTGTCTTTTCAGTCAGCGTTCAACATCCGCCGCGAGAATGCAAGGGAAGATCACATGCTGCCCGGCCGCGCCCGGGGCCCCGGCGTGACCGGGGCCCGTTCGCAGATGCGAAGAACTCAGTACTTCTTGCACTCCGGAACCGTCCGGCTCGGCAGCCCGATCTTGGAGAACACTGCCGGGTCGTAGCCGAGCGTCTGGTTCACGTTCGGAATCACCTTCACGACCTTGCTGAAGAGGGCGCCCTTGCCGTCATCCACCACTTCGGTGACGAAGTTGGTTCCGATCGCCTGGCGGTTGGAGTCGAGCTTGATCTTGCCGTTGGGCGCGTCGAGTTCGATCTTGGCGAGGGCTTCCTTGAGCTTGGCCTGGTTGTTGCTGAGGTCGCCGTTGACCTGGCGCAGCGCGAGTATGAGCGCCATCGTCGAGTTGTAGTAGTTGGTGGCGAGCAGTGACGGGCTCGGGAACCGCTTGTTCGGCGGGAAGGCGTCCTGATAAGCCTTCACGAATTTCTGCCAGCCCGCATCCTCCCAGGTATCGGCCTGACCGCTCGCGGCGATGGTGCCGAGCAGCGCATTCTTGGCGTTGCCCTTGGCGGAGAGGATGGTCTGGTCGACCATGATCGAGCCGCCCATCAGATGCGCCTTGCCGCCGGCCTGCTGATATTGGTTCAGGAAATTGACGGCGTCCGCGCCGCCAAGGCCGAGATAGATTGCATCAACGTCGTCGGGCAGGGCGGCGATGACGGAGGCAAAGTCCTTGGTGCCGAGCGGCACCCATTGCCGGTTAGTGACTTGTCCGCCGGCCCCGCAGAACTCGAGCACAAGCCCGAACACCTGGGTGTAGATGAACGAATAGTCTTCGCCCACCGTTGCGATCTTTCGGTAACCCTTGGTGTCGTAAGCGTATTTGCCGAGGCCCACCTGCCACTGGGCGCCGTCCATGTTGTAGCGGAAGAAGTTCGGCGCCGGATCGACATAAGTGGTTTCCTGCGCGCCGGAAGCAGCATTCACAAAGGTCAGCTCGGGGCGCGTCTTGGCAAAGTTCTTGACTGCGATGCCTTCGTCTCCGGACAAGGGCGAGAGCAGGATCTGGACCTTGTCCTGTTCGATCAGCTTGCGCACGGCGCGGACAGCGGAGTCTGGCGTGGCATCCGTCGAAGCGATGATGAATTCGATTTCCTTGTCGCCGACCTTCTTGCTGAGCGTGTTGATCGCCGTTTGATGCCCGCGGATTCCGTCCTCGCCGAGCACCGTATAGGTGCCTTCGAGGGTCGCGGTGACGCCGACCTTGATCTTCTCTTGAGCTAAGGCGGCGCCGGAAAGCAACAGGCTGCTCAGCGCGACCAGTCCCGCACAGCTTCTAAACATCGAACCCCTCCCTTGTATCGCCAGTTTTTCTATAGGTCGTTCCGAAGTCGCCATGCCCTTCACAGTGCATTGCGACCGGGACCGCCGGGCGAAAAGCTAGCCGATGACTGGGGCGGCGCGCGCAGCTTCGCCCGCTGCAACTTGACCGGTAGTCTCATTTTGCATGCTGCGCCGCGACGAGATGCCGAGGCTGGCGAAGCCTAGCCGGCCCGTCCCCAGCCACGGAGCCAAAGCGCAGATGCGACAATGCCCCCGGAAACGATCGAGCCCGCGGCGACGGTAATGAAGAGCTCCCGCAATCCGCCGCCAAGATAGGCAACGACGAGCCAGCCAATTCCCGCGGCGACGAGCAGCCGGACGGTTCCGCCGAAAACCGGCCACATCACGCGGCCGGCGCCTTGGCCCGCGAAGTAGAGCAGCATTCCAAGACCCGCCACGCCGTAGAAGGGGGCTACGTTGCGGAAATAGATCGAACCGGCGGCCAGAACCTCAGGCTCCGTGCTAAACAGCGTCAGCCAGGCGTGTGGAAATATCGTCACGACAAGTCCGAGGAGTTCGGTGACACCGGCCGCAAAAAACGCGGCAACCCAGGCGATGCGCTCCGCCCGCCTGATCTGGCCCGCTCCGATGTTGACCCCGACCATCGTGAGCGCTGCGCTGCCAAGCGCGAAGAGCAGCGGAATCTGGATGTAATCGAGGCGCGACGCAATTCCGTAGCCTGCGATGGCGTCAGTGCCGAACAGCCCGACGGCGCCAGTGACCAGGACGACAGTCAAATTGGACTGAATGGTGCCGATGGCCGACAACCCGCCGACGCCAAGAATATCGCCAAGTTGCCGCCACTTGATGAGGCGCACGTCGAACGGCAGTCGCAACGAGGCCCGGGCGGAGCGCATGTAAACGATCAACACGAGCGCACCAACGAGATAGTAGACGACGACGGCAACGCCGGCTCCCGGTACGTCGAGCCGCGGAAAGGGGCCCCAGCCGAAGATCAAGGCCGGCGAAAGCGGAAGCAGCACGAACACGCCCAGCAGAATGACGGCCGCCGGCGCGACCGTGTTGCCTGCGCCACGAAGAGCCGCCGCCAGAAGGCTGACGATCCAGACAAAGATCGCCCCGAAGAAGATGACGTGGCCATATTCGAGAGCTGCGCCGAGGGCTCCTGCCTGACCGCCGAGCAAGCGGTAGACAGCCTCGCCGAACAGCCACTCGGCGGCGGCAAAGATCACTCCGAAAGCAATGGCGAGAACGAGTGCGTTGAGCGCCAGCGCCTCGGCTTCCGCCACCTTGCCGGCGCCCATCGCACGCGCGATTGCCGATGCGACACCACCACCGATGCCGCCGTTCGACATCATCTGCATCAGCATGAAGACGGGAAACACCAGGCTGACGCCCGCCAGCGCTTCCGTCCCGAGGAAGCTGACGAAATAGGTCTCCGCGACCCCGACCAGGGTTTGCACGACCATGACCACGAGCGTCGGCAGAGCGAGCGTCAGCAGCGTCGGCAGCACGGGGCCCTCGAGCATCGACCTCTGCTTGACCTTCGCCGCTTCGTTTTCTTTCACGCTGCCGGCCACGGCCACCGGTCGCGGCAACGACGATTGTTGCGGCGTCAGGGTCGTCATCATCGGCTCGGCAGGGTTCGAATAAACTCGATCAGCGCGGTGCTGACCTCGTTCGGCCGCTCCTGCTGGGTCCAGTGGCCACAGCCGGGCAGCATCTGAATCTTGCGCAGGCCGGGAACGAAGTTCTTCTGGTTGGCGAGCAACTGGTCCGTTCCGGGAAACGAGAGCAGGAAATCACGATCGCCCGCGATGTAGAGCGCCGGTACAGACACTTGCATGCCGGCCACAGCACCCGTGATTTCCCAGTTGCGATCGATGTTGCGGTAGTAATTGAGCGCGCCCCGGAAACCGGTTCGCTTGAACTCCTCGCCATAAAAGTCGATGTCGCTTTCGCTGATCCAGGATGGCAGGATTTTGGGGGCGCCGGGTCCTTGCAGAAATCCGCTGCCCTTCCGCACCATGCCAAGGTTCGGCGCGGGCTCGCCCGCAGCGACGGCCGCGCGAGCCGCGGCTACGCCGTCCCCGGACGCTCCGAACAGCATGTTGCGAATGGTCGCGTGCGGATCGCGCCCCAATTCCGCCTCGGCCGGTCCGGGCTCCATGAAATAGAGCTGGTAGAATTGCGCCGTCTCCGTGCGCGGCATGAGACTGGTCGGCGCCACTTTGCCGCGCGGGCGGAACGGGACGCTGAGGGCTGCGACCGCCCGGAAGCGGTCGGGCCGCATGAGAGCTGCCTGCCAGGCGATGCTGGCACCCCAATCATGACCGGCGATGACGGCGGTCGCCGCACCCAAGGCGTCAAGGATGCCTACCATGTCGCCTACGAGATGCAGGATCGTGTATTGATCGATCGCTTGCGGCGCGTCGCTCTTGCCGTAACCACGCAGGTCCGGAGCGACGACACGGAAGCCGGCGGCAGCAAGCGCATCGATCTGATGCCGCCAGGAGAACCAGGATTCAGGAAAGCCGTGCACCAGCAGCACCAGCGGTCCTTCGCCCTGTTCGGCAATATTGATGCGGATGCCGTTGCATTCGATGATTCGTTGCGTGGCCTTGCTCATTTTTCCATCCCGCTCCGAAGTTGCTGCTGATGCGTTTGACGAGATCGCGCCTGGGGCAACTCGCAATGCGAGCGGTGCCAGTGCCGTCGTTAGTAGCTGACGCCTGTTCATGGACTTTCCTCAGGCCAAGCCGGCGTACTCGCAGCGAGTGGGTGAACGCCGCCGATCCTTTACCGTCACAACCAGTTTTGGTACTGTCTGGTACCCAACCAGCGATGTATGGTACCATTGGGTACCAAGTCAAGAGGGAAATGACGTCGATGAGTCCGAAGATGAAGCCGCGCGAGGAAGAAACCGATGGAGCCGCAGTCCGGAAGCGGATTCTCGGCGCGGCGCTTTCGGCATTCATGGAGGGCGGCTATGCGCAGACCAGCACGCTGGAGATTGCGACACGCGCACGCGTGTCGAAACGCGAGCTTTATTCGCTGTTCGGCAACAAGGAAGCGATGCTGGTCGCCTGCATCACCGAGCGCGCCCGGCGGTTGAAAGCGCCGACCGATCTGCCCGAGTTGCGCGACAAGGAAACCCTGGCCAACGTGCTTACCGCTTTTGGAACGAGGCTTTTGACGGAAACGACCGATCCGGCCGTCGTTGCTATGTTCCGGCTGGCGATATCCGAAACAGTGCACGCGCCAAAGGTTGCACAAGCGCTGGAATCGATCGCTCGCCGGCCTGCGCGTGATTCATTGCGAGAGATCATGGCAAACGCCAAGTCGGCCGGGCTGTGCGATGGCGATCCTGCCGCGATGGCCGAACAATTCTCCGGGCTGCTCTGGGGCGACCTGATGACCGGCCTGCTGCTTCAAGTGGCCGATCGCCCGAGTGCCGCCGAAATCGCGCGGCGGGCCTGCGCGGCAACGACAGGGTTTCTAAACATCTATCCGAAGCCCAGGTGAAATCGCCTGTCTTAGCCGGCGGCGTCGCCGGTACGCTTGCCATCCCGGATGATCTGCCGTTTTGGCTTGACCGCGGTGTGCGGTATTTCTACGTCCATCCGACCCACCTGCACGCATGGAGAAGGTCCGCCGTGGCATTTGAACTGTTCAATCTGGCCGGCAAACGAGCGCTCGTCACAGGATCGTCCCAGGGGATCGGCCTTGCCATCGCGCGAGGGCTCGCCGAGCATGGCGCCTCCGTGGTCCTGAACGGACGGGAGCGCAGCAAGCTCGAGGCCGCCGCCGCAAGCTTGACCGCAGCCGGGCACAAGGTTGCGGTCGCCGGTTTCGACGTCACCGTGGCCGACGATGTCCGCGAAGGAGTTGCGACAATCGAACGGACGGTCGGGGTAATCGACATTCTCGTCAACAACGCCGGCATGCAGTTTCGCACGCCGCTTGAGGATTTTCCCGCGGAGAAGTGGGAGCAATTGCTCAGGACCAATGTCTCGAGCGCCTTCTACGTCGGCCAGGCCGTCGCGCGCCACATGATCCCGCGCGGAAAGGGCAAGATCATCAACATCGCGTCGGTTCAGAGCGAGTTGGCCCGCCCGGGCATTGCCCCGTACACCGCTACCAAGGGAGCGATCAAGAACCTCACGCGCGGCATGTGCGCCGATTGGGCCAGGCACGGACTGCAGATCAATGCCATTGCGCCGGGTTACTTCAAGACCCCGCTGAATCAAGCGCTGGTCGACGATCTCCAATTTTCAGCGTGGCTTGAAAAGCGGACGCCGGCCTCGCGCTGGGGCAACGTGGACGAACTGATAGGCGCCGCCGTCTTTCTGTCGGGAGATGCCTCGTCCTTCGTCAACGGGCATACGCTCTACGTCGACGGCGGCATCACGACCTGTCTTTAATTGTTGGCGCGTCTTTCACGCAGTCCGGCACAAGTCTTCAAGGAGCGTTTCGCGCCTGGCAGACGTCAAGCCGGTTTCGCCTCGCCTGACCGCGCACGCAAGGCACTGAACGCGTCGACCTTGATTTCGGCGCTTGAGCCATCAGCGAAGGAAAGGTTTACCGGATGGAAGCCGATATCCAACGTCAACTGGTCCGATCCGTCTCCGAAGGACACTGTTGCGACGTTTCCTGATATCGTGACGTTCATATTCTCGGCCGAAAAGCCCTCGCCCAGTTTGATGGTAACGTCGCGGTTGGTGAAGATGGTATCCTTGCCGTCGCCGACGTTGAACAGGATTGTGGAGCCCCGGTCAGCGCGAATCGTATCGTCGCCGGTACCGCCGGCAACGATCGTTCCATTGTCCGCATCGATGGTGTCGTTGCCGGCACCGCCCTCGACATAGCTGCCGACGAGAGCTGAGATGGAATCGTTGCCGTCACCACCATAGGCGCGGCTGTCGGACCATACCGAGATCGTGTCATTCCCTGCGCCACCATCGACCAGGCTCTCCGACCAGGCGCTGATCGTGTCGCTTCCGGCGCCACCCATCGTCACGGTATTTGACCATGCGCGCACCATGTCGTCGCCATCGCCGGCATCCACGGCGCTATCGGACCAGACGTCGATCTGGTCGTTGCCGGCGCCGCCATAGACAGCCGATCCCGACCAGGCACGGAGCGTGTCATTACCTGCGCCACCATCGACGACGCTATCGGACCAGGCATCGATCGTATCGTTGCCGTCGCCGCCATCGGCGAGAGTCCTGCTCCAACCGGACAGCGCGTCGTCGCCGTCGGTCCCCGGGCGATATGACATTCCCAGTTCCTGCAACCGCAGCAAGAACGCCTGTACTACCGGTGATTGCCCGATGCTGCCGGTGGATGGGGTTGAAGGTCCGCTTTGCGATTTCTCCTTCGATGAAGCCTGGTGGTTGGACGCCAGCGTGGCCAAAAGCTGCGGCGGCTCCGGCGGCTGCGGCAACTGCCAGGGTCGGAACGACGGGGAAAGAGGATTGTAGAGCACTCTCATGGCGGCATTTCCAAACCCAGTTGCCGCCTTCAAGCGGCGACATGCTGTGAAGATGCCTGAACGGTATCGCGATGCTCCTAAGAAATAATTACTCGTCTACCTAAGGATGTATCGAAGGATACTTGTCGGCAGCATTATTATTTCGGGTAAGTGAGCGTCGTCCGCGAAATGCCAGCGTCCGGCAATCAACGCCGGACGCTACGAGCGCGCGATAATGCTGGCCTTACTTCTTGTAGGCGGCGATCACGGCTTCACCATCGGCGCCCGCCTTTTTGAGCCAATCGGCCGTCAACTGCTCGCCGATCTTCTCGAGGCCGGACTTCAGCGCCGGAGGTGGCGGCAGCACCTTCATCTTGTTGGCCTGAAGCTGTTCGAGATACCACTTCGCCTTTTCTTCCGCGAGCTTCCAGCCGCGCTCTTCGGCGACTGCCGCCGCCTTGAGGATCGCGTCCTGCGTCGGCTTGTCGAGCGCGTCGAACGCCGCCTTGTTCACGAAGGTGACGTTCTTCGGAATCCAGGCCTGCGTATCGTAAAAATGCGTCATGGTTTCCCAGGACTTGCTGTCGTAGCCGGTCGAGCCCGAGGTCATGAACGCGTTCACGACGCCGGTGGCCAGCGCCTGCGGCAGTTCCGCCGCCTGGATGGTGACGGGCTGCGCGCCGACAAGTTCGGCGATGCGCGAGGTGCCGACGTTATAGGCGCGCCACTTCAAGCCCTTCATATCCTCGACCGTGTTGAGGTCCTTCTTGGCATAAATGCCCTGCGGCCCCCATGGCACTGCGAACAGAAGCATCAGTCCCTGCGAGGCGAGCTTCTTTTCGATGGCAGGCTTCGAGGCGAGCCACAGCTTCTTGGCTGCCGGATAGCTCGTCGCCAGG
Source organism: Bradyrhizobium sp. AZCC 1721 (assembly GCF_036924715.1). NCBI lineage: Bacteria > Pseudomonadati > Pseudomonadota > Alphaproteobacteria > Hyphomicrobiales > Nitrobacteraceae > Bradyrhizobium > Bradyrhizobium sp. AZCC 1721. Next base: position 5,966,291 of record NZ_JAZHSB010000001.1, on the reverse strand, counting down.
AAAGGGATCACGTCGATGCCGAACATCGGATCTTCGTTCTCATGCAGCGAAATCAGAACCTCGCCGGCCTGCGCCTGCCCGGTTGCGACGGCGCGTTTGATTTCCGGCGCCTTGAACAGCGATGCGGCGGGATGCACGGTGATCTGCAGCTTGTTGCCGGTGGCGTCGGCAACGTCCTTGGCGAACGCGATCAGATTCACCGAATGCGGATTGTCCGCCGGATAGGCCGCCGGAAGATTCCATTTTGTCTGCGCCATTGCCGGGGCGGCGAGCGCCGCGACGCAGGCGGCCAATGCGCACGTCTTTATAAGTCTGAACATGACAATACCTTTCTCTAGCCAGGGAACGCGATCCGCGGCAGCAGCATCACGATATCAGGAAAGACCGTGATGATGGCAACCGCCAGAACGAGCAAGAAGAAGAACGGCAGGGCCGCCTTGGCGACCGTGTTGGAATCCTTGCCGCTCATGGTCTGCAGGACGAACAGGTTGAAGCCGACGGGCGGAGAGACCTCCGCCATTTCCACCACCAGCACCAGGAAGATTCCGAACCAGACCAGGTCGAAGCCGGCCTGCTTCACCATCGGAATGACGATGGCGGTGGTCAGCACGATCATGGAGATGCCGTCGAGTGCCGTGCCGAGCACGACGTACATCACGGTGAGCGCCGCGATCAGCGCATAGGGGCTGAGCTGGAGCCCGTTCACCCAGTTCGCGAGCGCCATCGGGATGCCGGTATAGGCCATCGACGTGCCCATGTAGGAGGCGCCCGCCAGGATCAGCAGGATCATGCAATTGACCCGCGTCGCGCCCATGACGCTCGCCCAGAACGATTGCCAGGTCAGCGCGCCCTGCCACCATGCAATCGCGAGCGACCCCAACACGCCCCAGGCCGCGCATTCCGTCGCCGTCGCCCAGCCCATCAGCAGCGACAGAAAGACGAAAATGATCAGCAGCAGGCAGGGAATGAGATTGAGCGACTCGGCAACGCGCCTGCGAAAGCTCATGGACGGTTCGGCCGGCGGCGTGTTTTTCGGATTGGCGAGCGACCAGATCGCGATGTAGCCGGAATAGAGCGCCATCACCAACATACCCGGCAGAAACCCGGCGAGAAAGACCTGAATGATGGAGACGTTCGCCTGCACGGCGTAGACCACCATGGTGATCGACGGCGGGATGAGAATGCCGAGCGTGCCCGCACCGGCCAGTGAGCCGAGGCTCAAGCCTTCGTCATAGCCGCGCTTCTTCAATTCGGGCAGGGCGATCTTGGCAACCGTGGCGCAGGTCGCGGCTGATGATCCCGATACCGAACCGAACACGCCGCAGGCGAGCACATTGACGTGCATGAGCCGGCCCGGCAGCCAGTTCAGCCACGGCGCAAACCCGCGGAACATTTCCTCCGACAGGCGCGTGCGGAACAGAATTTCGCCCATCCAGATGAAGAGCGGCAACGCGGCGAGCGACCAGGATGCGCTGTTGCCCCACACCGTCGTCGCCAGCACGCTGCCGGCCGGAATGCCGCCGGCGGCGAATTGCATACCGGCCCATCCCGTCGCCATCAGCGCGACGGCGATCCAGACGCCGGCGCCAAGCAGCAGCGCCAGGAATCCCAGCAGGATGGCGGCGATGGAAAGCAGCTCCATCTCAGACCCCGCTCTGCATGGCACGCTCGACGATTTCCTCGGCGCTCTGCGGCTTCGGTAATTCGTAGCGCGGCGCAAAGCCGCGCAGCACATGGATCAGTTCATCCACGAAGGCGATGAAAAGAACCGCGAGGCCGCCGCTGTAACCAAGCTGCGGAATCCACAGCGGCACCGCGATGACGCCTTGCGAAATGTCGGAAAATTTCCACGACTGCCAGGTCATGATCACGGCATGCCAGGCGAAAAAGCCGATGAAGCCGACGCCGACCAGGAGGGCTGCGATCTCGACATAATGGCGCACATTATCGTTGAGGCGGTCGATCAACAGGCCGACGCGGATCATCTCGCCGTGCTTGAACGTATGCGCGAGCCCGAGGAAGGCGGTCGCCGCCATGCACCAGGAGATGAAATCGTCGCCCGCCGGAATATTGATGCCAAACGGCCGGCCACCCGACAGCAGCAGCATCAGGACAAAAATCGCAATGAGGAAAAGTCCGGCAAGATAGCCGGAGAAAAGGTAGAGCCGATCAAGAAACACGCGGATCATAATGAGTCCTTACCCCTCGCACGCATATTGCCTGGAAGCAATAGACGTACCATTTTCGGTCGTTCCTACTGGAAGGGCCGATCGATCCGCGTCCCGCCAAAGCGACCGAAATCAGCCTTCTAAGGGGACAGGTTTTCGGAGTTGCTGCGGACAGTCAAGGCAGGACGCACGCAAATCCTGCGACTCTTTCGGCGGATACCATTCCGATCGCGGCCGGACCTTGGCTCTATTCCTTTTCTCGTGCCAAGCGAGGTGAAAGAAGAGCACGTCAGCCGCGCCTGGCACGGCCTGACGGCCGGGTGAGCCGCAGCCGGCGATGGGTGCGGGGCAGAAACTGCTTGCCCTTGGCGCTGAGGAAATCGAGCATCGCCTGCGCCGGCGGCAGCAACACCTTGTCCTTGCGTGCAAGCGCGAACCACTGCCGCACGATCGGCAGGCCATCGACGTCCAGAGTGACCAGGCGCCGTTCGTCGAGCTCGGTCGCGACCGTGTGCGCAGAGAGGAAGGCGATGCCGAGCCCTGCGATCACCGCCTGCTTGATGGTCTCGTTGCTGCTCATGGCGAGGCCGATCCTGGGGCGGATGCCCGACGTCTCGAACAATTGCTCCATCAGCCCACGCGTTCCGGACCCTGGCTCGCGCGTCAGGAAGGTTTCGCCGGCGAGCTCGCGCGGCGCGATGCGGGATTTTCGCGCCAGCCGATGCGCAGTCGGCGCGATGATGACGTGCGGATGATCGCCGATCAGGTGGACGTTCATGTCGATATCAGCGGGCGGGCGGCCCATGATCGCGAAGTCGAGATCGTAGCCGCGTAGCGCCTCGCCGACCTCCTGGCGGTTGCCGATCGAGAGCGTGATTTCGACGTTCGGATAGAGCTTCGAGAATCCGGAGATCATGAACGGCACGAAATATTTCGCGGTCGAGACCGCGCCGATCGAGATGCGGCCCGCGGTCTTTCCCGCCATCATCTCCAACGTGGTCTCGCAATCGGTGATCGCCGCCTCGATCCGCTCGGCGAGCGCCAATACCTCGCGCCCGGCATCCGTCAGCAGCATGCCGTCGCCGGTGCGCTGGATCAGCGGCAATCCCGCGACCGCCTGCAGGTTGCGTAGCTGCAACGTTACCGCAGGCTGTGTCAGGTATAGCTGCTTCGACGCGGCGGTGACCGATCGGTGCTTCTGCACGGCAGCCAGCGCGCGCAATTGGCGGATGGTCAATTCACGCAACAATCGGCCAGCCATGGCACGCCTCCATTATAACAAAAACTTTGCACAGGCCAAAGATAACAAAATTTCCCTAATTCGGCAAACTGCGCTTGCTTAAGAGCGCGGGTCGCCAATCGGCGGACGCTTCGACAGCGCCGAGAGAGCGCACCGGGAGACGGCCATGGACGAACGCGTGACGCTGCGTTCACATCTCGAGAAGTCTATTGCGCAGATCCCGCATGGCGCGGCGGTCGGTGCGGTGATCGAGGCCATTGCCGCCGCTGCAATCGAACTCGCCGCGCTGATTGCGAATGGGCCGCTCGCCGATATCACCGGGCAGGATAGCGGCATCAATTCCGATGGCGACCGGCAGAAAGACATCGACATCGTCGCCGACGAAATGATGCGGCGTGCGCTGCGCGACGCGCCGGTGGCGGCAATCCTTTCCGAGGAAGCGGCGCTGCCGGAAACCTTGCGGCCCGAGGCGCACCTGTGTGTTGCGATCGATCCGCTCGACGGATCGGCCAATCTCGAAAACAACATCTCGATCGGCACCATCTTTTCGATCCGCCCGCGAGGCAACGACATCCTTTCGACTTTCTTTGAGCCCGGTACGGCGCAGTGCGCGGCAGGCTTTTTCGTCTACGGTCCACAAACCACGTTCGTTCTCGCGCTCAACGCGCGCGTCGATATCTTCATTCTCGACAGGCGCGCGGGGGAATTTCTGCTGATCCGGCAGGCCGTGCAGGTCGCACGCGATACGCCGGAGTTCGCCATCAATGCGTCCAATCGTCGGCACTGGCATGGTCCCGTTCGCGCCTACATCGATGAATGTCTCGCCGGTACCAGCGGTGGCGGTGAGGCGGATTTCAACATGCGCTGGATCGGTTCGCTGGTTGCGGAATCGCTTCGCATTCTGGCGCGCGGCGGCGTGTTTCTCTATCCGGCCGATGCCCGCCCCAGCTATCGCGAAGGGAGGATTCGCCTGCTGTACGAGGCCCATCCGATGGCGCTGGTAATGGAATGGGCGGGCGGCGCGGCCTCGACCGGACGGCGGCGAATTCTGGAAGTGGCTGCGAGAACGCCGCACCAGCGGGTGCCGCTGATCATGGGTTCTTTGCGTGGCGTGCGCGACATCGCTGCCATTCACGAAAGGATCGAGCCGATGTTCGACAATAGCGATGCGCCGCTGTTCGCGCGGCGCGGCCTGTTCCGCTGACGGAGCATCACGATGTCGCGGGCTCATCCCATCATATCGATTACGGGTTCGTCGGGCGCCGGCACCACGTCGGTGAAGAAGACGTTCGAGCAGATCTTCCGCCGCGAAAAAGTGGTCGCGGCCTACATCGAAGGCGATGCCTTCCATCGTTACAATCGTTTCGAGATGCGCAGCAAAATGCTGGAGGAGGCCGAGCGCGGAAACAAGCACTTCAGCCATTTCAGTCCGGAAACCAACTTGTTCGAAGAGCTCGAAAAAGTGTTTCGCGACTACGGTGAATCCGGCACCGGAATGACGCGTCATTACGTTCACGACGACGAAGAGGCGAGGCTGTATGGCGCCAAACCGGGAACATTCACCGAGTGGGACCAACTGCCGGCAGGCTCCGACCTGCTGTTTTACGAAGGGTTGCACGGCGCGGTCGTGACCGAAAAGGTCAACGTGGCGCAGCATGCCGATCTCAAGATCGGCGTCGTGCCGGTGATCAACCTGGAATGGATCCAGAAGCTGCATCGCGATCGTCGCGATCGCGGCTATACCGCTGAAGCGGTGACCGACACCATCCTGCGGCGAATGCCGGATTATGTGAATTACATCTGTCCGCAGTTCGCCGAGACCGACATCAATTTCCAGCGCGTGCCGACCGTCGATACGTCGAACCCGTTCATCGCGCGGTGGATTCCGACGCCCGACGAATCGATGGTGGTGATCCGTCTCAAGAATCCTCGCGGCATCGATTTTCCCTATCTGCTGTCGATGATTCCGCACAGCTTCATGTCGCGCGCCAATTCGATCGTGATCCACGGGGCAAAGCTCGATCTGGCGATGCAGCTCATCCTCACCCCACTGATCCTGCAACTGATGGAACGCAAGAGGCGCACGATATGAACGCTCCCGCTCTGTCCCGCATAGCCAGCCGCCCGGATCTGTCACACGCAGAGATGGCGAACGCCATACGCTTCCTGGCGATCGACGCTGTTGAAAAGGCGAAGTCCGGTCATCCGGGCATGCCGATGGGCATGGCTGACGTCGCGACCGTTCTGTTTTCGCGCTTCCTCAAGTTCGATCCCTTGGACCCGGCGTGGCCGGATCGCGACCGCTTCGTGTTGTCGGCCGGCCATGGCTCGATGCTGCTGTATGCGCTTCTGCACCTCACCGGGTACGAAGGCATGACGCTGGACGAACTCAGGGCCTTCCGCCAGTGGGCGTCGAAGACACCGGGACACCCCGAATATGGCCATACGGAGGGCGTTGAGACGACCACCGGACCTCTCGGGCAGGGCATTGCCACGGCCGTCGGTATGGCGCTGGCCGAGCGGCTGATGAACGCCCGCTTCGGCGACGACTGCGTCGATCATTTCACCTACGTAATCGCGAGCGACGGCTGCCTGATGGAGGGGATCAGCCACGAGGCGATCTCGCTGGCCGGGCATCTCAGGCTCAATCGTCTGATCGTGCTGTTCGATGACAACGAAATCTCGATCGACGGCGCCACGTCACTGTCATGCTCGGATGATCAGCTCGCACGGTTCAAGGCGGCGGGGTGGTCGGCCAGCCGAATCGACGGCCACGATCCCGAAGCGATCGCGGCCGCGATCGAGCGGGCGCGCAACAGCGACCGGCCGTCGCTGATTGCCTGCCGCACGATCATCGGCTTCGGCGCGCCGAACCGTCAGGGAACCGAGAAAGTCCATGGCGCGCCGCTGGGTGGCGAAGAAGCCGCCAAAACCCGCGATGCGCTGAACTGGCCGCACGCGCCGTTCGAGATCCCGGAAGCCATCCTCGCGCAGTGGCGTCAGGCAGGCCGCCGCGGGCATGCCGCCCGCCGCTGCTGGATCGAACGGACCAAGCGTCTGAGTTCGGATTCCCGTTCGCCATTTCACGATGCGCTGAATCGCAACCTGCCGTGCAGCTATGCGCAAGCAATGACAAAGCTGCGCGATGACTTCGCGACTGAGCGACCGAATATTGCCACCCGGCAGGCGTCGCAGCGCGTGATTGATGCAATCGCCGAGGCGCTGCCCAATCTGCTCGGTGGCTCGGCGGATCTCACGCATTCCAACCTGACGCGGGCCAGGACCCAGCGGCCGGTGCAGCCCGGTTCATTTGCAGGCAGCTATATTCACTATGGCGTCCGCGAGCATGCCATGGCGGCGGCGATGAACGGCATCGCGCTGCATGGCGGCTTCATCCCCTATGGCGGTACGTTCCTCAGCTTCGCCGACTATAGCCGTCCGGCGATCCGGCTAGCGGCGCTGATGAACATTCGTGTCATCCATGTGATGACGCACGACTCCATCGGGCTGGGCGAGGATGGCCCCACCCACCAGCCGGTCGAACATCTGGCATCGCTTCGGGCGATCCCCAATCTGCTGGTCTTCCGACCGGGTGATGCCATCGAGACCGCCGAGGCGTGGGACTGCGCGCTGCGGGCGCAGGCCAGTCCGTCCGTGCTGTGTCTGTCGCGGCAAGCGCTGCCTGCCTTCCGCGAGGACGGTGGTGACAATCTGGTCGCGCGGGGCGCCTATGTCGTCGTTGAGCCGGAGGGCGGACGCGATGTCTCGCTGATTGCGACCGGGTCGGAAGTCTCGATCGCCATCGAGGCTGCGAAAGCGCTCGCAATGGATAATGTTCGCGCGGCCGTCGTCTCGGCCCCGTGCTTCGAGTTGTTCCGTCAGCAGTCGCACGAGTACCGGGCGGAGGTTCTTGGAGATGCCCCGCGGATCGGGGTCGAAGCCGCGGTCGAGGGCGACTGGGCGCGCTGGCTCGGCGACGGTGGCGAATTCGTCGGTATGACCGGCTTTGGCGCATCAGCGCCGGCGGAAACACTCTATCGCGAATTCGGCATTACCGCGAACGCCGTCGCCATAGCGGCTATGCGCTGCATCGCGCGGTCAAGAATGACGGCAACCTGGGCATGACGAAAACACGAGAGCAATGGGACGGAGGCTGCGATGGCGCTGATAACGCTGAGGCAATTACTGGATCATGCCGCCGAGCGTGGCTATGGCGTGCCGGCATTCAACATCAACAACATGGAGCAGGGCCTTGCCATCATGGAGGCGGCGGCTGCTGTCGATGCGCCCGTCATCATCCAGGCCTCGCGGGGCGCGCGCTCTTACGCCAACGATATCATGCTGGCAAAGATGATCGAGGCGCTGGAAGAGATGTATCCGCAGATCCCGCTCTGTCTGCACCAGGACCACGGCAACGAGGAGTCGACCTGCGCCACCGCGCTGCAGCACGGCTTCACTTCGGTGATGATGGACGGCTCGCTGATGGCCGATGCCAAGACCCCGGCGAGCTATCAGTACAACGTCGACATCACCCGCCGCGTGGTTGACATGGCGCACTGGATCGGCGCTTCGGTCGAAGGCGAACTGGGCGTGCTCGGCTCACTGGAGCATGGCGGCGGCGAGCAGGAGGACGGTCACGGCGTCGAAGGCGAGGTCAGCCACGACCAGTTGCTGACCGATCCGGATCAGGCGGTCGACTTCGTTCGCGCTACCAAGGTCGATGCGCTGGCGATTGCGATGGGGACTTCGCACGGCGCCTACAAATTTTCGCGCAAGCCGGACGGTGACATTCTTGCCATGAGGGTGGTCGAGGAAATCCATCACCGGCTGCCCAATACGCATCTGGTGATGCACGGCTCGTCCTCGGTGCCGCAGCCGCTGCAGGACGCATTCAACCAGTTCGGCGGCGAGATGCCGCAGACCTGGGGCGTGCCGGTCGAGGAAATCGTCCGCGGCATCAAGCACGGTGTCCGAAAGGTCAACATCGATACCGACTGCCGGTTGGCGATGACCGCGGCGTTCCGCAAGGTCGCAACGCAGAGCAGGAACGAGTTCGACCCGCGCAAATTTCTGAAACCGGCGATGGATGGCCTGCGCGATCTTTGCCGCGAACGCTTCGAGCAATTCGGCACGGCGGGGCATGCGTCCCACATCAAGGTCATCCCATTGGCCGAGATGGCGCGACGCTACCGTTCGGGTGCACTCGATCCACAAATCGGAGAAATAGCCGATGCCGCCGAATGAGCTGACGACGCGTTCGATCCCGGCCAACCGCCGCACACCACCGAAGGAGAGCGACATGAACATGCACTCGATGACTGTCCGCGGCAAGGATCGCTATAAATCCGGCGTCCTCGAATACAAGAAGATGGGCTATTGGGAGCCCGACTACGAGCCCAAGGACACCGACATCATCGCGCTGTTCCGCGTCACGCCGCAGGACGGGGTCGATCCGATCGAGGCGTCGGCGGCAGTCGCCGGTGAATCCTCGACCGCGACCTGGACCGTGGTGTGGACCGACCGGCTGACGGCGGCGGAGAAATACCGCGCCAAATGCTTTCGCGTCGATCCCGTCCCGAATTCGCAGGGACAGTATTTTGCCTATATCGCCTACGACCTCGACCTGTTCGAGCCCGGGTCGATTGCCAACCTCTCGGCCTCGATCATCGGCAACGTGTTCGGCTTCAAGCCGCTGAAGGCATTGCGGCTCGAGGACATGCGGCTGCCGGTGGCCTACGTGAAGACGTTCCAGGGGCCTGCGACAGGCATCGTGGTCGAGCGCGAGCGTATGGATAAGTTTGGCCGGCCGCTGCTCGGCGCCACGGTGAAGCCGAAGCTCGGCCTATCCGGGCGCAACTACGGGCGCGTGGTGTACGAGGCCCTGAAAGGCGGGCTCGATTTCACCAAGGACGACGAGAACATCAACTCGCAGCCGTTCATGCATTGGCGCGAGCGGTTTCTGTATTGCATGGAGGCGGTCAACAAGGCGCAGGCGGCGACCGGCGAGATCAAGGGCACCTATCTCAACGTCACCGCCGGCACCATGGAAGACATGTACGAGCGCGCCGAGTTTGCCAAGGAACTCGGCTCGGTCATCATCATGATCGATCTCGTGATCGGCTACACCGCGATCCAGTCGATGGCCAAGTGGGCGCGTCGCAATGACATGATCCTGCATCTGCATCGTGCCGGGCACTCGACCTATACGCGGCAGCGCAATCACGGGGTCTCGTTCCGGGTGATCGCGAAATGGATGCGGCTTGCGGGCGTCGATCACATCCATGCCGGCACCGTGGTCGGCAAGCTCGAGGGCGATCCGGCGACCACGCGCGGCTATTACGACATCTGCCGCGAGGACTACAATCCGATGCGGTTGGAGCACGGCGTGTTCTTCGACCAGCATTGGGCCAGCCTCAACAAGCTGATGCCGGTCGCGTCCGGCGGCATTCACGCAGGCCAGATGCATCAACTGCTCGATCATCTCGGCGAAGACGTGATCCTGCAGTTTGGTGGCGGCACGATCGGCCATCCGATGGGCATTCAGGCCGGCGCGACCGCCAACCGCGTGGCGTTGGAAGCCATGATCCTCGCGCGCAATGAAGGCCGCGACTATCTGCACGAGGGTCCTGAGATTCTCGCCAAGGCAGCAGAGACCTGTACGCCGTTGAAATCGGCGCTGGAGGTCTGGAAGGACGTCACCTTCAACTACGAATCGACCGACACACCAGACTACGTGCCCACGCCCAGCGTTGCGATGTAAGGAGCGGAAATCATGCGCATTACCCAAGGCTGCTTCTCGTTTCTGCCCGATCTCACCGACGAGCAGATCTCGCGCCAGGTGCAATACTGCCTGGAGAACGGATGGGCGGTGAACATCGAATTCACCGACGATCCGCATCCCCGCAACAATTTCTGGGAAATGTGGGGATTGCCGATGTTCGACCTCCGCGACGCCGCCGGCGTGATGATGGAGCTGAACCAATGTCGCAAGGTGTATGGTAACAGCTACATCCGCCTGTCGGCATTCGATTCCAGTCACGGCTGGGAATCGGTACGGCTGTCCTTCATCGTCAACCGACCGAAGGAGGAACCCGGCTTCCGCCTCGAGCGGCACGAAGTTGCCGGCCGCAACATCCGCTATACGACCAAATCATACGCCGCCGACCGTCCGGAGGGCCGGCGCTACGGTTAGTCACTGGTTCGGTCCGACAGACGAGTGTTCTCCCTCATCGTGCCGCGTCTGCCGGATACACTGCTCCGTCGCTCTGAAGCGGCGACGGAGTTTTTTCCGACCGCGCATGCATTGCGTCGAGGTTTGCCAGATGGACATGGGTACCGCCGACATGACAGACACGGTCAACCTCCGCGAGGAGCTCGAAGCCGTCGGCATTGAGGAAATCCTCACGCAGCTCGACCGCGAGTTGATCGGGCTAGTGCCCGTCAAAACCCGTATCCGCGAAATCGCATCGCTCTTGCTGATCGAACGTATCCGCAAGCGGCTTGATCTGACGTCGGAGGTGCCGACATTGCACATGTCGTTCACCGGCAATCCCGGCACCGGCAAGACCACGGTGGCGCTGCGGATCGCGAGCATTCTCCACAGGCTCGGTTTCGTGCGGCGCGGCCAGGTGGTGTCGGTTACCCGCGATGAGCTGGTTGGACAATATATCGGCCACACCGCGCCCAAGACCAAGGAGGTGCTGAAGAAGGCGATGGGCGGCGTGCTTTTCATCGACGAAGCCTATTATCTCCACCGGCCCGACAACGAACGCGATTACGGTCAGGAGGCGATCGAGATCCTGCTGCAGGTGATGGAATCCCAGCGCGAGGATCTCGTGGTGATTCTCGCCGGTTACGGCGATCGAATGGATAAATTCTTCGCCAGCAATCCCGGCTTCCGCTCCCGCATTGCCCATCACATCGATTTTCCGGACTATTCCGAGCCTGAATTGCTTGCCATCGCCGAGCTGATACTGCGCGACATGAACTACAAATTCAGCGCCGACGCGCGCGAAGCGTTCATCCGCTACATCGCGCTGCGCAAGACCCAGCCGCTGTTCTCCAACGCGCGCTCGATCCGAAACGCGCTCGACCGCATGCGCCTGCGCCAGGCCAATCGTCTCGTCGCCGATCTCGATCGCGTGCTGACGGCTGACGACATCATGTCGCTGGAGGCGTCAGACGTGCTCGCCAGCCGGGTCTTTCTGAAGGACAAGCCGGTGGCTGGCTCGGCGTGAAGCGCGATCGCGCGTTCAGGATCGAACCAGCAGCCAGACCGTCATGAGCGGGAAGATATAGGTCAGTTTCATTGACCGTCCTGTGGTTTCGGTCGATTTCAGCCGGGTTCGTTGCGCTTTGTCGAGGCCGTTTCTGGTGCGAAACTGGTGCGGTAACACGGAGGGGTTGCAAGGCCATCGTTTTGCATGATTTGTTGCTTCTCTTGCGAGACGTCGGGCGTTCAATGCGAAGTTGGCTTTGAGGTTCTCGAGCTGGTGGGGTCGGATCCGCCCAACACTTGTCGAAAACGGACAGGATGGAGGTAGCTCGATCTTGGAGATCGCGGGAGCTGCCAGCTTGCCGAGCCGGATCGTGAAACAGCTTCCGCCATTCGTGAAGCCCTAACGCATAGGGCCTTGTTGCTAGCGAGCGCACTGAGTTTCGACTGTGGTTCTGGTTTTTCCTGAAACTGGAGCACTAAAATGACTCATCCGTCACGCACATATCAGTCGCAATACGATTCGATCGCGAATAGATCACGCATGGGCATAGCCCGCCTGGCCGCGCTCGCTCTTGGGGCGCTCCCGTCGATCGCGTTCGGCGCCGATAAGCCGGCGCTGAGCCCGGACGCAGCAACGCCGCTCGTAACGACTTCGCGCATCTCTGCGACGGTCGAGTTCGGCCTGCCGGCTCTCGCTGCGGCGATCGAGCGGGATATTCCAAAGCGGCTTGCCACCATCGACGAGCGCGTCAATTGCGTTCATCGTCGTGTTTTCATCTTCCGCATCAACGCCAATTGCGACGTCTGGGGTTTTGTCGACCGGACTAGCCCGGTCTCGCTGTATGGTCGGGGCGACCGCGTCTTCGGAGCGGTCTCTATATATGGCGCCGCCGAGGGCCAGGGAGCCAATCGCTTCACGGCGCGTATTCGCGGCGACACCGAGGCGCGCGCGACGATCGAGGTTGAAGCGCGCCCCGAGCTGCGGCGGGACGGGTCGCTCCAGCTAAACATCAGTGACTCCTTCCACTGGAGCGAACATCCCTACCTTCACGTGCTCGGCCGCGAGTTTGACCTTGCACCCTACGTCGAGCCCAACATCCGGACGCAGTTGGGCCACATCCGGTCGCGGGCGCTGGCGGCGGCGCGCGCACTCGACCTGCACGGCAAGGCGGAGACGGCGTGGCGTCACGCGTTTGAACCCATCAAGCTCGCGGACGATCCGCCGGCCTGGCTGCAAGTGACCCCGCAGAGCGCTGCTTTCGCGGGTGTCCGCGCCAATGCCAAGCTATTGTGGGGATCGCTTGAGCTTGCCGGTTCCGCCGAAACCGTAATCGGGCAGCAGCCGCCGGCTGTCGCGGCAACGGCGCTTCCGCCGCTCGGCACCGCGGTGGCCGAGCCGGGCACCTTCGATGTCATTCTTCCCGTCCGCATCAACTACGACACGCTCAAGGACAAGATAAGCCAGGCGATCACAGCCTTGCCGGCGCAGGACACGTCCGTGCGCGAGGTTCAGGTTTATCCGTCGTCGGGTAAACTTGTGATCGGCCTGCGTATTGCAAAGAGCTCGGATACCGATTCTAGCGCGGGCCAATGGACCTATCTCTCCACCACGCCAAAAGTCGATACGAACAATAAGACCGTCGGCCTCTCCGAAATCGACCTGACAACTTCATCAGACGACAGCCAGATTGGATCTGCCGTGCAACAGCTAGCGGCGCAATTGAGGAATGTCGCTAATCTCGACTACGGCATCTCCTACCAGAACCTGCTCATGGCGGCGAACGAACGCCTGACGCGCCCGCTGAAGGAGGGCTTTCGCATGGAGGGCCACCTCGACTCGGCAAGGCTCGAAAAGGTGCAGTTGCTGCGCGAAGGCATCCTGATTGCCCTTCATGCCAGCGGCGGTCTGAAGATACTTTACGGACTGTGAGCACGTGGGTTGGACCATGCGATGCTTCAATTCCGTTGGCCGCTGGCGGGGCAAATGGATGCCGAAGGCGCTCGTCGCCGCGGCTATCTTTGGCTTGGCGCGAATAGCGTCGGCCCAGACGGCATTCTATGATGCGCCGGAATCGTTGCTCGCCGGTGCCCCGGGGACCTTGGTGCGGCAGGATCCGATGGATGGCGCTCCGCTCGGCGCCTCCACCTATCGCGTGCTCTATCGGTCGACGGGGCTGAATGGTCGGCCGATCTTTGTGTCCGGCGTCGTCGTTGTTCCGCAAGGCGCGCCCCCGCCAGGCGGTCGTCCGATCGTTGCTTGGGCACATCCTACATCGGGTATCGTCCCGCGCTGCGCGCCGTCGCTTGCCATTTTTCTGTTTCAGCAGATCCAGGGCCTTCGCTCGATGATCTCTCGTGGCTTCGTCGTGGCGGCGACTGATTATCCGGGGCTCGGCACGCCGGGCCCGCATCCTTATCTGGTTGGTGAGAGCGAAGGTCGCGCCGTGATCGATATCGTGCGCGCGGCACGCTCCCTTCCCCGCGCAGGCGAGGGCAAGGACTTCACAGTGTGGGGACATTCGCAAGGCGGGCAAGCCGCGCTCTTCGCCGGGATGATGGCAAAGGCTTACGCCCCTGAGCTGAGGCTTCTCGGCGTCGCTGCTGCGGCGCCGGCAACCGACCTCGCAAAGCTGATGAGCGACGATATCAACTCGATCGGCGGCAAGAACATCACGGCGATGACGCTATGGTCGTGGCACCGCGTCTACGGAGCCGTCATCGACAACGTCATCGATCCGCGCGCCATGCCCGCGATCGACAGGCTGGCGCAAGAATGCATCGAAGGGCCTTTCGACCTGATCGTCAGGCAGAGAACAGGGAGGCCGCTCGAGCAATATTTCCTGACGGTGCAAGATCCGACCAAGGCCGAACCTTGGCGCTCGCTTCTTCAACAGAACAGCACCGGCGTGCTCTCTCCTGATATCCCCATCTTTCTAGCGCAGGGGACCAACGACCAGATCATCCAGCCCGCGGTCACCCAGGTCTACATGGACAAGCTGTGCAAGGCCGGCAGCAAGGTGAGGATGGTCATGCTGTCCGGTATCGGCCACGCGCGCGCCGCGCAAGCGAGCACGATGGCGGCGGTGAACTGGATGACTGACCGCTTTGCCGGGAAAATACCTCCGGACAATTGCGTCAGATAGAGCTTGTCCATAGAGCTACGAACGAATCGTCTATCTGCTCGATGGGCGTAACAGCTTCGACTTCACCTGTAGCGTGCGGCGGTGCCCGGCTTCGGTCGCCAGCCAGCGATCAGTTGCTGTCAAAACGTCTCGGTAATCTTGCTCAGGCGAGGGGGACGATCGGGATCAAATCCGCAGGCGCGCGCCGCCTGCTCGATCATCCGATAGGCCGGAACGAGCATAGTGATCGGGTCGGTGGCGGGGTCATCCTCGGCCAACCAGGGCAGCGAGCCATGCGGTCCGCCGCATAGATGCAGCGCGATCTTTTGCTCGCGCAACTCTTCTGCCAGCGCGTCCACCGTGGCCGCCGTTTCATCCATGAGGCGCATCATGACGACCGGCGTGCGCGATGATAACGCGGCGCGCGGCCCATGCTGCAGCTCGGCGGCGCTGAGACCAATGGAAGGCAGGCGCAGGATTTCCGAAAGTTTGAGCGCGATCTCCCGCGCCGAGCCCAGGCCCAAGCCCCGCGCCGCCACAAACACGGCTGATGCCTTGGCTAGATCATCGGCAATCTCGGACCAGTCGAGCGCCAGCGCGCGGTGCAGGCGCTCGGGCAGCCTGTCGAGGGCCGACCGCAGCGCACGATCTTCCGCCAGTTCGGCAACAAGTTCGGCGCTAGCAGCCATCGAGCCAATCACGGTCTTGGTCGCCGCTACGGAGTGCTCTTGGCCGGCTCCGATCGGAACGACGAACTCCGCTTCGTCGGCCACCGGCGAGGGCGTCGCATTGACGATGGCGATGGTGCGGGCGCCCGCGGCGCGCGCCGACCTCGTCGCCGCGACAAGATCCGGGCTGCGCCCGGATTGGGAGATCACGATGAACAGCGCATGGCGCAGCATCAAGGGCGTGCGAAATGCCGTGATCACCGAAGGAGCGCTGGCTGAAACGGCAAGGCGAAGCCGCGTCTCGACAAGGTACCTCAAGAAAACCCCGGCATGCCCAGAGCTTCCCCGGCCGCACACGACGCACAGGGGGGCAGAGCTAATCCCGATCCGCTGCGCGATGTCGCGGGTGGCGGGGCGGTTACGAACGATTTTGGCGACAACGTCCGCGCTTTCGCCGATTTCGCTCGCCATCGCGGATGTCGTCACGGCTCAACCGCTCCGCCTTGCTTGCGTGGCGCCGCTTCCTTGGGATGCCGGTTGCGATCCTTGTTGTGATCCTTGGCGAGCTCGGCAAACACGCGCCGAAGGTTGCCGTCACAGCTTTTCAGAATGGTCTCGGCATCAACCCTGTCGAGACCCAACGCCAGAAGGCCTGCCGTCTTGATGTCTCCCTCGGCCTGCTCAAGCGAGCGTGCCGCGTGCGACGGATCACAGTGCGCGATTTGCGCCACCATGGCCTCGGCGCGCCGCTTCAGTTTGGCATTGGTCGGCTGCATGTTCACCATCATGCCACGATACACCCGGCCAAGGCGCAGCATGATCCCTGAGGAGATCAGGTTGAGCACAATCTTCTGTGCGGTGCCCGCCTTCATCCGCGTGGAGCCGGCGATCAGCTCGCGGCCGGTCTCGATCAAGATCGGAAACTTTGCCGATGCCAGCAATACGGTGCCGGGATTGTTGGCGACACCGATCGTCACTACACCGAAAGAGCCTGCCTGCTGCAGCGCCGCGACCGTGAATGGCGTCGTTCCGCTGGCGGCAACGGCGATCACCACGTCGTGCGCTGTGAGCCGCGCGGCATTGATCTGCGTGACCGCATCATCGACATCATCCTCCGCGCCCTCGATGCTGCTGACGAACGCGCTGTCTCCGCCGGCGACGATGAAGCGGACGCGCTCGTTGGGCCAGGCGAAGGTCGGCATCAGCTCGGCACCGTCCTGGACCGCCACGCGGCCCGAGGTGCCGGCGCCGACATACACAATGCGTCCGCGATCGCCCAGCGCCGCCTTGGCCGCTTCGGTCGCCGCGGTGATCGCGGGAAGGGCATGGCCGATCGCCGCGACTGCCGCAAGCTGGCCCTCCCACATCGCTTCCATCGCTGACGTCAGCGGCCATGCATCAAGATCGGCAAAGCGGGGATCGACTTCTTCGGTGGCCATATCGTTGATCCATGCGCCATCAAACGCGGAACTTTGAAGCCTGTTCCTGGTCAGCTTCTCTCTCGGGCAGTTCTCTCTTGGGCAGGTCAAGCCGCCCTCGCGCAACCAGTAACGCGCCGGCCGCCGCGTCGGCGTCGGGACACCTCAGGCGGGCACGCAGGTCGGGCGTCAGCCACGGCGTAATGGCATCCGCGAGCCCGCCCACCAGCGAGAGCCGGTCAATTCCTCTCGCCAGAAACAGATCGAGCAGATCGCCAATGGCATCGGCCGCGCGTTCCACAATGCGTCGGCCGACCGGATCGCCCTGATTGGCGTGCCGCATCACGATCGGCGCGAACGCAGCGTAGTCTGTGGCCCTGGCTTCTTCAGACCAGGCCACCGCCTGATAAGGATCATGATCGAATGCGCCCAGCACCTCTGAAAGCAATGGGGTCAGCTCGCCGCGTCGATCCGCGGCCCGCAACGCCAGTCGAACAACCTGCAGGCCGATATCGGCACCGCTGCCTTCATCCGACACGGGAAAGCCGTAACCGGCGATACGGATTTCGCGGCCATCGATGAGGCCGACACCCACCGAGCCTGTGCCGGCTACCACGATGGCCCCGTCCGCGCCGCTATGGGCGCCGAGACAGGCCGCCAGGCCGTCGCTGATGAAGATGACGGAGGCAAAGGGATGCGCGATCTTGTTGAGTGCCGCTTCCGCACCCCGGCGACCAAGACCGGCAAGGCCAATTCCGGCGTGCATCCGCGCGAAATCCTCGTGCGTCAGTCCGGCCTGTGCGGCTGTCGCTTCAGTGGCCTCCATGATGGACCGCCAGGCCTTCTCGAAGCCAATCCGCGTCGTGGCAGGTCCCGAGCTTGCTGCACCGAGTACCCTGCCGTTTTCGTCCTCGATCCGGGCGCGGCAGCGGGTTCCGCCGCCATCAATGCCGAGATACGTGGTATCCTTTGTTCCCATGGAAAGTTAACGCGAAGGTTTCGCTCCGGGTCCTCCCAAAGCGCCTTGGTGTACATATGAAGTCTTGTACGGGACTCGTCTCACGAGTCCGTGACTACCATTGTCGGATCAATGCTGATGGGCCACGCAGGTTCTTCCTCTCTCACCATTGCCGCGCAGCACATCTTTGATGGTGCCGAGATGCGCGGGCCGGGGTCGGTCAGGATCTCGCAGGGGCGGATTGAAAGCGTCACCTTCGGCGAGGCGGAGGCGCGCGCCTCAATCCGTCTTCCCGCAGACGCGATCCTTGCACCCGGATTCATCGACATCCAGGTGAACGGAGGCGGGGGCGTTCTTCTCAACGACCAGCCGACGGAGGCTGGCGTTCGACGCATCGTCGAGGCGCACCGCAAGGCGGGGACCACGGGCTGCTTGCCGACCCTCATCACCGATCGCAGCGAGGTCATCGAGCGATTGGCTGCAGTCGCCCAGGCTTGTCTGAAGATTTCCGGCGTTCTCGGCTTTCATCTGGAAGGACCGGCCCTCAACAGGTCTCGCAAGGGCATTCATCCGGAAGCCGAGATACGCGTGCCCGATCGGCGCGATCTCGCCGCGATCAAAAGTTTTGGGGGCCGCGGCCGCTCCATTGTGACCTTGGCCCCGGAATGCGTGCCCGCGTCCATGATCGATGAATTGATCGGCGCCGGATTGCGTATCGCGGCCGGCCACAGCGACGCCACCGCAGCCGAAATCGGGCAGGTGGTCGATCGCGGTATCTCGGGGGTCACCCATCTGTTCAATGCCATGTCGCAGTTGAACGCCCGGGAGCCGGGTTTGGTGGGCGCGGCGCTTGGGGATGACCGGCTGTTTGCAGGGATCATCTGCGACGGCATCCACGTTGACCGCACCGGTTTGCGTATTGCTTTCCGCTGCAAGGGGCGCGATCGATTGATGCTGGTCACCGATGCCATGCCACTGGCGGGCACGAACGACCGGCAATTCATGCTGCAAGGAAGGCAGATCACGTTGCACAAAAATCGCCTGACTGGCCCCGATGGCACGCTCGCGGGCGCTCACCTCACCATGATCGAGGCGGTGCGCAACGCTGTTGCGCTGCTCGGAATCTCCCTTGTCGATGCCCTCATCATGGCCTCGCGGACATCAGCGGCATTTCTGGGCCTTGAGTCCGAGCTTGGACGGATCGCGCCCGGATACCGCGCGGACCTTGTCGCCTTCAATCCGAATTTTGAAGTCGTCGGCACATGGATTGGCGGTGTCGGTTCGATGGGCGAGGCGAGCGAGGCTTCTCACCGAGGTTAGATGCGCAACCATCCCATCATCGTGCAAAAATATGGCGGTGTCTGCCTAGAAACACCGGAGAAAATTCGCGCGGTTGCGCGCAGTCTCGCCGACCTGCATGGCCGTGGTCATCGTGTCGTGGCGATCGTCTCCGCAATGGGCAAGACCACCGACCAATTGATCCAGATGGCTTATCAGGTAAGCCCGACACCCAATCGCCGTGAACTCGACATGCTGCTAACGACCGGCGAGCGCATCAGCATGTCCCTGATGAGCATGGCGCTTTCCGATCTCGGCGTGCCCGCGATCAGCTTCACCGGCAGCCAGGCCGGCGTGATGACCGACGGCTCCCATTCCTCCGCACGCATTCTGGATGTACGGCCCATTCGAGTGCGTGAGGAGCTTGATCGCGGACGCGTCGTAGTGCTTGCAGGATTTCAGGGCGTGAACCCGGCGACCCGGGAAATCACCACGCTTGGCCGGGGCGGCAGCGACACCACGGCCGTTGCGATGGCTGCGGCGTTGAAGGCCGAACGCTGTGAAATCATCAAAGAAGTCGACGGAATTTGTTCGGCCGATCCGCGCATCGTGCCGGATGCAAGGCCGCTGCGGCGAGTGGACTTCGCATCCCTGTCCGAGATGTGCTTCTGGGGTGCAAAGATCCTGCATTTTCGCAGCGTAGAGCTGGCGCAAAGTCAGGATGTGCCTCTGGTTCTCAAGCAGTGGGGCGGCGTTGAACACAGCACGCAAGTGACGAAAGGGGTTGCAGACATGGAAAACGGAAGGGTTCTGGCCGTCAACTCGATGGCTCGCATTGAGCATGTGGAAATCGATTCCAAAGATCTCAATCACGGATTCGAGAAATTCGCGCAGCATCTCAAGCAAAACAGCCTGTCCTGGCCGCAGCTCCTGGCATCACACTTCACCGCGGGAAAAACCAGCATGACCGTGGCCTGTGATTCGGAGTGGCTCGACGCCCTGCTGCGCACGCTGGAGGCAAGCAAGGGTCTGCGCAAACTGCGCGAGGCTTCGAGCTCGGTGAGTCTCACCTGCTTCGGTGGCGTTTCGTCGGAATTGCCGTTCAAGGCGTTGCAGGTTCTCGGACATCACGGGATCGTCCCCGACAACTACGTGTTGTCGCCGCATTCGGTCAGTCTGTTTGTCCCTGTGGAGAACCGGGAGGCCGCGGTCAAGGCGTTGCATTCCCTTGTCCAGCAAACATAGTTTCGAGAAGCGGCGGGGATCGCTGGTGGGCCCGGCAGGACTCGACCTGCAACCGGACTGGTATAAGCGGGAGGACAAACAACGCGATCGTTGATTTTCCTGCATTTTCGTCGGAGATTGATCCTGTTCATTGCGTTCTGGCCAGATCGTTTCTGGTGCGAAGCTGGTGCGGTCCGCGCGGAACGTCTGTAGGACCATGGGTTTGTTCATGAGAACGAACGCAAACGTTGAACTCGATGCTGGCAGCAAGACATTTGCCTCGGGTCTCTTGCCGGATTTGATAGCTGCGCTCCGCCGAATCCGTAAAGGCGATCTGGTGGCCGTGATCAGCGGCGATCCGAGCATCGGCCCCGAGCTCGAGGCATGGTGTCGTTTCACCCGCAACAGTTTGGTCGACACAGCCGTCGAAAAAGGTCGCACCCGTTGGGTGCTCCGGTACGGAGAGGCTCCCGAGAACGTCGCAGAAGATCGGCTCGTCGGCTCTCGCCTGTGGCTTTATACCAACTTCGACTGCAACCTGAGCTGCGACTATTGTTGCGTACGCTCGTCACCCAAAGCTCCGCGGCGGGCCCTCGGTATCGAGCGGGTGCGACAGATCGCCGCCGAGGCACCGGAGCTCGGCGTCAGGGAGATTTTTGTTACCGGCGGCGAGCCATTTATGCTGCCGAATATTGGCGAGATCATTGCCGCGTGCGCTGCGGCGGCGCCGACCACAGTTCTCACCAACGGCATGCTGTTTGCCGGGAGTCGGCTCGCAACGCTGCGCTCGTTGCCGCGCGAGCGCGTAACCTTCCAGATTAGTCTCGACAGTCCCACGCCGGAGCGCCACGACAGCCATCGAGGAAAGGGGACATGGGCACGCGCCTGGAAGGGAATCGAACGGGCCCGCGCTGAAGGATTCCGGGTGCGTTTGGCGGCTACAGTGTCGACTGACGCAGAGGCCGATGAGTTCCGCAGCTTCCTTGACGCTCATCATATTAGCGAGGAGAACCGGGTGATCAGGCGGATTGCGCTGCGAGGCTCCGCCACGCAGGGCATCGCTTTGGCAAGGGCAGATCTGGTTCCCGAGATGACGATTACGGCGGAGGGCGTGTTTTGGCATCCCGTTGGAGCCGAGGATGACGACCTGCTGGTCAGCCGTGAAATCTTTCCGCTCGCCGAATCCTTCGCAGCCGTGCGCCGCGCCTTCGATCGCGAATCCGAACATCAGCGCAGGTTGGCGATGATTTTCAATTGCGCCTGACAAGGCGCGGAGCTCACTCAACGCTGGATCGGGCCTTTGGCTCGGCTGCTAGGCCAAAGGCCGCGTTAGGAAACCTTGCTGCGTCGACGCTTCCCGTAACTGCGCATACGCTTCAAGCTGCGGTGCTATCCATTGGCGCAACCCTTCCGCTTCGAGCACAGGACGATGGGCCGGGTTATCGTAGCTCATCCCAAATAATGCTTCGGCAAACTGCTGCTCCAACGCGGGGTCCAGATCCGATCGCGCCGTGAACATGCAGTGGTTATAGGGCTGCGAGGTCCAGATCTCGGTCAGCGCACCTTGCGGCACGAGACGCTCGGTACGCACCGCGTTCCAGAATGGGCTGCCGATTGCGCCCGCATCGGCGCGGCCGTCGAGCACCGCGCGAACGACCTCGGACTCGCTTGTACCCGTGTCGCCGTGCTTGCCGACGTCGCTGTTGAAGCGCAGCGTTTGGTAGTCCTTCCCCTCAACCAGTCCCTCACGGTGCAGAAAATAGACCGGGAGGATTGCCGCATGGCCGCTGTCGCGGCTGCCGAGAGCGAGGGTGCGGCTCTTGAGATCGGCAAGCGTCGCCACCGGGCCGCCAGTGACCGCCACGATCTTGGTCATCCAGCCCACATCCGTGTCGCGCATCGCGATCGGTCGGCAGCGATGGTCGCTCCAGGCATCGGCCTGGATATAGGCGAGGTTCGTATTCCATCCGATGTCGATGCGCGGCAGCCGTTCGCTCGGCGAGGCCAGGAGGGCAGCGACCTGCGCCTCGTAACTTTGAAACAGCACCACCTCGACGGCGAGGCCCGCTTCCTCGTGAAAGTAGCGTCGCATGCCCTCCCAGATGCCAATCACCTTCGGGTCATATGCGACGGCGCCTACCCAGATCGTCCGGCTCATGATTGCATCTCGCTTCTCGGGCTCAATATTCCAAATGCGATCACCATAGTTTGCCAGTGGTCTTTGATCCCAACGTTCGCAAACCTGGTTCCGAATGGAATGCGAATGTTGGGATCGGACCACTAGAACAGCGGTATTCCCAAAACGGCTTTGCCGATGAACTCGCGCAGCACATCGCCCGTCGGCGCCATGACGGCGCCTGCATGTGCATCGCGGAACAATCGCTCGATGGCCAGATGCTTGGAAAATGCAGCGCCTCCGCACGCCCGCATCGCCGCCGAGGTGACGGCGATGGCGACATCACCCGCCGCCGCCTTGCTCTCCAGCACACGCAGCATAGTGGTGTCTCGGGGGCGCTCAAGATGATCAACGAGATCGTCGATGCGCGCTGCAAGCCCATCGGTGTCGATCTGCATCGTTGCAAGCTGTGCGCGGAGCGTCGGCAGGCTCTCGCCGAGCGTCTGGCCCAAATGCTCGAAGCGAGCGCCGTTGAGATGTGCTGCCGTCCCCGACACCGCAGCCCGGCAAAGACCAAGCGCGACCGCCGATGTTCCGAGGTTGAATAGCGGAAGCACGACCTCCAGCATCGCCTTGAATCCGGCGCCGTCGTCCGTGAGCTGGAGATCGGCTTCAATCTTGCAATCATCGAGCATCATCGGCGCGGAAGCGTTGGCGCGCATCCCGAGACCATCCCACGGGCCGGCAACCGACAGTCCGGCCGTGTCACTGGCGACAAGATAAATGGTCGAATCCGTTGGGCTCTGCCCTTCAGGCGCGATCGCCGAGACGACGTAGCTTTGTGCGTGACCGGCGCTTGTCACCCATGATTTCTTGGCCGTGAGGTGCACGTTGGCGGCGTTGCGCTTCGCTCGCGAAACGGGCGCCCAGAAGTGGCTGCGCGATCCGGCTTCGCTGAATGCCAGGGTAGTTAGGTGTTTTCCGGCTGAAATATCCTTTAGCGTCTGCGCAACCGTGGCACCCGGACGGGCCGCCGCGATCGTTGCGGTAGCGCTCATGTGCATCAAATAAACCATCGCGGCGGACGCGTCCGCTTCTGCGAGCGTCGCAACGACGGCAGCGAACGTCCGCGGTCCCAGGGCCGACCCGCCGACCTCGGTGGGCAGCATGACCCCCAGCAATCCGGCCGAACCGAGCGCTGCGATTGCCTCGGACGAAAATCGAGCTTCCTTGTCGTTTTGCCTGGCCGCCGGTGCGAGAATGCGATCGGCGATTTCTTTGGCATTCGAAACTGCGGTCTCGTGATTCATGGCGACCCTCGACGCTTAGGTGTTGCGTACCAAAGTTCGAAAATATCGCATCCGCTACCCTTGCGACCAATGCTACGCCACGCGCACCATCGGATCAACACGACTGGCTTGGGGCATGGCAAGCCCTTGCCGTGCCAGCAGCGAGTACGGGCCGCGGTTATTACGTTCTTCAAGGCCATCTTGTTACACCACCTGAAATCTTTTTTTGACGTCGCCGAAACCTTGGCGGCGCTTGCCCGCTGTTGCGGAGAACTTGCCCGTTGTCGGAGAGAACGCTACCAATGACCGGCAACCGGGTGACGAGGCTTGTCTGGTGATGGCAGTCAATGAGGGCGGGGTCCCGCCCATCCTCGCGCAAAAGCACTATGCGCAGCCGTCCGCCTTCACGCCGGAAAATCTGCTGCGCGAAGCGCGCAGGCAAAAGCGGATTATTGACGCCGGCATCCCGAACATCTGCATCCTCGATCCGGACGGCGACATCGTGCGCAGCCTGCTCGCCCGTGGCGAGGCCCGGCTTGAAGCGGGATGGGCCTGCTATCACACGCAGCTCTACAGCTTCAGTCGCGACGGGATTGAGTTCGGAATTGTCGGCTGCGCCGTCGGCGCCTCGTACGCGGTGCTGATCGCCGAGGAATTGTTCGCATCGGGCTGCAAGCTCCTGATCAGCGTCACGTCCTCCGGGCAGATCGTGCCGACGCGCCCGCCGCCTTATTTCATCATCATCGAACGCGCGCTGCGCGACGAAGGCACCAGCTATCACTACATGGCGCCGTCCGACTATTCGGATGCGGATGCCGGATTGATCGCGGCGCTCGACGGCGCATTCGGTGGATTTCCCGTGCCGGTGCTCACAGGCGCGACCTGGACAACCGACGCGCCGTTCCGCGAGACCCAGCCGGCGATCGACGCCATGGTCAAAAGGAATCTGATGGCAGTCGAAATGGAAGCAGCCGCGCTCTATGCGTTCGCACAAGTCAGGCAAAAGCCCGTCCTGTGCTTCGCACATGTGACAAATCAAATGGGGCGCGTCGACGGGGATTTTGAAAAGGGCGAAGCAGACGGCAGCGATGACGCGCTGCAGTTGATCGCGATCGCCGCCGATCGCCTGCGGTCACGGCTGCCATGAGCGTCGCGGCGATCGGGATTGTATGCAAGGCGCCGCTGCCCGGCCGCTCAAAGACGCGACTTGCGACGGTCATTGGCGACGTTGCCGCTTCCGAGCTGTCCGCCTGCTTTTTGCGCGACGTGGCCGCGGCAATCGAGGCGGTCCCTGAGGCGCTCGGCAGGCGCGGCTACGGCATCTACGCGCCGGCGGGCACCGAAGACGTCATGCGGCAACTGCTTCCGGCAGGGTTCGGACTGTTGCTACAGGCTGGCGACGATTTGGGGCATGTGTTGTTGGGCGCGACGCGCGCGTTCCTGGGCGCCGGACATGACTGTGTCCTGCTCGTCAATGGCGACAGCCCGACGCTGCCAATCCATTTGCTGGTACAGGCTATTGAGGCCGTGCGCGCGCCCGGAGACCGGATGGTGCTTGGGCCAGCAAGCGACGGTGGCTACTATCTCATCGGCTTGAAGCACCCGCACAAGCACCTGTTTACGCAGATCGCATGGGGAACGGAAACCGTGGCTCGCAGTACTTGCGAGCGCGCCGCCGAAATCGGGCTCGCTACGACCCTGCTACCGGAATGGTACGATGTCGACGATATCGAAACCTTGCGGTGGCTGCGGGACGAGCTAGCCGGGCATTCGACCCGCTTTCGCGGCGGCGGATTTGCCGCGGCGAGCCGGGCCTTTTTGAAGGACGCGCCGCAGGTAAGCCAATGAAGTCCATGCCAGGAGCGATCGCCGGTCAATTCGGTCGACTGATGCGTTCCGACCACAAGATGTCTCCACTTTTCCTGTTGGCCGGCATCGGAGTTGTCTTGTGCGGTCTTACCCTGGTGACTCCTTATGCCTTCGAGGCGGCTGGCGACAATGCCTTCATTGCTCTGAGCATCCTTGCAGGTCTGCTGACGATCGTAGCGACAGGTCTGGCGGAACGTTCGCCAACTGGTCGCGCACTATGGCTTATCGTTGGACTTGGGATCGCGCTGAGAGCTTATGTGCTGCTGTTCGATCCCCTTCTGTCCAGCGACGTCTATCGCTACGTCTGGGATGGCAGGATTCAGGCCGCAGGCATCAATCCTTATCGCTTCATGCCAGCCGATGAGTCGCTGGCGTTTCTGCGCGACAGGATGGTCTTTCCTCACATCAACCGGGCTGATACCGCCGTAACCATCTATCCTCCCGTGGCGCAATTCTTCTTCCTCATTGTCACGCGGATCGGCGAGAGCGTGACGACGATGCGTCTCGCGCTGCTGGCGTGCGAGTCCGTCACGGTGATACTGATCGTGGTCCTGCTGCGGCGTATGGACCGCCCGGTGACGCGCGTAGTTGCCTATCTCTGGCATCCGCTGCCTGTGTGGGAGATTGCCAACAACGGCCATGTCGACGCGCTGATGGTTGCGCTGATGCTGCTGGGCCTGTGGATTGCCCTGACCGGCCACGCTCTCCGCGGAGCCGTCGTGATCGCGTTTTCGGTGCTGGTGAAGCCCTATGCGGCGCCGGTGCTGGCCGGGATCTGGCGCCCTTGGGACGTTAAGATGCCGCTCGTCGTGATCGCTACCGTCGCGCTTTGCTATCTTCCCTATCTGTCGGTCGGCTCGGGAGTTCTCGGATTCCTGACCAAAGGCTATCTGACAGAACAGGGGATCAGTGGCGGCAACGATCTCTGGCTGTTGTCACTTTGGCGCCTTGTGTTTGGCTATCATGAAGGTGATGTTGCCGCCTACGTTGCACTGGCCGCGCTGGCTCTTTGGTTCACGGGGCTCTCCGTGGCCCGCAGCTCTCATCACAGCATCGCATTCCGTCTTGCCGACATCAACATGCTGTTACTTCTCACGCTTCTGTTGTTGTCGCCCAACTATCCCTGGCATTTTCTCATTATAATGCCGTTTGTCGCCCTGTGTGGATCGGCGCCTACCTGGGCCGTTTCGATCGGAGCGCTGTTGCTGTCCGAACAGCTCGATTGGGATTTCTACATTCCGAGAATTGTGAGCAAATCAATTCTGTTCGGAGGTCTTTTCCTGGCTTGCGCCTTTACGGCGTGGAGGGCCCGCATGCAGCGGACTGCAGATTCCGGGGCATCGCAATGAACATTTCCGGCGAAGTGCAGGGCACTGGCGCGCCGTTCGATCCGCGCCGCTATCACGAGACGGTCACGGGCGAGCGCACCGAGGTTGCCCAGCGTCCGCCGGTCTGCGCTTATCTGGAAGTGACCAACCGCTGCAATCTGCTGTGCACCACCTGTCCTCGCACCTACGAGGAGCTCGAGCCGCCGGCAGACATGAGCTGGGATTTGTTCACGTCGATTGTCGACCAGCTTCCCGATCTGGCGCGCGTGGTTCTGCACGGCGTTGGCGAGCCGATGCTGGTCCCGAACCTGCCGCGAATGGTCAAATACCTGAAAGAGCGCGGCGTTTACGTCTTGTTCAACACCAATGGAACGGTCCTCAGTGAGCGCAACGGCCGTGCTCTGATTGACGCCGGGCTTGATGAGCTGCGTGTATCGCTCGACGCGTCAAACCGCGAGAGCTTCAAGGCGATCCGTGGCAGGGATTATTTCGGTCGGATTGTCCGCAATGTTCGCGCCTTTCGCGAGCTACAGGAGCGGGAGGGGTTCGCAAGGCCGCAAGTTTCCGTTTGGCTCACCGGCCTGAAAGAGACTGTCGAGCAACTGCCTGCATTTGTGAAAGTTGCGGCGGAGATCGGTGTCAAAGAGGTTTATCTGCAACGGCTCGTATTCTTCACTGAATCCGCCATTGGCATGGCGCGACCGGATCAGGCCCTGTTCGAGCGCCTGACGCAGGCAGAAGCGGCCTACTTGAAAGAAGCGGAGGATCTGGCGCATTCCCTCGGCGTGACCTTCAGCGCGTCGGGCGCCGCAACCGAGCCGGGACTGAGCCTAAAGGGCAGTGGTGACGGTTCGCCGTGGTCGCTCTGCCGACGGCCGTGGTCGTTGATGTATTTCACGGCCAATGGCCGCGCCTTGCCATGCTGCATCGCGCCATTTTCGCAACATGGCTACGAGAACTACACGCTTGGCCATGCAGGGCAGCAGTCCTTACACGACATCTGGAACGGGTCCGCGTATCGGGAGTTTCGTGCGGCCCTGCTATCGGACAAGCCGCCTAAGAGCTGCTCCAATTGCGGCCTGCGCTGGAGCCTGTGAAAGAGGTGACCCATGGGATCGGCGGGAAGCGGCCCGTGTTGTGTCAACCGCCAGTCGTTTCGGCGATCATTCCATGCCTCGACGAGGAAACGGCAATCGGCCAGGTCGTAGCTGCAGTGCTGGCACAGAACGTGAGTGAAGTCGTCGTTGTCGACGGCGGCTCGCGGGACCGCACGGCCGAGCGGGCCCGGGCCGCCGGAGCTCGCGTGATTGCCGAGCCGCGACGTGGCTACGGTCGCGCCATCCAGGCAGGCATCGCCGCTGTGCGCGACGACGCCGACATTCTGGTCTTTCTCGACGGTGACGGCAGTGATCCTGCAGAGCGCATCTCAGATCTTGTATCGCCGATCATGGCTGGGCAGGCCATCTTCGTTGTCGGCTCGCGCGTTCGCGGTTCACGCGAATCCGGCAGCCTGGCGCCGCAGCAGCTCCTCGCGGCCCATGTCGCCAGGCTGCTCCTGCGCGTCGTCTATGGCGTAGGCTTCACCGACCTGTCGCCGTTTCGCGCCATCCGGCGGGATGAGCTCAGACATCTCGGTATGAAGGAGGAGACGTATGGCTGGAACCTGGAAATGCTGATGCGGGTTGCGGCCGCTCGCTTGCCGGCACTCGAGATCGCCGTGGGGCAGCGGCGCCGGATCGGTGGGGTATCGAAGGTCTCCGGCAATCTCATTGCCGGCATCAAGGCAGCTTGGTCGATTTCGACGACATTTGTTCGCCTCGCAATTGAGCTGCGACACCAAAGGGGTCCGGGAGAGAGGCATGGCTAGATCAGCGAGTGCCGGCACCCCGACAAGCAACGATGTCCCGGGGGGCTTTTCGATCCCGTGGCTCCGGTGGCGAAAACACCGCCAGGTATCCGCCGTCGCCTGCGAGCTGATGTGTGGCGACCTCGCGATAGCCAATGGCGGTCAGTTCGCAACGCAACAGCTCGATCGGCGTGCCATGCTCCGACGTCGGACGCTCGAGGTCGACAATTCCGACCCGCGCGCCCGACCTCAAGGCGGGCGCCAGATTGTAGAGCAAGGCGTAGGGCTGAGCTATTTCGTGATACATGTGCACGAGGATGGCAGCGTCGAGCGAGGAGCCGGGAAGGCGCGGGTCGTGTGGTTTGCCCAGCGCGAATGTGACATTTGTCAGCCTCAGGCGTTGCGTTCGCCTGGCGAGCGCGATGAGGTAACTTCGCGTGACGTCCTGGGCGATGACGGCGCCGGTGGGACCGACGAGACCGGAGAGACGCACCGTGTGGTAGCCGCTGCCTGCACCAATGTCGGCGACGGTCATGCCTGGCTTGAGTTCAAGAAGGCGGGCGATCTCACCCGCCTCATTCAGGGAATCGCGGTGCTGCTCGGAGGCACGGCCTGGGCTGACGATCTGCGCAACCGGGCGCTGAGGCGCGGGAAACTCCTTTGCAGGGACACCCGGCGGAGCAAGATAGCCAATGTCAGCGGCATGTCCGCAACTTGCGCCTAGGCCTAGGCCCACAAGAAGCGTCACCGCGCGGGCCAGTGCTATCATGCTCGTCTCCCCACGTAGAACGACAACGACTAACCGGCGATGTTGAAGAACCAGCCAATAGGTCCCTTCCCATCGCGCACGGTAGGGATTTTGCGGCGCAACCAGGCATCAAGGCCGAGACTGCGGCCGGCGCCCTCGACCACAAACAGGAACATCAGCATGGCCAGGAACATGTAAGACCACGGCCACTCGGCCGGATCGCCCGGCCGATAAATGCCGAGCCAGAGTTGCAGCGTATAGGCGAGACCCAGCACGCCGACAAATCGTACCGCAAGCCCGAGGATCATCGAAGTGGCGAACGCAAGCTCGGCAAGAAAAACAATTGGCCCAAAGAAATTCATGTTGGGCAACACGATATCCTTCACGAAGGCGCCGTGAAACTCGAACGCCGCGCGGGTCGTTTCCTGTTCGGTCCAGTATTGCAGGCCGCCGGACACGGGCAGCGGGAGTTTCCACAACATGCCCTCGAACCACATGCAGCCGATCAGGACCCGGACCAGCCAGATTCCAAGATGTCGGCCGGTGCGTTGCGCCGGATCCTCCCGCCAATTCTGGAAGGCCACCGCAATGCCGGCGAGCAGCAGCGCCCAGAACAGCGCCAGGATCAGAAAGCGCCAGTTTCCGAGCTGAAGATAGTCGCCGGTGGTCGCGGTCAGGAACTGCCAGACATCGGTAAATGGATTCTTGGGCATGGGCGCGTGCTCCAATGAATTGAATAGTTGCTCTGCCTATCGGCCAGTTGGCGCACCGCCGCGTGGGCGTCGAGGGCGCCTACCAGGTTATTACGCAGTAGAACGCGTGGTTATTACGCAGAAGGCCCGTTAAAAACTTAGATAGCGCCCGTACCTCGCCCGGGAAGGCTTCCTGTCTTTCCCCGCGCAAGAGACCGCGTTGTGCGGTGATTGCGAAGCCAGCCTGATCTTGCTGGTGGGCCCGGCAGGACTCGAACCTGCAACCAGACCGTTATGAGCGGTCTGGATCAGCAGGGCGCGCTTGTTTTCTCGGGGTTTTTTACGTCGACAATTTGCGATCTTCTGCGTTCGTTCACGTTCATGCGGGACCCAACCGGGACCCCGACAGGACCCGAAGAACAAAGGAGAAGAGCTGATTCAGTTATATGAGATCACCCGCCATGCCTATGCGTTACCGCCAATGCTCTGAATCTACTTCCGTCTTCGGCAGCATAGCGGACGTGGCTGGACTTGCTATTGCCGCGACCCGGTCGCGATTGACCCCCTTCGGACATCGAACGCGTCGCTTGGCGCCGATCCACGACGAGCGAAAGGGCGGCGTAGATGAAGAGCGTCGCGACGTTGCCCGACCAGAAGTTGCGGATCCGGAACAGCCGGAGCGACAGGATCGGGGTGTGCACCGTCCGCTGCCGGAGGAGGAAGAGCAGGAAGAGAAGGATGCCGCCGGATTCGCGGCAATCCATCGCCCCGAAGGCCGACGGGGCGGATCAGAAGGAGATTTCGGGGGGCAGGTTGGCGACGTCACCGGCCTCGACGACGTAGATGACCGCCGTGTCGTTCGTCACCCGGATCTGGAGGCGCGCAGCGAAGACCGACCAGCGGCTGATGACCAGCCGCTTCACGGTGCTGCCGTCGAGGCGTTGGCGTTGCCGATCGGCGCCGAACCACCAACCCGAGTAGCGGATCTTCACTTCTGCGCCCGCAGGCTTCTGGAACCATGCTGTCGTGGTGACGTTCCAGAATGTCTCCAGCGTGCGCCAGTCTCCGGAACGGACGAACTTCTCTCGGACCGGCATGATCACGCACCCTTCCTATGGTCCGGGGGTGACGCTCAGGCTCAGCGAGTAGTGCGCATTCCCGGCGTTGCCGCCGGACGCGATGAAGTCGAGGGTCGACTCGGTTGCGGCCGTGGTGATCGTGTGCTTCGCGATGAAGTCGTCGCGGTCGTACCAGTGGTCGCCGTCATTCTCGAACAGGCTCAACTCTCGTGATCCGCTGAACAGGAACTCGTCGTCGAGATCCTTGGTCTGACCTTGCGTCATGTTGGGAAGGGAGCGCTTAGTCCCGTTGAAGGTCACGTACAGCTCATCCGTGAACGTCTCGGCCTGCTGGTTGCAGGTGATCGATCTGAGGCGGAGAACGGCAGACTGCGGTGCGGGGTCGACGCTCACGCTCAGCGTGTAGCGCGCCCCGAGAGCGTTTCCGCTTCCCGTGAACTCGAGCGTCCTATCGGCTGGTGAGTCGTCGATCGTGTGCCGACCGATGAAGTCGTCGCGGTCGTACCAATGGTCGCCGTCGTTCTCGAACAGGCTCAGCTGTCGCTCCCCTTCGAAGGAGAACTCGTCGCTGAGCGGCTTGGTCTCACCGCGCGTCATGTTCGGCAACGACCGCTTCGTCCCGTTGAACGTCACGTACAGCTCATCGGTGAAGGTCTCCGCCTGGCCGAGGCACGTGATCGATTGGAGCCGGAGAATCGCCATGCGCGTACCTCAGTCCTCTTCGTCGCCGCAGACCTTGCCGACGGTCCAGCCGACGAGGCCGCCGATCAGCATTCCTCCGGACCCACCGGTGAGCAGCGCGCCGATGAGCATGCCGAACAACCCCATCGCGGGGGCGACGGTGCTGTTCCGCGCCGAGTAGCTCGTGCCGATCATCGTGGAGCCCAGATCGCTCGCCTCTGGGTCGTCCAGGGACTCACGATGGAGCCCCTCGAGGATCGCCGAGCCCTTCTCGGGCGACTGTTTCCCGACTTCGACCTGGAACACGACGAGGCTTACCTGTTCCAAGCGCTTCACGTCGGCGTCGGTGAGCAGATGATCGCGTTGCATGCGCCTGAGCCCGAGATCGATCGCACGATGTCGGTCCCCCTTGGCGTCCTCGATCGTGCGTCGGGCCTCTTGCTCGATGATGGAGGCCAGATCGCCCGGACCGATCCCCCACGTGAGGAATGCCCGCTGCAGCTCAGCGGATCCGAACGCATCGACGTTGAGAGTGCTCATGACGACCTCTCATTCTGAGGAATGATTCTCGTCGGATGATCGCGCAGTGAGCCGGGGCGTGCGGCCGACCTGTCTGCGCTGAGCCTGAGTATCCTTCGGGTCGGTGACGGATGCAAGAGGCCCACGGGCCACGTCGCCGGGTGGGATGCGAACCCTTGTCGAACGCGTCACAGGGATCACATCTGTCGACAAAGCCCCTCATCGACGCGGGTCAGGACTCCCGCGTTCGACCGGACGCGAACGTGCGCACCCCCTACTCCCGCGGTGAGCAGGGCGAGTGCGAACAGCAGCGTGCCGAGCACGTCGGTTCCCGTTCGGCCAGACCCGATCCTTCGAGCGGCAGATCGGCGATGGCGACGACCAGAAGAACAGCTGATTCCGTCATATGCGCCATGCCTATGCACTACCGCCAATGCTCTGAATCTACTTCCGTCCTCGGCGGCATAGCGGACATGGCTGGACTTGCTATTGCTGCGACCCGGTCGCGAATGACCCGGAACGGAGTTCGAATACTGCGGAGCGCGGGACCGACCTTCGCTTCGACACACCGATCTGCAGTCACTCCGTCACCTGGTTCGCTGGGACCTCAGGGCTGCGGCCGCCGCGTGCTCGATCGCTGTTTTCGGTATGCTTGCTCTGGCCGGCAATACCAGCTGTGGCGGCGAGTGAATCCGCCCGATGAAGCGGATCGACGAACTATGGCTTTGGACGAATAACCTTGAGTTGAGCGGTCATTAGCTACCACCTCCGCACATTTTGGATTTGCCACCGCGCGTGCATCGGAATATTGTCGTTGCGAGCTGCTCAACAACACGAGATGGCCGAATCTCGAACATATACGGCAGCCTGAATGCCTTCGGCGGGCTCTCACTCCATCGCACGCGACATCCTTTTGGCCGAGTGCAAGCGTCATGTGGCGCGTGCCTCCGTGCGCGCCATCAAATATTGGCGAAATGGAGGATGACATGAGGATCGCGTCCATCGAGCGATTTCTTTGGGGATCGGCTCATTGTTCTTCCTGGTGAGGGGGGACGATCATGAGCACCACTAATTACAATTGGACTCCAGAGCATCCGCGGTTCGTCACTGACCTCAATGGGGACGGGCGCGCTGACATTGTCGGGATTGGTCCGGATTGCATCTGGTCATCCTTGAGCCAGGGCGGTCTTGGGTTCGGCGAGCCTACGTTTGGTTTAGTCGGATTCACGGCAAATGAAGGGTGGCGAGTTGGAGATCATCCTCGGCTCGTCATTGATCTCAACGGAGACGGGCGCGCCGACGTCATTGGCTTTGGCGATGCCGGCGTTTGGGTGGCGCTCGGCAACGGCGACGGCAGCTTCCAGCCGGCGCAATTCGTCCTCAATGAGTTGGGCTTCAACCAAGGTTGGAATGCCGATTTCCCGCGCTTCCTTGCTGATCTGACGGCTGATGGTCGTCCGGACATCATCGGTTTCGGTATGGATGGAATCTGGACTGCGCTGAACAATGGTGACGGGACCTTCCAGCCGGCCAGGCTTGTTTCGGCCGACTTCAGGTTTACTGTAGGTTGGAGAGTCGCCAATCATCCGCGCTTCGTCGCGGACCTGACCGGAGACGGTCGCGCCGACGTCATTGGCTTTGGTGATGACGGCGTTTGGGTGGCGCTCGGCAACGGCGACGGCAGCTTCCAGCCGGCGCAATTCGTCCTCAATGAGTTGGGCTTCAACCAAGGTTGGAATGCCGATTTCCCGCGCTTCCTTGCTGATCTGACGGCTGATGGTCGTCCGGACATCATCGGTTTCGGCATGGATGGAATCTGGACTGCGCTGAACAATGGTGACGGGACCTTCCAGCCGGCCAGGCTTGTTTCGGCCGACTTCAGGTTTACTGTAGGTTGGAGAGTCGCCAATCATCCGCGCTTCGTCGCGGACCTGACCGGAGACGGTCGCGCCGACGTCATTGGCTTTGGTGATGACGGCGTTTGGGTGGCGCTCGGCAACGGCGACGGCAGCTTCCAGCCGGCGCAATTCGTACTAGCAAACCTCGGTGTCAATTTCGGATGGCGAGTTGACGATCATCCGCGTTTTCTTGCCGACGTGGATGGGGATGGAAAGCCGGACATTGTCGGTTTCGGCGACGCCGGAGTCTGGGTGTCTCGGAACATTGGGGAGGGCGCGTTTGCGGAGGCGGCGTTTGTGCTCGCAGACTTTGGGCGCCGCTCCAATCACGATGCGATTATCCGAAGAGAGATCATCAGGGACCAGCGCGCGCGTGAGAAGATCAAGCACTTGTTCTTGCTGACCTTCGAGAACCGATCGTTCGATCACTTGTTCGGCTTCGCTGAGCTGAGTGGCAGGGACGCGGCAACGGGGCAGCCTGCGACAGCGGACGGCCTCAAGGGCACCGAGTTCAACTGTTTCCAGGGACAGCGCTTTTTCGTGGAGCGTGGCGCCTCTGACGTTATCGCTGACCCTGGACACAACTTCCTGCACGTTCTCGAGCAGCTGTGCGGGCCACCTGCGACGTACCCGAGCGGCGGCCCGTATCCGGATATCAACAACACAGGATTCCTGTCTCAGTTCGATCGTCGAACCAACGGCAAGCGGAACCGGAGCATCATGCGCTGCTTTGATCCGAATCATTTGCCCGTGCTGACGACCCTGGCCCGCGAGTTTGCCGTGTGCGATCGGTGGTTCTGCTCAATGCCGGGACCCACCGAGCCCAACCGATTTTTCTTCAGCGCAGCGACGAGCGGAAAATACGACGACTCTCCGAGCGGCACGGATATCGGATTTGGCAGCGTCATACCGGTGGAAGGCGGCGTCGAGTTCGAAGGTGGCCAAATCTTTGACGCCCTCGATGACGCAGACATCGAGTTCGCCATTGTGGCTTTTGACGATTATCCCGTTGTGGGCGAGCTCGAAGGCGTCAGTAATTGGCTGGACGTTGAAGACGAATGGGAAGACTTTCTGGAGGATCTTAATGACCCCGACTTCGACGCCCGATTCATACACATTGAGCCGGGCTACTTCCCGTCATTGAGCGACATTACGGCAGCCGATTTCAGCCACGGCAATTCGCAACACCCCAGAGGAGGCGTTGCTCCTGGCGAGCGACTGATCAAGAAAGTCTATGAGGCTATTCGAAACTCGCCTCATTGGAATTCCAGCATGCTGATCATCACCTACGATGAGCATGGAGGCTTTTACGACCATGTTGCGCCCCCTGCCGCTGAACCAACTGGCTCAACGGGTAAGCACCACGGCTTCAAGTTCGATCAGCTGGGGCCACGAGTGCCCGCGGTCGTGGTGTCGCCATGGATACCGAAGGGAACCATCGAACACCGGCTTCTGGAGCACTCATCTGTGATCAAGACTCTGATGGACCTATTCGATGTCCCACGACTTCAGCACTGCCGCGATCTGCGCAAAATTTGCGGAGTGTCGCATCTTGCGAGTTTGTCTCAGCCTCGAACGGATACGCCCGCTCGGCTGCCTGACTCGGTCGTAAGTGACGTGCCTGAGGTCGCGGATGGTGAAGTCGCGAGGGAGTTACCGCCTTCGGATGCCGGCGAGCGCCTTGACAGTATGCTCGCGACAACACTCCAAGTGGCGGCAATACAGCACATGCGTCTCGAGCCTGAACGGAAGGACGAAATCGTGGAGCGAGTTCGAGCAATCCAAACGCTGGAGCAAGCGCAGGCATATTTGAGGGAAGTCTCCGACAAGATCAGAGCAGCAAGGCAAGCCGCCCGCCCGGCAGATTTATAGTTTCGCGCCTAGATTGCTCGAATGCTGCGAGTGCGGACGGCTGGCTTGGCTGCCTGGGCGCCGACTAGACGCTTGGTGGTCTCCTTCTTGCGAGTGATCGCGCCCGACGCTTCCTTCATGTAATCGGGATGGTGATGACCGTAGGTGTCGATCAGAACCTTCACCGACATGCCGAGATAACCAGCCGCTTCCCATGGGGCAGTGCCCAGCTGCATGAGCCAGGTCGCTGCCGTATGGCGCAGCGTGTGCGGCGTGACGTTGCCGTCCGAGAGGTCGAGCTTCGCCACCTCCACCGCCCGCGCGAAGCCGTTCTTCACCGACTTGACGCCAGCCCCCTGCCACTCGACGAAGTAGTTGGCGATGATCTTCTTGTCGTACCAGCGCCGCATGTGGACCAGCAGACGGTCCGGCAGCGGCACCGTGGGCTGTTCGTAGCGCGCCGGCCGATCGCCAGACGGTGATAGAGGCCGCTCAAGAGGCACGTGACAGCTTGCCCGCAACCAATGCATCAAGTCCGGCAGCGGGCTCTGTCGGGAAACCAAGCAAAATCAGCGGTTCTTGATCGAGACCATGCACGCTTGTACAGGTTTTGCCTGCAATCGCGCCGAAGAGCCTGCTGCTGGGTGGGGCCATGGGCGCTTAACGAATTGCGCGACGATGCAATCGTGCCGCTGATTTGCCCGACGTGTCAAAATGTTTTCGCAGGATTCGCTCAAGGCATCCATGCCCGCGACCACCTGCTACTTTGCATGGGGTTGTTTTCGATATTTTAGTTGGGAGCGCAGCGCGGTCCGCCCTTCGCCGCTCCAGTCCGTCTTCGCTTTCGCTTTGCTCAAGGTACGCCGGACACCACGCTTCGACCTTCGGCCCCGCGTGGCTGCACCACGCGTAGCCCGAAGGTGTGGGGACACTTTGAAAACGACTCGGCTAAGTGCTTGAGTTTGCTGATTCCTGCATTTTGAAAACGACTCGATCTTGACCTTAAGAACGACTCGATCAGCGGCGCTTTCGTTTTTGAAAACGACTCGATCCTGCAAGTCGTTCGAGACGCTGCGGAATTCGCCCCGTTTTTTGTGTCGGCGGGCGCTCGGTCCGGCAGCTTCGGCTCAGTCGCTGATAGTCCTGGTTCAGGACGAAGTTGAAAGCCGTATTCGCACGATGTTGCCGGCGATCGCACGATCGAATTCGCTCCGGCTCGCCAGGGTCAACCGAAGGCGCGTCAGGGCTACTCGTAGATGCTGGCCGCATGCAGCAGTCGAGCAAGGACGGCGTAAGGCATGCTTTCCCGCTCATGCCCGTCCAGGAGGCGGCTTTGGCCAAGGGGGCTCGGCCCTTGATGGTCTCGCAGCACAGCTGCGAAAGCTTCGAGATATTGGTCCAGCGTAACCTGCTCCCATTCCTCCGGATGCGCCAGCAAGTGCTCGCGGAGACTCTCCACATAAGCGGAGAGCTCGGACGCATTCGAGGGAGCGGCATCGATAAGCCGGTGACTCATGTCAGCACCCATCTCTTCTGCGTACCCTGACCGATTGGCCAACTAACTAACTCTCTACTCTCCGAGACCGAGACCGCCGGCGAATACGCCCTCATCTGGTCCCGCTGACCGGCCAAAGACGCCCCCCTCCACCGAGCGGGGCGTCTCCCCTGCTAATCGCTATCAGCTTGCGGGATTGCGCGCCGTGACGATCCACGTCGCGCTGTCGATCATCACCGACCGCTCGCCGGGGCGGCCTGCGAAGGCGGCACGAACCGCGGCCGAGGCGCGGGCGCGGATGTCGTCGGGCTGATCAGCGAGCGCGCGCGACAGCGGGCCGACCTCGAACGTCATCTGCACCGCGTCGTCGATCGCCGCGTCCCGCGTCGCGCCCTCGCCAAACGGGACGGAAGCATCGAAGGGCGCGATAGCGATATCGGTGAAGCCTGCCGCCGTCAGGATGCGAGCCACCCGCCCCCGGTCGCCGAACGAGAATGGGCCGGGCGCTTCGGGATCGGGCGGCGCCGTCGGCGGGACGATGCCTTTGATCGCGCCCATCGGCAGGCGCACCCAATCGTTCTCGGCCGCGCCACGCCAGCAGACGAAAGCGACCCGCCCGCCCGGCTGGAGCGCGCGGCGCATATGGGCGAACGCCCCTGTCGGATCGGCGAAGAACATCACCCCGAAACGCGAGAACAGGATGTCGAACGCCCCCTCGGGCAGCTCGGCGCTGCTGGCGTCGGCCACCCGGAACAGGACCGGCGTATCCTGTGGCGCAAGCGCGCGCGCTCGGGCGATCAGCGGTTCGGATATGTCCACGCCCAGCACTTGGCCCCGCGCGCCGACGCGGGCGGCCAGAGCCAGACTCGACGCGCCCGCGCCGCAGCCGACGTCCAGCACGCGCTCGCCCGCCGCGGGCGCGGCGGCTTCGATCGCGGCCTGGCCGAACACCGCCAGCCTGGCGTCGAGCCGGGCCTGGTGGGCGACCCAGCGCTCCCCGCTTTGGCCATTCCAGTCGGCGACCCTATCGGCATTGTGCTGTGCCATGGCATATCCTTGTTCTGGTTCGTTCTTAACTAAGCTGTCCGATGCCAAAGCGCGCTTCGTCTCCAGCGATCCCGCCTCCAGCTACCCGGTGATAGCTCGCGGCAAGGAAGCCGGTGCTGGTTTATCAGAAGGTCCAGCAGGCGGCAGCGGCGGAATAGTCAGAGCCAGCGGCGAACCTCGGCCTTGTAGCGGCGGTAGTCGTCGCCGAACTTCGCTTCGAGATAGCGCTCCTCGCGGGCGATCACCTGCGTCTGGATCGCGATCAGCACCAACGGGAGCAAGGCGAAGGCGATCGGCCCGTCGAAGCCGATCGCAAGGCCGGCATAGATAAGCGCCATGCCGAGATACATGGGATTGCGGGTCCACCGATAAGGGCCGGTCGTTGCGATGAGGGTCGTTGACTGCGACGGCGGAACGTTGGTGCCCAGCCGCCGGAACAGCCCCGCCGCCGCAAGCATCATCGCCGCGCCGGCAACGAACAGCAGCGCGCCCGTCGCGACCAGCAACCGCCAGTCGATGCCGAAAGAGCGCAGGGTGACGAACCGCTCCGCCGCCAGCCCCAACAGCAGCGCTCCCAGATAGACGAAGGGCGGAGGGAAGCGCACACCCGCGCTGTCCGGTTCGACGGCCATGCTCATCTCCAATCTGTGCTCTCAAACCACCATCGACTGCTGGGCGAAGATACCCGCCATCGCGCCCTGCGATGATGCCTGGGTGACCGAGGGCAAGAAGGGCGTGGTGAGGTCGCCGGCGGCGTAGATGCCGGGCATGCTGGTTTGGCGGCGCTCGTCGACCTTGAGGGCGATGCCGACGGGCGTATCGACCGTGGCGAGGCCCAGTGATTCATGCAGACTTGCGGACGGCTTGTTGCGCGGATTGGCGAACAGGATGTCGACCGCGACATTGCGGCCGGTATCGAGCTTGACGGTGGCGTTATGGCCCCCGTGATGGGCGATCTCGGTGATCCGGCGATCGACGACAGGTATGTTGCGGCGCGCCAGATCGGCCCGGATATCGGGTGGAATGTCGTGACCATCGGCGAAGAGCGTCAGCTTGTCGGTCCAATCGTGGAACAGCCTGACCTGATTGTGCGACTGCGGGCCGGACCAGACGAGGCCCCAATGCTGGCCGGCGACTTCAAAACCGTCGCAATAGGGGCAGGGCACGATGGACGTGCCCCAGCTTTCGGCAAAGCCCGGAATATCAGGCATCTGGTCGGCGACGCCATAGCTCAGGATCAGGCGCCGCGCCCCAAGGCTTTCGCCATCGCCAGTGAGGACCGAGAAATCGTCGATGGCGCCGGAGACACTTTCGGCCCGGGCACTGACCAGCCTGATCGTGGGATAACGCGCCAGCTGCTGCCGCGCCTCGGCCAGGATGTCCAGCGGCGGCTTGTGATCGTGGCCGAGCAGGCCATGCGAGTGGCCAGCGAAGCGGTTGCGCGGCAGGCCGGTATCGAGAACGGTGACCTTGCGGCGGGCACGGCCGAGCTGCAGAGCGCCGGCGAGACCGGCAAAGCTGCCGCCGATGATGATGACGTCATCCATGGTGATGGGCTCCGTTTGGAGGACAGGTGAAACCTACCCATTGGCTTGCACATTTCAGAGACTAGATGGTATCGTAATTCAAGAATTAGGATACTGTCAAGTACTGGAATTGTCGTGACCGAAAATAGCCAGGGCCGGCGCGGCCGGCCCGCCAACCAGGCGCTTGGCCAAACGATACTCGACGCCGCGTGCGAACTCTTTGTGGAATTGGGTTTTCAAGCGACGACATTGGACAAGGTCGCCCAGCGGGCGAAGATATCCAAGCTCAGCATCTATCGGCACTTCGAGAACAAGGAGGCGCTGTT
This sequence comes from Bradyrhizobium sp. AZCC 1721, assembly GCF_036924715.1. Lineage (NCBI taxonomy): Bacteria > Pseudomonadati > Pseudomonadota > Alphaproteobacteria > Hyphomicrobiales > Nitrobacteraceae > Bradyrhizobium > Bradyrhizobium sp. AZCC 1721. Next base: position 5,925,687 of record NZ_JAZHSB010000001.1, on the reverse strand, counting down.
CAGCGCGGCCATCGCGGCCGGCTGCCATCAGTTGTTTGCACCACAGGCCCTTCTTGAAGGCGTCGACGGTTCGGTCGAAGATCAGCTCATGGCGGTGGGATCATCACTGCTTCGCACGCTGTTGAGATCAGACGTCCGCAGTGTCGAAGCCATGATCATGGCCGACAAGACGAATCAAAAGTCGTTAAGCAAGCTCCATTACGAAGCCGGCCCCGCCCATGTCATCGCCCAAATCGAGGCCCTGTTGCGTCAGTTGCACGCGAAGGCGGTTCTGAACGTGCCCGATCCTCTCCGGTCCGCCCGCTTGTTTGCCGCGCTTTTCAAAGGATCCGATCTCCTGATTATCGCACGCTTCGATGAGGCGAGAGCAGAGGACGACAACGAAATCGAATCCTATTGCCGGTCGGCCGTCGCCATGTTCATCGCCGCGCACGGTGGCAACGACCACGTGGGCGGATATTTGCCTGCCCCAAGGTCAAAAGACAAAATTTGAATCGTGCGTGACCGATGTTGTCAAAATAACCGAGACCGGTTTGAAAATCATGGAGGCTGAAGAGCTTTCGATTGGCGACAAGATCGCGGAAAAATACGCTTGTTGAACTATCGGTTGCGATACCAGTCCGCACGATGATTCCCGCGCGCCCACCCGCTCTTGTCAGTTGGGAAGAAAAGGGGCGTCCGGTCAATCGGCGGCACCCATCTTCCTTGGAGATGCAGCGGACAGCCCTCGACGAGAAAAGACCCCCCTCACTTTTTTCGGGTCGCAAATTCGGCGAAAAAATCGAGGAGAAATTTGACAGGCGTTTCAGGGAGATCTGAGATCGATTCGTTTTCAAAACGAAATCGAGTCGTTCTTAAAGCGGAAATAGAGTCGTTTTCAAAGTGTCCGCATAAGCCATTGATTTGCTGGTGGGCCCGGCAGGACTCGAACCTGCAACCAGACCGTTATGAGCGGCCGGCTCTAACCATTGAGCTACAGGCCCCGCCGCGGAGCGGCCGCGGGGGAGGCGGCCGGCAACGGTGCCGCCATCATTTACAGGCATGACAGCGATACGGCAATGCCGACCTTGTGGGCCGAAAACGCGCTTTCACAAGCGCTCGCGCTTGCCTACAACCTTCCGTGCATCATCGTCACCGAACGTTTGAGGCCAACAATGAAACTCGCTGGGATTGCCTGCGCCGGCCTGCTGCTGCTTGCGGGCAGCGCCGGAGCACAGGAGGGAGGCAAGGCCATTACCAGAACCACGATCAGCCTGGGAACCGCAACGCCGGGCGGCGGCTTTCCGGTTTATGGCGATGCATTTGCAGAAGTGATGCATGCGGCCGATCCGGCGCTGTCGATCGAGCCGCGCAACACCAAGGGCTCCAACGAAAACATCCCGCTGCTGGAAGCCGGCCAGCTCGATATCGCGCTGGTGGCGGGGGAGCCAGCCTACGAAGCCTTCATGGGCATCGGCCGGTCGGCGACGAAGCTGAAAATCCTGACCGCGATGTATTCCAGCCCCGGCATGTTCGTGGTGCGGGCGGACAGTCCTTACAAGACGATCAGGGATCTGGTCGGCCAGCCGATTGCCTTCGGCGCCAAGGGCTCGGGCCTGCCGATCCTGTCGCGTTATATCCTCGACGGCATCGGGCTGAAGCAGGACGAGGACTTCAAGTCGATCTATCTCGACCGCGCCGGTGACGGCCCCGCCATGGTCCAGGACGGTCGCGCCGCCGCGCTGTGGGGCGCGGGCGTCGGCTGGCCCGGCTTTGCGGCGATGGCGCAAGCTCCCGGCGGCGCGCGATTTATCGCACCCGACGCCGGCGAGATCGCGCGCGTCCGTGCCAAGCACACGTTCCTCAAACCGCTGACGGTGCCCGCCAACAGTTATCCGAACCAGCCGACCGCGATCGATTCCATAGGCTCCTGGAGCTTTGTGCTGGCGCGTGAAAGCCTGCCCGACGAGGTCGCCTACAGGTTGGCGCGCGCGCTTCATGGGCAGGAGGCCGCGCTCTGCAAGAAGCTGCCGCAGGCCTGTGAGACCACGGCCGCGAACACGGTTGCGGCGGCGCCGAACGCGGGACTGATTCATCCCGGCGTGATGAAGTATTTTCGCGAAGTCGGACTGGCGAAGTAGAGCGCGTCTATTTCCACTCGTCGTCCCTGCGAACGCAATGCGAACGCAGGGACCCATAACCACCAATGCCCGTTGTTACGTCAGGTGGCGGCTCCAGCCTTCGCAACAACGCGACCCTGGGATTATGGGTCCCTGCTTTCGCACTAGGGCATCTACACGTCTTGGGGACGCGACAGATTGACTCGGGGCGGCATGATGTGCGTTCGCCGCAGCGTTTTGTATGATTCTCTCTCTGGCGCTTTGATTCGAAGGAGCGCCAGAGATGCAGCAGGAACCGGATTTGTCCCTGGGTAAGTTTGGAGACGTTCGCCTCGATAAAAGGGGGCGGCGCTTCTCCGGGCTATGCTTTGCACGCGCAGTGTCTGTTTGCGCCAGATGGCGCAGGGCAACTGGGCCGCGAACATGGCGTTCTGGCGGTTTGTGAACAATCCGCAAGTCACGATCGACAAGCTGATTGAAGGCTGGAGCCTGCAGACGTCGATGGCGGTCAGCGGGCGTCATGTGCTGTCGATCCAGGACACCAGCGAGATCAACTTCCACACTCGTCCGGGACATCGGCGCGACTTGGGCAAGGTCGGCAAAGGCAATGCTCGCGGCGTGCTGCTGCATGCCATGATGGCGGTCGATGCCGATAGCGGGGTCTGTCTCGGGCTCACCGGCGGTGAGGTGTGGACGCGCAAGCGCAAGGCCAGGATCGCTCACGAGAAGCGCGCCTTGGCCGACAAGGAATCGGCGCGCTGGGTGACGACGGCTAAGCAAGGCTGCGAGGTTCTGGTCGCTGCTCGTATGATCACCGTCGTCAACGACCGCGAGGGGGATTTCTTTGCTCACTGGTCGCTGACACCCGCTGACAATGTCCACCTCCTGTCGCGCGCCATGCACGACCATGCGCTGGTCGATGGCGGCACGCTTTATCAGGCGGTCGCGCGGGCCCGCTTCTGCGACAAGGCGGTGATCGATCTACCAAAGCGAATGGATCGCCACGGTCGCCAGGCCCACCTCTCCATGCGCCTGGGAACCGTTGTGCTCAAACGACCGCAGCGCCCCGGCGTGAAAGACCTGCCACAGGGCGTCAAAGTCAGCTTCGTGGAGGTCGTCGAGTTGCACCCCCCGAAGAGCGCCAAGCCCATTCATTGGTTGCTCCTGACCACTCATCCGGTCGTCACCGCCGCCGATGCCTGGCGGATCGTCTCCTGGTACAAGCAGCGCTGGATCATCGAACAGCTCTTTCGCTCGCTGAAGAGCCAGGGTCTGCGCATCGAGGATAGTCAGCTCGACAGCGCTGAAGGCCTGATCAAACTCGTGGCGATCGCCACCAGAGTAGCATGTATCGTCATCCAGCTCGTTCAAGCCCGCAATGGCGGCGAACAATTGCAGGTCGAATTTGTGTTCACGCCGGACGAGATCGAAGCGCTCAAGGCCATCAACAAAACCCTGAAAGGCCGCACCGAGCTCCAGAAGAACCACCATCGCCCCAACACTGTCGCCTGGGCGGCATGGATCATCGCAAAGCTCGGCGGATGGACCGGTTACGCCTCTCATCGCCCACCTGGACCAATCACCTTCCACATGGGAATGGCTCGCTTCCAACTCCTCGTATATGGCCCGGCAAGCGTGTAGATGCCCTAGTGCTTTCGCAGGGACGACCAGAGATCACTTCTTCGCCATCGCGCACGCCGGATCGGGCGGGCCGAACGCTTCGTCGCCGGGAATCCTGGCGAGGATCTGATAGTAGTCCCATGGATATTTCGATTCATCCGGCTTCTTGACCTGCACCAGCCACAGGTCGTGGATCATCAGATTGTCCTCGCGCAGTTTGCCGTTGCGGGAGAAGAAATCCTCGATCGGCTTTTCGCGCATCTTCGCCGCTACCTTCAGCGGCTCGTCGGTGCCGGCTTCCTTGATGGCGTTGAGATAGCTCATGACCGATGAATAGACGCCGGCCTGCCACATCGTCGGCATCCGGTTCATCTTGGCGAAGTAGCGCTTCGACCATTCGCGGGTCTTGTCGTCCATGTCCCAATAGAACGACGTCGTCAGCAACAGCCCCTGCGCTGCCGGTAACCCAAGCGAATGGATGTCGGTGATCAATGCGAGCAGCGCGGCCATCTGCTGGCCGCCCTTGAACACGCCGAACTCCGCGCCGGTCTTGATCTCGTTCATGTTGTTCGGAGGACCGGCGGCAATGCCGATGATCTTGGCTTTCGAGGCCTGGGCCTGCAGCACGAAGGATGACAGATCAGGCGTGGCAAGCGGCGGGCGCACCGAGCCCAGCACCTTGCCGCCATTGGCCGTGACCACGGTGGAAGCGTCGCGCTCCAGCGAGTGACCGAACGCATAGTCGTCGGTGATGAAGAACCAGCTATCGCCGCCGCGCTTCACCACCGCCTGCGCGGTGCCGACCGCCAGCGCGCGGGTATCGAACACCCATTGTATCGCGTGCGGCGAGCAGAACTTGCCGTGGAAGTCTGCGGTGCCGGTCGAGTGCACGATCAACAGCTTCTTCTTCTCGTTGGTGATGTTCTGCACCGCAAGCCCGACCGCGGAAACCGGAACGTCGAGGATCACGTCGACCTGATCCACGTCATACCAGCGCCGCGCGATGCCGCCGCCGATATCCGGCTTCAACTGGTGATCGCCGACGATGATGCTGATCGGCTTGCCCAGGACCTTGCCGCCGAAATCGTCGATCGCCATCTGCGCGGCAGTGACCGAGCCCTGGCCGGTCGCCGTTGCCGCCGGGCCGTTCATGTCGGTGAGAACGCCGAGCTTGACGACGTCGTCCGAGATTTGAGCGAGCGCCGCGGTTGACGCCAGCAGCGCGGCCATGAGCACGGCAAGCCTGGATAGTTTCCTGGCGAACATCCTGTCTTCTCCCTAGGAATCAGCACATTGGCCGTTGGTGTTGTCAGGCGGTTGGTTCCGCCAATTGGTCTCATTTGCAACTATTTCGCGCCGACGTCAATGTGGGTTCGATGGGCTAAACCGCGCGCGCCATATCCGGTTCTATTTATTTTCCTCCCGATTCAGGGCATAGGCGCGCCAATGACCTCGAACCAGCGCTTGCCGAATTCGCTAACGCCGCTCGATGTGGCGCTCGCCGCGTTGCTGGAGGGCGTGGATCCTGCCGCGCCGGTGGAACTGGCATTGGCGGAAGCGCTGGGCTGTATTGCCGCGGATATGCCGGGGCTCGATGCCCACCCGCCGCGCGATATCGCTGCCGCGGACGGCTACGCATTCCGCACGCGCGACCTTGTCGGCGCATCCTCCTATTCGCCGCTGCCAATAACGGCGGCGCCGGCGTGGGTCGAGGCCGGCGAGATCATTCCTGACAACTGCGACTGCGTGCTGGATTCCGATTCCGTCGAGATGTCCGGTCCGCTGGTGCAGGCGCTGGCGGAGGCGATCCCGGGGCAGGGCGTGCGCCGGGCCGGCAGCGATATCGCAGCGGGCAACCGTCCCGTTGAAGCCGGCCAGCGCGTGCTGCCGCGCCATCTCATGGTCGCCCGCGCCGCAGGAATGGCGCGGTTGAACGTGCGCCGCCCACGCCTGCGCATCGTCAATATTCCCCGGGGCACGGTAACCGCGGATCTGGTCGCCGAGAGCGCGCGGGCCGCGGGCGGTGAGGTCGTCCTGGTCGCGGCTGCAGGTCGCGATACCGCATCGATTGCCGCGGCGATCGATGACGGTGCGTGCGATCTGCTGCTGATCGTCGGCGGCTCCGGAGTCGGCCGCACCGACGCCGCGGTGACGGCATTGGGCGCGCGCGGGAAGATTCTCGCACATGGCATTGCCCTGCAACCAGGCCGCACTTCGGCCGTTGGTCGTGCAGGCAAGACGCCGGTCGTGGTGTTGCCAGGCGCGTCCGACCAGGCCCTGGCGGCGTGGTGGACGCTGGCGCTTCCCGCGCTCGATCGTTTGTCGGGCCGGCGGCGGCGCAGCACGCTCAATCTGCCGCTGGCGCGCAAGATTGCTTCAAGCGTCGGCATTGCCGAGATCGTGCTGCTGGAACGAGAGCAGGATGCCTGGGTCCCGCTGGCGGTGGGCGAATTGTCGCTCGATGCGATTGCGCGCGCCGAGGCCTGGCTCGTGGTGCCCGCCGGATCGGAAGGATTTGCGGCGGGCACCCGGGTCGATGCCTATATGCTGCGGGAGTGACATGGGTTCGGGAATGACGAATACGCCCTCGCCGAAAGGCCGCGACAATATCGATCAGGATCAATTCCTGACCATCCTGTCGCGCGAGGATGCGCTGGCGCGGTTTGAAGCCGCGCTGTTTCCGCGTGCGGTCGCGAGCGAGAAACGCTCGCTTGCGGAGGCGCTCGGCTGCGCGCTCGCCGAGGACGTCGTGGCGCCGATCGACGTGCCGCCGTTCGATCGCTCCAATGTCGATGGCTTTGCGGTGCGTTCCGCCGACCTCGCTTCGGCCGGCGAAGCTTCACCGGTACGCGTGATGCTGAACGACGAAGTGATCGCGTGCGGCACCGCCCCGACGCGGCCGGTGTTGTCAGGAACAGCCACGCCGATCGCGACCGGTGGTCCGGTGCCGCGCGGGGCGGACGCCATCGTCATGGTCGAGCATACCCAGCCGGCGGGACATCGTGCGATCGACGTCCGCCGCGCCGCTTCGCCCGGGCAATTCGTATCCTATGCCGGCTCCGATATCGCCCGTGGCGAGGCGCTGCTGCGCGCCGGGACCATCGTCGGCTCGCGCGAGATCGGGATGCTGGCGGCCTGCGGCATCGCGGAAGTGACCGTCGCGCGTCGGCCGCGCGTTGCGATCATTTCCACCGGCGATGAACTGGTGCAGCCCGGCCATTCCCTGCGGCTGGCCGCGATCTACGACACCAACGGCGCGATCGTCACGGCGGCGATCACGGAGAATGGCGGCGAGGCCAAGTTTCTCGGCGCCATCGCCGATGATGAGGCGCAACTCGAATCCGCGATGCGTGAGGCGCTCGCGAGCAGCGACATGCTGGTGCTGTCAGGCGGCACGTCCAAGGGCGCGGGCGACGTGTCCCACCGCATTATCGGCCGGCTCGGCAAGCCCGGCATCATCGCCCATGGCGTGGCGCTGAAGCCAGGCAAGCCGCTGTGCCTTGCGGTATGCGACGGCAAGCCTGTCATCATCCTGCCGGGATTTCCGACCTCGGCGATGTTCACCTTCCACGACATGATCGTGCCGGTGCTGCGGCGGATGGCCGGCCTGCCGCCGCGCTCGGACGCCAAGGTGGCCGCGCGCGTTCCCGTGCGGATCGCGTCCGAACTCGGCCGCGCCGAATTCGTCATGGTGTCGCTGGTTGAAGGCGCGGATGGGCTGATTGCGTATCCTACAGGCAAGGGCTCCGGCGCCATCACCTCCTTTGCCCAGGCCGACGGCTTTCTGCGCATCGATGCGCTGGCGGACCAGATGCCGGCCGGCAGCGATGCCGAGGTGACGCTGTTCACGCCGCATGTGCGGGTGCCCGATCTCGTTATCGTCGGCAGCCATTGCACCGGGCTCGATCTCGTCACGGCACCGCTGGCGCATGCCGGGCTCACCGTGCGCTCGATCGCCGTCGGAAGCCTCGGCGGCCTCTCGGCCGCCAAGCGCGGCGAATGCGATTTTGCGCCGATCCATCTGTTCGACGAGAAGACCGAGACCTACAACACACCGTATCTCAGCGACGGGCTCGAACTGGTGCCGGGATGGCGTCGCATGCAAGGCATCGTCTTCCGCAAAGGCGACAAGCGCTTCGAAGGCCTGAGCGCGGAGGATGCGGTGCGTGCCGCGCTGGCCGATCCCGCCTGCATCATGGTCAATCGCAACCAGGGCGCCGGCACGCGCATCCTGATCGACCGGCTGCTTGGCGGTGCGCGCCCGGACGGCTACTGGAATCAGCCGCGCTCGCACAACGCGGTAGCCGCGGCGGTCGCGCAGCACCGTGCCGACTGGGGCATGACCATTGCGCCGGTCGCGCATGCGTCAAATCTGGGTTTCATTCCCTTTGCCGAGGAGCATTATGATTTTGCGCTGGTGACGGCGCGCAAGCAGAGACCGGCCGTGCAGGCCTTTCTCGACGCGCTGGCGTCAGACGGGGCGCGCGCGGCGCTCGAGCAGGCAGGTTTCCGGCCGGCCTGAAGCCGTCGGAGCTGAAGAAGCCGTCAACAGAAGCGGCTCGGGCAGGGATGGGAATGGCAAGACCGCTATCGATTGCGATCGTCGGCGCCGGCATGGGCGGGCTCGCAACCGCCGCGGCGCTAGGGCGGGTCGGCATCGATGTCACCGTCTATGAACAGGCCACGCAGTTCGCGCGGATCGGGGCCGGCATCCAGATTGGCTGCAATGCGATGAAGGTGTTGCGCGCCCTGGGGCTGGAGGCGAGGCTGCGCGCGCAATCCTTCTATCCGCGTTCCTGGAATAACCGCGACTGGCGCACCGGCGACATCAAGTTCGACATGATCTTCGGCGAGAGCGCCGAGCAGAAATTCGGTGCGCCCTATCTTCTGGCGCATCGCGGCGACCTTCATGCGGCGCTCGCCAGCGCCGTCCCCAATGCCTGCATCAGGCTCAACCACAAACTGGTCGGGCTGGAGGAAACCGGCGAGGGCGTTCGGCTCACCTTTGCCAATGGCGCAAGCGTTACAGCCGATGCCGTGATCGGGGCCGACGGCGTCCACTCGGTCGTGAGAGATATCCTGTTCGGCACGTCACCGGTGAACTTCACCGGGCGGATCGCCTACCGCACCACGTATCCCGCCGCGCTGCTCGGCGGCGAGACGATCGACGACTGCACCAAATGGTGGGGCGAGGACCGCCACATCGTCATCTATTACGTCAAGCCGGACCGCAGCGAGATCTACCTCGTCACCAGTCAGCCGGAGCCGGATTTCCGGATCGAATCCTGGTCGGCGAAAGGCGATGTCAGGGAATTGCGCAAGGCGTTCGCCGGCTTCCACCGCCAGGTCGAGCTGGTGCTGGCCGCGTGCCCCGACGTGCACAAATGGGCGATCGTCGATCGCAATTCGCAGGAGCATTGGGCGGATCGCAATGTGACGTTGCTTGGCGATGCCTGCCATCCGATGACGCCCTACATGGCGCAGGGCGCAGCGATGGCGATCGAGGACGCCGCCGTGCTGTCGCGTTGCCTCGAGGGCGTCGAGAGGGAAGGCGTCGCCCACGCATTCCGCCGCTTCGAGGCGACGCGCAAGGAGCGAACCACGCGCATTCAGGCTACGTCGCGCGCGAATACCTGGCTCAGCGGCAGGACCGATACCGACTGGGTGTACTGCTACGACGCCTGGACCGTGCCGCTGGCGGCGTAGTTTCTCTTTGATTTGCGCATGATCTTTTCGGAAAACCGGCTCCCACTTTTCCGGATCATGCTCTAGCCCTGAACCCGCAACAGCTCGCTTATTATCCGTGGCTTCATCCATCCGACGTTGTCCGTGATCTCCCTGCGCAGCGCGTCCTGCTCGGCCTCGTATTGCTCTCGCGTGATACCTTGGCCACCCTTCGCGGTAACTCCGAACGCTTCGAGCGCGAGATCATGGCGCTGCTTCCATTCGATCACGCGCTTGGTCATGACCTCCGTAACCGCGGGCACCGTGCCGGGATGGCCTGCGATGTCACAGAGCTCCTTGGTGCGTACGTCCGCCGCCAACATCAATACGTTCCAGTCATCGTATCCGATGAGATTCATCTGGGCATATAGAAACGCACCATGCTCGCCGTCCCAGATTGTGTGGTCGATGACCAGGAATGGCGCGGCGCGGCAATAGCCGTAGCGCGTGGTCATTTCACGGTTGAAAGCCTCGGTGCGCTCATCCAGCCGCTTCTTGGCCGCGGCGAAGAGAGCGATATAGTCCTGTGCCGTGGGCAGGATGTTGCGCGCATCATCCGGAGCAAAGCCGACTTCCTGCAGAAACCTGCCGATCTTTGGATCGTCCCAGAGTTCCTTGGGGAAAACGCGGGTCACACCATCTGCGTCCGGTGTCGGACGCATCGTCTCCTTAAATTCGGAAAGGCTTGGTTGCTTGGTGCCGAAAGTCGTCCTGCGTCCGAACATTGCCACGGCCTCGCGTTGAATCCGCCGCGGCAACTTTATCGGCAAGTACATTAAATCGCATTTAATCTGAATCTGAAATCACGACCAATTTCGTCAATGTCCAGGTAGCTTGGTGGGAGTCTTTTCTCGGTCGTCTTCGCGAAGGGCGGGACAGCGCTGCTGGCGCGTAGATTGTTCCGGACGCGGCGCAACGTGTAATGCTGCGCTGCGTCCGGGACACGAAGCCTAACCGCCATCCAGCGCCGCCAGCCGTTCTGCTTCCGCGATGTCTTCCATGGTGTTGGCATTGAAGAACGGATCGAGCGGCGCGACTGGCCATGTCACTGTGGCGAGCCTGTAGCGCGCGGTCCAGCGGTCGATCTTCCTGATGTCCTCGACGACCAGCGCGTGGCGAAGTTGTTCGCGCAAGCCGATGCTCCATAATCCGATCACCGGATGCGACTGGCCATCGGAGGCGGCAACGGCCAACTCGGCATTCTCCGCTTCCACCGCGTCATATAGCCTGGAGACCAGATCGCGCGGCAGGAATGGACAGTCTGCGGCGGCGCTGAGAACAAATTCTACATCGGGCCGGTTGGCCGCAGCCCAGTCGAGTGCTGCCAGAATGCCGGCGAGCGGGCCAGGAAAATCGGCGACGCTGTCGGCAATGACGGGAAGGCCGAACGCTGCGAAACGCGCTGGGTCACCATTGGCGTTGAGGATGAGGCCGTCGCATTGCGGCGCAAGGCGCGCGATCACGCGGTCGAGGATGGTGCGGCCGGCGATCGTGCGCATCGGCTTGTCGCCGCCACCCATCCGCCGCGCCAATCCGCCGGCGAGCAGAACGCCAGGAATTTTACTCGTCACGCTCTTCGCCCTTGCGCTTGTGTCGCGCGGATTCTTCCTCGACATAGTCGAGGTCCTGGTCGAACACGATCCGCTCCTGTCCTGATAGCGCAATGAAGCGCTTGCCGCGCGTGCGGCCAACCAGCGTCAGCCCGACCTGCCGCGCCAGTTCGACGCCCCATGCGGTGAAGCCGGAGCGCGAGACCAGGATGGGAATGCCCATCCGCACCGTCTTGATCACCATCTCCGAGGTGAGCCGGCCCGTGGTGTAAAGGATCTTGTCGGCGGGATCGACGCCGTGCCTATAGATCCAGCCGGCAATCTTGTCGACCGCGTTATGACGGCCGACGTCCTCGGTATAGCAGACGGGTGTGCCTTCCTTGCACAGCACGCAACCATGGATCGCGCCGGCCTCCAGATAAAGCGAGGGCATGGTGTTGATCGTGCGCGTCATATGGTAGAGCCACGAGGTGCGCAGCTCCGCCTTCGGCAGCGCCACGCTTTCCACCGCTTCAAGCAGGTCGCCGAACGCGGTGCCCTGTGCACAGCCGGACGTCTGCGTGCGTTTCTTCAGCTTGGCTTCGAAATTGGTGTGATGCTCGGTGCGCACCACCACGACCTGAAGGTCGTCGTCATACTCGACCTCGGTGACGACGTCGTCATATTTCAGCATGTTCTGGTTCAGGAGATAGCCGAGCGCCAGATATTCCGGATAGTCGCCGATCGTCATCATGGTGACGATCTCCTGCGCGTTCAGGTACAGCGTCAGCGGCCGCTCCACCGGCACCCGGATTTCGACCGCCGCGCCCGTCTGATCGGTCCCGGCGACGCGCTCGGTCAGCCGCGGATCCTCGGGGTTCGGCACGATCAGGGGGGCCGGGGCTTTTTCCATCTTCATCATAGGACGCAGGTTAGCATGACTTTGTCTCCGGGCTGATATAAGGACCGGAGTTAACAAGTCACGGTCTAGCCGTCATGTCCGGGCTTGTCCCGGCCATCCACGCCTTTCTTGCTGCGATAGCGTCAAGACGTGGATGCCCGGGACTTCCAGGGTGAAGACGCGCTTCGCGCTTTTGCCCGGGCTTGGCGGGGATACTAAATACCGCTGTCGGAGTATGAGATGAAAGTGATAGGCCTCGCGGGATGGAGCGGCGCCGGCAAGACGACTTTGCTGACGCGGGTGATCCCGCAGTTCGCAAAACAGGGCCTGCGGGTGTCCGTGATCAAGCACGCCCACCACGCCTTCGACGTCGACGTACCCGGCAAGGATTCCTGGCGGCATCGCGAGGCCGGCGCGGCCGAAGTTCTGGTGTCATCGGGGCGGCGCTGGGCCTTGATGCATGAGCTGCGCGGGGCGCATGAGCCGCGATTGCCGGAATTGCTGGCCAAGATGTCGCCGGTCGATCTCGTCGTGGTCGAGGGCTTCAAGCGCGAGCCGCACCGCAAGATCGAGATCTATCGCGCCGCGAATGAAAAGCCGCTGCTGTTCCCCGACGATCCCGGTATCGTCGGAATCGCGACCGATACGGCGGTTGAAACCACGCTGCCGACCGCCCATCTCGACGACATAGAGGCGGTGGCGGCGATGATGTTGCAGTCTGCAATATCGCTCGAAGACGTGCTGGCCAAATGCGAAGCTGAGGGCTGATCAGGCACATGGCGCAATTGTCCGACGATTGCTTTGCCTTCGGCGGTCCGATGATGTCGGTCGATGAGGCCGTCGGTCTCATTGCCACGCGTGTGACGCCGGTTGTGGATATCGAGACGGTTACGCTCGCCCGCGCCGATGGCCGCATTCTGGCGCACGAGATACTGGCGCCGCTGCCGCTGCCGCCCTTCACCAATTCCGCGGTCGACGGCTATGCGGTTGCGAGCCGCGACCTCCCGCAGCACAAAGAGCAGACGTTTCCGGTTACCGGTCGCGTGCAGGCGGGTAGTTCCGCATCTGCGCCGCTCAAGCCGGGGCAGGCAATGCGCATCTTCACCGGTGCGCCGATGCCCGAAGGCGCAGATACCGTGTTCATGCAGGAAGACGTGCGCGTCGAGGGCGATAAGGTCGTGCTTCCCGCAGGCCTCAAGCCGGGCGCCAATGTACGCCCCGCAGGCGAAGACATCGCTTCAGGTTTTGCGGCGCTGCAGGCCGGGCAGCGGCTGCGGCCGCAGGACGTTGCGCTTGCCGCAGCCTTTGGCCTGACACAACTCGATGTCACAAGGCGCATTCGCGTCGCCGTGTTTTCCACCGGCAACGAACTGGCCTCGCCGGGCGAGGCGCGCGCCGCGGTGCAACTGTTCGATTCCAACCGTTTCATGCTGATGGCGATGTTGTCGCGGCTCGGCTGCGAGGTCAGCGATCTCGGTATTATCAGGGATGATCGCGCCTCGCTGTCCCGCGCGCTGCAGGAGGTCGCCGGCGGTCATGATTTGATCCTCACGACGGGCGGCGTTTCGACCGGCGAGGAGGACCACGTCAAGGCGAGCGTCGAAAGCGTGGGCAGGCTGGTGCTGTGGCGGATGGCAATCAAGCCGGGACGCCCCGTCGCAATGGGCATCATCGGCGGCACGCCCTTCATCGGATTGCCGGGCAATCCGGTGGCGAGCTTTGTCACTTTCGTCCACGTGGTGCGGCCGACCATTCTGGCGCTGTCCGGTGCCCGGCCGGAGCCACTTCGGCCGATGCCGGTTCGCGCCGCCTTCAGCTACAAGAAGAAGATCTCGCGCCGCGAATATGTCCGCGTCAGCTTGCGCAAGGGTGCCGATGGCGCGCTCGAAGCGGTAAAATTTCCGCGCGAAGGCGCAGGGCTCTTGTCGTCGCTGGCGGACACCGATGGCCTCGTCGAACTCGGTGAGGACATCACGCAGGTGTCGCCCGGCCAGACCGTCGGGTTCCTATCCTATGCAAGCCTGATCAACTGATGTCCGTTGACGATGCGGGCCCCCTTCGCCATGGTCGGCGCATGACGACGACAAAACTCGATCTCGCTGGCCTGAAATGTCCGCTGCCGGCGTTGAAGACACGCAAGGCGCTGAAGACGCTGCCGCCCGGCGACAGGCTGGAAGTGCTTTGCACCGATCCGCTGTCGGTGATCGACATTCCGAACCTCATTCGGGAGACCGGCGACAAGGTCGAAATCACCGAGCGCAGCCCAAGCCGCATCGTGTTTCTGATAGAAAAAGCAAATGGGACGATATAAAAGCCGAATGCTTGAGCGATCCCGCGGGTAAGCGCCCGCGCGTTGATTTAGACGAGTTCACGACAGCGTCCGATTGCCGGGTGCGACAATCGGTCCTACAAATCTCGGCATGAACTTCCCGACATCGAAGGCGAGCGCGGCGATATCCCCGGCAACGGTCAATGAACCGGCGGCCAAACCAGGCAAGCCGGCCGGCGGTCCCGAATTCAGCGCGCTGGCGCAGGCCTCGATCCTGATCGTCGATGACGAGCCCGGCATGCGCAATTTTCTGGTGCGCACGCTGGGGCCGCATTGCAAGCACGTGGAAGAGGCCGCCGACACCGACGAAGCCTCGCGCAAGCTCGACAAGAGCCGGTTCGACGTCGTCATTCTCGATAACATCATGCCGGGCAAGAACGGCGTCGACTGGCTGGCGGAGCAGCGGGCCGTCGGCTTCTTCGCCGATGCCATCCTGATTACAGCCTTTGCCGATCTCGATACAGCGATCCAGGCGCTGCGCGCCGGCGCAGTCGACTTCGTGCTGAAACCGTTCCGCTCTAACCAAATCCTCAATGCGGTTGCACGCTGCCTCGACCGGGTCCGGCTGCAGCGCGAGAACTACGTTTTGCGTTATGCGCTGCGCGCTTCATCCGATCGCACCTTCCTGCGCGACAATCTGATCGGGGAGTCGCCCGCGGCCCGCAGCGTGCGCGAAACCATTGCCCGCGTCGCCCGCCTACCGACATCGATCCTGCTCACCGGGGAATCCGGCACCGGCAAGGAAGTCGCGGCGCGCTCGATTCACTCCCTCTCCGATCGTGCCGACAAGCCCTTCGTGCCCGTCAATTGCGCTGCCATTCCGCCCGAGATGATCGAGGCTGAGCTGTTCGGTCACATCAAGGGTGCCTTTACGGGCGCGGATAGCAGCCGCGAGGGCCTGTTCCTCTATGCGCATGGCGGCACGCTATTCCTCGATGAAATCGGTGAACTGCCGTTGCCGATGCAGAGCAAGCTGCTGCGTGTTCTCGAGGACCGCCGCGTCCGCCCCGTCGGCTCCGAGCGTGAAGTGCCGGTCGATCTTCGTTTCATCTTTGCGACCAATGCCGATCTCCAAAAGCAAGTGGAGAAGGGCCGCTTTCGCGCCGATCTCTATTACCGCCTGAACGTCATGCAGATTCATCTGCCGCTATTGAAGGACCGTGGCGACGACGTGCAGGAGCTCGCTACCATCTTCATGAACAAGCTTTCGATCCAACTCGGTATGCCGCCGGTTCCAATCGATAGCGCAGTGCGTGCCGCGCTCGCGAGTTACGACTGGCCGGGCAATGTGCGCGAGCTGCGCAATTTGATCGAGCGCACCTTGATCCTCGGCGCGTTCCCGGACGATTTCGCAGGCCCACGGAACGACGGGCAGGTCACCACCGCCGACAGTCTCGCGGACCTGGAGCGCCGGCATATTCTTTCGGTGCTGAAGGAAACCGGCGGCAACCGCGAGGAAGCGGCGCGGCGGCTCGGCATCTCGCGCAAGACCATCGACCGCAAACTCGCGTTATGGAATGGCTGACCGGGCACGCCGCATCGAGGGGCCGGTGCGCGGGCGATCCGTCCGCTTCCGGCTGCTCGCGATTGCGCTGCTGCCGATGCTGGTAATCCTGCCGCTTCTGCTTGGGGTCGCCATCTATCGCTGGAATACGCGGTTTGACGCTACGCTGATCTCCAAGGTGAACGGCGACCTCACCATCGCCCACCAATACCTGGCCCGCATTCTGGAAAAGACCGGCGTTCAGATCCGCGGCCTGAGCCTTTCGTTCCGCTTTCGGGAGGTCGAAGAGCGGGAAACGATCTCCGCTGAGGAGACTTTGCTCGAACAGTCCCGCAAGGAGATGGGTCTCGACTTCCTCTATTTGATGGATGCCGGTGGAAAAATCATCGCCTCGTCACCTGCGCTTGAGGGAGCGCCAAGGGCCGATTGGCCGATCATTACGTCGGCATTGTCAGGCGAATCTCCGTCGACGGGGATCGATATCTTCACCAACGACGAGCTTGCGGCGATTTCGCCGGCGCTTGCCCAGCGCGCGCGTCTCGACCTGGTGCCGACGCCAAACGCGGTGCCGACCGATCGCAGCACGGAAACCCATGGCATGGTGGTGCATGCGGCCAGCCGCGCCACGGCGCCCGGAGGAGGGCCAGCCGCGCTGGTTGGCGGGATTCTGCTGAACCAGAATTTAGAATTCATCGATACGATCAACGACCTCGTCTATCGGGCGGCCAGCCTGCCCGAGGGCAGCCAGGGAACGGCGACGCTGTTCCTGGACGACGTGCGGATTTCGACCAATGTCCGCCTGTTTGAGGGACGGCGGGCGCTGGGAACGCGGGTGTCGGCGGCGGTGCGCTCTGCGGTGATGGGAGAGGGGCGCACCTGGCTGGACAGCGCCTTCGTCGTTAACGACTGGTACATCTCGGCCTACGAGCCGCTCGTCGACACCTACGGCAAGCGCGTCGGCATGCTTTATGTCGGATTTCTGCAGAAGCCGTTCAACGACGCAAAGCTTGAGACGATTCTCATCATTGCGCTCGCGTTCATCGCGATCACGGCGGCAAGCGTGCCGATCTTCCTGCGCTGGGCGCAATCGATCTTCATGCCGCTCGAACGCGTCACGGCGACGATCGGTGAAGTCGAGAGCGGTAACCTCTCTGCCCGCACCAAACTGCCGGCATCGGGTGACGAGATCGGCCGCGTGGCGGTTCATCTCGATAACTTGCTGGACCAGATTCAGGAGCGCGATCGTCAGTTGCGCGAGTGGAACGAGGAGTTGAACACGCGCGTGCGCGAGCGCACCCGGGACCTCGAACTTGCCAATCTGAAGCTGGAGGCGACCACCAAGCAGCTCATCATGTCCGAGAAGCTCGCTGCCATCGGCGAGATCACCGCGGGCGTTGCGCATGAGATCAACAACCCGATCGCGGTGATGCAGGGCAATCTCGATGTCATCCGCAGCGTGATCGGCGCTGACACCGAGAAAGCCAAGGTCGAGTTTCGGCTTGTCGATGAACAGATCCATCGCATCAGCCAGATCGTCACCAAGCTCTTGCAGTTTGCGCGGCCGGAAGAGTATGCCGGCTATGTCGAGCGTCATGCGCCCGGAAGCGTTGTGGCGGACTGCCTGCCGCTGGTGCAGCATCTCCTGAACAAGACCGAAATCAGGGTTGCGCGGGAAGATCGGTCGAGCCGACTGGTCCTGATGAACCGCACCGAACTGCAGCAGGTCGTGATCAACCTCATCGTCAACGCGATCCACGCCATGCCGGACGGCGGCACGTTGACGCTGCGCTCGTTCGACGCCGATCGCGACGGCAACCCGGGCATCTCAATCGACGTGGCCGACACCGGCATCGGCATGAGCGCTGACGTCCTGGACAAGGTCTTCGATCCCTTCTTCACCACGAAACGCAGGGAGGGGACGGGCCTTGGCCTTTCCATCAGTCAGACGCTGGTGAAGCGCCAGCGTGGCCAGATCACGGTGGAAAGCCGGATCGGCTCCGGGAGTACATTCCGGGTGTGGCTGCCGGAAGCGAGCTGACCGGACATTTTGTCCAGCGGCTATCAGGACATTTTGTCCGATACATCGGCAGGCATTTGGTTAAGTGATTGATTTTCTGCATCGTGCGATTTGGCACGCGGATTGCTGACTTCTCACTCAAGGGTTGGAGTGGGGAGGGCGCGATGATCGGATATTCGGTCGCAAGCTGGGCGACTGCGCGCGCTTGCCGTCTTCTTGACGTGCCCACGCCGCACTTCAAAACGATTTTGCCTCGACTTGAACTCCGATCTGTCGCGTGGACATCGCACGTCCGCGCATACGGTCGGCGCTGCGTGGCCCCCCATCCAATACCCCAACCTCTCAACAATCGTGCCCGGTAAGGCAGCGAACCTGGAGAATATGCCTATGACGACAGCCGATGCCACGCTCGCACCATCGGGTGCGCTCGGGATTCTCGACAAGGAGCGAATGATTGCGACCGCCGGCTTCAATCGCTGGTTGGTGCCGCCGGCCGCACTCTGCATTCACCTGTGCATCGGCATGGCCTATGGCTTCAGCGTATTCTGGCTGCCGCTGTCGCGCGCGATCGGCGTGACCGCGCCGAAGGCCTGCCCCGACATGACGCTGGTGCAGGAATTGTTCACCACCACCTGCGACTGGAAAGTCGCCAGCATGGGCTGGATGTACACACTGTTCTTCGTGTTGCTCGGCGTCTCGGCCGCGATCTGGGGCGGTTGGCTGGAGCGCGTCGGACCGCGCAAGGCGGGTTTTGTGTCGGCGCTGTGCTGGTGCGGTGGTCTCGTGCTCGGCGCGATCGGCATCATCACCCATCAACTGTGGCTGTTGTGGCTAGGAAGCGGCGTCATCGGCGGCATCGGACTCGGCCTCGGCTACATCTCGCCGGTGTCGACGCTGGTGAAATGGTTTCCGGACCGCCGCGGCATGGCGACCGGCATGGCCATCATGGGCTTTGGCGGCGGCGCCATGATCGGCGCGCCGCTGGCGAACCTGTTGATGAATTATTTCAAGTCGCCGACCTCGGTCGGCGCCTGGGAAACTTTCATCGCGATGGGCGCGATCTATTTCGTGTTCATGATAATCGGCGCCTTCCGCTATCGCATTCCGCCGGCGGGCTGGCGGCCCGAGGGTTGGACGCCGCCGGCGAAAGCCAATGCGATGATATCGCAGAACCACGTCCACCTGAAGGACGCGCACAAGACACCGCAGTTCTGGCTGATCTGGTGGGTGCTCTGCCTCAACGTCTCCGCCGGCATCGGCGTGATCGGCATGGCTTCGCCGATGCTGCAGGAAATCTTCGCCGGCAAGCTGATCGGATTGCCCGACGTCGGCTTCAACCAGCTTGACGCCACGCAGAAGGCGACCATTGCGGGGATTGCGGCCGGCTTTGCCGGGCTGCTCTCGCTGTTCAACATCGGCGGCCGGTTCTTCTGGGCCTCGCTGTCGGACAAGATGGGCCGCAAGAACACCTATTATACGTTCTTCATCCTGGGCATCGTGCTCTATGCGCTGGCGCCGACATTTGCGGCGATGGGCTCAAAACTTCTGTTCGTGCTCGGCTTCGGCATCATCCTGTCGATGTATGGCGGTGGCTTCGCCACCGTGCCGGCCTATCTCGCCGATATGTTCGGCACACAGTTCGTCGGCGCCATCCATGGCCGTCTGCTGACGGCGTGGTCGACCGCGGGCATCATCGGTCCCGTAGTCGTGAATTACATCCGCGAGTTCCAGCTTGCCGCCGGCGTGCCGCGCGACCAGCTCTACAACACGACGATGTACATCCTGTGCGCGATGCTGATCGCGGGCCTGATCTGCAACTACCTGATCAAGCCGGTCGACGCGAAGTGGCACATGAGCGACGCCGAGGTTGCCAAGCTGCAGGCGGCGACGGCGAGCGCGGGTAGCTCGGGGCCGTCAGGATCCTACGGCATCGGGTTCGGTGGGCTCGACGCCAAGGCTGCGCTGTTCTGGGCGTTCGTCGGCATCCCCCTGGCCTGGGGCGTGTGGAAGACGCTGGAAAGCGCCGTCAAGATCCTCTGACTCTTCTGGCCGTCGCGGGGCGAGCGTTCCGCGACGGCGTTTCAGGCGCGATGTCGAATTCAAATCGGGTAATCGGAAATCCAGATCAATGCGCATTCGCAATCGCAGCATGAGACGGCTTTATTGATCTCCCGACCAAATTCGCGTTCTCATCCAGTGATCAGGCAAAGCAAACGTGGTTGTTCCGGGCGCGGACAGGATCGAAAGCTCGCGGCCTGTGTTGCCCTAAATATCTGATAAATCTCTTGGCATCTGGCATGCCACTGAACTAGAGTTGGCTGGCAGACTGGCAGGAACGAGACGTTTCGATGGATCACGACGTACACGACCTACAAAAAGTCCGCTCGTTCGATCATCCGGGCGCGGGACGGAAGCGGGCCAAGGCGACGCCGAAGGGCCGCCAGGTCGACCCTATCGCGGCGCACGAGATTGAGCTCCTGCTCGGCGACCGGCCGCGGCGGCGCGACCTGCTGATCGAGCATCTGCACCTGATCCAGGACAAGTATCACCAGATCTCGGCGGCGCATCTGGCGGCGCTTGCCGACGAGATGAAGCTGTCGTTTGCCGAAGTGTTCGAGACCGCGACCTTCTACGCGCATTTCGACGTGGTGAAGGAGGGCGCGCCCGATATCGCGCCGCTGACCATCCGGGTCTGCGATTCGCTGACCTGCGCCATGATGGGCGCGGAAAAGCTGCTGCACGAACTGCAGGACAGTGCCGGCCCCGGCATCCGCGTGGTGCGCGCGCCTTGCGTTGGCCGCTGCGACACCGCGCCCGCCGCCGAAGTCGGCCATCACTTTGTCGATCATGCCACGGTTACGAATGTGCTCGCCGCCGCCAAGGCCGGCGACACCCACGCACATCTACCCGAATATACCGACTATGACGCCTATGTCGCAGGCGGCGGCTACAAGCTGCTCAATCGCCTGCGCTCCGGCGCGATGACGAAAGAAGACCTGCTGAAGGCGCTCGACGACGCTTCGCTGCGCGGGCTCGGCGGCGCGGGCTTTCCGACCGGGCGCAAATGGCGCGCGGTGCTGGGTGAGCCCGGCCCGCGGCTGATGGCGATCAACGGCGACGAGGGCGAGCCCGGCACGTTCAAGGACCGCTTCTATCTCGAAACCGATCCGCATCGCTTCATCGAGGGCATGCTGATCGGCGCGCATGTCGTCGAGGCGACCGACGTCTATATCTATCTGCGCGACGAATATCCGGCGTCGCGCGAAATCCTCACGCGTGAAATCGCAAACTTGCCGCCCGGCGGTCCCGCGCTGCATATGCGCCGCGGCGCGGGCGCCTACATCTGCGGCGAGGAATCCTCACTGCTCGAATCGATCGAGGGCAAGCGTGGTCTGCCCAGGCACAAGCCGCCCTATCCGTTCCAGGTCGGCCTGTTCGGCCTGCCGACGCTGATCAACAATATCGAGACGCTGTGGTGGGTGCGCGACATCGTCGAGAAGGGCGCCGACTGGTGGAAGAGCCATGGCCGCAACGACCGCCACGGCTTGCGCAGCTACTCGGTCTCGGGCCGCGTGAAGGATCCCGGCATGAAGCTGGCGCCGGCTGGCGTCACCGTGCGCGAACTGATCGACGAGTTCTGCGGCGGCATGGCTGACGGACACACCTTCCACGCCTACCTGCCGGGCGGCGCGTCCGGCGGTATCCTGCCGGCCTCGATGGACAATATCCCGCTAGATTTCGGCACGCTGGAAAAATACGGCTGCTTCATCGGCTCCGCCGCTGTTGTCATCCTGTCCGAGCAGGACAGTGTGAAGGGCGCGGCGTTGAACCTGATGAAATTCTTCGAGGATGAAAGCTGCGGCCAGTGCACGCCGTGCCGCGTTGGAACCCAGAAGGCGGCGCTTTTGATGCAGCGGCCGGTCTGGGACCGCGAATTGCTGGACCAATTGAGCCAGGCGATGCGCGACGCCTCGATCTGCGGGCTTGGACAAGCCGCCTCGAACCCGCTCACGTCAGTGATTAAATATTTTCCGGAAGAATTCGTGCCGAAAGAGGCCGCGGAATGACCAAGATCAAGTTCGAGCTCGATGGCCAACAGGTCGAGGCCAACGCGGGCGAGACCATCTGGCAGGTGGCAAAACGCCACGAGAAGGAAATCCCGCACCTCTGTTATTCGCCGGAGCCGGACTACCGGCCTGACGGCAATTGCCGCGCCTGCATGGTCGAGATCGAGGGCGAGCGCGTGCTGGCCGCGTCCTGCAAGCGCACGCCGAGCGTCGGCATGAAGGTGAAGACCGAAAGCGCCCGCGCCGTCGCGGCGCAGAAGATGGTGATGGAGCTTCTGGTCGCCGACCAGCCCGCGCGCGAGACCTCGCACGATCCCGATTCGAAATTCTGGCACTGGGCCGAAAAGGTCGAGGTGACCGAGAGCCGTTTCCCGGCGGCCGAGCGGTGGCAGGGCGATACCAGCCATCCCGCGATGAGCGTCAATCTCGATGCCTGCATCCAATGCGGCCTGTGCGTGCGTGCCTGCCGCGAGGTCCAGGTCAACGACGTCATCGGCATGGCCTATCGCAATGCCGGCGCCAAGATCGTGTTCGACTTCGACGATCCCATGGGTGAATCGACCTGCGTCGCCTGCGGCGAGTGCGTGCAGGCCTGTCCGACCGGTGCCTTGATGCCGTCGGTGATGCTGGACGAGAACCAGACCCGCGTCACTTACGCTGACAAGAAAGTTGATTCGCTCTGCCCGTTCTGCGGCGTCGGCTGCCAGGTCACCTATCAGGTCAAGGACGAGAAGGTCATCTACGCAGAAGGCCGCGACGGCCCGGCCAACCACAACCGGCTCTGCGTCAAGGGACGTTTTGGTTTTGACTACATCCATCACCCGCATCGGCTGACAAAGCCGCTGGTGCGCCTGCCGAATGCAAAAAAGGACGCCAACGACCAGGTCGATCCGGCCAACCCGTTCACCCATTTCCGCGAAGCTTCGTGGGAAGAGGCGCTGGACATCGCCGCAAAAGGCCTCGTGAAAATTCGCGACGAGAAGGGCGTCAAGGCGCTGGCCGGCTTCGGCTCGGCCAAGGGTTCGAACGAAGAGGCGTATCTGTTCCAGAAACTGGTGCGCACCGGCTTCGGCTCCAACAATGTCGACCACTGCACGCGGCTCTGTCACGCCTCGTCGGTCGCGGCCTTGATGGAAGGCCTCAACTCTGGCGCGGTGTCGGCGCCGTTTGCTGCGGCGATGGATGCCGAGGTCATCATCGTGATCGGCGCCAATCCGACCGTGAACCATCCGGTCGCGGCGACCTACCTGAAGAACGCGGCCAAGCGCGGCGCCAAGCTGATCGTGATGGATCCGCGCAGGCAGTCGCTGTCGCGCCACGCCTGGAAGCATCTCGCCTTCAAGCCCGGCAGCGACGTCGCCATGCTGAACGCGATGCTCCACACCATCATCACCGAAGGGCTGACCGACCAGCAATATATTGCGGGCTATACCGAAGGCTTTGATGAGCTCGCCGAGCGCATCAAGGAATTCCCGCCGGAGAAGATGGAAGCGATCTGCGGAATTCCGGCCGAGACGCTGAAGGAAGTGGCGCGAATTTACGCGCGCTCGCAGGCCTCGATCATCTTCTGGGGCATGGGCATCAGCCAGCACATCCACGGCACCGACAATGCGCGCTGTCTGATCGCGCTGGCGCTGACCACCGGCCAGGTCGGCCGCCCCGGCACCGGCCTGCATCCGCTGCGCGGCCAGAACAACGTGCAGGGCGCTTCCGACGCCGGCCTGATCCCGATGTTCCTGCCGGATTATCAGCCGGTCGGACGCACCGATCTGCGCGAGCCGTTCGAAAAACTCTGGCATCAGGATCTCGATCCGGTTCGCGGTCTCACCGTCGTCGAGATCATGAACGCGATCCACGCCGGCGAAATCACCGGCATGTATATCGAGGGCGAAAACCCCGCAATGTCGGACCCCGATCTGCAGCATGCACGCGAAGCGCTCGCCATGCTCGACCATCTGGTGGTGCAGGATCTCTTCGTCACCGAAACCGCGTTCCATGCCGACGTGATCCTGCCGGCCTCGGCGTTTGCGGAAAAGAGCGGTACCTTCACCAATACCGACCGCCGCGTGCAGCTTGCGCGGGAAGTGATCCGTCCGCCGGGCGATGCGCGGCAGGATCTCTGGATTATCCAGGAGATCGGCAAGCGCATGGGGCTGCCGTGGAACTACGACGGCCCGGCTGATGTCTTCACCGAGATGACGCAGGTGATGCCGTCGCTGAAGAACATCACCTGGGAGCGGCTGGTGCGCGAGGGTGCGGTGACCTATCCGGTCGACGATCCGAACGAGCCCGGCAACGAGATCATTTTCACCACGGGTTTCCCGACCGCGAGCGGCCGCGGCAAGATCGTGCCGGCGAAGGTGATCGCGCCGGACGAGATCCCCGACGCCGAATATCCGATGGTGCTGTCCACCGGGCGCGTGCTCGAACACTGGCACACCGGCTCGATGACCCGCCGTTCGAGCGTACTCGACCAGATCGAGCCGGAGGCGATGGCGTTCATGTCGCCGAAGGACATGCGCAAGCTCAGCGTCTGGCCCGGCGATTTCATCCGCCTGATGACCCGCCGCGGCGCCGTCGAGGTCAAGGTGCGCTCCGACCGCGACGTGCCGGAGAACATGATCTTCATGCCGTTCTGCTACGCGGAAGCGGCGGCCAACTTGCTGACCAACCCAGCGCTTGATCCGTTCGGCAAGATCCCCGAGTTCAAGTTCTGCGCCGTGCGCGCCGAAAAGCTGGCGCTGCAGTCTGCGGCGGAGTAGTAGGTGGCCCGTTACCCATCTACAAAAGTCACGCAAAATTGTCGGTGCAAACTGGCTCGTACAGTGGGCTGACATTCTGCGGCACGGGCGGGACGCTGGTCCGGCGCGATGTCGTGCTGATGTGCTGCGCTTCCACGAATGCACTCAGGATTGCCAGCGTCAGATCGGCATGACGAGCTTCGACGGACTGATCGAGCCAGTCCGGCAGTTCGCGCTGCCGGGACAGTGCGCAGTACCATTCACCCTCATCATAGGCGATCCGTCGAATCTGCCATTGCGGCAATTCCAGATCGATCAGCGCCAGCGCGGCATCGATCCAGGCGTGAGATTGGATCAATTGCTCGATGCGGGCGGTCTTTGCGCCGTGGGCTGTTGACGGAAATCGCCGGCATGCTGCGGCGATGTCGGAGAGGAATTCGACCGTCACGCAGCAGGCGTCGCGAAGCCGATCGCCGAGATCGGTGGTGACGCGGTGTTCCAAAAGAATTGACATGGCGTCGTCTCGTTCATTCGCGCGGCCGCGACTGCAACCGCACTCCCAAACTGGCGAAAACGCCATTCGAAAACGAGTGGGGGCGAGGGTTGTAAATATAGGGATTTCATAAGCGCTATCTCCGTCGTCCCTGCGAACGCACTAGGGCATCTACACGTCTTGGGGACGCGACAGATTGACTCGGGGCGGCATGATGTGCGTTCGCCGCAGCGTTTTGTATGATTCTCTCTCTGGCGCTTTGATTCGAAGGAGCGCCAGAGATGCAGCAGGAACCGGATTTGTCCCTGGGTAAGTTTGGAGACGTTCGCCTCGATAAAAGGGGGCGGCGCTTCTCCGGGCTATGCTTTGCACGCGCAGTGTCTGTTTGCGCCAGATGGCGCAGGGCAACTGGGCCGCGAACATGGCGTTCTGGCGGTTTGTGAACAATCCGCAAGTCACGATCGACAAGCTGATTGAAGGCTGGAGCCTGCAGACGTCGATGGCGGTCAGCGGGCGTCATGTGCTGTCGATCCAGGACACCAGCGAGATCAACTTCCACACTCGTCCGGGACATCGGCGCGACTTGGGCAAGGTCGGCAAAGGCAATGCTCGCGGCGTGCTGCTGCATGCCATGATGGCGGTCGATGCCGATAGCGGGGTCTGTCTCGGGCTCACCGGCGGTGAGGTGTGGACGCGCAAGCGCAAGGCCAGGATCGCTCACGAGAAGCGCGCCTTGGCCGACAAGGAATCGGCGCGCTGGGTGACGACGGCTAAGCAAGGCTGCGAGGTTCTGGTCGCTGCTCGTATGATCACCGTCGTCAACGACCGCGAGGGGGATTTCTTTGCTCACTGGTCGCTGACACCCGCTGACAATGTCCACCTCCTGTCGCGCGCCATGCACGACCATGCGCTGGTCGATGGCGGCACGCTTTATCAGGCGGTCGCGCGGGCCCGCTTCTGCGACAAGGCGGTGATCGATCTACCAAAGCGAATGGATCGCCACGGTCGCCAGGCCCACCTCTCCATGCGCCTGGGAACCGTTGTGCTCAAACGACCGCAGCGCCCCGGCGTGAAAGACCTGCCACAGGGCGTCAAAGTCAGCTTCGTGGAGGTCGTCGAGTTGCACCCCCCGAAGAGCGCCAAGCCCATTCATTGGTTGCTCCTGACCACTCATCCGGTCGTCACCGCCGCCGATGCCTGGCGGATCGTCTCCTGGTACAAGCAGCGCTGGATCATCGAACAGCTCTTTCGCTCGCTGAAGAGCCAGGGTCTGCGCATCGAGGATAGTCAGCTCGACAGCGCTGAAGGCCTGATCAAACTCGTGGCGATCGCCACCAGAGTAGCATGTATCGTCATCCAGCTCGTTCAAGCCCGCAATGGCGGCGAACAATTGCAGGTCGAATTTGTGTTCACGCCGGACGAGATCGAAGCGCTCAAGGCCATCAACAAAACCCTGAAAGGCCGCACCGAGCTCCAGAAGAACCACCATCGCCCCAACACTGTCGCCTGGGCGGCATGGATCATCGCAAAGCTCGGCGGATGGACCGGTTACGCCTCTCATCGCCCACCTGGACCAATCACCTTCCACATGGGAATGGCTCGCTTCCAACTCCTCGTATATGGCCCGGCAAGCGTGTAGATGCCCTAGTGCGAACGCAGGGACCCATACTCCGCGGCCGGTGTTGTTTGGAAAAGAAAGATAACGAGCAGGTCGCGAAATAATTAACGCCTGTGGTTATGGGTCCCTGCGTTCGCAGGGACGACGGAAGGCGTCTTTATGAGATTCCTATAACGTCGCCATCCTTCCCGTCTCGAAAACCTATGCGCCCGGTGGCACCTCAGGCCGGAACGCATAGCCGTATCTTCGGCTGCACGGTTCACGTCGCAGAGGAACATCCCATGCTGGACATTGTGATGCTGGCGCTCGCTCTCGGCCTCTTCGTAGCGGGCATTGGTTATGCCTATGTCTGCGAGCGGCTTTAAATGTTGACGCGTTTTCTTCGCGCGAACCGAAAACCACCCCGGATCAGGTCCGGGGCAGGCTTTCGCTCGAAGACGCTATGGAGGAGAGCGCCATGATCTTCGATTACTCGCTCGCCGGCCTCGTTTCGCTTGGCCTGCTGTTCTACCTGACTTACGCGCTGCTGCGCCCCGAGCGATTTTGAACGGGTCATGACCACGCTCGCCGCCATCGTGCTGGCGTTTCTTGCGACCGCCGCGCTGCTCGTCGTGCTGCTGCGCGTGTTGCTGCCTGCAAGGTAATACGAAGGACACTCACCCATGACACTTGTCGGCTGGTTTCAGATTTTGCTGTACTGCGCGATCGTGGTCGCGCTCGTAAAGCCGCTCGGCTGGTATATGACGCGCGTCTTCAGCGGCGAGCGCACGTTTCTGTCTCCGATTCTGCGGCCGGTCGAGGCTGGGCTGTACTGGATCGGCGGCGTCGATGAAAAGCGCGAACAGCATTGGCTGACCTACACGGTCGCGATGCTGCTGTTCCATGTCGGCGGCTTCCTCATCATCTACGGCCTGATGCGGCTGCAGGCGATGCTGCCGTTCAACCCGGCGGGGCAATCCGCCGTCGCCCAGGATTTGTCCTTCAATACCGCGATTTCCTTCATCACCAACACCAACTGGCAGAACTACGGCGGCGAAAGCACGCTATCGTACCTGACGCAGATGCTGGGCCTGACGCATCAGAACTTCCTGTCGGCAGCGACCGGTATCGCGCTCGCAGTGGCGCTGATCCGCGGCTTCTCGCGTTCCTCGATGCGCACGATCGGGAATTTCTGGGTCGATGTGACGCGCTGTACGCTTTACGTGCTGCTGCCGATCTGCTTCGTCTATACGCTGTTCCTGGTGTGGCAGGGCATACCGCAGACGCTCGGCGCCTATGTCGAGGCGACCACGCTGGAAGGCGGCAAGCAGACGATTGCGGTCGGCCCTGTCGCTTCGCAGGTCGCGATCAAAATGCTCGGCACCAATGGCGGAGGCTTCTTCAATGCCAATGCCTCACATCCCTTTGAAAACCCCACCGCACTGTCGAACTTCGTGCAGATGATCTCGATCTTTGCGCTCGGCGCGGCGCTGACCAACGTGTTCGGCCGGATGGTCGGCAACCAGCGGCAGGGGTGGGCGATCCTCGGCGTAATGGGCGTTCTCTTCCTTGCCGGCGTCGCCGTCACCTATTGGGCCGAAGCCAACGGCACCTCGACGCTGAGCGCGCTGGGGTTCTCTGGCGGCAATATGGAAGGCAAGGAAGTCCGCTTCGGCATCGTCGCCTCCTCACTCTTCGCAGTCATTACCACCGCTGCCTCCTGCGGCGCCGTCAATGCCATGCACGACTCCTTCACCGCGCTTGGCGGCATGATCCCGCTGCTCAACATCCAACTCGGCGAAATCATCGTCGGCGGCGTCGGCGCGGGCCTTTATGGCATGCTGCTGTTCGTCGTGTTGGCGATCTTCGTCGCCGGCCTGATGGTCGGCCGTACGCCGGAATTTGTTGGCAAGAAGATCGAAGCGCGCGAGGTCAAAATGGCGATGCTTGCAATCCTGATCCTGCCGTTGATGATTTTGGGCTGGACGGCCGTTGCGGTCGTCTTCCCTCCGGCGGTGGCGTCGATCGCCAATGCCGGTCCGCACGGCTTTACCGAGGTGCTCTATGCCTTCACCTCGGCGACCGGCAATAACGGCTCGGCCTTCGGCGGCCTGACCGGCAATACCTTCTTTTACAATCTGACACTCGCCAGTTCGATGTTTGTCGGCCGCTTCTTCATGATCGTGCCGGCAATGGCGCTGGCGGGGTCGCTTGCGGCCAAGAAATCGATCCCGCCCTCGGCCGGCACGCTGCCGACCACCGGCGGCCTGTTCGTCGGCCTCGTCGTCGGCGTCATCCTGATCATCGGCGGGCTGACCTTCTTCCCGGCGCTGGCGCTGGGGCCGATCGTCGAGCACCTGGCGATGAACGCCAACACCTTGTTCTGATCGAAGCCGTCAGGAGTTACGTCCATGGAAACCATGAAATTGCAGAAAAAGGCGACGGCGTCGGCGATGTTCGATCCGAGCATCGTGCTGCCGGCAATCCGGGCGGCCTTTGCAAAACTCGATCCGCGGCTGATGGTGAAGAACCCCGTGATGTTCGTGGTCGAAATCGTGGCCACGCTCACGACCGTGATATTCCTGCGCAATCTGGTGGCCGGCGGCGAGAACTTCGCCTTCACGTTCCAGATCATCCTGTGGCTGTGGTTCACCGTGCTGTTCGCCAATTTCGCCGAGGCCGTTGCCGAAGGCCGCGGCAAGGCGCAGGCTCTGTCGTTGAAGAAGACCCGCACCGAGAGCAAGGCAAAATTGCTGGAAGGTCCCGGCAAGAACTATCGTCTGGTTTCCGGCACCAGCCTGAAGGTGGGTGACATCGTCTTGGTCGAGGCCGGCGACAACATCCCCTCCGATGGCGAAGTGATCGAGGGTGTAGCTTCGGTGAACGAGGCGGCGATAACGGGTGAATCTGCGCCTGTAATCCGCGAATCCGGTGGTGACCGGTCGGCGGTGACCGGCGGCACGCAAGTGCTATCGGACTGGATCCGCGTTCGGATCACGGCGGCGCAAGGGTCGACCTTCATCGACCGCATGATCAAGCTGGTGGAAGGAGCGGAGCGGCAGAAGACGCCGAATGAGATCGCGCTCAATATTCTGCTCGCCGGCCTGACCATCATCTTCGTGTTCGCCACCGTGACGATTCCGAGCTATGCGGCCTATGCCGGCGGCTCGATTTCGGTAGTGGTGCTGGTGGCACTGTTCGTCACGCTGATTCCGACCACCATCGGCGCGCTGCTATCGGCGATCGGCATCGCCGGCATGGACCGGCTGGTGCGCTTCAACGTGCTCGCCATGTCCGGCCGTGCGGTGGAGGCCGCTGGCGACGTCGACACGCTGCTGCTGGACAAGACCGGCACCATCACGCTCGGCAACCGGCAGGCCACGGCGTTTCGCCCCTTGCGCGGTGTCACCGAACAGGAGCTGGCGGATGCGGCGCAGCTCGCCTCGCTCGCCGACGAGACGCCGGAAGGTCGCTCGATCGTCGTGCTGGCGAAAGAGAAATACGGCATCCGCGGCCGCGACATGAAGGAGCTCAACGCGAGCTTCATTCCCTTCACCGCGCAGACACGCATGAGCGGCATCGACGCCGGGTCATCGTCGGAGCGCAAGGGCGCGGTGGATGCGATCCTGAATTACGTCGATGGTGGCGGCGCGATCCGCGCGGTCGCTTCCGGGAATGCGGCGCGCGCCGTGTCGGGCGTCCTCTCGGAGGCGGCCCGTGAGATCCAAACGGTTTCCGACGAGGTCTCGAAAGCCGGCGGCACGCCGCTGGCGGTCGCCAAAGACGGGAAACTACTCGGCGTCGTGCATCTGAAGGACATCGTCAAGGGCGGCATCCGGGAGCGCTTTGCGGAATTGCGCCGGATGGGCATCCGCACCGTGATGATCACCGGCGACAATCCGATGACCGCAGCCGCCATCGCGGCCGAGGCCGGCGTCGACGATTTCCTTGCCCAGGCAACGCCGGAGGACAAGCTGAAGCTGATCCGCGACGAGCAGGCCAGGGGCAAACTGGTCGCGATGTGCGGCGACGGCACCAACGACGCGCCGGCGCTGGCGCAGGCCGATGTCGGCGTCGCCATGAACACCGGCACGCAGGCGGCGCGCGAGGCCGGCAACATGGTCGATCTCGATTCCAACCCGACCAAGCTGATCGAGGTGGTCGAGATCGGCAAGCAGCTTCTGATGACGCGCGGCGCGCTGACCACGTTCTCGATCGCCAACGACGTCGCAAAGTATTTCGCCATTATCCCGGCGATGTTCCTGGCGTTCTACCCGCAGCTCGAGGTGCTCAACGTCATGCACCTCGCAAGCCCGCAGAGCGCCATCCTGTCGGCGATCATCTTCAACGCGCTGATCATCATCGCGCTGATCCCGCTGGCGCTGAAAGGCGTCGCCTATCGCGCCGTCGGTGCAGGGGCGCTTCTGCGCCGTAACCTGCTGATCTACGGCTTGGGCGGCATCATCGTTCCCTTTATCGGCATCAAGGCCATCGACCTTGCGGTTGTGGCTTTGCATCTGGCCTAACACCACAACCGTCATTGCGAGGAGCGAAGCGACGAAGCAATCCATCTATCCACTTGTGGCGCCATGGATTGCTTCGCTTCGCTCGCAATGACGGAAAACTTACGGAGACCTAAAATGCTCAGAGAAATCCGTCCCGCGATCCTCATCCTGCTGCTACTCACCGCGATCACCGGCCTTGCCTATCCCCTCGCCATGACCGCCATCGCCGGCGCGATCTTTTCGAGGCAGGCGCACGGCAGCCTGATTGAAAAGGACGGCAAGGTGATCGGCTCCGCTCTGATCGGGCAGGAGTTCAAGGAAGACAAATATTTCCACGGCCGCCCGTCCGCGACTTCGGCGCCGGACCCGGCCGATCCGACCAAGACGGTCCCTGCGCCCTACAACGCCGCCAATTCCGGTGGCTCCAATCTTGGGCCGACCAGCAAGGCGCTGGCCGACCGGATCAAGGAGGACTTCGCGAAGCTGAAGACCGAAAACCCGGCCGCTGCCGTACCGGTCGATCTCGTCACCACCTCCGGCAGCGGGCTCGATCCCGACATCTCGCCGGAAGGCGCGCTATTCCAGGTCCCGCGCGTGGCGAAGGCCCGCAACCTGCCGGAGGCGCGCGTCCAGCAACTGGTTACCGAGCACATTCAGGGCCGCATGGCTGGATTGCTTGGCGAGCCGCGCATTAACGTACTGGCGTTGAACCTGGCGCTGGATGAGGTTTCAAAATGAGACATGCTAGGCCCCTCGAAGGGTGAGGACTATACTACCGCATGGTCCAAGCCCGCCGCGACCCCGAACAACGTCCATCACCGGAGGCCCTGCTGGAGGCCGCCCGGCGCGAGGAGAGCCGCGCCGGCAAGCTCAAGATCTTTGTCGGCGCTGCGCCCGGCGTCGGCAAGACCTATGAGATGCTGCAGAGCGCCCACGCCAAGAAGAAGGCGGGCGCCGATGTCGTGGTCGGCATCGTCGAAACCCACGGCCGGGCTGAAACCGAAGTGCTTCTGAACGGTCTCGAGGTGCTGCCGCGCAGGCGGCTCGCCTACAAGGAGCAGACGCTCGAGGAGATGGACCTGGATGCGCTGATCGCGCGGCGGCCGCAGATCGCGCTCGTCGATGAACTCGCTCACACCAATGCGCCCGGCAGCCGTCATCCCAAGCGCTATCTCGACGTCGAGGAATTGCTGTCCCACGGCATCGACGTCTATACGGCAGTCAATATCCAGCACATCGAGAGCCTCAACGACGTGGTCGCGCAGATCACGCATGTGCGGGTCCGTGAGACTGTGCCGGATTCCGTGTTCGACCGCGCCGACGCCATCGAGCTGATCGACCTCACGCCCGACGATCTGATCCAGCGGCTGAAGGAGGGCAAGGTCTACGTTCCCAAACAGGCCGAGCGCGCGCTGGAGCATTATTTCTCGCCAGGCAACCTGACCGCGTTGCGCGAGCTGGCGCTGCGGCGCACCGCCGAACGCGTCGACGAGCAGTTGCTCACCCATATGCAGGCCAACGCCATAGCAGGTCCATGGGCGGCAGGTGAGCGCATCCTGGTTTGCGTCAGCGAAGATCCGCGCGCGGCCGGGCTGGTGCGCTATACCAAGCGGCTGGCCGACCGGCTGCACGCGCAATGGACCGCTATTAGCATCGAGACACGCCGTAGCCTGCAACTGACCGACGAGCAGCGCGACCGGTTGGCCGATACCATGCGGCTGGCGGAAGCGCTGGGCGGTGAGGCGCTGACCATTCCCGGCGTCGGCCGCCGCATCGCCGACGACGTCATCCATTTCGCGCACGCCAATAATGTCACGCAGATCGTCATCGGCAAGTCGACCCGCTCCTGGTGGTTCGAGCTGACGCGCGGTTCTGTCGTGCACGATCTGGTGCGCCGCGCCGGCCATATCAGCGTCCACGTCATCCCCGGCGACGAACAGGGCGTGGCGAAAGCGGCGGTGCAGACTGCGGCGCGACAGGAGCCGTTCAACCCGCGGCCCTACATGATGGCGCTATTGTTCGTCGCGGTCAGCCTCGGCGCTGCCAAACTGATCCAGCCGATGTTCGGTGGCATCGAGAATGTCGATCTGGTGCTCCTCACCGCCGTGGTCGGCGTCGCCGTTCGCTACGGGCTCTTGCCATCGCTGTTGGCGAGCGTCGCGGCGTCGCTGTGCTACAATTTCTTCTTCATGCCGCCGGTCCATACCTTCACCATCGCCGACCCGATCAACATTGCCGCGTTCTTCCTCTTCATGCTGATCGCACTGTTGGTCTCCAATCTCGCGGCACGGGTGCGCTCTCAGGCCGACACCGCGATCGGCCGGGTGCGCACCACCGAATCGCTCTACGCCTTCAGCCGCAAGCTCGCGGGCACCGCGACGCTGGACGATGTGCTGTGGGCGACCGCCTATCAGACCGCGCTGATGCTGAAGGTGAGGGTGGTGCTGCTGTTGCCGGAGGACGGTGTGCTCACCGTGAAGTCGGGTTATCCGCCCGAGGATCAACTGGGCGAGGCCGACCTTGCCGCCGCCAAATGGGCTTGGGACAACGACCGTGCGGCCGGGCGCGGCTCGGATACGCTGCCGGGCGCCAAACGGCTGTTCCTGCCGATGCGAACCGGGCGCGGCGCGATCGGCGTCATCGGCATCGACGACGACCGCACCGGTCCGTTGCTGACGCCGGATCAGCGCCGCCTGCTCGATGCGCTGGTCGATCAGGGCGCGCTGGCGATCGAGCGCGTGCTGCTGGTGGAAGACATGGACCGGGTCAAGCGCACGGTGGAATCCGACCGGCTGCGCGGCGCGCTGTTGACCTCGATCTCGCACGATCTGAAGACGCCGTTGGCCTCGGTGCTCGGTGCCGCTTCCGCCCTGCGCGATCTCGGCTCCAGCCTCAACGACGCGCAGAAGAACGAACTGCTCGCCACCATGATCGACGAATCCGAGCGCCTCAATCGCTTCATCGCCAATCTGCTCGACATGACCAAGCTGGAATCCGGTGCGATCGTGCCGAATACCGCGCGGCATGACGTCTCCGAGATCGTCGGCAGCACGCTGCGCCGCGCGAACAAGATCCTCCTGCATCACAAGGTGTCACTGGAACTCAGTCCCAATCTGCCGATGCTGGAGCTGGATGCGGTTCTGTTCGAACAGGTATTGTTCAATTTGCTCGATAACGCGGCCAAATACGCGCAGGCCGGAACCACGATTTCGATCCGGGGAACGCGCGATCCGGCAAGTGTGTCGCTGCAGATCCTCGACGAAGGCAGCGGTATTCCGCCTGCCGAGGTGGAAAGCGTGTTCGACAAGTTCTATCGCGCTCAAAAGGGCGACCACATCCGTCCCGGCACCGGGCTGGGGCTCGCCATCTCGCGCGGTTTCGTCGAGGCGATGCATGGCACGATATCGGCCGCCAATCGTACCGATCGCTCTGGGGCCATCATCACTATTCGACTGCCCGTCCCGGCCTCCGATAGCGCGCTGGATACCGCCGCATGAACGCCGCCCAGATCAAGGTTTTGGTGATCGACGACGAGCCGCCGATCCGCAAATTGCTGCGGATGGGGTTGAGCACGCAGGGCTACGACATCCTCGAAGCCTCCAACGGCAAGATTGCGCTGGAGAAGCTCGCGGATGGCCCGGCGCTGATCATCCTCGATCTTGGCCTGCCCGACATCCAGGGCCATGAGCTCCTGCGCATGATCCGCGGCCGCAACGAGAGTGTGCCGATCGTGGTACTGTCGAGCCGCGGTGACGAGGCCGGCAAGGTGCAGGCGCTCGATCTCGGCGCCGACGATTATCTGACAAAGCCGTTCGGCATGGACGAGTTGCTGGCGCGGATGCGCGCAGCGCTCCGGCACCAATTGCAGGTGCAGGGCGAGCGGCCGGTATTCCGCGCAGGCGACCTCTCGGTCGATCTGGTGCGCCGCATCGTCAAGGTTGGCGAGCGCGAAGTAAAACTCTCGCCGAAGGAATACGAATTGCTGCGCGTTCTGGTGCAGCATGCCGGCAAGGTGCTGACCCATCGCTTCCTCTTGAAGGAGCTGTGGGACGAGTTGACGGATGCGCAGTATCTGCGCGTCTACGTCCGCCAGCTACGTCAGAAGATCGAAGCCGATCCTGAGCGCCCGCAATTCGTGCTGACCGAGACCGGCATCGGCTACCGGTTGCGCGCGCCGGATTAAGCGCAGCGATACCGTTTGAGCACGAAAACAATCTTGCGTAGTGCAAAGAGAAGCGCTCTACTGGGGAGCTTTTCCGTTCGAGAACATAATCATAGGAGAACCGCCGATGCTGCGTCTGCGTCACGCGACAGCCGTA
Organism: Bradyrhizobium sp. AZCC 1721; assembly: GCF_036924715.1. NCBI lineage: Bacteria > Pseudomonadati > Pseudomonadota > Alphaproteobacteria > Hyphomicrobiales > Nitrobacteraceae > Bradyrhizobium > Bradyrhizobium sp. AZCC 1721. The sequence continues at coordinate 5,890,242 of NZ_JAZHSB010000001.1, read as the reverse complement.
GTGTTTTTTACCGGGTTTCAATGTCTCGTCGCCTCCGGCTTGATTGCGGGCACGGCGGATAATCAGGTTCAGGAAGCGGTATGGCCCACCAAGGCCTGGCCGGTCTCAACTCCCGAAGAGCAGGGGATGCAATCCGGTACGCTGGCCCGGCTCGTGGAGACCGTGGGGGGCTACAAGCAGGACAGCCTGCTGATCGTCCGGCACGGCAAGATCGTGCTTGATGCCTACTATGCCCCCTATCAGCCCAACATTACGCACGACCTGAGATCGGTAACGAAGAGTGTTGTCAGCACGTTGACGGCCATCGAAATCAAGCAAGGCCTGCTCGACAGCGTTGATCATCCGATTATGGATTTGTTCGCCGACAAGCAAATTCCCAACATTGATGAAGCCAAGAAAGCAATGACCGTTCAGCACCTGCTGGACATGACCTCGGGCCTGGAGTGGCAGGAGAAATCCTATACGCCCGACGAGACCCTCATGCGGATGTATCAGGCGCCGGATCGGACCGCCTTCGTGTTAAGCCAGCCGATGTCGGATGCTCCAGGCGCCAAATTCTATTACAATAGCGGCAATCCGTACGTGCTGTCCGCGCTCATCAACAGGAAGACCGGTCAGAATGCGCTGGATTTTGCGGAGAAAGAGCTGTTCGGGCCGCTTGGTATCACCAGCGCTCGCTGGGGCCGGGCCGACGCCCAGGGAGTCATCGATGGCGAAGCGGGACTGTCGCTGGCGCCGCACGACATGGCCCGGTTTGGCTATCTCTACCTTCGCAATGGGATGTGGGACGGCAAGCAGATCATTCCAGCGTCATGGGTTGATCGGGCGAGGGAAGGAAGGGTTAAGGCGACTTTCGGGTTTCGCTACGCAAATCTGTGGTGGTCGTTGCCCGAAAAGGACGCCTACATGGCCCGCGGTCGCCATTCGCAGTTGATTCTTGTGCTTCCGAAGCTGGATATCGGTCATGACCGGCATTTTGCGGGATGACCAGTTCTATCCAACGGCCAGGCTGATCGATGATATTGCCAGCGCAGTCAAGTCGGACCAGCCGCTGCCGCCTGACGCCGTCGCGCAATCCCTGCTCGCGGCATCAGTTCGCGAAGCTGCTACGGAGCGGCCGTCACCGCTCGGCAAGACCCCCGAACTGGCGAAACAGATATCGGGGAAGACCTATCAAGTGAGTAGCAATATTCTCAGAGTAAAGACATTCGCGCTGAACCTCGTCGATCCGGATCCGTTCTGGGAAATCACCACCTACGCTGGAAGGGCGGACCAGCCTGCGGGACGTTTTTCGGGACTGCTGGGGCTTGACGGAATTTTTCGAAAGAGCCCTCCAGTCAACTACGGGATCAATGCATCCAAAGGACGCTGGCTCGACGAGCGTACCTTTGCATTGGAGCGCCGAATCCTCGGACGTAGCGAAACGCAACTCTGGATTCTCGCTTTCAATGGCAACAAAGTTGAAGTCGCCTTCGAAAATACCGATGGCACCAAGACAACTCTGTACGGCGAAGTGAAGGAGTGAGAGGCAGCCGCCTCTCGCCATCTTCGATCGCTGACTACTTCCCCGCCACCGGCGGTAATCAGAACCAACGGCTCCTCATGGCCGTTTGCCGTCGATCGTGCTGGTCAGCTTGCCGCGTGCGCTGCAACCGTACAGTGGTATGCTTAATTGTGTAGTTTGATCCAGACTGAGCTCGCGCGGAAGAGGCTCAGGGCAGGACGGAGCACGACCATGGCTGAGAGCGTCATGTATCACGAAGGTAACAGGCAATTGCAGGACCGGTTCGACAGCCGCCGGATTTCGGATCGGCTGGAAGAGAAGCTGATGCGCAAGGAATTCACCGCTGACGACAAGCAGTTCATCGAAGGCCTACCCTATTTCTTTCTGGCAACCGCCGATGCCGAAGGCCGGCCCGATTGCTCATTCAAGGGTGGGGCGCCGGGGTTTGTGCGCATCACCGGGCCTTCCGAGCTCGCATTTCCCGACTATGACGGCAACGGCATGTTCAAGAGTCTCGGCAACATCGTCGTTAATGCCGATGTCGGCCTGCTGTTCATCGCCATGCATGGCAAGCCGCGGCGTTTGCGTGTCAACGGCAGCGCCAGCGTGAGCGACAGCGACCCGCTGCTGTCGGAGACCGTCGGCGCGCAGCTCATCGTTCGCGTGACGGCGCGTGCGATCTTTCCGAACTGCCCGCGATATATTCCGGCGATGCGGTCGATCGAGCCGTCGATCTATGTGCCTCAAGCCGGACAGGACGCGCCGGAGCCGGCGTGGAAAGGCTTTGCGGATTTCAAGGACTGCATCCACCCGCGCCAACCGACATTCAAGGGGTAGGGAGCGATTGTAGCCCACACCGAAAATCACCCTCGTCGTCCCTGCCTAGTGCGCAATTGCGCACGGGGCGCAGGGACCCATAACCATCGGCCTAGATTGCAGCGAAGGCAACTGGCCCCATCGCGCCGCAGATAAGCCGCGGCGTATGGGTCCCTGCGTTCGCAGGGACGACGGCGAAAGTATTTGAAATGAACGGAAGCGGCCTAGATCGCCGTCATCTCGCCCTTGGTGCAGGCGTCCCGCAGCTTGAATTTTTGGATCTTGCCCGATCCGGTCAGCGGGAATGTGTCCACGATGTACCACTGTTTTGGCGTTTTGTGCGGGGCGAGCGAGGCACGCATGTAGGCGATCAGCTCGTCCTTGTCGATCGCGGCGCCTGGCGCCGGGCGGATGAAGGCTGCGACCTCTTCGCCCCATTTCTCGTGCGGCAGGCCGATCACGGCGACCTCGCCCACCTTGGGATGCTTGAACAGCAGCTCTTCCAGCTCGCGCGGATAGATGTTTTCGCCGCCGCGGATGATCATGTCCTTCAGCCGGCCTTCCACGGTGCAGTAGCCGCGCGCGTCCATTGCGCAGAGATCGCCGGTGTGCAGCCAGCCGTGGGCGTCGATCGCAGCCGCAGTCGCATCGGGCATTTCGAAGTAACCGATCATCACGTGATAGCCGCGGGTGCAGAACTCGCCGATCGTGCCGATCGGAACGGTCTCGCCGGTGTTGGGATCGATGATCTTGGTTTCCATATTGGGCAGCGGCAGGCCGATCGTGTTGGCCTTGTCCTCGACGCTGTCATGGGTGCGGGTCTGCGCCGCGACGGGGGAGCATTCGGTCTGGCCGAAAACAATCGTAAAGGGCGCGCCGAGCTTTTCCTCCAGGAGCCGCACCAGCGAGGCCGGCACTGTCGAGCCGCCGGAGCAGATCGCCTTGACGGAGGACAGATCGGTCGCCGCGAATGTCGGGTGCTCCAGCATCGCAACCAGCATGGTGGGCACGCCGAGCATGGCGTTGCCGCGATAGGTCCCGAGCATTTCCAGCACCAGCCCAGGCTCGAAAGCCTCGACCAGCACCGTGGTCGCGGCCTTTGATACCGCGCCGATCACGCAGCAGACGCAGCCGCCGGTATGAAACAACGGCATCGTGGTGACGAAGACGTCGCCGTCGTCGACGCCCATCCGGTCGGCGGTATCGGCACCGTTGTTGAGCAGCCCGCGATGGCGGAGCAGGGCGCCTTTCGGAAAGCCGGTCGTGCCCGAGGTATACTGGATCATGACGGGATCGTCTGGGCTGACGGCCGGCAGCTTGATGCCCTCGTCGTCGCCAGCCGCGATGAAGGCATTCCAGTCATCGAAGCAGATGATCTCGCGCAGCTCGGGACAATTCGGCGCCACTGCCTGCACGGTCTCCAGCATCGGGTTGCCGCGGAAGCCGTTGACCACGAAGACCCCGGCAGAGCGCGACTGTTTCAGCACATATTCCACTTCGCGGGCGCGGAAGGCCGGGTTGACGGTGACGAGCACCATGCCCGCCATGCCGGCGCCGAATTCGAGCATCATCCATTCCGGGATATTTTGTGCCCAGACGGCAATGCGCTCGCCGGGCTTGAAGCGCGACAGCAGCGCCCGGGCGGTGCGCTGGGCTTCGCGATAGAACTGTGCGTAGGTCCATTGCCGCCGCTGCGCCGGGTCAGGCACGCCCGCGATCAGGGCGAGGCGATCGGGCGCGGCCTCAGCCGCCTTGCGCAAGAGATCGCCGAATGTCATCTCCCGTACCGCAGGCGTGGTCGGTCCTGCGACGTGCGACTTCGTCAATGCCATTCATTCCTCCCCGGTCCGACGCCGCTATTGTCGGTGGCGTCAGTTCCAAGAGGAAAATGCCTTCCGGCTTCGGGTAATGCAAGCGCTCGCAATGACGGCCAGCGCAAGCCTAGCTCGCCTTGCGGTGCCTCGCCGACGACCGGTGTGCTTTCCTTGCTGTCCGGCGTGCCGGCGCCCGCCGCGAGGCCGGGGCTTGTGCGCGCCGTCTCGTCGCCGCTTTGCCTTTCAGGCTCGCCTTCAGCGCGTCCATCAGGTTGATGACGTTGTCCGCCCTCTCCTCGGGCTCGGCGACCTTGATCGGCTTGCCGGAAGCCTTGCGGCGCACCAGCGCCTTCAGCGCGTCCTCATACTCATCCTTGAACTTCGAGGGATCGAAATGCGCGGCCATTTTGTGCAGGATATGGCCCGCGAGTTCGACCATGTCCTTGGTGATCTTCGGGGTCTTGATGTCATCGAAGAAGTCGCCCTCGTCGCGCAGCTCGTACGGATACCGCAGTGTAGTGCCGAGCAGGCCCTTGCCGAGCGGCTCGATCGCCATGACGTGCTCGCGGTTGGTCAGCACGATGCGCGCCAGCGCCACCCGTTCCTCATCCTTCATGGCGTCCCGGATCACCGCGAAGGCGTCCACCGCGGCCTTGCCGTCGGGGGCAATGTAGTAGGGGTGATTGTAGTAGCGCTTGTCGATTTCGTCCCGCGGCACAAAACTGTCGATCTCGATGGTATGATTGCTCTCGATCTGGACGGCTTCCAGTTCCTCCTTTTCGATCTCGACATACTGGCCCTTTTTCAGCTCATAGCCGCGGCCTTTCTGGTCGCTCTCGACGACGTCGCCGGTCTCGGCATCGATCATTTGCTGCTTCAGCCGGTTGCCGGTCTCCTTGTTGATCATGTGAAAGCGGGTTTTCTCGACCGATGTCGAGGCCGGATACAGCACGACCGGACATGACACCAAAGAGAGCTTAAGCGAGCCTTTCCAGTAGGCGCGGGGGGCCATTGCAATCTCCGGGCGCGGTTTGGGTTTGGGAACTTCAACGGTTAGTATGGGTTTTCGTTCCGGGTGTTGCCGCGGGGCGGATTGATTGAGGTGTGGCCGTGGCGTTGAAGAAGCTCAGCACGTACCGCAAGAAGCGTGATTTCGGCAAAACGGCGGAGCCCTCCGGCGATGTCGAGGTCGCGCCCGCCCGAGAGCGGCGGTTCGTGATTCAGAAGCATGATGCGAGCCGGCTGCATTACGATCTCAGGCTGGAATTCGACGGCGTGTTCAAATCCTGGGCCGTTACCAAGGGGCCGTCACTCGACCCTCACGACAAGCGGCTCGCGGTCGAGGTCGAGGACCACCCGCTCGATTACGGCGATTTCGAAGGCATCATTCCCGAAGACCAGTACGGCGGCGGCACGGTGATGCTGTGGGACCGGGGCTATTGGGAGTCCGATGATCCCGATCGCGGCTTCAAGAAGGGCGACCTGAAATTCACCCTGCATGGCGACAAGCTGCACGGAAGCTGGGTGCTGGTGCGGATGCGGGGCGACCGCTACGGCGGCAAGCGCACCAACTGGCTCCTGATCAAGCACCGTGACGAATTCGCCAGGGAAGGCGAGGATAACGACATTCTCGACGAGGACCGTTCGGTCGCCTCCGGGCGCACGATGGAGCAGATCGCGCAAGGCAAGGGCAAGGCGCCAAAGCCGTTCATGCTGGCTACGGCTACAAAGGCCGACGCGGTTTGGCAATCGAACCGCGGCGATGCGGCCGAGGCGCGGGCCTTGCGGAAGACGGCCGCCTTGCGCGCCGCGCCGGAGATCAAAACGCGCGCCCCGGCCCCGATGGTCAAGCCGAAGAAGGTCGCGGCGATGCCCGATTTCGTCGCGCCGCAGCTTTGCACAGTCGTCGAGCGGCCGCCCGGCGGCGAAGGCTGGTGTCACGAGATCAAGTTCGACGGCTACCGCGTGCAATTGCGGGTGGAGGATGGCGATGCGGTGCTCTGCACCCGAAAAGGCCTCGACTGGACCGATAAATTCCAGGCGATCGCCAAGGAAGCGAAATCGCTTCCCGACGTGCTGATCGATGGCGAGATCGTCGCGCTCGATCATAACGGCGCGCCCAACTTCTCGACCCTGCAGGCGGCGCTGTCGGACGGCGACAGCGAGAGCCTGATCTTCTATGCGTTCGACCTGCTGTTTGCCAATGGTGAAGATTTTCGAAAGCTCCCGCTCGGCGACCGCAAGGCGCGGCTGAAGAAATTGCTGGAGGCGCAGAAGGGCAAGGACAAGCAGATCCGCTATGTCGAGCATTTTGAAAGCGGCGGCGATGCCGTCCTGCGATCGGCCTGCAAGCTCGAACTCGAAGGCATCGTCTCCAAGAAACTCGATGTGCCCTATCGCTCGGGCCGCACCGAGAGCTGGACCAAGGCGAAATGCCGCGCCGGGCATGAGGTGGTGCTGGGCGGCTGGAAGACCACCAACGGCAAATTCCGTTCGCTGATGGCCGGCGTCTACCGCGGCGATCATCTCGCCTTTGTCGGTATGGTCGGTACCGGTTTCGGGCAGGACAAGGTGCGCCGCATCATGCCGGCGCTGAAGGCAGCAGCCTCCGACAAGAATCCGTTCGGCGGCAAGAACGCGCCGAAGAAAACCCGCGACGTGCACTGGCTGAAACCGGAGTTGGTCGCCGAGATCGAATTCGCGGGGTTCACCGCGGACGGAAACATTCGTCAGGCGGCGTTCAAAGGCCTGCGGCAGGACAAGCCGGCCGAGGAGGTGGAGGCGGAAACACCGTCCAAGGCAGGCGTCGCGCAGCCGAAACCGGGCAAGGGCAAGGGTGCGACGGTGCGGGCAACGCCCGCAACAACGAACAAGGCCGGCGAGGTCATGGGCGTGGTGATCTCAAAGCCGGACAAGGAGTTGTGGCCCGACGCCGGCGACGGCGAGGGCGTTACAAAGTTCGACCTCGCGCAATATTTCGAGAGCGTCGGCGAATGGATGATCGGTCACCTCAAGGGCCGTCCATGCTCGATCGTTCGCGCGCCCGACGGCATCCATGGCGAGAAATTCTTTCAACGCCACGCCATGCAGGGTGCGTCCAACCTGTTCGAGCTGGCCAAGGTTTCGGGCGACCGCAAGCCCTATCTGCAGATCGACCGGGTCGAGGGATTGGCTGCGGTGGCGCAGATCGGCGGCCTCGAATTGCATCCCTGGAATTGTGCACCGGACGCTTACGACACGCCGGGACGTCTGGTGTTCGATCTCGATCCCGCGCCCAATGTTGAATTCTCCGACGTCATCGAAGCGGCAAAAGACATGCGCCAGCGGTTGACCGCTGTTGGCCTCGAAAGCTTCTGCAAGACCACGGGCGGCAAGGGGCTGCATGTGGTGACGCCGCTGCTTTATGGCGCAAGGGACAAGGTTTCTTGGAAGGAGGCCAAGGTGTTCGCGCAAGGCATCTGCCAGTGGATGGCGAGCGATGATCCCGAGCGCTATCTGCTCAACATGTCGAAGAAGCTGCGCAAGGGAAAAATCTTCCTCGACTATCTTCGCAACGACCGGATGTCGACGGCGATCGCTGCCTTGTCGCCCCGTGCGCGGGAGGGGGCTACCGTGTCGATGCCGCTGACCTGGACGCAGGTGCGCGGCGATCTCGATCCGAAGAAATATACGATCCGCACCGTGCCGTCGCTACTGGCGAAGACGAAAGCGTGGGACGGCTACGATGACGCGGCAGCGTCGATCAAGCCGGCGATGAAGAAATTGGCCTCAATGTAGGGTGGCCAAAGCGACAGCGTGCCCACCATCTTTATCTCAACAAGAAGGGTGGGCACGGCGCAGGTGCGCCTTTGCCCACCCTACGATTCTCGACGCGTGGCTCAGATCTTTCCGAGCAGCAGCAGGATCAACAGGATCACGATCACCAGACCCAGTCCGCCGCCGCCGTAATATCCGGTGCCATAGAACGGGCCGCCACCGATGCCACTGAAACCGCCGAGCAGGGCGATGATGAGAATAATCAGAATGATTGTGCCGATAGACATAAATCTCTCCTCAGCCCGAAGCGGGGCGTGTGTCTATCCTGCCTTCGCGGAGAGTAACAAGCGTGAATCACGAAAGTTCCGGTGCGGGAGGCGATCGTACGGTCGTCCCTTACTTTCGAACCGCGTACAATTACATGTAGATAGATCAGGGAGGATTTTTCAGCGATGACCAAACCGCTCGTGGTTTCCATCCCGCATAGTCTGGGCCGCGAGGAGGCGATGCGCCGCCTCAAGACAGGACTGTCGCGCGCCGCTTCCAGCGTACCGATGCTAAGTGTCGACGAGGAGCGCTGGGAAGACAACCGCATGATCTTCCACGTGCGCGCCCTCGGGCAAGGCGCGGCAGGCCATGTCGACGTCGCCGACGATCACGTGCAGGTGGAAGTGGTGCTGCCGTGGCTGTTGCAGCGCTTTGCCGAAGCGGCCCAGGCCGCGATCCGCAGCCGCGGCCAGTTGCTGCTGACCAAGAAAAACTGACGTATCAGCCGCGACGGCGCCCTGGCGCGGGTTTTGTCGCGCCATTGTACCTGGCTTTCAACACCGCGACCGGCATATGCGTCAACAGGTCTGACAGGCGCAATTGCGCAGCATCGGCGTCTGCAAAACCTTCAATCGCGTAGCCGCCGACGTTCAGCGCGGCGTCGTAGTTCTCCGGACCGGGCCAATGTCTGCCGCCATCGGGTGAACGGCGCAAACCATCGTGTGACCACGACGATCGCAGCCTCGCGGCCTCGCCGGCGGGCGAACGCGATGAAATGGTCGCGACGCGGTCCGCTAACTTCCAAGGGCTCGTAATCACCGCTTGTGAACGTATCGGCGAGCTCGGTTCGAAGCTTGAGCAGATGCCGTGTCCAGGCCAGCTTCAGATGACCGCTCGGCCACTTCTCGACCAGGCGATCCCAATCCGGATTCTCCACCGCGCCCAGTCGGCCAGCGCGTTCGGCAAAGTCGACAGGCCGCCGGTTGTCGGGATCGACCAGCGAAAAATCCCAAAGTTCCGTGCCCTGATAGAAGTCCGGCACGCCCGGTATCGTCGTCTTCAGCGTGATCTGGCTGAGCGCGTTCAGGCCGCCCAGCAACGAGAGCCGCTGCGCCAGCGTCTGCAGGGAATTCAGGAATTCGCCTGACAGCGAGGGGTCGAGGATCTTCGCGATGAAGCTCTTGACACCCGTCTCGTAGGCCACGTGGGGATTGAGCCAACTCGTTTCCTGCTTGCCTTCGCGCGCAGCCTTCAGCGCATATTCCTGCATCCGGTCCACAAACGAAGCGTCGTTCGGCTGCCATGCCCCCACCAGCGCCTGATATAGCATGTATTCGAACGCCGCCGAGGGCGCGCGCAGATCGCCATCGACGAGCAGATGCGGCGCGTTGAGCAGTTTCCATCGGGCTACCGTGCCGGTCCATTCGCCCGGAATTTCCGAAAGCGCCAGGATGCGCGCACGCGCATCCTCGCCGCGCTTGGTATCATGCGTCGCCGTCGCCGTCATGCCGTGCGGCGATGCGCCGGCGCGGGACTGCATCATCCCATGAAATTCGCCGGCCGAAAGCGCCCTTGCGGCGGGATCGCCGCCGACCTCGTTGAGGGCAAGCAGGCGGTGGTAGCGGTAGAACGTCGTGTCCTCCAGCGACTTTGCCATCATCGGTCCGGTGAACTGCTGCATCTTCAAGGCAAACCGGCGCACCCGCGGCGCGCTGTGGTGGGTACGTCCAGGCTTGATCAGGTCCATTGTCAGGGCGTCGCGCAGGAAATCGAAGATGCCGTCATCGGCGGCAAACCAGTCGGCGCGCGCCCGCTCGATCGTCCCTGCTATCAACTGGCGGTCATGCGCGGATGGGCCCGACGCTGTCAGGTAGGTGCGATAGACCGGAAAGTGCAGCACGTAGAGTTCGAGCGCCTGCCGCAGGCTGTCGGCGGAATAGTCGCGGGTGGAATAATGTCCGCTGGCAATCCGCGCCAAGAGGCGCATCAGCACCGTGAACTCGCTGGTCAGCAGCGTTTCCAGCACGCGACGTTTTGCATCTCGCAGGATCGGTTCGAGTCTTGGCGATTGGTTGCTGATCTGCCGCCAGACCTCGTCGAGCGGCTCCAGGCCGCTTCCATCGGTCAGCACATGGGTGATCGCGTTCAGCCACTCATAGCCGGTGGTGCCGTGAACGCCGGCGAACGGCGGCAGCTTTTCGTGCTCGCCGAGAATTTTCTCGACCACCACGTAGAAGGGCCTGTTCCGCCCGCCAAAGCCGTCGCGGATCAGCCGGCGCAGGCGCTGGAAATACTGGACGGGATCGCGCAGGCCGTCGATGTGATCGAGCCGCAACCCCGCAAGCTTGTCCTCCGCAATCAGCCGTTTGACCAAGCGATGGATCGCCTCGAAGGTCCCGGTGTCCTCGACGCGCAGGCCCGCCAGCGTGTTGATATCGAAGAAGCGCCGGTAATTGATGTCACTGGAAGCGAGCCGCCAGTGGCCGAGCTTGTAGTGCTGGCGTTCGAGCAGATGATGCAGCGCCAGCGTTGCAGCGGCGCGATCCGGCCCGGCCCGATAGGCTGCAAGTCCATGCGCGATGATCTCGGCGGCGCCCGTGATGCCCTTCAGCTCGGCTTTGAACGCAGGTGCTTCCTTGCGGTTGGGGCGTCGCGGCCCCTGATAGCGGGAAGCCAGCGCAAGCATGGCCCTGCCGGTCGCACTTTCCTCCGCGCCGGCTTCCTTGACGATCATACGCAGGATTTCGCCATAACGCTCCGGCGCGATCGGCAGCCGATGCTCAAAGTACCAGGCCGAAAAACTGCCTTCGCCGGCGTCGTAGCGCAATTCGATCTCGCCGTTTTCCAGCGCCTGACCGTAGGACGAGCCGATGATTGGCAGCAACACCCCGCCGCGGGCGCGATATGGCAATTGCTCCCAGTCGATGTCGAAGGAGGCCGCGTGCGGCGAGGCAGGCCCCCACTCCAGCGTGTCGAGCCACCACGGATTATCGTCAAAATGCACGCCGACATGGTTGGGCACGAAATCGAGGATCAGCCCGAGATCATGTTGCCGCAGCATGGCGCTCAGCCGCTCGAAGCCGGCTTCGCCGCCGAGTTCGGGATTGAACTGGGCGTGGTCGATGACGTCGTAGCCATGCGCGCTGCCCTTGCGGGCGCGCGTGAAGGGTGATGCATAGAGATGGGTGATGCCGAGCGCCTTCAGGTAGGGCACCACGGAAGCGGCGGCGTCGAAATCGAAATCCGCCGACAGTTGCAGGCGGTAGGTCGCGATCGGGATCGCCGGGGGCATTTTCCTATCCGATGCGCCAGTGCACCGACCATGGCGGGACGCTATTGCCCAACTCGCTACCCCAGATCAGGGTTCCTGCAGCTTCGCCGTGGCTGACGGCCTTTTCCGACAGGTTGGCGGTGAGGCGAAGCGCGGTGCCATCGCCCATGCGCCAATCGGCGGTCAGCAATCCGTTGCTTTCCGCGTCTGCTTTCCCAAAAGCTGCGCCGGCCAGCCGCGGCACAATCTCCTGCCGCCGGACCTGCAGTAGGTTTCGCACCATGGTCAGGCGTTTCCGCCCTGCCGGAGCGTCACGGCCATCCCAGTCGAGAACGGCGGAATCGCGGGTCGAAGCGGCGAGCGCGTCGGGGACTTCATCACCATATTCCGCATAGGCCCAGGCCAATTCGATGCGGCGGCCCTTCCGAACCGCGTCGGCGAGTTCGCCGCCGAAATCGCAGAAGAAGGGGAACGGGACCGTCGAGCCCCATTCCTCGCCCATGAACAGCATGGGGATGTGAGGCGCGATCAGCAGGATCTGAAGCCCCGCTTCGATCATCCGCGTGTCGGCGTTGCCTTCTAGCCGGTCACCCAGCGCACGATTGCCGATCTGGTCGTGGTTCTGCAGGAAGTTGATGAAGGCGGTCGGCGCAAGATGGCCGCTCGGTTCGCCACGCCTGACGCCGCGAAAAGCCGATGGCTCGCCCTGGTAGACGAAACCTGATGACAGCGAGCGGGCGATATCCGATCTCGGCGAACGCTGGTAATCGCCATAGTAGCCCTGCTTCTCGCCGGTCATCAGCACGCGCCAGGCGTGATGGTAATCGTCGTTCCATTGCGCGCGGTATTTGCCGTGTGGTGGGTCCTGGACGGAATCCAGGATGCTGGCGCGGTTGTCGCCGTTCTCCAGCACGAGGTGAATGTGCCGGCCGGTTTCCGCGGCCAATTGGCCGGTAGCGGCGCTGATGTCGTGCAGCAGCGACAGCCCGCCCGGTTCAACGATCGAGTTGACGGCATCGAGCCGCAGTCCGTCGAAGCGGTAGTCGCGCAACCAGGAGAGCGCGTTCTCAATCGCAAAGGCACGGACTTGCCTGACGCGATAGTCGATCGCACTACCCCATGGCGTGTGGGCTTCGGTGAAGAAGGAGGGCGCATAGCGGCCGAGATAATTTCCCTCGGGGCCGAAATGGTTGTAGACGACATCAAGCATCACCATCAGCCCGCGCAGGTGCGCCTCGTCGATCAGCTCCTTGAGATCTTCGGGACGGCCATAGGAGCTGTCGGGTGCGTACCACAAGACGCCGTCATAGCCCCAGTTGCGGGAGCCGGCGAAATCCGCCAGCGGCATCAATTCCAATGCGGTGATGCCGGTGGCTACGAGATGGTCGAGCCTGTCGATCATGGCGCGATAGCTGCCTTCAGCAGTGAAGGTGCCGACATGCGCCTCGATGATCATCGCCTCCTGCCACGGCCGTCCGTGCCAGCTTGCGGCCCGCCAGCGATACGCTTCATGATCGATCACTTCGCTCGGGCCGAAAACGTCCTCGGGCTGAAACAGCGAAGCTGGATCGGGGACATCGAGTTCGCCATCGATGCGGAATTTGTAGCGTGCGCCAGCCTTGACACCGGCAATATCGGCCGTGAACCAGCCGTCTTCGCCGCGTCTCATCGCGTGAGGCTGCTCCAGCATCACCTCGACGCGTTTGGCCCCCGGCGCCCACAGCCGAAACCGCGTGCCGTAGTTTGTCAGAAGCGGGCCGAATTGCCTGTCATTCATGCGGCGCCCGCAAAGACAAGCACCGATCGCGGCGGCGCGCTGGTTTCGACGCCCGAAGCGAATTCAGCGGCGGCCAGCACGGCCTCGGTCGTATTCAGTACCTGCTGCCAGCTCTTGTATTCGGGCATCTGCGGCAACTTGAAAGCGATCTCTTCGGGCGCAGCGTTCAGCACGATAAAGATCGGCGGCTGACCTGGTTCCAAAGGCCCCAGCACATAGGCGAGGAACCGTCCTTCCGGAAAATTCCAGTCGGCTTCCTGCATTTCCTCGGCTGCCGGCGTCAGCCACAGCACGCCGTAGGAGCCGTCCTTGCGCCGCCCGGAGAGCCAGCGCTGGTAGCGCAGTTGCGGAAAGCGCCGGCGCAGCGCGGTCATGTGGCCGACGAAATCGGTGAGGTCTTCGCCTGGCTTGCCGAGATTTTCCCAGTTGACCCAGCCGATCTCGTTGTCCTGGCAATAGGCGTTGTTGTTGCCGTTCTGCGAATTGCCGACCTCGTCGCCGGCCAGCATCAAGGGCGTCCCCTGCGCGAGGAACAGGCAGGCGAACTGGTTCCTGCGGAGCTGCCGGCGCAGCGCCACGATCGCGGCGTCCGTGGTCGGGCCCTCATGGCCGCAATTGTTGCTGTGGTTGTCGTTGGAGCCGTCGCGATTGTCCTCGCCGTTCGCCTCGTTGTGCTTCTCGTTGTAGCTGAACAGGTCGGCCAACGTGAAACCATCATGGACGGTGATGTGATTGATGCTGGCGCGCGTTGCGCGGTTGTCATGGTGGAACAGGTCGGATGAGGCGGTCATGCGGCGCGAGACCTCGCCGATCAGGCTGCCTTCGCCGCTCCAGTAGCGCCGTAGCGCGCTGCGATAACGGTCGTTCCATTCCGACCATTGCGAGGGAAACGCGCCGACCTGATAGCCGCCCAGGCCGAGGTCCCATGGCTCGGCGACGAGTTTTACGGTTGCCAGCACCGGGTCCTGCCGCACCGCGGTCAGAAACGCGGAATTGCGGTCAAAACCGTTCGGCTCGCGCGCCAGCGTGGTGGCGAGGTCGAAGCGAAAGCCGTCGACGTGGCAGACCTCGACCCAGTAGCGCAGCGAATCCATCACCATCTGCAGCACGCGCGGATGGGTGAGGTTGACCGAGCTGCCGCAGCCGGTGAAGTCGTCATAGTAGCGCGGATGCTCTTTGTTGAGCCAGTAATAGGACGCGTTATCGATGCCGCGGAAACACAGCGTCGGGCCGAGATGATTGCCTTCGGCGGTGTGGTTATAGACTACGTCGAGCATCACCTCGATGCCGGCGTCGTGCAGCCGCGCCACCGTGGTGCGGAACGCATCGAGCGCATTGTCCTGCGCATAGCGCGGCTCCGGTGCGAAGAACGCCAGCGTGTTGTAGCCCCAGTAGTTGGAGAGCTTCTTTTCTACCAGCACCCGGTCATCGATCAGGCCGTGGATCGGCAACAGTTCGATGGTGGTGACGCCGAGCCGCTTGAGATGGTCGATCATCGCCGGCGAGCACAGCCCGCCATAGGTGCCGCGCCAGCCCGGTGCCACGTTGTCGCGCCTCTGCGTCAGGCCTTTGACGTGGGCCTCATAGATGACGGTGTCTTCCCAGGCGATGTTCGGCCGTATCTCGCGGCGGCCCCAGTTGAAGGTCTCGTCGACCACGACCGCCTTCGGCATGCCGCGGGCATTGTCGCGGCGGTCGAACGAAAGATCCTCGCGCGCGCTCCCCGTTCGATAGCCGAAATGCGCGTCGCTCCACACCAGCCGGCCGGCGAGCCGCTTGGCATAGGGATCGAGCAACAGCTTGTTGGCGTTGAAACGGTGTCCCCGCTCCGGCGCATAGGGGCCGTGGACGCGATAGCCGTAGAGCTGTCCGGGCGAGACGTCGTTGAGATAGCCGTGCCAGACGTCCTCGTTGCGCTCGGGCAGTTCGATTCGCTCGAGTTCGCGGCGGCCCTGGCCGTCGAACAGGCAAAGCTCGACCTTCTCCGCATTGGCCGAGAACAGCGCAAAGTTGGTGCCCCTGCCGTCCCAGCTTGCTCCGAGGCGGGCGGGGCTTCCCGCGGACAGTCGCATGCGTCAGCTTTCCGGTACGAGAAAGATCGCAGCCAGAGGCGGAATGGTTAGGCTGAGTTCGGGGATGCTGCCTTCCAGGGTCTGGACTTCGCCGACGTTGCCGACATTGCTGCCGCCATAATGCGCAGAGTCCGAATTGAGCGCTTCCTTCCACTTGCCGGCGAACGGCACCCGGACGCGATAATTGTGATAGACGTTCGGCGAGAAGTTCACCACCACGAGGCAGCGCGCGCGCGCATCGAAACCCTTGCGCAGCCAGGCAAAGACGTTGCCGCCGGAATCGTGGGTGATGACCCATTCAAATCCCGCCTGGTTGCAATCCATCTGGTGCAGCGCCGGCACGCTGCGATAGAGCCGGTTGAGGTCGCGGATCAGGTTCTGCATGCCGCTATGGCGGTGCTGCGCCAAAAGGTGCCAGTCGAGCGAATGATCGTGGTTCCATTCGCGCTCCTGGCCGAACTCGCAGCCCATGAACAGGAGCTTCTTGCCGGGATGGCCGAACATGAAGCTGTAATAGGCACGCAGGTTCGCAAAGCGCTGCCACTCGTCGCCGGGCATACGGCCGAGGATCGATCGCTTGCCGTGCACGACTTCGTCATGCGACAGCGGCAAAATGAAATTCTCTGAAAATGCGTAATGCAGGCCGAACAGCACGTCGCCGTGATGGTGCTTCCGGTATATCGGATCCTTGCCGATATACTGCAGCGTGTCGTGCATCCAGCCCATGTTCCATTTGAAGCCGAAGCCGAGCCCGCCATATTCGACCGGCCGCGAGACCTGCGGCCACGCGGTAGATTCTTCCGCAGCCGTGGTGGCTTCCGGAAAATGCCCGAACAGTTCGATGTTGAAGCGGCGCAGGAACTCGATGGCTTCGAGGTTTTCCCGGCCGCCAAGCCGGTTCGGGATCCACTCGCCGGCGGGCCGGCTGTAGTCGAGGTAGAGCATCGAGGCGACGGCATCGACGCGCAGACCGTCGACGCCGTAGCGATCGAGCCAGAACAGCGCGTTGGAGACCAGGAAATTGACCACTTCGGTGCGGCCGTAATTGTAGATCAGCGTGCCCCAGTCGAGATGGCGGCCCTGCATCGGGTGGGCGTGCTCGTAGAGTGCGGTACCGTCGAAATAGCCGAGCCCATGCGGATCGTCGGGAAAATGTCCGGGCACCCAGTCGAGCCACACGCCGAGCCCCTCGCGATGACAGGCATCGACGAGGGCGGAAAAATCTTCCGGCGGGCCGAACCGGCTGGTCGGTGCGTACAGGCCGGTCGGCTGATAGCCCCAGGAGCCGTCGAACGGATGTTCGCTGACGGGCAGAAACTCGAGATGGGTAAAGCCCATATCTTTTGCATAAGCCGGAAGCTGTTCGGCGAGGTCGCGATAGCTCAGCCATTCATTGCCGTTCTTGCGCCGCCAGGAGCCGAGATGAACCTCGTAGATCGAGATCGGTGCTTCCAGCTCGTTGATGCCCGACGGCGCTGGGCGTGGATGCGGAATTCTGTTTTCGTCGACGACGATCGAGGCCGTTGAGGGCCGGACTTCCGCCGCAAAGGCCACCGGATCGGATTTCAGCGGCAGATGCCGTCCGTCGGAGCCGGTAATGTCGAACTTGTACCGGTCGCCGGCGCGGGCATGGGGCACGAACAGTTCCCAATAGCCGACGCCGCGCACCCGCATCGGATGCCGCCGCGCATTCCAGAAATTGAAATCGCCGACCACGTTGACTGCCTTGGCGTTCGGCGCCAGCACCACGAACGCCACGCCGTCGACGCCATCGAGTGTCATCGGATGCGCGCCGAGCTTGTCATAGATCCGCCGGTGGGTGCCTTCGCCCAGGAGATAGAGGTCGAAGTCGCTGAGCACGGGCGGAAAGCGGTAGGGGTCGTCGAGATCGACGACGTTCTCGCCGAAGCGGGCGCGGAGCTGATAGCGTTTCGATCCGTTCGGCAGCGCGCCTTCAAACAGCCCGGCATCGTGAATGCGCTCAAGCGGCGCCGTCTCGCCTTGCTCGCCGACCGCCTCCACGTTGGACGCTTCCGGGATGAAAGCGCGCACCACGCTGTGTCCGCCTTCGCTGTGCAAGCCGAGATATCGAAACGGATCCGAATGCTTGCCTTCGATGATTGCGTAGGCCTCTGCGGATAGCTTGGTCATGAGGCCTCGAAGGACGGTTGTGACAACATTCTGATAATTCCGCTCAGTGGCACGCGCAGCCATTCCGGCCGGAATGACAGTTCGTGTTCGATCTCGTTCAAGGCCTTCTCGAGCAGGAAGAAGGTCAGCAAGCCGTCTGCTGACGTCGGATCGGCCGGCCACAGCCGTTGGTCGGTCATCGCTTCGCGGTAGGCGGCGAGAAATGCAGCCGTCGCCCGGTCCCGCCATTCGCCAAGCGCCGCGCCGAGCTTGCCGTGGTCATCGTGGGCTACTTTGAGCGCGCGCTCAAGGGCTGCGGTCGCCGAATAATCGATCGAGCGGATCAGGCTTGCGATGTCGCGTGCTGCGGGCATCTTGCGCCGGCGTTCGGCGATACTGCGCCGCGGCGCGCCTTCGAAGTCGACGATGAAGATGTCGTCCTTGACGATCAGCAACTGGGTGAGATCGAGGTCGCCATGGCCGCGAATGTTGGCGACGTGAGCCTCACGCAGCAGCAGCGTTTCCAGCCAATCCGGCAGGGCCGGCTGCAACGCCAGCACCTGATCGGCCAACGCTCGGTCGGCTTCCTTCAGCGTATCTCGCCGCTGCCGAAGCGCATCGAAGACGTGCCCGGCGCTGCGTATTAGGTCGTCGACCCAGCGCTGCACGTCGTCGCCGCCGGTCGGCTCGGGCGCGAATTCGGCAAGCTCGCCGTTGCTGGCCAGCGCAACATGGAGCTCGGCCACGCGCCGTCCGGCTTGCGAGATGTAGCGCAGATAAGGGATCTCTTCTTCGCGCTCGCCGGGATGGATGCTCGCTGCGAGCAGGCGCTGCTCCTCGACGAAGCGATCGAGATAGGCCGCACTCACGGTCCAGAGGTCACCCTGATTGGCGATGAAGGCGTGAACGACGCCGACCGCGCTCTTCTCGTTGCCCTCGACCAGCTCGGCGCTGCCGAGCAGCGCCGGCGCGTTGGGAAAGTTGGCGACATCAGTCAGGAAGCGTCCCATCTCGATTTCAGGACTGGGACCGACCTGAAGTGTCCGGTAGATCTTGACGACATAGTCATTGTCCACCAGCGCTGTGCTGCGCGGCAGTTCGGATTCAATGGTGCGGATGTACTCGGGCTGCCGGATCGGCTTGTCGCCGAAGCGGCCGGTCGGGCGGAATTCGAGCCGCAATCCCTGTTCGCTCTCGTCCACCGTCAGCGATTGCTGCAGATTGCGCAAAAATAGCGCGACGAAGATCTGGTCGGTGGCAACGTCGAGCAGCGTTCCCTCGCGCGCGCCCTGGCGAACGGCGGCCAGCGCATGCGGATTGTAGCGCTCGCGGTCGAAGCGCACCCATTCGATCTGCATCGGCAACACGTAGCGCGTGGTGACGCCGCGCTGCGTCGTTTCGAAAAAAGCAAGCCACGGCCGGTTGTCGCCGATGTCGCAAAATGGAATCGCCGACGTCAGTTTCGGATGGATCGCCTTGGCCGAGCGTTCCGGGTACCAGCGGCTGCGCGCCAGATGTCCCGGAAGTACGTCGCGTTCGAACACGCCGCGCTCGCGCGCCAGCGATACCCAGGTCGCGTTCAACGGTACCACCAGCGTTTCAAATTCGGGCACCGCGCGCTGCGGCACCGGCGCCGATTTGTCGGGCTCCTGCAGTTCGAACCAGTAGAAGCCGTAAGGCGACAGCGTGATCATGTAGGGCAGCTCGCCGATCGCCGGGAAGCGCGTGCGGCCGAGCATTTCCAGCGGGATGCGGTCCTTGAAGGCGGAGAGATCCAGTTCGGTAGCCTGAGCCGACCGCGACAGATTGGCGACGCACAGAATGACCTCGTCCCCGTACTGGCGCACGTAGCACAGCACGGAGCGGTTTTCCGGGCGGATGAATGTCATGCTGCCGCGGCCGAAGGCGATCGTGGATTTGCGGACCGCGATCAGCCGCTTGGTGGCAGAGAGCAGCGAGGAGAGGCTGCGCGACTGCGCCTCGACATTGACGGACTCATAGCCATAGACCGGGTCCATGATGGTCGGCGCGTAGAGCCGCGCGGGGTCGGAACGGGAGAAGCCGCCATTGCGATCCGGCGTCCACTGCATCGGGGTGCGGACGCCGTTACGGTCGCCGAGATAGATGTTGTCGCCCATGCCGATCTCGTCGCCGTAATAGATGATCGGCGTGCCCGGGAACGAGAACAACAGCGAATTCATCAACTCGATCTTGCGTCGGTCATTGTCCATAAGCGGCGCCAGCCGCCGCCGGATGCCGACATTGATGCGGGCCCGGGGATCGTTGGCGTAGGTCGACCACAGGTAATCGCGCTCGACGTCGGTGACCATTTCCAGCGTCAGTTCGTCGTGGTTGCGCAGGAACAGCGCCCACTGGCAATTGCCTGGAATATCCGGCGTCTGGCGCAGGATGTCGGTGATCGGAAAACGGTCTTCCTGCGCGATTGCCATGTAGATGCGTGGCATTAGCGGAAAATGATAGGCCATGTGGCATTCGTCGCCACGGCCGAAATATTCCTGTACGTCCTCCGGCCATTGGTTGGCCTCGGCCAGCAGCACCTTGCCTTTTGCGTAGGCATCGAGTTCGCTGCGCAGCCGCTTGATGACGGCATGCGTCTCCGGCAGGTTCTCGTTGTTGGTGCCGTCGCGCTCGCAGAGATAGGGAATGGCGTCGAGCCGGAAACCGTCGACCCCGGTGTCGAGCCACCGCTTCATCACCTGCACCAGCGCGCTCACCACGCGCGGATTGTCGAAATTGAGATCCGGCTGGTGCGAGAAGAAGCGGTGCCAGTAGAACTGGCCGGCTTCCGGGTCCCAGGTCCAGTTCGACTTCTCGGTATCGGTGAAGATGATTCGCGTGCCCAAATATTTCTGGTCGGTATCGCTCCAGACATACCAGTTGCGGGCAGAGGAATTCGGGTCCGAGCGGCGGGCGCGCTTGAACCAGTCGTGCTGATCGGAGGTGTGGTTGATGACGAGCTCGGTGATGACCCGCAGGCCGCGCTTCTTGGCCTCCTGGATGAAGCGCCTGAAATCCTTCATCGTCCCGAAATCGGGGTTGATGTCGCCGTAGTCGGCGATGTCGTAGCCGTCGTCGCGGCCGGGGGAGGGATAGAACGGCAACAGCCACAATGTGGTGACGCCAAGGTCCTGCAGGTACCCAAGTTTCTCCGTCAGCCCGGCAAAGTCGCCGATGCCGTCATTGTTGCTGTCGGCGAAGGCCTTGACGTGCAACTGATAGATGATCGCATCCTTGTACCAGAGCTCGTCGGTGGCGACCTCGGCGGCGGGCAGCTGCTTTGCTTCGACCACAAGGCTGCTATCCGGATTCAGCGGATAGGAGCCGTCGATAGGAAGGGAGACGCCGGCGTTGGAGCTCTCGGCGGTTTGCGCTTTTTTGTTCACGGTGATGCCATTGCCATGGAAATGACGTCCCCGTTTCGTTTGCAGAAAGGGAGACGTTCCGGACATAGAGATAGAAAGCCGCTCGGCTTGCTTTGGTTCCAGCGGAACCGTTGGCGGGCCCGAACGTTAGACACCGTCTATCTCCTTCCCGTAATTGGACAATTTCGCGACATCGGTTTGATGTTTGCGTGCAAAGTACGTGCCGAATGGATCTTTTCGCCCAAGCTAAAGCCCTGGGAATTCAAACCGAATTCCTGGATGGTCAGGGTAATCGCCGTGTGACAGACGCGGCCGCCCTGAAAATTATCCTGGATGCCCTGCCGCCGCAGGCGCCGGGGCCGCTGGTCGGCCACCCGGTCGTGGTCCGGTCCGGACGGCCGTCGCGAACCGAAATCCCCACAGCCACGCTCCCGGCGGAGTGGAAAATCGTTGCGGATTCAGGAGTTATCGCCAAGGGCGAGAGCTCGGATCATGCCATCGACTGGCCTAGGGACCTGCCGCTCGGCATCTACCGGCTGCAGTTGAGCGATGCCGCGAGAGTCGAGGATGTGCCGCTGATTTCGGCGCCGGAACGGGCGTTTGGCGGCGAGTTCGACCGCTGCTGGTTGCTCGCGGCCCAGCTTTACGGCGTCCGCTCGGCGCGCAATTGGGGCATGGGCGACTTCACCGACCTCGCAAGCCTGATCGAACTCGCCGACCATCTCGGGGCCGACGGCGTCGGCCTCAATCCCTTGCACGCTCTGTTCGACGATCGCCCGGGCGATTGCAGCCCGTATTCGCCAAACAGCCGGTTGTTTCTCAACGCGCTCTATATCGACGTTGAAAAGATTCCCGAATTTCAACTCGATTCCGAAACGAGCGAGGCGCTGGCGCCGTTGCGGGCACGCGCCGTCGTCGATTATGTCGGCGTCGCCGGTTTGAAGTGGCGCGCGCTTCGCTCCGCCTTTGCTGCCTTCAAGGCCGGCGCCAAACCGGCCCGCCAACAGGATTTCGACAAATTCCGCTCCGAGTGCGGTACCTTGCTGTCGCATTTTGCTTGCTTCGAGGTACTCCGGCACAAATTCGGCAAGCCGTGGTGGGAATGGCCGGAAGAGTGGCGGCAGCCGGACGACGCCAGATGCGCCGCATTGCGCGAGGGCGCGGACGCCAGTGAAATCGAATTCGTCGAATTCGTGCAATGGACCGCGGACCGGCAGCTCGGCGCGGCCAGCGATCTGGCGAAGAAGCTCGGCATGAAGGTCGGGCTCTATCTCGACGTCGCGGTCGGCGTGCAGGCCGACGGGTTCGATGCCTGGAACGAACAGGTCGCGATCTCTCGCCATCTCGGCGTCGGCGCGCCACCCGATCCGCTCAACACCGCCGGCCAGACCTGGGGTCTTGCCGGCTTCAATGCGGCAGGGCTCGAGCGGCAGTCCTTTGCGCCGTATCGCGACATGCTGCGCGCCTCGATGCGGCACGCCGGCGCGATCCGGCTGGATCATGTGCTCGGGCTGAAGCGGCTCTATCTGGTGCCGCAGGGCTTCACCGCACGCGACGGCGTCTATGTACAGATGCCATTCGAGGCGCTGCTCGCGGTAACCGCGCTGGAAAGCCTCGCGCATCGCTGCGTCGTGATCGGCGAAGACCTCGGCACCGTGCCGGAAGGGTTTCGCGACCAGATCGCCGATTGGGGCATCTGGTCGTATCTCGTGATGATGTTCGAGCGCGACGACCACGGATCGTTCCGCAGCATCGATCATTACCTGACCAACGCGCTCGTCACCTTCAACACCCATGATCTCTCGACCTATGCCGGCTGGCGCTCGTTCGGCGATCTCAAGCTGAAGCGTTCGCTCGGGATCGATCCGGGCGAGAGCGACGATGCGCGCTGGCACGCGCTTGCCATGCTGGATGACGTGCTGCGGCATCACGCCATCTACCGCAACGATCTCTATTCGGTCGCGAATTTCCTGGCGCGGACCAAATCGCGGCTGCTCGCGGTCTCGCTGGAGGATCTGCTTGGGTTGGTCGACCAGCCTAATATCCCCGGCACCGTCAACGAGCATCCGAACTGGCGGCGGCGGCTTCCGGTGTCGATCGAGGAGATGACGTCCACGGTCGACATCGCCGCACTCAAGGCGGCAACCCATGAGCGGTCGCGCGCCGCGATCTGACGAGTTCGAGAAGGAAGGCAGAGCGGGATGACAGTTGGAAGAAATGCCATTCCGTTCTGGCGGTGAATCACCTTGTCGTGCCGGATCGAAGACTACGGGTTGATCGGCGATTGCGAGACCGCGGCACTGGTCGGCCGCGACGGATCGATCGACTGGCTATGCTGGCCGGCCTTCGATTCCGACGCCTGCTTTGCAGCCCTTCTAGGTACCCACAAGCACGGCCGCTGGCTGATCGCACCGGTGGAGGAAGTCACCGGCACCTCGCGCAACTATTGGGGCGACACCCTGATCCTGCAGACGAGGTTCGAGACCGCTGGCGGCGCGGTCGAGCTGATCGACTTCATGCCGCCGCGCGGCAACGCCTCCGATGTGGTGCGGTTGGTACGCGGCCTTCGCGGCCGGGTCAGGATGCACATGCAGCTTGTCATCCGCTTCGGCTTCGGCACCGATATTCCCTGGGTCAAGAAGACCGAGGACGGCTCCGCCCTGCTCGCTATTTGCGGGCAGGACATGACGGTGTTGCGCACCCCGGTGGAAACGCGCGGGGAGGACCTGACGACGGTCGCCGATTTCGAGGTCGGCGAGGGCGATACCGTCCCCTTCGTGCTCACCTACGGCCCTTCGCATCTGCCGGTGCCCAAGCCGATCGATCCTGCCTATGCATTGCAGGATACCGAAGCGTTCTGGACCGAGTGGAGCAACCGTTGCACCTATGAGGGCGAATACCGCGCTCTCGTGATGCGCTCGCTGATCACGCTGAAGGCGCAGACCTATGCGCCGACCGGCGGCATCGTCGCTGCGCCGACGACCTCGCTGCCGGAAAAGCTCGGCGGCGCCAGGAATTGGGATTATCGCTTCTGTTGGCTGCGCGACGCCACCTTCACGCTGCTGGCGCTGATGAACTCGGGCTATACCGAGGAAGCTTCCGCCTGGCACCATTGGCTGTTGCGGGCAGCGGCGGGTTCTCCCGCCAATATGCAGATCATGTACGGCATCATGGGCCAGCGGCGTCTCCTGGAATGGGAGGCCACGTGGCTGCCCGGCTATGAAGGCGCACGTCCCGTGCGGATCGGCAACGCCGCGCATGCGCAACTGCAGCTCGACGTTTACGGCGAATTGATCGACGCCTTTCACCAGTGGCGCGTGGCCAAGCTCGAAATGGATGAAACGAGCTGGGCGCTGGAATGCGCCGTGCTGCAGCACCTTGCAGAGCGGTGGGCCCAACCGGATCACGGCATCTGGGAGCGCCGGAGCGCGGGCAGGCATTATGTCTCGTCGAAAGTAATGACCTGGGTCGCGTTCGACCGCGGCATCAAGAGCGCGGAAACATTTGGCTTCAAGGCGCCGCTCGAGAAATGGCGCGCGCTGCGCGACGCCATTCACGCCGACGTCTGCGCGAAGGGCTTTGACTCCGAGTTGAACGCGTTCGTCGAGTCATACGGCTCGAAAATGCTCGACGCGAGCATCCTGTTGCTGCCGTCGGTGGGATTTCTGCCGCCGGAGGATCCCCGTGTGCGCGGTACGCTTGTCGCGGTCGAACGGCATCTGATGCGGGACGGTTTTGTGCTGCGGCACGACCCGCGGGAAGTCCCGGCGGAGAAACAACCGGCCGAAGGCGCGTTCCTCGCCTGCACGCTCTGGCTTGCGGACGCGTATGTGCTGGCTGGCGAATTCGGCACGGCGCAGGAGTTGTTCGCTCGCGTCGTCGCAGTTGCCAACGACCTCGGCCTGTTGGCCGAGGAGTACGATACGGTGGCCGGTCGCCAGACCGGAAATTTCCCGCAGGCGCTCACGCATATCGCGCTGATCAACACCGCGCAGAACCTCAGCGTGGCGAAGAAGTCGACCGAGAAGCCGGCGATGCAGCGCTCGAAATAGCGGGCGAGGTCCCAGCCGGTCGCGCGAGCCGGTACTCATCTTCGCCGCGGCAGGCTAGGGCTGGTGAGCCTGCCTTCATGGAGGAGACGGCGGTCGGGCACCGGCTCGCGCTTGCCGATCGTGCCGGCCGACAGAAACGGATTCGCCGCGCGAAGACTTTGAGAGTTCCTCGATTTATCCTTCAGACGGGCTTGATACGCCGGCTCTTGCCTATCCGAGCCGCAGCACCGTCTCGATCGCCGCCGCAAATCCGTCGCGCTCGTTGCTGTCTGTGACGTGCGTCGCGTGCTTTTTGACGTCTTCGGCCGCATTGCCCATCGCAAACGAAACGCCGCTTCGGGCAAACATCGGAAGATCGTTCTCCATGTCGCCGATGGTCGCGACCGCTGCCGCCGAAATGCCGAGTCGGCTGATCATGGCGTCCACGAAGGTGCCCTTGTTGTGACCGGGCGGCGTGACATCGAGATAATAGGTCTGTGAGCGGACCGCGACGACCTCCCGGCCGAGCGCCTGCTGCATTGCCACCTCGCAACGCTGCAACAGCTCAGCATCCGAACTGGCGCCGACGATCTTGCAGGTCTCCGCGAGATGCGGCGTGAAGTCGGTGACGATGGTAGGATTAGCCTTGATGGCCAGCTTCTCGTGCGGGACGTACTCGCCGTCGGGATTGCGCGTGTACCAGCGCTGATTGGTGAACAGCCAGATATCCACGCCGAAAGCATTAAGCACGTCGAGGCTGCGCCGGGCCACGGTTGCCCCGATCAAATGCTGCTCGATCGGTTTGAGCCCGGCATCGACGATCGAGCTGCCGTTGAAGGTGCCGACGGGAAGCGCGATCGAAAGCGGCTCGATCAGAAAACCCATGCCGATGGTCGGCCGGCTGGAGACGATGGTGAAACCGATGCCGGCCGCATGCAGCTTGCGAACGGCCGCCTTGGCGCCATCGGTCAGGATCTTGTCGTGCGTCAACAGAGTGCCGTCGACGTCGGAAACAACGAGCGCGATACGTGTCATTGGGGGACCAGGTTCAATTGACGGACGATGTCATCCACGATGTTCTCGACCGGGGCATCGATCGATACAGTGATCGGCCGCTCGCCCGCGCCCGGCGGCTCCAGCGTCCTGAATTGGCTGGCGAGCAGGCCCGGCGGCATGAAATGTCCCTTGCGGGCGGCAAGCCGGGCCGCGATCAAGTCCTGCGTTCCGTCGAGAAAAACGATGCGGACATCGTCGCGACCATGCACGAGAATGTCGCGATAGGCGCGCTTCAATGCCGAGCAGGCGATCACGGCGTGCTCGCCGGACCCTGAGAGGCGGTCGATCTCGTCGGCGATTGCCCACAGCCACGGCCAGCGGTCCTCGTCGGTCAGCGGGTGGCCGGCGCTCATCTTCACAACATTGGCTGGCGGGTGAAACCGGTCGCCGTCCTCGTA
Organism: Bradyrhizobium sp. AZCC 1721; assembly: GCF_036924715.1. Classification (NCBI taxonomy): domain Bacteria; kingdom Pseudomonadati; phylum Pseudomonadota; class Alphaproteobacteria; order Hyphomicrobiales; family Nitrobacteraceae; genus Bradyrhizobium; species Bradyrhizobium sp. AZCC 1721. The sequence goes on along the minus strand of NZ_JAZHSB010000001.1, from coordinate 5,863,967 downwards.
GCGCCAGCCGAGGCGTCTTGCGAGACGATCGGCGATGGTGCTCTTGCCCGAACCGGAAACGCCCATCACCACCAGCGCGCTGGGAGTTCTATCGCCCACCAAAATCCTCCGGAAGCGCATCCCGGTCCACCAGCCAGACCGTCTCGCCGGTGGATCGCGCACGGTTGGCAGGCAGGTTCTCGCGTGCAAAGAGGCGCGTCAAGATCGCATGCTTCTCGGTGCCGGCAATCTCGAACAGCATTTCGCGGCAGGAGGCAAGGGTGGGCAGCGTGAGGGTGACCCGCGGGACGAATGGCTCGACATTCGCGCGTGGCACGCCGACCACCCAGCGCGCGGTCTCATCGAGCGCGGGATCGCCGGGAAACAGCGATGCGGTGTGGCCATCGGGACCTACACCCATCAACACGAGATCGAACAAGGGGTTGGCTTGATCGAGCGTGTCCGCCCCATAGAACGATTGCAGTTCCCGTTCGTAAAGTGCGGCGCAGCGGTCCGGATCGGTCGGGTCGGCGGTCGCAGTTGGAATCGGATGAATGTTTGCCGCCGGCGCGCAGCTATCCAGAAAAAGTTCTCGCGCCATGCCCATGTTGTTGAGCGGATCGTCTGCCGGCACGAAGCGCTCGTCGCCAATGAACCAGTGCACGCGCTGCCACGGAATCCGGCTGCGATAGGCATCGGTTGCGAGCAATTGATAAAGCTGTCTGGGGCTCGATCCGCCGGTCAGGCAAATCGCCACGCGGCCAATATTGGCCTCGATCCTGGCGAGCACGCGATCGGCCGCGGCCTCGGCCAGTGCGGCCGGATCGGCGACCGCGATCACGCGGCGATTGTCGTTCGCTGTCATCGCTCACCCGAGCTTTCGCCAGCTTCGGCCTTCGCGGGTCAACAATTCGTTCGCTTCCTGCGGACCTTCGCTGCCGGCCTTGTAGGTCTGCAAGCCCTCGGCCCCTACCTTCTTCCAGGCGTCGAGGAATGGTTGCACCGCCTTCCAGCCGGCCTCGACGCTGTCGGCGCGCTGGAACAGGATGTTGTCGCCGGTCATGCAGTCATAGATCAGCGTCTCGTAGCCGGTCGAAGGCTCAGCCTTGAAATAGTCCTTGTAGCGAAACTTCATCTCGACGCCGTCGATAAGGATCGAGGGGCCGGGCACCTTGGTATTGAACTGCAGCGCGATGCCTTCGTTCGGCGCGACCCCGATCACGAGGTAATTCTGCGCCAGCCGTTCCACCGGCGTGCAGTTGAACATCGCGAACGGCGCCTGCTTGAACTTGATGGCGACTTCGGTGCGCTTGACGCCGAGCGCCTTGCCGGTGCGCAGATAGAAGGGAACACCCGCCCAGCGCCAATTGTCGATGATTAGCTTCAGCGCCACATATGTTTCGGTCGTACTGCCGGCCGCGACGTCTTCGATTTTGCGATAGTCCGCAATCTCGCTGTCTCCGATCCGGCCGGCCAGATACTGGCCGCGCACGGAATTCCGCAGCGCCTCGGCCTCGCTCTGGAGCTGGATCGCTGCCAGCACGTCCGCCTTTTCGGTGCGGACCGAATGCGCGTCGAACCGGATCGGCGGCTCCATTGCGACCAGTGACAAGAGTTGAAACAGATGGTTCGGCACCATGTCGCGCAGCGCGCCGGTCTGGTCGTAAAAACTGCCGCGGTGGCCGACGCCGAGCTGTTCGTTGACCGTGATCTGGACATGGTCGATATGGTTGCGATTCCAGATCGGCTCGAACATGCCGTTGGCGAAGCGCAGCACCAAAATATTCTGCACCGTTTCTTTGCCGAGATAATGATCGATCCGGTAGATCTCGTGCTCATCGACGAGCTTTAGCAATTCGCTGTTCAGCGCCTTGGCGGAAGCGAGGTCAGTGCCGAACGGCTTTTCCACCACCAGCCGCCGCCACGCGCCGTTCTCGGCCAGCATGCCGGTGCGGCCTAGCTCGCGGCTGATCGGCAGGAAGGCGTTCGGCGGCGTTGCCAGGTAGAACAGGCGGTTGCCGCCAGTGTTTCGCGCGGCTTCCAGCTCGCCGAGCTGCTTGCTCATCGCGTCGAACGAAGCCGGATCCTTCGGATCGGCTTCGATGCAGGTCAGGCAGTCCAAAAGACGACGCGAAATCGCATCCTCCACCGGTCGGGTCGCGAACTGGCGCAGGCCCTTCATCAGGCTCTCGCGCAGCCTGTCGCTCGTCATGCCCTTGCGAGCGACGCCGACCAGGCAGAACCTATCCGGCAGGAGATCGCTGGCGGCAAGATTATACAGGGCAGGGACGACCAGTCGGTGCGTGAGGTCGCCGGTGACGCCGAAAATGACGAAGGAGCAGGGATCGGGCTTCTTCTGCGTTGTTTGACCGACCGCCATGAGCGCTCACACCTTCGCAGTGGGCTTCTTCGGCGGCTCCTTGTGGCCGCCGAAACCGGCCCGCATCGCGGAAAGAATTTTTTCCGCAAAGGTGTGGTCCTTGCGCGAACGAAAGCGCGCGTAGAGCGCCGCCGTCAGCACTTCCGCCGGCACAGCTTCGTCGATCGCGGCGTTGACCGTCCAGCGGCCTTCGCCGGAATCTTCGACAAAGCCGGAGTAGGTGTCGAGCGTCTGGTTTGCCGCAAGCGCGGAAGCGGTGAGGTCGAGCAGCCAGGAGGGGATCACGCTGCCGCGCCGCCACACTTCAGCGATGTCGGCCATGTCGAACTCGAAACGATGCTCCGGCGGCAGCGCGTCGATGTTAGCGTTCTTCAGGATATCAAACCCTTCGGCATAGGCCTGCATCAGGCCGTATTCGATGCCGTTGTGGATCATCTTGACGAAGTGTCCGGCGCCAGACGGCCCGGCATGAATATAGCCCTGCTCGACGCGCGGGTCGCGGCCCTCGCGTCCCGGTGTGCGCGGAATGTCGCCCGCGCCCGGCGCCAGCGTCTTGAAGATCGGATCGAGCCGGTCGACCACCATCTTATCGCCGCCGATCATCATGCAATAGCCGCGTTCGATGCCCCAGACGCCGCCGCTGGTGCCGACGTCGAGGTAATGCAGGCCTTTTGCCTTCAGCGCCGCGCCGCGGCGGACGTCGTCCTGCCAGAACGTATTCCCACCATCGATGATGACGTCGCCGGGCTGCATCAGCTTTGCCAATGCCTCGATGGTCTTCTCGGTGATCTTGCCTGCCGGGAGCATTACCCAGGCGGTGCGCGGCTTCTCCAGTTTCGCCACGAAATCTTCCAGCGTGTCAGCGCCGGTTGCGCCTTCCGCCGCGAGTGCGGCGACCGCCTTGGCGTCCTTGTCGTAGACCACGGCGGTGTGGCCGTTCTTGATCAGCCGGCGGACGATATTGCCGCCCATCCGGCCGAGGCCGATCATGCCGAGTTGCATATCCTGACTTCCCTAACTGAGCGCCTCTGCGATCGCAGCATCAAGCGCCGACAGCCCCGATCCGAGATCGCCCTTGAGATGGACGCGCAGCGCGCGCCTGCCGCGTTCGGTGAGCACGTCGAAATCGCCGCGCGCCTGCGCCGCCTTGATGATGCCGAAACTCGCCTTCTGTCCGGGCACCGGCAAATCCTCGGCATCGTCGGCCGTGATCTGCAGGAACACGCCGCTGTCGGGGCCGCCCTTATAGGTCTGGCCGGTCGAGTGCAGGAAGCGCGGGCCGAATTCGGCGCAGGTCGCCAGATGATGCTTGTCGCGCACCGCAAGCCGCATCTTTTGCAGCGAGCCGATCGTGCCGGGATTGCGCGCGATATAGGCCAGCAGGGCGACATAGTCGCCGCCGTCGGAGCGCGAAAGATGCGCTTTGACCCAGGAGCCGAGCGTGCCGTCGGCGCCAGCCTTGCGCAGCTCGGCCGCATTGTGCTCGTCGGTGTAAAGATCAGCCTCGTCGGTCGAAATCACCGGCTCCTCCGCCGGCAGCGATCCGGTCTTTTCGAACGCACCCGTCAGCTCGCGCGTCTTGATCTTGGCCGCTTCTACGTCGGGCTGATTGAACGGATTGATGCCTAGGATCGCGCCTGCGACGGCGGTCGCCATCTCAAACCGGAAAAACTCCTGACCGATATGGTCGATCGACTTCATGACGATGCGAACCACGGGATGTCCGGCCGCCTCGAGCGCCTTGAGCCGATCATCATGCGAGGCGTCGTCCTCGCCCTCGGTCCGGATATCGATGAAGAAGCGGTCGTCGCCGTAAAGCGAGGGGTCGCCGAGCGGCTCGCCATCGATCGGGATCAGGCCCTTGCCCTCCTTGCCGGTGGATTCGGCGATCAGTTGCTCGGCCCAGGCGCCGAAATCCGCGACCTTCTCCGACGAGGTGATCGTCACCTTGTCGCGGCCGTCGAGGCCGGCAAGACCCATCGCCAGTCCGAGTTGCACGCCCGGATTTTCGTGCGGCGGCACGTCGGCGCCGCAGGAACGCACCATCGCGAGCGCGTGCGTGATCAGGCTGCGGACGTCAATGCCGGCGGCAGCCGCCGGCACCAGTCCGAACGGCGACAGCACGGAATAGCGTCCGCCGATTGTGGGATCGCCATGGAAGATGCGGGCAAAGCCTTGGCTGATCGCGACCTTCTCCAGGGACGAGCCGGGATCGGTGACCGCGATGAAGCGATGGCCGGCCTTGTCCTTGCCGATAGTCTTGGCGACGCGATCGAAGAAGTAATCCTTCATCACGTTCGGCTCGGTGGTGCCGCCGGACTTGCTGGAGACGATGAACAGCGTGTGGGCGAGGTCGACGGTCTCCTCCATCGCCTGCACCTGCGCGGGATCGGTGGAATCGAGCACATGCAGCTTCGGGAAACCGGATTTCTTGGCAAACGTCTCGGCCAGCACCTCTGGTCCGAGGCTCGATCCGCCCATGCCGAGCACGACCGCGTCGCTGAAATTCTGCCCCTTCACGCGGCGGGCAAAATCCTCGTAGTCGGCAATGTTGGCGGCGGCCGCGCTGTTCAGCCAGCCCAGCCATTTGTTCTCGTCGTCGCCGGTCCAGACCGACCTGTCCTTTTGCCACAGCCTTCGGATTTTGGCCGACGCGCGCCACTCCTCGGTGCTCTTCTCGACGGCCTTGCCGATGCCATCGCCGAACGCGAACTGCTGCCGGTCGATGCCGCCGCCGAGCGAGGTCGCACGCTTGTATGCGACCGCGCCATAGAGCTTGTCGGCAGAGTCCGCGAACAGCGTGACGCCGTCCTTGACCAGCTCGGCCGTGATGGCGTCGAGCGAGATGCCGGATTTTTCGAGCTCTTCGAGCACGTGGCGCGCGTCCTCGATATTCTCCTCGAGACTGTCTCTCAGCCTGCCATGATCGCGGAATGCATCGAGCGTTGCCGGCGGCACGGTGTTGACGGTGTTGGGACCGATCAGCTCCTCGATATACAGCACGTCGCTGTAGTCCTTGTTCTTGGTGCCGGTGGAGGCCCACAACAGCCGCTGCGGCCTGGCGCCCCTGGCGGCAAGCTTCTCCCACCGGGGGCCGGCGAACAGCCGCTTGTAGTCCTGATAGGCGAGCTTGGCGTTGGCGATGGCGACCTTGCCCTTCAATGCGCTCAGCCGCTCCTTCTCACCGGGGTCATTGGCTCTCGCGATCTTCTCGTCGAGTTGCTTGTCGACCGCGGTATCGATACGACTGACGAAGAAAGATGCGACGCTGGCGATGTGAGAGGGATCGCCGCCGTTAGCGACGTATTTTTCCAGGCCCGCGATGTACGCCTCCGCCACGTCGCGATAGACGTGTTGCGAGAACAGCAGTGTAATGTTGATGCTGACGCCTTCGCCGATCAGGTGTTCGATCGCGGGCAGGCCTTCCGGCGTGGCCGGCACCTTCACCATCAAGTTCTGACGCTTGACGTCCTTCCAGAGCCGTTGGGCTTCCGCAATGGTCCCCTTGGTATCCGTTGCCAGATAGGGCGAGACCTCGAGGCTGACGAAGCCGTCATTTCCGTTCAAATGGTCGTACACCGGGCGCAGCACGTCGGCGGCGTTCTGGATGTCTTCAACGGCGAGCGCCTCGAACAGTTCGGCGACGGGGCGGTCGCCCGCATTCAGAGCGCGGCTGATGGCACCGTCATATTCGTCCGAGCTGCCGATCGCCTTTTCGAAGATCGAGGGATTCGACGTCACGCCCTTGACACCGTCGGTATCGATCAGCGCCTTGAGGTCGCCCTTGGCGACGAAGCCGCGGGCGAGGAAGTCCAGCCAGACTGCCTGGCCATGGTTTTCGAGTGCTTTGACGGGATTCATGGTGCCTGTTCTGTTCGATCGGTCGATTTTTGGGCTTCCGGCAGCTTTCGGGGGCAGGGCCGGAAAGTCAATATTTGGTTGGGCATACAGCCGGATGGAATGGGAGCTGTCCGGGACGATAACGCCAGTGGCTCCGGTTCGATCCCGGAAAAGTCCGTTCTTGCCCGCCGCGAGACTGGCGGGTTGGTCGAACCAGGGTTCGGAATGGCGACACCGACGGGCACATTGCACGAAGTCGTGAAGGAGCCCGTCATGGCGCCGTTTTCTCGCATCCGGGCTGTCTCGCGATTTTGTGCGGCCTGGATCAGAGCACAAGAAGTATTCAGCGCGATGGAGCGGCGAAAGTGCGGCGTCCAAATTGTCCAAATGCGCGATCGACGTGAATTGTTCACGTCAATCAGCAACGCCTCACGGCCTCAGGTAAAGATAGCCCTGCGATTGCAACTCGGCGATCCGCACCACGCCGCCGCGGTCGGCGGCAATGAAGCCCGGCAGCAAATCTTCCAGTGCGACATTTTGGGCTTTCATGGTGTTGCCACAGGCGGCGAGCTCGATTCCGGCTTTGGAGAATTGACCGACACGCCGTCTATCGTCCTTCATCGCCACTTCAATGCCGCCGCCTTCGCAATCGATGCTGCAGCCGAGACGAATTTCGCCGCCGGTGTTTTCGGCGACAATGTGATTGCAATAGCCGCTGGAATCGAAATTGCCCGCGCGGTGGCGATATTTGAAACCGAGGCGGAAGGAATAATTGATGGTCTTGTCTTCCGGCACGTCTTCGGCCGTCACCAAAAGCTTCATCGCGCTGACCTTCTGCTTCGGATGCCGCGCCAGATGGTTGGCGTCATAACGACGCACAAAGCAGGCATACGTCTTTTGGCTGAGCGGGCTGCCGAACATTTGCCCGTCGAATGCGGCGGTCCTGGCTTTATCGACGCCATCCTGGGCGTGGCAGGCATTGGCTCCGACGAGGGAGGCAACGGTGGCAACGATCCAGAGATATTTCATGGCAGACTCGGATTAAACGCGCGGCATATTACTTTAGTTGCAGGTGGCGCCGGGTGCGTTCAAACGCAGGTTCGCGACTGGCCCTGACGGGATATTTGGCCATTTTGCGTCAGCGCGGCCCGCCCAAAGGCCTGAATGCGTGATAAATACGGCGTTTATCCCCGGTTCAGAGCCCGGGGCTTACAGCGTTTGCCGCCTTCGCCTTGCCGGGCCCCGGTGCAGATTTGAGCCCCGCACCTGCTCACAATCCCTAAAAAACCCCTTACATATTGCTCAGTACTTCCCCGGTGAAAAATGTTGCTGCCCGGCTACAACGCGAGCGAAATGGCACCGTATCTTTACGAGGTAGAGGCCCTTAGCATGAGTATTGCATTGCATTGTGAAGTCGCTCGCGTGTCCAATCGTCATATGTGACGACGGTGATTCGCGAACGGAAGCTGTGACGCTCCGATACTGGGAACCCTAGTGGTGCGTCCGGCATTTACAGGTGACCATGGAGAGACGGATCATGTACAACGATTCTCTGTTCAATGCTTTCGCCCGGTCCTTCGAAGCTCGAAGTCAAGCCGACATGTCGATGGCGGAATATCTCGAGTCGTGTCGAAACGATCCGATGCGATATGCCAATGCGACCGAACGACTACTAGCTGCGATCGGCGAGCCCCAGATGATTGACACGGCCAAGGACCCTCGCCTTGGCCGTATCTTTTTGAATCGCACGATGCGGCTCTATCCGGCGTTCGCGGGCTTCTACGGCATGGAAGACACGATCGAGCGCATCGTCGGGTTCTTCCGCCACGCCGCGCAGGGTCTCGAAGAGCGCAAGCAGATCCTCTATCTGCTGGGCCCCGTCGGCGGCGGAAAGTCGTCGCTCGCCGAGCGCCTCAAATCGTTGATGGAAGTTCACCCCATCTACGTGTTGAAGGCCGGCGACGAACTCAGCCCCGTGTTCGAAAGCCCGCTCAGCCTGTTCGATCCGGATTCGCTCGGGCCGATGCTCGAGGAGAAGTACGGCATTCCGCGCCGTCGCCTCAACGGACTGATGAGTCCGTGGTGCTACAAGCGTCTCGAAGCGTTCGGTGGAGACATCTCACAATTCCGCGTCGCCAAGATCCAGCCGTCGCGGCTGCGGCAGATCGCGATCGCAAAGACCGAGCCTGGCGACGAAAACAACCAGGATATCTCGTCACTGGTCGGCAAGGTCGACATCCGTAAGCTGGAGACCTTCGCCCAGAACGATCCCGACGCCTACAGCTATTCGGGCGGCCTCAACCGCGCCAACCAGGGCATTCTCGAATTCGTCGAGATGTTCAAGGCGCCGATCAAGATGCTGCATCCGCTGCTGACGGCGACGCAGGAGGGCAACTATATCGGGACCGAGAACATCGGTGCGATCCCCTTCAGCGGCGTCATTCTCGCCCACTCCAACGAGGCCGAATGGACAAGCTTCAAAGCCAACAAGAACAATGAGGCGTTCATCGACCGCATCTGCGTCATCAAGGTGCCGTACGTCCTGCGGGTCACCGAAGAACAGAAGATCTACGAGAAGCTGATCCAGAGCTCCGAACTGGCCACAGCACCGTGCGCTCCGGCCACGCTGGAAACCATGGCGCGCTTCTCGGTGATGTCGCGGTTGCGCAAGCACGAAAATTCGACCGTGTTCGCCAAGATGCGGATCTACGATGGTGAAAGCCTCAAGGAGTCGGATCCTAAGGCGCGCAGCGTCCAGGAATACAGGGATGCTGCCGGCGTCGATGAAGGCATGGACGGCGTCTCGACCCGCTTCGCCTTCAAGGTTCTCGCCGCGACCTTCAACCACGACACCAATGAGGTCGGTGCCGACGCGGTCCACCTGATGTACACGCTGGAGCAGGCGATCCGGCGCGAGCAGCTTCCCGACGAAGTCGAGAAGCGTTACCTCGAATTCATCAAGGCCGAACTGGCGCCGCGCTACGCCGAGTTCATCGGGAACGAGATCCAGAAGGCCTATCTCGAATCCTATGCGGATTACGGCCAGAACCTGTTCGATCGCTATGTCGATTATGCCGATGCCTGGATCGAGGATCAGGACTTCAAGGATCCCGACACCGGACAACTGCTCGATCGCGACCTGCTCAATCAGGAGCTGACCAAGATCGAAAAGCCGGCCGGCATTGCCAATCCCAAGGACTTCCGCAACGAGGTCGTCAAGTTCTCGCTGCGGTCGCGCGCCCAGAACAGCGGCAAGAACCCGGCGTGGACCAGCTACGAGAAGATCCGGGAAGTGATAGAGAAGCGGATATTCTCCCAGGTCGAGGATCTGCTGCCCGTGATATCCTTCGGCTCGAAGAAGGACGGCGATACCGAAAAGAAGCATGACGACTTTGTCGCGCGCATGGTCGAGCGCGGCTACACCGAGCGGCAAGTCCGCCGGTTGGTCGAGTGGTATATGCGCGTAAAACAAGCAGGCTGAGGCGGATGAAAACGTGGCTATTCACATCGTCGACCGGCGCCTGAATCCAGGCAGCAAGAGTCTCGAGAATCGCCAGCGCTTTCTGCGCAGGGCCAAGGCGCTGGTCCAGGGAGCTGTGAAGAAATCGTCGCAGAGCCGGGACATCAAGGATGTCCTGGAAGGCGGCGAGGTCAGCGTCCCGATCGACGGCATGGACGAGCCGCGCTTTCGCCGCGAAGGCGGCACGCGCGACATGGTGCTGCCTGGAAACAAGAAGTTCGTCGAAGGCGATATCCTGCCGCGACCAAACCAGAGCGGCGGCAGGGGAAGAGGAGCGGGCGAGGGCGACAGCGAAGATACGTTCCGCTTCGTTCTCAGCCGCGACGAGTTTGTCGACCTGTTCCTGGACGACCTGGAATTGCCTGATCTTGCCAAGCGAAAGCTGGCTGAGGTGGAGAGCGAAGGCATTCGCCGGGCCGGTTACACAACATCCGGATCGCCCGCCAACATCTCGGTGAGCCGAACGGTAAGTCGCGCTCTGGCGCGGCGCGTTGCGCTACGGCGACCGAGGCGGGAGGTGCTGGAGGCGCTCGAAGCGGAGCTTTTGGATTGCAGCGAGGAGCGTCGCGCCGAGCTCATGGCCGAGATCGAGGCCCTGAAGTCAAAGATGCGCCGCATCCCGTTTATCGATCCGATCGACATCCGGTACCGGCGTTTCGAGACGGTACCGAAGCCGGTGGCGCAGGCCGTGATGTTCTGCCTGATGGACGTCTCCGGTTCGATGACCGAGCATATGAAGGATCTCGCCAAGCGCTTCTATATGCTGCTCTACGTCTTCCTGAAGCGGCGCTATCGCCACGTCGAGATCGTTTTCATCCGGCATACCGACCGGGCCGAAGAGGTCGACGAGCAGACGTTCTTTTACGGGCCGGCTTCCGGCGGCACGCTGGTGTCAAGCGCGTTGCAGGCGATGCATGACATAGTGCGGTCGCGGTTCCGGCCGGCGGACTGGAACATCTACGCTGCACAGGCTTCCGACGGCGACAATTCCTACGCGGACGGCGAAGTCGCGAGCCGGCTCCTCACCGATAACATCCTGCCGGTCACCCAGTTTTTTGCCTACCTGGAAGTCGGCCAGGAAAACGGCCTGTCCTACGAAATGCCCAATTCGGCGCTCTGGACCCTTTACGAGGGCTTGCGTGCGAATGGTGCGCCGCTGTCGATGCGCAAGGTCAACGAACGCAGCGAGATATTCCCGGTGTTTCACGATCTCTTCCAGCGCCGTGGCCAGCAGGAAAGGACCGGGTCATGACCGCGACCGACCAGTTGCTGTTTGAGGGGGCCGACTGGGATTTTCGGACGCTGCAGCGGATCTGCGACGCCTGCGAGCAGATTGCGCGGGACGAATTGGGGCTCGACGTCTACCCCAACCAGATCGAGGTCATTACCGCCGAGCAGATGCTGGACGCCTATTCGTCGGTCGGCATGCCCCTGTTCTACAAGCATTGGTCGTTCGGCAAGCACTTTGCCTTCCAGGAGGCATCCTACCGCAAGGGGCTAATGGGTCTGGCCTACGAGATCGTCATCAACTCCTCGCCGTGCATATCCTATCTCATGGAGGAAAACACCGCGACGATGCAGACGCTCGTCATCGCGCATGCCGCCTTCGGCCACAATCACTTCTTCAAGAACAACTATCTGTTCAAGCAATGGACCGATGCCGACGGCATTCTCGACTATCTCGAATTCGCCAAGCGCTATGTGGCGCACTGCGAGGAGCGCCATGGCCGGCTGGCGGTCGAGCACACGCTCGACGCCGCGCACGCCTTGATGTCGCACGGCATCGATCGCTATCCCGGCAAGAAGAGCCTCGACCTACGCGCGGAGGAAAAGCGGGCGGGCCGGCGCCGTGCCCACGAGGAGAGGGAGTTCAACGATCTGTGGCGCACCGTTCCCACCGGCCCGGCCAAGAGCGGCGCGGTACTGGATGTGGAGCGCCGTCGCCAGATGCTCGGTCTGCCGCAGGAAAACCTGCTGTATTTTCTCGAGAAGACGGCGCCTCGGCTGAAGCCTTGGCAGCGCGAAATATTGCGGATCGTGCGGCACATCGCGCAGTATTTCTATCCACAGAGTCAGACCAAGGTGATGAACGAGGGCACGGCGACCTACGTTCATTATCGCATCATAAGCCGGCTGCACGAGCAGGGGCGGCTGACGGACGGCAATTTCCTCGAATTCCTGCAGTCGCACACCAACGTCGTGTTCCAGCCCGAGTTCGACGATCCGCGCTATTCCGGCTTCAATCCCTATGCGCTGGGATTTGCGATGATGCAGGACATCGAGCGCATCGTCACCAATCCGGAAGCCGAGGACCGCGATTGGTTCCCTGATATCGCCGGGACCGGCGACACGATGGGCGTGTTGCGCGACATCTGGGCCAATTATCGCGATGAAAGCTTCATCAGCCAGTACATGAGCCCGCGGCTGATGCGGCGCTTCCGCATGTTCCATCTGCATGACGATCCGGAAGAGCGGGCCGGTATCCTGGTCGATGCCATCCACGACGAGCGCGGCTATCGCCGGCTCCGCCGCGAACTGGCGCGGCAGTACGATGTCGGTTTCATCGACCCGAATATCGAAGTCGTCGATGTCGACCTTGCCGGCGATCGTCGCCTGATGTTGCGCCACACCGTGGTGAAGGGTGCACAGCTCATCGAGGCCGACGCCAAGCGCGTGCTGCAGCACCTTGCCGATCTCTGGACCTACGACGTATCTCTCGTCGAGGCCGATGCATCCGGTACGGTCTTGAAGGAGTACGTTGCAAATCCGCGGAAGATCGCCGCGGTAGCATAGCTACCGCAGGCTGGCGTTGATCTTTTCCAGCGCCGCCGAGCCGGGGCACAGGTCCTTGGCTTCTAGCGTATTGAGCGGTGTCTCGACGGTGTCGAGATGGGTGTGGAGGTCTTCCGCGTCCGGATCGACATAGAGCAGTCCGGTGACGACCTGGCCCTTGGCGGCGTGCTTCTGCAGGAAGGTCATGGCGGCCAGACGGTCGTTGGCGTCGTAGTCGGCGTCGATCTTGCGCAGCGCCAGTCGCGTGCCGTCATGCTGCTCGACCACCTGCACCGTGCCCGGCGCATATTCGACGGTGATCGGGTCGCGTCCGGTGAGCACGTCGAGGCGGTTGACCGCATCATTATGCTCGCGGACATAGTCAAAGCTCTTGGTCGAGCCGGCGTGATTGTTGAAGGCGATGCAGGGGCTGATGACGTCGATGAACGCCGCGCCCTTGTGCCGGATGGCCGCTGCGATCAGCGGCACGAGCTGGCTCTTGTCGCCGGAGAAGCTGCGCGCCACGAAGCTCGCGCCCAATTGCAGCGCGATCGCCACCAGGTCGATGGCGTTGTCGGTGTTAATCACACCCTTTTTCGACTTCGAGCCGCGATCGGCGGTTGCCGAAAATTGTCCCTTGGTCAGGCCGTAGACGCCGTTGTTCTCGACGATGTAGGTCATGTTGACGGCGCGCCGGATCGAATGCGCGAACTGGCCGAAGCCGATCGAGGCGCTATCGCCGTCGCCGGAGACACCGAGATAGATCAGGTCGCGATTGGCGAGGTTGGCGCCGGTAAGGACCGACGGCATCCGGCCGTGCACCGAATTGAAGCCGTGCGAATTGCCGAGGAAATAGTCCGGCGTCTTCGACGAGCAGCCGATGCCGGAAATCTTCGCCACCCGGTGCGGCTCGATCGAGAGTTCATAGCAGGCCTCGATGATCGAGGCGGTGATCGAGTCGTGGCCGCAGCCGGCGCACAGGGTCGAAACTTTCCCCTCGTAATCCCGGTGGGTGTAGCCGAGTTCGTTCTTCGGCAGGCCCGGATGCTGGAATTTCGGTTTTGCAATGTAGGTCATGACACGGCCTTGCGGAGAGGGGTCACTTTCAGATGATCCTGGTGGTCGCCGATCGCATTGGCGATGAAGCGTGCGGTGATCGGCGTGCCGTCATAGTGCAGGATCGGCACCAGCCGCACCGGATCGATGCCGTTCTCGTTGACGATCAACTGCCGCAACTGGGCGTCGCGGTTCTGCTCGACCACATAAACGAAATCATGGTCGGCGATGAAGCTCGCGACGCTGGAGTGGAACGGGAAGGCGCGGATGCGCATGCGGTCGAGCTGATGCCCGCGCGCTTCCAAGATCCCGATCGCCTCGTCCATCGCGGGCGACGTTGAGCCGAAATAGATCACGCCGTATTTGGTCGGCCTGGCGGCGTTGGCCTGCAACGGCCGCGGCACCATGTCCTGCGCAGTCTCGAATTTGCGCACGAGCCGCTGCATGTTGTCGGCGTAAATGGCGCCTTCTTCCGAATAGCGCGCGTAGCGGTCGCGCGAGGTGCCGCGGGTGAAGAACGAACCCTTGGTCGGGTGCGTGCCGGGATAGGTGCGGTAGGGAATCCCGTCGCCGTCGACGTCGAGATAGCGGCCGAAATCGCGCCCCGGTTCATTGAGCATTTCCGCAGTCATCACCTTGCCGCGGTCATACTGCCTGGCGTCGTCCCACTTCAGCGGGCGGCAGAGGCGGTGGTTCATGCCGATGTCGAGGTCGATCATCAGGAAGATCATGGTTTGCAGCCGATCGGCGAGGTCGAATGATTGTGCGGCGAACTCGAACGCTTCGGCCGGATCTTCCGGGAACAGCAGGACGTGCTTGGTATCGCCGTGCGAGGCATAGGCGCAGGCGATGATGTCGCATTGCTGGGTGCGCGTCGGCATGCCCGTCGAGGGGCCGGCGCGCTGGATGTTCATGATCACGGCCGGAATTTCCGCGAAGTAGGACAGGCCGATGAATTCGGTCATCAAGGAAATGCCGGGGCCGGAGGTTGCGGTGAAGGCCCGCGCGCCGTTCCAGGAGGCCCCGATCACGATGCCGATGGATGCGAGCTCATCCTCGCCTTGCACGATCGCGTATTTCGCCTTGCCCGTCTCAGGGTCGTGCCGCAGCTTCTTGCAGTGACTCGTGAAGGCTTCCGCCACCGACGACGAAGGCGTGATCGGATACCAGGCGCAGACGGTGGCGCCGCCATAGACCGCCCCTAGCGCCGCCGCGCTGTTGCCTTCCATGAAGATGCGGTCGCCGACCTTGTCGGACTTCTTCACCTGCAAACCGATCGGGCACTTCAGGTTCTGCAGTGCCCAGTCGCGGCCGAGATGCAGCGCGTGGACATTCGACGACAGGAGTTTTTCCTTGCCCTTGTACTGTTCGCCGATCAGTTGCTCGACCAGCTTGGGATCGAGATCGAGCAGGGCGCAGAGCGCGCCGAGATAGATGATGTTCTTGAAGAGCTGGCGCTGGCGCGGATCGGTATAGGTCGAATTGGTGATCGCAGTCAGCGGCACGCCGATCACGGTGATGTCGGCGCGGAATTTCGACGACGGCATCGGCTTGGTGGAATCGTAGAACAGATAGCCGCCGGGCTCGATCGAGGCGACGTCCTTGTCCCAGGTCTGCGGGTTCATCGCCACCATCAAATCGACGCCGCCGCGGGCGCCGAGATGGCCGGCCTCCGTCACCCGCACCTCGTACCAGGTCGGAAGTCCCTGGATGTTGGAAGGGAAGATATTGCGCGGTGACACCGGCACGCCGTGGCGCAGGATCGAGCGCGCGAACAGTTCGTTGGCGCTGGCTGAACCCGAACCGTTGACGTTGGCGAAACGGACGACGAAGTCGTTTACGCTGCTGATCGGGCTTTGGACTGACATGTTGATCCCGCGTGAGTCATATCGATGAGGTACTTTTGCATGTCCCAGGCACCGGTCGGACAACGCTCGGCGCACAGCCCGCAATGCAGGCAGACGTCTTCATCCTTCACCATGACGCGGCCGGTCTTGAGCCCTTCGGCGACATAGAGCGCTTGGTCGTGATGCGGCGACGGCGCTTTCAGCCGCTGCCGCAGGTCGTCCTCCTCGCCGTTCTCTGTGAACGTGATGCAATCCATCGGGCAGATGTCGACGCAGGCGTCGCATTCGATGCAGGCGGGCGCCGAGAATATCGTCTGCACGTCGCAGTTCAGGCAGCGCTGCGCCTCGCCCAGCGCGAGCTTGACGTCATAGCCGAGCTCGACCTCCGCCTTGATGTCCTTTAGCGCGATCACCTTGTCGCGATGCGGCACCTTGAAGCGCTTGTCGCCGGAGATGTCGTTGTCGTAGCTCCACTCGTGGATGCCCATCTTCTGCGAGAAGACGTTTACCTCGGGCAGCGGACGCTCGTTGATGTCCTCGCCAGAGAGCATCTTGTGGATCGACAGCGCCGCGTCGTGGCCGTGCGCCACCGCCCAGATGATGTTCTTCGGACCGAAGGCGGCATCGCCGCCAAAGAACACTTTCGGATTGGTCGAGACGAAGGTGATGGGATCGACCTGCGGCATGTTCCATTTGTCGAATTCGATGCCGCAGTCGCGCTCGATCCAGGGGAACGCGTTCTCCTGGCCGACGGCGACCAGCACGTCGTCGCAAGGGATGGTCTGGTTAGGCTCGCCCGTGGGCACCAGGTTACGACGGCCCTTGGCGTCGTATTCGGCCTTCACCTTCTGGAAGGTGACGCCGATCAGCTTGCCGCTTACATGCTTGAATTCCACCGGCACCATGTAATTGAGGATCGGAATATCCTCGTGAAGGGCATCTTCCTTCTCCCAGGGGCTTGCCTTCATCTCCTCGAAGCCGGAGCGCACGATCACTTTGACGTCCTCGCCGCCGAGCCGGCGCGCGGTGCGGCAACAATCCATCGCGGTGTTGCCGCCGCCGAGCACGATCACGCGGCGGCCGATCTTCTCGACATGGCCGAACGAGACCGATGCCAGCCATTCGATTCCGATATGGATATTGCCAGCCGCTTCCTTGCGGCCGGGGATGTCGAGCTCGCGGCCGCGCGGCGCGCCGGAGCCGATAAAGATCGCGTCGTAGTTCTCGTTGAGCAGCTTCTTCAGGCTGTCGACGCGGTGGCCGCCCTTGAACTCGACGCCGAGGTCGAGGATGTAGCCCGTTTCCTCGTCGATGACGGTGTCAGGCAGGCGGAACTTTGGAATCTGGCTCCGCATCATGCCGCCCGCCTTGGGGTCGGAATCGAACACGGTGCAGTGATAGCCGAGCGGTGCGAGGTCCCGCGCCACCGCAAGCGACGCAGGCCCGCCGCCGACCAGCGCTATGCGCTTGCCGTTCTTCGCCGATGATGGCTTCGGCATGCGGTGCTTGACGTCGTCCTTGAAGTCGGCGGCAACGCGCTTCAGGCGGCAGATCGCAACCGGGTTTTCCTCGACGCGGCCGCGCCGGCAGGCGGGCTCGCATGGACGATCGCAGGTGCGTCCCAGAATTCCGGGAAACACATTCGATTTCCAGTTGATCATGTAGGCGTCGCTATAACGCCCCTCGGCAATCAAACGGATGTACTCGGGAACCGGGGTGTGTGCGGGGCAGGCCCATTGGCAATCAACCACTTTGTGAAAGTAGTCTGGCGCCGAGATATCAGTCGGTTTCATTCCTACCTTGTCCGCGCAAGCTTAGGAAACGCGGCCTTATTTTTGCCTGCGAACGCTTAACGAGCGTTCTTGTGGTTTTTAAATTGGATCATAGGGTTATCTTATTAGAGCCATTCCAGACGCTGCGCACAAGGCAATTCTGTGCGATCTCCAGCCCTCCAATTGTACGGAGACGTGAATTTAGCGTCGCAGCGCTGATGTGGCACTGCAGCATGTGCAGTGCAGCTTTGATTTAATGCTGAATGAACGGGCAGACGTCAGGTCAGCCGCAGCGCAGCTCCGGCCGTCGCAAGAATGACGACGACAATCCATGGCGGCAGCTTCCAGACCGTCAGCAGCAGGAAGCCGGCCAGCGCGACGCCGAAGTCACGTGGCGTGAGCACGGCGCTGGTCCAGACCGGATTGTAGAGCGCGGCGCCAAGGATGCCGACGACAGCGGCATTGGTGCCGCACATCGCGGCCTGGGCCTTGGGGCGCAGGCGCAGCGCGTCCCAGAACGGCAGCATGCCGTAGACCAGCAGCAGTCCCGGCAGGGATAAGGCGATGAGCGCGATCGAAGCGCCGGCGAGCCCGTTGGGGGCGGGCTCTGCGACGGCGCCGAGATAGGCCGCGAACGTGAACAGCGGTCCGGGCACTGCTTGCGCCATGCCGTAACCGGCGAGGAAATCCTCGTTGCTGACCCAGCCCGGCGTTACGACTTCCGCCTGCAGCAGCGGCAGCACGACATGGCCGCCGCCGAACACCAGGGCGCCGGAACGATAGAAGGCGTCGAACAGGGCAAGCCCTTGCGAGCCGGTTTTTGCTGTCACCAGCGGCGTGACCAGGAACAAGACCGCGAAAAGCACGAGCGCCGCCGCGCCGTGTCGATGCGATACGGAGAATCCGAGATGGCCGGTTGGAGCGGGTCCGCCTCCGCGGCACAGCCAGAGTCCGGCCAAGGCTCCAAGCGCGATGGCGCCGATCTGTCCGAACGACCCACCGACGAAAACCACGATCGCAACGGCGGCAAGCGCGATGGCGGCGCGTTCGCGGTCCGGCGTCAGGCTGCTCGCCATACCCCAGATGGCCTGTGCGACCACAGCAACCGCCACCAGCTTCAGGCCGTGGAGAATGCCTTCGGCAAACGGGCCAGTGAGGATGCTCGCACCGAGCGCGAAAGCGAAGAGAATGATGGCAGATGGCATGGTGAAAGCGAACCACGCAGCTAACCCGCCGAGCAGGCCGTTGCCGCGCAGGACGCCGAGGGCGAAGCCGACCTGGCTGGACGCCGGGCCCGGCAGGAATTGGCAGAGCGCAACGACGTCAGCATAGCTGCTTTCGCTCAGCCATTTTCGCCGCTCGACGAACTCCGCCCTGAAGTAGCCGAGATGCGCGATCGGCCCGCCGAACGATGTGAGGCCCAATTTGAGGAAGGCGGCGAAAATCTCGGCGATACTGTTCGCGGACTTTTGCGCCATGCAATGCAACTCCAGTGTGGGCTGAAAAGTAGATGCATGTGGCATCTTCAGCCGATCGATCGCCCCAGCACCTGCAAGAAGGAGCGCTTCCACGCGACCATCGCACATCTGAGAGATAACATCAGCAGGGTAACTGAAAGCGATATTAGAGACTTCGGCAGAAATTCTCACCTGCCTTATCAAGGCATTCGACCGTTACGAGAAGAAGAATTGAAGCCGCTTGGCGCAAGCACCAATCGTGCGGACCCGCTCCGGACCAGGCAATCCATGCCAGAAAGCAATCTTGGCCACCGGTTTACTCGACGTCGCGTTAACAACGCCTT